>OY760177.1:0-1931645 GCA_963663305.1 Candidatus Altimarinota bacterium
ACCGATCTATATTTTTGCATCAATGTATAAGTAGGGCTTTTGATTATCTCATCGATACCTAACCCTTTACATACCCCTTTTATAAACTGTGTCTTACCTGCGCCCAAATTACCAAACATTAATACTTGTATATTTTTAGTTATCCGTTCACCAAATTTTACGCCCAGGATCTCTGTTTGGTCATCAGAACTTGTTATAAGTTTTATCATCTTTTTAAGTATATTAAAAAATATCTAAAGTAATTATAAACTAATAAATATTATTTTGTAGTTGTGTTTAATAAAAAAAAATAGTATAATAATAAGATAAAAATGAAAAATAAAAATGAAAAAATTATTTAAAAAACATATATTATTATGTATCTTGACAATTACTTTTTCTTGTATAATGCTATTTATAGGAGAACTTGGTAATTTTTTTGGAGCTAATATAATGAGCCAACAAATCAAATTTGACGGTACAACTTATCCTATAAAGAAAGTCCCTAATTGGTTAACCTGGGGCGGAGATAACCATGTAACATTGTTTTCTAGTATACCTTCTAATAAACTTATCGAGATCCCTAAATACGAAACCTCTGTACTTAAAACACCTGTCTCATCACTAAAATGGGGTGACTCAAAAGACGATAAGATCAGGATCTCTAAACTTACTTACTCCGTAGTGTATTTAGGTAATTATGAGATGGATGGTATAGAAGAGAACGGCAGTCATCCTGCTGTTGATATTAGAGTACCTAAAGGGACACCAGTTTATGCTATCGCTAACGGTATAGTGACTGATGTACAACATAAAACTACAGGGTTCGGTCATTATATTGTTATTAAACACCCTGATGTACCTGATTACCCTCAGTCGTCTAGTAAAACTAATCTGTATTCATCGTATAGTCATTTAAGTAAAACACTAGTAAATAAAGGAGATATCATCAAGAAAGGAGAAAAAATCGGCGAAGTTGGTGACACAGGGACCGCTACTACCCTCATCTACATTTCCAAATAGATAGAGAAAAATCTTTATGGCACCCTTATTGGCCTTTTACTAGTGCGGAAGCGTCTTCTGCCGGATACTCATTTGTTGATGCTATTAATAATGCGTTAAATATTGATAAAGGGAGAGATATGACTATTAACCCTTTAAAATACGTTCAGGCTTATCTTAGTTACTCTTCTAGTAATAATGGGAATAATTCATCTAATAACAACGATAACAATTCAGCTGATGATACAGGAGAGTTCGCATTAAACACTAGTATTAAACAGATATATACTAACGAGTCTGTGGTTATAGAAGTTTGGAGGATAGACGATAAAGGTAATATAGTATCATCTTATAAACCTTCTTCTAGTTTCTCTATAAACAGTTCATCCAAAACAAGTGTATTTGATAAAGATTTAAAATTTATTAAAGGTAAAGCTAAATTAGAATTTAAAGATAGCAAAGAAGGTAGAGTCACAATAAAAATAAAAGATGATAGTATTAGAGGTGAAATAACCTTAGATATAAAAGAGAAAGATTCTTCAAGTAACGAGAATAACCAGAATAACCAGAACAATGAGAATAACCAGAATAATGAGAATAACCAGAATAATGAGAATAACCAGAATAATGAGAATAACCAGAATAATGAGAATAACCAGAATAACGAGAATAACCAGAATAACGAGAATAACCAGAATAACGAGAATAACCAGAATAACGAGAATAACGAATATCATTCAGATTATAAACTGAGTATATCAGGCGACGAGTATAACTATATTAATGATAACGCTAAAATATATATCACTGTAAAAGATAAAGATAATAATATTATTACAAATTTTAAACCTGAGCTACCTATAGAAGTAAAGGCAAACGGTGAAGGAAGGATAAGTACCTCTATCCTTACCGCAAAAGATTTCAAAAACGGTGTTGCGACTATTAACTATAAATCTAAAGTAGAAGAAAAAGTTAAAATCGAGATAGGTAAAGAGATATTTTATATATCTTTTGTTACAGAGATTAAACCTGCTATAGATTACGAGATAGAGACAGCACCTAAATTTAATCCTGGCGTAAAAGAAACACTTAAAATTAAGCTCATAGACGAAGACGATAATATCACCCCTAAATACAATTTCTTGGGTAGCACAAAAATAAAAGCTACTAAAGGTGACGTATCGTTTACTAAAGACACATTCAAAGCTAAAGATTTTGAAGATGGTGTGATAGAAGTAGAGTTCATCGCGTCACCTGATACTGAGAAAATCCAATTTAAGGTTAGTAACGGTATTATAAGCGAGACTAGTAATATGTTAAGATCAACAGGTATAGCGTTTATATTTTCTGATGTTAACTCCAAACATAAGAACTATAAAGCGATAAAATATCTAAAAGAAAACGGGATAATTGATGGGCATCCTGACGGTAGCTTCAAACCTGATGAACCTGTTAACAGAGCTGAAGCATTAAAACTTTTACTACTCGGGCTTGATATAGATATCTCAAAAAATAAAGATATTAGTTATTCTGACACGAGAAAAGACGCTTGGTACGCTCCTTATTTAGCTACCGCTACAGAGAAGAAAATAGTTAGCGGGTATAATGATGGATCTTTCCGACCAGGTAATACTGTTAACAAGGCTGAATTCATAAAGATATTACTAGAGACTAAAGGTGTAAATATTGATACCGATATCGGATCTAAACCTTATAAAGACGTCGAGATACATGATTGGTATGCGTCTTACGCGTCGTATGTCAAAAAGACTAACCTAATAGATGTATCAAATAACACACTTAATGCGGCTGAAGGTATGACAAGAGGCGACGTGGCTGAGATGATATACAGGGTTACTGCTATACAACTAGCTAACGCGAAAAAATATACAGGCGATATCGCTATATAACTACTCTAAATTTTTTATATCACCGTCACCGATAATATTTATCTGAGTATCTAGTTTAGTATACGAGCTAGAAACTTCATCCATCTTATTTTTAGCGTTACCTATATGTCGTTCCAAGACAGATAAATCTTCACCGAATTTTTTTGAATCTTTCTTTATCCCTTTTATCATATCTAATACTTCTTTAGCGTGTTTCTCAAATTTTTGGCTTTGAAACGATAATAATATAACCTGTAACGCTGAATAAAACATACTAGGCGATACTATATATATCTTTCTATCTTGCGCGTAGTCATTTAATTCGGGGTTGTTTACAACTATCTCAAAAAACAACGAATCAGCAGGTACATACATAAAAGCAAAATCCATGGTCCCCTCTTCAGGTAAGATATATTTTTTTGATATATCATTTATATGTTTTTTTATATCTCTTCTAAATTTTTTTAAGCACTCGTTTTTAGATTTATCATCAGCTGATGATATCAACGCTGAAAAATTTTCTAAAGGGAATTTAGAGTCTATTGGGATCAACCCATTTAGTGTTTTGATTACCGCGTCAACTATCTCACCTGTTTTAAACCTATACTGGAACTCATAATTAGAGAAAGGTATTATCTGTGAGATCAGGTCTGTCATTATTTGTTCACCAAAACTACCTCTTAGCTTTTGACCGCCTAACACCTCGTGCAGTTTCTTTATTTGCGGGCCTATCTCTTTTACCCTACCTAACTCTTCTTTGATACCGTTTATTATATTAGAGGTGTTCTCTAACCTTTTATTTATCTGTTTGGTGTTATCAGAGATCCTTGTATCAACAGTTTTACGTATATTAAAAAACTGTTGATCGAATATTTTCAGTGATTCATTTATCCTGTTTTGCAATGATTCAGCGTTCTTATCTAGACCGCCTCTAACCTCTTTCCGTAAATTCTCTATTAAATCAAACATTATTCTATTAGGCTTACTATCTATGTGTTTATGTAAAATATATAATCCATATAATACTATTACACCCAAAATACAATACAAAACTATATCCATATCTATAAAATAATCTTACATTCAGTAGTATATATTTTTTTTGTTATTAATAATAGTTTTTTATATTAGTATTTATATAGTTAAAAAATTATAAGATTCAAAAACAAGCTATCAATTACACCACAAAAAAATTGAAAAAAAAATCTTTATCTGGTAAGTTTCCATTAAATAATATATCAAAAATGAAAAAATATATCATAATAATCTGTTGCATTGTTTTCCCTTATATAGCATTCGCTCAGACTGCTAAAGAAACACCCGCTACAACATCCCAAAACACAAAAACTGAGATGCAAAAGATCAAAGAGGAAAGATGTGACGGTAAATTTAACAATTTCTTTACGCTTATACCACAAACAGATTGTATGATAAAAAAATTTCAAACAGGTCTTTTTAATTTAGATGATGTTTTAGTATATATAAAATATATAATAGAGCTACTTATAGTTACAGTATCGTTTGTATCAGTTATTTTTGTTATCATTGGTGGATATAATTATTTATTAAGCTTTGTTATAGAAGATAAAGAATCAGGTAAAAATACTATTACAAATGCGCTTATAGGGTTATCTGTCTCTATACTATCATGGGTTATTATTAACTCAATACTTTATATCGTTTCTAATAATATATGAATTTAAAAGATCTATTATCAAATACAAAAAAGTTTGCAAAAGATATCAGTAAAAAATTCCAAAAGATTAGTTTAAATATAAGAGCTTTAAAGAAAAACAGTAAAGATAAGGAGAGCTTAACTAACCCCAAACAATCTGATAAACCTGAACGGATTTTTATAGATATATCTGTCAGCACAATAGCTAAAGCTACTCTAACCATAATTGCTTTAGTTTTATTAAAAGATTTTTTATTCGAGGTAACAGATATTTTGGTTTTAATATTTATATCTTCTTTCTTTGCGATAGTATTTAATCCAATGATTGATAAACTTGAAAAAAACAAAATACCAAGATGGTTAGGGATGATCTTAATATATATATTTATCCTGCTTATATTAATATTTTTTGTAGTACAAATTATACCGCTTGTAGCTGAACAACTGAAAGAGATAGCTTTTAATATAAAAGATTATTTAGAAAAATTGTATATGGGATACGTCAATAAAGAGTTTACTATAGCGCTAATCCCTGATAAATGGAACACATGGTTCAGATCATTTTTAATGAATATCAAAGTAGAAGAACTTATCAATTATCTAGCTAGCAATATAGTCAACTTCAGAGAACATTTACAGAAACTCGCTACAGGCTCTATAGAAGCTTTTATAACAGCCGGCTCTTATGTTGGTGATACTGTAACTATAATAATGTCATTCATATTCAAGCTAGTTATAGTGGTTTTCCTTATCTTCTTTATGGTTATAGAGAAATCTCTGCTTAAATCATTTTTCACGTCTCTATTCCCAGCTAAATACTCTCCTTATATCATAAAAAAATCTAAAGCCGTACAACAAAAAATAAGTGCGTGGTTCCATGGAACACTGATTTTATGTAGTTTAATGTTTATTCTTTCATTAATAGGATTACTATTTTTTGGTATTAAATACGCTATAACTTTAGCTCTACTCACCGGTATCGCTGATGTGATACCTTATCTAGGTCCTTTTATAGCTTATTTAACTATCGTCCCAGTCGCTTTAAATGAAGGGTTTTTACCTTTTATCTGGATAACGATATGGTTTATAACCATACAACAGATCGAAGCTAATATACTTATACCTATTGTAATGAAAAAAGCTGTTGGGCTTAGCCCTATAGTTATAATCATATCTATGCTTATAGGGTTCCAGTTCTTAGGGATTATGGGGATTATTATCTCTATACCTATAGCTACGTCTTTATCTATATTCGTAAATGATTATACTAATAAAGTAACTAAAACATAATCCGATATCTTTCTTAATATCGGTTTTAATACTTATTTAATACTTATTTAATACTTAAATACACAATACCTTGTTTATAAATCTAAAATATTTAACCATACAATCTTAGATAATCTTAAAACAGTTGGTGAAAAAAATAAGATTATGAAGCATCTTTAGGATAAGGGTTGATTATTAATATCTATCTTTATTGTAGTTCATAAAAAGTTTTGCTAGTATCTCATCTAGAATAATATTATTCTTTGATCTTATACAAATAGGCTAATATTAAAAGATATTTTTTTTAATATAAATAGATATAAAGGAGATAAAATGAGTATAATAAGAAATATTTTAAAGTGGTTAAAATACTTAAAGTTTTTTAATAGGAACAACAAAATAACTGTTAAACTGCCTAAAATTGATGGATGGTACCATAAATACAATGATAATGATTACACACGTGAATATTTGGTAGAACAAATTGAAACAAAAAAGTTAAGATTATTACCAGAAGAAAAATTGTTGGTAAGGACCTCTTATGAATCTGATTTAAGAAAAATCATTAATTTGCCGCGATTAACAGTTTATATTATATTGCACGGAATATTGGATATAGATACAGATAAATATTCCATAATACTAAATCAATTTGAAAGATTAGGTATAGAAATTTCATGCTGCTCTAATGAGAAACTAGAAAAGATTTCCAAATTCAAAAATTTAGTGTGTCTTGATATGTCTTACCCTAATAATCTCGATGATAGTGGATCCCAATATTTAAAAGATTTGGTGAACCTAAAATATATTAATCTAACATACGCGGAACTAATCACTGATACAACAATAAAAACTTTATCGTATCTTAAGGCTTTGGAGATCATCAATCTTGACGGGTGTACGATAACAGATGAAGGACTAAAATATTTGTCCGGTCTAGAAAATTTGAAGAATATTAATCTCAATGACTGTACAAAAATTACTGATCAAGGGCTAAAGTATCTATCTTCTGTTAGAAACTTAAAATTTGTTAATATCGAATCATGCAAAAATATTACAGATACCGGTATAGAATATTTATCCACACTAAATAATTTAGAAATTCTTAATATTATTAGTTGTGATAGGATAACAGATATTGGGTTAGAAAAGCTATATTTACTAAAAGAACTAAAAACCATATACCTCTCTTGGAACTCAAATATTACAAATAAAGGGGTCGAATATCTATCACAAATAAAAAGCTTACAATATATAGATATTAATAGATGTAAGGCTATAACGGATAAAGGGGTACAATATTTAACAAGCCTAGAGAGTCTGGAAGGTATAAATTTAGGGTATAATCAAATAACAGATAAAAGTCTGCAACATTTATCATATATAAACACCTTAAAATATATTGATCTTGAGGTATGTAAAGATATTACAGATACAGGGGTTATGTATCTATCTTATCTAGAAGGTCTGGAATATATAAAATTGAATCACTGTACTAATATTACTGACGAATCGCTCTTATATCTATCAAGAATCCAAAATCTTAAAGTTATTAATTTAATAAAATGTAATAAAATCACTTATAACGGTATTAAATATTTATTAAATCTTCATAATCTAGAAATACTAGATATAGGATATTTAGATAATATAACTAAAGATGAAATTGCAGAACTTAAAAATCTATTTAAAAAAATAATTATCCGTTGTGAAGACAAGAATTAGCCTAACCACCCATCAAAAAACATCATTTTGATGGGTTTGATATTTTTTTTAAAAAAAATCTTGACGATTTTTTGTTAGCACTCTATAATTTCGAGTGCTAAAAAATAAATTTTATAATTTAATTTTAATTTACTATGTCAGAGATTAATCTTAAACCTCTATTCGATAGGGTGATAATCAAACCTATTGAAGCAGAGTCTGTTCGAGATTCAGGTATTGTTATCCCTGATACAGCCAATAAAGAAAAACCTCAAAAAGGTCAAATTGTTGCTGTAGGGCCAGGTAAAACTGATAAATCCGGTAATATAATACCTACACAGGTAAAACCAGGACAAAAAGTTTTGTATGGTAAATACAGTGGTGATGAAATCAAAATTGAAGGTGTAGAATACAAGATTCTACATGAAGATAATATCTTCGCAATAATAGAAGAATAATTTTTTTATTAATTAACTAAAACTGTAATATGGCTAAACAAATTATTTTTTCGGATGAAGCACGCCAAAAACTTTTGGCTGGTATTCAAAAACTTTATGATGCTGTACGTGTTACTATGGGTCCAAAAGGTAGGAACGCTCTACTGGATAAGAAATTTGGTGCACCTACTATCACTAACGATGGTGTTACTATCGCAAAAGAGATCGAATTAGAGAACCCTTATGAAAATATGGGTGCACAACTAGTTAAAGAGGTCGCAACTAAAACTAATGATGTTGCAGGTGATGGTACTACAACCGCTACTGTGTTGGCTACAGCTATAGTAAAAGAAGGGCTAAGGAATGTTACTGCTGGAGCTAACCCTATGCAAATAAAAAAAGGGATCGAGACAGCTGTTGCTAAAGTTATTGAAGAATTAAATAAGATAAAAAAAGATATTTCTACTAAAGAGGAGATATCTGCTGTCGCTACTATCTCTGCACAAGATCCTAAAGTAGGTGATCTTATCGCTGAGGTTATGGATGTTGTTGGTAAAGACGGTGTTATAACTGTTGAGGAAGGTCAAACTATGGGTCTTAGTAAGCAGCTTGTAGAAGGTATGCAGTTTGATAACGGATATATATCACCATATATGGTTACAGATCCGGCAAGGATGGAAGCTGTATTTGATAATCCTCATATTTTGATTACAGATAAAAAAATAAGTAGCATACAAGATATACTACCTTTATTAGAGGATCTATCTAAAACAGGGAAAAAAGATCTAGTTATTATCGCTGAAGATATCGATGGAGAGGCTTTAGCTACTTTAGTTGTCAATAAATTAAGAGGAACTTTTAATACTCTGGCTATCAAAGCTCCTGCTTTTGGGGATAGAAGAAAAGCTATACTAAAAGATATCGCTATCCTTACAGGAGGTAGAGTTATCTCAGAAGAGGTTGGATTAAAACTTGAAAGCACTACTATAGAAGATTTAGGGAAAGCAAGGAAAATTGTTTCTAGTAAAACTAATACTACTATTATTGACGGTGAAGGTCAAAAAGAGAGTATCGAGGCTAGAGTGAATGAAATTAAATCTGAATTAGATAATACTAGCTCTGAGTTTGATAAAGAGAAGCTGATGGAGAGACTGGCGAAACTTACCGGTGGTGTAGCTATTATTGAAGTTGGTGCTGCGACAGAAGTTGAACTAAAAGAGAAAAAACACAGAATAGAGGATGCTTTATCTGCTACAAGAGCAGCTGTCGAAGAAGGGATTGTCCCTGGTGGTGGTACTGCTTTAATAAGAGCCGCTAAAACATTAGATAGTTTAGATCTTAAAGACGAAGATGAGAAAGTTGGTGTAGAGATCGTTAAACGTGCGCTAGATTATCCTGCTAAACAGATAGCTGAAAATGCGGGACAAGAAGGTGCTGTTATTGTTGAAGCTATAAAAAAAACTGAAGGTAATATAGGGTATAACGCTTTAGATAATCAGATAGAAGATCTGTTGGAAGCTAATATTATCGACCCTACTAAAGTTACAAGATCTGCACTACAAAATGCTGCATCTATAGCAGCTATGTTCTTAACAACTGAAACTGCGATAACAGATATAAAAGAAGATAAACCTGAACCTCAAATGCCTGCTGGTGGAGGTATGCCTGGTATGGGTGGTATGTATTAGAAGTATACGAAAAAAAGGGATAGGTTTTTTCCTTCCCTTTTTTTTATTACTTAAAAAGTCTTGACTTATATGATTTAGCACTCTATAATTGAGAGTGCTAAAATTATAATATAAAATTCTTAACTTTTATTAACTATGGGTAAAATTATAGGTATCGATTTAGGTACAACAAATTCATGTGTATCAGTTATGGAAGGAGGTAAACCTGTTGTTATACCTAATGCTGAGGGTAACAGGACAACACCTTCTATTGTTGCGATAAAAGATGGTGAAAGATTAGTTGGGCAGGTAGCTAAAAGACAAGCTGTAACTAATCCTAAAGATACTATTTTTTCTGCTAAAAGACTAATAGGTCACAAATACAGTGAGGTTAAAAATGATGTTTCTAAACTACCGTATTTAGTCAAAAACGGTAAGAAAGGTGAAGCTGTGATTGAACTAGCTAAAAAGGAGTACCAACCACCAGAGATATCTGCTATGGTACTACAGAAACTTAAAACTGATGCTGAATCGTATTTAGGAGAAGAAGTTAAAGAGGCTGTTATAACTGTGCCCGCTTATTTTAACGATTCTCAGAGACAAGCTACTAAAGATGCTGGTAAAATAGCCGGGCTTGAAGTTAAAAGGATTATTAATGAGCCCACTGCTGCTTCGTTAGCGTATGGTCTCGATAAGAACGGGAAAGAACATAAGATCGCTGTTTATGATCTTGGTGGTGGTACTTTTGATATATCTATCCTAGAGCTTGGTGACGGTGTGTTTGAGGTTATATCTACTAATGGTGATACACATCTTGGAGGAGATGATTTCGACCAGAAAATTATTGATTGGTTAGTAGATGAGTTTAAAAAACAAGAAGGTGTTGATCTAAGTAAAGACCAAATGGCGCTACAACGGCTTAAAGAGTCTGCTGAGAAAGCTAAATGTGAGTTGAGTACAACACAAGAGACTGATATCAATCTTCCGTTTATCACTGCTGATTCTAGCGGGCCTAAACATCTTAATATTAAACTTACTCGATCTAAGCTTGAACAGCTTGTTGGTGGGTTGGTTGATGCGACTGAAGGTCCGTGCAGGAAGGCTTTAAAAGACGCTAAGTTAAGTGTTTCTGATATAGACGAGATAATACTTGTTGGTGGTGCTACTAGGATGCCTGCTGTACTTGAGAAGGTTAAAAAGATATTCGAAAAAACTCCTCACAAAGGTGTTAATCCTGATGAGGTAGTTGCGATAGGTGCTGCTGTACAAGGGGGTGTATTACAAGGTGATGTTAAAGATATACTTCTATTAGATGTTACACCTTTAAGTTTGAGTATCGAGACTCTTGGCGGTGTGGCTACTAAAATTATTGAAAGGAATACTACTATACCTACATCCAAATCACAGATTTTTTCTACTGCTGCTGATAACCAAACTTCTGTTGAGGTACATGTTACTCAAGGTGAACGTGAGATGGCGTCAGATAATAAATCTTTAGGTAGATTTATCCTCGACGGTATACCGCCGGCGCCTAGAGGGATCCCTCAAGTTGAAGTGACTTTCGATATAGATGCTAACGGTATACTTAAGGTTACCGCCAAAGATAAAGGTACTGATAAAGAGCAACATATAACTATACAAGGGTCTTCCGGGTTATCAGAAGACGAAATAGAAAAGATGAAAAAAGATGCTGAATCGCATTCTGAAGAAGATAAAAAGAAAAAGGAGAAAGTAGAGGCAAGGAATATAGCTGAGAATGCTATGTATCAAGCAGAAAAAACATTGAAAGATGCTGGTGATAAAGTCGGTGATGAGCTAAAGAAACCTGCTAGTGAGAAGAAAGATGAATTAAAGAAGATCCTTGAGAAAGAAGATAGTGAGATAGAAGAGATAAAAAAATGTACTGATGAGTTAATGGAGGCACTTCAAAAGGTTGGAGCTGAAATGTATAAAAACACTCCTAAACCTGACGAGAAGAGCGAGGACACAAAAGATGATACTAAAAAAGACGAGAAAGATGATGTAGTTGAAGGTGAAGTAGTAGAAAACGATGATAACAGTAAGGATAACAAAGATAACAAGGATAACAAAGAAGAAAAAGATAAGTAGTTAAAATAATATAACGAAGTAGCCTGTAAGCGATATTAACTTACAGGCTACTTTTGATTTTTTTTAATTTAAATATAATTATTTTTTTGATAGAATTTTAGATACCAATATCTAATCTAACAAAAATGGTTGTATCCTCGTTTTTATTTAAAGCTTTGATATCTTTATTACTGGGAGCTTTAATCGGTGCAGAAAGAGAGAGGTCACAAAAAAATATTAAAATAGATTCTAAAGATAGTGCTGGGATCAGAACCTTCGTCTTGATAACTATGCTCGGGTATTTTTCTGCTTATATCAATAATGGATATATAGATTACTTCCTTGTATCGACGTTTATCGGATTAATTACCCTAATAATCACCTCATATACCTACCAAGCTTATATAAGAGATAAAAATGGGTTAACATCTGAATTAGCTGCTATCAGCTCCTTCCTTATAGGGTGTCTAACTTTTTATGAGAGTACTTATGCTGTTATACTTGGGATAGTTGTAGCGTTAATCTTATCAGGCAAAAAATATATACATAATTTTATCAATAAGATAAATCAAGAAGAGTATTACGCTACACTTAAATTCGCTATTATAGCTTTTATTGTTTTGCCGATACTACCTAAAGAGCCGTTAGATAGCTGGGGGGTATTGAATCTATATAATATTTGGTTAATGGTAGTTTTTATCTCAGGTATAAGTTTTATTGGGTATATACTAACTAAGATAATAGGTATTAATAAAGGTATAGGGATAACAGGTTTAATAGGCGGGCTAGTCTCAAGCACTGCTGTCACGACCAGTATGTCTAACCAAAGCAAAAAAAACCCTAAAGTTGTGTTACCTTTCGTTCTTGCGATAATAGCAGCGTCTGGGATGATGGTGATAAGGGTGTTGATAGAGGTCTCTGTTTTGAACCATAATTTGATTATATATTTAGTAAAGACTTTAGGGATAATGATAGGTATTAATTTAGTGATACTATTTATTATATGGATTAAACCACATAAAAAGGATATCGATCATATCCTTGAATTAGAAAGCCCGTTCCAGTTTATACCTGCTTTGAAGTTTGGTTTATTCTTTTTGTTTATTCTTTCCCTTATAGCGCTAGCTAATCATACTAATATAGGTGAAAGCGGGTTTTATATAACAGCGCTTATATCAGGTTTAGCCGATGTTGATGCTATCACTATTTCGATGAGCCAACTGGCTAATAAAAATCCTGAGATGCTACAGATAGCGACAAAAACTATTACTATAGCTGTTATAGCTAACACTATAGTGAAAGGTGTGATAGTATATATCTTTGGCAACAAAAATATGGCTAAATATGTTATCGCTAGTATAATAAGTATAACCATAGGTGGTATCATAGGTATATTAATAGTTTAGGATAATGTCAAAAATACTTAACGGGTTAAACCAAGACCAAATCAAGGCGGTCAAACATAACGAAGGCCCTTGTATTATAATCGCTGGGGCGGGGACCGGTAAAACAAAAGTCCTTACAACAAGAATAGCTTATCTAATACAAAATAATTTCGCTAGACCTGATGAGATACTGGCACTAACATTCACTGATAAAGCTACAGCTGAGATGCAAGAACGGATCGATTTGATGATGCCTTTATCGTACCAAGAGATATGGATAAATACTTTCCATTCATTCTGCGATAAGATTTTGAGACAAAGAGGGATAGAGATAGGGATTGACCCCGGGTACAAGATCATAACCGTGCCTGATCTATTGATGTTGATCAAAAAGAATCTCTTCAAGTTCTCATTAGATTATTACAGACCACTTGGTAACCCATCAAAGTTCTTGTTAGAGTTTATCTCGTATTTCTCCAAACTTAAAGACGAGAATATCTCACCAAAAAAGTATTTAGAGTGGATCGATACAAATCCTGATCGATTTATAAGTATAGATGACCCTAAGATAAGAGAGTTAGAGACAAAAAAACATAAAGAGTTATCCCGGTTTTATTCTGATTTCCAACAATTATTGATAGGAAACAATTTCCTTGATTACGGTGATCTCATCTTTTATACGTTAAAACTCTTTAATAAACGACCTAACGTTCTTAACTACTACCAAAACAATTTTAAGTATATTTTGGTTGACGAGTATCAAGATACTAATTTCTCTCAAAATGAGCTGGTTGACGCTTTATCTGGGACACATAAAAATATTATGGTTGTAGGTGATGATGATCAGGCTATTTATAAGTTTAGAGGCGCTTCTGTATCTAATATCCTTGGTTTCCAAAAGAAGTATCCTAAAGCGAATCTAATAGTACTTAAAACCAACTATAGATCCAAACAAAGTATTTTGGATTTAGCGTACAACTCTATACAGAATAATAACCCTGATAGGTTGGAGAATTTGTATAAAATAGAGAAGAGATTAGTGGCTAACCAAGATATTGATACATCTAAGATATTTGAGATACATACGAGTAGTATTGAGAAAGAGATCGAAAAAGTTGTTGAGACTATAAATAGCCTTGGATATGAGTTTAAAGATATCGCGATACTAGGTAGAGCAAGGAACCATATCAAACCGTTTTATGAAGCGTTAATAAAAAATGGGTACCCTGCGAAGATGTTAAATGAAGAGAACTATAAGAATAAACCTATCATAAAGGATTTGATTAATATATTACGTGTCGCATGTTATCCTAATAATGATACTAATTGGTTTCGGGTACTCACAATGAGGAATTGGGGGTTAAGTATGGATTATATATTATCTATAATAAGCAGAGCAGGATATAATGGTTTATGGGAATATATAAAAAAAACTGAGGAGCTAAGCGAAATAAAAGAATTTTTTATCGATTTAATAGAATCATCAAGGGATTTAAATGTAACAGAGATATTGTTTAATAAGATACTTAATAAGCTTAATTATTTCAATGATTTACAGAAAGAAGACTCTAAAGATTCGTATTTAAGTATCCAATATATAGCTGCTCTTCTTAACGAGAGTAAACAGTTTGTTGAGAATAATAAGAACTGTGATATTAAATCCTATATCGATTATCTTGATCTAACAGAAGAGTCAGGTAGCAATAAAATGGTTACTGATGGAGATGATGATAACAGTATAACTTTATCTACTGTGCACGGAGTTAAAGGGTTAGAGTATAAAGTGGTATTCATTGTTAATCTTGTCAATGGTAGATTCCCTTCAAAAAACAAAAAAGATCTAATTGAGATACCTCAGGAGTTAAGGAACGACCGATCAGAAACTGAACATATCAACGAAGAAAGAAGATTGTTCTATGTCGCTATCACTAGAGCTAAAGAGCTACTTTATTTGAGTTATAGTGATTATAAATCTATCGACAGTAAAAGGAAACAAAAGAAATCTGTTTTTTTATCCGAGATAGAAGAGAAAAAACTCACTATAAATAAAAATATGTGTACTAATAATACTAGACCAAATAAACCGGTAGAATCACCTTCGAATAAACCTATATCTATAAGCTATAGTCATCTGAACTGTTACCAGGTATGCCCTAAAAAGTATCTATATCAATATATATATAAGATCCCTACACCGCCTTCTGCCGCGTTATCGTTCGGGACGACATTACATAACACATTAAGCGAGTTTTACAAGGCAATAAGTAACAAACAAGCTTCTATGTTTGATGATAAAGAGAATGAGGTCTCTTTAGAGAGGTTATTAGATATATATAAAAAGAGCTGGGTACCGTACGGGTATAAAAGCAAAGCTCATATGTTAGCACGTAAAAACAGAGGTAAAGAGATTCTAACTGAATACTACAAAAAATTCGAAGATTATTTTGGCAACCCTTTATACCTAGAAAAATCTTTCACTTTAAAGCTTGATAACATTATAATACGTGGTAGATTCGATCGGGTTGATTCTCTTACTGAAAACAATATAGAGATATTTGATTACAAAACAGGTAGAACCAAAACACAGAAAGATGTTGATAATGATTTACAGTTATCTATCTATGCTATGGCTGCACAAACTTGTTTCCATAAACATGTTTCTAGGCTTAGTTTATATTTCCTTGATGAGAACATAAAAATCGAAACAACTAGAGACGATCAAGCGCTTGAGAAAGCTACAAATAAGATTAAGGATATCGTAAACAATATCCAAAACAAAAACTATACGCCTAAACCTAGCAATATAATGTGTAAATTATGCGATTACAAACATATATGTGATGATGCTATGTTATGATATAGTGGCTACCCTAAACTATTTCCGCTTTTTAAAAAGCTGTGATGATACTATGTTATGATATAGTGGCACCCTAAACTATTTCCCCTTTTCAACGCTGACTTAACTATCTCTTTTGATGTTGTTATATAGTTCCTTAGCTCATAACTATCTGTATCTTTTATCGCAGACAAAAAATCATAACTATATTCTAACCCCTTTTTTGTTCTAAGTACTGATACATTATCCCACATTATATCCCTAATTCTATTTATTAGGTTAAGATTACTTGAATAAAAAGGTAATTTTAATGGTTTATTAATATTAGTTTTCGGGTTTTGATAAGTATTTATTATCTCAGATACTATACGATCGGTAAAAACCATGCATTCCATTAAAGAGTTACTAGCTAGTCTGTTAGCCCCATGTACACCCGTACAAGCTACTTCCCCGACAGCATACAAATTATTTAATGATGTTCTACCGCACAAATCTACCGCTATCCCACCACACGAATAATGTACAGCAGGTGTAATAGGTACTAAATCTTTAGATAGGTCTATACCGTATCTCATTAAAGACTCATAAATGAACGGGAACCGTTCCGATAAGAACTGTTTATCTTTATGCCTGAAATCTAGATATGTTTTATGTTTGAATACTTCTCTTGTCACTATATCTCTCGGCGCTAAATCACCTAAAATATGTATTCCTTCCATTATTTTATTTAATTTATCATCAACTAAAACCGCTCCCTCCCCTCTTAATGTTTCAGATAACAATAAATACGGGTTATTTTTCATATTTAAAGCGGTAGGATGGATCTGGATAAACTCCAAATCACGTAGTTTAATATTAGCGTTTTTTGCTATAGAGATACCGTCACCTGTCGCAACACGAGGGTTACTAGTAATACTAAATAACTGGCCTAACCCACCAGTTGATAAAACTACTACCTTAGAATTTATTTCTACTATATCTTTATTTAAAACTGCATAAACTCCAAAAACTTCTTCCCGGTTATAAACCAAATCCGAAACAGGAGTATTTTCTAAAATACTTATATTAGATTTTGTTTTTAGTTCTTCATACAAAGATTCCGTTATACTTTTACCTGTTCTATCAAATGTATGATGTACCCTATTATACGAATGCCCCCCCTCCTTAGTTGATAACTCACTAAACTTTACACCGTACTTTTTTAAAACATTAATAATCTTATAAGCATTTTTTGCTAAATAATTTACAGCATCAGTATTATTATGATAACATCCAGCTTTTAAAGTATCTTTTATATGATCACCGACCGAATCATATCGATCTATCACACCGGCTATACCACCTTGAGCATTGTAACTATTACTATCAAAAACCTTTTTTTTTGTCACCACCAACACCTTCCCATACTTAGAAAGTTGGATCGCTAAATACATACCTGATATACCGCTACCTACAACGATAAAATCTGTTTTTATCACTTGCTTGATTTCTTCCACAACACAAGCAACGGTGACGCGATAAATATAGATGAATACGTACCGCTGATAAACCCTATAATAAGCGTTAACACAAACATTTTTATAGTCTCACCACCGAACAAAAACAAAGCGAAAAGAGTTATTAATGTTGTTACTGATGTATTTATAGATCTTGAGATAGTCTGGTTTAAACTATCATTTGCTATATCAGCAAAACTCTGATCACGTCTCTGGTATTTCAGGTTTTCTCTGATCCTATCGAATACAACTATCGTATCATTTACTGAATACCCTAGGATAGTCAATAACGCTGTTATAAATAACGAATCGATTTCGTATCCCATTATATTAGATAGTATCGCGAATACCCCGACAGTTACTATAATATCGTGCACTAAAGCGATTATAGCTGTAAAACTAAACGTCCATGGGCTTAACCGCCTTGGGATCTTCCTAAAAGAATAAGCTATGAAAAGGATTATACCAAATATCGCTATTAAAACCGCCTTTATAGCATTATTTTGTAGTGTTTTACCTACACTAGGACCTATACTTTGGAACCGTGTCTCTTCGAAATTTTCGTATCTATCGCTAAATGATGTTTTTATTTTTAGATGTGTATCGTTCTCTATCTCTTTAGTCCTTATTATATAGCCTCCGTTTTCTGTCGGTATAATAGTAGGAGTACCTATATCTTCTTCTATCGTCCCTAAAATCTCTTTTACCTCATCATAAGTAGGGATGATCTGTCCCGGCTCTGTAGCTTTTAAAAAATGTATCTCCATCAAAGACCCACCAGTGAAATCTATACCTAACGGTAAACCGTTATAACCCATCACAAAGAAGCTTAAAACTATCAATACAGTTGATAATATAAACCATATCTTAGAGTATTTTATTATGCTCATAAATTAGTTGCTTAGAAATAATCTATGTAATTCTAAGTTTTTTATTCCAGTATGTCAAAAAAATATACTTGAATTTTAATAATTTTCATCTAATTTTAAATTAATCTTCTTTTTTTTGTTTTTTTTATAGGTATTTATTATTTTTTTTTATAATAAACTCTTTTTTCTCCTTTTACTAACAGTATTTAAAATTTTTCAAAACTTATTACATACAATAAAGGGTATTGTTGTATCAAAAAAAAATGTAGATTAAAAAAAGATTGTTGAAAAACATTTTTTTTTGTAGATTAATTATGTCTCCTAAAAATATTTTTAAATACTCAAAATATGTCTAAAACAAATAATTCTGGCAGTATCGGCAATTTTTATAATAACAAAAATAATAATGATGAAAATTCTACTGATAATCAATAGTCCACTAAAGGTATAAATTATACTAATACCCGTGATAATTTTAATAAAGAAATCGATAATTTAGTCACTTCCAATAATGAGAAAATCAAAGCTAAGTTAAATGAGGATACAGACTCTCAAATGATTTTAGATAATATATATTTTGAAGGACAAGAATTAAACATAAATCTTGCATTAGAGTACTTGGAAAAAACTTCTGAAAATAATGCTGAGGCTAAATATAAGATCGGGGGTGCTTATGAAGAAGGTTGGGGTAAATATAATAAAGATTTAGAGATAGCTTTTGATTGGTTTCAAGAATCTGCTGATTTAGGATATATGAATGCCATTTATAAAGTAGGATTATTATATTATGAAGGAAAAGGTACAGAGAAAAATTTAGATAAATCTATGAATTGGTTAAAAAAATGTAAAAGTAAAAATTATCCAAATGCACTTGTAATTTTAGAACATATTTATAAAGAAAAAAAAGATTTTAAAAAAGCTTTTAAATATTATCAAAAAGCAACCGAACTTGTAGATTTTAATGCTATGTTTAATTTAGCTATATGTTACGAAAAAGGAGAAGGAGTTCAAAAATCCCTTCAAAAAGCTTTTGAGTATTATCAAATAGCAGCTGCTCATGGAGATCCTAAAGCTATGCTTAATTTAGCCATATGTTTCCAAAAAGGTAAAGGAGTAGATAAAAATCTTAAAGAAGCTGTGGAATATTATCAAAAAGCAGCTAAGCTTGGTTATACTAATGCTATGTTTAATTTAGCTATATGCTATAGAAAAGGAGAAGGGGTAGAAAAAATTTTAAAAAAGCTGTGGAATATTATCAAAAAGCAGCTAAGCTTGGTAATACTAATGCTATGCTTGACTTTGGAGTTTTTTATTATATAGGGGAATAAACTGAGCCCCTTTCTCAAGACTATTTGAGATTGATATTAAGTTAAATTTTTTGTAATTTAAAAATACTAAATAAAAGCTAGATCAACTGATACCCTATTTATTTTTCACCGTCCCCTACTTTAACCTTAGAGTGTTTGATTACTTTCCCGTTCAATGTATACCCTTTCTCAAGCTCATCGATAATAATATCTTTTGCTCCAGGGCCTTGGAGTAACGCATCATGTAAATTAGGATCCAATTTTTCCCCAATAGATTTGATCTCCTGTACCCCGTGTTTCTCTAGGGTTAAGTTAAATAGTTTTATTGACTGTGTTATACCTTGGACCCATTTCGCGTCTTTAGAGTCTTTAGGTATAAAATCTAATGATTTTTTAAAGTTATCTAAACAAGGGAGTATATCCAAAAGCAGATTCTTTGAAGCATATTTTATATACTCAGTTTTCTCTTCTTCTGTCCTTCTCCTAAAATTCTCTAAATCAGCTAAAGCCCTTTTATAAGCTTCTTCCATCTCTTTTGTTTTTATCTCAGCTGTATGTACCTTCTCTTCTGCTTCTTTTAGTTTTATTTCTGCTTCTTTTAACTCTTTTTCTATATTAGATAAACCTTTTATTTGAGATAATAAATCATCTTTTTTTGGATCATCCCCTTTTTGTTTATTGTTTTTCTTTAGTTTGATCATAAGAGTATTAATAAGATAAAAGTATTTATACTAAACGAAAGTATATATCAATATTTACTATATATCAATACTAAAAACTCTTGATTTAAATACTGTTTTATGTAAAAGTTCTTTAGCATTTTAATTCTATATATAATTTTTACTATTATATAGTATAAAAACTAGCATCTCATATAACATTTTTTAAAAGTCTCAAAAAACTAAGCAGTATAAATAAAAATACTAATAACTAAACCATTAACTTAAACCTTTAATGAATACACCAAACACAATACCTGAGATTTTATTTAGTAAAGCAGATACGAAATGTGAGTTCCTACAAAAATATAATTTCTTGGAGGAAGAAAAAAATAATATTGTATCAATATCAGAAAATATACATAAACAGATTAAAGCTGTGACCGAGATATTTAGAGATCTCGGTTCAAAACGAAAAATACGGAGAGAGTTATTAAACGAGTACGTGATTAAACCGGAGAAAATACCTCAGAGTGTTTTTGATTTTCATTGGGAAGAGAATATCAATAGAGGTGAGATAGAAGACCCTTCTGAGGATTATAAACAAGAATATTTTGAATATTTTAGTGCAGCTATAATAGAAAACATAATCGAAACACAAAAAGAATCTCTTATAATTTGGATCGATTATCTTACTGCGCCTGAGAATGATCATATCCCGACGTATATAAGGTTTTGGATATTTAAAAGGGTGCTTGGGATAGGTGCTTATAATAGGAACAAAAAAAAATTCGAACGTAGGAATAAAGAATGTACTTCACCGTTCCCTGAACTAAACCAAGAAGCTTTACATAATGTTATTAGTGAGGTAAAAAAGAGTCTAAAAAAGAATGAGACTCCATTGAGTTTTAGGAAATTATATTCAAGAGAATTTAGGGTCCTGCAAAAAAGGAACGAAATAAACTGGAAGAATATTAACGGTAAATGGTTTAAATTCGAAGAGAACTCTGACCCTCATGAAGTATCAAAAATACTTGACGGTAAAAATAGTGGGCTATGTATAAGCAATATAGGTACAGCATCAGAGTACCTTAAGAACGGTGAACTAGAGATATTTTTGAGTGAAGATAGTGATGGGAATTTTACTAACCCAAGATTAGCTATACATATAACAAAATCCAGGGTTAATGAGGTAAGAGGTGTTGATGTAAACCAAAATATTGATCAATATATTTTACCTGTATTGAAAGATAAACTTCAGTCTCTACCGGAGGGTACTAAATACCTACAACGCACAAAAGATATGGAGATCTTATCTAAGATATATGAGAAACATACTAGTGCGAAGGATCTAACCAAAGAAGAGCTAATTTTCTTATATGAGATTAATAGATCTATACAAAATTTTGGGTACGATAAAGATTCACGTATCAATCTTATAATCGAGGGGAGGGATATAAAAGAAGATATAACTTCTATCCTTGATTATGTTAATTCTCCTAACGAGGTGAGCACATCTTTAGCCGAGGTTTTAAATGGTAATATAAAATTTCATTACGGTGATTTAATCATAGATGAGAACACGGAATTACCTGAATACTTTAGGTTCCCTAAAGTAATTAAAGGTAATTTGAGTATAACAGAATTTGTATTAAAAGATTATACGTTCCCAAAAATTATCAATGGTAATCTTGATCTATCGATAATCACTAAACTACCTGAAGGTATATGTTTACCTGAGATAATACACGGTGATCTAGAGCTACAAAGTCTTGAGTATTTACCTACAGAATTTACGTTCCCTAGGATTATTCATGGTGCTCTAATACTTAATAATATTTGTTCGCTACCTAAAGGGTTTAGGTTACCAAAAATGATTAATGATTACCTTGTTCTTAGTAGTGTCCAAGAATTACCTGAAGGTTTCTATATACCCGATGATTTTAATGGGGATATAGATTTATCTGGTCTAAGTAAATTACCAAATGATTTCCGGTTCCCAAAGGTTATTAGAGGGACACTAGATCTCAACGGGTTAGAAACAGCACCTAATCCGAACCAATTACCTAGGATTATTAGCAAAAGTCTTTTACTCGACGCTCTTACATTGATACCTGACAATTTTTATTTCCCTGATACGATTGGAGATGCTCTATCGTTAAATTCGCTGACTCTGATTCAAGATTCTGTTAAATTCCCTGAGAATGTTGATAATATCTTTATCAATAATGTTAACTCTTTAGGTGAAGGGATGATATTCCCTAAAAAAGTTTCTTCTTTATCTTTATCTAATCTAAAAGAGTTAAATAAAAACATTGTATTCCCCGACGAGATCAAAGAAAGTTTAGATTTATCTAGCCTAAAAAAGATCCATCCATCGACTGTATTCCCCAAAAAGGTCGAGAGTTTATATCTTGATAGTTTGGAGAAACTAAGTAATGATATTAAACTACCTGAGTCTGTTAATGGTACTTTGGTGTTAAGCGATATAAAAAAGTTGCCTGATAATTTCAGGTTACCCGAGATCTATTGTGGATATATAGATCTAAATAATATAAAAGAGCTACCACGTAATATTATTTTCCCTGAGAAGATGGGATCGATAGGGTTACAGAATCTAGAGAAAATAGATGAGACCTTAAGGCTACCAAAGACTATACATGGGATTTTATATTTGCCTAGTATAAAGGGATTACCACCCAATTTTGTGTTCCCTGAGACGATACAAGATGAATGTGATCTTTCTGGGCTTACTTATCTCCCTCAAACAGTAAAGTTGCCTAAAAAAGTTTTATCATTAGATCTTAGTAGCCTTGAATGCATAGAAGATAACACTGTTCTACCTGAAGTTATTTTGAATAATCTCTTTCTACCTAAACTAAAAACTTTATCTGATAAATGTGTCTTACCTAAACAGGTCAGTGGGACTATGTATTTAGATAGTATTACTTATCTATCGTCAAAGATCTCTTTACCAGAAGATATCGGGACTATTAATCTGCCAGGATTAACCGGTATAGAAGATGGTTTTATCTTCCCAGAGATTATTAGCGACTCTCTTATTCTATCAGGTTTACCTAAGATCTCTAAAAATATAAAACTACCGAAAAAGATCATAAGCGAATTAAATCTATCTAATATCCAGGAGCTACCGGATGATTTTGTTTTCCCTGAAACGATAGGAGAAGTACTTAATTTAGCAAGACTAAAAAAAATACCTTTGGATATTGTCTTCCCTAAAGATATTATTCATTTAAATTTATCAAGTTTAGAAGAGATAAATGAGTGTTTTGTTTTACCTGAGAATATATCTGGGTCTATACAACTGACAAAACTCAAAAGGATATCTAGATATATCAAGTTCCCAATATATATGAGAGGAGAACTAAATCTTTCCAATCTTGAAGTATTACCTGAGGGGTTTAATTTCCCTGAATCCATAGATAGTGATATAGATCTTTCTAGTATAAAGGAACTGCCTGATGGTATCATATTCCCTGAAACAGTAGGCGGTTCATTAAAACTTAATTCATTAAGGGAGTTACCAAAAAACTTTTTTCTACCTAACTCAATAGACGGTAGCCTGAAACTCAATTCGCTTGAGTATCTACCAGAAGAGATAAAGTTGCCTGAGCATATTAGAAACACGCTAGATTTATCAGGGTTAGAAACCCTACCTGAGAATACTATATTCACTCAATATATAGGTAAGATCCTTGATTTATCTGGGCTGGAAAGTTTACCAGACAACACTGTATTCCCTGATCAAGTTCGACATACATTAGATCTATCAGGGTTAAAAAGTATACCTAATACCACTATCTTCCCTAAAATCTTTTATGGTTCTATAGATCTAAGCAACTTAAAACAGTTGCCAGCTAATTTCTGTTTCCCTGAACAAATCCATGGTAATTTACTATTAAATAAGCTCAAATCTATACCTAAAAACACTAGGTTCCCTGATCTAATAGAAAATTCTTTAGTGATGTCTAAAATTACTTATATCCCTAATAACACTAGGTTCCCTTCTATAATAGGAGATTCACTTAACCTAGAGAATCTTATTTCTATCCCTGAAACAACTAAGTTGCCCAAAAAAATTGGTAATAATTTTGTTTTAGAGAATCTAATAGTTTTATCTGATAAAGTTGATTTACCTAACGAGATTAAAGGTAAATTGATTGTTGATTCTTTACCATACGAAGATTATATAAATACCGTAAAAAATCATTCTTTTGAAACATATAACGACAATAAGTATAATTCCATCTAAAAAAAACTATA
Source organism: Candidatus Altimarinota bacterium (assembly GCA_963663305.1). GTDB lineage: Bacteria > Patescibacteriota > Gracilibacteria. The sequence continues at coordinate 24,547 of OY760177.1, forward strand.
TTGTTTTGGGTTTAAAAATTATTTTTATAGATGTACCGTTGAAACCGAAGGTTTCTCGGATCCTGTTTTCCATATATCTTCTATACGAGAAATGGAAAGCTTGTTCGTTATTAACAAAAAACACAAACTCAGGAGGGTTTATACCTGTCTGTGTTACATAATATATCCTAGGCAATATATTTTTAGTACCGGTAGGTATATGTTTCATAGTCATCTTTGAAACGAAACTATTTAGTTCACTCGTTTTGATCCTCTTGTCCCTCTCTAAAACAATGTTTTCTATCAAAGGAAAGATTTTATGTAAATTGGTTTTATTCTTAGCTGAGATAAATATCACCGGTACCCAAGCTATAAAAGAGAATTTTCTTCTTAGCATACCGATATATTGTGCTCTTGATCCGTCTCCTTCCTCTTGTAGATCACATTTATTTACAACTAAAACTAACCCTTTATTCTGTTTTATTATATCACCTGCTATATGCTGATCCTGTTTGGAGATAGTATCACTCCCATCTACAACCATAAGTACTATATCCGATCGGTGAAGCGATTTTAATGTTCTCATGATACTATATTTCTCTATACCTCTCTTTATTTTACCTTTCCTTCTAATCCCTGCTGTATCAATAAAATTATATGTTTTGTTATTAAAAATTATCTTTGTATCAGTAGAATCGATAGTAGTACCAGGGATATCCGATACTATTAGTTTAGGTTGAGATAAAAACCCGTTAACTAACGATGATTTACCTACATTTGGTTTACCTAATACCGCAATATTAGGATAAGTTGTAGGGATATATTTCTTGAACCCACGATCTATAATCTCTTTCTCTATCTCGTTTAGTAGATCAGTTACCCCAAAATTATGGATAGAGGATACCAGGATCGGTCGATCAAACCCTAACCGAAAGATATCAGATTTTTCGTATACTATATCCTCGTTTTTAGTATCACATTTTGTTAGCACAGTAATGATCCTTGTGCTCTTTTTCTTATTTCTCCTTAGGATATCAGATATATTATATTCGTCGTTAGTGATATCTTTTTTACTATCTATTAAAAATAATATTATGTCTGCGTCGCGTACAGCGATATTTGCTTGGTTTTTTATATCTAAATCTAAACTGTTATTAGGTTCATCAAACCCTAATCCAGCTGTATCGACCAAAACGAACCTGGTTCTTTTTGTCTCTACCTCTCTCATCACTCTATCTCTTGTAGTGCCTGCGATATCTGAAACAACAGAGAACCTGCCTTTAAGTATCCTATTAAATAATACAGATTTACCAACGTTAGGTTTACCTATTATAGCAACAACCGGGATCCTCATACGAAAATTGATATCAAAAGGAGTATCTTATATCTAGTAATAAGCTTGCTTACTGTTCTTTGTTCTATACTCTTCTCTCTTTAACGCTTTATTTTTAATGATTCTTTTTGATAGTTTTTTTTGATGATATCTTTTAGCTCTAACTAAAAATATCACGCCTGAATTATGGACCTGTCTTTTTGATCTATTTATTAGTCTATCAACTGTTTCATTGTTTTTTTTCACCGCATAGATTGGCATATCATTTTTTTAAGTATTACTAAATACTTATACATTATGTGTTGCGGAAAAGCAAATTTTTTTAGGTTTTTTAATAAAATAATTGATTTTTTATTATATATTAATGATAATTAACTAGATTTATTATTAACTAAATATTATGGGGTTCTTCGATAAAGCTAAAGATGTTTATAAACTACGAAAACAAGCAAAAGATATGAAGAAAAAACTGAAAAATATTCATATTGAAGCTGAACATAAAGGGGTAAAGATTGTTATTAATGCAGAGATGGAAGTTATTGATGTTAATATCTCGCCTGAATTAACAGATAATAAGCTAATATCTTCTTATGTTAAAGAGTCTTTTACTAAAGCTATAAAGAAAGCGCAATTAGTGGCAGCTGAGAACATGAAAGATATTATGGGTGATTTTGGGTTCCCTGGTATGTAAAAAAAAATATTATGAAAATACTGAAATCGGTCTTTGTTGTTGGTTCAATTGTATTCGTAGTTTTAATAGGTGTTTATATATATTATTTTAATAGATATAAATCTGCTTTGGATCAAACAACAAAAGCTAAAGTTACTATAACAATAGAAAAAGGTGATAACGCAAAAAATATTGCCAAATACCTAAAGGATATTAATATCATCGAAGATGGATGGGTGTTCGAATGGTACGTGAAAGAGAAAAAGCTTGAAAAAAAGATTTTAGCTGGTGATTTTGTGCTAGAGGCAGGTATCAATATCCCAAAGATAGTGGATATTATAACTAATAATACTCAAATAAGAGTTACTATCCCTGAAGGATATACGATAAAAGATATTGATAAACTACTCAAATCTAAAGGTATAACTAAAAGTATTATTGGGTGTTCTATCAATTGTGATTTCTCTGATTTCTCTTTTCTTAATTTAGATAGGAAAAACCCGCTTGAGGGGTATCTTTTCCCTGATACTTATTTTATAAGTAAAACCGGGTTCGATGAAAAAAAGTTTTTGGATAAACTACTACACAACTTTGAAGATAAAGTATATCTGCCTAACAAAGATTTATTTTCTAGTTCTAATAGAACGTTAGACGAAGTAGTTAATATGGCTTCTATGATAGAAAAAGAAGCTTTAACTTATGATGAGCGATATATTATATCAGGTATCTTATGGAAACGGCTTGATGAGGGTATCGCTTTAGGAGTAGATGCTACGCTAAGATACGAAGCTTCTAATTGGGAGACTGAGCTAACTTATAAACAGCTAAAAACTAATACTCCATTTAATACACGCTTAAATCTTGGGTTGCCTCCTACCCCTATATCTAACCCAGGATTAGAATCTATCCTTGCTGCGCTTAAACCGAGATCCTCTAAATATTATTATTATCTACACGATAAAAACCAGAATATCCATTATTCTGTAACTAACCAAGAACATTCTGCAAAGAAACTGAAATATCTTTAGATATATTTATTTTTTGTAATTAATTGTTATAGATACAGATTTAGTCATATTGCCATCTTTATCTTCAGCATATATCCTAAACTTATTTTCGCCTTCCCTTAGATTGACTGTTTTATTCCATTTTGTTTCTCCATAATTATGCTGGATAGAAGCATTATTAATAAATATTTTATTTGTTATCGGTGAACATGTACCTCCTAAAGCGATAGTTTCTAAAGATGTTGCATACACTGTATCTTTAGTTGGGTACAAGACAATAGGTGTAGTTATTTTTTTGTCGGTTATATTATTATCTTCTTTGTTAGGTTCTTCCTTGTTGTTCTCTTCTTTTGTATCCTTGTTTTCTTTTTCCCCTGTATTGGTATCTTTAGGTTCATAGATAATATTAATACTTATAGCTTCAATCTCTTTATCTTTTTCATTATAAGCAACAACATTATATGTATTTTTACCTGACTTTAGATTATCATAGCTAGTATTAACCTTATAGATCCAATCTTTATCTCCCGGTTGATAGTTTTGTAGCCTATACCCATTTACTATTATATAACTAGTCAGCCTTGATGCAGTACCTTTCAATATAAAATTATCGGCTGAAACTTTTTCTTCGTTTGTATGGCTAGTTATAGCTAATTTTGTATTATCTGTTCTATCCTTATTACTTGTATCCTTTATTTCTTCTGGTTCATCTGTTTTTGATGTAGGGTCTTTTTTGTAGTTGATATAAAAAACTTTTTCTTCTGTTTTTTTATCTTTCGTATCCTCACCATAAACAGTATATTTATTTTCACCTTCTTTTAGGTTGCCTAACACGGTACTTGCTATATATTCCCATTCGCCGCTACCAGTGACATATTTCTGTAGCTTATAATCATTAACATATACTTGATCAACATCTTTCCCTATACTTCCTTTTATAATAATTCTTGGTTCTTTAGTCTCAACCTCATCATTAGCATTCAATCTAGGTTGGATGATAGCAGGTGGCTCCATCGCTTTTATATCATTATTTATTTCTTCTCCATTTCCTTCGTCTATCATACTATCCTCTTTGTCACCCTCATTATTCACTTCTTCTTTACTCGTGTCACCATCTTTATCTTTATCATCGTATGTAAACGTCTTCTCGTCTTTCATCTTATTCCATAAATACCATTCAGATTCTTTTAATTCATCAGAATACGCACTCAAGATCCTTACGCTATCCCCTCTCTTGATTTTTTCTATCAAATCTAAAGATACATTAACTTCTTGACCTATCCCTATCTGTACACTTTTTATTATCTCACCATTATCTATTATAACAAACTCGCACTCGCCCTCGATAACAGATACCGAATCCTCATCTAAGGTAAAGACCCCACCTCTCGTATCTAGTTCGTACATAGGAGTAGTAATCTTAGTGCCACCGTACCTGCTATTAACATAGCTTATCTTAGCCCAGATTCTACCTTGCTCCAGGTTTAATACTTGGTTTTTTGTGTCATCTGAATCGTTTAAACTAACTATATCAACAACAGTTTTCTCATCCAACCTAACGATACTTTTATCGTTAAAAAGAAGCTTAGCCCTTGAATCGAAATCTGTTCTCACTGATTCACCTTGGTTTATTTGTGCGCCAGTAGAAGTGTTTAACGAAGGTAACCATTCGTTTAATGATTCTATTTTTACCTCGCCTTTACCATTCTCAATATAAAACACCACCTTAGTATCAGCGAATAAGCTGTTCCCTCCACCAAAAAAAGATTTTATTATGTAATAAATCACTATCAAACCAGCCATTATGACAATAAACGGCAATAAATAATCAAATAATGATTTTTGGTATGGTCTTCTACGTCTTCTCATAACATAAATATTATAGTTACTTAGTTTGATTCTACCAAAAATAAAATATATATCAAGAAAAGAGGTTACATTAATCCGGCTTCCTCTTTTATAGCGTTAACATCTCTTATTATTTGTCTGTTATTCCTTAATTCTTTCTCTATTTTCCTTACAGCATGTAAAACTGAAGTATGGTCCCTAGAGAATTTTTCAGCTATCCTTGTTAACGCCATTTTCATCTTCTTTTTACCTAAATACATAGAGACCTGTCTTGGTAAAGTATATTCACGGATCCTTGATACACCTAAAACCTCTGATTTAGGCACATTAAAATACTCACAGACTATATCTATTAGATCATCGAACGTCTTAATATATACCATCTCTTTCTTATCCTCGATAAACCCGATATTCTCTGTGTTTTTGATCATGTTTTTTAGTATCTTTGTTACTGATTTGATTGTTGGTGTGATATTCTCTAGATCGTATACAGCTACAACCTGATTCATAGCGCCTTCTAGCTCTCTAACGTTCCCTTTGATATTATAAGCAATAAACTCTAGTACTTCATTCGATAATATTATACCGGTATAATGTAATTTTGTATGCAGTATAGCTAAACGTGTTTCATAATCAGGTTCAGATATATCAGCTATCATCCCCATAGAGAACCGTGATCGTAATCGATCTTCAAGGATATCCAGCTCTATCGGGGGTCGATCTGAACTTATCACAATCTGTTTACCTGCTTGGTATAAAGCGTTAAATGTATGGAAAAATTCTTCTTGTGTCCTGTCTTTGTTAGCGATAAACTGTATATCATCTATTATCAATAGATCAGCTTTCCTATATTTCTCTCTTAGCTTCTCTGTACTCCTTTTTTGTATAGCTAAAACTACTTCGTTTGTAAAATCTTCTGATGTTAGATAGACAACGATTTTATTAGGGTAATTCTTTTTTACTTCATTACCTAGGCCTTGGAGTAGATGTGTTTTACCTAACCCTACACCACCATAAACAAATAACGGGTTATAGTTGACACCCGGTTTAGACGCTACTGATAAACAGGCAGCATGAGCTAACCTGTTATTATTACCTATAACAAAATTACTTAATTGGTATCTTTTATTAAGTATTTTACTTACTATCCCGCCAGGTAATTTTATTTCGTTCTTGTTAGGTAGTTTCCTTTCCCTTTTTTTTGAGGGGAAGATCTCTATTATCTTAACACCGCGTGGATCTTCGTCTCTATCTAACGCTAGATCGACAACATATTTGATACAATCGATCTTAGGTAACATCTTCTTTACCACTTGAAGAGTGTTAACCTTCAAATGTTTTTGATGCCAATCTAAATACATAGGTAAAGGTAGACCCACTGTTATTTCATTCTCAGTTTGGTCTATAATAGCAGTATTATTAAACCAAGCTAAAATATTTGTTCTTTTTATTATTGGATCCAAATCCTTTATTATCTGTATCCATAATTCTTTATAATCCATATTTAAAAAGTAATATTCTTGTCTTATAGTACATCAGATATAGACGTTTATCAAGATCGCTTTCATTAACCAAACAGTTTCATTATATCGCTCCATGTAACAATAATCAGTAAAGTAATAAGCAAAAGAAACCCTATCATATGTAAAATTGATTCTATTTTTTGATTCGCTTTTTTACCTGTTATCAACTCATATATTATAAACACTAGCCTCCCACCATCAAGCGCAGGGAACGGCATAATATTTATAACAGCTAAACTTAAAGATAATAAAGCAGCTAACCTTATAAGCGGGATCAACCCTTCTCTTGCGTAATGATCTGTAAGTTTCCATATACCGACAGGGCCTGTTACACCTTTAGGTAAATCAAATTTCCTAAAAAGGTTTGATACGAGATCACCGAACATAGATACTGTTGTTTTTGTTAGCCGGTATGTTTCTGAGATAGCGATTATCGGCGCGCTATAAAACGGGACTGGTTTAGAGTTGATAACTGAGTAATTAAAATAATCGTTATAATATGATATACCTTCAAACATATCCTTCCATTGGGGTACTATAATCACACCTATTTTACCTTGCTCGTCTGGTCTGATATTAAAAACCATCTCAGCACCTGATCTAATAATAATCAATTCGTTTTCTTTGTTACTCTTTATGCTATCGAAATATTGTTTAAAAGTATAAACATTGATACCATTAACACTTTTTATTATATCGTTAGGTTGAAGCCCCGATTTTTGAGCGATAGATCCATCTTCTATATCATAAACTATTAACGGATAAAAATTGTTCTTAAGATTAATAGTTTTTTTCTTGTTGTCGCGTATTATCTGGATCTCATTATCCTCGGTTTTTATAAATTCTTCTTGTAATTCGTTATAACCAAAAACATATTTGTTATTAATTTTCAGAATAATATCGCCAGCTAAAAATTTATATTTATTCTCAGTAATCCTTATCACCGGTAAAGACATATAATCATAATAAGTTATGCCTGATTCCGATACATCATGATCAGCAAAATTTATCTCTTCTTTCAATATTTTATTGTTATGTGAATACTGTATCTCTGCTACACTATTATTCTCTATAGCTTTTTTGAGTTCATAAACTATAGCCAATTTCTCACCGTTTACAGATAATATGCTATCCCCTTTAGATATTTTCTTCACTATAGAACCCGGTTCAATGTTTTTTACTATTACGTTCTCCTGCACCTCGATACTACCGTTCCTTATGTTACTAATGACATCATCGCTATTGATCATTATTGGTTGCATCCCAAAACTAAACCCTATAGTTAAAAGAACGACCGCTAAAACAAAATTCATAAACACGCCTGCTACTATAACTAAAAATCTCTGTAATATAGTTTTATTCTGGAAGCTTCTAGGATCTTTGTTCTTTTTACCGGTATAATCATCTTCTCCAAGCATCCTAACAAACCCTCCAAACGGTATCCAGTTAAGAGTGTACTTTGTTTCACCTTTTTTAAAGAGAGTTATCGCTCTTGGTGGTAACCCTATACCGAATTCCTCAACTTTTATACCGGCTTTTTTTGCCATCATAAAATGACCTAATTCATGGATTAAAACCAACAAAGAAAAAATTACTATAAACGCAATAATAGATATAAGTATCTCCATAAAAAATTCTTAAATTATTAAAAATATTAAACTTTCATAATAGACTCTTGCTTCTTTTTTGATATTTCATCTAGTTTTAGATTAACTTTATCAAGCTCTTTTTTTATATTACCTTCCTCCCATTTAAGTTTATCTTCTGATATCAGCTTATCTTTTTGGAACTGTTTTAATTTATTGAAAGCATTATGTCGGTATTGCCTAATACGGATACGTGATTCCTCAGTTAGTTTATTAACTACTTTAACTAAATCTCTTCTTCTTTCTTCTGTTAGCTCAGGCAACACTAATCTCAGAGACACACCATCGTTAATCGGATTTAAACCTAAATCAGATGATCTTATAACTTTTTCTATCGGACCTAAAAGATTTTTATCCCACGGTTGTATCATAATCTGTTTCGGTTCTGGGATAGTGATACTAGCTATACTCTTTATTGATTGCATCGCCCCATAGACCTCTATATTTATATAATCTACTAACCCGGGATGGGCTCTTCCTACCTGTAGTTTTGAGAACTCTTCTTGTAAGAAATCTATTGTACCATTAAACCCTTTAATCATCTGCAAGATAACATCTTTTACTAAAGTGTCTGAAGATTCTTGGTCCATAATAAATATATTAAATATAAAATATCAGCTAAAAGTTATAGTTGTACCGATATTAGCTCCTGATGCAGCTTTTACAATATTCCCTTGTTTTGTCATATCAAAAACAAGAACAGATAACGGTCTCTCCTTACATAAGGATATAGCTGCTTGATCCATCACGTATAAATCTCTTGATAAAACCTCTTTGAATGTAATATGATCAAATTTTTCTGCGTTAGGATCAAGTACCGGGTCACTACTATATACACCATCTACTTTAGTAGCTTTTAATAGGATATCACAATCCAGTTCTAAAGCTCTTAATGCAGCTGCTGAGTCGGTAGTAAAAAAAGGGTTACCGGTACCGCCAGCGCATATAACTATTTTCTTTTTATTTAGATAATTGATAGTTTTTCTTATATTATAATTCTCTGCTATCTTAGGGATTTCCATCGATGAACATACCATAACTTCTATACCTAAATTTTCTAGAACCGATTGCATAACCAAAGAATTCATTACCGTTGATAACATCCCTATAGAATCTGATTGAACTCTTTTTATCTCTAGATCCTTGTAATCTCTATATCTCCATATATTACCTGCACCGATAACTAAAACTACTTGAATACCTTTATCGTATACCGATTTTATCTCTTTCGCTATCTGAGTAACCTTAGCTATATCTATCATTCTCGTGTCACCTAAAAAGGTTTCTCCTGATATTTTCAACAAAACTCTTTTATACATATATATAAATTAATAACCGGTTAACATGTTACTAGGTATAAAGTTTTAGGTCAATAAAATATGAATTTTTAAAAAAACTATCTTTTAAATAGTTTTAGTTGTCGCTTTAATTCTTCTACGATCTTTGATTGATATCTTATTTCTGTTTCGAGATCAATAATCCTTTCCTCTAAAGAGTCTATAGATATATTCTTGTCCCTATTGAATAACTTCCTTGAAAAATTTCTGATTTTTCTTGGGATAATATTAATCCTTTTAAAATTAAATTTATCTTCTATTATATCCCCTAGTATAGGTATCTTATAATAGTTGCCCATATAAGATTCAACTGCTCCTATACATAAAAATACAACTATAATTATATTTAAATATTTTATATATGGAATAACCCAAAATATTACTGATAAAATAAATAACACACTAGCTTGTCTTGCATGATATTTGATAAAATAACTGTCTTTCCTAAGATATAGTATAAAGATACTTAGCACCCATAAATAACTTAATGCAGCTATATCACGGTTTTTATCTATATCTTCCTTTGAAGGTTTCAGTTTGTCCAAAAAATTATAATTAAAAGCTCTCTTTATATTCTAGTGTTTTTACTGATAAATATCAAGTAATTCGTAGCTCTTCTTTTTTTTGTAAGTATAATTAGACATATATGTTTAATTTAAAGTCAAAAACATAGTTTTGTAACATAATTTTGTTTATTCATATACCCAAATACCATTTTTCTAAAGAGTTTTGCCAGATTATTTTTTCTATTTTTTTTTGCATTAGGTATTTGTTGTTCATATTTGTTTAAAAAATGACGGATTACACTCACTTGTATTAGAAAAAAAATACGATAATCTATGTTACTATATAAAAAAACATGTAAACTAAAAAAGATCTAAAATAAAATTATTCTATTGATTCTATTAATTTCTTTAAATGGTTCGCATATTTTTTATTTTTCCATATTTTAGTTTTAATCTTACTTACAGGATTATACAAAAATGATCTTATTGGTAACCAATCGAAATCTTTTGAAGCTTTTAAAACAGATTGATCCAGATATTTTTTATAGTCTTTATCATAATTCATCTCAATAATAAAATTATCCATAACACAAAGGAACCTAAACGGTAAATATTTTTTTACATGATAATGTTTTACGTTTTTAGAATCTCTTAATTTAGCAGTGTTTTTATCCCATTTTGTATCCCCACACATAAAACTTTCCCATTGTATTTGTGATAAATCTATATACTCATTCATCGATTTCCTCTCACGCATAAGCGTATGATACCCATAATATACTATCTTTGTATTTATAGGTATATAAGAAAGTAATGCAATAACAATGTTGTCTATCTTATGTATCATATCTATTTGGTTTTTAGTTATAATCACTTTTTTTTGACCTTCGTCCAATTTCAAAAAAAGTTTATGGTAATGATTCCCTAACCTTATCTTTTCTTCTGCTTTAGACGTAATATCTTTTATTTTATTTAACCAGATCAAAGATAGCGAATAATAGCTACCATATTTAACTAAAATCATACTCTTTATAAGAAAATTAATATTCTTATATATACTTTGTAAACTTATATTTTCACCTAACACTGATACCACATCAGTATGTATCATCTTAGCAGTAGCCACACCCCTCTGGCTCAGAGATTCAAAGATAAGAGATGAAATAATATCTTGTGGGAAAATCATAAATAAAAATTATTACTTATACTGTTTTCTCCCCTTCAAGTATCCAGGTTTTAGTCCTATTTATTTTAATATCTACTAGTTTACCTATCAAATCTTTATCGCCAGTGAAATGAACAGTTTTGAAATCTCTTGTTTTACCTATACATATACCTTCTATTGATTTCTCCACTAATACTTCAACTGTTTTACCAAAAAAATTTTTATTCTTTTCTTGTACTTGTGTTTCTAATAAATTATTTAATTTATGCCATCTCCAATCTTTTATTTTATATGGTACATCGTCTTCATAATTATCATTAGCGAATGTCCCGGTCCTTGGAGAATATTTAGCAAGATATATAATATCAAATTTAATCTCTTTTACCAAATTTAAAGTATCGTTATATTCTTCGTCTGTCTCACCACAGAAGCCTACAATTATATCTGTTGTAATAGCTATACCGGGCACGCTCTCCCTTAGGTTATATACTTTTCGCATAAACTCTTCTCCTGTATAATGTCTATTCATCCTTTTTAATACTTGGTTATTACCACTCTGCACAGCTAAATGTACATGTTCACAAAGGTGTTTTAGCCTCGAATGGGCTTCTATCAGATCATCGCTAAAATCTTTCGGATGGCTTGATGTATACCTAATCCGCTCGATACCATCTATTTTGTTCACCTCTTCTAAAAGGATCACAAAATCGCTTTTCTTACCTATTTGGTCTCTAATATTTTTGTTATTACTCCTTAGTTTATAACTGTTAACGTTCTGTCCTAATAAGGTAACCTCTTTTAACCCATTAGAAACTAAATATTTTATTTCATCGGTTATCTCTTCTAAACCTCTTGAATATTCTCTGCCTCTCGCATACGGTACGATACAATAACTACAAAAATTATTGCATCCGGTCATTATAGGGACATAAGCTTGAACAGCGGAACCATATTTCGGGAGGATCTCAAAATATGTTTTACAGCTACCGTATATATCTGTATCTTTTGTATCAGGGAACAATCTTGGGATAATCTTTTCCAGCTTACAAATATCGTTTATTTTAAAGATAAAATCTAAACCTTTTATCCAGTTAAAAAGTTGGTTTTTTATAAAAAACGGGTCTTTTGTGTCTATCTTTTTTCTTATCCCTGTGTCTCTTGCCATACATCCGGTTATACCTATCTTTAGGTTTGGATTATAGTTTCTTAGTTTAGAGATATTACGTATCTGTCCTGCTACTCTATCCTCTGCTTTTTGTCTTACTGAACAAGTATTCAAAATTACTAAGTCTACCTCGTTTAGCTCTTTTTTCCTTTCCCAACCTAAACTATCTAACACTGATATAACTCGTTCTGTATCAGAATAATTCATCTGGCACCCGAATGTTTGTATAAAATATTTCATAATTCTTAAATCATTTATATCTAACTATTTATAACAAATAATATAAAATGTTTAAAGATTTTTGGATTTTTTATACCGAAAAAATTGTCACTCTCTTATGTTTTTTTAAGATAGATGCAGGGAATATATCGGCATCCGTTTCTTCCTCAAGTTTTTTCATTATCGCTTTTTTACCTTTAAGTATAACTATAAGCTCTTTACTGTTTATTATCATGGGATAGTTGATTGTTAACCGCTCCTTTATCTCGAATCTTTCTGTTTTTGTATTAATAACTAAATCATCGCTTAACCCGAAAGTCCCGGGGAATAACGATGCTATATGACCATCTATCCCTACCCCTAGGATAACCATATCAAACCATTTTATCCCGTGTTTGCGTAACTCGTTTTTGTATTTCTCTAAAGACTCATGTATAGGGAGACTTGTATCAAAACAAATGAAAGTGGTATTAAAAATGTTATTAATAGTTTCTCTAATCATCCTTGTGTTAGACGAAAGTTCAGTATCAGGTATATATCTCTCATCTACCTGCCATAATATTGTGTTAGTAAATATATCTTCTCCCGATAGAGTTTTATATATAGGGATAGGTGTTTTACCGCCACTCAAAGCTAGATGGAAAACACCTTTATGCGCTTTAATCTTTTTTGTTATATATGCACTTATATCTCTGATGAAACTGTGTTCGTTTATGTATTCTTTTATTAACATTTTCTACCAATTAGTATGAAAAACACCTTCGCTGTCTATCCTTTCATAAGTATGTGCACCGAAATAATCTCTTAATCCTTGTATTAAGTTAGCCGGTAATCTGTTTTTTGTGATAGAATCAAAATAATTTAAAGAGATAGAGAAAGCCGGGATAGGTATACCGTTTAAAATAGATGATGAGACTAACCGCCTTAATGAAGGGATAGATTTAATAAGGATATTTTTTATCTCTGTATTAGCAAAAAGATGAGCATCAGAACTATTTTTTCTTAGTAATTCCAGGATCTGTGATCGGATTATACACCCGCCCTGCCATATCCTGGATAACTCTGATAGATCGATCTCCCAACCATTATCCGAAGATACATGTCTTATGAGATCAAAAGATTGAGCATATATACATAATATTGAAACATATATCGATTCTTCTAGCAATAAAATGAAATCACTTAAACTATATTTAAGGATAACCTCATCTTTTTTATAATGTTTTGATAGTTTCTCTCTTAAGTTTTTTTGTGAAGATATATATCTTGCTAACACTGATTCAATAATAGTCGGTGTAGGGATACCCGTTTGCAAAGATTCTATCGCTGTCCATTTACCGGTACCCTTTTGCGAGGCTTTATCAAGTATAATATCTATTAGATAGTTATCGCTCAACTCATCTTTACGTCTTAAAACCGCGATAGATATCTCAAAAAGGAAAGATCTCAATTTCGATTCGTTGAATTTAACAAAAATATCAGAGATCTCTTTGTTATTTAGGTTGTATAAACTTGATAGGAGCTCATAAGTTTCCGCTATTAATTGCATAATCCCGTATTCTATACCGTTATGTACCATTTTGACGTAGTGGCCTGACCCGATACCTGAGATATATGATACAGATGGGTTACCTCCGAAATCTTTAGCAGCGATATCAGATAAAATAGGTTTTACCTCTTCGTACACTTTTTTATCGCCACCAGGCATTAAGCTAGCGCCATTCAACGCGCCTTCCTCTCCACCTGATATCCCACACCCCATATAATTAACGCCTTGAATCACTAATTTTTTATACCTTGCTATCGTGTCTTTATAATAAGAATTCCCTGTATCTATTATTGTATCCTCTTTATCTAAATACGGGGTTAGAGTTTCTATCATGATATCTATAGGCGCACCAGATTTGATTATCAAAATGATTTTACGCGGTCTTTTTATGCTCTGTATAAAATCTGATATATCCTCATAGCCTAAAATATTATTATATTTTTTAACGAACTTTTTTGTTTTTATATAACTTCTATTATAAACAGAGACCGTATACCCGTTTCTTGATATGTTCCTGCACAAGTTTTGACCCATAACACCTAACCCTATAACACCTATATCTACCATACTTTTTAAGTTATCTGTTATTTTTTTTGTATTTTTTATGCTCCTTTAAAATAAGGTTCATAGCTTCACCGGTATCACTAACATAATACAGATTATTTAAATCTTTTTTATCTATAAGTTTATTAGATAATAAATTAGTTTTCACCCATTTCAAAAAATCTTTCCATATCTCACCGATAAGTATTACCGGCATACTACAAATATGTTTTACTTGCATCAACTGCCATGTATACATTAATTCTAAACATGTCCCTATCCCGCCGGTAGTAACAACAACAATATTTGAGTTATCCATAAAATTATCTAGTCTACTTGAAAATTTATGGAAATGTTTTTTTATATCTAAATGTTTGTTTGCATGTGATTCGAAAGGTAGCTCTATTGTAAAACCTATAGATTTTGCTATACGTGCGATATTCCCTTCTCTATGGCCTGCGTTTGCAGCCTCCATCAGACCGGGGCCGCCACCTGTTACTATATCGAAACCATGTTTACCAAGAGCTTTTGCAAACTCTTTTAGCTCCTGATACTTGATATCAGTTTTATGGATACGTGCTGAGCCAAAGATAGTGACCCTAAAATAGTTTTTTTCTTTTTTCATGACATCTTTTTTATTACCGCAATACTAGCATTTTATTTATAATAATTCCAAAAAATCTTTCACATTTTTATCGATACAAATTTATTAGTACTAATATATAATACGTTTTTTATGAGGGAAATATGATATTTCTAAGTTATTGAAATTAAGATATTTCTAAATTGCTTTGACAGAATAAATTTTCTGTTGACTCTTAGAAACAAAAGACCTAAAATTCTAGCCTAAAAATTTGTATTCTTGTCGTATGGAAAAAAAAATAAAATCATTAGAAGATAAAATTAATCCTGTTAATACAGTACGTAATGAACATTATGAAAAAGTTAATAAAAGTGTATCCGATCTATCATCGAAAGAGAGTGATCTAGAAGCTAACAACGAAAAATTTACATTATTGCTGGATATCTTCTTAGCTAATAAAGATTTATTTAAAGTATATCCTTTGTTATCAAAAAAAATAGGGAGGGAGCTTAATATCGATCAAAAATTGATACAAAATACTAATTGGTTAAAACTCTTTTTGGAGCTCTCGGATAAGCCAAGAGATATTATTATTAATAAACAAACCAGGATTAAGTATGAAAAATTTTTAGATGTTTTTATAACGCTTAAAGATGATATCGAATATAATATCTCTAGTATTAAACAAGAGATAAAATTATTAATTGATTCAGGAGATATCCAAAATAATACTAATTTGTTTAAAGAGGTACAAACTTATTTCAATATAAACAAATCACAATTTGATAAATTACTTGGGATGATAGATAATATCGATAATTTTGATTATGATATAGATATCGATGATAATGGTTTTATGATCAACGGTTATAAATTCCTATTTTTTGTATCAGAAAAATTGAAGAATATTAGAGTAGCAGATAGGATTTATTATGAACATGAAAGACAAATTAGTAAGATAAAATCAGACCTTGGAAATATTATTAACTCTGATCTGCATACCGGTAAAATTAAAAATCCGATCAAAATCATCGATTATTTATCATCTATCTCAAAATTTTTTGTTTTAGATTATCAAGAACATATTGAGATCATTAGTAACCTCGATGAAAGTTATAGGGCTAATTACAACCAATTATTCGCATCTATAAAAGACCAAATATTTGATCTTTTAAGAGTATTAAACTCTAAACCTCTTTCAAATCTTATAAAACCTTTTGAAACTACAATTAATTTTATACTTCTTAATACAGATTTTTATAAAAATAAAAATTTTCATAAATTAGTTAACAAGATAGGTGTTATTATTGGGTCTATACTAAGACCTATACAAACAGCTGCTATTCAAGGTATATCTAAAGAGTTAGATTCTGAGTTACTAAGGAATATGTATCAAAACGAATTAGAAAGTTTTAACATGGATTCCAGTATCTCAGTTAATAAGATAGAATCAATAAAAAATATTTCTTTTGATGGATTGAATAAATATATAAAGGATTTAAATACTCTCTTAATAAGCTTTAATAACAAGAATTTTTTGAATAATAATAATATTAAAAAAGAGTTGAAATTTCTTTTTGATAAAGAACCTTTTACTCCTATTCTAAACAAAATAAAATATTTTTTTGAGTTCCTTAAAAAAGAGAATATATATACTAATTTGCAACTAGATGAAAAATACTATGATATTACTAAATTATTTTTGGATATCCAAAAAGGTATCGAAACAGATAATCATAGTTTAATTATAAAATCTCTTTATGATCTATCATCTCTTTTTACTATTATCAGTAAATGGCAAAAAAAAGTTCTAACAATAAATGAAAATATCGAAAACGTTATCTCTGATTTCAAATCTATTGATAATAAAATCAATGATAATACTTTATCTTTAAAAGACCTTGAGCCTATAAGATCTAGTATAGAAGATATCGTAAATAGTAAAGATATGTGCCCGTATACTGTTGTTTGGGATAAGATTATCACTACCCTTAAGAAAGGGGTCCCTAATATTATCTTTATTTTAGAGTATCACGATATTAATATAATTAATGATATTGATAAACTAAAGACTCCTAAAGAATATAGTGATACAAAAAAAATAGTATCTGTTTTAAAGAAACTTATCGAATCTTTAGAAACTAATTGGATAAACGATGATAGAAAAGCTGAAATTGATTACTATAAATCTTTAAACAAAAATATTAAGTATTTTGATTTTTATGCTTCCAATTTTATTTCAAAAGATTTTCAAAGCCTTTCGAAGATATTGTTTTTAGATGAAAAATTCTATCTTGATCTACAAGATATACTTAGCGAAAATTCATATTTCTTATCAAATATTTTTGATCAATGGGAGCTAATTCTAGATGAGATACACCAGAATGATAATAATACGCTTGATCAGATAATTAATAATACATATAAAAAATATCCTGATATAAATATTAATTTAAACCAGATAAAATCATTTATTTTCTCTTTAGCTAAAACTAAAGAGAAAGATATTATCAAAGAAAAACATCATATTAGAGATCTTATTTTGAATAAATTAAGAGAGAACAAAATATCGTATATAGAAAAATCTATTAGTATTAATCCTGAATACAAAAACATATTTTTAAAGACTCTATCGTATCTTGAAAATTTCTTATTTAAGACTGCTAATTCTAAACCGTTAAACAGTATTTTGGATATTATCTATAACGAGACTAAAGATACGACCCTTAGAAAAGATTTAAATTTATTTATACAAAATTTCAATACAGAAAATCTATCTATCAAAGAGAGGATATATAAAATACAAGATTTTATTGATACTATAATATCTATACAAGAAAAAAACAAAGAGATTGTATCAGAAAATAACATTCTTATATGTCACCTAGGCAATATACTAAAAGCTATAAAAAAAAGGTTGCCTCTATATAAAAAAGAGATAATGTCAGTACAAAGGATTATAAATGATGAGCAAAAACTTATAGATGTACCTAAAGAAGACCTGTTTGAGGAGCTAGTTATGTTCTTAATAGCTTGCTTAAGTCAACGACCTAAACTAGATATAGATGATATAAAGATGTGGATAAATAGTATCTCATTTAAAGAGCTGCTTTTTTTGGCTAAAGGTAGATCTAACCCTAATATCTATGAAGAAGATTTTTGTATCTATGGTGAATTTGAAATACTTATCAATTTCTTAAACCAAAAAGATATTCTAACACAATACGGTAATAACAGTATCGTACAAGAATATAAATCTAATATAAATAGTTTAGTAAAAGAGTTTAAATTTTTGATAGATAAAAAAATTGATTTTATCCATAAATATTACAAAGAACATGGGTACAGTGAAAACTGGAAGAATATTATGGAAGCTATTAACTTAATAGATAATATTATATTTAAGGAAAAAACTTTTTCTTCTAGGAAGAAGATAAAAATCTCTGATATTTTTATCTCTATTTTAGTACTTTATAAAGTACTTGAAGATATTAAAAATTTATATAACGAGATAGGGATTGATGCTGAAACAAAACATAAGACTGAGATCAAAAACGATATAGATCTCAACAGGACTATGCTTGATATAGAGAAAGCTAATATAGAACTTTTTAAAGAAGAAGAAAAAATTAATAAAAACCAGGTTATTATCACCGAAAATGTAAAAAATATAAACCAGACTATGTCTATTATAGCTTCAGCTTATACTGAACAGTTCTTCTTAAGTAGTAATAATATCCTTCCTGAGACCTTATATGGGTATAGTTATTATAAATTAAAAAATAATCCTGAATACAGAAGACTTGATTCAATAATAAAAAAAAATTTAAATCCGGAGGCTTTTTATAACGGTGAGATTTCTATACCTATAAACGAAATTATCAAATCTATTAAACCCAAAACAAAGGTTTTAATTAAAAAAAGTATATTTAATTTGTTTACAAAAAGAATCTCTGATAAAGAGATAAAAGAATCTCTTAATGAGTATTTTGCAACTATCAAACCTTATATCTTATCTTTTTTTGTAAGGAAATTTGGTCATCTCCCTCAAGGTAGAAATATAGAGATAGATTTAGCTACTAATATTAAAACAGGGAAAAAAGAATTCAATGTAAGATTCAGTCATCTTGAAGTTTCACCTATAGATATTATAATCAATAGCAATGAGGTATCTATTAATAACGCACAAGATAATATTAGTTTCGATATAAAAGAAATTGAAGCACTGTTCGATATAAAAAATAAAACTGATAAAGTAGGTTTCTTTAAGCGAGTTAAAATCTTAGAAGGTGGATGTAAAAGGGTTTGTATAGCTGAAATAAATAATACATATCATTATGGAAAATTTGCTTACCATATAAAAAGCATACAAATAGGTGATAAAGTTTTAAAACCTGGTGATAAAGTTACGCTACAACAGTCTTTAGGTAAAAATAATATATATGAGTTTCTATTTGAGATGTATTGCTATTCTTTAGTAAAACATAAGAATATCCCCGGATTAATAGGTAAACTTGAAATAAATAGTCCAAATAAGAATCGTACAAAGAGTATAAACGAGAATGTTTTTATTATCGACTATATAGATGGAGAGGATTTAGAGACTATAACAAGCAACAGAGAACTTACTTACGAGGAGATACGCAAATATACAGAAGAAATGGTTGATACCATATCCTATTTACATGGAGTAGGGTTTGTTGATCTTGATATAAAACCGGAAAATATTATCATAGATAAAAATAATAAATTATTTATGATAGACTCAGTTACTTCTAACCCGTATTTCCTAGAATTATTTAACCCTGAAGCAAAGATAGCTACACTCTTGTATAGTGATCCATATTTATTTACTGATGAAGAAAATCCTTCTCTAGATTATTATAGTTTTGGTCTTACTATATGTAGTTTATTCTTAAGAGATTCTATTTTATATATAGCTCAAGAATATTTAGCTTCTCATCAATTCGAAAAAGATTATAACCGGGTAAAAGAAAACATTGGAAAGTATAATGAGGATAGTAGTAAATTAGATAAACAAAAAAAAGATAAGTTGTTAGATCAAATCAGAAATGACATAAATAAATATGGATTAAAATTTAAAAGAAATAAAACCGCTCATGATTATAAAAACAATTTTAATGAGATTAGTATAATAATGGATCAATTATACGAAATTCATAAAGAATGTAGGATACATGCTTTAAATGTTTTTTGTAAAATAATAGACGATATTTTGGAGAATGATATAGAAAAAATGGAATATTATAATAATTTTTATAGATTTGGCATTACGTTTGATCCTAAAAGTAAAGAATTTAAAGAAAGATTAATTAAAATGATAGGTAACTTATATGGTTTTGATAATCCCGATATTGATAAAATTAAAGGAAGTATTAATATGAAGAAAATAGATTATTATAAACTAACTCTTCAAATACATAGAGTTATACCTTATCTAGCAAAACCTTTGTTGAGAGATAAAGAAAAATATAGAATCCTTAGATATATTTTCCAATTAATATCTAAAGAACAGACAATACGAGAATCGGGGTTTAAAGGATTAAAAAGGTATTTTAATCTAGAAAAAGATGATAATCTTTGATTATAAAATCTATCTATATTAAGCTATAAAAATATTTAAAAAAAGCAAAATTGACAGTTTATTATTATTTGCTATAATTCTACCTCTTTAAAAAATATAATTACCTAAAATGCCTAAAAATACACCTAATCAAAGAATTGATATCGATAACAGTGATAAATGGGAAAAAATACCAGAAGATATTGCTGATAATGATAAAGGAGTTTCAATAAACGAGGATAAAACTCCTTTACCTAGTTTAGATATATCGAATATAAATAATGAAATATCTGATAAAAAAAATACTATTAACAAAATATTATCAGAGAAACACGATTCGATGTCAAATAATGATAAAGAAAAAAAAGTTTTCATTTATATCGACAAGTATTACCAAATCAAAAGTATTATTGATAATGATAAAGAAATATCACAGATTTTCTATAATGAATTACAAATAGGTAGCCCTATATCAAATGATAAAGAGATACTGGAATTTATTTATGACTATCATAAAGAAAAAGAGCATGAACATATAGATGATCTTTTTATTAATGCTATAGAGAAAACAATAATCTTAATAAAAACAAATTTTGAAAGTAAAAAAAAATTTCTTATAAAAAAAATCTTTGAAACAAGTAATATTTATAATTCACCATTATCTATACAGCTTTTAATAGATAAACTTGAGGTGCCTGAAATAAAAAAAGATTTTAAATGGGATGATTTTATTACAAATTTAAACTATGCGACTAAAATCTGTTTTATAGAAAATGAGTTTGGGCATAAATATGCATTTAATTCTTATGTACTGATCAAATCACTTATAGATATTCATGACAGATTAATCGATTACAAACCAGAAATAGCTCGTTTTATAAATGATTCATATTTATTAGATAATAATATAGCAACATTAATTAAAATTGATTGGGACAACGGTTTAGAGATTAAAGATATTAAAGAGAAAATATCTTCACTTATAGATATATTTGATCAAACATCTATCCAACAACTTGTCAATATATGTGATACCACAGATAATAATACCAAATATCAATTTCTTTATAATCTCTTTAAGATAATAGAAAAAAGCAAAGATATCATAAAAATAGTAGAAAATAGCTTTTTTGAAGATTTTTGTAACACATATTCTTCAGAAATAGATAATTTTAATAACATATCTGTTGGTTTTACAGCAAATATTTTTGAACAACTTTATATAAAAATCGATATAATCAATACATTTTTATCAGATTTATTGATATATATAGAAACAAAGATTTTTAATAAAATAGCTTTAGAACTTGATCAATCAGCTCTAGAGATAAATGATAAATTTAAACTTTTTTCATCTGAAACATATAATTCAAAGATTGATTTATCTTTATTATCTGGGAACATAGAAAAACTAAAAGCTTTTTTTAGTTTTATAGATATAAACAATTTTTCTGGTCCTAATAAGAGAATAGATATCCATAACCTTGCAAATAGTTTAAGCAAACTAAAGTGTATTACTCCTCTTATCCAACAAATAACCGAAGAAAAAAAGGATTATCCATATAGTACAAAATTGAATTCTGATACAAATTTCAAACTTGTTTTAAATAATTACAACACTAAGAATTTAAATGATTTATATATTACTACATTAGATATATGTATAAAGAAGCTAAAAGATTACTCATTTAATGATTTCTATCAATCTATTATATATTTATACACTATTTTGATAGGGATAAATAAGCTCCATCAAAACAGTATAGTTTTCCTAAAAAAAATATCTGGGAGTATTAATAATATAAATAAATTTATAGAAAATATTAATAATGAAGACCAAAAAAATAAGTTGATAGATAAAATACTTACTAATATTAATGAATTAAAAAATATTGATATTACATCTGTGTACGGATCAATTATAGAAAATTTCATTTCTAATGTTAAATTATACTCTCAAATATCTGTTATTATAAAAGAAATAGATAATAATTTATATAAAAGATACCGTAGTTTAATTGATCCAAATATTGATATCTCTCAAAAGAATTATGATGATCTGATTGAAACCATAAGCGATATTTTCCTTACTTTAAAAACAAAATGGGATACTAAGAACAAAAAAAATATACTAAATCATCTAACTTCTTTAGCTGAGGCCAGTAATAAAGTGTCAGAGAATATTAGCAATAATACATTTATATTCATAGAATATAACGAAATAATAAGATTATGCGATCAAATAGATAATATTGAATCAATAAACCAGATTATAAAGTTTGATTCTAATATAGAGAACTTTTATTTAGAGCTAAAAGAGCAAATATATTCTAATATAATTCAACCAATAAAATGTGAATCTTTCAATATTTCATTAAAAAATTTCTCTAATATATGTAATAATACAGAACAAATCAAAAACGATTTATTTTTAAAAATTAATGAATTAGAAAAAAAAGCTATCATTGATTTAGATCTTATAAAAGAGATTTTACATATACTAAACAGTATATCTGATAGTATATCCAATGAACTAGATAAAACAAAAACACCTATATTGCTATCTCAAAACCTATTAACTTCTTTAAACAAAGAGTTATCTTCTAATAGCACTAACTTTAATTTAAACACTATTGAAAGGATAATAAGAAGTTTATTTTGTTTGGAAATAGGAAAAGAAATAGAACAAGTTCAAATAAATAAGTGGTTATATAATTTATCTATAGACGATTTTTTTGATATACTAGAAGAAAAAGAATACTCTAACCCTATCAACCTTGTTGGAGTAAAATCATACTCAAATATCCAAAAGATAGTCCAAAAAGCCTCAAAAATGGATTTCCTTATATCTTTTATACAGAAAGGTAATCTAGAGAAACTAGATATAATATCAAAAGAAGATTATAATGATCTGTTAAGAAAATGTAATTATAATATATTTAAGTTTTTTGATGATTACGCGAACTTAATCAAATCAAATGATAATATACTAAAATACAAAAAAGTTACGCAAGATTTATTACCTATAATAAACAAAATTAAAGAATATCAAGAAGAGTATAAATGTAGTATTAAAAATATTTATATATTACTTTTTCTTGTGTATAAATCTTTACCGTTTATAAATAATATACAATCAAAATTTTCTAATAATATAACACCTGAGTTCGGTTCAAATATTGGAGATACTATAAAAGAAATCGAAAGCGCTATCTCAGAATTTTTAAATGACGATAATATTATTATATTTAATCCTAAAATAGATATTGAACAAATAACTGATATTCCTAATATTAATGATAATAAAAAATCATCTCATACGACTCTAGTGACAAACATTCTTAGAGATAGTACGGTACCTAAACTAACCTCTCCTAACCCTTTATATGAAACAGTTTTGGGATACGAATTATATGAGCTAATCAAAAATCCGGAATATAATTTATTAATCAATAATATACGTAATTGTATTAACGTAAACGAATTTATAAAAGGTTCAGTTATTTTACAATATAAAACGCTACTTAAAAAAACTAAAATAAAGAAAGATAATTATGATCTTATCAGAGGTAATATCGTATCATATTTTTTCCAAACATTTGGATTACTACCACAGGGGATATCATTAGAAATTGATCTTGGTGATAATGAAGCTATAGTTAGATTCCCGCCACCTGAGGTACGTCAATCAGGGATAAAGATTATAGCTGAAAATAATGAAGGTAAAGAAATCATTATAGATGATTTCCAATCAACACATAGTTTTTCTACACAAGATATATCTGATATCTTCTCTCCTGATAATTTTAAGCAAATAGGATTTATGATACCAGTAATAGAAAACGATGAGAAACTAATCAAAATCGGTGGTATCAAAAAAGTCGCTATAGTAGAAATTTCTAAACACATTAAATACAAAAACAAAAACTACCTTATTAAAAATATTACTTTTGATCATTTTGATTATAACAATATAAAAACATTTGTCCCTGGAGATAGGATTACTGTACAAATA
This sequence comes from Candidatus Altimarinota bacterium, assembly GCA_963663305.1. Taxonomy (GTDB): domain Bacteria; phylum Patescibacteriota; class Gracilibacteria. Next base: position 49,219 of record OY760177.1, read on the forward strand.
ACAAAAAAACCCGAAGAAAATCTAGGATTTATATTTGAATCTTATTGCACTTCTTTAGTACAATCAGAAAATACTCCAAGGATATTTGGTAAAGCACGTATTAAACCTGGATCTAGTTTCTTTAATAAAGCTAACAAAATATATGAATACGCTATATTTACTGAATATAAACCAGGTATAACTCTAAACGAACTAATTAAATCAAAAAATAGCATAATAAATAACGAATATAATAAAGATTTAATAACTAAATCGATTGTTCAAACTATATTTTTTATACAAAAAAATGGGTTCAAGAATTTAGATCTTAAACCAGGGAATATACTAATAGATTGTAAAAATAATGAGCCACAAGTATCAATTATAGATTTTGCTTCATGTAATCCGATCACCTTAGCTTTAATAAGAGATAAAAAAGAGGTGTTTGGATCTGTTAAGTATATGGATCCAAGGATAAACAAAAATATTAATGATATTTATCTTGATTATTATTCTTTAGGAATAGTTTTATTCGAACTGTATAGCGAAAAAGAATATATCAAAACTATAATGGATGAGATAATAAAAGTTGATTTTGATAAAGAAAAAGAAAAAAAATTATTATCTGATAGCTCTATAATAAAAAACCAGAAATTAGCTGATGAAGTAAGAAGGTTTTATAATAATCCTTCAATTTTTAATGATTCTGCAGTTCGTAGACTTATATTTAGACTGCATTTCTGTAGATATCCTTTGAAAGGATATATCCTAGAAGATAATAATAATAAACCTAATAATAAGAATGAGTTCAATATCTTAGATGAACTAAACATAGAATCAATAAAAAATTGTGTGCCTTTATTATTATCTAATGATATCAAAAAACGTGAATGGGCATTTAGAGCTTTAGTTAATTTAGATTATACAAAAGATGCCAAGGAAACTGATTTTTTAAACAGAATCAGTGTTAACAATTTCTCACCTAGCACTCTAGTTGAAGGCAAGATAATGCCTTTAATAGAAAAGAAAGGTCCTATCACAAAAAAAATTTTGAATTCTATTTTCAAAAAGAAAAAATAGCTAAACTAAACTGTATTTTTCTTGGTTATTTATTTTTGATTCAAAAGATCTTTAGTAATAGTTTTAGATAATTCTACTCCCGGTTGATCAAACGCATTTATATTAAACATTTCACCCAAGAATGCAATAGATCCCTCAAACATCATAAACAGTTCTCCTATAGTTTCCTCACATATTCTATCTACCACTAATAAAATACTCGGTCTTTTAGAATCATTTAATGATTTTATTGTACCTTGCATCTCAGTTTTGAGTAGCTTTCTAAAAGATATATTTTGAAGAAAACTAAACTCTTCTTTTGTAGGGTATATATTAGGGATTAATATATCCTCACCATACTTTTCAACATATATAAACATAAAAAATTTATCGTTCGGACCTTCATTATATAGCTGGTTTTGGGAATGTTGGTCTGTTGCACCTAAAGCATTGACCGGTGTTATCCCTATATTTATTATATCTCCATCTCTATTATATTTTTTTCCGATACTTTCCGCTAGTAATTGTCTATACCAGTCAGCAAATTTAATTAATTTATTACTATAAGGGAACATAACGTTTATATTAACCCCTTTAGTGTTCAAAAGATACTGTATCTGAGATATTTGGAAACATAGGTTCTTTTCACTATCTAAACTAAAAAACCTATCCCTCATCTTTTTAGCGCCTTCTATTAATCTATGTATATCTATACCCATCAGTTTTGCAGGCAATAAACCTACGGGTGTTAATACAGAGAATCTTCCACCGATATTTTCAGGGATACTAAAAGTTTTTATATTCTCATTATTAGCAACTTCTCTTAATAATCCTTTTTTGGGATCGGTAATAAAAACAAAATGATTTCTTATATCTAGATTCTTAGTTTCACATTTTTGCCTAAAATAAAAATATTGCGATACTGTTTCCGGTGTCGTCCCTGATTTAGTTATAACTATAAATAATGTTTTACTATAAACTATAGTTTGTGATATCTCGTTAATTAGTACAGGATCAATATTATCAATTATAAAGAACTTCTTTTTCTCTTTAAAATAAAATAGTTCTTTTAAACATATCGATCCTAATGCTGAACCACCTATCCCTAAGATTACAACATATTTATATTTATCTTTAATACTATCAGTATACTTACTAATATCATCAAGCATAGTATCATCATCAATAATTTCATAAAACCCTTGTCCCCTACTTTTTATCCTAGTTATTAACCCATCTAACCTATCTTTAGACGCATATAAATCTTTTTTAGTTAACCCATAGTTTATTTCTAAACTGATCATAATAGAATATTAAAAAAAACTGTATTATTTTTATTGTATATTTTTTACTTTATCCCAATCATCAAGGAATTTCTTTAACCCAATATCTGTCATCGGATGTTTTATTAATTTACCTAAAACCTCTGGCGGCATAGTGATAACATCAGCACCCATTAACCCAGCCTCTACAACATGTCTTGGATGCCTAACACTCGCTACTAATACATCAGTACCAAAATCATAGTTCTCATATATACCTATAATCTCTGATATAAGATCCATCCCCGGTTCAGATATATCATCAAGCCTCCCAACAAACGGGCTAACATATTTAGCGCCTGCTTTGGCTACCAATAAAGCTTGAGACGCAGAGAACACTAATGTCATATTAACTTTTATCCCTTCTTTAGATAACTCATAAAGCGCTTTAATCCCCTCTTCCGTTGTAGGTAGTTTAATACATATATTACTATGCCATTTAACATATTTTTTCGCTTCATTAACCATCTCTTTTGCATTTACTGATAATACTTCAGTACTGATAGGCCCATCAACTATACTCGCTATCTCTTTGATACGTGATTCAAGTGATACCCCTTCTTTAGAGATCAAAGACGGATTGGTTGTAACACCATCAACAACACCTAAAGCTATATACTTTTTTATCTCATCGAGATTAGCTGTATCTAAAAAAAATTTCATAAATTATATATTAAAAAATTAAAATAACGTAGGTTCGTCTATATAGATTGTTTTTATCCCAAACTGGTTTTCTAAATGTCTACCTAACGATTTGATCCCAAACTCTTCTGATAGATAATGCCCTACATAAACCACATTTATCTCTCCCTCAAGCGCCATATGATGGTTCTCGTGTCGGCCTTCTCCTGTTATTAAGCAATCAATATCTTTTACTATAGCTTCAGATAGAACAAAAGACCCGCCCCCAGAAATTATGCCGATCTTTTTGTTTTTTAGTTTACCGAAAGGTAATAAGATAGGATTACCTCCAAGTTTATCTTGGATATAAGCTATTAAATCTCCTCTATTCAAAGGTTTTTTTAATTCCCCTTCAAACCCTATCAAATTCTGTTTATATCTACCGAAAGGTCTAATATCTTTTAGCCCCAGTATCCTTGCTATCTCAATATTATTACCTAATACTGGATGTAAATCTAAAGGTAGATGAGAGGCATAAACATTAAGCTTATTATCTATAAGATACTTTATATGTTTATACAACGGACCTGTTAAATGTTTTAAACCACCCCATATAAACCCATGATGTACTATAATCATCTCACACTCTTTTTTTATAGCTTTCTCATATGTTTTGATACACCCATCTACAGCTAACCCTATCTTTGACACCTTTTTTTCTCCTTCACATTGTAACCCGTTAACAGAAATATCTTCTATCTCACTAATCTTAAGCAGTTTATCTAAGTATTTAACAATTTTTTTTGTTTCTATAACCATCACTCAACTTAAAAAATATATTATTATTATAAAGATTTTTATAAAAACATCAATTTTTCCTGTTGATATTTTATTTTATACGAATATAATCAATGTACTAAAAACCTGATTTTTAAAAGAGAGGAAAAAATCTTATGGAAGAAAATAAAGTAAAAGAAATATCAAAAAATTTTACTGAACCTTCAATGGAAGACAAACTACATGATTTTTATCGATCAAAAATCAAAAATGATGATGAATTTTTAGATGTTTTTTATAATCTTCCGGAAGGCGAAGAAAAAGAGAACATTAGAGAGGAAGCATCAGAGATCCTAAAATCTCGTAATGCATGCGCATCTAAAATCGGTGCACCAATACGTTCAGAAAGCGGTGAAACATTTGATAAGACACAGCCCATTAAAATCCGGCCTTATATTATAAAAAAAGGTGATAATGATTAAGTGTCTTACATAACCTCATTTACTTATAATGAGGTTTTCTTTTTTTGTCCCATCAAATAAAAATCTAAAGTAACTAAAGCCGCCATAGATTCCACTATAGGGACTGCTCTTGGTAATACACAAGGATCGTGCCTGCCTTCCATCTTTAAAACAGTATTTTCACCACTGATTGTAACAGTTTTTTGTTCAGAAAATATTGTAGCTACAGGTTTAAACGCTACCCTAAAATATATATCCTCTCCGTTTGTTATACCACCTTGTACACCTCCTGAGTTATTTGTTTTTGTATGTATTTTATTTTTTTTTGAGTAAAAACTATCATTATGTTCGCTCCCTAACATATAAACACACCCAAAACCTGACCCGATTTCAAACCCTTTTGTTGATGGTATACTCATAATAGATTTAGATAATTCTGCTTCAAACCTATCAAACACAGGTTCACCTAACCCGGGTAAACACCCTTTTATAACACACCCGATTATACCTCCAACTGTATCACCTTTCTTTTTAGTGCTTACAATCAATTTCTCCATTTTTTTTGCTGCCTTTGGGTCAGGGCATCTAACAATATTTCTTTCTATATCTTTCCCTCTAACTTTATTTAAGTTAATATTAGCTACTATATCGAATACCTGTTTAACATAAGCGATAATCTCCACTTGGTATAATTCTTTCAATATTTTTTTCGCTATAGCACCAGCAGCTACACGTGCTACTGTTTCTCTTGCGCTCGATCGTCCGCCTCCTGATATATCTCTTATCCCATATTTCTTAAAATATGTATAATCTGCATGACTTGGCCTAAATTTAGTTCTTAATTCGTTGTAATCCTTTCCCTTCGTATCTTTGTTCCAAACTAGCAACGATATAGGTGTACCTAACGTTTTACCGTCAACGATCCCGGATAATATATTAACGGTATCTGATTCTTGCCTAGCTGTTTGTATATGGTTTTGGCCTGGTTTCCTTCTATCTAACTCTTTTTGTATATCTTCCTCTGATATCTCTATATTTGAAGGGCATCCGTCTACAACAACACCAACAGCCCCACCATGTGATTCACCCCATGTAGTGATCCTAAAAATTTTACCATATGTATTTCCACTCATTTTTGATAAATAAGTATTTATACTGAGATTATATCACTTAGATATATTTAATAAAAGTTATAAAATTTAAGAATAAATTAGTTGATTACGTTATAATTAATTAACAAAAACATTTGACAGATAATAATTATAGGTATAGATTTAAAAAAATAGGTTTAAAGGGGCGGTATTTCAAAGCTTTTAATTTTTAGTATTATGACAACAATATCTCAAAATATTGATCTATATAACCAGCTATCAAAAGAATTAAAACATGAAAAAAAATCTGATTTAGATAAGATCTCTAAAGGGCGATACGATATAAACAATATAGAATACAAAACCGTATTGATCCATAATATACCTTTTATTTTTACGTGTGATGAAGTCGACCATATAGTATGCAAAAATAATCACTCTATAATCATCGAAAACGATTTAATAAAAGATATAGTCCCTTCACATACAATAAAAACTGATAATTTTGATATCATATATGACGCAGGTAAAAAAGGCGGTATAGTTGTCACCCCGGGTTTTATCAATACTCATGCGCACCCGCCTATGTATCTTATGCGTACAGCTATGGTCCTTGATGAAGGTGAAGGTATAGATGAGACTATCGCTGCTATGCCGAAATGGGAAAGACAAATGACTTTCGAGGACCAAACTGTTTCAACTATCGGTGATCTTACTGAACAACAAAAAAATGGTGTAACTTCTACGGTTTCACATTATGCGACTTTTTTCCCTATAGAATATGCAACAAAAATTACCAATCATAATACTATCAACGCTATTAGCGTCGCATCTAATACTCACCCCGAAAATAATCCTGAATTAATAGAGATCTTAGCTAAAAACCAAAATACTTATAAATCAAGATTAGCGATATCTTTACATTATCTGTATAAATCTACACCGGAGATACTTTCTAAGATAAAGGGATTAATGGAACAGTATAACCTGATTTTCACTTTCCATATGGCTGAAAGTGAGATGGTTGTAGAGAAATGTAAAGAGAAATATGGGATGAATGAAGTAGATACACTAGAAAAATTTGGGATACTTAATAAAGATTTAATAGCATCTCATTGTATATATTTAAACAAAAAAGATATAGAGAAATTATCTAAAAATAATGTAGGGATCTCTCATCTCCCTACATCTAATACAATCCATAAAAGTGGTGTTTTCCCTTTTTGGGGATTCGAGGAAAGTGGGTTTAAAAATATCAGTCTAGGGACTGATGGTGTTGTAAGTAAAAGCCGATTAGATATATTATCAGAGGCGTACCAGACACGTATAACCCATTTATACAAAAAAACTATCAAGTTTAGTTTGCTTTTTAAAATGATGACAGTGAACGGTGCAAGAGTCGCTCATATGAAAGATAGAGGCAAACTCCTACCTGGTATGAAAGCGGATATCGCGTTTTGGAAACTAAAAGATAGGGGGTTTATCCCGTATGATAAGAATAAACCTATAAGTCTTATAGGTAATCTCATCACTCATGGAGGAAGATCTGTTAGAGATTTAATGATTAATGGTAAATTTATTATCCAAAGAAGAAAACATAAACTTGTAAATGAAAGTAAACTATTAGAAAAAACCCAAATAGCGCATATGGGGATAAGAGAACGTGTATCTAATCTTTGATCTCTTTATTCTCAGATACTATATTCAGAAACGCTTCTAACCTTGTTATGATACCGTTTGTTCCTGAATGTTCGTCGTAACTTATTTCCACCATAGGTAAATTAAAATTATTTTTCTCTTTCAAAATATAACTCAAATTATCACACGGTGTACACATATTAGGTTTGATATATATAATCCCATCAACATTTTCCTCTACACCTTTCAAAATATGACATAATGTGGATTTCTCTATAGAATGATTATCTATTTTGGTGTTTTTATCTTGAGATAACATCTCTGACATTATGAGGTTAGACTGTTTAGCGTATTTTGAGTATTTGATAAAGCTGTAAGGCATAAACGGTTTCACTATCAGCGCATTATGTTTGGCTAAAAACGATTCTAAATCAAACAACGGGAACTCTAACATCAAAATATATAAGTCTCCTGATACCAAGAATTTATATTTAGGTGAATCAATAATCTTTAATTTTTGTGTTTCGAACTTAAAATCTTCACATATCTTAGATGATTCTTCTATGGTTTTAAGATTGAAAAACTTTTGCTTAAAATTCTCAAATTTTCTCTTATAAGCTTTAGGATTCTTGACTAGAGGTATATTTTTATAATAAAAATCTCTTATATCTTTAGCTAAGAAAAACCTTCTTATTGATATAGGGATATAATACATATATTCAGATAACTGTATCTCAGGATCGATCTTTTTTATTATATTATAAAAATGTTTCACCCCTTTAAAAGGGAAGATATGTTTATCGACATTAATAGCATAATACTCAAAATCCTTTTTTATCCATCTTTTCAAATTCCCCATTACTAACGGATAACTACATACTTTAACGTTAGCAGATATAATCTTAGTTACACCTTTCTCTATTATAGCCTCTTCACACGCAGCCACAACCATTTTAAGCGGAAAACACCAGTTACCAAACATATTTTGGGCAAATTTTTCTGTATGACCTTTATTCATACAAGATAAATTGATATACTCAAACTTATCTATATTTAAGAACGTTGTTATCGCTGCTTCCAGCTCAAAATACGGTAAAACCGATATTTTAGTTTTTTTTATTCCTGACATGATTTACCTAAAGTTAATATTTTACCATTTATTAATATTTTTATTATCTTAGCGCCACATTTATTAGGGCAACTATAACATTCACCGCTTTCTATATATTTATACTCGTTAATACGTGGGACAACCCTAATATTTTTTATCCCTTTCTTCATACATATCATTGCAGCACCTATAGCGCCAATAATTTTATTATAAGGTACAGGCACAATAAACTCTTTGTCTGATTCAATATACCCATTCTCTTTTAATTTCTCCAAGAATGATTGTATCAATATTTGATTCTCTGAGGTACCACCTTCAAACAAAAAATCACCTTTTAAGTCTTTACCCGCACATAACTGTGCGAAATAGTTATTCACCATCCCTTTATGTACACCTTTGATAATCTTCTCTATCGGTATCCCTGATTGTTGAGCATGTATCATATCTGTTTCAGCAAATACGGTACATTTACTAGCTATTTTATGATAATCAGAAGCATTTAACCCTTTCTTACAAAACTCTTCTATAGACAACCCTAATCTTGATGCTTGTTGATCCAAAAAAGAGCCGGTACCTGCCGCACATACGTTATTCATCTCAAAATTAACACTTTTATCAGTAAAATATATAAGCTTACTATCCTGACCACCTATCTCAAAAATCGTTCTAACAGTCTTATACATATTTTTAATCGCTGTCCTATGAGCTGTGATCTCATCTATATTAGTGTCAGCTGATATCAGTTGCCCTATAAATTTTCTTGCGCTACCTGTTGTACATATACCATCAATCTTTTTCACTTGTATCGATTCAAGTAATTTTTTTGTCGCCGCTATAGCGTCCCCATGTGTCCTATAATACCCTTCCTCTATAACTTCTTTATCCTCAGATAAGATAACATACTTAATACTTATACTACCTATATCTATCCCTAAATAGTTGCTCATACTTAAAACAATATATTTTTTCTCAGATCATAGCTTAACAAAAAAAACAAAAAAATTACATCAAAAAAAAATCAAATATAAACAAAATTGTAAATTACTAAAAAACAAACTTATTTAACTTGTACTTCAAATGCGATGCTTTCCCGTATTCAGCATTATTATGCATTTTATAAGTTCTTATTTGTACTTCTATAGGCATATTCTTATATATAACAGTTAAATGGAGGCTTTTATATCCATTTTTTTTGGGGAACGCTATATAATCTTTTATTTTACTATAAACAACATCAAAATGTTTTATTATCCTTTCTAAAATTAAGTAACAATCGTCATTAGTATTTGTTAGGATCCTAAAACCTAACGTATCTTGTAACTGTGAGTATATAATATTCTTTTTTAATAATTTTTTATGAATACTGTATATCGATTTTAACCTGACATTAATATTTAAACTGATACCCTCTAAAAAATACTCAAAAATATTTTTTATATTCTCTTTTTGGTCTTTATAGCTATCTGTTGAAAGATCTCTATAAGTCTTATACATAAAATATAGTTCCGGTTCCAAAAACGCAAAGAAAGTATCTTCTAGATAATCTTTTATAGAGGTTATATCGATAGTATCCAAAACATTTAACGAAAAATTCACCCTATCTCTTGATAAATAATATAAATAATTATCTTTCTCATTAAACAATGTATTCAATAACCCTAAATACATAATCTTTATATTATCTATATTATTCATTTTTAAATTTACTTCCATCTTCTGGAATAAATTAAATAAACTTAAAATCTCTCTAATCTTTTTATCGTATCTATGTAAATCATCAACCTCTCGAAAGGGATCAATATACTGAATTCCTTTAATTATATTTTTATCATTTATATAGAATTTAACAAAAGAGTATATACCTTTATGGATATCCGAATATTTCCCTTTACTTAATACCATTTATTTTTTATAAAATTTTAAAAATATATTTTCTATTTGTAGTAATAAAACATCATAAAAATCTAGTTCTTGCGTATTTAAATACTCCCTATCAAAAAACCCTAAAAATATCCCGTAAGCTACCTCCTCATTTATTATTACCGGTAATAAAATAAAGTATTTTATATTTACAGGTATATTTAATACCTCAAAATCAAAATTCTCTTTTGTGCCTTGGATCCGCTTTTTATCATAAACAAATTTCTTTAAAGATTCATAGTCATCTATTAAAACACTTAAAAACGGCGTTTTTTTGATACGGTTATTAGTTTTATATAAAATTTCTAAACTATTTTCATCAACTTTATATAAAAACCCAATAGATGCTCTAGACATACCTAACGCTGAATCCATAATACGTATATAAAGTTTCTTAAGAGATTTTTCTTTAGATAGTTTATTCAGCTTAAGAAGTATCGATATCTGTCTGTTAATAAACCCCAAATGTTTATACGATTCTAACATCTTTTTCTCATCCTGGTTCTTTTCGTATATTTCCCCAATTTTTAACGCATAAACATTAATAAGTTTCTGTTCATATGTTTCAACAAAAAACAAATAATCTGTATAGCTTATACTTAATAGACCTTTATTTTCCCCATGTATTTTTATAGGGGCAGAGATCAGACCGATAGTTTCAGTGCTATAGTTATCCGTTTTAAACTCTCTATCATCTATCCTTAACATAATCTGTACTTTCTCCGGGTAGCCCATACTTTTAGGCGCTATCTCTGAAACAAATTTCTCACATAATTTATAAAAATCGTTTTCTTTAGACGCTAACTCATCAAGAGCATACAACCCTGTCAGTTCTTTTAATCTCTCTTTTAAATTCTTTTCTGATTCCTCAAGCATCTGAATATTATTTTTATTTGATATCGCTTCTGCAAAAAGATCAGCAGCTATATGTAAAATAGATACAACCCCTCTTTCCAAAAACACCGGTTTATCAACTGAATCCATAGCAAAAAAACCTATTAACTCATCTGATAAAATCAAAGGTATATAAATACATCCTTTTGTATTAAAAAACTCAAACATCTCTTTCTCTTTAGAAGAACCAATTTTCTCTATATCAGAGATATATAACACCTCTTTTTTTTCTACCATACTAAGGAACCATTTATATGTTAAAATAGGATACATTGTAAGATCATCTTTTATTGATTCAAGCCCTAACCTATACCATTCATATATCTTTTTTACCCGATTCTTATTCTTTTTTAGGATATACAAATACGATCTATCCATCGAACAAAACTGTGTAATTTTTTCTAAACATAAAACGATATTCTCGTTTATCTCACTAGAACTCTTATTCACAAGTAGATTAGAGATATTGATCATTAATTTCTCTAATTTTATTCTATGTGATATCTCTATCTCCGCTTGTTTCTGTTTATTAATATCTCGTCCAACAGCTACAATTGTATCTAGTTTATTATTCTCCATAACCCCTTTTGCTGACCATGAGAACCATTTCCACCCTTTTTTTGTTAGAGATCTATGCTGAAAAATTGACTTATAAGGAAAACTTTTTATCTTATTGATAGATTTTTCTACTCTTTTTCTATCACTTGGATGAACTAACGACAAATAATAATTACCTATTAATTCTCTCTCATTTTTACCAAACACTTCTGAGTATATATTGTTAACATACGTAATTTTACCTTTACTATCTATCATTATAATCAAATCCGTTTGATTCTCTATCAAAAACCTATATTTCTCTTCACTCCTATTAAGTTTACCATAAACTAAAACATTCTCTGTCATATCCTCTACTATACACTCTACACCTATAACGTCATTATCACTACTTATTATCGGTATTAAGTGATAGTTTAAATAAACCTTCTTACCCCATCTAGTTATATATCTTTTTTTCGATCTGATCTCTTTCATATCGCTTAGACATCTACTATAATCCCCTGCTATCCCTGCATCTATTAACGGTTTATATCTAAGGATATTGAAAGATTTTGTTTCTTCTTCTGATGGCGAGCCAAGGATATCTAACATTTTTGGGTTCACATCAATAATATCACCTTTTGTATTGACCAAAACAACTCCGACCGGAATTTTTCGTATGATAAGGTTGCTTCTTGATACTAAATCAGCAGATCCCGTACCCTTTACAGTAAAAGATTTGTTATTTCGATCCCCACTAGTTATATTTAACACCTTTGCCATAAATCGAAGTACATTCCTTTGTACTATTTATTTTTATTTTTCCTTTTTATACTATGATTATAGTATCTATTTATAAAAAATCAATTTAAAATTGTAAAAAAGTGGGTTTTATTGTTTATTCATATATTTATACTGTTTTTTTTTATTGTATATTGACATCAAATAAGTTATTAGATATAAAGCTATCAGATTAAACGATCTTTAAAAACAAAATAGAAAATTAAAACAAAGGGAGAAAAGAAATGGATACCAGAATCCTTAAGGATTATATCGTTGAGAACGAAATTGGTGAAGGCGGATACGGAAGAATACTTAAAGCAAAAAATATTGCAGAGAACAAATACTATGCTATAAAAGTTATGCCCATCGAAGGCGCGAAAGATGATTTAATCGTTGGTAGAGCGAAAAAAGAAGCTGCTGCATTAAGTGAATTAAACCATTCTAATATTGTTAAAGTAAAAGGATTTTTATCTAACCCATCAGAGCTATATATAATAATGGAGTACATAACCGGACACGATCTTGATACAGAGATAGAGATACGGAAAAAAAATACTAATTTACCAGGGATAGATATTGATCTGGCTATAGATATCACTCTAAATATATCATCAGCTTTAGCATTATGCCATGAGAAAGGGATCATACATAGAGATATAAAACCAGCTAACCTTATTTTTACTGAAACTACAAGCAACATAATGCTTATTGATTTCGGTATAATAAAATGGCAACCTAATAGCGATCTATTTGTGAATAATGCAAAAATAACTAACCGTGGTCTGGATATGACAACAAAGAAAGGAGAAATTATTGGCACTCCATGTTATATCTCTCCAGAACAATTAAAAGGAAAAGAAGCTTCTGCATTATCTGATACATATAGTTTAGCTATATCGTTCTATCATATGATAGCCGGAACACCACCTTTCGACGGAGAGATTATAATAGACACTCTACACAGTATCTTACATGACAAAATATCGCCACCACCGATAGGTATATTCAACACAACCAATATATCTAAAAGATCAAAGATCGAGCTAAACCAGCTGTTACATAAAATTCTATTGAAAGCCACTAACAAGGATCCAAGTAAAAGATACCAAGACCCTATAAGCTTTGCTAAAGCTTTAAAAGAGTTTAAAGCGCTGAAAAAAAGAAAAATTGAGATGTACTTAAAAAGAAAAAGAAAGTCTTCTTCCTTTAAGTTTAGTTTATTTATTTTTATTCTTTTGGTTATTGCTATATGCATCTATATTTTTTTTAGATAAAAAAAATATAATAACCAAATATGTTAGAACATATCCCTATTAATCGGTGTATCATTAAATAACCATCATTATACACCGATTTTTTTTCATATTCTATAATCCTATCTTTTGTTTCTTGAAAACTATTTTTGATTTATGTAATATAATTTATGTTTAATAAGTGTTTAAAAAAACTATGAAACAATACTTAGAACTTGTAAAAGAAGTACTAAAAAACGGAGAGCAAAAAGATGATAGAACTAAAACAGGTACTATCTCTTTGTTCGGACTACAAAAAAAATACGACCTAAGAAAAGGGTTCCCTCTTGTAACAACAAAAAAAATCATATTTTCTTCTGTATTAAGAGAATTACTATGGTTTTTAAAAGGATCAACAAACATATATGACGGGCTCAACCCGCATACAAAAATATGGGACGCTTGGGCGGACCAAAACGGTGATCTCGGCCCTATATACGGGTATCAATGGAGAAAATGGAGAAAATTTGAGTGGGATAAAAATACAAAAACTTATAAGAAAAGTCATATAGATCAAATACAAAATGCTATCGATATAATAAAAAACAGACCTTATTCCAGAAGAATTATAGTTAGTGCATGGAACGTCGCCGATATAGATGAGATGGCGTTACCTCCTTGTCATGCGTTCTTCCAATTTTATGTTATCAATAATTATCTTGATTTACAATTGTACCAAAGAAGTGCTGATATAGCGTTGGGGGTACCATTTAATATCGCTAGTTATTCAATCTTATTAATGATGGTCGCAAAAGAATGTAACCTTATACCAAGATTCTTCGTCCATACACTAGGTGATGCACATATATACGAAAACCATATAGAAGGTTTAAAAACACAGTTAGAAAGATCAACTCATCCACTACCAACCCTAGAGATCAGTGATACCAATTTTTGGGACCTTAAATACGAAGATTTTAAACTTAAGAACTATATACATGACGAATTTATAAAATTTCCTATAGCTGTATGAAAAAACATATATATGCAATCTGTGCGATGGATTTAAATAACGGTATCGGGAAAAACAATCTCTTACCTTGGAAATTGAAACAAGACATGGTTTTTTTCAAAAATATCACAACTAAAACTATCGACCCAAAAAAACAAAACTGTGTTATAATGGGTAGAAAAACATGGGAATCGATCCCTGAATCTAAAAGACCTCTAACAAACAGGATCAATATAGTTTTAACAAGGGATAAAGAGTATCAAGCTAAAAATGCTATTACACTTAATAGTATTAATGAGATATTTTTAAACAATAAAAAGATAGAAACATTTTTTGTTATCGGTGGAGCAGAAATATACAAAAAATTCTTTAATCTATTTGATGGGATATATATAACTGAAATACAAAAAAAATATGATTGTGATGTTTTTTTCCCTAAGATACCAAGTAAATTTAGTATAATAACTAAACTAGGTTCAGGCAAAGAAAACGGGATAACATTTGATTTTTTATTATATGAAAAATGTCAAAACAACCAAAAATATCCATAGGTATAATAAGTTATAAAGATAAAAGATATCTTGAATATAATCTACCTTCATTAACAAACCAATCTTATAAAAATTTTGAGATACTCGTATGCGATAATAACCCGGACAAAGATCTCAGCAAATGGATACATCAAGTTTATCCGTCTATAAAAATACTTGGCGAGAACAAGAATCTTGGGTTTAGTAGAGGCCATAATTTATTGATCAATAACTCTACAGGTGATTATTACCTATGTTTCAACTCTGATATGGTCGCTAATACTGATTTTCTTCAAAACCTTATAAATATATTTACAAAAATAAATAAGCTAGGCTGTGTAACAGGCAAAATACTACAATGGTCTAACTACCCTGATTCACCATTAAAAATTAAAGAAAATTATATTGATACTACTGGGTTACAGATACAAAAAGATCATCACGTAACAGATATCGGTCAAGGCGAAAAAGATAGTAATAAGTATAACCAAATAAAAGAGATCTGGGGGGCAAGTGGAGCATCAGCTATGTATAAGATAGAAGCCCTAAGAGATATATCTCATAACAAAACAGAGTTTTTTGATGAAGATTTTTTTATGTATAAAGAGGATATCGATCTAAGTTATAGACTACGATGGGCTGGCTGGAAAACATATTTTACACCTTATGCTATAGCTTGGCATGATAGAACCGCATCAAAGACTATAGGTATAATAAATAATATAAAAAAACGTAAACAGTTTTCCAAGCTAGTTAAAAAACATTCTTTTATTAATCAACAACTCCTAATAGATAAAAATTTTTCTAAACATTATGATTTTATAATAAAAATAAAAACATATTTTTTTATTTTAAAGTATTTTATATATTTACTAGTTTTTGATACAAAAATTTTGAAATATTATAAAAAATACCTTAAATTAAAAAAGATCATTAAAACAAAAAAAATAACAAAAAGGATCGCTCCAAGCGAGATGCAGATATGGTTTAAATAATAATACAATATGAGGAAACTATCTATTATAATACTACATCATAATACACCAGAAGATGTATCTAAATGTCTTTTTAGTTTAAAGAAATGTATACTGCCTCTTAATACTGAAATAATCGTTATCAATAACGGCGGTAATAACGCTAACACAAAGATCCAGGAGTCTTCTTACTTAGATTTGAATATAAAGTTTCTGGATACTCCAAACGAAGGTTACTCTAAAGGAAATAATCTAGGTATAAAAAACACTGAAGCAGAATATATAACTTTTCTTAACCCTGATATTATTTTAGAAAACGATAATTTTGAGACTATCCTTAATTATATGGATAAAAATAAATCTATAGGTATCGCTGCACCTAAACTTTATTACCCTAATAACGATATACAAGATAATTACAGAGTGTTCCCTAGTTTTATCGATTTAATAATAAAAAGGACTTTCCTAAGGAAGATTTTCCCTCAAAGGATGAGACAGTACCTTATGTGGGATAAAGAACCGAATATCTCTGAACCTGTTGATTGGGTCACAGGAGCATTCCTTGTAGCGAGGAAAGAATGTTTAGATAAAGTTCGAGACCATGATGAAAAATATTTTTTATTTATGTCAGATGTAGTTATATGTAGAGAAGCATGGGATAAAGGGTATGAAGTACATTATATAGCTAAAACAAAAGCTTTACATAATGAGAAACGTTTATCACAAGGAGGTATAAAAGATATTTTTACAAAAAAAACGTTACGTATACATATAAAAGATGCTATAAAATACTATCTATCATATTTTAATCAACCTCTACCAAACAATAGTCCTACACTAACTAAAATACTCAAGAAAAACCGGTTACTTAAAGCTAAAGCGTTACCAACAAAATCGTTCCTCAAAAATGTGACAAAAAAATTACAGAAAAACAACCCTGTAGTATCAGTTTATAAAGGTAAAATAGTCGGACATAAATCGTATGAACAGCCAGTAGTATTTTTTGATACCGGTGTAATAGGTATAGTAAGAGATACTAAAAACAGGATAGGGTTAATGAATATATGGAGACATATCCCTCTTTCTTTTAAAAAGAAAAACTCTTTCCCTGTATTCCCTGAAGTATCAGATCTTGGTACGTGGAGTTTAGAATGTACAAGAGGCGGTATAGAAAAAACAGATACATCACCTGAAAAATCTATCTTAAGAGAGTTATATGAAGAGATAGGACTAGAGGAAAAAGATATTATATCTATAGAGAATTTAGGTAGAATTATCGGGAATACTGCTATAGATGTTTATTCACATATATGTTTTGAAATAATCGTTAAAGATACCTACAAATTCAAATCTAACGAAAAGATAGAGACTATAAAAGCTTTTAAATTTTATGAGCTATCAGAAATATTCCAGCTCATAAAAGATAAAACCCTGTTTTGTGGCATATCACAGGCCGCTATACTACAAAGTATAACAAAAAAATACTAAAAAAAATTATCAATATTTTTTTTGATAATACTTATTTTTTTTGATAATATCGCTTTATATAAATAATTACCAGTTATGAAAATTCAATCAAATAATAGAATTATTTCTATCCTGAAAGGGTATAATATGCCACAGAATATGCTTATACCTACAGTCATAGATAAATCACCACAAGGTGAAAGAGCTTATGATATATATTCAAGACTACTGGAAGAACGTATTATATTCTTAGGTACCGGGATCAACGATGAGGTAGCAAATGTTGTGATAGCTCAACTATTGTTCCTTGAGAAAGTTAACCCTAATAAAGATATAACTATCTATGTTAACTCACCCGGAGGGCAAGTTAGTTCAACCTTAGCGATGTACGATACAATGCAACACGTTAAACCTGATGTATCTACTGTATGTCTTGGTATGGCTGCCTCAGGAGGTGCGATAATACTTATGGGTGGCGAAAAAGGGAAAAGGTTTGCGTTACCTCATAGCGAGATAATGATACACCAACCTCTTGGCGGGACTGAAGGTCAAGCTACTGATATCCATATCCATGCACAACATATACTGAAAACAAAAGATCTATTAAATAAAATGATCGCTGAACGTACTGGGAAAGATTTGGACAAAGTAGTTACCGATACTGATAGAGACTATTTTATGAGCGCTAAAGAAGCAAAAGATTATGGGTTAATAGATAAGATTATTAAAACTTAAACTTGGAATTTGAGACACTTAATAAGGATGGCCTTGCTAGACGTGGGATTTTAACTACGTGTCATGGTGTTATAAAGACCCCTTTTTTTATGACTATCGCTACTTTAGGCGCGATAAAAGGTATAACCACCAACGAAATAAGCGATATAGGTGGAGAGATTATTTTAAGTAATACTTATCATCTACATCTCAGACCAGGTGATAATATAATAAAAAATCTAGGTGGACTACATACATTCATGAACTGGGATAAACCTATCCTAACAGATAGTGGAGGGTTCCAGGTTTTTAGTTTACAAAAAATCAGGAAAATAACTGATGAAGGTGTAGAATTTTTATCTCATATAGACGGTAAAAAACTGTTTATAGGGCCAAGAGAATCTATTCAAATACAAGAGAACCTTGGCTCTGATATCGCTATGTGTTTCGATGAATGTGCTCCTTATCCAAGCGATTATGAGTACGCGTTATCAGCTTTAAAACGGACCACTCGATGGGCTAAAATATGTAAAGAGACACATAAGAATCCCAACCAATCTTTATTTGGGATCGTACAAGGTGTGAACTACAGAGATCTGAGGATACAAAGCGCTAAAGAGTTAACAGATATAGGGTTTGATGGGTACGCTATCGGCGGGTTATCTGTAGGTGAACCTAACAGCATCATGTATGAAGTATTATCTTATACTGTACCGTATCTACCTCAAGATAAACCGCGCTACCTTATGGGAGTCGGTACCCCGTTAGATATTTTAGAAGCCGTAGAAAGAGGTATCGATATGTTTGATTGTGTTTTACCTACAAGGAATGCTAGACATGGGTATCTATTTACTTCTTTAGGGCCTATCCATATAAAAAACAGTAAATATAAAGAAGATAATACACCACTTGATCCAAACTGTTCATGTTATGTATGTAAGAATTACTCTAAAGCGTATTTAAGACATTTATTTGTATCTAAAGAGTTATTAAGTTTGCGATTAAATAGTTACCATAACATATATTTCTACCAAAAATTAATGAAAGATATAAGAGCCTCAATCGAATCTAATAAATTTCACTCTTTCAAGAAAAAATTTTTATCCATCTATCAAACAACATTATAAATAAACTCCCGCTAATAGTTGCGGGAGTAGTGGATAACAAAGATATTTAGAATCCTACCAAGCCGCCAAGCTCAAGGACATTTTTTCTTTGTTCGTTTTATTATATCAAATTGTCAATACATAATCAAATTTTTAGAAAATTTAATTTTTTATACATATATCAAAAAAATTCTTGATATTGATTATAGACCAAATAATAGTGTATCATTTATACTGTCCTAACCTACATAAACAAAATGGAAAACCTCGTAAAAAAGTTATTAATGAATATAGGTGAAAACCCTAACAGAGAAGGTCTAAAAAGCACTCCTAAAAGAGTATCTAATACTTATAAGTATCTCACATCAGGATATAATATCGATATTAAAGATGTAATAAATAAAGCGATATACCATGAGAATATAGATGATATGATCGTTATCAAGGATATAGAGTTCTATTCACTTTGTGAGCACCACATAATCCCTTTTTTTGGTAAAGTACATATCGGATATATCCCTAACGGGAAAATTATTGGGCTATCTAAACTACCTCGTATAGTTGAAGTTTATAGTAAAAGACTCCAGCTCCAGGAACGGTTATCTAACAATATCGCTACCGCTATAAACGATATACTTACCCCTAAAGGTGTAGGTGTTATTATCGAAGCGAAACATTTATGTATGATGATGAGAGGCATAGAAAAACAAAATTCTGTTACTATCTCAAGTTCTATGTTAGGATTATTCAAAGAAGACCCTAAAACACGTAACGAATTTTTAAGTTTAGTACGATAAAAACAAAACCCACAAACAACCGGCCCCTTAAAGTTTTGATAGTAGATCCAGCAGATTTTATAGGTGGCGCCGAGCTTTTTAATATAGATCTAGTAAATAATATATCAAAACGATATCCTGATATAAAAATAGATATTATATTCAACGGGAATACTGATTATAAAACAAAACTACACACATCTATAAAAACAATCAGTCTCCCTTTCCCCAAACTAAAAAGAACCGGTTTAAAAGGGATATACAACCTATACAAAATCTCTAAATCCATCAAACAAATCGTCAAAACCAATAAATACGATATCATACAATCAAACACAGTACGCGCACATATCGCATCAAGTATAGTCTCACAAAATAATAAACTTTTCTGGTTTATCCATGATTTTACGTTACCCAAAAAAATAATAAAACTGTTTAGTAGGATCCCCACCCATATTTTTTGCTGTTCCAAAATAGTTAAAGAATATGTTATAAAAACAGTAGGGAAAACCCATAAAGACAAAATTTCTATTGTATATAACGGTATAGATATAAACAAAAAACTATTTCGACCTAAAAACAAGATCAAACGTGTAGGTATAGCAGGTAGAATCGACAGATGGAAAGGCCAAAAATATTTTATATTAGCTGCGATAGAGATACTGAAAATCAATAAAAACGTTTCTTTCCATATCTATGGTGAACCCAATATCCATAACAAAAACACTATAGAATATTTCTCTGAATTAAAAACACTAATCAGTAACCACCATCTCGAGGGCAAGATAACCCTTGAGGGATACAAGAAAAATATCATGCGATCCTTGAACGAACTAGATGTTTTTGTACATTGTAGTACAGAGGAAGAACCGTTCGGTAGAGTTATAATAGAGGCCATGAGCCTATCGAAACCTGTTGTAGCCAGTGATATCGGTGGTCCTCTAGAAATAATCAAAGACAACGTAAACGGTTTGCTTATTAACCCGAAAGACACGGTCAATCTTGCGAAATCTATTAATCTTTTGTTGCAAGACGAAGAAAAAGCTAATAAAATATCTAAGGAAGCAAAAAAAACTATAGAAAAAAGATTTGAACTGAATAATATCGTTGACCAAGTAGTTAATAAATGGGAAAAATATTCTAATTAATATATCATGGACCATTTTAACAATATAGGGATAACATGTAAATCTGACTTAAATGATGCTGATATTTTTATCCCTCAAATAATAGATTATTTTTACGAAAAGAATAAAAATTTGTTTATAGATAAAAGGATAAAAAAATATTTATCAGTATCAAAATACAAAAAAGTCAAATTCCTTAAAAAATTATCTAAAATAAAATCTCTTGATCTTATAGTAACGCTTGGCGGTGACGGGACTATGCTTAGATCGATCCAAGATTACCTTGAATACACTGAATATTTTTTTGGTATTAATATGGGGCATCTAGGGTTTTTATCTGAGCTACCAGCAAAAGATTTCAAAAACAACTGTAGATGTATACTGAAAGATAAATGTTCTATCGATGAAAGGACTCTACTAAAGATAAGGATATATAGGAAGAAAGAGATAATAAAAGAATTCTTTGCCTTAAATGAGATAGTTATCAACCAAATAACTGATGTAGCTCGGATGATCAACCTAAAAACCGAAGTAAACAGGAAAAAACTTACCACCTACCATGCTGACGGACTTATAATCGCTACACCTACCGGATCAACCGCTTATAATATATCTGTCGGTGGCCCTATCCTCCACCCTAAAGTTGAAGCTTTTATAATAACCCCTATAAACGCTCATAGTTTCTCACAGAAACCGATAGTGATCCCTAATAATAAATCGATTTTTGTGTATAACGAATCCAACAGGAACCCCCTAAGCCTAACAATAGACGGCCAAAAAAGATACGACCTAAAAAACAACGATATTATCAAAATATCCAAATACAAAAAAACGGTCAAATTTATAAGGTTATACGAAGAAAACTATTTTAAGACCTTGAGACGTAAACTTAAATGGGGAGAAAAAAACATATAAATTTATATCCAAATAATATCTTTGTTCTTTCTAAACCATGTCAACTGTCTTTTAGCGTAGTTCCTAGTCTTTTTCTGTATCAGCAATAAACATTCTTGCTCACTTATCTCGCCTCCAAGCATCGCGATAATCTCTTTGTAGCCGATAGAACTCATCGAGGATAAATTAGTCGAGTACCCCATACCAACCAGTTTTTTTGTCTCCTCAACTAAACCATCATCAAACATGTTCTCTACTCTCCTATTTATACGTTCATAAAGATTATCTCTATCGATATTGATACCAACTAAAAACAAATCATACCCGCTTTTATCTTTCTTTGACTGACCAAATTTTGATCTACCAGTAGATATATATACCTCTAACGCCCTTATCAAATGATGGTAATTATTAGGATGAATCTTTCTAGCAGCAAAAGGATCCAAACTTCTTAACTTATCATACATATACTTAGCACCCTTGTTTTTATACTCTTCCTCAAGCTTATCTCTAACACCAGTAACCACACAAGGCGATAACGAGTAATTATATATTACAGTATCTATATATAAACCTGTACCTCCTACTAAAAAAGGGGTTCTACCTTTCCATTTTACTTTATCTATACATGATATAGCCATCTCTCTATAATCATAAACCGAGAACTCCGTACCCGGATCGATAATATCTATCATATAATGTGCTATCCCCTTTCTCTCTGTATCTTTTATCTTAGATGTACCTATATCCATGTATTTATATATCTGTCTTGAATCAGCAGAGACTATTTCTCCTGAGAATCTTTGTGCTAGCTTAATAGATAAATCAGTTTTACCAGAAGCTGTCGGCCCGAGTATAACGATTAACGGGTTACTTGATTCCTGAAGGAAGCTCTCGATTTGTTTGTTTATCATATAAAATTTAGATATTAAGCTAGATAAATAATAACATTTAAAAACCAATTTTTTTAAAAACTTGACTTGACATAAAAATCGCTTGAGAAATGTTAAGGGATATACTCCCTCTACCTGTTTCTGTTCTTACTTTATATATACTAACCATTATTCTTCTCAATTATTGTATACTTAGCACATATTTTTAAAAAGTCTATTTATTTTTTCCTTATTAATCAAACATTAATATCTTTTAAATTTTTAAATGAGCAAACTTAAGGATATAGTTAATCAGTGTAAATCTCAATGTTTTATGTATAATATAAAGAGTATCCAAAAGAATACCGGATTTAAAATCATATAAATCCGGTATGATCATTAACATATGATAGAATAATAGTATTATTATAGTTTTTTTAAAAAAATATTATATTCTTCTTTCGTCACGAGCAAAAAAAACAAACAGCTTAAAGAAGAGAAAAAATAGAGATTAATTTAGTCAAATATATAAAGATACCCCAAGTAATACTAACTTGGGGTATTATTTGACAAATTATTTTTTATATCTTAATTTATTTATCTCTTCTACACTTAAACCTGTCAATCTTGCAATCATACTTACTTCACAATTCTCTAATAACATATTTTTAGCTATTTCTATCTTACCTTCTATCTTACCTTCTATCTTACCTTCTATCTTACCTTCTATCTTGCCTTTTATCATGCTTCTTTCTTCCAGCTCTTCTATAAAAGATCTTGTATCCAATTCTGCTTTTATTGCTTCTTCATACGCTATTCTAGCTCTCTCATCTTTATTAAATACACTTAATTCTTCTACTGCCTTTTTCATGCCAGGTACCTCCATCTCTTTTGGTAATCTTTCAGCATCTAAATCAGCTCCGTTTTTAAGAAAATATAACCAAGTATCTATCTCTTTTTCTAACATTTCTAGCTTGCCTTTAAATTTACTTAACTCTATCGTATATATACTGATATCTTTACAAAACACCCTGTGAGTCCTAATATTTTGTAATTCATATATATTTCAATAATATTCTTCATCTTCTTCTATCTCTCCTATAGTCTTTTCTGATATGCTTATTATTGTCGTCTTTTTCAGATTTTTATAGTTATCACCTTTCATGAGTTGACTACTATAATTTTTAGCCCAATAATACAATATCCTTTGTGGATATGATGCATACATCTCTATTTGCATCTCTAAAAGAAAATATTCTCCTTTTTCATTTTTTGCTTTTATATCTAGTATCGATAATTTACTTGGTTTATAGTTTTGTAGATTAAAAGGGTTTAGTAGTTCTATAGATACAATTATATCCTCTTTTGATGCCTTTTGTATCGCATTAAGTAAACATAATAATAAATCCTTATTTTTATCTGACCCAAATAAATTCTTGAATACGCAATCAACTGTCGGTCTTATCCCTATCACCATTTCTTAGCTCCTTTGCACCTAGTCATTCTTTATCTATTAGCGATTAATAATTTGTCAATGATCTATCTTAATTATATCCCTTTTTGCTCTTATTTCAATGTGTTAATTTATACATATTGTTAGTATTTGTCTTAATTTTTTTTTAATTTTCATAAAAATGAGAAAAAAGAGAAATGATAATATTGTCTCATCTTTTTTTAAACCTAATCCTTAGTTTTAAGATATTTAGTATTTGAATCACTAGGCTTAAAAGGAATAATTTAGATCTTAATTATGAATTAGACGATAAAAAAATAGGAGGATAAATAATTAAGTTTGGTAAAATAAACTTATAAGTAAAAGTTTCCATACGGCCGGTATAAAGTTGATATAATTGTATAGGGGGCCGGGGGAAATATCCCCCGTACGCTGATATGCCTGTTTTATGATAATTGAGGAGTATATTTCCCCCGGTAGTTTTGGTACTTTTGATATCAAAAGTACAAAGAGATATTGATTTTAAAAATTTCAATTTTTTAAAATATAGCTTTTTAAATAAAATCCTTTATTGGGTTTTATCGAAAACTGGACTTGATATAAAAATCGCTTGATAAAGGGAAAAACAACAAAAATAATACACGAATTTATAATTTTACACATTGTTTAGAAACTTTTTTACTATAAAATATAAGTTAAAGTTCCATTTTTATTATTTAACTTTTTTCGCGAATGAAAAAACTGAAAAAACTGATTGTCGTAATAATGACAATCACAATGCTAGCTCCAGGCTTAGTTGGGGCTAAGGAACAACCATCACCGGTAGATCCTAGTGTTATAAAACAAACACTAGGGACAAGAACATCAAAGGTAACAGAAAAACAAAAAGAAACAGAAGAACAAAAAGAAACAGAAGAAACACTAACACCAAAAGAAACAGAAACATCAAAAGAAACAGAAAAACAAAAAACAAAGGAAACAGAAAAACAAAAAACAAAGGAAACAGCTAAAGAAACACAAAAAAAGAAAAAGCTTATCACATCTAAAGCTATTCAAAAGTATGAGATGTTTAAAAGGAACTATGAATTTGATAAGGATTCAGCGATAAATACTTTCTGGGCAGATTTAACAGATGATGAGTTAGTAGAGATACTTAGGTATATGGAGTAAAAAGGAGAGAATAAAGGTAGAGTATTAACAGGAGCAGTACTATTTTGGGAAGAAGCAGAAGAAATAATGAAAGAAATAGAAAATACAACTTCAGAAGAAAAAAGAAATAAATTACAACTAAAATACGGAACAGAATTGAACAAAAAAATGATCATAGTAGAAGAAAGGCTAGGAAAAATAAATAGTATTTTGAGGAAAAACATGAATACTCATAGTACTGATCAAGGGGCTGGTGATGGGAATAGTCTTACCTATAAACATTTAGTCAATTTCGCTGTAAAAGGAGATATACTTTTGGGTGACAATAAAGGAAAAGCGATACAAGGTCCAATTAATCATGCGGGAATATATAATGGTAAAGCGTCTAAAATAAACAGAAATGTTATTTTAAGTGCACAAACCTATTCAGGTGTTTTAATAGAATCAACAAAACAATGGTCAGAAGATAATGATTTTGTATATATATTAACAGTAAAAAATTTGTCAGATAAAGAGAAAGCTGAAGCTTATGATACTGTAGCAGCAGTAGCAGAAATAGGAGAAAACTATACTGTTTGGACGCTTAAATATACTACTGAAGATTGGTATTGCTCTAAAATACCTTCAGGAAGAATTACTTTGAATTAACTTAAAAATTAAAAAAATATAAAATTTTTTTTATTTTTTACGTTAATTCATCTTCCACTCCATAATTTCTTTGAAATTATTTCGTTTCAGACCAGTAATTCAAATACTTAATGGTACGGTTATAAATATTCATCAAAATCAGTAGATATAGATTCAAATGGTGAACCTCATGTAAGACCATCTGATATACTCTATGATGATGATATAAATAAAATAGTAACAATTTATTAATACGTTAAATATGATTGAGCTAAAAACCATTTCAAGAATAGTATTTTTTGTAATTACTCTAGTATTGCTTTTTGGATGTACATTTAGTAATAAAAATTCAAAATATGAACTATATTTTCAAAATGCAAATAAACTTGGATATATGAAAATATATGATAAATTTGATATAAGTGAAATAAAATATGTTGATTACAATAATACTTTTAGATTAGGAACAAGTGATACAGCTATAAATAATGAAGGAGTTTTATATCACGCAATATGTAAAAATCTTAATATGGGGACATTATTGAAGAAAATATATATGGTAAAAGGAGATATGAAAATAGGAGAACTTGATACACCTGAAGTATGTCCAGAAAGCTTATTTATTGATAATAATATCCTCTATATATTTTATATATCAATATTTAAAGGGACAAGACCGGATGGAGGATTATTAACAGTAATAGATACTAATACAAATGAAGTAATAGATAATAAGTGGGTATTTGGTAGTTTAGATAGAAAACCAAAGATATATAAAGATAAAATATATTTATATATTAAATAGTGCTAATAAATTAGGCTATAAAGATTATACAAATAAGTATATGGTAGAAATAGATAGAGAAACATACGAGTTTAAGAAGTTATTTGATTTAGAGAATATAATAGATTTTGATATCCATGAAGATCATATGTATATGATAAGAGCTATTCAAATAAGTAAAGGGAAAGAATTATTCTATCTTGTTAAAACCGATATGGAAGGCAATGAAATTAATCAAAAAAAGATAGATTATGAAGTAACAAGTATAGAAATACAAGATGACGGTAAAGCATATATGTATAATAAGTATTTTAAAAGTTCGTTTTATATTTATGATCTCAAAAAAGACAAACTAATAAAAGAGATAAAGGCTTTTGAGACAATAAAAAATATAGAGTTTATAGATAATTTATTATTTATAGCTAAATATCAAGGAAACAATATATTAGTAATCGATAGAGATAATTTTGAGGTTATTAAAGAGATAGAGCTCCCTGATGATGTAAGGTTATTCGATATAAAAGTAAAGAAAGCAGAGTAAATATTTAAAAGAGGAGGCAGGAGTGTCTCCTCTTTTAACAAAAAAAATTTGACTTTTTCTAACTAGTTATATAAAATTTCTTAAGGTCAATGACAGTAGGTATGCGTTATATGTTTTATATTTACTTATCGCGATAAACCCTACCGAGACAAAGATTATTATAGATATATCTCTTATCTTTGTTTCAAAACAAAGATTTTTTATAAGTAACTAACTACAAAATGGCATTAACAAAAGAACAAAAAAATGAATTACTAAAAAACCTGAAAGAGAAATTTAAAAATTCTAAATCTATTGTATTTACTAAAAACCTTGGTTTAAACACTAAAGATATAGCTCTGCTTAGGGACCAACTAAGGAAAGAGAATATAGAATATACTATATCTAAAAAAACTATTATTAAATTAGCAGCAAAAGATATAGGGATAGAAGAGATCGAAGATAGTTATATAGAAGGACCTGTAGGGGTTGCTTATTCTTATGACGATCAAGTATCAGCAGCTCGCATTTTACATAAATTCTCAAAAACCAATAAAAACATCGAACTGCTTGGCGGTATTTTAGATGGAGGTTTAATTGATAATAAAAGGGTAAAATATTTAGCTGTATTACCTACTAAACCTGAGTTATTATCAAAACTAATAGGTACTATGCAAAACCCTGTAAGAGGATTTGTTGGTACGCTCTCTGGTGTTATGAGCGGTTTTGTTAGAACACTTAACGCTATCAAAGAACAAAAAGAAACTAATTAAAATATTAAAAAAAAACTAATTAAAATATTAAAAAGAAACTAACTGAAATATTAAAAAGAAACTAACTGAAATACTAAAAGAAAATAACTGAAATACTAAAAAGAAAATAACTGAAATACTAAAAAGAAAATAACTGAAATACTAAAAAGAAAATAACTAAAATACTAAAAGAAACTAACTAAAATACTAAAAGAAACTAATTAAAATATTATAATCTAACTATTATTATTATGGCTGAAGAAGCAAAAAACGATGATGTAAAACTTAGTGCATCAGCAAAAAAAATCCTTGATGAAGTAGAGAAACTATCTGTTCTAGAATTAGCTGACCTCGTTAAAGCTATGGAAGATAAATTCGGTGTATCTGCTGCTGCACCTGTTGCGGTTGCTGCGATGCCTGGAGCTACTGGTGGCAATGAGGGTGGTGAAGCTGCAGAAAAAGATAGTTTTGATATTGAGATCTCTGCTGCTGGTGATAAAAAGATAGCTGTTATTAAAGTCTTAAAAGAGATTACCGGGCTTGGGCTTAAAGATGCAAAAGATATCGTAGATAATGCGCCTAAGGTATTCAAGAGCGGTGTTCCTAAGAAAGAAGCTGAAGAGATTAAAGCTAAACTTGAGGAAGCTGGAGCTACTGTTGAACTTAAATAGGTATTAAAAATTTTAAGAGAGGATAAACGATTTATCCTCTTCTTATAATACTTATTTAATACTGATCAATATGTCTTTTAAAGTAAAAAAAATTAAGCCAAAGAAAGAGTATTTATTTATAAAAAAGTTAAACCAAATAATATCCTTTTTGCTAGATAAATCCAAAAAACTCTTTAATAAAATAAAAACTTTTACGCGTATAGAAAATATAAAACGATTTTCAAGGATAAAGAAACCGAAAAATATTTGGATAGGGGCTATACTTATTATTATAGGTATATTTTTTGTTAATACCGTAGCGTTTAATATCTATGATTTTATATCAGGTATCTCTTTCGAAAAAATTATTTTTTCGTTTGGTGCTACGTTAGAGACTGATCAATATAGTAATACCAATATACTTGTTGTCGGGACCGGTGGTGAAACACATTCTAGCCCTGATCTAACCGATAGTATTATCGTTGTAAGTATAGATAAAAACAACCAGATATCTATGTTATCTATACCTAGGGATTTGCATATTAAAGAAAGCGGTACGACAAAAATTAACGAGATATATTATTTCGCTAAATCAAAATATTCTTACAGGAATAAACTTACTCCTGAGGAGGCGTCTGATAAAGCGATGAATGATTTAAAACAGTATATCGAAACCCTTACCGGGATGGAATTGAATTACTATGTCAAAGTAGAGTTTAATACTTTGGTTAAACTGGTTGATATCATCGGAGGTATAGAAATAGATGTTGAACAAAATATTTATGATACTGAGTATCCTAATAATAACTGGGGGTATGAAACTTTTAGGTTGAAAAAAGGTAAACATAAAATGGATGGTGAAACCGCTTTAAAATACTCAAGGAGTAGGAAGAGTACTTCTGATTTTAGTCGATCCAAAAGACAACAAAAAGTTTTATTAGGGATCAAAGATAAATCTTTGAAAGAGAATATATTAGATAACCCCAAAAAATTGAAACAGATATTTGATGTGTTAAAAGGTAGTATAGATACTGATTTGGAATGGGATGAGATGATAACTTTAGCTAAAATATCGAAAAAAATTGATGCTAATATGCTTATCTCAAAAGTTATTCATGATAACCCTTTAGTTGAAGGTGGTGTACTTTATACTCCTGAACGATCTAATTATAAAGGCGCTTTCGTACTAATACCGTATGGACATAAATATGATTTAATACATAAAATATCTAAAATTATATTTAATTATAGAGAGCTCTTTTTAGAGACTCAAAATATACAAATATTAAACGGTACAAAAAAACCTGGATTAGCTACTAATACTTACTCTTACCTAAATTTATTCGGGTTCAATATAACTGATATAGATAATAGTATATTAAAGATTGATAAAACAGTTATAATAAATAACCGCAATAAACCTAGTATTACGTTTAACGCTTTGAAAGAAGTTATTCAAGGTGAGTTTTTAAATAAAGATGAATTTATAGGTATGTATCCCGGTTATGAGAATAAAGATGATAATAGTGATATAACTATAATTATTGGTGAAGATTTTGATCAATTATCAGTGAAACTAATATACTAAAATGTTAAGAATACAAAAATATATTGCTAATAATTCCACTATAAGCAGGAGAAAAGCAGAGGAGTTGATTTTAAATAAAAAAGTTAATCTTAATGGTCGTATATTAACTGATTTAGGTGTTTTAGTTGATCCGAGTAAGGATACTATAAGAATAAATAATAAAGTTTTTTATCCTACACAAAACAAAATTTATATTCTTTTAAATAAACCTAAAGGTTATATATGTACAGTAAAAGATACACATAACAGGAAAACTGTTCTGGAGCTTTTACCTGATCATCTAAAAGATGTGTATCCTGTTGGGAGACTTGATATAAATTCTTCCGGGTTGCTTCTACTCACAAATGATGGTGATTTCGCGAATATTTATACTCATCCTAGTTTTAGACATGAGAAAGAGTATATAGTTACGATTAAGGGTCGAATAACAACAAAAACTATCGATATCCTTCAAAAAGGGATTATGCTAGATGGTTATATTACAAAACCGTGTAAAATACGCAAGTTACTTGATACAGGTATTTATACGTATCTTTCGATAATATTATATGAAGGTCGGAAAAGACAAATAAGAGAAATGATTAAGTTTACTAAACATATATTAATTAATCTAAAAAGGATAAGGATAGATCAATATAAGTTAAATAACCTAAAAGAAGGTGAATATACGGTTATAAGAAAAGGAGATGTTTTAAAAACATCTCCGAGATAGTATTAACCGCCAGGAGAATCAATGATTTTCCAGTGCACAAAAATAATTGTCTCATTAGAAGTAGATATAAGATCTTCTTTGTTTGTTTTACCACCATAAATAAATTTTTCTTCATAAGATATCTGTTGTAAATTATTCCAGGTAGATCTTAACCTAACACTTACATCTAATTTCGTATCACTTATGATTCCAAAAGCGATATTATTATCTTTTAACTCAAAATAAAACTCTTTATCACCTTCATATATTTTTAGAAGTGTATCTGCAAACCCTTCAATATAGAAAATTCTTACAGGTATTTCTGATAGTTTTTTTTTCCCTCTCGAAAATATACCTTTAAGAAATATTTCTTTGCAATCCTCTTTGTCTTCTAAAAGTTCAAAAACTCTATCTATTATAGTTTGTTGAGGATGATTTTGGTTTATATATTTTTCAAACCCTCCTTTACAACTATCTATTAAAGAATATATTTCACTTATACTAATTCGCATTACGTATTCTCCCTCAAAGTTAATGAACATTTTAATCATTATAAGGATTTAAAATATAGTGTCAAAAAATAATATTTTTTTAAATATCTTTTTAAAAATTTAAATCCATCGAAATTAGCATAAACAAAAGCAACCTGTAATATTTTTTTGCAGGTCGAAAAAGAATATCACATTCAATTTTTTTATGCTCAGATTATATTAGACACTAGATATCAAGATTTTTAACGTTTTTAGCATGTGTTTGTATAAATTTCTTTCTTGGCGCTACTTCTGAACCCATTAGAGTATCAAATATAGCATCAGATCGTTCTTCGTCTTCGATTGTCACCTTCAACATAACCCTTCTTTCTGGGTCCATTGTTGTCTCCCATAACTGGTCAGGGTTCATCTCACCTAGACCTTTATACCTTTGTATATTAAATTTAGTATTCTTATTACCTAAGGGGTCAGCTTCTGGCTCTGTTTTCTCTTCTATAGCTACCGCTGTTTGTTCTTTTATAATCTCTTCTTTCTCTTTATCGCTATACGCATACCAAAACTTTTTACCTTTCGATATCTTATATAATGGGGATTGTGCTATATATAAATAACCTTGTTCAATTAAATCCCTAAAATATCTAAAGAAAAAAGTTAAAAGTAATGTCCTTATATGTGCACCATCTACATCAGCATCAGTCATTATTATAATCTTATGGTACCTAAGCTTAGAAACATCTATTGATTCGCCTATCCCCATCCCTAAAGCTATGACAATAGATTTTATCTCGTTATTTGATAACATCTTATCCAGTCTAGCCTGCTCAACATTAAGTATCTTACCTTTTAATGGTAGAATCGCTTGTATCTCTTTATCTCTACCCATTTTTGCTGACCCGCCAGCTGAATCTCCCTCAACAATAAATAACTCTGATGATACTGGATCTTTAGACGAACAATCAGTTAATTTCCCTGGTAATGTCATCCCTTCTAAAACACCTTTCCTTATGACAGTATCTCTTGCTGCACGTGCTGCTAGTCTTGCACGTGCTGCTAAAAGACATTTACTTATAATAGATTTAGCTGTATTAGGATGCTCTTCTAAATACTCCGCTAACCCTTCAGATAAAACCGTTTCTACCGCTGATCTTATCTCCGGGTTTCCTAGTTTAGATTTTGTTTGACCTTCAAACTGTGGGTTTGCGATTTTAACTGATATAACTGCGGTTAATCCTTCTCTTACATCATCAGATGATAGATTATCGTCTTTCTCTTTTAATATCTCTGATTTTCTAGCGTAATTGTTTATTGTCCTAGTTAAACTTGATTTAAATCCGGTTAAGTGATGTCCTCCTTCTATAGTATTGATATTATTAGCAAAGCTGACGATATGCTCGTTGAAACTTTGTGTATATTGTATCGCTATCTCTATATCGCCTTCAGGTACCTCTTTCTCAATATATATTATCTTTGAGATAACATCTTTTGTTAGATTCAAATGTTTAACATAAGATTTAACACCACCATCGAAATAAAACCTATATTTAAAAGGTTTATCCTCCCTTTCGTCTACTATTGAGATAGTGACACCTTTTGTTAGATACGCTTGTTGCCTTAATCTTTGTAATATGATATCTATATCAAACTCTGTTGTCTCAAATACTTCGATATCCGGTTTGAAATATATTTTTGTCCCACGTTTATTGGTTGCACCTGATTCAGTTATATCACATAATACTTCTCCTCTTGAATATTCTTGTACCCATATTTTACCTTCTCTATATACCTCTACTTTAGTCTGCTCTGATAACGCGTTAACAACTGATGCACCAACACCATGTAACCCACCTGATACTTTATACCCTCCTTGCTCACCGAATTTACCACCGGCATGTAATACTGTCATTATAGTTTCTAACGCTGATTTACCTGTTTTTGTGTGTTTATCAACCGGGATCCCTCTACCATTATCTTCTACTGAGATAAAACCATCTTTATAGATAGTCAAAATTATACTATCACAAAATTTTGCTAACGCTTCATCTATAGAGTTATCTAGGATCTCCCATATCAAATGATGTAACCCCCTTTTATCTGTACTACCTATATACATCCCCGGTCTTTTCCTTACAGGTTCCAGTCCTTCTAAAACCTGAATATTCTTGGCAGAATATTCTGAAATATTATTATCAGTCATATTAAACAAATTTTTATTTTTTAACACAGCAATTGTACTATTTATAATACGTATTTGCAAATTTAATAAATCTAAAATAGATTTATTGGATCTACATCTATCCTACAATCACCTGGTATCTCAATTTTTGATATGAATTGATCCAAGTTATTACCTCTTATGATCACGTTAAAAAAATATTTTCGATATATCTTAGGGATCAATGCGGGTGCAAAATATATATTTATTTTATCTTTATTAGCTATCTCTAAAATACTATCCCTAAATTTTTTTGATTTACTAAAAACCTTCTTTTTATCTATATCAGAGAAAACAAATTTTATACACCTTGTAAAAGGCGGGTAGTTAACTTCTTTACGTAGATTTATCTCTTTATCATAAAAACCTTCGTAATTATAATTTTTTATATATGAAAACACATAATGCCGAGGCGCATAAGTTTGTAAGATAACCTCCCCATGCTTCCTACCTCTACCTGCACGTCCTGATACTTGGATAAGTAATTGAAAAAGTCTCTCTGCGCTTTTATAGTCCGGGATATTTAATGTAGTTTCAGCTAGGATCCCTGATACAAGTGTTACATTAGGAAAATCGAAACCTTTAGCTATAATTTGTGTACCGATAATAATATCCACTTCATTCGATGCTATTTTATTATAGATCTCTTCATATGTATCAGTTGTATCCCTATCTACCCTTAGGATTTTAGCGTCAGGGAAAACTGTATGTATCTCTTCTTCTACTCTTTGTGTCCCTATACCTAAAAACTTGATATTAACTGATCGACAGTTAGGACACACCTCAGGAGATAACTTTATTCTACCGCAATGATGACATAAAAGCTTACCTGAAGAGTTATTCTTATAATTATGATGTGTTAAACTCACATCACATAAATCACATTTTATAACATGCCCACACTCTCTACACACAACAGAGCTATGCGCGCCTCTCCTGTTTAGAAAAAGGATCACTTGCTCTTTCTTTTGCAACCGTTCAAGTATCTTCTCTTTTAAGACCCGAGAAAAAATACTCCTATTTTTACAATAAAACTCTTTCCTTAAATCTACTGTTTTTATTTCTGGTAATAATACTTCCTTCTCACTATACATCGGACCAGCACGTTTATTTATATTACATAAAATATACTCTTTAGTTTGTGTTTTATAATAGGATTCTATATCAGGTGTAGCTGACCCTAAAACCAGTTTGATACCTAAATCATCGGCAATCATTTCAGCTACTTTTCTTGTATGGTAACAAGGTGTTGTAACTTGTTTATAGGTCCATTCATGCTCTTCATCTATTATTATTAAACCTAACTGTCTTGCTGGTACAAATAAAGCTGATCTTGACCCTATCACTAGACTCACCTTATTATCTTTTATCCTCCGCCACTCATCTGATCGCTCTTTTTTAGTTAACCTACTATGCATTATCGATACATGGGCACCAAAGACTCTTTCAAAATACTTTTTTATCTGTGGTGTCAACGATATCTCAGGGATAAGTAATATACATTGTTTGCCTTTAGTTATATAACTATATATCAAATGTAAATATATCTCCGTTTTGCCTGATCCGGTTATCCCTTTAACCAAGAACTTATTATTTATTTTATCTTCAGATATCGAATCGAAAACTCTTTCCTGTTCAGCGTTTAATGTCTTCAAAAAACCTTTAGTCATACAATAATCATTTTTTATAGTATCTTCACGTTGAATATATTCAATCAACCCTAAATCTTTCATCTCATTTACTATCTTACTATTTTTTAGCCCAAAAATTTTATTTATTTTATTTTTTTTTATATCACCAAACCCTAATCGTTTATATATATCAACTATCTTTATAAACTTACTAGTCTTACTAAAATGCGCTTCCAAAAAATGTTTATCCTCTTCTTTCATTATAATTAAACCTTTTTTCACTAGATTCCTTATAAAACTATTTGTTAAGCCTAAAATATTTATTATCTCCTTCATCTCTTTAGCTCCTCGCCCGATACAATCTATTACTTTTTTTTGTTTGCCGGTTATTTTATCTTTATAAGCAGGATTAACATAATAATTTTTTACTTTAACAGAATAATCCGATAACTTTCTCCTGATATATATATTATCTTCATCTAATTTACCGAAACCGTTCCATACATAAGACGGCAAAAAAAGTTTTAAGACAAGATTTATAGGCGATAAATAATACCTAGATATTTTAGTAACCAATTTGATAGTAGAGATCGAAAGAACCTTTTTCTCTATAATCCTAAAAATATTTTTTGTTTTATATTGGACATTATTATTATGTAGTCGATATACAACCCCTTTTACATATCTGTTTTTTAAAGGGATAGTTACTATATCCCCTATTAATACATCCAAATTATTTATATAAGAAAGAGGTTTTTTTATATTCAATACAATGATCTCTGCGTAACGATCCATAATCCTTATTTTTTTAGATAATTTTTTTTATACCCCTTCAGTATCTATTAATACCATCAACCTATATATCATCTCACTTATACCAGCTCTAGTCATATCATTCGCAGGGAAAAAATTATTTTCTAGTTCCTCCAAGATATCATTCTCTTGAGCGAAATTTACGTATTTAGCGTACCATTCGTCTTGATTAACATCATTAAAGCTATCCGTATACAAATAATCCTCATCTTCTATCTCATAAAACACTTCAAATAATACCTTTATAGCTTCAGCTTTATTAATATTAATCTCAGGATGGAATTTATTATCGTTGTACCCTTTCACCCATCCTTTATCTTTCGCATAACAGATATAAGGAGCAAACCATTCTTCTTTAACATCAGGGAAACAGTTTCTATATATAGTTTTATCTGGTGTATCCCCTTTAGCTTCGACTATTATTTTTGTGAACTCTGCTCGATTAATACTAGATTGAGGTTTAAAAGTACCATCTTGATATCCTCTTAAAACCCCTTTATTTTTCAAATATATTATACTGTCGAGATTACTATCGTTTACCGATATATCAGAGAACTCATTTGAAACGATAAATTCTTCTGTTTCTTCTGGTTCGTATCTACATAAACCTTGATCATTTTTTTTATCTAATTTATTAAAACATTTCCTTAGTTGTAGTTTATTATCATAAATACTACTTAATAAACTATTAGCTTTGGTTATCTCTTTTTGATCTAATAACTTATATCTCTCATCAAGGATCTTTTGCAATCTTTTAGAGATTATCCTACAATCCGGACATTCTTTATCTATTTCAGGATCGCTAACAACAACATCATCTGATACACACTCACTATTTTGCTCCATATCATCTACTATTTTATAACAGGCTCTTACAAGCTTTTGATAATACTTAGTATCCCTATCTTCAGTATTACTATTTATTTGATCTAATACCAAAGAACAATTAGGACATGATACCCCTTCAATATTTTCTATCTTTGTATCGCAATATTTCCCACCAATATTTTTTATACTTTTCTTATACCTCCAAAAATTTTCTATCATATCTTCCATAATAGTGATCTTATCTTCTGTAGTACTAAAACGATCATTTAATTTTATAAACTCATCTTTGTATATATTACCATCTATACACCCATCCTCTTCTTCATCTTGCATCACTTCCTTATCATCATTATCTGATACTTCTTCGTTTTGATCACAACCTTTCTTAACACACACAAGAAATTCCGCTTTCAATATTCTTATATTTGACAAATATATTTTAAAATCTTCGTTATTATAAAAATTATTAAGCAAATCATTTTTTATTTTTGTATATTTATTTTTTATATTATCACACGGCTCACAGATATCTTTTGTTATTGCATAGCAATTATCTAATACACATTCTGATAACTTAATTTCTAATTCCTTCAACTCTATCTTCTTTTCTTCTAAATACTCATCATTTACTTTCTTCTTACCTTGTTCTATCATTTCAATATCTTCTTTTATCTCACTTAATTTTTCATGTATCTCCACACAACCAACACATCCTTCAAATCGCTCTTCTTTTATTGTATTTTCACAAAACAGATCCTTACATTCTTTATATTTAGTTCTGTTATCTTCTATCATTTCCCTCAACTCTTTTATCCTTTGATCAAAACCACCATCATCAGTCCTTGTACCTTTAGCATCCTCAAAATATTTTATATCTAATCTCAATTTCTCAGAACTATCTTTGTACTCCTCACATTTATCACACTCTTCTTTATACGGATCTATTTCTATCACCACTTCCGGTTCTTCTAATACCGTAACATCCCGACATTCTTTATAATCATTATTTTTGGATTTTATATCAGCTTTTAATTGATTGATTTTATCATCAAACCCCCCATTTTTAATATTCAATATCTCTAAATCTTTTAAATCTTTTTTCAAAACAAAGATCTCCTTCTTTATATCATCACAACTACTAGATTCAGTTACCGCATATACTATAGGTGATACAAATAAAACAAAAAATAAAATTAGATATTTAATAGATTTCATAATATTTTTCTTACATTATAATTTATTTTAAAATAACATATTATTTTATCTAATGTAAGAAAATTAAAATTATGTTTTTTTAAACACCATTAAAGTTATATCATCTTCTTGTTTCATATCCCCTTTTAGCCTCCAAAGCTCATTCAATATTTTACTTGATATAATTTCAGAAGATTGATACATAGAATACTTATTTATTATATCCATAAACTGATCTACCCCCAACATCTCAGTCTCACTTGTCCATAATTCCGTTATCCCATCGCTATAAAGATACACAACATCATCTTTCTCCAAAAAAATACTTTTCTCTTCTAACGCGAAAGAGATATCCTCTATTATCCCTAAAGCTAATCCACCTGCCTCACATAGATACGCTTTTTTCTCTTTTGCTTTATAATGAATAATTTTTTGATGTCCGGCCTGTATATACGAGAATCTATTCAAAAAGGGGTTCCAACTACACATAACTGTTGTAACAAACATATTTTCTTTCGTTTTTTTATGTAATATCTTATTTGCTGCTACTAGTATCTCTTTTTTTGTTTTATAAAAATTGGATAAAGTATAAACAAGTGAATTCATTATCCCAACAATTATCCCTGCGGGGATACCATGACCTGTTACATCAGATAAGTATACTATAGATTCAGTATTTTCATAATTTAATATATCATAACAATCCCCCCCTATCACTTCAGCTGGATACATAAAAACTTTATAATCTAACCCTAATAGATTCTTATTTTTAGGGAATAATGATTCCTCAAAAGAAGAAAGTATTTCAATATCTTTTACTATTTTCTCTTTTGTTAAAAAATCGTATGTCATCTTTTTTATTTCATTTATCATTTTTATTTTTGTTAATATTTTTATACCAATTCGATTTTTTAGGATGTGGTATTATAACACGTTGTTTCAGATAATGCAATATTTTATTAAAATCTGGCAAATAGCTTATAGACAATCATATTCTAAAATCAAATAACTATTTTAATAATCTTGACCTTGATTAAATATCAAAAATATTATAGCATTAAATTTGTATTATTTTAGTATAAAAATATACTAAAATAATATAAAAGAGTTTTTTTCTCTTTTCAAAAACCTTGTAACCAAGGTTATCAATTTCTCCCCTAACATATAAAAATCAGATAAAACTAAAACTTTTTAGGGGGGATTTTTTTTAATATCAAACAATAATAAAATCTATCAAGTATATTTTTTTTTATTTTCTTGATCGTGAGTATTTTTTTTGTTAATTTTTTTAACCTATTTTGATTAAGTTTTACATGGATATTATTTATAAACAGGATCTGATAAATATACTTAAAATTCTAGAAGAGAATAAGAATATATTGATAGTATCTCATAGAGGTCCTGATGGTGATACTTTAGGTTCTAACTTAGCTTTAGCTGAATCACTAAAAACTCAATGGAGTAAAAATGTTGTCTCAGCTTGTTTCGATGAGATACCGGAATCATATTGTTTTTTAAAAAATTATAATACTTTTGTAACTGAATTTGATATTAATAATTTTGATCTTATTGTAACCGTTGATATAGCAACAGAACGACTTTTTCAATTCGAAGAAAAATATCCGGGTATTTTGAACAGTAATACACAAATAATTAATATTGATCATCATCATGATAATACTAATTTTGGAACATATAATTTAGTATATACTGAAGCATCAACAACTATAATCATTTATTATCTTTTACTTGAAGGTAATTTTGATATCAATATAGATATAGCCACATATTTATTAACCGGCGTATATTATGATACAGGGAGTTTAATGCATTCTAACACCGATTCTTCTGTATACAGAATATGCTCGGCTCTTATATCCAAAGGCGCCAATTTCCAGATGATAAGTAAATACTTATTTAATACTATACCGTATAACCGATTAAGGTTATGGGGGAAGATCTTAGAACGGATACACATGAATGAAGAGAATATCGTTATAGCTGACGTTAACGACCAAGATTTTAGAGCAACAAACACCAATAATGATGATGTTTCTGGTGTAGTAGACTACTTAAATATGGTTATAGGCGCAAAATACTGTATACTGCTAAACGAAAACACGAAAAAAAATCTAGTTAAAGGATCGTTACGCACACTCCATGATGATATAGATGTTTCTTGTGTCGCTCATAAGTTCGGTGGAGGTGGACATAAAAAAGCTTCAGGGTTTGCTTTAAATGGAAAACTAGTTAAAGAGATTAGATGGAAAGTTGTAAATGATGTATAATAGAAATACCAAGAAAATAATTACTGTTTATGCTAAGGATAGGAGCACATATGTCAATAAGTAATGGGTTTTTAGAATCAGCAAAAAAAACTTTTTTTGAGTATAGAGCTAATGCTATGCAAATATTTCTTAAAAACCCGCGAGGTAGATCAGAAAAATCTTTGGGTACTGATGAAGCGAAAGAGGTTAAAAAGTTTGTTCAGGATAACAATATTTTTTGTGTAGCGCACTGCTCATATCTTCTTAATTTCGCTAAAGATGTTTCTACTGATCTGTGGACACTGAACTCACTTATTGCTGACCTAAATAAGATTAAACTTCTTGGAGGATACGGTGTCGTTTTACATATAGGTAAATATTTGGGTTTAGATAAAGATACAGCTTATAAGTATCTAGAAAAAAATATTAATTATATTATTTCTAAAACAAGCGATAGTTATATTATCCTTGAAAATACTGCTGGTC
The DNA here is from genome assembly GCA_963663305.1 of Candidatus Altimarinota bacterium. Taxonomy (GTDB): domain Bacteria; phylum Patescibacteriota; class Gracilibacteria. The sequence goes on from OY760177.1 coordinate 90,255, forward strand.
AAGGCACAGAAATAGGGTATAAATTTGATGAACTTGAGTTTATATACAAAAATGTCCTACAAAAGAGCCCTCGTATTAAATTTTGTTTTGATACTGCACATGCGTATGCTGCCGGCTATAATTTAAACACATCTAGATCAACAAAAGATGTGTTCAACGAGTTTGACAAGAAAATAGGTATCAAAAATATTAGTGTTATACATTTTAATAACACCAAAAAAGATCTTGATTCAAGAGTTGATAGACACGAGAATCTGGATACAGGGCTTATCCCTAAAGAAGGGTTAAAAGAGGTTATACGTATAGCTGATACTAATCATATACCATTAATTTTAGAAACACCTGAAAAGAACGGGATAACACATAAACAAGATTTAAATATACTTAAAACCTGGATCAAAAATATATGACTACACCCAAAAATATCAAAGCTAGAGTTTTCAAACATGTTTTTTTAACTAGTAAAATCGTTTTTTTAACATTAGAGCTACCTTGTATTTTAGATTATATTGCCGGTCAGTTTATATCGTTTAAATATATAACAAAAGAGAAAAAGAATATACTTCGACCATACTCAATAATTAATCCTCCTAATAATTCTAATAAAATATCTTTCACTATAAAAATAATTGATGGTGGCGTATTTACACCTTATATAGCTACTCTTAAAAAAGGTGATACAATTGATATTATCGGACCGTTTGGTAATTTCATTATAAATAAAAAAAATAATAAACCTATCTCTTTTATTGCTACAACTGTAGGTGTCGCTCCTTTATATTGTATGTTGAAAGATCTTTTAGATAACGGATATTCTAAATCTATCAATCTTTATTTAGGGTTTAGGTACATACAAGATATATTCTGGGAAAATGAATTGCTATCACTAAAAAATAAATACTCAAATTTTCAGTATTTTATTTGTATTTCAAAACCGGAAACCCTCTGGTTAGGTCTAAAAGGTAGAGTTACTGATAATATAAAAATAGATAAAAATTACCAATACTATATCTGCGGTAACAGCCAAATGATAAAATCAGTAAAAGATCTGTTACTAAAAAACAGTATCACTGATATACACGAAGAAATATATTTTTAGCTTTAATATTTTTGACATAATAATTAGTTTTTATTATCATACTCTTGATTTAGGCGTGTAGCTCAGTTGGTAGAGCATCGGTCTCCAAAACCGAGGGTCGGGGGTTCAAATCCTCTCGCGCCTGCCAGAAAATTTTCTCATACTTCTTCATCCTTTATTCCTAAACCTAATCCTGATATAAAAGAAAAATATGTAAATAATGAGGATTAGATATTTTTATATTTTGATCCAATAGGTGTCCCATCTTTAAAAGAAATGATAAAAAAGCTATAACCTTTATAGTTAGTCAATAAAGTTCTAAGTAAGCCCATCTTCCGCATGAATTTTTAAGAAAACAGCATAAAGATGGGGGATAAGTGGGTTCTGTGAGCCAGATTAAGCCCAGACTTTTTAATAAAAAAATAGCTTTAAATAAATATAAATAAATAAGAAACTAGTACTAGACCCATTTTAATAAATTTATTACGCACCTGAATTGCCGTCCTCGAAAAAAAGGCCCCAATATCTATAAGTATTATTCCATAGCCGAATCATATCGAGAAAATGGAGTTAATCGAAAAAGAGTAATAATGCATTTGGGGAAACTAACAGATGTACAGGCAGAAATGATTAAAGAAATTTTAAAGATATATCAAAAACAGGACACAAAAATCAAAGGGGCATTAAATTTAAGTGACTCTGTATATAAAAGAGCTTGGAATTATCTTGATATAGCCGTAATTAATTATTATTGGAAATATTAGCAATTTCCAATAATATTTTCTCAAGAGGCAAAAAAACAAGTCCAAACAGAAGAAATAGCAAAATATTAACAATCAATAGGTGTGTTGCCCCGGGGTCAAAATTGTATGGAACAGAGTGGTATAAAGACAGCATCTTAGCCAAAATGTTAAAAATAACTAAAAATAAAGTTAATGACGATAAAATATATCGAGAGTTAGAAGATATAGAGGGATTAAGAGAAAGAATCCAACAGTATTTATATAAACTTGTTAAGCAAGAGCAAGGGGGAAAAATAAATCTTATGTTTTGTGATATAACCACTATTTTTTTCTATGGTGAGCAATGTGAGATAGGAGAAAAAAACCAAAACACAAAAGATAATCGACCAGATGAAAAACAGATCGTGTTGTTATTATTGACTGACGAAAAAGGATTACCTTTTTATTGGGATATTTATAAAGGGAATATGGCTGATGTAAAAACAGTTGAAAAAACAGTAGAAGATGTAAAGAGATTATTGAATTTAGAAAAAGTGTTATTAATTTTTAATCGAGGATTTCGCTCGGAAGACAATGTAAAAAAAATACAGGGAGCTAAGTTATAATACTTAACAACACTGGACAGGAATCAAATAGGTCCAGTTTCAGGAGATGAATTAAACAGGTTTGATGAAATAATATTTAATATTTCTGATAAAGAAAGTAAAGAGAAGGATGACACCCGAACAACCAAAGATAATAATCTCGATGTAAAAAAAGAGGAATGGAAAAAAAAAGAAGGGTTTGTCGAATTTGAGAAAGGCTCAGTATTAAAAGAAATTAGAGTTAATGATTAGGACAAGTATAGAAGATATTTTTTAGGTTTTGATAAAAGACGATTTATCGAGCAAAGGACATGGATAATGGAAATGTTAGAAGATACCAAAAAATATATCGAAGCAATGAATCAGAAATTACAAAAAACAAAAACGCATGTTAATCAAGAGGTTTTAGAGAAAAAAATTGCCGGAAAGATTCATAGAAGAAGCTTAAAAAATATAGTGTGTTTTAGGCTTAAAAAGAAGTTTATTAAAAAAGCCAACGGGAACAAAATTACTTCATATCAAATAAATTATATGATAGATGAATTTGAATTAAACAAAAAGAATAGATTAGATGGCTTGTGTGTATTTATTTCAAATGATTTTGATAAAGAAGAAAATAATAATGAATTTCAACTAAAAGAAAAAAACGTTGTAGAAAATTACAGAAGCAAACATGTGATTGAACAATCGTTTAGATATATAAAATCTTTTTTGAAAATAAGGCCTTTTTTTCTTCGGAAAACTACAAGAATAAAGGGACATATAAATATATGCATATTAGCTCACTTTATTGATAGATACATTATTAACAAACTAAAGACTGCGGGGATTACTGATCATTTAACTTTTCCTGCTTTATATCGAATGTTGAGCAAAAATAGTATTGGAGAAATATCAATTAAAAATTTGAATATTAACAAACTACAACTAGGAACCATTTCTGATGAACAAAATAAAATCTTAATCGCACTAAATTGTCATAATTTGTCTAGCCACAAGGCTTTAGCAGAAATAGGCGTAGAGAATTAAGTCCATAAAATTTTAGGCACTTTGGCTTAATAATGCGATTTATTTGATGTGCATGCGGAAGATGGGCTTACCCTTATATAGGTTGACAACTATAAAAAAATTAGTATAATTGATAACAATTTATATAATAATTTAATAATAATGAAAAAATTCGTTGATATAAAAGAAAAATATCTAGAATACATTGAAAAAGATGGTATTACTTGTAAAGAGAATTTTATTAACGGAATTAATAAAATATGTAGAATGGATCTCAGGATATTATTAGAGCCTGAACAAGATGTTTATAAAAGATATTTGAAGAAATATAGAAAAGAGAATATGTTAGATAACATAGATGAAAATGAAACTGTAGAAGATATATTAATTGAAAGACTGAAATATAAAATAGCTCATAAGATAAAAGTAATACTAAAAACCAGACAGAAATATCAGAATGAAGTAACTACATCTGTAATCACTGGAATGATAAGATCATTCACTAAAAACCAAATTAAAACTTTATTAGAATCAAAAGATGTTTTCTTAAAGAAGGTGTTTTCGCAATATTATTATAAATCAATAACCGGGATGCAAGCAGGTAGAGGGATGATAAAAGACAAAGAGTATGATAGATTGATCAAAATGGTCACTACAAAAGATGGTAATATCGATATGAAGTTATTAGCTTCTATCTCGGGGATGCAACATGGTAGAGGGATGATTTTAGACAAAGAGTATGATAGATTGATCAAAATGGTCACTACAAAAGATGGTAATATCGATATGAAGTTATTAGCTTCTATCTCGGGGATGCAACATGGTAGAGGGATGATTTTAGACAAAGAGTATGATAGATTGATGGGAATGGTCACCGATAAAGAAGGTAATATCGATATGAAGTTATTAGCTTCTATCTCTTCTATGCAAAATGGTAGAGGGATGATACAAGACAAAGAGTATGATAGATTGATCAAAATGGTCACCGATAAAGAAGGTAATATCGATAAGAAGTTATTAGCTTCTATCTCTTCTATGCAAGCAGGTAGAGGGATGATAAAAGACAAAGACTATGATAGATTGATGGAAATGGTTACTACAAAAGATGGTAATATCGATATGAAGTTATTAGCTTCTATCTCTTCTATGCAAAATGGTAGAGGGATGATACAAGACAAAGAGTATGATAGATTGATCAAAATGGTAACTACAAGAGAAGGTAATATCGATAAGAAGTTATTAGCTTCTATCTCTTCTATGCAATCTGGTAGAGGGATGATTTTAGATAAAGATTATGATAGATTGATCAAAATGGTCACCGATAAAGAAGGAAATATCGATAAGAAGTTATTAGCTTCTATCTCAGGGATGCAAGCAGGTAGAGGGATGATAAAAGACAAAGACTATGATAGATTGATGGGAATGATTACCGATAAAGAAGGTAATATCGATAAGAAGTTATTAGCTTCTATCTCGGGGATGCAAAATGGTAGAGGGATGATTTTAGAAAAAGAGTATGATAGATTGATCAAAATGGTCACTACAAGAGAAGGTAATATCGATAAGAAGTTATTAGCTTCTATCTCTTCTATGCAATCTGGTAGAGGGATGATAAAAGAAAAAGAGTATGATAGATTGATGGGAATGGTCACCGATAAAGAAGGTAATATCGATAAGAAGTTATTAGCTTCTATCTCAGGGATGCAAAATGGTAGAGGGATGATAAAAGAAAAAGATTATGATAGATTGATCAGAATGGTCACCGATAAAGAAGGTAATATCGATATGAAGTTATTAGCTTCTATCTCTTCTATGCAATCTGGTAGAGGGATGATTGCTGACAAAGATTATGATAGATTGATCAAAATGGTCACTACAAAAGATGGTAATATCGATATGAAGTTATTAGCTTCTATCTCAGGGATACAAAATGGTAGAGGGATGATTGCTGACAAAGATTATGATAGATTGATAAAAATGGTCACCGATAAAGAAGGTAATATCGATATGAAGTTATTAGCTTCTATCTCAGGGATGCAAAATGGTAGAGGGATGATAAAAGAAAAAGAGTATGATAGATTGATGGGAATGGTCACCGATAAAGAAGGTAATATCGATAAGAAGTTATTAGCTTCTATCTCAGGGATGCAAAATGGTAGAGGGATGATTTTAGACAAAGAGTATGATAGATTGATAAAAATGGTCACCGATAAAGAAGGAAATATCGATATGAAGTTATTAGCTTCTATCTCAGGGATGCAAGCAGGTAGAGGGATGATTTTAGACAAAGAGTATGATAGATTGATAAAAATGGTCACCGATAAAGAAGGAAATATCGATATGAAGTTATTAGCTTCTATCTCAGGGATGCAAAATGGTAGAGGGATGATAAAAGAAAAAGATTATGATAGATTGATAAAAATGGTCACTACAAAAGATGGTAATATCGATATGAAACTATTAGCTTCTATCTCTTCTATGCAAGCAGGTAGAGGGATGATTGCTGACATAGATTATTATAGATTGATCAAAATGGTCACTAAAAAAGATGGTAATATCGATATGAAGTTATTAGCTTCTATCTCTTCTATGCAATCTGGTAGAGGGATGATTTTAGACAAAGACTATGATAGATTGATGGAAATGGTCACCGATAAATATGGTAATATTGATAAGAAGTTATTAGCTTCTATCTCTTCTATGCAATCTGGTAGAGGGATGATTTTAGACAAAGACTATGATAGATTGATGGGAATGGTCACTACAAAAGATGGTAATATCGATAAGAAGTTATTAGCTTCTATCTCTTCTATGCAATCTGGTAGAGGGATGATAAAAGAAAAAGATTATGATAGATTGATAGAAATGGTCACCGATAAAGATGGTAATATCGATATGAAGTTATTAGCTTCTATCTCTTCTATGCAATCTGGTAGAGGGATGATAAAAGAAAAAGATTATGATAGATTGATCAAAATGGTCACCGATAAAGATGGTAATATCGATAAAAAATTATTATTAGCAGCTATAAAGAATATTAAGGAAGAACGTATGTTTTAATAAATACTTTTATATAATAATTTAATAATAATTGAATAAGATCAGGAACCTATTGTGCAGTTGATTATGAAGAAAAATGGTGACCATAGAATCATCCTTTTTCGTTGTGATGAGTTAGAATAGTTAAGAAAAACTTTTACAATCTAACTACATCAACATGAGACAATTGTACATTGGACACTGTCAAAAAGGAATAAATACTTTTTTCAAAATGGGCTGGAAATATAATTTGAGCCCAGATGCGGAATTTCGATCGCAGGTAATTGGTTATTATTTCAACAAATCTAATAAGAATGCATCTATAACAGCTCGTCATTTTGGCTTGCATAGAAATACAATTATGGCTTGGTTAAAAAGGTTTAATCCTCGTAATTTGCTACCTTAGAGCCCAAACAACCTACACCTATTAGAACTTATAGAAAACAAACACCAAAAAAAAGTACAAAAAATAATTGAATTAAAAAAACGATATCCAGTTTATAGTAAAGCAAACATAGCTCATATCCTACAACATGATTATGAAATAAAAATTAGTGCTTCAACTTGTGGAAGAGTTTTTATACTCAACCTTGTTTAGAATCTTAAATTTTCTTTTCCAAATCTTAGCTTTTTTCAACCATTTTATGATAAAAAAATTAAGATTTTTAAAAGTGGTTTAGTATAAAAAGTATAAACTTATCTTTCTCTGGAGAAATAAAGAAAGTGCCATGAAATTTAAAAAAAGATACAAAAACAGAGAAAAGAGAAAGCGTTCCCTAAAACAGAAAAAATTAACTCGTCTTGGCAATGGATTCAAATTGAAACAGTTACAATACATCATGCAGGACAACCTGTTTATGTGATTGATGCAGTTGATCTTTATAGTCGTTTAGTTCTTTCTTATGCTTATAAGAGCTCTTCCTCAAAAAATGCTAAAGACTTCGCAGAAAAACTTGAATTATTTTTTCCTGGATATACAAAAATTGAAATAGTTTAAACTGATAACGGCTCAGAATCCATCAAATATTTTGATTTAGCTTGTCAAAGAAAAAATATTACTCATACTTTTTCCTATGCTAAATGACCCAAAATGAACAGCTTTATAGAATCTTTTAATGGTACTATTCAAAGAGAATGTCTTCTTAAAACTGATGATTTAATGCAAACATCTCTTCTTAATAAGAAAATGAACGATTATCTCATTTTATATAATTCTTTTCGCACTCATCAATCCTTAGATTTTGATACTCCTCTTCATGTATACTGCAAATACTTAGCTATTTCTGATGGTCATCTTTTTGCTACATCCAAACTGCACAAGAAGATATGGACTCACTCACTTACTTTTACTATGCTTGCGTAAACTATAAAATTATGTTATTATAGTAATTGAAGCCATTATCAAATTTGTTTTTTATCAGATTTTAAAATATATGCAATTTATTTGCTTTAAATCATCAATAGTAATGTCGGAGTAGTGGATACTAAACTTAAAGTCGCCAAGCGTTTTTAATAAAACATAATCGTTTATTTCAGTGGTTTCATTAAAGGGAACAATATAACATCTCTTAGATTATCTTGAGATGTTAATAAACAAACCAACCTATCTATACCCATACCAAACCCAGACATAGGTGGCATCCCATGTTCCATAGATATTACGTAATCTTCATCGTAATCCATAGCTTCTTCATCTCCTCCCGCTTTTGATGCAACTTGCTCTTTAAATCTTTCTCTTTGGTCTATAGGATCAACTAATTCTGAATACGCATTTACAATCTCCCATGTATTTACCAGTAATTGGAAAGTATCAGCGATCATAGGATCTTTATCATTTTTTCTTGCTAAAGGTTTTGTATGTATAGGATGGTTTATTACAAAACAAGGGTTAATCAGATTAGGTCTTGAAACTTTCTTATATAAAGCATCAACTAAATTCCCATACCCTAGTTTATCGATATCTTCGATAACAATATTCTTGGTTTTTATAGCTTCTCGCAAACTCTCAGCATCATCAAACTCTTTAAAATCTATCCCTGAATCTTTTAGGATAAGGGCCCTATAATCTATTCTAGGCCACGGTGTCTTGAAATCTATCTCCTTATCATATATTTTTATCTTTAAAGTACCAAATAATCTAATCAAACAATGTTCAAACATTTTCTCAACAAAATTCATATTATCATTATAATCAAAGTAAGAAGCATAATACTCAAGCATAGTAAACTCCTGTAGATGACTTGGATCCATCCCTTCATTCCTAAAACATTTAGCAAACTCAAATACTCTTTCAAACCCTCCAGCGATACACCGTTTTAAATAGTTTTCTGGTGCTATCCTTAAAAAAACATCTAGATCTAACGCATTATGATGTGTATAGAAAGGCTTTGCCGTAGCACCACTCGCTAATGTACTCAGTATCGGTGTCTCTACTTCAATAAAAGCATTATCTTCTAAATATTTCCTTATTATTTTGATCAAATTTGTTCTGAATAGGAATCTCTCCATACTTGCCCTATTAGTAACAGTATCAAGATATCGTTGTCTATAGATCTTCTCTTTATCTGAAATACCATGGAATTTCTCCGGCATCGATCTCATAGTTTTAGATAAAAAAACGAAATCTTCCACTAATATAGATTTCTCTCCTTTATGCGTTACAAAAACTTTACCCTCAACACCTATAAAATCTGCAATATCTATATATTTTGTAAATATCTTATATTTCTCTTTTAGTGTATCTCTTTGCAATGCGATTTGTATCTTACCAGTTATATCAGAAAGATTAGCAAATGTAAGTTTACCCATATTCCTAATAGTCAGTAACCTACCTGCTGTTTTAATTTTCTTATCTATATCATATCCTAATATATCTTTTACAAAATCTTTTTTCTCGTACCTGTCAGCATACGGGATTATCCCAATATTTTTTAGTTCCTCATACTTTTTTAAACGTGATTCTTCCATAAAATAAAATTAATTTTATATTTATAATTTAAACTAGATTATCTTAACTTTTATAAAACAATATTGAAGAAATATTTATTTAAAAAACGTATACAGTTTTCTATGATTTCTTCTGGATCAAATATTGTTGTATTATCGCAAATAAAGTTGATGTCCCCCAGTATAACCCTACCGCTGCAGGTAAACTTGCAGTAAAAAAAGCTATCATTACTGGTAGTATATATGTCATTGTTTTATTTACGTTCTGAGCTTGATCGTTTTTAGTTTTACTTGTGATGTTAGGGTTTGATGTACCCATAAAAGATAATTTCATTTGAAAGAACTGTAAACCTCCTATGATTACCGGTAATACATATATATTCCTTTTAGTTAGATCCAAACACCATAAAAATATTGGGTCTATAGATAGACTAATATTTTGTAAAAACGGGTACAATAAATGGATATTCTGTTCTACAGCTAACCCATTTTTGATTACATAAAATAACGCTATCATTATCGGGAATTGTAACAACATTGGTAAACAGCTACCTAAAGGGTTTACTTTATGTTCCTTCCATATCTTCATAGTTTCTTCCGCTATTTTTTGTTGGTCACCAGCATGTTTTTTCTTTACCGCGTCTAACATTGGTTGGACTTTTTGTAGATCTCTCTGAGCTTTTATCGCTTTATTGTTTGGTACGAGTAGGATCAGTTTTATTAAGATAGTTAACAAAATAATAGATAAACCTAAGTTTTGAGTTTGGGGTAAAACAGAAATAAAAAGTATTAAGACATTGTAGATAGGTTTATAAAAGAGTTTATCCCATAAAGATTTCATAAACCCCGGTTCTGTTACTTCTATCTCTTTATAAAATGTTTTTTCTTTACCGTCTATCAATAAACTCAATACAAATTTATAATCTCCTTTCTCACTAAAAATACTGTTCTTCCACGGACCATAGTTAATACCGTATGTTGTATTTGATTGGACAATTATATCAGAACAATTATCTATCTCCACACCTTTAGCAGTTATCTCGTTCCATTCACCGTTACTATATTTGTATATATCCAACGGTTCTTCAGGGCATGAGTTTTCTATTGTTATATCTGTATCTAGATTATTTGTTATATTCAAAATAATAGAATCACCTAGATTATATGAACTATTTTGTGTTGTAATCTCTATATCATTCTTTTCTGTATTATCTTTATCAACCGGTTTACCTATACCAAATAATTGTAATACAAAAAAAATAACAAAGAACATTAACAGGAATTGTAGGAATTTTGATTTCATTGATACTAAAACTAAAAAATAATCTTTTACATTTTATATTAAGAATATATAAAAAACAAATAATATATAGGGACTTAAATATTTAAAGTTTTGAAACCGATGATAAAAAAATAATAACCTCTTGCTCAAGTGTTTTATAATCTGTATCTATAGCTTTTTTATTAGGTAGAATAATTATATTATAAGGTAAATTAAATTGTTGCATATTTATCCGTATAGATTCACTTAACCTTCTCCTAAGTTGATTCCTTTTTACTGCTTTCTTACTAACTTTATTGCTTATAATAATACAAAACCTAAAAGTTTTAGATACCAAATATTTTGACATAAAAAAATTAGACGAATACGTATCGCCCATTTTTAGTATTTTTCTTATTAACCAGGATAGACTTAATTTATGTTTCTTCCACAAAATTAGTTATTTAACTCCTAATACATGTCTTCCTCTTGATCTTCTTCTACTAATAACTCGTTTACCACCTTTTTTCGACATCCTTGATAAAAAACCATGTCTTTTGCATCTTTTTCTATTATTCCTTTTGCTAAGCATAATATAATAAATTTAAGATATTTAAAAATTTTTGGCTACCATATTCTATATTAACTGGATCTTAGATGTCAAATAGAATAATCCTTCTATTTAGATGTATAATATCTCTCCAAAAAAGATCTAGCTTGTTTAAGCCTTTCTAATAGCTTTGATATATCTTTTGAAACTTGTAATTCTTTTGGAGATATTTTTAAAGATATTATCCCTTTATAATTATCTTCCTTAAGATTCAAAAGGAAACTTTCTAGAGGTAGTACCCCATTATCTAGGGATAAATTGGATTTTGAGTCTTTTGAGTTAGAGAGATGTACATGTTTTATATAACCTTTTAATTTAGAGTATATTTTCATTAAATCTATTTTTTTTGATGCTAGGTTAGAAGTATTTAAACATATAGACCGAAAATTTTTCAAATCAGACATACTATTCATAGAAAATTTTGGTAGTATCCCTAAAAAAGTACTAGCATCAGAATTCTCTAAACATATATGGAGTTTCTCTTTCTTCCTTATTTTTGGTATCTCTTTTTTTATCCATGAGACTAAAGAGAAATCGAGTAATTCTGGTGGCTGGATAACCAAAACACTACATCCCACAGTTTTTGCTATATCTATACTTGTTAAAATAGATTTTTTTGATGATTTATTAGGTGCAGAGATCGCTTTTATCTCTAAATCAAATTCTTTTGAGAGCTCAAGTAGATACTCAGCGTCTTGTGTATCATAATCATGGTTAATGGTTATTTCTATCCCATTAAAACCTGATTGTTTTACTAACCTAAACATTCTATGTAAACCATACCCTTTTAAAGAATCAGTTGTAATCGTAAACAATTTAAAAAAAATTAGTATTATTTCTAGTAATTATACATTTTTTTTTAAATATGGTAAAGATTTTTTGTTGACTTTACCATGCTTTTTTCGTAAAATTTTACAGGTTTTTATAAATAATCCTAAAATATAAAAAAATTACGTGTAAATAAAGATATTAAAGCAAGCCAAGTAAGATTAATTGATAATGAGACAAATCAGATAGGGATAATGCCAATAGAAGAAGCTTTAGAGCTGGCATCAGAAAGAGCCCTTGATCTCGTTGAGGTATCACCATTAGCCTCACCTCCAGTATGTAAATTGATGGATTATAGTAATTATTTATATAAACAAAAGAGAGCTGAAAGGAAACAAAAGAAATCTCAAAAAAAAACTGAAGTAAAAGGTGTGAGACTAAGTATTAGAACAGGCAAACATGATCTAGAAGTTAAAGCTAAACAAGCAAAAAGGTTCCTTGAGGCTAAAAATATTGTTAAGATTAATCTTATATTAAAAGGGAGAGAATTAACTCATAGTGATCTAGGGTTTGAAAAGATGAAAGAATTTGCTAGTATGATCGAAGATATTGGTATTATAGACCAAGAAGCTAAATTACAAGGATACCAAATAACTATGATAATCGTTCCAATAAAAAAATAAATATCTAACTAAAAAACTATTATGCCAAAGATAAAGACAAGGAAAGGTGCTGCTAAACGTTTTAAACAAACAGGTTCAGGTAAATACAAAATAGAGAAACCGTGTAAATCACATCTCTTGCTACAAAAATCTAAAAAAGAGAAACGGAAAGCTATAAAAGGTTTAATAGTTAAGAACCAAACTGATACTATCAGAAGGATGGTACCTTATAAGTAGTAATATTTTTATAATTTATTAAGTTTTTGATATGACAAGAATAAAACGAGGTGTTATGACAAAAAAACGCCATAAAAAAATCCTTAAATTGGCTAAAGGATATAGAGGTAAAAGAAAGAATGTTTTTAGGTTAGCTAAAGTTGCTGTTATTAAAGCTGGTGTACATGCTTATAGGAACAGACGGGAAAAGAAACGTACTTTTAGGAAGTTATGGATCGCTAGGATTAATGCTTTATTAAAAGAAAAAGGTTATAATTATAGTTCTTTTATCAATAAAATAAATAAAGCAGGTATTATTATCGATAGGAAAATGCTTGCTGAGTTAGCTATGAATGAAAGTGATGTGTTTACTAAGATAGTTGATCAGGTTATGTGTTAGTATTTTAGAAATCCTTTTATCTAGTAACCTTTTTAGTAAACTATGTTTTTTATACCTGTTAAGATTAATATTATGAAAAAATTACTTTATTAAATCTGTATTTTTTTGCATAGTATTTTAGGGGTTATCTTTTATACAAAAAGTATCCCCAATTTTAAGTATAATAGCTACCTTTTCAGAAATCATTTATTCAGGCCCCCAACTCTTTAGATTGTACCACTTTCGCTCGTTTTTGCATTATATTACTTGCAAAAGTTCAGGAACCTTCTGTGCAGTTGAGCACGAAGGAAAAGGGTGGCCTTCAAAAATCCACCTTTTTTCAGTGCTATGAAATTAAAAAAACACATCAAAAAAAGGAAAAAGAAGAATCGACCACCAAAGCAGAAAAAGATTACTCGTCCAGGAGAATAGATACAAATTGATACTGTTACAGTATACCATGTAGGCCAGAGAGTTTATGTTATCAATGATATTGATCTCTATAGTCGCTTGGTGCTTTCCTATGCGTATAAAAGCCCTTCATCTAAAAATGCTAGAGACTTTCATGAAAAATTGGAACTCTTTTTCCCGGAATACACAAAGATTGAAATGGTGCAAACAGATAATGGTTCGGAATTTCTCAAACATTTTGATTGAGCATGGATACAACCATCAATATTTTTATTTTGATGGTTTTTCTCTGCTATAAAAAACACCCTTTACTAAACGGGTGTTTCCTATATATTTATTTTTTGCATTTTAATTTGATTTCGCTTCTATCTTAGCTTTAACTATCATAGTATTAGTGATAGCACTTCTTTCATTCTCACCTAGTTTCATAGTAATATATTTCAATGTCTCCTGTAGATCAGGTATTAATTTATATTCTAACGCATTAACTCTTCTTCTTGTTGTTTCTAGTTCCATAGCTAAAGCTTCAGCGATCTTCTCTATCTCTGCTAGCTTAAGCAGTCTTGGGATAATATTCTGTAACGCTTCTAGCGCTAAATCTAAATCAGCACTCGTTTGAGCAAACCCAAAACATTTTATATCACCTGTATGCTCAAAACTAAAATGAGGTATCCAAACAGACATAACATTACTTGTTTTCACTGTTAGATCTATTTTGGTATTAGTCTTCATTAAAGCTGTATACAACATCTCTGTATCCATCAGAGATGATGTTATCATTAAATTCTTAAAAATCTTCGATAAACTATCCTCTATCTCGCTACGTAAATCTTTAGCTTCTTTTATCACCTCCATAAAAATTTTCATCAAACCATCTTGTTTGTCCTTTAATAGTTTATGACCTCTTTTTGCAGACTTAACTCTACGTTTCAAATTAAGGAGCACCATTCTGGTCGGATTCACATTCAGAATTGCCATAATTAAATATTATTATTTAAGTAAATCTTCGTATTTTGTTTTAGCTTGTTCCATATACTCATCTATATGTTCCGGTTTAACACGTTTTAGCTCAGTTTTAGGTAGTATTGAGAGTAATGCCCAACCTATCATCAAAGAATCCTCTATTGTTCTATCCTCATTCTCACCTTGTTTAATATAATGTTTCTCAAACAGATCAGCAAATCTCAAAAATTTCTTATCTACCTCACTTAAAGCTGATTCACCAAGTATAACAGCTAAATCTCGTACATCTTTACCTCTAGCATAAGACGCGTATAACTGACTAAAGATCCCTTCATGGTCTTTCCTTGTTTTTTTTCTACCTATAGGTGCTAACCGTGATAAAGACGGTAATACATCAACCGGTGGGTATATACCTTTCGCGTGTAGCTCCCTACTCATTACGATCTGGCCTTCTGTTATATATCCTGTAAGATCTGGGATAGGATGTGTTATATCATCTTCAGGCATGGTAAGTATAGGGATTTGAGTTATAGATCCTTTTTGACCTTTTACTTTACCTGCTCTTTCATATATTGTAGAAAGATCTGTGTATAAATATCCCGGATACCCTCTTCTACCTGGGACCTCTTTACGCGCAGCACCTACTTCACGTAACGCTTCGCAATAGTTAGTTAAATCAGTAAGTATAACTGTTACATGGTAACCTTTATCATAAGCGAGATACTCAGCTGTTGATAAAGCTATCCTTGGTGTAGCTATTCTTTCTACCACCGGGTTATCAGCAGTATTGATAAATAATACTGAATGTTCTATAGCACCGGTTTTCTCGAACTCATTAATAAAATAGGTCGCCTCCTCGAATGTTATACCCATGGCCGCAAACACTACAGCCATCTTACCCTCAGAATCATCAGACGATGAATCTATTACTTTAGCTTGTCTAGCTATTTGTGCTGCTAACGGTGCATGAGGCAAACCCGCACCAGAGAATATAGGTAGTTTCTGCCCTCTAACAAGCGTATTAAGACAATCGATTGTTGATATACCTGTTTGTATAAAATCACTTGGGAAATCTCTTGAATACGGATTTAAAGGAGCGCCGTTTATATCGATCCTTTTTTCAGGTATAATTTCTGGCCCATCATCTATAGGTATACCACCACCAGAAAATACTCTTCCAAACATATCTTCAGAAACACCTATCTCAAAAGTTTTACCTAAGAATTTAGCTTTTGAGCCTTCTGTTCTTAACCCTTGCGTAGGTTCAAACATCTGTACTAACGCCATATCACTTGATACTTCTAGAACTTTACCTAAACGTTTTTCTCCATCAGGTAAAACTATCTCTACTATCTCTTCGTATTTTATACCTGATACCCCTTCTACTACCACAAGAGGCCCTGCTATAGATTTTACTGTCTTGTATTCTTTCTGCATAAAATTTACTGTTAAGTATGTAATATATTTTTAATTTATTGGTATTTCTTGTTTATTGTTTATTATCTCTCCGTTGATATAATTAGTAGTATTTATAATTATTGTTTCATTATCTTTCCAACCCGCTAAATACCATTCACCATTCCATGATTCAGTGCTACTTACTACTTCTTTTGATACCCTTCCATCTATATAAAGTATAATTATTTTAAATACTTCTTCTCCTGGTAGCCCACCTGATGATAGCATATACGCTATTTTATCATTCTGTGGTGAGAAATACCCTTCCCCGAATTGTTGGTCTTTGCTTGTATAAAATGGCATATCAAACGATATCTCTTTCATCTCTTTAAAATCTAGTATCTTGATCCATGTTTTAAATGGTTCATACCCACTACTATTATCTGTATAAAAATACGCTATCTTGTTATCATCTAAAGATATATCCAAAAATTTACCATCAAACCCATTATTATTGTTTATCTTTAACCTAAATATTATCTCTTTTGTTTCTAAATCTATCTTTAGTAGCTCGTCAGCAAAATAATTAAATAGTCTGTAATCTGTAAACCCACATTTTTGTTTATATACGTATACGCTCTTTAAATCACTACTAAATCTGTACGGAATATATGTCGAAGGATTAGATCTAAACGTAATATCTTTTATCGCTAACACCTCTTCTATATTATCCCCTCCATCCTCTGCAACTAATAAACTTGATTTATCAAGCAGATTATTATTCCATACGATATATCTTTCGTCCGGGTCTATGATAGCTTTAATTGTACAACTACCTTTACCTGTATCAATAAAAGTATATTTTTTTGGGTCTGCCAGTATAGATAAATCATCTATATTTTTATCTTCTATTATCTCTTCCTCCTCTTCTTTCTTTTCATCTTCTATTACTGGTAAATTTAACAAATATAATCTATACATAATCTCTGTTATCCATCTTCTTTCTGCATACAAATCAGGATGGAAATATATATCTTTCTCATCTAATAATCCTAGGTTCTCTGCGTAAATGATATATTTTTTATACCATCCATCTATATCAATATAATTTGTTGTATACTGTGCTTCTTCTTTTATATCCATGTCCATAGATTCTAATATTAGTTTTAAAGCTTCTGCTTTCGAGATATATCTATCAGGTCGAAATTTCTTCCTGTCCCCTCCTACGTCATATCCGTTTACCCAATTATTATTATACGCATATAGTATATACTTATAAAACCAATCACTTAAACCTACATCATCAAACACTATTTCATCATCGTATTTTAAACCATCAATTTTATTGTTAAGTATATTAGATTCTATCAATACCTTTAGCACCTCAGCTCTAGTCATTAAACCATTAGGTCTAAACGTTTTATCCTTATAACCATCTATAATACCGAGGAACCATAATGTATATATAGCATTATAATTCTTATCATAAATATCTATATCCCGGAAAGGCAAATTGGATAAACCTACAAACTCAGTTACATCTTCTATCTCTATATTGTTTCTTTTTGTTATATCCAAAAATATTAGCCCATCTTCTACAACATCATATCTATTATCCTTAAAATTCACATAAACTCGTATCCGTTCTCCTTCAATTAACTTATATAAATCTACTACTCCTATCGGTGATAATAAAGGATCATAATAACAACCAGTATATATATCTAATACGTTATTTGCTTTAATACTTTCTATCCCATTATCCCTTAACACTACATCTAAACCCATATTAACTCTACATTTCTGGTATTCCTCATCATAACTAGTACTAATTATTCTACCCTGTAAAACATACTCAGCATCATTTTTTAATTTTTGATATTCTCCTAATGCCAACACATCACCTATCCTTATGTATAAAGAATTTAATATAATCAAAATAAAAATAATCCAATACCTACTCATAATTTAATATTATGCTAATTTAGATATTTCTTTTTTTATCTCTTCTTCAATATAAATAAATTCTTCCCATTTCCCCTCTTCTATAGTTCTTGCTGCGACCATTTTTTCTCGTACAGGCATATTAACTAGAGTCTCGAACTCAAAATCCTCTTTATCTATAACCTTCTGGGCCTCCTTATAGAAAACTATAATAGTTCTTAGCAGATGATACTGTTTCTTAAGGGAAGTATAAGCGTCCTTAGGATCAAATGCGTTCTGGAACAAAAAATCTTCTCTTATAGCTTTAGAAGCTTCTAATACTAATCTTTCTTTAGGTGATAAAGAATCAGCACCAACTAACCTAACTATCTCCTCTAATTTAGCTTCCTCCTGTAATAATTCCATAGCTACTCTTCTTACCTCCATATAATCATCAGCTACCTCTTTCCTTACATAATCAGAGATATTATCTAAATACAAAGAATAACTACTCAGCCAGTTAATAGCCGGGAAATGCCTTTTCCTTGCTAAAGTAGCATCTAACGCCCAAAACACTTTTGTTACTCTTAATGTATTTTGTGTAACAGGCTCAGAGAAATCTCCTCCTGGAGGCGATACCGCCCCTACAACAGTTAATGACCCCGTCCTTCCATCACTACCTAAACAATCTACATACCCAGCCCTTTCATAGAACCCTGCTGTGCTTGACCCTAAATACGCTGGATACCCTTCTTCACCTGGCATCTCTTCTAACCTACCTGATATCTCACGCATAGCTTCTGCCCATCTTGATGTCGAGTCAGCCATAAGCGCTACATTATACCCCATATCTCTATAATATTCAGCTATAGTTATCCCTGTATACACAGAGGCTTCTCTTGCAGCTACCGGCATGTTAGATGTATTCGCGATCAATATAGTACGTTTCATCAACGGTTCACCAGTATTAGGGTCTATTAGTTCAGGGAACTCCATCAATACATCTGTCATCTCATTACCTCTTTCACCACATCCTATATAAACTATTATCTGTGCGTCACAGTATTTTGCTAGAGATTGTTGTGTCACTGTTTTACCCGCTCCAAACGGTCCGGGGATACATCCTGCCCCGCCTTTCATCATAGGGAATAGAGTATCCAGGATCCTTGTACCTGATACTAAAGGGATATTAGGTATCTTTTTCTTCTTGATCTTTCTTGGTATCCTTATAGACCATTTTTGTAGCATTTTAATATCATGTTTTTCATTGTTTGCGTCTTCTATAACAGAGATAACCTCTTCTACATTATATGAACCTGTTTTTATATCAACGATTGTCCCTGATACACCTACAGGTACCATTATTTTATGTGAGATAAGAGTTGTTTCTTGGACTTCCCCTAATATATCACCCTCATACACCTTCTCACCTACTTTTTTTAGAGGTTTAAACTCCCATAGTTTTGTTCTTTCTATGCCAGGCACATCTATACCTCTAGCTATAAAAGGTGATTTCGATTCTTTCTCTATCAATTCTAATGGTCTTTGTATACCATCATAAATAGATGTTAATAACCCAGGAGCTAGTTCCACAGATAGCGTTTCCCCTGTCCTATATACATCTTCTCCAGGTCCTATCCCTGAAGTCTCTTCATAAACCTGTATAGACGCTTCATCACCATTCAATTCTATTATTTCACCTATCAACCCCAGTTTTGATACTTTTACTAGTTCATACATCTTCGCTTCTTTCATCCCATTAGCAACCACTACCGGTCCTGAAACTTTTATTATTGTTCCTTTTTGAGATTCATTCATATTAGTCATGATAATATTAATTAAGATAAATTTATTATTTAAGTATATCAGATCCTACAGCCCGCTCTACTATCCTTTTAAGCCTTGTTAACCCAAACCCTGTAGCACCTTTATGTGAAGGGATCGCGATAATAGCAGGGAGCGCTGATTCAGTAAGTTTTTTATAATCATCTACCGGTATATTTTTAGCTAAATCTTCTGTTATGAATATAATCCCATACTTCTTTTCGCTGTGTTCTGTAAGCGTTTGTTTTCTTAAGATATAAAGCTTTTCTACCGCTTCTTTTATGTTACTACAATCAAATATATCAAAACCTATAGCTTTGAACCCGATTATTGCTTCTTTTGACCCGATTATTGCGATATTATATTTTTTCATAGTTAGATATATAATTTACGTAAAGTTTTCCTTAAGCTATTCTCATCTATATTATTTATTTTTGAGATCATTATCGATCTGATAATTTGAGCATTATTCCTCTTAGCTAAAAAATAAGCATACAGCGGTTCAGGCCCAAACGGTATAATCTTAGACTGTTCTAAATGTTTGATAACAAGATTATCTAATAGTTTCTCTAGCTCTAATAAAGAATTATCTTTACTATAACTCTCATACCCCGCCTTAATTGTCTCTGCGTAGCTAGTTTTTTTAGAATAGTTTAAAAGATCTTCTATACTACCCATTTTAAGGTAATCACCTACTTTTATATACCCACCAGGTAGCATTGTATCACTAAACTCTTTTTTCTCTTTAGATAGAATATAAGATATAAAAAACTGTTTTATATTTGATATATCTATAGAAATCCTTAAATACTCATCTATAAATAAGTTTTTTATTTTCTTTGATACTGATAAAGACCTTCGATAATACTGTTTATCTAGAAATAGATCTAACTTAAACGGGTCTTTATTGTTTTCATAAACCTTTATAGCTTCATCAATAATCAGTAAAATATCTTGAGGTATTTTATCTTTATATGTACCTTCGAATATATATTTCTCAAATAAATTATGTGAGTAACTACCTAACCGCATAAAATAATTCTCTTCTAAATCGTTCTCATCATGATGATCATATTTAGCTCTTATCAAAGTTTTTATATTATGTATATCATAATAAAACCATAATATATCCATTACTTCTTTATAAGGAGTTATATCATCTAATAAATCTTTCACTTCTTTTAATCCTGCACTCAAAACAACTTGAAACTTTTTCACATCAGATATATCTGAAACATGATTAGAATAATCTAAATCATTTAAAACTCTTAAAGCTTCTTCAGCGTTCTTGGCACCAATCATCCTTTCTATATCATTGTTTTTCAAAAGATTTGTTTCAAGCACTCTTATCCTTCCTACCGAATATGCATAATCAGTATTATTATAAAACATAACTTAAAAATTTATTGAAATAATAAAGAAGCTATCTCTGGCTCTAGTTCAGGTTTATACTCTCTTATAAGTAGTTCCTCTATTGTACAATTTATTTCCATCTGGTTAGATCTAAAGATAAACCCACCATTAAATTCTCCTTCTTCTATAACAGGATTATCATATTTTCCTTTGAAAAGTTTTTCTGTTATAGATTTCTTACCTTTAGCACTAACAACAGAAATATCATTCTTTATGTCGTCAGGTAACCCCCTTATATGTTTTTTTATAAACTTTTCATGATCAGAATCAGGAAGATCTTTAAATCTCTCTATGATACTATCAAATACATCTTTTAGTATCTGCTGTTTTTTCTTTAAAACCATATTACGTTCATCCATCTTAAGAGTTGTTAGCATTTTCCTTTTTATCTCATCTTTCCTTTTATTTTGGTTAGAAATAATAGTCAAAATACTATCTTGGATCCTCTTCTCATTATTCTCTTTTAACTCAGATATCGTATCTTGCTTTTCTTGTTCTATCGCTGAGAGTTGTTTTTTTGTTTCTTCTTCTATTTTATTAAATATATCAGACAAAGACATTTTAAAAATATTAGATATTTAAATAATTATTAATCCTAGAGATTATAAATTCATTAAAGTATAACTCTAAAGTATTATCCCATTATTCTTGTTATAATAAGAATAGATACTAAAAGCCCTAAAACAGCATAAGTTTCAACCATAGCTGACAAGATTACAGCTTTACCAGTGTTAGCAGGGTCTTTTGCAATAATATTTAAACCAGCTGCTGATACTTTTCCTTGATATATACCAGAAAATAGTCCTGTAAACCCTGCCGGTAAACAAGCGAAAAAGAATTGCCATCCTTGAGTCATTGTTAAAGTCTTAGCTTCATCAAAAAACCCGATAAACACTAAAACCATTATAGCGGTCAAAAAACCGTATATACCTTGTGTTCCTGGTAACGCTTCCATAAGAAGTATCTTACCAAATAATTCAGGTTTTTCTGTTGTTACACCAGCACCAGCTTGTCCCGCTATTCTAACTCCGATAGCTGATCCGACCCCTCCTAGTATCGCTGCTAATGAAGCACCTAATACTGCTAACCCTGTTGGTCCAAATTGATTAAATAGTTCTGACATGTTGATTTAATTAAATGTTAAATAATATTATAATTAATTTTTTATTTTTAAATATTTACATACCTTATATATAGGCTCAAAAGGAGCGCCTCCGCCCTCCATAAATTTCCCAAAAAATTCTACAAACTGCAAACGTGCTGAATGGATAAAAGAGCCTAAAGCACTTAACGCTAAATTGAATATATGTCCTCCAATAAGTATTAAAACCATTAATACCCATCCTATATACGGAACCATATCTTTCATCAGTAACGCAACGATATTAACTGCTAACGCTATTATACCTGTAGCTAACCCAAGCGCTAATAACCGTGAGTAGGATAAAATATCTGACATATACCCTACTAGATTATATAAACTTAAAACACCTATCCCGATCTTTGATATTATACCTTTACCACTCCGACCTTGAGTTATTATAATCACGGCTACACCTATATACACTAAATACGACGCTATCGCTATAGATACCACTCCTACTGCATTCAGTATATATATGCCTAGCGTCGCAAGAAAGAACAACCAAGCACCGCTATCTAAAACAGCTTTCTTATACTCTTTTTTTGTTATATACCAATAAAACTGCACTAATACACCGAACCATACTTGTAAAGCACCAAATATCAGAGATAATATAAGTATATTTAAAGGGTTTTTTATAGGTTCAAAGATCTGACCTAAGAATATATCATTACCAGCACCTAACATAAAATCTGGTGCTAGTTTTGTCTCTATACCAAACCATCCTCCATACAAGACCCCGAAAATAATAGTAAAGATACTACCAAAGAACAATAACCTCATCATTTTCTTCATCGATACAGGCAAATTAAACATTTTTAGCGCTATAACCGTTACTATCATCAATGTCACACCATACCCCGCATCAGATAAACACATCCCAAAAAATACTATAAAAAATGCTGATAAATACGGTGTTGGGTCTATCTCATTATATAACGGTAACCCATAAACACCAGTCACTGATTCAAAAGGTGTAATAATCGCATTATTAGACATACTAACTGGCGGTTCTTCTCCTTCAAGAGGCTCTATTTCATTTATTTGATACTCAGAAAAATGTTTATCTATCTTGTCTTTTAGGTTCTGTATACTGATTTTAGGCACCCAGCCATAGATACTTAAAACTTTTTTGGATCTCATCATCTTTTTCTCCGCAAGTTTTTTCTCTTTTTGCCATATAAAATAGTCGTAAACTATCTTTAGATTATCTATATTACTAACTAATCCAATTAATTCGATTTTAAGCGATTCTTGTATAGAATCTATATCCAGTATTTGGTTATTTATATCAGATACTTCTTTAGCAGGAGTATTACTACGTTTAGAAATATGTGTTTCACTAAAATGGAAATCTTGTAAAACTTTTTGTATATCTCTCTCTACTTCTTTAATAAATAATACGACTAAAGATACCATCGAATCTTTATGTGATACCTCTTTAACAAATACATAAGGTGAAGATTTAACTATCTCTTCATTAAATAACTCTAAATCTATCTTATCTATCTTACCTATAACCATTTTAGTAAATTTTGTGTCACGTGCTTCATTTAGTGTCATATTAAACCTTACCCAAGGCTCCAAGATCTCTTTCTCCTCTTTTAGCTCTTTTAACAGATTACCGTTTTTCACCATCTCTGCATCTATATTCTCTATCTTCGTTATTATATCGTTATAACAGAAAGTCCCTACTATATTTTTTACTTCCTCATCAGATACATTAATAAAATCACCTTCTATACTTTCTTTGAAAGATATTTTTCTTTCATCGTATACAGCCAAAAAATTTATAGCATAATCTAATTTCGCGATATTATATTCTATACTATGTAATTCTTTATCTAGATTATCAGAAAGATTCTTATCTATACTATTTTCTATCACCTGAAAAACACCTTCTGTTTGTATTAATTCAAGTAATTGATCCTTTTTTGATGTATGCACGAGTAAATTAACTTTTTGCATAGGCACAATGGCCATAATTGTTTAAGGTTAAAAGAAATAAAATATATTAGTTCAAAATCTTTTCTATAGTTTTATTAATGACTATATCTTTTTTAGAAGAAGAATTCTCTTCTATCATCTTTAAATTCTCTCTTATTTTTATTAACTGTTCTTTGTAAGATTGCACTTCGGTTTCTTTATACTCTAAAAGCTCTTTTTTAGCTTCTTTCCTTTTATTCTCAACTTTTTCAGTATAAATAGTCTCAAGCTCTTTTTTAAGATCATTTATTTCTATATCTCTTGCTTCTATAGCTTTCTCTAGCTTGTTTTCCTCTTCTCTCTCTAAATCTAAAACCTGGTTTAAAGGGTTTTTAAGTACATCCTGTTTCGAATCCATATTTGTCATTTTAATTTAAGGTATTAATTTTTTAGCTTCAAAAATACTAAGTCAAAACATCTCAGGTGTCAATACTTTTTATTTTTTTTTATAAAAATGATGTGTTAATAATTGAAAAAGATCTTTCTATACCTGATAAATTGAGAGGTTTATATTTTTTGTATAGAACCATTGTTGAACCTGATCCTGATAAAACCACTTTACCATACTGGCTAAAATAATCATACAAAACCTTAAGTGTAGGATATTCCTTATATATAAATATCTCAAAATCATTATGTAAATACTTAATAATATCTTTTTTAGCATAGTTCTTATAAAACTTTTTAGTTAACTCTTTATTTTTATGACATAATTTTGGATCTACCAAAGAATACGCATACTTAGTTGACACTGATATATTAGGGATAATCAAAGTTATATCAGATAAGTGTACCCGGTCTAACTGAGATATCAGTTCACCGTAGTTACTACCTCTCGCTATATTTATATCCTCTAAAAAAAAAGGTGTATCCATCCCTATCTTTTCCGCTATATCAAGTAATATAGCTTTAGGGATACTTAATCCATATAACTCATCGACACCTAAAAGAAAAGTAGCAGCATTACTGCTAGCGCCTCCTAACCCACCCCCAAGAGGTATATTTTTTTGTAAGAATATTTTTACCCCTAAATCTTTACCTAGATAATCACATAAATATTTATACGCGCTATAGATAGAATTATTATTTTTTATACTATCAATATTTGTATCAAACGCTAAACCTTTCTTTATCTTAGTAAGAGATAATTTATCATAAAAATTTATTTTTTGGAAAACTGTTTCGATGATATGGTACCCATCTTTCCTACCTATAATATCTAGTAATAGATTTATCTTGGCATAACTTTTTTTTTCAATCATGTTTTTTTAATAAACATCTGGTAATAGATTTATCTTGGCATAACTTTTTTTTCAATCATGTTTTTTCAATAAACATATTGTGTATACTTCTATCCCTTTACCTTTACCTACATCACTCAAACTATCGCCGGTAGTAAAAGTTAACCCTATTTGATCGATCTTGATAGACAATATCACTGCAATAGATTCTTTGATTATATCATGTAACTCTTCTAACCGCGGTCGCTTAGCATGAACAGTTATCCCTATATTTTCTATACTATATTTACAATCTACCATAAACTTTTTTACTATCTCCATATACTTTTTACTATCTTTTACCCCTTCTTTTAAGCATATACCATCTACAAAGTACCCTATTGACCGCCTACCTAACGCTTGAGATATAGCATTAAAAACAGAATGTAAAATAACATCTCCGTCAGAATCAGCTTCAAGCGATAGCTCGCAAGGTATTTCTACTCCACCTAAGATCAAAGGTTTTAGTTTATCATCTAAAAATTTATGGCTATCTAACCCAATACCTATACGAAAATTTTGGTTCATAATATAATAATTGTTATTTAGTTTATATTCTCACTCTTACTAAGATCTAAAACATATCTGTTCTTAACCTAAAAATCTTGTTATCTAATGTAAGGTACTTAAACATACACTTCAAAATCTAAAGATTATGAAAGAGACTGATCAGTATAAATACCCTTGAGCTACTAAATACTCAAAAAACACTAAATCTCTTTTATAAGTAATTTTACAATTATATTCACTAGCCTCGACTACTTTAACTCTTTCTGATACTAACTCCAACGCCTCCGCCTCATCAGTTACAATCCTTTTGGGTAGCTTAAAAAGATATTTATACGCTTTCATTAATTTTTTATATGTTGATACCTGCGGTGTTTGGGTACAGAATATCCTTGACCTATCGACCCCTTTTTGAATAGTATTATCTTTATTAATAAGTTTGACCGTATCAACAGAGAATCTACCTAATACTGCACTACCATACACCTTTTGTGCTTCGAGTAGCCGGTCTATCTCATCAGTAGTTACCACCGGGTTAGCACCGTTATGTATGAAAACTCTGTCGTTTCCTGATATAGCCTGTGTCCCTAAATACTTTAAACCTTTATACACCGAGTCCTGTCTTTCTTTGCCTCCTAAAACTATTTTGCTTATTTTAGTATAAGAGTAACGGTTAATAATTTCTTCCAATTTTTTTTTATGCTCCTCGCTCGTAACAATTACAATCTCTTTAAAACTAAAAGACCACTGAAAGAAATCAAGACAATAGGTAATTAAAGGTTTATTACTAACCTCACAAAAGATTTTATTATCCTCACCGAACCTCATACTCTTACCAGCCGCAAGTATTATCACTCTATTATTAATCATATCTTGTATTTATCTCTTAGATAACTATCGATTTGGTATATATTACTGATACTCAATTCTCTATCTATATGGTTCCCAATAATTTCTTCTACCAGATCCATTATCTCTATAAAACTTATTTCTTTAGACAAAAATTTTGATACCGCTATTTCGTTAGCAGTATTAAGCGCTACCGGGTATGTCCCACCTTTTTTGATTACTTTATATGTTAACTCAAGCAACCTAAACGTATTTGTATCAGGTCTACCAAACGTCCAATTTTGATCGAATATATCCAACCTCTTCAGGTTATTCGTTCTTCTACCAGGATAAAACAGCCCATAACTTATAGGGTATCGCATATCAGGCAGATTAATTTGTGCTATTATATTGCCATCTGAAAACTGTACCATAGAATGACAGATACTTTCTCTATGTATAACTATATCGATCTGGTCCAAAGCTAAACCAAACAACCACATAGCCTCGATCAACTCAAACCCTTTATTCATCAACGTAGCTGAATCGATAGTTATTTTGGAGCCCATCACCCAATTAGGATGTTTTAGAGCATCATCAACAGAGACCCTCTTTAAGTCTTCTAACTTTTTTTTATAGAACGGGCCACCAGAGCAAGTCAAAAATATTTTCTCTATATCAGATACATCTTCACCGTTCAAACACTGGAAGATCGCTGAATGTTCTGAATCAAGAGGGATAATATGTTTACCAGGGAACATCTTATTTATCAACCCACCCGCTACAACCAAAGATTCTTTGTTAGCTAGAAGCAACCTTTTATCAGTTTTAAGTACAGATAATGTTGGCGATAACCCTGCGAACCCTACTAACGCGTTCACAACTATATCAGCATCATAGTTCTCTATCATATTTATTATCCCCTCCTCACCATACAATATATCTATTTTACTAGAGAGCCTATTTTTCCTATTATTAATAGCGACAACTTGCGGGCTAAAAATATCTATTTGGGTCTTAAGTAATTCGATATTAGTGTTCACACTCAACCCTACCACCTCAAACTCGCCTAAATTATTTTTTATAATATCTAGTGTCTGTCTCCCAATAGAGCCTGTTGAGCCGAGTATAATAACTTTTTTTTTGGTGCTCATAAAGATTGTATTAGTTTATCGATCTCTCTATAAAATAAATCTTTAAAACTATTTATATTTTTTTTATTTATATATTCATTTAAGTCGTTACCTATCATTTTCTTTATTTTTCTCTCTGACTCTTTAGTTGTCATTATATTTTTTCTGTTATCAACAAACTCGATATTATTATAAGATACACTGTTCTCTTTTATATCATCATTAATGATACGTAACCTATCTATATCTGCCTCTTCCTCGATATTAATCCTATAATATCTTTTTTTGACCCCGATATTTTCTGTTACTTTATTTCTAAACACTCTCTTATAATCCCCCTCATTCATTTTATATTCTTTTTTTAATCTGCTTTTTATTGAAGCTGTACTTGTATCTGTATCTGAGCTTTTATTATCTTTTTGTTTATCCCTGATAGTTTTTACCATCTCATAAACTCCAATTTTTTTCCTTACCCCAAATAAATTCATAAATCTATCAAACAATTTCTTAAATTTCATAGAATTAGGTTGATAAGTCTGATCGATCTCCTTTTTCTTATCATTATTTCCTACCCCCGATTTCATCGTTACCTCTTTTTTTAATTCCTTGTTCCTCTGTTTCTCTTCTTTATCAATAAAACGAGGTATCTCTAACCTAGACAGCTCTTTTATAGATAAACATTCTTTTAATCTATCAATACATACCTTATAATTTTTTCTGTCATTATTGACAGAATAAATATCACATAGTTTAAGGATAGTATTAACACACTCTTTCTTGTTAGAAGATACTATACTGAGGTTAATAATAAACAATAATCTTTCCTTAGTATTCCCTAACCTACTAAAACCCGATAAATAAGTTTTCTTTTCTTGATCTGTAAACAAACTATCATTAAATATCTCTTCTAGCTCTCTATTTATCTCAGTATTAAAACTATTTATTTTTGATACTGACTCACTAAAATCATCAGTACTATTAAACCGTCTTCTATCCAAAACATAAAATCTTTGGGTTGATCCGTTAAGTATCTGGTTTAAATCTTTATATATACCAACAAAACAATTCTTATCAAAATCAGTGATATTATCGTATACCTCTTTCAATGTTAGCTTTATCCCATAATTATCATTCTGGTATACAAGATCCTTGTATTCACTAAAAATATCCGCTTTCTCTTTATCAGAAATACTTTCTATATCTTCTAAGCACCTACGAAACACACCTATTTTCTCCCTATTACTCTCAACTAATCTAGTCTGTAAAGAGACAGAATCATACATCTCATCAAGGTATTTATCACACACCTCATCACTCAAAGAAGAGTTAAGAAGGCTACTTACCCCTTTTTTATAACCATTTTTTATGTTTTGCGCAAGAGAAGACTCATTTATTCTTCTTTCTAGTATATCCACTTTTAATGACTCTCTTTTTAAATACTCCATTAAATAGATTAGTATTTACCTAGCGTACTCAACAGCTCTTTTCTCTCTCACCACATGCACTTTAACCTGACCAGGGTATGATAGCTCACTCTCAATTTTTTTAGCTATATCGTTAGCCAGCTTGATAGTTGTTATATCATCTATCTCATCAGGTGATACAAACACTCTTACCTCTCTACCAGCCTGTATAGCATAAACATTCTCTACACCATCAAAACTTAACGCTGTCTCTTCTAACTCCTTAAGCCTTTTTATATAAGACTCAATAGATTCTCTTCTCGCGCCAGGCCGTGAACCTGATATGGCATCAGCCGCTTGTACTATATAGTCCTCAACATTTTTCATAGGTATATCCTCATGATGCGACGCTACAGCCTGGATAATTCTTGGAGAGATCTTATATTTTTTTAGTATATCTCTACCTATAATAGCATGAGGACCATCTATCTCATGGTCAACAGCTTTACCTATATCATGTAAAAACGCTGCTGTTTTAGCTATCTTGATATCAGCACCTATCTCAGCCGCTAAAGCTGCAGCTATAAACGCTACCTCCTTAGAATGTTTTAGAATATTTTGACCATAAGAAGTCCTAAACCGTAACCTACCGACTATCTTTATCAGATCAGGATGCAACCCTGTTATCCCGGTCTCGTATACTGCCTTCTCACCAAACTCTTTTATCAACACATTTACCTCTTTCTTCGCTTTTTCAACAGCTTCCTCTATCCTAGCCGGATGTATCCTACCATCTTCTATTAACGTTTCTAGTGCACGTTTACCTACGAACCTTCTAACCAAATTAAAACCGGCGATAAGTATCGATCCAGGCGTATCATCAACTATAACATCAACCCCTGTCGCCTGTTCAAACGCATTTATATTCCTACCTTCTCTACCTATTATCCTACCTTTCATCTCATCATTAGGCAAAGAGACAACAGTAGCGGTAGATTCTGACGCTACTTCCGCAGCGTATTTCTGGATAGCTTGTACTATTATATTCCTTGCTTTTTTATCTGAATCTTCTTTTATATCTTGCTCTATCTGCTGATACCTTCTGATTAGGATCTCTTTACTTTCCTCTTCTATCTGCTTTAATAATATCTCTCTAGCTTTTTCTTCGCTTAGATTAGCTATTTCAACTAATTTCTTCTTCTGTTTATCAAACATAGATTCCACCTCTTTCTTATCATTCTCTATCGATTTCTTTAAATCATTTATATGCAAAAGATTTTTCTCCGCTTCATCCATCTTTTTATCCAAATTCTCTTCCTTCCTTATAATCCGTTCCTCGTGTTTAGCTAGATGCTCTCTCCTTTTATTCTCATTCGTCTTCGCTTCCTCAATAATTTCAACAGCCACTTTCTTGGCGTCTATTTCCGCTTCTCTTAATTTAGTTTTCGCATTATCAACTTTTCTAGTGATATCAGCTAACTCTTTCTCAGCTTTCTTAATTTTTTCGTTATGTTGTCTATTAAACTTTTCCTCGTCACGTTTTTCCTGGTTCAATTTAAATAAATAAAAACCGGATCCTCCAAGTAATAGCCCAACCACCAATAAAAGATATTCCATAAATTGTAGATATTAAGCTACCCAAATTAGTTCCAAATGCTTGATTGTTCCTGTTTAACTAGCTTTGTTATATATAAAGGAGAAAATTATTGATTTTTAAATCTTTTCACCTCTTATTTAAACCTTAAATAATCATAAATTAAGCTCTCATCACCTTCCAAAATATCAATCAAAAACTATTAGGGTATATGTAAATTTGTCTAAAGGTATCGTATAATATCGATATGCAGGAGTCAACTATAAAAAAAAACTAATAATAATATCTGTATCAAAAACATAAAAAATTATCTTGACTTACTTGTTATAATCATTTGAAATATTATTTAAGCTATTTTTGTTGTCAGCTATAAATGATATTAACACCATAAAAGGTACTAAGATTAAAGGGAACAACAGACTGTTCACAAAAAGTGAATGTACCATTAAGCATATTATACTAGCAATAACCCCGATAGCGTGTTTAGACTGGGTCTTGATACTTACTACTAACACTCTATAAAAAAACCATACATAAAAGATCAATCCAAGTAACCCGGTAGTAGCAAGCACAGTCAACAGACTACTATCAAACCCACCTGAAGAATGTTTATCATATTCAGCGTACCCTCGTTTCAGGTTTTCGTATCTTAAAGTATTGTATCCTACCCCAAGTATAGGGGAATCTCCCCAAATCTCTAACCCATGTTGCCATGATTCCACTCTTAGCTTCGCTGTTGGATCCAAAGATAAGGTTTTCTCAGTGAACACAGCTCTAAAAGAGATAACAGCATCATTTATTCTGTTTTGTAATTTATTAGAGCTTAAAAATATTATACTACCGACCAACACCATTATAACAAGCAGCTTCCTTGATTGCATAAAACATACGTAAAGCATCCCTATAGATAACGATAAATAAGTGCTTCTTGAAAACGTTAATAATATCGCTACAAAAAAAACAGGTAACGATACTATATACAAAAACAATTTAGTTTTATTTATAGCTTTATATATATTTAACAGATAAGAGACTAACATAATAAATAAAACCGATAGATAACCTCCAACAAAATTAGGATCAAGCCATGTAGAGGTTAGTCTGCTTATATGCGGATCCCAACCCTCCTTATAAAGCCCTAACTCCAAAAAATTTGAATAATAATTATATTGAAGAAACCCTAATACGGATATAAGTATCCCCGAGATCATCAATAAATCGAATTTAAATTGTTTGTCTTGTATCTCTTTAGAAACAAAATAAACCAAAAAATAGATACCAAGCCGTACCAGATACAATAAACTTACTATAAACTGCTTTATAGATAGGTTACCAGCCGCGATCAACAAAGAGATCAAAGCTACTAACAAAAAAATAAGCAACGGTAAAAACAAATAATCAGAAAATATTTTTTGTATATTTAGTTTATTTTGTATTAAATAAATCAAAACCAACACACCACATATAATATCTAATCCTAATATCCCACCACCTAAAAAAGAGAGATTAAATCTTAGCAGTTGCCCAAATACAGGCAATAAAACAACTATACTTAATGCAAACAAATTATTTTTTATTATCCCATAAACACTTATTACTGTGATCACCAAAACAATAGTTTTTATAGGATACACTACCATCAAACCAGATACAGCTACTGAAAAAAATAAAGCGATAATATATTTTTTAAACATTTTTTTATGATATCTTTTTTGGTATTGTAATAAAAAACGGGTTAATAATGAAGCAATAAAAAAGATATTCCTAATTTTATTCAGATAATAATAAAAAACTTTTTGTGTATTTTAATATTATGGATTAAAATATCTGCGTAAATTATAATTCTTTATTTTTATGGAAGATATTATCATACAAAACACCGTAAGAGAGATTACTGATACATTACTAAAAAAACTTGATATAGATTACAAAAAGATCGAAATAACTTTCGATAAAGACGATATATTACGTATCAGCATAACAACAAATAACGATGCTGGGTTACTGATAGGATGGCACGGTAAAACATTAGATGCTTTGCAATTCATATTAAAAGCGCTTATCCGTAAAGAGCAGTTCGAACGAAAATTTTATTTGATAGTTGATATCGATGAGTACAAGAAAAGGCAAGAAGATAATATGATAGAGCTAGCTGAGAGGAAAGCCGATTTAGTCAAAGAGTTTACTAATCCACAACTACTACCACCGATGAACTCATATATGAGGAAATTAATCCATTTACATTTCGTTAATAACGATAAATATACTGGTATTACCACTGAAAGTATAGGTGAAGGTACCAGACGACAGATCAAAATCAAACCTGTATAAAAAAAACGCTCCAATAATTTAGAGCGTTTATCGAAGTTCTTATTAATCCTATTTAGTTAGCGCTTTCTCTATATCATCTATTAGTTTTGTTATCTTCCTATCTAATTTCTTAGGCCGGTTTGTGGTTTTGAGCTCTTCTTTTATCTTCTCTAGTTTATTTGTCAACTCTTTCAAGATTTCTGCATCTTGTATCTCTTTTAGAAGCTCCAAAGCTTCCTTGATATTTCCTTCTTCTTTATTACGATCTTTCGCTTTTTGTTCCTTGTTGCCTTGTGTCTCATCCACTTCGTTTTCCAGATCAAGTATCTCTTCTTCTGTTATCTTTTCTTTTGTTATATCTTCTGTTGACATATCTTCTATTTTTTTATTCTCTTTCTTATACTTTTTTAAGATACGATGATTAAGGTTTTTTTCTTTAGCCTGTTTCAATATTTTTTTTACTCTTTGTAAAAATTTCTCTTTTTCTTCTTTTTCCTCCTTCTCTTTTTTTTCTTGTATTTTTTCCCTTATTCCTTCTTTTATTTTTTTTATTCTTCTTTCCTTTGAGATTCTAGAGATACCTGCTGACAAAAATACTAACACATATAAAAGATATAAACCGGATACCCCTAAATATAGTTCTACTGAATTAAATATAAAAAAATCAATTATACTATCCCTTCGTTTATAGTTTTTAAGTATCTCTTTTTTATACCATTTTATTCTTCTTTCATCATAAAGTACTTTTCTTAATAAACTTTTATATTGATTTGATTCAAATACTTCCAAAGGAAAACTTTGCAATTTAGCGTTTCTTAAAGTATTTCTTTTCATCTGAAATAAATCACATTGTTTATATAATTTTAACTGTTTTTTTGATAAGCTCCCTAAAAATCTTTTTTTTAAATCGCATAATAATAAATAAATTTTTTTACTTTCATTAGAAGACAATTGATTTGTAAAAGGTGCTATGTAAGCTAAAACACTTTCTTTTGTTAAAGTAAAATTACCATCAAAATAGCTTATTAAATTAATACCAAAGCTTCGATCTTTAGCTTCATTATAAAAATCTTTTAAAAATTTATTCGCATAAATTTTATTTTTTAATTCTATTATATTAACTACTTCGATATTATTATATTTCTGTAAATATTCTATTATCCCTAAGAATAAATCCATTTGTAATACTAAGTTTATTAATTCATTCGCCATAAACATCGTTATATTCTCAAAGTTTTTCATATCTTTTTTTAACATCAAATTAGCTTTAGAATATAATTTTTCATATTTTTCCCATATAAGATTATCTTCAGGTTTTTTTAAATATCTATTTCTATTAATTTGTTCTAATAATTCAATATAAAATTCTGTTTTCTTTAATGTTAATAAAAAATTATTTTTTAAAAACTTCATCCTTTTTTCAAATCTCTTTATTGTAACTAAGTCTTTTCTTGATACTAATTTGTAACCACTAAAAAATGATTCTTTTGGATATAACTTTACTATAGGGATTATATCCCTAAGTGAGAAATTGCATTCCTTCAAAGAATATAAAGAGTAGTAAAGTTGAATTAATTCATAAATTATAATATCAATAATTTTTTTATTTGATTTCTTAAGAAATAAATCATTTGAATTACTATATAAATAATTAAATGGCATATAAGACTTTATTACTTTTTCTTTGAATTCTTTTGTCATAAAAAGTTTTGTTTTATAACCATGTATTATCTCTTGTTTACCATAATCCCCTTCTTGCATATAAATCATTAAAGTAGTACATACACTACCGGCAAGTTTTGATGATTCTAATTTAGAACTATTCTGCAATTGTTTAAGATCCTTAATGTACTTTATTTTAATTCTTATAATATCATCTTTTAAGAATTGATTTGTAGCATATATAATCTCATCAGTAGTGATAATATTATTTTCTTTATTATATCTATATGTTTTGATCTCCTCTATATAAGAGAAAAACACTATACTTACAACCAAAAACACTAAACTTATACTTCCTATCCATTTTTTAGACATCTAAAACTCCTTCCTTTAATATGTTAAAGACCATTATAACTTCTGACCGGATTATACCACGACTTAACCCAAAACAAAATTCAAATATCTATTTCCGTTTTTTTATTAAGATATTGGTGAATCACAGAACCTATCAGTGTTTGATAAAGGATCCCTTTTCTATAGATATAATTTTTACTTTATGTAGATCTTTACCTGATATACGTATATTTATATTTTTTGTTTTATTTAAAGTGTTTTTAGCATATTTTTGATACTCAGATAATTTAATGGTTTTTGCACTTAAAAAACCATTATCATTATACTCTTTTAAAATTTCTTTTTCGTAATTATCTAATTCTAAAGTATTTCATATTCTTTTATTTATAAGATAAAAAAACTTTTCTAGATAACACCTTCTGTATTATATCTACTATTTTTTCTTATATACAAGTATTATTACTTTTCTTAAAATTTTAAAAAAAAACGCTCCAATAATTTAGAGCGTTTATCGAAGTTTTTTTAATCTTGTTTAGTTATCGCTTCCTCTATCTCTTTTATTAGTTTTGTTATCTTCCTATCTAATTTCTTAGGCCGGTTTGTGGTTTTGAGCTCTTCTTTTATCTCCTCTAGTTTATTTGTCAACTCTTTCAAGATTTCTGCATCTTGTATCTCTTTTAGAAGCTCCGAAGCTTCCTTGATATTTCCTTCTTCTTTCTTACGATCTTTCGCTTTTTGCTCTCGTTTCAGGTTTATATCTATTATCTCTGCCTCTACTTCATATAGCTCTTCTTCTGTTATCTCCTCTATCTCCTTATTTAAGATACTATGATCAGGTTTTTCTCTTTTAACATCTTCCAATATGCTTTTCACTTTTTCTAAAAATTTATCTTTTTCTGCTTTTAGCTTCTTCTCTCTTTTTTCTTTTGCTTTTTCCCTTAACTCTTCTTTTACTTTCCTTATCCTTCTTTTCTTCGAGATTCTAGATATACCTACCGATAAAAATACTAATACGTATAAAATATATAACCCGGATACTCCTAAATATAGTTCTACCCCATAATATATGAAATAATTGATGGTTATCCCATACTGTTTATGCTTGTAAAACAAATTATCTTTATATACTTTCAACCGATACGGATTTATTAGTAGCTTTAATAATAGTCCTGTATACTCTTTTGATTTTAACACATCATCAGGATACTCTTTAATCGCTTTTTTACCGACTCTTCTCAGATCACAAACCTTCAAATAAATTTTCTCAGCTTCTTTAGTATTAATTAACCTTGTATAAGATACTATATATGCTAAGATACTTTCTTTCTGTTCAGTAAAATTGCCATCAAAGAAATCTTTTAATCTTATCATAAACTCATTTTTTTTGAGTGAAGCTAATTCTCTTCGTGGTATATATTTCTCTTGTTTTTTTAAATCCTCTTCCAGTTTAGTTATATTAACTATATTTAGGTCACCCTTTTGGATCACTTTAATTATACTAAGTATTACTAACGCTTTAGTCTTATAAAAAACATATTGCCTTCTATATTTATTCATAATATCAAAACGCTTATTTGTTACCCCAAAATATTTATCTCGTATTGATAGACGTTTGTTAGGCCTACTGGTGAAAAAATCGTTTAAATCAAATTTATCTCTATTCAAACAATACTGCTTCAACAAACTATTATTGTTTGTACTACCATTTTTAATACTCTTAAGCATATTAGATAGTAATTGAGCTCCTTTCTTATTTATTTTATCTTGTATCAAACTAATCTTTTCAGTTAATCGATAAAACTCAGCAACCAATTTATTCATTTTCTCTTTATTTGATAAATTGATTGAGTCGCCTAAAATTTCTTTCCTTAAGTTATAGTATTGATTAGGCTTAAAAAATATTTTTGTACTCATTACAGTTATTTCCGGGTCATATAAATCTGATTCATCCCATCTCCAAGTAATGATAATTAATCTTATAGCTTCGTTTAATATAATTTTAATTCTATTCATCTTTTTGGGACCAAAAAAATTTATATCTTTTCTATGCAGATATCTTATCAAGATAATATCCTTTTTATATACAGACCCTAATTTTTTATTCATGAATATTCTTGTTTTATATTCAGTAATATACTCCTTTTTTAGATCCTCTTTCTTGATATAGATTACTAAATGTAAATATAGTTTACTGCTATCTACTATACTATCATTACTAAAATCTTTATATGTACTAAAATCATCTATATATTTGATTTTTATACTTACATCCATATCACGCAAAATCTCTCTTAGAAACCTATTTGCGGTATCTAGGAATTCATTAGTAGTTATAATATTACGTTCTTTATTATATCTATATGTTTTGATCTCCTGTATATAAGAGAAAAACAATACACTTACAACCAGAAACAGTAAGCTTATACTTCCTATCCATTTTTTAGACATCTAAAAACTCCTTCCTTCAATTTGTTAAAGACCGTTAAAACTTCTGACCGGATTATACCACTACTTTAGCCCAAAACAAAATATATCCTAATAAAAATATCACCCTAAAAAGATAGAATATATTTGTTTATTTCATCCTAATTATCGACCAAGAAAAAACCTGTAGTTATAAGCTATAACTACAGGCAATAGAAAATTATTTATTTAGTAATTCCAACGCTTTTTTAGCGAGTTTTACTAGTTGCGGGTTCTTATCGTGTATAAGTGTTTTAATTGTAGGCACAAAAAGATTTGTGTATCTTTTAGTCCTTACCAACCCGTATATAGCAGTAGCTTTAACCTCATCGTTATTGTCTTTAAGCATTTTTGTTAGCGCCACAACAATCTTTT
The DNA here is from genome assembly GCA_963663305.1 of Candidatus Altimarinota bacterium. GTDB lineage: Bacteria > Patescibacteriota > Gracilibacteria. The sequence continues at coordinate 128,520 of OY760177.1, forward strand.
TGATTAAACTGCTACTGATAGAATATACGTTATACCCAAGCGCACATGTTACGTTCATCCTTACCTTATAGTTCTCATGATCCAATAAACCTATTAGAGTATTTACCATATCCTTTTGATAAGGATTATCTACGCCAGGTGACATAGGATTATTATAATATCTAAGCGCTATAGCTCTAATAGTAGCTATTGTATAAGCTGCGTATTGTATCACTTCAGGATCATCTTTTTTTAATGCTTTTAAAAGTAATGGCATACTTTTGTAACCGAACTTGCTTATTATTTTAACAGCATAATCACGTTTTTTGGATTTACTATCTTCAAAAGTAGAAATAAGATACGGTAAGCTCCTTTCTTTAACAAAAAGTTCCACCGATAACTTAAAATTATCTCTCACATTAGCATCAGGGTCATCAATACAATTGATAAAAACTTGCATAGCGATATCATTATCGTACCCTATTTTACCTAGCACAAAACAAGCTATCCTACGTGTTTCAGGGTCCTTATCTTTTGTTAACGGGATAATAAGATCAACACATTTTTCATCATAATGATTCTGTTTAAAATAATCTACCGGCGTATTTTTTACTTTAATCTCTCTTATTATTATCCCTAAAGCTACCAAAGATTTTTGTTTGATAACACTATTTTTATGTTTGAGACAATCTATGAGATTAGGCACAAAGACATACATTTTTTTGTTGCTATTATTAGATAATAATATATAACTACTTGAATAATTTGATGATCTTACGTTTACGAGTGTTTCGATTATAGGTAGTATATTCTTATCTTTAAAATATTTTGTTAATGGGCTTAAATCATTCATCTCTGATAACGTATTAATCGCATACTGCCTCTTTTTATCATCACCAAAACATTTAACCAAATGCGGTATAGCTTTTTTACCGACCTTCTTTAAGATTTTTGAGATACTGTTATTAACTGAATACCCATATTTATTGTAGTAACTTATAAGGATACTAATGATATGATCATCAATATTATCTAAATAGTTTATACTATCAAATAAAAAAGCTACAGCAGAATCGTTGTCGGTACCAATACTCTTGTTTTTAATTACCTCAACTATCGTATATAACACTTTTTTATTATTTTTTGCTATACGTCTAACTATTAAAGCGATATCAGCCGATATTTTATCGTTTCTAATATTCCTAAAAAGTATATCGATAGACCTATTATTAACGCTTCTTATCGCTAAATCAGAGTATCTTTTTTTCTCTTCTCTTTTTTTATAACTTAAATCTATCCCATCTATTTCTTCGCTTACATAAATTATTTTATTTATAGCTTCCAACGCATATTTTTGGGTTTCGATATTCTCTATAAAAGGTATAACATCATTTATAGCGATATATGATTCAGGCCCTATCTGCCCTAAAACAAACAAAATATCTGTTTTATTTCTCTCTGTCCGTAACCGTTTCGCTAGCTCTAAAACTGCGATCTTCCCGATATATCTAAGACATTCAACACATTTATCTGATAGCGCTCTATTATCTGGGTTGATATATTTGATTATTGTATTAATTACAGATAAATCATTCCTACCAGTTTTAGCTAAAGCTATAAGGATAAGATCTTTGTATTTAGAATTATCTAACACAGAAAAAAGTTTCGCTATCGCTTTTGGGTTCTCTCTATTTGTTTTACCTAACATCCATATCGATGTTTCAGAAACTAGATCTTCCTTAGAATCAATATTTTTAGTTAGTATACCAACAGATTCCTTATTAATCCTTGAAAAAGGATTTACTGCGTAATGTGCATTTTTATCCCCAAAACCATATACAGGAATTGATTTACTTTTCTCCTCATAATCACATATAGATAGTAGAGTGGAAGCAGCATATCTTCTTATCCGAACTTCCTTATCATCTAAAAGCGCTATAATCTCATTTATACTAATCACAGATTTAGGACCATTTAGTTTATATATCTTAAGCGCGTTTAATCTGGTATTAGGATCATTACTTCTCAGACATGCAGATAGATCTTTAGTCCCTTTTTCTCCTATATTCTTTAAAGTACAAGCTATCTCTTTCAATAAATAAGGTGTATTAATATATTTGAGTAAAATAGGTATCGCATACTCAGCTCTTTTGCCGATACAACCTAAAGCCACTATAGCCTCTTTTTGTACCTCATGATTATCATCTTCTATAAGAGTAGTAAGCGGTTTTACAGCATTTTTTAATATAGAATCATCATCGGTCTTTGAACTAAAACGATCTGAAGTTTGATACGCTATTACACCTATCGCTCTAGCAGATATCGCCCTAAGCTTAGGCTTATTACTACCAAAATTTTTTACTAATCCTGGGACAGCTTTTAATACAGCTATCCTAATCCTCTTATTTCTTTCATCTTTTGTCTCTATCTTTTTCTGGTTATGTGATGTATTACCGCCCATAGAATAATCTGATAGAGAAGCACCTATCCTATCAAAACCATCTGAAGGACTAGCTTTTTCTCTTATCTTGATAAGAGTATACGTTGCATGGAGCCTTGTGTTTATGTTATCAGCATCAAGGCAATTGATTAAAATATCAATAGCGTTATACCCTATTTTAGCTATAGCATTCTTAGCTGCATAAGTCCTATTCTCGTCATCTTCCCTGAGTACTAGTATTAACGAAGATAGATGTTGCTCTATCTCTTTACCATCCATATACTCATACCTACTTAAGACATAATTTATATCCTTTTTAATTTTTTTTGGACCTAAAGGCATATAAATATCTATTTCATCTTCTTCGCTTTCTTGTACAAAACAAAAAGAACTGAATATAGTAATAATAATCAAAAAAAATAATATTTTTTTCATAATTACACTCTCAAAAAAAATAACACAATATAAAACCCTATGGTTTGAAGGAACTCTAAACAATCTTTTATATTATATACAGATTTTTGATATTTGCAATATATGGTTTAAAAAAAACGCTCCAATGTTTTGGAGCGTTTATAGAAGTATTTTTTTTTAATCTTGTTTAGTTATCGCTTCCTGTATCTCATCTATTAGTTTCGTTATCTTCCTATCCAATTTCTTAGGCCGTTTCGTGGTTTTGAGCTCTTCTTTTATCTCCTCTAGTTTACTTTTCAACTCTTTCAAAACCTCTGCATCTTGTATCTCTTTTAGAAGATCAGAAGCTTTCTTGATATTTCCTTCTTCTTTTTTACGATCTTTCGCTTTTTGTTCCTTTTTGAGTATAACATCAAGTATCTCTGATTCTACTCCGTATAGCTCTTCTTTTGTTATCTCTTCTATCCCCTTGTTTAAGATACTATGTGAAGGGTCTTCTTTCTTTACCTCTTCCAATACAGTTCTCACTTTCACCATAAACTCCTCTTTCTCTTCTTTTAGCTCCTTCTCTCTTTTTGCTTGTGCTTGAATACTCAATAAATCTTTTTGGATCCTAATTCGTTCTTTCAATATTTGATTCTTTATTTTCAAAACCAAAAATAAAATCATATATATTAGATACCCCCCTGTTATCCCATAATATATATTAACTGAGTTTAAAATAAAGAAATCTAAAATATGACCTTCTCTTTTAAAACATTTGAGTATCTCTTTTCGATACCACCTTATACGATACGGATTATTAATAACTTTAGTAAATAATATTTTATACTTTAACACACCTTTATCTCTTAGAAGCTTTATTTGTTCTCTTAGTTTACATACAGACAAATAATATTTTTTACTCTCCTCATAAGAGAACTCTCTGGTAAAAGGTACCATCCCCGCTAAAAGACAATCTTTATTTAAATCAAAATCACCATCAAAAAAATTATCTATATATATAAGGAATTCACTATCTATCGATACTAACTCCAGCTTCTTATTATTTGAGAATATATTATCAGTTTTTTCTTCTAATCTTTTAGTATTTACTTTACCTGTTTCATCCAGGATCTTAAGGATAGTTTTTGCCTGAGTTTTTAATATAAATGTTTCCTTTCTTATAAACGACCATTCTTTAGCATATCTCAATAAATATTTTTCTACTTCCCTCTTATACTCTTTATTTTGTATCAACTCACTATTATATCTTAATTTTTGATATAATTTTTTAACTTTTTTATTCTCAAAAAAATAATCATCTAAAATATCTTCTTCATCCTTCTTATCATCCGGCCTCATTTTGGCAAAATTAGTTTTTATCTCAGCTATTTTAGATAAATATCTATTTACTTTCCTATATTTATCAATATTTTTATTAATTTTATATATTATCCTCAGATATTCATCTGTTAATTCTTCTATTTGTATTTTCTTCCCTGTACTAAATTTTTTCTTAAAGTAATTATATATTGATCTTTTAATATAAAACTGAACTTTGAATTCTTTCGCTTCAGGCGCGTATATATCTTTCTCTTTTATATTACTAAAAAAGAAATGTAGTTTAATAGCTTGATCTAATATAATATATGATGCTTGATTTCCTTGAAAACAATTTTTATCTTCTATCTTAGAAATATCATGAAACTTTTTTAAAATATATCTTATATCCTTGGTAGTTAATGAATCTCCATACTTAACTGATGAAGGTTCAATAAAAGATAATTTATAAGAATAATTAAGTTTTTGTTTACCATAATCCTTTTTATTGAGAAGAATAGTTATAGCATTTATCTTAAAATTTTTATTCTTTTTATGAAAAGATATTTTCTTTTTTGATTTAAAGACATCATCTTCAAGATACTTATAAGTAATACCTAACAAAAGATTCTCTTTCTCTAAAAACTTATTAGCAGCTAGTAAAACTTCATCATTAGATAAAATATTATACTTTCTATTAAACATATATTTCTCTATTTTATCTATCTTCCTAAAGAAAAGAGAACTAAAACACAAAAACACTAAGGTGACAAGAAAAAATATTCTTTTATTCATAACAAAACTCCTTTTATTTTAAAGATCAAAAAAAACCTTAAAGAATATACCATATAAACCCAATTTATAAAATACTAAAAAAAACCCGTTTAAACGGATCCATTTCTATATTAAAACCTAATTGTAACAGAGAATACCAAGTTTACTTATCTGATCAGATAATATAAAACTTAAATAAGTGTCATAATGACCAGATCGACCAGAGTTTATCTAATAGAATATTAGAGTATCTCTTTCTAGAGAGGTGATCCATCCGCAGGTTCTCCTACGGATACCTTGTTACGACTTAGTGCCAATCAGCAGTTTCACCTTAGGCAGCCTCCTTTGTATAAACTTAGGATAAACCGACTTCGGGCGCCCCTGCCTTTCATCACTTGACGGGCGGTGAGTACAAGACCCAGGAACATATTCACCGTAACATAGCTGATTTACGGTTACTAGCGATTCCAACTTCATGAGGTCGAGTTGCAGACCTCAATCCGAACTGAGAGAAATTTTAATGGGATTAGCTCCGCCTTACGACTTGGCTACCCTTTGTATTTCCCATTGTAGCACGTGTGTAGCCCTGGACATAAGGGCCATGCAGATTTGACGTCATCCTTACCTTCCTCCGACTTGGAGCCGGCAGTCCCCTGATACATATGCAAATCAGGGCAAGGGTTGCGCTCGTTAACTGACTTAACAGAACACCTCAAGGCACGAGCTGACGACAACCATGCAGCACCTGTCACCAAGTTCCTTGCGGCACACTTTAATTTCTTAAAGCTTCTTGGGATGTCAAGTCCAGGTGAGGTTCCACGGTTATTTTCGAATTAAACCACATGCTCCACCGCTTGTGTGGGTCCCCGTCTATTCCTTTGAGTTTTAATCTTGCGATCGTAGTCCCCAGGCGGGATACTTAATGCGTTAGCTTAGGCACTGAAGGGGTCGACCTCCAATACCGAGTATCCATCGTTTACAGCGTGGACTACCGGGGTATCTAATCCCGTTCGCTACCCACGCTTTCGTCCCTCAACGTTAGGAAGTTCCCAGCTAGCTGCCTTCGCTTTTGGTGTTCTACTGTGTATCTACGGATTTTACCCCTACACACAGCATTCCACTAGCCTCTGAACTCCTCTATTCTGAAAGTTTCCGATACACTTTTGAAGTTAGGCTTCAAAATTTTACATCAGACTTTTCAAAAAGCCTACGGACGCTTTACGCCCAGTTATTCCGGTTAACGCTTGCACCCTACGTATTACCGCGGCTGCTGGCACGTAGTTAGCAGGTGCTTATTCCTGAAGTTAGCTCAGAACTTGTTCCTTCAGAAAAGCGGTTTACAAGCAAAAGCCCGTCATCCCGCACGCGGTGTCGCTCCGTCAGGGTTTCCCCCATTGCGGAAGATTCCTCACTGCTGCCTCCCGTAGGAGTATGGGCCGTGTCTCAGTCCCATTGTGGCTGTTCGTGCTCTCACACCAGCTACACGTCATAGCCTTGGTAAGCCATTACCTTACCAACAAGCTGATATGCCGCAGGCCCCTCCCAAAGCGTATTACTACTTTACTATATAAATCCTATGATCTATATAGCATATGCGGTATTAATCCACCTTTCGGTGGGCTATCCCTCACTTTGGGGCAGGTTACCAACGTGTTACTCACCCGTTTGCCGCTCCTTCTTAAAAAGAAGGACGCTCGACTTGCATGTGTTATGCGCACCGCTAGCGTTAAACCTGAGCCAGGATCAAACTCTTCGAAGAAGAATTTTTTTTAAGCAATCTATCTAAAGACAGATCGCAATTAAGTTTAAAATTTATAAGAATAAACTTGTGATCATTTCTCTGTTACAAACTAGATTTTAACCTATGTATTCAATGATCTTTTCTATAACTCGTTCTCTATCTCTTAACCTAATTAGATACAAAAATATTTTTTTTACACACTCTTCTAAACCACTCTTTAATAGAGCTTAAGTATATTAATAAAATCAAAAATATAAGTCAAGAACTTTTTTAAAAAAAAAGATCATACTTTGATAGTATGACCTATAAATTGATATTTTTCTTAATCTCTCATCTTTCTTAAGTAGTAATTTGCTTTTTTATGATCTCTTGTTACTCCGTATCCATATTTATAACAAACAGATAGCCCTCTCATCGCGTTTTTATTATATCTATCGATACTTAACGCTTTTTGTAAATAATAAAAAGCCTTTTTATGATCTATTTTTACACAAACCCCTTTCCCGTAACATCTAGCTAACTCAACCATAGCATTAGCATTACCTAAATCAGATGCTTTCTTCATATAATCAAAATATTTCTTTAAATCTGCACTTACAAAATGACCCATAAAGTATAATATCCCTAAAGAATAAATTGATTCATCATAACCTTTATCTGCTGATTTTTTGTAGTAGTATATAGCTTTCTCAACATTAAAATTGTCTTTATTAGGGACTAAATACATATTAGCCAGTTGGTACATCGTCTCAGCATCACCTTTATCTGCTATTTTTTTGTGTAACTCAAAAGCTTTTTTATAGTAATAGATAGATTTTTTAGTATCTCTTTTTACTCCGCACCCTCGTATATAACATACTGATAAAGCATAATATGATTTAGCATTTGAGTAATCAGCGCCTTTTTTGAAATACTCAAAAGCTTTTTCATAATTTTTTTCTAACCCACGCCCTTGCATATGACATACACCTATCTTATACAACGCATCAGGGATAGGCTTGTTTGAGCGAGTTGCAACAATATAATAATAAACAGCTTCCTTATACTCCTTTTTTTTATAATGTTGATCGCCTCGCGCTACCAGTTCCTTGGAACTCATCCCATCACAAGCGGTTAATACAAAACAAATGGAAAGAAAAATAAAACACCATCTCATATTTCTTCCTCCTTTTTTTGCCCTATAATATTAAATATCAATCAAAAAAAATATTATCATATCAATCTCTTCAAACAAAGAATTTTATAAAGATTTGGGGGAATACATTTCTTGATTTAGTCTTTAGTGTAACACAATTTGTTAGTGTCTCTGATATAAAAAAATGTGAGGATAATTATTTTATGGGATATAAAGAGAATAACAGTAAATCGATATTTATCTACTATTTTAAAAAACTCTTGAAATAAATTATCGCTTTTATTAATATTTAAAAAATTTTATATTGTTCTTTAATAAATAGGGAAATATTATTAAAATTATAAGAAGTTATAAATATATTTGCTTATTTAAGTTTCGAATATATTTAAAAAGTGGGACAAAAAATTTTAAATTTATATTCAGGATAGGGAGGATAAAGAAATGGAAAAAGATGAACCACAACAAAAATCTTTTATCCCTAAAAAAATCATTGATTTAGAGTCTTTAAATATAGAATCAGTCCCTAGGAAACTTATATTAGAAGTTAAGATAGAGACAGAAAAACTTCTTTCAATATGTGACAACTATGATTTAGAAAGATTAAATAAAAAGGATCCAACATTTGTCCCCAGGATGTTTAAGATAATTACAAATTTTGATCTTATCAAAAGAATCTTTAGTGTAACGGGTATCGATAAGCGTTTATTAGAAAGAAGATTCATACTTATAAATCGAAAAAAGAAGAGATTTGAAGAACGTCTTAAAAAAGACGAAAATATATTACAAAACAATTCAAATAAAATAGATCTATTTAGAGAAAAAATCGCTGAGGAAGCACGCGAGATTATATTCCAAGCAGAAATAATCGATATTCGACGGGAAGAACTGAACCGATTAGATGATAAACTTGTTGATGAAAAAGTAATCGCAAAACATAAATATAATATTCTTGATAACGAACTAGACCTTATTGGCGAAGCAATCAATTTATTATATAAAAAAAGTATATTTGAGAGCAGACGAGAAATTGTAGATAAACAAAAAAAATTTATTAAAGAAAAAAAACAAGAATTAGAAGATTTTGAAAAATTTATTGAATATTATCAATCTCTTGATATCTATCAAGAGGATATTATAAGCCGAATTATACAATATATAAAAAAAAATTATCTTACGCCTAAAATTATCTATATTTTTTTATTTGTTTCTATCATTTTTATAGGTATAAGAATTTTATTTAATATTAAATAATAAAATAAAGAACCTTACAGGTATTAAATATCAAACAATTTCAATTGATACTCATAATTTTTAATAACTCCTATAGAACAATAAGCCAGTTTTAGTTAGATATAGACTGGCTTTTTACTATCTTAATAAAGTTTATAGAGTTATATATATAGTTTATAGAAAATTTCTTACTAAATATTTTTTAAATTCTTGTAATAATAATTTAGGTCTAGTAAAATTTTAGTTAATTAGATTGATCTTTAAAAAAACTAATAAATATAATTTAAATTACAGATGCCTATAAGCTCTTTGCTTATCGGGTTTTGTATATATATTATAGGAGTAATCATAAAAATAAATTTTCAAAATACCTTCATAAATAATAATTATACTCAAAAAAATAAATTAAACTAGAAAGGATAAAACAATATGGATGATGAAAAAGATAATAAGGATTTTTATCCCTCGGACGAATCTATTGAGTGTTCGGATGAATTTCTAATATTAGATGAAGAACATATTCTTGATACTAAGGTAAAAGAGAATCCTTTTATACCTAAAACGCGTGCAGATTTAAAAGAATTGGATATTCAGTTTGTACCAAAAAGATTTGTTGCAAAAGTAAAAGAAGAAACAGAAAAATTGTTATCTATAATCCCAACATGTGAAATTGCTGTATCTAATCATCAAGATTCTACATATATACCAAGGATGCTAAGTATTGTTTCTAATAATTCTATTATTAAAAGACTTACTAAAGCGCTAAAAAACGGTGGTTCGTCCAAACATTACGAATATAATCAATTAGTATTAGAAATAAAAGAAATAGAAGAGACTCTTAATAAAGAAGCCCCTAATTTAAAACATAAATTAAGAGAAATAGAAAGAAAAAAAGAAAAATATTGCAAAGAAGATGAAAGAATCAAAAGCCAAGAAGAAGTCGTAAAAAAACAAGAGAAAAAATTTATAGAAATGAGAAACAATAAAGACATTCAAGTAGAAAAAATCACTTCATATGAATTAAATCTCGAAAAGAACAGAACAAGCTATAAAACCAATTTTGATAATTTAGAAAAGAAAAAACAAAATCTTGCTGAAAAAGAAACAAAATATTTAGAGAAAAAAATAGAACACGAAAAACTTGAACAAAGACTTACACTATTAATAGAAAAAAAACAAAGATTTGAAGAATCTAAGAAAAAGAAAAAATATAAACAAAGCGAAACAATAAAGAATAAAAGAAAAAGTAGACCAAAAAAAGTATCTTTCTGGGGATCAATTGAAAATAGTCTTTCTATTAAAAATATTTCTACTATTATTTTTACTATTCTAATTTTTAGCATTTTTAGTATTTTGGTTCGACCAAAAAATAACAATAAATTGAGTAAAGTTATTCAAGAAAACACACAAATCCAAGAAAAAAAATGGGGATATATTGAGACCTCAATGAAAAATATGTCTCAAAGGCAAGGGAAAATGGCAAAAAGAATTATCGAGTCTTCAGAAAAAATGACTTTATCTTCAAAAGAAATGAAAGAACATTTAAAAAGTACAAACGAAATTGTAATAGGTATGAGGGAAGATCTCTCTAAGGTCAAACAAACTAGTGATGAACTATCTGCCTCTGTATCCAATATATCCGATAAAATTAATGACCATGATAATCAACTTAATAAACTAAATAAAACCAATTTTAATATTTTACATGATATAAATAAAAACGCAAAAATCATTCAACCTTTTAATAGATTCAAAATAATATATGGTCCTACTGATACTATTTTTAGAATTGATGAACTTGTATATATTAAACATTCAAAACAAAAAAGAACTATAAGTCTAAAATTTTCTTGGGTAATTCATAAGAATTATAAAAAAAATTATGAAAAAAATTGCAAAAAAGCTAGATATACAATCTATCTTTCAGTCCCCGGAAAATCTAAATCTGTAAAAGACTCTACATTAATTAAAAAAGATCTTGATAAAAAAGAAAAAACAGTAAAAATTACTATACCTAAATATTGGGATAGAAATATTGAAGGTCCATATAAAATTACTCTTAATGTTAGAATAGGTATCTATTGTCAAACGATTTCAATTGATACACCTAAATTTTAACTACTCCTATAGGAATTAAGCCAGTTGTATTTATATTAAAAAATATATAAACTGGCTTTTTTTACAGTTTTAATAAAACAATCTACAAAATCATACTCAACCGCTCCAAAATTCTTAAATTTCTTATTTACCAACAGTCTTAAGCAAAGCTAATATTAGATTATAGAAACTTTAGATTTTGAACAAATTTAAGTATAATATATAGTTAATTGTTTTTTTATAGACTTAAATCTTATAAGAACTATATACTTTCGCTTACAAAATCTAAAAGCAATGTATATATATTTCTAAGCTAATTCTCTAGTATATACTATACTGTGGTATATATAAGTAAAAGTTAAAAAACGGATCAGCATAATTTTTATTTTTTTGTAATTCTTGAAATTTGTTTTTGTATTTAGTAATATTTTTGTACTGTAATATTTAGTTACTATTATAAAACATAAATATTTAATACGTTATTGATAGGATTCCAAAAACAATCTGAAAAAATAATCAAATTTAGGTATTACGTAATAAGAATTAATCGTATAATAAAAAAAATTAAAAATAGATCTTTAAAAAATCGAATATAATTAATTATATAACCTATAAGCTAATGCTTATTAGGATTTGTATATATATTTTATAGGGGGAATTTAACATTTAAACAAAGGAGTAAAAATGTCAGATATAAAAGAAAAAGATACTTCAAAAGAAGATCAAACAAACAAAAATAGTAATAATTGCTCACAAAAATACAATATAGTTAAGTTAGAGCAAATAGATGATATAACTAAAAAACAAATTCCTGAAGAAGATTATGAAACTATATCTTGTCAAATAGAAAAAACTTTATCTTCTGAGATGACTCAGGAAATAACAAAATATGAAATATCTAATCCCGGATTCATTAAACGAATAGTATCATATGTCAAAAATAATGATATCCTAAAAAGACTTACTAAAGCTGAAAAAGAAGCTAATAAAGAAGACTCGTCTAAAGAACCAAAGGAAAAATCCAAGCTTTCTTTTTTTAAAATAATTTCAAGTGGTATTCTTGTATCATTAATAGCTTTAGGTTTACATTTTTGGAGTAATATAATTGCAGCTAAAGACGGAAAGAATCTAGAAATGCTTATTCGACACAATACTAAAATGAATCAGCATTACACTAAAAAAATTGCAGAAGATTTTGAAAAAATAAAAAATGATCAAGAGAAATATATGGATAAGCAAGCTAAAGCAACTGCTGAAATTAATGAACAGTTGAAAACTTCTTATACTATTCTTAAGAAATCCCATAGATTACTTGTATATCGTTTTAAAAAACTTAAAAGAGACACAAAACATCTATCTAGATTCAATAGGATTTATGGTAGTTTAGGCATTATTTTTGATATTGATGAAGTTTCTTTAGAGAGAGATGATTCCGATTATCGAACTATTAATCTTTCATTTACCTGGAAAATACATAAAAATTACATAAGGAAATATAAAAAAGCTAAAAAAGGAAGATATTCTATAAGTATTTCAGGAAATTGCAAATCTAAATTGATTGATAATTATACAATTGATAAAAAATGCTTAGACGCAAAACGCCAAAATGTTAGAATACAAATTCCTAAATTTTTTGGTAATAAATTACGTGGTAGATTTAAAGTTAATATCACGTTAATGATTGGTAATGTTAAGGATTTTGTATCAGTTAATACTTGGAAATTTAAAAAACGACGTTAATTATGATCCCCATAAAATATCAAAACCAGCAAAAAACAAAAATTGCTGGTTTTTTTATATAACCACACATGATTCCTTAAGATACCCCATAGATAAAAGTATCTCCTCTTCCTCCACCTCTTCTATATACACCTTACCTATAGATCTAGGTAATACGAACCTGAATTTACCTCTAACATTCTTTTTATCACTACGCATTTTATTTATCATAGATTTAAAACTGTATCTCTTGTTAGGACATACAGGCAAACTAAACTTCCTTAGTAACTTAAGTATCTCTTTTGTCCCAGTGAACCCTCTTCTCTCAGCTATTTTACACGCAAAATGCATACCTATAGCTATCGCTTCACCATGTCTTAACGAATAATCTGACAACGCTTCTATCGCATGCCCGTAAGTATGCCCAAAATTAAGGATACGTCTTAACCTAGACTCTTTCTCGTCTTTCATCACTATCTCAGCTTTTATAAGAGCAGATTTATGTAGCACATATTTTATCGTTTTCTTGTCACGCGCAAGTATTTTCTTGTGGTTTTTATTTAGATACATAAAAAACTCTTTATCCCATATAATACCGTATTTAATGACCTCTGCTAAACCATTTATATACTCTGTCTCAGGTAAAGTTTCTAAAAAGACCGGATCTATTATAACCCTTTTAGGTTGATAAAAAGTCCCTATCAGGTTCTTACCTTCAATAAAATCTATACCTGTTTTACCGCCGATAGAAGAATCTACCATAGCGAGTAACGACGTAGGTATCTGTATAAACGGGATACCTCTCATAAAAATATTTGATACAAACCCAGCTAGATCACCTGTCACACCACCGCCTAAAGCTAATACACAGGTTTTCCTATCAAATTTCAGCCGTAACATTTTCTTTATTATCTTTAAAACAGTATCAATATTCTTTGATTTCTCGCCTGATTTAAAAGAACATATCTCTATCTTTTTTACACCTTTCCTTAGGTTGTTTAATAGTTGCTCACCGAATATATTATTTATCTGATTATCACAAATGATTATATACTGGTCAGTTTTATATGCATCTTTAATAAATAAGTTCGGTTTATCTATAAACCCTTCAACTATCATTATATCATACGAATAATCTTTAGGTGACAAAGTAATAGGTATATTATCCATAAATACTGATACGAATATAAACATATCTATTGTACCACTCTTCAGGATAAATATTAAAGATTTTTAAGTATTGTTTTTTTTAAGAAATTTTAGTTTGGAAGCCTTCTTTAGTTTCTTTACCTCAAAATGTATTATTAAGATAACCGCTACTATCATTAAAGTAAATATTATACCGCCCCCTACCCCGACATAACTTTGGATAATAACCCAACTTTTTCTAGCGAAAAACCCTATCAAGACCTGTGATATAGCCCAAATCGTCCCGCCCACAATATTAAATACCCAGAATTTCCTTAAATTAATACCACTTGAACCTATAACCATAGGGATAAAAGGCCTGACTATACCATTGAATCTACCTAACACTAAAGCGAATCCACCATACTGATGACAGAACCGATGTGTTACGTATAAGTACTCCTCTTTAAACCCTATACATGGACCATACTTGATTAAAATATTTTCACCGTATTTTTTACCTATACTAAACCCTACAAAATCACCCACTACAGCACCGATAGCCGCAAATAACGACAAAAGATATATAGATATATCAGCCTCACAAGCTATAGCGCCACTAAGGATTATAGCTGTACCGCCCGGCACGAGTACACCTAGTAACGGTATAGATTCAGCGAACGCTCCAAACAACACTATCACATACGCAAAATCTCTAAAAAACGGGATAATAAAATTGATTATAAAGTCTGTGATAAATTTTAGGTTACTATTAACTAGAACCCCATACGTGATAACAGACATAACTACTAAATAAACACTGAACGGTTTTAGTGTGTATTTCTTGAAAAAATCCAATAAAAATTTTATCGATAACAGGCTTATCAATACTGAGCTTATAAACCCTACCAGTATCACATCCAACGGCGGTAATGTTATAATCCCTGAAATCCCTTTAACCAAAACTAAAGTATTCGCGCCCAAAATAATAGGTACCGCAAGCAAGAACGCGAACCTAGTAGATTTGATTCTATCTATCCCTGAACCGAGTCCAGCTGCTATAGTGAACCCTGATCTTGATACACCCGGTATCAACGCTAAAGATTGTGCTAGCCCTATAAATATACTGTTCAACATAGATATATTTTTTTTGTCTTTATCTTTCGGGTATTTTTCAGCGAGATAGAACACTAACGCTGTCACTAACATCATGGATGATATAACTAAAGGTGATCTAAATATTTTATCTATGAAATCATCCAAAAAGTAACCTGCTAAAGCGCCCGGGATAGTAGCGATAACCAAAAGGAAAAATAACCGTAGATACTCCTTATCTTGGGATATTATCTCCTTAGTAGGGTGTTTCCTTTTAAACAGAGTAAACCATATCCCCTGACATATTTTTATGAAATCTTTTAAGAAAAATATCAGTATAGCTAGTAGCGTACCGCCATGTAGTATTATATCAAAAGATTTTAACATATTAGAATGTATATCTAACCCTAAAAAAAACTCTACTAAAGCTAGATGACCACTAGAAGAAACCGGTATAAACTCTGTTATACCTTGTAATATACCTAAAATAAGAGCATTAAATAAACTTAACAAAATTAATCAGTTAATAATTTTTTTCGTCTGTATATTATTATATATATAAAAACTATTATTCCCAAACATAATAAAATTAAATGTAGGCTTGTAGTGAGATAATAGTCTTTCATCTTATCGTACTCAGATTCTGACACATTACCTAAAAGCACACCTATATAAGCTAGGATATATACCCATATACCCGCGCCTAAAGAGGTATAAACACAAAACTTTTTTATATCCATTCTTATTAGCCCTGCGGGGAAAGATATATATTGTCTGATCACAGGGATCAATCTACCTATAAAAGTACTTATATGGCCGTGTTTAGCAAAAAAATCTTGTATCTTCTGGTATTTCTTATCATTAAGTAGAAAATATCTCTGGTATTTTTTTAGTTTTTTATCCAGTAATAACGCTATAAAATAGTTCAATAAAGCGCCTAATAGAGACCCTATAACCCCGCATATAATTACTATACTAAAATCCATCTCACCTCTTGTCACTAAATACCCGGCAGGTATAATAACTATCTCGCTCGGGAAAGGCAAAAAAGAGCTTTCTAGTAACATCAGTATTACTATCCCTAAATACCCAAAAACTGATACAGTATCGACTATCGTGTTAACTAATTCAATAAACATCAATCAATATATAAAAATAACCAGACCAAGTTTAATTGAGATTTATATATTTTACAAGAGAATGGTTTTTATAATATATCTATCCTATTCTCTTTTAAAAATACTGTCTGATTCTTTTTCAGGTCACCTGATAAGATTTTCTCAGCTATAAAATTAGATATATTATCTTGTACAGCGCGTTTTATTGGTCTAGCGCCAAGAGATATAGAAAAATATTTTTTTACGAATACCGCCTTAAATTTATCGTCCCATTCAAGGTATACCCCCTGTTTATATAGCTTGGTTCGGAGCTCTATAAGCGATAGCTCAAGGATCTTTGCTATATGTGTTTCTGATAACGGATGGAATAAGATTATATCATCAAATCTATTAAGGAACTCCGGTCTAAATTTTGTTATTAACTCTTTTTCCAGCATCTGTGTCTTTATTTTTTCTAGTGATACGCCTTGTTTAAACAAACTCTGTATAGTTAAACTCCCTACATTAGAAGTAGAGATAATTATAACATTAGTAAAATCTATCATATTACCTAACCCATCAGTTAATCTGCCATCATCCATAACCTGTAAGAATAAGTTTAAGATATCCGGATGCGATTTCTCTAGCTCGTCTAATAATAGCAACGAAAACGGTTTCCTTAGTATAGCGTTAGTAAGGATACCACCACTTTTACTTTCGAGAGGATCGCCTATCAGTTTGGAGATAGAGCGTTGTTCTTGGAACTCAGACATATCTATACGTACCATATTTTTCTCATCACCAAAATATGTATACGCTAATGATTTAGCCAGCTCAGTTTTACCTACACCTGTTGACCCAATAAATAAAAAATTAGAGATAGTTTTTGTTGTGTCATTTAAATTCAGTCTCGCTCTCCTTAAAGCTTGGCTGACTGATTTAACTGCTTGGTCCTGACCTATCAGTCTTTTATGGATATTCTGTTCTAAATCCATCAGTTTTTTTGATTCCTTCTTTGTTAGAGTTGTTATATCTATATTAATTTTTTTTGATACAAGTTTTTTAACTAAATCAGATGTTACCAGCCGTTGTTTTAGATCTTTTGTAAAATATGATACTTCTTCTAATAGAGATATACCTTTAGCAGGGAACGATAGATTAGTTATATACCGTTTAGATAGCTCGTATACAGTTTTTATCGCTATTATCGATATATCGATACTCAACTTTTTTTGTATCCTATAGCTATTAAGTAGTAGTATCTTATATATCTCATCCTCAGATACCGGCTCTATATCGATAACTTCTATCTGTCTTGATGCTGAACTCGATGTTGATAACATATATTTTGAGTACTCTTTTGGGGTTATGCTACCTATAACTTTCACACCAAAATTCTCTATATAATCAGATAGAACAGTGAAAGCATCCATCGATGACTCTTCGCTATGTTTCTCTGCTCCTATTAAATTAGATATATCATCGAACACCAAAACAATATTACCTGAAGTTTTCACCTCCTCAAGTAACTCAACCATAGATTTACTAGATAATAATAGCCCTATATTGACTAACATCAACCTTCTATCCTGTAGTATAAAAGGGACCTTCTCTGCCGCCATCAGATAAGACAGTTTCTGTGTTATAGCTGATTTACCTACACCAGCTTTACCGACCAGTAAGACACCTGCACCGTTCTTTTTAAGGATCCTTAAAATATCTTCTATCTCCTTATCCCTAGATATGATATACGGATATCTATTGTATTTAGCATTAAGTGTCATATCTTTACAAACTGAATCTAACAACAAAGTTTTTTTCGCGGTAAGTGCTTTATTCATTGTGTTAGATTGTCTTATTTGTGCATCCTTGAATAAAATGTTTCTCGCTTCTTGGATTTTTTCTCCTTCTGATAATAGTGTTAAGTAATACATTAAATCTTTATAATCTATACCATACTCGAAAAACAGTTCTTTACAACCACTATTTAATCTTATTGATGATAACAAGAAATCATATATCCCTATTTTTTTATTATTATCTAATAGATTAGATAGAATAGCGGCCAGGATACTAAACTCTTTTAATGATAAATCACGTATCTTCTTTATAAAATCTTCTTTCGGTAATTCCAAAACATCCGATATCTTCCCGTTTTTGAGCTGAAAGATAGAAACCAAGATAGATTCTAAATCTATTTTCTTATCCCTTTTATAAGATAAATCAAATACCTTCTTTAAATCTCGGTTTAGTCTATATCTTATATCTTTTCTTATAAAAACCTTTTCCTGGAATATATAATATATACATACTACGCTCAACAATAGAAGTATAAAAAACAATAAATTCTCCGGACTTTTAATAAAAAAAGATTTGATAAATAAGTTAAGATTCCTAGTGTTTTTAGTGAAACTGATTATAGATAATAAAACTATAATCATAAATAATATTACCGCAGATATATACCTATAATTATTGTCTACAAAATATATAAACTTATCCAGCTTAGATGGTTTAAGGTTGATAAAATACCCTGTGTTTTCTATCTCTTGTATCAAAATATCTGTATAAATATATTGTAAATTGTAAATAGAGGGAACCCTAAATAGGTAACTAATAACAATAAAAGTAGGATCGTATACCCGGTCATAATAATACTTATAAAAATGAAATGTCCTATCCTTACTATTATAGAGATTAAAACATCCCATTTAGTGTGTAACCCATACAAAGGTTTATAGATATTTTTAAGTAAAATAAAGAAACCTATTCTTTTCGCAGTAAATCTTATTTCATTAAATATATAGTCCCTTAATCTTATTACCCCTTCTGTGTACCACCATATAAACGGTTTGAAAATTATCATATATATAAATATTTTTATCGTATAATTATACCATACCTGCTAATATCAATAAAGAAAAGATGTGTTTTTTTGTAAAAACATGTTACAACATAAGTGGCTAGAATATCTAAAGAATTCAAAACATCTAAAAGATTTAGATATATCGGGATCAAGAAATATCACTACTGATTGTGTTATGACTCTGGAAAGAGGATTAGAAAAGCTTAGAATCGCTAAATAAAAAAAATATTAGCGTATTAAACCCATCAAAATAATATTTTGATGGGTTTTTTCTCTTCTAAAACAAAAACCTTCAAATAATACCTAGAAAATCATATATTCTTACTGTTCAACTCTAATTTGACATCCTAATAATTTTATTGATTTATATCATAGAAAATGTTATTATATAATTGAACATACAATTTATCAAGCCGCCACCCAAGCTCAAAGTTTTTATTCTTTGTGGAAAGAACATAGAGCTTGGTATAACAACATCTATCATGACCGCCAAGCTCTTAACAGTATTTTTACTTCATCTTACTTTTTATTCGTCTTTAGTAACATTTGTTCACAAAAAGTTGGATATTAAGTTAAAACAGGTTATTAAAACCTCTTTTATTGGTCTAATATGTATAACACCAATATTTCTAATAATGTATTTGAGTTTTATTAATAAGACCTCTCTTACCTCTTTTTCAGGTGTTAGTATAACGTATTTAGTATTGGCTTTTATAGAGGAATTTCATAAGAATCTACCTTTATTTAATACTAAATCTATTATAAAAAAATCTATTATCGTTGGTATATGTTTTGCATTAATAGAAAATATTGTTTATTCGGTAAAACTTATTGATAATACCAATCTAATAACTATAATATCTGCAAGATTATTGCTTGATACCGGGATACATATAGTTTCTTCATTAATCTTTGCTTTTATCTACAAAAATTTTAAACAAAAAAAATCTTTCTATATTATAAGTGTGTTAGGTAGTACGTTGGTCCATTTTGCATTTAATATACTTCAAATAAACGGGCTAATATTTTTAAATATACCTATGTTATTTATATTAGGGTATTTTATTTATTCTAATATATTAGTCAAACCAGTTATTTAAGATACACTTCCTCGCTTTTTAAAGTATCTATATATTTATAAATCATTATATTAGTTATTCGTTTAATCAGTTCGAAACCCTTGTTTGTTACTACTAAATTCAAAGTGTTTTGTAACGGATACTCTTTTAAATAATTTATTAATTTTAGATTATCAAAAGTGAGTTCTTCATAGATATCTTCTTTTAAACAACCTTTACAAATAAACCCGTTATAGTCATTGATAAAACATAATCCAGTATCCCTAGAAAATTTCTGTTCACATCTAAGACAATTATAAAAAGAAGGTAAATACCCTTTTAATTTTAGTAATTGTAGTTTGAATGATTCTATTAAAAGATTTTGGTTCACATCTAAAGATAAAAGCTCAAGGAGCATTAACATATTTTTATATAAATCAGTATTTTGGTCTTCTTCTTGGCAAAATTTATCTATTACTTCGGCCATTATATTTAACACGTATATAGAACTATTTTTTATGCCAAAAAATTTGTATTTGGGGTTCACCTCTATAACTTTATTCCATTTAGTACCTTTATGTATAGTTACCTGTATCCTTTGGAACGGTTCTAGGTTACCACTAAACTTTGTTTTTATTCTTCTTATACCTTTACAAATAGCTCTGATCTTACCTAACTCTTTAGAGAAAAAAGTTATGATCCTATCAGATTCACCGATATTAAACCGTTTGATAACTACACAATCTAGTATAATATTATTTTTCATCCTATCTTAAGTAAAAATTATTCGTCATACTTTTTTAAAACTAATACTGCGCTCAAAAAACTTATAATAGATAACACCAATATCTCTACTAATAAATAAAAGAAGAAATTATTGTAAAAATAAGTGATAAATTCGGTTATAGAAGATATATAGTTCCCGAATAATAAAATAACCGTATCATCTAAATATAACACTACAAACAATATTATTAAACTCGATATGAGCCCAGAGATAATAGATATAAAAACCGTTTCAACTATAAACGGTAATTTGATAAACAGTTCCCTAGCACCTACTAACCACATAATCTTTATCTCTAACCTGTTATTATAGATAATGATATATATCACACTATAGATAACTAAAACAGTTACTACTAAGAATAGTATCAGTATAGATATATTAGAGATTTTTATAAACTCCCATATCTCTTTGAATTTATCAAATATATCCTTTTGTTTATAATTCTCATCGAAATCATTTAAGTTTATAATTGATTGGTATTTGCTTTGTGCGATATAATCTATTATCTTAGATATCTTAGATATTTCTGTGCTTACCACTCTTATACTAGCAGGTAACGGGTTATTAGCCCCCTCAAAAAAATCTATTAACCTTGAACCTTTAAAACGTTCTTTAAACTTATCTAAAGCGCTATCTTTAGATATATAATAAACAGTTTTGACACCATCTTTTCGTTTTAGTTCTTTAACTAAATCTAAAATCAAATACTCGTCTGTATCTTTGTTTATCTCTATCTTTATATCAAAATTATTATTAATATTATATAGTACTATCTCAGAGAACCTTGATATATAAAATATAGTATTAAATAAAAATATTATAACGACCAGGATAACCGTTGATACAATAACTATCTTCCTATCTCTGATGATATCTATAAACGATCTATAAAAAAAGGTTTTTATTGCATTGAAAAAATCCTTGGATCCTCGCAAGATTTTTTTTATATCGATACTTTTTTTATATTCTGACAATTTATAACCGTTTGTTTATATTATTAAACCTATTATGAAACCCTTGAGCAGCGATAACACATTCTTTCGCTCTCTCATTATTCGGATCTATCTCTAAAGTTTTATAAAACAAGCTTAACGCTTTATCAAAATCTTTTGATTGCATATAACATACACCTAAATCACATAATATAAGACTATTATCCGGGTCCAAATTTAGAGCACGTTCAAGTGTTACTAACCCTTTTACATGGTCATTACTATTATATACTGCCCAGCCTAAACATCGTAATATCTCTGGGTTATTTGGATGTATTTCGTTAGCTTTAGATAAAAGCTTAACAGAATTTTCCCATTCACGTTTTTGTGATTTAATGAACCCTAAAATATAGTATGATGTATAGCTTAACGGGTCAGATTTAAGCGCTTGGTATGCTGCTTTCTCTGCTTTAACGTATTTGTCTAAACTTAAATAATTATCTGCTATCTCTTCTAACGCAGGTATACTATTAGGGTATTCAAATAATATCTGTTCAGCTATTTCTATAGCTTCTTTATGTTTCCCCGCATATTTTAAATCCTCCGCTCTCCTAAGAGCATCTAAGATATGTCCTGGTAATCCTGAAAAATCCTGATTTTTGGGTTTCTTCTTTGTCATATATTTTGTTTAATTTAAGTTATTATATAATTATAAATATAATTTGGAAGAAATTCAACTTAAATACTATTGACGTAGCTTAAAAAATATCTTTTTTATATAATTTTCTGCTCGGGGCTGTAATTTTTTATCGGTTAACGCGTAGTCTATAGTAGCTTCAAAAAACCCATATTTATTACCTAAATCATATCTTTTCCCTTCAAATTTTACACCTACAACAGATGATATCTTCATATATTCTTTTAATGCTTCAGCTAACCTGATTTCTCCGTCACTGCTTTTTAGGCCTTTCTTAAGGAGCTCCATTATATCATATGTACATATATATTTACCTACTACTCCATAATTAGAAGGAGCATCATCTATACTAGGTTTTTCTATTATATCGGTTATCTCCATATAATCTTTTCTTATATTATCAGGTTCTACTATCCCGTATTTGGGGATATCTATAGTTTCGACTTGATCTAAAACCAAAACAGGTTTATTTTTTTTGATATAAAGATCATACATTTTTTTTACCGGTGACGGAGCTATAATATCGTCTCCAAAAAGCACTAAAAACGGTTCGTTATCAATATATTGCTCTGCGCATAGTATCGCATGACCGTCACCTAGTTGGTCTTCTTGATACACAAACCGTAATTTTACGTTAGCACCTATCCCTTTTATTTGTTGTAGTAAAGTATCCTTAGCCTTTGATCTAAGATTGTTCTCTAATTCTTCGAATCGCTCGAAATAGTTTTCTACTATTTTTTGGTATTTACTTAAAACAATTATTATTTCCTCGCAACCTATACTTTGCGCTTCCTCTACTAAGTAATGGATAACCGGTTTATCCAAAATAGGTAACATAGTTTTGGGGACTGTTTTTGTGATAGGTAAAAACCTTGTCCCAAAACCAGCAACCGGTATAATTGCTTTTTTTATCGATTCCATCACATATATTTTTAAGAAATACTTACTTTTATCTTTCTATGTTTTGTCATACATATTTTAGGGATATATATCTCTAGGATACCATTTTTATATACCGCTTTTATATTACCAAATTTTATATTAGAAGGTAGGACAACCGATCTTGCGAACACCCCCCAAAAACATTCGTTAGCTATCTTCCTCTTATAATTTACCTTCATTTGTCGCTCGCCTCTTATTTTTAGGACACCTTCTTCAAGCACTACGCTCACGTCTTCTATTGAGACACCTGCTAAAGGCGCTATTATAAGTAATTCTTTGTCTGATTCATATATATCTAGTTCTAATTCGCCTACAATATTTTTTTTCTTGTTTTTTACTTTTATCTTAGATAATAAATCTTTAAATGGTGTAAAAACCGATATAAAAAAACTTTTTATCATAGTAAAATTTTTATTTATCATCAGATACAAGCTTAAGGAAATTTTAGGTTTTAATCAAGATATTTATTTTTATATATTCGAGGTATTTATCTAAAGCTATAAAAAGACGGCTTTTTTTGATTTACATACATATTAAAAGAGTTTTTAAATAAAATTTTAATTTTTACTAAAAAAATAATCTGTTTTGTGGTATAATGTAAAGATTTAAAAAAAATCAGAAACCAAATGTATCCAAAAAAAATCATAAAATATTGTCTAGGCGCTCTTGTGATAAGTTTTCTCTTCATCGCTATAGCTTATTGCAATACTGTAGAGAGAAATATTAATCATGCTAATGAGATAACAGAAATCCAATACCTATCTAAACACCTAGAAGAAACAAAAACACCAAATAATCGAAGTATTTTAGAGGATAACCTAAAGAAGTTAAACGATGGTATGGAGCCTGGTAAAGACGGTTCTACAAATAAAAAGATAGCATACGATACAGAGCCTATCGCTCTAAATAACGAAACAGATAGAACCCAAATAACTAACTTTAAGAATGGTGATACTTTAGGCACAAATAGGTTGCTCATAAGAGGTGTATCATCTAAGAACACGAAAATCAAATCGTATGCGTATGATAAAAAAGATGAAGAGATACTGCTATGTGACACGGTTTCCGATATATCAGGTAAATTTATATGTACCTCTTATAAACCTCTAAAATCAGGGGTTTATAGTATCAAAGCTTGTTCTCTTGATGGAGATAATACTATAAAAGACCAATCAGAGAAAATCCAAATTATTATCGATATATCTTTAGAAGTACCTCCACCAAGTATAGAAGCGCTAGGTGATATACCTGTTAGTTTACCTATCGATAATAATCTTAGTATCTCTGATCAGAGACCTTTTATACATGGTAATAGTATGTTTAACAACGAGGTAGTAGCTATATTCAAGAGCTTAATAACTACCACCTCTTTGATTACAGATAGCCCTGAAGGAGATTTTAAGATTCAAGCGCCTGAAGAACTTGAATACGGTGACCATGAGGTAATAGTTTATTCTATCACTCCTGATGGGCTACGTAGTAATGATATAGTTATACCGTTTGAGGTTAAGCCTGTACAAACAAAAGCGTACTCAATAAATTATTTTTATCTTGTATTAGTTATCAGTTTATTAAGTTTTTTTATTACCGGATTAAAACTGAAATTATCGTTAAAGAAAAAAACTATACATCTTCTGATAATAATAAGTATTCATCTCCTTATTTTTGTATCTTATAAACTGTATAACACTAACCAGTTTTTCGCTGATAGTTTCGAAAATAAAAAGAGCGAAGAGAATAATGTTACTATAACATATAGCTCAGGGGTTAAGATCCTTGAACCGACATTCTACGATAATGACACTAAATCCAGATTAACTAATATATATGAATCACTTGTTACTTATGATGAGAATCTTAATATCAAACCTGAGCTAGCTTTATCCTGGGGGCAGATAGATAAAAATAAATACGAATTCAGTTTAAGACCTAATGTTTATTTCCATAACGGTGATCTGTTTACTGCTGATGACGTTATATCCAGTTTTGAGAGGGCTATAAGTTATAGGTATTCTGAAGTTAAACCGTTGTTATCCAATATAAAGAATATCCAAAAACTTAATGAGAATAAAATAATCATCGAAACAAAAATAGATGATCCGTTAATCCTTGATAAACTAACCAGCTTATATATAGTCCCGAAAAAAATAATTGAGACTGTACCTAATAAAGAGATATCTTTAAACCCTATAGGTACCGGACCGTATAAATTCAGGGAATGGGTACGAAACGAATATTTAGAGTTAGTCGCTAATAAAGACTACTATAAACCTTATAAAAAATACGATAAAATAACTATACAGGTTATACCTAATAGATACGCTAGGATGCTTTCTTTAAGAGATAACCAAACTGATATACTAATAGATGTGCCTCCCTCTTTTATTGATCAAGCTAAACTTAAGTTCGGGTATGATATCAAAAGAGTACCTAGCTTGGAATCTATATTTATTTTATTTAATTTTAATAACCCTTATTTCAAAGATAAAGATATAAGAGAGTCGTTTAAACTAGGGCTTGATAAATCTAATATCCTTAAACTTGGTGGTGATTATACTATCCCGTTAAACCAATTTGTTAGTTCCGGTGTGTTCGGGTATAACCCACAAATACCTGAGCCTGAATACGATATAGAAAAATCCAGAGATATTATAAAGAGCTATAAAGATAGGTTAAAAAATACTGATTTTTATCTTGCTCTAACTGAAGATAATGAGAAATTAGGTAAAATGATACAATCTGAATACAAAAAAATTGGTATCAATATAAAAATGCTTGTACTTGATCAAGAAGAGTTCCTCCAGAACCTTGCTAAAGGTGAAGCTGATCTGTATTTGACTGGCTGGAAATTCAATAACGGTGATATAGACTCTTTATACCAATATATTGTACATAGCAAAGTGTCTAGTGGTGTTGTTGGTAAATATAACGGTATAAATTATTATAATAAAACTGTTGATGAGCTTATTGAGAAATCAGCTGAAGCTATGAATCAATCAAAAAGATTACAGATATTGCAAGATATAATGCAGATTATAACTGAGGAGGATGTTATCGGTATACCTTTAATAGAAACAGAAAAGATTTATGCTATCCATAACAAAATTAATTTTATACCTCGTATCGACGGTCTAATAAAAATTAACGAAAACTAAAAATGAAATCTTTAAGAATAAAATTTATTGCTATTATATCTTTAATAATAATCTTAATACTTTCTATCAGCGGGTATATTATAATAACCCAAAAAAAGAGAGAATTAAGTTATGATATATATTTAAAAGCAAGGAGTTTCGCTGAGCTGACCGTATCAGAGATAATAGATAACTATAATATATACTATAAATCACAAAGTTTTATTCACTTTAACAGGAAAATACAGAATATTTTTGCGCTTAACCCTGATATAGAAAGGATCCAAATAGCTAACTATAATAGTGAGATCTTGTATGATTCTATTGACGATATTAGTTCTAATAAATCTATAAAAAAAATTGTGAACGATGAGATGGTTATTAGGTTAAAAGATATTAAACCTTCTATCAAAACCGAGAACAGGATAGTGTATCTAATCAAAAACACTTCTGATGGTAGTTATAAATACACTAATAAAGAGGAGATCAATATAGAAACCATACAAAACACTGAGAAGATCGATAATATCGTTTATCCATATACTGATAACCAAACTAGAGTTATATATTACGTCTCTTATGATAATCTACTTGAAAGGATATATGAAACTACATTCAAAATTGCGTTAATACTTTTTATATCGTTTGTTATAGGCGTAATAATATCTTTTATTTTTGCTGATAAAATAATCAAACCCATAAATAAACTTACTAAAGGGCTTAACGAGATCGCTAAAGGGAACCTAAAATACAGAGTTAAAGTTAGAGTGAAAGATGAGATAAAAACTTTAGCTGATGGGTTTAATAAAATGGCTGAAGATTTAAGTATCTCTACTAAAGCTATGATAGAAAAAGAAAAGATTAGTAAAGAGCTCGAGATAGCAAAAAAAATACAAGATAATTTGTTGCCACCTTTGCCGAAAATCCCAGGTCTTCATATAGCTGCCTCTGTTAAACCTGCTGAGGAGGTTGGTGGCGATTGTTATGATTTTATCGAAGCGAGCGAGGATAACACTATGTTTTATTTAGCTGATGTCACTGGGCATGGTGTACCGGCTGGGTTGATAGTTGCTATTACGAACGCTCTTTTTTATACGATGCTTAAATTCTATAAAAATACTAGAGATATAATTATACAAATAAATAATATCCTAAAAGAGAAAACTGAGTCTAATATGTTTGTGACTGCTGTACTATGCGACTGGAACCATAAAAATAAAACATTAAAGTATACTTCTGCCGGTCATGAACAAATAATACATTTTCAATCTAACCAAAAAAAATCTGTACTTTGCCCTGCCGGCGGGATGGCGCTTGGGATGTTCCCAAAAATATCGAAATATGTTAAAGAAGAAAAAATCTTACTTAATAATGATGATGTAATAATTATCTATAGCGATGGGATACCTGAAGCATGGAGCTCAGATACTGAGATGCTCGGTATGAAAAAATTCCAAAAGATTGTTGATAGTATATGCAATAAATACTCTGATCCTAAAGATATCCATGACCAAATAATAAAACAAGTTAAACAGTTTATGGGTAAATACCCTCAAGCTGATGATATCACTTTGATCGTAGCTAAACATGTTTTATAAAAATTTTAAAAACATTCTATATTGATCAGACTAAGAAAATCTTTTTTGACAAATATTTTTTTCTTTATTTTACTAAAAATAAATGGTATATATAGAAAGTAAAATAATAAAATGAAATGGTTTTTTCTTATTATCTAAGCAGGTTAAATAAAATGGGGTTCAATAAAGTCTTAAGTAAAATAAGCTTAAATAGAAGCGATTTAAATAAATCCCAGGTAAACAAAAAAGATATAAACATATCCTTTAATTTTTACTTTTTTTAGGAATCTGAAAGAGTCATTTCAGCACTCTTTCAATATTTGGAAGAGGTTTTTTTTAATTTTTAACATAAAAAAACATGATTATCGTAATGAAAAAAAATTCGCCTAAAGAAGATATCGATTCTTTACTAAATAGGATAGAAGAGAAAAAATTAAAACCTGTACCGTTATATGGGACAGAAAGAACCGTTATCGCTGTAATCGGTGATGAAAGGATCCTTGATATAGATACAATAAGAGCATTTAAAAGTGTTGATACTGTGATGCCGGTGCTTAAACCTTATAAGTTAGCATCAAGAGATACTAAATACGAAAATAGTATAATAAAGGTTAGCAACGATATCGAAATAGGTAACAAAAAGATCCAGGTTATTGCTGGGCCTTGTTCTGTTGAGGACCTTGATATCCAGATGCAGACATCAAAAAAATGTATGGCATCTGGTGCTTTGATCCAAAGAGGCGGCGCTTATAAACCAAGGACCTCACCTTATTCGTTCCAAGGTATGGCTGAAGAGGGGTTAAAAATTATGGAAACAGTAAAAAACGAGACCGGTATGCCTATATGTACCGAAGTAATGGACCCAAGGCTTGTCTCAAAAGTAGCAAAATATTCAGATATTATTCAAATAGGTACCAGGAATATGCAGAATTTCTCTTTACTCAAAGAGGTCGGTAAAACAGATAAACCTGTATTACTTAAAAGAGGGTTATGTTCTACTATAGATGAGCTACTTATGGCTGCTGAGTATATAATGAGTGAAGGGAATCTTGATGTTATACTTTGTGAAAGAGGGATTAGGACTTATGAAACTACTACAAGGAATACTTTAGATATAAGCGCTATCCCTGTTCTAAAAAAATTAACACATCTACCTGTTGTTATCGATCCTAGTCATGCTGCCGGTGATAGAGATCTTGTTCCTGCTCTATCTAAAGCTGCTATAGCTGCTGGTGCTGATGGGCTACTTATTGAAGTACATATCGATCCTGAAATAGCTACTTCTGATGCTAAACAGACTTTAAGCACAGATAATTTTGATAGTTTAATGGAAGAGCTTAAGCCTATCGCGGAAGCTATTGGTAGAGAGATATAAAAAAAATAACCGATCTAAAAATAATAGAACGGTTAAAATACTATTGGTATGAAATAAATTGGAAGGGAAAATCTCTTAAGAATATTTTGCAGTAAGAACAAAACCTTGTTCCTCAAGCCTCGCTTTATCACTTAGTTCTAATACCTCTTTAAGTATTATATTATTTGTTCTTGCTGTCGGGATATCTACAAAGAAACCATTCTTAGCAAGTATGGAAACCATAAATTCAGCATCATTACCTGGATTTAATGGTCCGTTTAATGCGAAGTTAAAGTATTTTCTATTTGGCATAGAAGAAGTGTTTCTATACATATCAGCAAAGAAAAAATATGTTTTAGAGATATTAGTTGATTTTATTTGCTCTATTATTTTCTCTTTTTTATCATCAGTGATCCTATGGAAAACATAGTTACTGGTGAATATTCTATTAGGTAAAGAGATAAACGTTGCTTCAGTTAAATCACAATAATGTAAATTAACTTTTATATCTGGGAGTTTCTCTTTAATTGAAGGAATCATTTCATTCTCTAAAAGAGTTTTGAAAGCATAACACGCTTCATAACTATCTATAGTTATAGATATATCTGAAACACCTTCTTTTTTTGCCTCCATTATCCCAATACAAATTGATGCAAGTGTCGCACCACTACCTGATCCCAAATCTATAAAATGGAATTCTCGTTCTTCTTTATTTTCTAGGATTGAGTTTTTAACCATGTAACCTATAGAAAGATTACCGATGTTAAGGTTGCCCATACCTGAATCATACATTTCATCTAAAGATAGATTGAGTAAACCTTTAGCAGTCGTCATAGTTTTACTGGTAAAAAAACTATAATTAGCATCAGCTAAAAGTTTCTGTAGATCAGGTCGCTTAGTAAACGCTTCATTAGCTGTCTTACATTGCTTGATAGAGCATTCCCTGCTCATCTCAAACTTTTTTGGTAGTGGTTTTATAGCACCACTTTCTAAGACATTTTTTACTAACTCATCCATAGCTTCTAACAGCCCTGTTTGGTCTTCCTTTTCTTCCAAAAAATTATTGGTTGTTTGACATCCAAGCTCTTCATATAAATTTAATGCATCTTGGATTTGTGTCTCTGTATATCCTTCTGAAATCAATCTTTTACGATTTACCACAAACCATTCTTTTAAAGCATTTACATATCCTGTAAAAATAGAATCCATAATAATTCTCCTTTTTAAAACCTATATTTCAAATATCAAATAACTATTGCATTATACACATGTTTTGTTATTTGTAAAGAGGTAAGTAGGATCTCCTAAAAAATAGTATATTAATTCTAACATAAAAATTTCATGTTAATTGAAAAAATTTTTACTATTTAGTACAATTCAAGAAGTATATCTAAATATAAAAATATGGATACAAATATAATCCCTGAGAACATAAAATATATCCCTGAGACGATATTTGATTCGTCTAATAACACTATCGCGAAGATACTAGCGTTTTGGCCTAATATACTTATCGCGCTTGGTTTAATAGTTGTAGGGTATTTAATATCTTATCTGGTAAAAATTATTATTATTAAATCTAGTAATAAACTAAAACTCGGGTATATCGCTGATAAACTCAACCTACATAACCTACTTAAAAAAGCTGAGATCAAAACACCTTTATCACAACTTATAGGTAAGTTTTTAGGCGCATATATATTTACTATGTTTGTTATAGGCGCTGCTAAAATAGTTGAATTACATCAGATCGCAGATTTCCTTGATAGCATAATCTTATATATCCCTAATATAATTATAGCTCTGGTTATAGTCTTATTCGGTATACAAATAAGTAATACTGTTTCTTCTATAGTGAAAAGCGCTTTACATTTCTCTTCTGATTTTACTGCTAATATCCTAGCCGGTGTAGCAAAATACTCACTTATATTTTTTAGTATACTTACAGCTATGGTTAAACTACATATAGCTGATAATCTAGTAGAGATACTTTTTATCGGGTTTGTTTCTATGCTTGCTTTAGGCGGGGGGCTAGCTATAGGGCTTGGCGGTAAAGATATCGCTAAAGAGATAATGGAGGTAATAAAAAATAAAGAACTGGAACATAGAAAGAAAAAACGTTAATACCATCCTTTAAATTTTTTGTATATTTTTATTAAAACGTAACCCGAGATAAACCCGCCTATATGTGCGAAATACGCTACGTTGTCTTTGAGTGTATTAGACAACGAGCCTAATCCTAGTATCACCTGAAAAAATATCCAGTACATTAGCACAAAATAAGCTGAGACTGTTATAACTCTTATTATAAACCCAAAGATTATCAGTATATCTATCCGGGCGTTAGGGAAAAGCACTAAATATCCTCCCATCACCCCGGCTATAGCGCCTGATGCGCCTACTGCCGGGACTATAGAACCAGGATCTATTATTATTTGTGATAATGAAGCGAATACACCGCATACTATATAAAACACTAGATACCTTATCCGTCCAAGAGTGTATTCCATGTTATCACCAAAAATATATAGAAACCACATATTAAGCATTATATGACCTAACCCTGAATGTAGGAACATACTGGTTAACAACGTATGTAATCTTGCTCCTTTTGATATATACCCAGGGATAGTTGCATAACTATAGATAAACTGAAGGTATAAAGTATTGGTTTTAGGTAAAAACATCATATATATAAACACAATTATATTAATAAATATAATTATCAGTGTAATAATAGGGATCCGACCTGATCTATTATGGTCCTTTAAAGGAAGCATTTGGTAGTTTCTTAATTAAAGTATAAATAGTTTTATTATCATCCGTTCTTAGATCTCCTTCCTTTACCTTTGTATTTAATAGTGTTTTGAATTCCTCTGCATTTTTTTTAGTATTAAACATGAACACTAATACCGCCATGTAATCACCTTCATCAGCTTGATAAAAACTTATCTGCTTTGCTAAAGGCGTATTTTTTTTGAAAATATCTAACTCCGTATCTGATAAAAATAACCATGGGATGATAGTGAATATATAATCTTCTTTATAATCACCGTCTAAATTAGAGCCCACAATATACTCATTAAACGTTATCTCTTTATATCTTGCATCTACCTGATACTCGAAGCTTGATTGGTTAAAAGTTGTAAACTCAGCTTTTTCTAGGATCCTTGGTGAGATATATGATTCTATAAACGCTGCGATAGTTATAAGCGGTATAACTAACACAAAAAAAGGTTTCCATGTTATACCCCAAACCTTTTTTATTGTGTAATCTTTTAAAACCTTAGTACGTAGATACAGCTTCAAAAAAAACGTTGTACTTAAAGTTACAGTAATAAAAAAAGCTGTTAACTCAAATATACCATGCGGTATCAACGAAAATATACTTAATACAAAACTACCACCAAAAACTTGCGTTATTTTATATACACTCGCCAAAACTAAACCTATTATATAACCGTTTACTAATACTATTAATAAAGGAGCAATAATTGTTATACCTAATACAAAAGTGAGTAGAATCGCTTTGATATTATGTTTAAAGATAACTAAAGCAAAATTTTCGTTTACATCTGCTATAGAACCAAAAAGAACGTATATAAAACTTATTAAATCCTCAGAAAATCTAAAACTGTATACCCCTATAACTAACCCTAACACAAAAACTATAACTGATAATACAAATACTTTCGTATAGAATCTCTCCATTTTAATCAAGAGTAACGTAATCTAAAGGCAACCCAGGTATAGAGAACCCGTTAGTAAAATCCTCTGTAAACTCGCCATGGTTGTTAGATGAGTTATCAGACCATATTATATCACCACTTATCTCACTTAATTGACCTGTGTTATCGTCGTTAACAATATCCGCATTCTCTAAAAGATCTTCTGTTAATCTTATACTAAAAGTTCTATCCGTATTTTGGCTACCTGATGCGACCAAAGGTGCACGGACCTCAAATATATTACTAGCCCCGCTCGAGATCACTATCTCATCAAATATAAACGATATTTTACCGTCAGCGTAAGTCGCAACAGATATAGGTGAAGATGTGTCAGGTTTAATCTTATATAACTCCCATTCTCCATTATCTATCTCTAACCCAACAGCAGAGACATCAAACGTTAATTTATTTAAACTTATCTTACCTGTTTCGTTAGCATGTACTTCTAATTGATATACAGGTGTTGATGGTGATAATACTAGATCCCTTATAACACCTAACTCACTAAATATAGGATAGCTCTTCCTTATAGTAACTTTCTTTTGGTCTTCAGCCACCAATTTTAAATCTGTAACCTTTTTTTGTGAATACACACCTAAAGCTTCGTTATCATCACCTTGAATAATTTCAAAAGTTTTTCCTGTTTCTATCTCACTATCAACTGAATTGATTTTGAATATTATAGGGATTTCTATCTCTTTATCTATAGGTGCCGCTATATCTAGCTCATCAAAAATTATACTATCTCCTTGTATACTCCCCTCCCTTTTTCGATTATACCTATCAGGATAATCATAATCTGATGGATAATAAATAAATATATCACTAAAATACCCATCATATTCGCTCCCTTGGATTATATACTCAAGTTTTTTTATTAAAAAAGGTTCATGTAACGCTTTTAATTTATATCTTGTATATAGGAATTGAGTACCTGGGATCGTTATATCTTTTGTTTCTTCAGGTAGATTATAGATTATAGCATCTTCTTTTTCGTTGTTTGCTTCTCCTTTGTTTTCTCCCTCAGTATTTTCTTCTTCTTTATCCTCTTCTTCCTCCTTATCCTCTTGTTTATTTGTCTCTTTTTCTTTTTCTGCATTCTCTTTCTCTTCTTTCTCCTCTTTATCTTTATCCGTTTGATAATCTTTTAAGTTAGACAATATTTTTGCTGTTTCTGCTCTAGTAATATAATAATCAGGCCCAAAAACTGATGCAGATATCCCATCTATAATAGAATAAGATGCTAGGGTTTCTATCGCGATATAAGCGAAATGGTCTTTGGTATCAATAAATTTATGGTGATTGACTTCATCAAACCCAAATGATCTATAAACCATCAAAACGAACTCGCCTCTTGTTATATATTCTGCAGGTCTAAACTCTCGTGTTAGCTCACCGTTTATATCTTTATATCCTGTTATAGTGCCTACTGCAAACGCTTCTAGACAATCAAAAAAATACCAGCTGGATTCCTCTATATCTTTAAACGGGTTATAATAACTACTAGGGGTATTCTGGTAATCTATATCCAAAAACCTCATAATAATAGCTACTGCTTCAGCTCTATTGATCCTACCATCAGGCCTAATTCTATTAGTATCTTTATCACCCTTAAATATATTTTGTAGGTTATCAAAATATCTATACGACCAATGATCTTCTCTTAAATCGGTGTATTTAGCATTGACCGTATTAAAACAGCTAACCAATAATATAAATATAAGAACAATTTTTTTCATTTTATTAAAATTAATTTTTTTTATGCACACCCTTTCAAGGTCATAGCCTCAGATACTCTGGAAAGAGCGACAGTATAAGCAGCGATACGCATATCAACATCATATTTCTCTTTGTTATCCCATACATCATCGAACGCTTTAGTCATAGTTTTTTCTAGCTTCTCCAAGACCTCTTCTTCTGACCAATAATAATTCATAGAATTTTGCACTTGCTCGAAATACGATACTGTTACACCGCCTGCATTAGCTAATATATCAGG
The DNA here is from genome assembly GCA_963663305.1 of Candidatus Altimarinota bacterium. Taxonomy (GTDB): domain Bacteria; phylum Patescibacteriota; class Gracilibacteria. The sequence continues at coordinate 163,748 of OY760177.1, forward strand.
CACTACTATAACACCTTTTTTATACAATATTTCATCCGCTTCAGGTGTTGTTGGACCGTTAGCTAACTCTACTATCGCTTTAGCTTTTACTTTATCAGCATTATCAGGTGTTATAACATTTTCTAACGCCGCTGGTACCAGTATATCAACATCTAACTCCAAAATCTCTTCATTACTTATCCCGTCACTAACCCCTTCCACACTACCATTCTGTCTTTTATACTCAGACAACGAATTTACATCTAGCCCGGCTCTGTTATAAGCGCCTCCTTTTGAATCTGTTACCGCTATAATCTTGTATCCGTCTTTTGATAGTATCTCTGCCATAAAACTACCCGCGTTACCATAACCTTGTATAGCTATAGTCGTATTCTTAGGGTCTAACCCCATTTTTTTTGACAGCTCTCTTGTCACATACACACCGCCTTGCGCTGTACTATAACCTCTACCTTTTGAACCACCAACAGATAAAGGTTTACCTGTTATCACACCTGGTGCTTTATGACCCACTAGTGTTTCATACTCATCCATCATCCACGCCATTATTTGAGGTGTTGTATACACATCAGGCGCAGGTACATCCTGATCAGGTCCTATATACTTATAAATAGATCTTATATAACCTCTGGATAGTCTTTCTAGTTCTCCTACACTTAGATCTTTCGGGTTGACTATTATCCCACCTTTACCGCCTCCTAACGGGATATTAACAACAGCACATTTCCATGTCATCCACGCAGACAACGCTTTCACCTCGTCTCTTGACACATTCCAATGGAAACGTATCCCACCTTTAGTCGGCCCCATAGCATCATTAAACTGTGATCTAAACCCTTTAAATACTTTTACTGATCCATCGTCCATCCTAACAGGGATAGATACCTCAAGAAGCCTTTTAGGTTCTTTAAGATGCTCATAAATATTTTGGTCTAAGCCGATAACATCAGCAGCTTTTTTGAGCTGTTTTAACGCACTTTTATAAGGATTATTTGTCATATCATAATATTAAAATATAAATCAAAAACTGTAAGTAAGATTTCTTGTTTTTTTTGACTTACAGTTATTATAATAAAAATTATTCTTAAGTATTTTTATCAAGTAAATTTTTAAGCTCTTCTTTGCTTTTAGCGCCAACAACTTGCTCTACTACTTCGCCATCTTTAAATAAAATCATAGTAGGGATACTTAATACACCATACTTTGATGTAGTTTCCTGGTTTTCATCTATGTTTATTTTGCATATTTTAGCTTTACCGGTATACTCACCAGAAAGCTCTTCCAGTATAGGTGATACCATCCTACACGGTCCACACCAATCAGCATAAAAATCTAATAATACAGGTATATCAGATTTAATAACCTCCTCCTCAAAACTTGAGTCTTGTATTATTTGTGCCATAAAAAATTAATTAAAATATTTTAGCTACATCAATATATAATAACGTTGTATTTTAAGCAAGATTTTCCTGTGAATTTAAGAAAACCACCAAAATTTAGTTTTGATGGTTTAAGTCACTAAATAAAATGCTAAAACTTTATATTATTTTTTTAAATAGATAATACTTATATATTTTAATTGTTGTTTTAGTATCTTGATTGCATCTTTAGAGACTTTTTTACAATAATACAGATTAAGCCTTGTTAAATGTTTTAAATTAGATATATTTTTAACTCCATGATCAGTTATTCTATATACACCTTTAAGGTTAAGTTTCATTAATTTTTTTAAATCTGATATATATTTTAGCCCTTTATCAGTTATTTTATAGCATCCACTAAGCTCAAGTATAATCATATTTTTAAAATTAGTTAATGACCTAACCCCTTCATCTGTTATTCTATATAACCCATTAAGATAAAGGTATTCCATTTTTTCCAACTTAGCTAAATACTTAACGCCTTCATCTGTTATTAGAGCACAATAATTAAGATAAAGAAATTGTAACTGTTTTAAATTAGCTATATAGATTAAACCATAATCTGTTATTTTGCTACATCCACTAAGTTTAAGTATAACCAAACTTTTTAATTTAGATATTTGTTTTAAGCTAAAATCTGTTATTTTTACACAATAATCAAGATTAAGAGATTCTAAATTTTTCAATTTAGATATATATTTAATACCTTCATCTGTTAATTGTTCACAACTTTTTAAATTAATGTGTTGTAGATTTATTAAATAAGATAAATACCTAACCCCTTTGTTTGTTATTTTTTCACAATAACTAAGATCAAGAGATTCTAAATTTTTTAATTTAGATATATAGATTAAACCATAATCTGTTATCTTGTCACAATAATCAAGATCAAGTGTTTGTAAGTTTTTTAAATCTGATAAATATTTAACTCCTTCGTCTGTTATTTTATATAAACCTTTAAGATCAAGATATTTTAAATTTTTTAGACCAGAGATGTATCTTGCTCCTTCATCTGTTATATTTTTAGAATCTGTTAGATCAAGATAGTGTAATTTTTTTAGTTTAGATATATATTTAGCGCCTCTATCTGTTATCGTCTTGCAACAATAAAGATCAAGCCCTTTTAAATTTTCTAGTTTAGATATATATCTTATCCCTTCATCTGTTATCCTGTTACACCATGAAAAATTAAGATTTTGTAACTTTTTTAAATCAGAGATATATTTTAGTCCTTCATCTGTTATTTTCTGACAAGCAATAAGAGAAAGATTTTCTAAATTTTTCAAATCAGAGATATATTTTAGTCCTTCATCTGTTATTTTGAAACCACACAAAATATCAAGCTTCTTTAAATTTTTCAATTTAGATAAATACTTAATACTTTCATTTGTTATCTCAATACAGTGATATAGCTTAAGGCGTATTAAATTTTCTAAATTAGATAAATATCTAATACCTTTATCTGTTATTTTCAAAGAACTATAAAGATCAAGTTTAGTTATATTTTTTAAACAAGATATATGCTTTAAATCATAATCTGTTAACATATAACATTCAAGTTGCAAATATTTGTATTTTAACAAAGTTTTTTTATATTTTAGTAACTTCCCATTTAAATCAGGAATATAAATAACTAAGTTAGGCATAGAAATAAGTTTTTCTAAATCTTCAACATATCTTGTTTTAACTTTTAATTTCTCATTAGAATTTAAAACTACTTGATTATTATTAATAATAACCTCTGATATATCATTATATCTTTCTAAACTTTCATTTATTTTAAAATATTTACCTTTGATCGCAGGTAATTTTATAGTTTTCACCTTAGATTTATTTATATTTTTATCTTTTTTTGAAATATTCTCTTTTTTAGATACATCACAAGCAATAAAAAGAAATATCGCAAATAGGATTACAAAATATTTCATTTATTTCTCCTAATACAAGAATATTTTATTAAAATAGATTTTATTATCAATATAAGTTTTTTAGCCTTATTTTTAAGGATCAAAAAAATGAACTCTTGTAAAGAAGATAGTTTATATAATAAGGGTTAGTCAACTCTTTTTTTTGATTATTTGGTATAACACGCGCTTACAATTTAATCTTTATATCTGCAAAACATTAAACCAGTTAGATAAAATCTTTTCTGGTGTAACTCTCTAATAAGATTCTCCAAGAAAAATCTTTATGTTTCCCCCAAAATCTTACTGTGTATTAAGTAAAAAACCACCAAAATTTAATTTTGATGGTTAACTCTATTCAATAGACTAACAAAAATATTTAATATTAATAATAACACGCTTTTTTAGCTTATAATTTTTTTTTAGTATTACATTTAGTCTAGCTTGCTCCAGATAATAATCTTTAGGATATATTCACATAAATTTTAGTTTTTTTAAATAGAAAGGATTCTTTCATCACTCAAACAATAATACAAATACTAAAATTTATTAATTAAAAATCTTTTACGTTTTTACATTCGAAGACACTAGGATCTTTTAATTTTTCTATTTTATATAAATATTCAACACCTTTTTTTGTTATTTTATCACAATACCAAAGCCAAATATTCTCTAAATTTTTCATATTAGATAAATATTTAAGCCCTTTATCTGTTATTTCATCACAATTTTTAAGCTCAAGTTCTTTTAAATTTTTCAAATTAGAGATATATTTTAATCCTTCATCTGTTATCTTTTTACAATCAGATAGATTAAGATTAGTTAATTTTGTTAACGAAGAACAACTTTTAAAGCCTTCACCAGTTATCTTGTCACAATTAGATAAATCAAGATCAGTTAGACCTTTCAAATTATATAAAGTGTTAACCCCTTTATCTGTTAGTTTTTTACAATCAGATAGATCAAGATTAGTTAAATTCCTTAATGAAGATAAATACTTGAACCCTTCACCAGTTATCTTGTCACAATTATTAAGATCAAGCTTAACTAAATTCTTTAAAGAAGATAAATTTTTTACCCCTTCATCTGTTATCTTGTCACAATTATTAATATCAAGCTTAACTAAATCTTTTAACGAAGATAAATATTCAAGACCTTTATCTGTTATGCGAGCAAAACTAAGATCAAGGTTCTTTAATTTTTTCAAATTAGAGATATATTTTAGCCCTTCATCCGTTATATGTAAGCAACTACCTAGATCAAGATCAATTAAATCCTTTAATGAAGATAGATGTTTAACGCCTTTATCCGTTATACGTGAACAGTTACCTAGATTAAGAGTTTTTAATTTTTTCAAATTAAAGATATATTTCAGCCCTCCATCTGTTATTTTGTCACAATCAGAAAAGTTAAGGTAAGTTAAATCTTTCAGATTAGAGATATTTTTCAGTCCCTCATCTGTTATTTTGTTACAACCAGAAAGATTAAGATAATTTAAATCTTTCAGACTAGAGATATTTTGCATTACCTTATTTGTTATCTTGTTACAGTTATAAAGATTAAGATAATTCAATTTTTTTAAATTAGATATATATTTTAACCCTTCATCTGTTATGTTATGAGATTCACTAAGATCAAGTTTTTTTAAATTTTCCATTCTAGATATACATATTAATCCTTCATTTGTTATACCATAACATTTTCTTAGGATGAGACTCTTTAAGTTTTTCATACTTGATATATCCCATAATACTTTATCTTTTATTTCTGAAGAGTTATGAATATAAAGGATTTCTAAATTTTTTGTTTTTGATATCTGCATAAAACATATATCTCTTGCCACAGTATTGATAAGAACAAGGGATTTTAATTTTTTTAATGAAGATAAATATTCAGCTTGATCAAAGTGTATTACATTCTGATGTATAGTTAGATTAATGGTTTTTAAATTTTCCATATTAGAGATAAGGGTTAATCTATTCTCTGTTATACTACAATTATCTAGGCTAAGCATTTCTAAATTTTTTAATTTAGGTATATGTTTGAATCCTTCATCTGTTATACTATTTTGTTTAGTTATATTAATCTTCTTTATCTCTATAAAAAGAGATAAACATTTGATATCTCTATCTGATACATCCCTACAAAAGATTTCTGTTTTTGGTAACTCTTCTATATTTATTCTCTTTTGTTTACCATCAATAACTTGATAAAATTTTTCATTTAGGAATTTGGATTTATTAATACATATAATAATCTCATTTTTTGAAGGTTTTGGGAGTGTTGGAGGCTTATAAAATGGGGGGTTTTGTTTATTATCTTTTTTAGATACATCACAAGCAATAAAAAGAAATATCGCAAATAGGATTACAAAATATTTCATTTATTTCTCCTAATACAAGAATATTTTATTAAAATAGATTTTATTATCAATATAAGTTTTTTAGCCTTATTTTTAAGGATCAAAAAAATGAACTCTTGTAAAGAAGATAGTTTATATAATAAGGGTTAGTCAACTCTTTTTTTTGATTATTTGGTATAACACGCGCTTACAATTTAATCTTTATATCTGCAAAACATTAAACCAGTTAGATAAAATCTTTTCTGGTGTAACTCTCTAATAAGATTCTCCAAGAAAAATCTTTATGTTTCCCCCAAAATCTTACTATGTATTAAGTAAAAAACCACCAAAATTTAATTTTGATGGTTATGTAAGACCGGTAATTCAAATACCAAAATAGGTTTATAAAAATATTTTTTTTTCTAATATTCAATATATGTATATTTAAATTGTTGTTCTAGTCTCTTAATACTATCTTTAGATATTTTTTTACAAAAACAAATAATAAGATATTTTAAATTTTTTAATTTAGATAAGTATCTAATACCTGTCTCTGTTATTTTATTACAGTAACCAAGATGAAGATTTTCTAAATTTTTCAATTTAGATATATATTTTAATCCTTCATCTGTTATCTCAGTACAAAAATGTAGATTAAGAGTTTTTAATCTATTTAATTTAGAGATATATATAACACTTTCATCTGTTATGTTAATACAACACTCAAGATTAAGGGTTTTTAATCTCTTTAATTTAGAGATATATATAACACTTTTATCTGTTATTTTTTCACAACATTCAAGATTAAGGTTTTTCATGTTTCTCAATTTAGATAAATATTTAATACCTTCATCTGTTATTTTTTCACAACATCCAAGATTAAGATTCTCTAAATTTTGCAAATTAGATATATATTTTAATCCTTCATCTGCTATTAAACTGCAATACCCCAAATTAAGTTTTTTTAATTTTTTCATATTGGATAAGTATTTAATACCTTCTTCATCTATATGATTACAATAATAAAGATTAAGGCTCTCTAAATTTTTTAATTTAGATATATATCTAATACCTTCATTTGTTATTCTAAAACAATTACTAAGATTAAGGTTTTTTAATTTTTTTAGAGAAGATATATATTTGAGTCTAATATCAGTTATGAAGTAACATCTTTTAAACCCAAGAGTTTCTAATCCTTTTAATTTAGATATATATTTGAGTCCAATATCAGTTATTGGACCACAACTAGATAAATTAAGATTAATTAAATTTTTTAGAGAAGATATATATTTGAGTCCAATATCAGTTATTGAGTAACATTTTTTAAGCCCAAGAGTTTCTAATCTTTTTAGCTTAGATATATATTGCAATCCCTTATCTGTTATCTTTTTACAACTAGATATATGAAGTTCTTTTAAATTATTTAAATTAGATAAAAGTTTTAACCCTTTATCTGTTACTTTGTTATATTCAGATATATTAATCATTGTTATCTTCTTAAAGGAAGATAAATATCTTATGTCTTCATCTGTTATATTGTCACAAAATATTTCTGTTTTTGATATTTTTTCTATATTTATTCTTTTTTTCTTACCATTAATAAGTTGATAAAATTTTTCATTTAGAATACTCGATTCCTGAGCATTATTAAACTTTATTGTTTTTTTCTTAGGGATAAAAAGCTTTTTCTTTTGCGGAATTTCCTGTGTATTTAAAAATAATGTAATAGAATATAGAATAAAATAAAATTTTAGAATATTTTTCATTACTTTCCTTCCTATAGATAAAAATACTAAATTCTAATTAAAAATATATTTTACTAACCGTATTTTTAAAGATCAAAAAATGAACTCTTGTTAAGAGGATATTATATCTTATAATATTTGGTCAATCCTTTTTCCTGACTTCCGCATTGGAACACCCAAAACGTCACATATCTAATAATTGTTTTTGAATTTCTGATAATTTATTAAAAATTTTTATATTTTTACCTGAATCAGGCAAAACAAATTTAATTTGGAAAATAGTTTTCATTTGTTCTATTGCTTTTGCAGAAGAAATATCTATTTTATTGAGAGCAAGAGGTTATATGACAATTTATTTAAACTTTTCTCGTATTAAAAAAAACCACCAAAATTTAATTTTGATGGTTATGTAAGAGTAGAATATAAAGGCTAAAAAATTATATTCTTTCTTCTAATGCTTAATATAATACCTAATATAGGTATATTTTAATTTTTGTTTTAGTTGCATAATTCCTTTCTTAGATATTTTGTTACAATATTCAATATTAAGTAGTTTTAAATTTTTCAAATTACATAAATAATTAATACCGTTATCTGTTATTCTATTACATTTTTCAATATAAAGATTAATTAGATTCTGCAATTTAGATACATATCTAATACCTTCATTTGTTATTTTGGAACATCCATCAAGATTAAGTTTAGTTAAATTCTTTAAATTAGATATATATTCTAATCCGTTATCTGTTATTTTATTACAAGAATCAAGATTAAGATCTTCTAAATTTTTTAAATCTGATATATATTTTAATCCGTTATCTGTTATTTTATTACAAGAATCAAGATTAAGATCTTCCAAATTTTTTAAATCTGATATATATTTTAGTCCTTCATCTGTTATTTTGTTACAACCAGAAAAATCAAGTTTAGTTAATTCTTTTAAATCAGATATATATTTTAGTCCTTCATCCGTTATGTTTTTACAACAAGTAAAATTAATACTTTTTAAATTTTTTAAATTAGATATATATTCAAGTCCGTTATTTGTTATCTTAACACACCAAGAACAATCAAGATATTGTAACTTTTTTAAACTAGATAAATATCTAACACCCTCATCTGTTATTTCTTTAAAAGCATTAAGATCAAGTTTAGTTAAATTTCTTAAATCAGATATATATTTTAATCCCTCATTTGTTATTTTTCTACAAGCTGAAAGATATAAATTTTCTAAATTTCTTAAATCAGATATATATTTTAATCCGGTATCTGTTATGCAAGAACATCCATCAAGATCAAGTTTAGTTAAACTTTTTAAATCTGATATATATTTTAGTCCTTCATCCGTTATTTTATTACAACCATCAAGATTAAGGTTTTCTAAATTTTTTAAATCAGATATATATTTTAGACCTTCATTTGTTATTTTATCACAATTCTCAAGACTAAGGTTTTCTAAATTTTTTAAATCTGATATATATTTCAGCCCTTTATCAGTTAAGCTATAACATCTACTAAGATCAAGTTTTGTTAGATTTTTTAAATTTGATATATATGTTAGTCCGTCATCTGTTATTTTTCTACATTTATAAAGATCAAGTTTTTTTAAATTTTTTAAATCTGATATATATTTTAGTCCTTCATCTGTTATTTTTTTTAAACCAGAAAGATTAAGATGTTCTAAATCTTTCAATTTAGATAAAGATTTCACTCCTTCATCTGTTATTTTTTTTAAACCAGAAAGATTAAGATGTTCTAAATCTTTCAATTTAGATAAAGATTTCACTCCTTCATCTGTTATTTTTTTTAAACCAGAAAGATTAAGATGTTTCAAACCTTTCAATTTAGATAAAGATTTCACTCCTTCATCTGTTATCTTATTACAAAATCTAAGATAAAGTTTAGTTAAATTATTCAACTTAGACAAAGATCTAACACTTTCATCTGTTATATTGTAAGATCCTAAAATATCAAATTTAGCTAATTTTTTTAGCTTGGATAAAGATTTAACCCCTTTATCTGTTATTCTTAAACATCGATCAAACTGAAGAGTCTTTAAATTTTTTAAATCAGATATATATTCAAGTCCTTCATCTGTTATTCCCATACAAGGGCCCAAAAAAAGATTTTCTAAATTTTCTATTTTTGATATATGTTTAGCTCCGTTATCTGTTATTTTATTACACCAAGAAAGATTAAGAGTTTTTAAATTTTTCAAATTCGATATATGTTTAGCCCCGTTGTCTGTTATCTTTTTACACCAAGAAAGATCAAGATATTGTAAGTTTTTTAGCTTTGATATATTTTTTATACCATAATCTGTTATCTTTTTACACCAAGAAAGATCAAGATATTGTAAGTTTTTTAGCTTTGATATATTTTTTATACCATAATCTGTTATCTTTTTACATCCGGAAAGATCAAGATATTGTAAGTTTTTTAGCTTTGATATATTTTTTAAATCATAATCCGTTATCTTTTTACATTCTATTTTCAAAGCTTTGTATTTCAATAAAGAGTTTTTATATTTCAAAAAATTAATACCTAAATCAGGAATATAAATAACTAAATCAGGCATAGAAACAAGTTTTTCCAAATCCTCTAAATTCATAGTTTTAACTTTTAATTTTTCATCAGAATTTAAAACTACTTGGTTAGAATCAATGTTTTTTTCATTAGATACTAAAATCAGTTCGTACTTATAAATAATTAATTCTCTATCATTTGATATTTTGTAATATTTCCCCTGAATCTTTGGTAATTTTAAACTGACTGTTTTTAATTTAACTTCTTTTGTGTTTTTATCTTTTTTAGAAATATTCTCTTTTTGAGATACATCACATCCAAAAAAAAGAAATATTGTAAATATCACTACAAAAAATTTCATTTATTTCTCCTAATTTCAAAATATTTGATTAAATTAGATAAACTTTATTATAAATATAATTTTTTTTAGCCTTATTTTTAAAGATCAAAAAAATGAACTCTTGTAAAGAAGATAGTTTATATAATAAAGGTTAGTCAACTCTTTTTTTTGATTATTTGGTATAACACGCGCTTACAATTTAATCTTTATATCTGCAAAACATTAAACCAGTTAGATAAAATCTTTTCTGGTGTAACTCTCTAATAAGATATAATGACCCCGTAAATTCAGACCAGACGCTAAGTTAAGAAATATGATAAAATCATTATATCTTAACTACAACAAATATGACACAAAGCAGAAGGAGATTCAGTGTAGCATTCAAAGTAAAAGTGGCAATGGCAGCACTGAGTAATCTCAAAACACTCACAGAACTCTCAGAAGAGTATGAAGAGCATCCGGTAATGATCAGTAAATGGAAGAGTGAACTACAAAAAAATGCGAGCGGAATATTTACGGGAGAAAAGAAGAGCGCAGAATGGAAAGAGAAAAAGAAAATAGATGAATTGTATCGGCAGATAGGACAACAAAAAGTTGAAATAGACTGGATGAAAAAAAAGTTGAGGGCGGATAAAAATCTGATAGAAAAGATAGATAAGAATCATCCAAGACTCAGTACACGAAGACAAGCAGAGCTATTGGGAATACAGAGATCAAATATATATTATAAACACCGGGTTAAAGCAGAAGATGATCTGTATAAAGAAAAAAAATTAGATATAAGAGAAGATCCAAAAATGCTTTCATATGGAGTAAGAAGAATGGCAAGAGAACTGAGAAGACAGGGAATCAAAATCGGTAGAAAACGAACAAAAAGACTTATGAAAGAACTGAGGATTAAAGCAATATATTGCAGACCAAAAACCAGTATCCCAAATAAAGAGCATCTCAAATATCAATATTTATTAAAAAATAAAGAGATCAAGAATCCGAATGAAGTATGGAGTACCGATATAACATATATCAAAACAAAAAAAGGATATTTATACCTGACAGCAATAATAGATTGGCATAGTAGATATATCCTTTCATGGGAATTATCAACAACGATGGAAAAAGAATTTTGTATTCAGACATTAGAAAAAGCTCTCAATATTGCTACACCGGAAATATTTAACAGTGATCAGGGAGTACAATATACAAACACAGAACATACAGATATACTCAAGAAAAATGGAATCAAAATCAGTATGGACGGGAAAGAGAGATGTTTGGATAATGTCTTTATAGAGAGATTCTGGAGAAGTATAAAGTATGAATATTTGAATCTAAAAGAATATGAATTAATTCAGGAATTATATGCAGATATTAAAGAATATATTGATTGGTACAATAAAAAAAGACTTCATCAGTCTCTCGGATATAAGACTCCATATGAAATCTATTACAAAAATCAAAATTTTAACTTAGCTCTCTGAAAATTTGGTCTGGACAAAGGGGGACACTATATTTTTTTCCTTTACAAAAGGGGTCACTGTACCTGAGTGTCTCCTTGAATCAAATAGGATATTTTTTAAATCACCACACGCAAAATAAATATTTTATACTGTCTGGTTTTCAGTTTTCCATAGTTTAAGATAGCATCAATTATATCTAATAAATAAAAGCTTCACAGTATATACACATAATTCTTAGCTTTTATTATTAGAAGGTTATCTAAGACCAGTAACTAAAATACTATCAATGAAAAATGGACTTTTAAGAAAATATTAAAACCCTCTTCTTATTTTTCTATAAGTATCTACCCCCCAAGCGAACCAATATCTTAAAGATACAGGTAGATCCTGACAATGTAATAAGTCTTTTCTCTCGCCACCAAACCCTGTTTTAAATAATGTTATCCCAGCAAAAGGGTGTTTCTTGTTTTTATCAGGTGCTATCCCCCAAAAATTGAAGTATTTCATACCCCTTTTTTTAGCCTCACATATAGCTTCATATAACATAAGATACGATGAAGGTATTTTTTTGTGCTCAGACGACGATGCGCCGTGTCTGTATACCGCTGTATCACCGTAAAAAATTATTATTGATGCTGATATTATCTTTTTATCGTATTCAGCTAAAAATATCTTACTTTGATTATTAGTATTAAAAACCTTAAATTCTTCTTTTATATATTTTTCTGAAAATGGTACGAATTTATGTCTTTTAACAGTTTCTAGATGTAGTCTGATAAAAATATCTATATCTTCTATTTTATCGCTTTGTCTTATCATAACACCATCTTTTTCCGCTCTACGTATCAAATACCTATGATTTTTTCTCATACTAGATAAAAGCTCATCTTCCGGTTTAGTTATATCCAAAACCCATGTAGTTTCAGCTAAAATATGTAGAGGTGAATCCCTAAACCCATATTTTTTGTATAGATACTTATTCTCTTCAGTATTATCTATAAACGGGCTTATTTTTATACTGGTTACTCTCTCTAGCTTAGCTATCTTTTTTAGCTCATATATAAATTCCTTAAAATGAGCTTCTTTAGTGAGTATAGGCCCATAAGGGATATACAAAAAATCACCTCTCTTAGCCCTAACATGCGAGACAAGCGCGCCTCCTACCAAAACATCTTCCTCATATATCCCTAAAATAAAAGACTTATTCCCGAGCCTCTCCATGAACTCACCATACTCTTTTGATTGCACAAATATTGATGGTGTCTGTTTTAAATAGAAATATTCCCATTCCTGGTTATTATGTATTTGTTTTACATATATCTTCATAGGCGCGTAATACGTTAATAATATTTTTTATCTGGTAATCTTTTAACCTATAATACGTAGGCAAATTAACAGTTCTTGTCGCTAAAAGCTCAGCGTTTTTACATTCTCCCGGTATATATTTCGCATCTTTTAATACTACCGTCCCCGGGGCTATAACAGTATCATACCAGTTACCTAATACTATTTCCCTGTGTTTAGCTATACTAACAAGTTTTCTAGGGTGATCAACTATAACAGTAAACCGCATATAAATATTCTCTTCTTCTACAAAATCTTTTATTACAGTTATATGTTGATAATTTTTTAATTCATTCCTATAGACCAAAGAGATCTCTCGCCTTCTTTTATTAAATATTGCTAAATGTTTCAACTGGTTTACAGCTATACAAGATAAAGAATAAGGATATTTAGTAGGGAAACTTTGTGGTTTTATCGCTTTTTTCTCTCCCGGCACAAACACCTTAGAAATAATACCTAGTTTTTGTGATATAACCAAAATTATCTTACCTAAATAGATATTATAAAACGGTAACACAAAAAAATAGGTTATTATCGGATGCATAAGATGCTGCAAAACCCTTTTGATAGCGACATGCGGTAAAGCCGCTCTGTATTCTCCTAACCTTTGATAAAGATCTTTATCTTTAATTACTGCAGCACCACCATGCACAGACGATATAACTTTATCCCTACCAAAACTTAAAATAGCAGCATCACCAAATGTACCTAATTTTTTACCCTTATATTTAGAGCCTAAACTATGCGCACAATCTTCGATCACTTTTAAATTATGTTTCCTGGATATACTAATAATCGCATCCATATCAGCAGGTTTCCCAAAAGTATGTTGGATTATTATAGCTCTAGTTTTATTGGTTATCTTATGTTCAATATCTTGCGGGTCCATATTATAAGTATCTTTTTCTATATCTATGTATACCGGTTTTAAGCCCGCCCATATAATTGCATTACTAACTACCACACAAGTATACCCTTCAACTAAGACCTCATCACCTTTATTGAATCCCATATTAACCAGGATAGAGTACAACGCTTCTCTACCGCTCCCAAAAGTTACTACACCTAGATTATCGAATTGTTTAGATAAAATTTTTTCTATATCTGTATCACCCGCTCTTAAATTCTTCCATCTCCAAGGCAATAAAATAAAAGATAAAGATATCAAAACATCTTTAAATAATAAATTCGGTGATATCGATATAGCGTTAGGAAACATCTATTTTATTAAGTATATTTTGTGAATCTCTACCTTCAAATAATATAACCGCATTAGAAGTTTTTTGTAGGTATCTAAAAATAGTTTTTGGGTCTTTTTCTATAATAACTTTAGATTTATTTATAAACCCTCTTAACATATATTCAGCATGTTCAATATCCATAAAATACACCTCATCACATACCTTATCAATAACTTCACCTATTTTTTCATGTAGGTGCTCTACTTCTTTACCTAGTTCTATCATATGAGAAAAAACTATAATTTTTTTTCTCTTCTTAAACGTTTGTAAATGGTTTATTGCAGCTATAACCCCATCAGGGTTAGCGTTATACGTATCATCTATTAAATAATTTGTATCCCATTCAGTTAAACACATTGTTTTATTTATATTCCTGATTTTTTTTATACCCTCTTTTATCTTAAGCTCATCCATACCTAAAGCTTTAGCTATAGCGTAAACACCCATTATATTAGTTATATTATATTCACCTATTATATTGACCTTAACTGAATCTCTTTTATTGATATTAAACTCTAAACAATCTTCATGTACTTGTATATTAGTAGCATAACAATCGACATTGTTATTATTTTTAGAATAAAATATCACCTTTTTGTCTTTAGTTTTATTACCTAATGCTCTTGTCCGTTCATTATCATAATTGAAAACCGATACCCCGTCACGTTTAACTGATTCAATTAGCTCGTATTTAGCTGCCATAGTTTTTTCTATGCTCCCAAATAACGATAAATGCTGCTCGTTTACCGATGTTATAATACCTATATCAGGTCTAACCATATTACCTATTAGCCTTATTTCACCTTTTTTATAAGCGCCCATCTCTACTATAAATACATCATAGTTAGAAAAATCCGTGCTAAGTATTTGTCTCGCGACACCTATCTCTGTGTTAGTGTTACCTTTTGTTTTTATAACTTTAAAACTTTCTTTTAGTACTGTAAAAAGGAACTCTTTAGTCGTTGATTTCCCATAACTACCTGTAACCCCGATCACTTTCAAGTTCTCAAATTGAGAGAGATATAATTTCGCTTTATAAACATAGTATTTCTTGATCAACACTGTTATAGGCCAAAAAAATAAGACCACAAAAGATACTATTAAAGGGAAAACAATATCAGCTACAACTAAATACAATATATCTTTGGGTGAAATAAACGATTTATATATAAAGGATAATAACCCTATAGATACAAAAAACATTATTATTAATACTTTTTTAGTTATCTTAGGTCGTATAAACTGCATATAAATTATCTCTTTTATAAAAACTATAACCTCAAAAACTAATAACAAAAAAATTATATAAAAAATAAAATATTTTTGTGTAATAGATATAGATATAACACATATAATTTTAAGGATACTTATATAATTGAGAACCTTTATTTTACCTTCATCGGTCTTCAAATAATCTATCATCCTTGATAACCTGTATTCTTTCACCTGCCATACAGATAGATTAAAAAAAAGCCTTCTTAAAATCACTAAACACCAACAAAATAAAAATATATAATAAAACATCTCTATGTGTTATCCAAAAACGATAAAAACTCTAATATTCTTTCGCTCAAAACACCTGGCTCTTGTTTATGTATACCATGACGTGCGTCATCTAAAACGAATAATTGAGAAGCTCTTATCTCTTTATGCATAGTAATACCATCAGAGATAGGTGTTTTGTTATCTTTTTTACCCCACCCTAAAAACGTTTTAGTTTTGATGGTCCTTAAAAGAGGCTTCAAATCCTCTTTTATAACAGATTGGAAAGTTTTCTTCATTACACCACTTACCTCCAAATAATCTCTAGACCCCGCTAGTTTATATAAAAATTTTCTAGCGTATCTCTTGACTTTTGATATCAAAGGTAGCTCAAAAACCTTTTTACCTGCTTTAGATAGACAATACAAAAACTTCTTCCATAAACTATATTTAGGTTTAATCCCTGCACTAGCCAGTAACACCATAGCATAAAGCTTGTCCGGGTTCTCGCTAGCTAGTTTAATAGAGACCCTACCACCAAACGAATGCCCTAAAACAATGAATTTCTTAATATTAAAAATATCAGCGAAATCTATAACAAAATCCTTGTATTTTGATACGTCCCATGGCTCAAACGGCTCTTTTGATCCCCCGAATCCAGGTAAATCGAGTATATATACTTTATATTTTTTCGTGAAATACGGTTTGAGCTTATCAAAAGATTGTATATTACCGCCCCAGCCATGCAAAAAAATCATAGGTTTGCCGTTACCTTCAACTGTATACTGTGTTTTTATATTGTTTAAAGTAATAGTTTCCATAACTATTATTTTTCTTTAATATACGAAAAATCCTCTTCTGTTTTAGGTTCGACTATCCCGTAATACCCATCATCTCTCTTATAAACGAGGCTGATCCTCGATGTGTCAAGATTTTGGAACAGAAAGAATGTGTGATCTAAAAGTTCCATCTGCTCTATCGCTTCTTCTTCATGCATCGGCAAAAACTTTGTTATCCTTTTCCTTCTAATAATCTTAGGCGTCTCAAACTCTGATTCTTCCTCTTCTACAGTGTTATTAAGTAATACCCATTTCCCTTGTTTATCTCTTCTATGTAATTTTGATTTGTATCTTTTGATCTGTTTTTTAAGTTTTTCCTCTACTTTATCTATAGCTTCTTCTATTAGTATCCCTGTATCTTCCGCTCTTATAATAGAGCCCGGGATAAACATCGTTACTTGTACCTCAAAACTCTGTTGATTTGAATGTCTTTCTTCCTCATGTATCTCTACCTTAACTTCAGTTGATTCATCATTTATTCTTGACGCGAAAGTACATAATTTCTGTATCTTGGTCTCTATATATTTCTTTTGCTGATCAGTTAACTGTAGTTTTTTTGTATGTATATTTAACCTCATAAAAATCTCGAATTAACTTTTAAAGTAACAAAATGCTACTAAATATTTACAAAGATTACAAGAAAAATCATTTAGTCTTTTTGAAGATATACTATCCTAAACATATCCGCATATATTTTGTATAACCTGCTTATATAAATAAGCAACTTAAAAAAATAATCTTTACATCTGTTATGCTTCTTTAAAAATTTCGGTTATTATCAAAAATTCTATTAGCCTATTATTTTTTATTTTTTAATCCTACATTTTTGCCCCACTATTTCACAAGGCTTTTTATATCCCTATAGGGTATAATACATTTTTTTAACTATTTTTTCTTTTGAAAAAAACCAAAGTTTTTGAGATTTTGTTCAATTCTCTTTTTTGTCAATATATTTACTCATATCACTTATCATCTCTACATCAATAAAACTGATATTAGTAGACCCAAAAGAGTATGCTTGAACGATAAACTAAGCTTAATAATATTTTTTATTTGGATCTATTTACCATTTAGATTTATCCATTGAATTAATAAAATTTTGGACTGTTCTATCTATTTTTTTTATTCCCATTCAATAGTACTTGGCGGTTTATTAGTTAAATCAAAAAACAACATCGAGATCTTACCTGTATCCATTATCTCATTTTTTATTTTATCCAATAATTTCCAATCAATTTTATAAAAATTAGCTGTCATAGCTTCCATGGAACACACCGGTCTAAGCACTACAGATTCTTTGTTATCTAATCCTATAGGTAGTAAAACTACCGGGAACTGCCATATATCCCGTATCAAACCTGCGGCTTTAATATTTTTCATCACTATATAATCTATCTCTTGTAAGACCTCTACTCTGTCATGTGTTAAATATTTATTATAAACTCTTATTTTTTTAGGTTTTACCGGATGTGATAGACAAAGTAATACACGATTAATATCATAAAAATTATTTGTTATCTCAGTGGATAATTCTTCTAAGTTATCCCATGACGGTGTATCCTCAAAAAACAAAGCCACAGGGTGTCTGTATGTTCTAGCGTCACCTTGTACCCCAACAGATTTGATATTAAGGACTGTGTTCTCTATACCTAAATCACTTTTTATGCCTCCTTCTATCTCACTAGCGTTATGTAAGGTGTCCGGTTCTTTGGAGCATAATATCCTAACACCCAACCCAGGCCCAGGGAACGGGTGTCTCCATACTAGCTCCTTTTTAAGTCCAAGAGATATACCTACCTCTCTCACTTCATCTTTATATAAATCTTTTATAGGTTCTATTATTACACCTTTTTTGATTAAATCCTCTATTTCTGATACTCTGTTATGATGTGTCTTGATTTTTGAAGCATGCTTCGAGCCACCTGATTCTATTGTATCCGGATATATTGTACCTTGACCTATTACCCATTCTTTAGGGTTCAAATTAAGCTTATCTGAATACTCTTTTTGTATATCAAGGAATAATCTGCCGATAATTTTTCTTTTCTCTTCCGGTTCAAACACACCTTCTAACGCTTTTAAAAACTCTTTACCTTTATATGCTATATGGAAATTAGTAAACCCTAGATCTTGCATGTTTTTTTCTACCTCTCTCTCTTCATCTTTTCTCATTAACCCTGTATCAACAAAAAGCCCGTATACTCGATCCAGCCCCAGTATCTCCGATAACACCAAAAATGTTACTGTTGAATCTACGCCTCCTGACGTTAATAAAAACACTTTCTTGTCTTTTGTCTGTTCTATTATTTTTTCTCTCTCCTCATCTATGAAATGGCTTATTACCCAATCCCTTCTAACACCACATATCTTGAGAAAATTATCCAGTATCTTAACACCGCATTTAGTATGTGTTACTTCCGGATGGAACTGTACACCATAAATTCTTTTCTGTGGATCAGCTATAACCGCGTTATAACAGTTTTTTGTGCGATAATAAGTTTTAAAGTTATGAGGTAATTTTGTTACTTCTGTGCCGTGGCTCATCCAAACTATCTCTTTTCTGTTGAGCCCTTCAAGTATTTTAGAGTCTAGTATCTCACCATAGATCTCTGTTAACCCATACTCTTTCACCTCACATTCATCTACTTTACCGCCCAGATTATGTGCTATTAGATGATGCCCATAACATATCCCTAGGACCGGCACACCTAAACCAAAGATCCTCTTATCCACTTGTGGCGCGCCATCCTCGTATACTGATTGTGGGCCACCTGATAAAATGATACCTTTAGCATCGCTTATCTCTTTAGGGTCTATATCGTTTGGTCTAATCTCAGAGAAAACCTTCAAACGTCTTATCCTGTTAGCTATTAGATGAGCATACTGGCCGCCTGAATCCAGCACATAGATCTTGTCCATATATTTAAAATTATTATTTTTTTTGAGTGTATTTTATAAGATTTATTTTATTTTTTCAATCTAAACTAGATTAAATCCAAAAAAAATGGTATCATTAAAAGAATAAAAAAATAGATGAACAAATCTAACTATATAAAAAAAATAGGCAAAGAAATCTTTACAGATTACTTCCTACATAAAACTTTGGAATCTAATCCAAAGCTTTTACCACTAATATTCAAAAGAAGAAAAAGTAATAAATCATTTCTAAGAAGCTAAGTATTGAAGGTTTAAACTTACGCTCTTTGTACTCTTCTTTTGGTTATATCTCTAAAAACTTCCAACTTTTTTTGGATTACTCTTTTTACAAATTTTAGTAGTAAGCTTATCAAGCATTACTTAGTTCAATTTCGGTATTCTTCTTAATATGTACGGGTAGCTTCAATTACTTCTCGTGATCGGTTTCTTTACCCTCTAATATTTTTTTCTGCTCTATAAAATTTATCAAAATAGATTTACTATTGTAGGATTAGACTAATCCAACAATTTTATCAAAAAATGTGGAACAATAAAAAAAATACTAAAACCTTTTAAAATATATCAGACCCCCATATTTATCTTGAGTTTTTGTTGATTTTATGCTAAAATTTATGGATTTATAGATAAAAAATTAAAAATGTCTGCGAATATTAATAATTTGGATAGAAATAATGAGGATAAAAATCAAGCTCATTTTCCTATAAGCAAAGATAAATTGATGCAAGATTTAGTTGATTTTGGATCAGAATATAAAACCCATTTTAGTATTAAAGAGAATGAGCTATCGTTTGATAATAGTATCCCCAAAAACGAGGGAATTATTAGCAACAACTATCAAACACTAGATGAAAACATCTTACTAAACGAGAAAGATATATTAAGTGACCAATCACCTCATAATCTTAACCAGAATCTATCTAGCGATCTAGATGATATTTTTGATCGACTTGATAAGCTAGAGAACAAAACAGAGTTCTTTTATAGGTTGCCAAAAAATATACAAAAAGCTGTTTTGGATAAATACCATAACAGTGTCCAAATATTTGAAGAGCTCGATACTCAGACCCAAATAGAGTATTTAGATAATTTAACTGTAGAAGAGAAAGAGAATTTATTGATAAGTGTTAGCCCTCAGTCGTTAAAAGAGATAGATATAATCAATAAGTTTTTTGAGGAAGAGGTATTAGAAGATATTACAAATATTGATAAAGATAAGATAATAAAAATAGCCGAAAACAGTATCAGTAAATATAACCAAAACTTATTAAAAGAGATACGTAAAAACAAGAAGTATGATAATATGTCTATTTCTGAAGTGAGAGAGAATGTCTCACCTGAAAACTGGACCCAAATCCTTACTAACTCGTTCGGTGATATTAGTAATTTTTCCAATGATACTGGTACTAGGGCATCCTCATCATATCTTGATATAAAAAAACATATTGGTACCAGTAGATCAAAAACAGTGTTTGATACAACCCAAGACATTGATTCAACCCCACCATCGATCTTATTTGATATAGACCAAAATATAAAACCTAATAAATATATTGTTACCCCTAATATAAAAGATACTGGATACAGCTACGATATCAACCCGCTGAAACAAAAGATAAAGAGTAATAGACTAAAAACCGAGATAAGTGACACGCAAAATGATAGAGATATTAATAAAACCATTAATAATCAAATCACTGAGAACATAAAATATATGAACAATAACGTATCTAACGACACAAAAAACATTTTCTCCACTATGAGAGGCAGAAACACTGTCGCTAAGACAACTTCATCACCTTTATCATTTATAGTAAGAACTTATTTTATCGCTGGCGGTAGCACAGGTGCTCTAGCTATAACAGGCGGTATAGCTTCTAGCCAAGGGGTAGAGAAAATCGCTTCTATAGGGGCAGAAATATTTGATATTATTTTATCTGTAATTACTTAAGTGTTTATATATAATCATCCACCACTGTTTAAAGAGAACAGGTTACTGTACAAAAAAATAAGTGATTCTGTTAAAGAGAAAACTACTTACGAGATAGTTGAAACACTTGATAAAAACTCGTTAGATAAAATTATCTCAGGCGAATTCTTAAACAAGAGAACCTCCAAAAAGGCACAATCGTTACTCAACTTCGCTGAATATTTGTATAGGAAGTATCCTCCTAAAGAAAAACAAAAGAAACTCTACGCGTTTAAAGGGTTACTACAAAAAAAGACTAAAGAACTTTTATCCGGGTTTGTCTCTAAAAAACTTGAGGGGAAGCTAATGTCCGACACTCTTAAAACAAATGTTATACGCGATACTAGCTCACAAATCAGTAAACTTGATCAGGAGATACACCAAAATATTGTCGTTAAAGTAAAAGAGAGCTTAACCCAATACGATACAGACAAAAACGGGTTTATAGATTTTAGAGAACATAGATCAGTTGATAAAGATTATTATGGACCACCTAACCTGAAATTCTATAATTTCCATAGATCAGCTTTCAATAGTTTAGTTAATAAATTTGATAATAATCCTAAACTAAAAAATAAATTACCTGAGACCTGGAAAGAGATATATAACTCACTAAAACAAGCTAACGGAGATTGGGGTAATTTAGATGAAGCTGATCAAGAGAAGATCCTTTTATACGTTTTCAGGAATAAAGCTGATTTAACAAAAGATATAGATAAATTCTTAGAGGAAACACCTGACGGGAAAAAGATAAACAATAACAGTATTTTCAGGATAATCGCTTTAATACGGACTGAAGCAAGAACACAGATAGAACATTATATACAAAACACACCTGATGGTGAACCTTCACTAGATATCATATACGATAGGATCAACAGTATCAAACAAAAGAAAGAGTACACTACCTTCAGCTCCTTTATGTTCGATGAGACTATAGCCGGTGGTACATACTCTTTGATGGCTGCGTTAGGTACATCTGGAGCTACTATCAACACAATATCCAACCTTGATAATAACGCGTTCCTACAAAACCCGTATGTGTATACTAACCTAGCTATCGCGGGTGCCGGTGCTGCTTTACTGTATTTTAAAGGCGCAAAAAACGCTATAACCCATTTCGAAGAGACAAGTGATGTAAACATCAAAGCTGATAACGCTACTAAGATACTGACACGATACGGGATGATAGACTGGATGAGAAATAAACAAGGAGCACATGAGACAAGGTTCTTCTTTAACCAGTACACATCCAAAGAGAGAGAGAAAATATCTGATTATATCAACCAAAACACATCGCTGCCTGTTACTACCTTATCCAAACTACTTGATTATAAACCTAGTATACTAGCTAAAAAACTTGATACCGCTATCCCTGAGGATATAGAACTATCAAAAAAAAGGTATAGGTTATACAAAACCTTAATAGAAAACAATATAACCGAATCTGATGACGGTAGCGCTTTTACTAAACTATTCGATAATATCACTATCGATAAAAGAAGAGAGCTACTTGAGTCTGTAGCAAGAGAAGGGTTAAATGAGAAC
Source organism: Candidatus Altimarinota bacterium (assembly GCA_963663305.1). GTDB lineage: Bacteria > Patescibacteriota > Gracilibacteria. Next base: position 186,836 of record OY760177.1, read on the forward strand.
GAGATTATAACTGTATCTAAGATCCTTAAATCAAGGATAAATATCCCTGAACGGTTGAACCAGGTCCTTATTACCAGTACAAAGAAAATTGATTTTATTGATAATATCTTTAAAGATATTAAATGGTTTAACGGTAACAAAAAAGCTGAGATATTATATAGTATATCAATAAAAGATAAAGAGGATGTCCAAATTAAATGTTTGAATGAATTAGTTAGAGCAAGAGATATAAGTAATAAGAAAACAAGGGATACTATCGATAAGATAATTAAGAATACTAAGTATATTAATGTCGTAACTGAAGCTAAAAATATATTACAGAAAGAGTATGAGGTATCTTTTGATACGAAAGTGGCGGAAATAACTGCTGCATTATCTAAAAAGGATTTCGATAGATTAAAAACAATTATACAAAAAACTCCTAATATCAAACTTAATATACTCCCGTTATTACATAACTTAATATCTGATCCAAAATATAATAAAACCCTTATCATTAAAAGCATTTTACATATCAAAGACAAATCATCTTTAGACACTATCTTGAGGATAATCAATACACCAGACTATAAGGGTACCATAAAAGAAGAGATAAAAACTTATCTAAAAGCGATATATTTAAAAACCCCTAATACTGAGGTTTATACTAATACGCTTATTATCAAACTTATCAGAAGCTACGAGTCAGAAACAGATACAGCAAAGAAGACCGAATTAAAATCTTTAATATCTATGTTAACAGATAAACCGTTAAAAGACATAAAGAGAAGAAATATTTTACTAAAAAATAAAATAATCGAAATATACGGCGATCAAGCGAAAAACCTTTTATATAAACCTGAATACGATACACCTTCAAGTATTAGTGATACACTAAAACAAAATAATAGCTTATTTAAGATCCTTAACTCATTAAAGACACATACTATAAACGAGTCAGGAGAGTTAATTAAAATCGATACATTGTCTTTCCTTAAGCTTAAAACCCAAAAGCAAAGCCTAATCAACAGGATACTTAAACTACCTAACGGAGAAAAACTTGAGTTAATATACAAAGATTTATTTATACTAAAAGATAATATCGATGACATAAAAAAAGATATCAGTATCCTTCATAATATAGTTGATCAACTTGAGTATTCTGTTATATCGTATAAAGATAAAAGATGGCGTATTACGCGGAGGATATCAGGTAAAGAGTTAGAAGGATTATCTAAAACAAATATAGAAGTATTTAAAACTAATAGTAAAAAAATTGGAAAATTATTTAAAGCTTATAAAGAGATAGAGACAAAATTGGATAGCGATTTAATAGCTAAAGCTGATGAAGGTCTAAAAGAAAAATTATCTACAACCAGAGATAAATTAAGGGCTCAAATTACTGAAAATTTAAATATCCTTGATAGTATTTTTGTTCATAACAATACTGAATTTATTAATAATTTCAATAAAAGCACCGATTTTACAAGTATAGAGAAGATCCAGATACTTCAGTTCCTAGGGACAAAAATAAAATATCTTTCTCCTGGTCTTAGAAAAGAGGTTTATAATATATATATTAACAATCTATCATCTTATGATGATATTAAAGAGGCATGTATTACCGCCTTAATATGTAATAAAGAGAATTTCGATAAAAAAGATATTAGTACAGAGATTTCAAATATACTTAAAAAATGTCCTTCTATCTCGCTAAAAAAACAATGTATTAATTACCTTTTAACTGAACCAAAAGGTATTAATTATAATATCTTACTAGATATTTCATATCCTTACGTTTTAAGAGATTATACAATGCACCAATTGATTAAACTTGGTATAGATAATACCGAGTTTAAAGATATTTTATTCAATCTATCTATAAGATCTTTTGAAAAAACTGAATACAGAAAAAATGCTATAATTAAACTTTATATTTTTAAAGATAAAGATAGATTAAAGAAAATATCTTTACATATTACTGATAATTCTAGACTTAAAAATTTTGTTGCTAGCCTAATAAAAAAATTATAAGATTATATTAATCTTATAATTTAATTTTAAAAACTATGAAAAAAAATATGATGAGTATCTATGATGCTTTTGATAATCTGTTCAATGTTTCTGATTTCCCATCAATATTCGAAGGAACAGGTAATATCCAATACCCGCAAGTAGATATCAAAGACAGTAAAACAAAAATCACTTTTAAAGCTGTATTACCAGGGCTAACTGCGAAAGATATTAATATTGAAATAAGTGATAATACGTTATTACTAAGCGGTGAACACAAAGAAGAGAAAAAAGAATCAACAGAAAACTATGTTAAAAAAGAGAGTTATTACGGTTCCTTTAAAAGATCTTTTTTGTTACCACAAAATATTGATGTAGAAAAAACTGATGCTTCTTATAAAAACGGTATCCTGGTTATAGAATTACCTAAAAAAACTACAACAAAAAAGGGGGCTACTAAGAAATCTACCGCTAAGAAAACTACCGCTAAAAAAACTACAACAAAAAAGGGTGCTACTAAGAAAACTACCACTAAGAAAACTACCGCTAAAAAAACTACTACTAAGAAAACTACCACTAAAAAAACTACCGCTAAGAAAACTACTGCTAAGAAATCTACTAAAAACCCCACTAATAAAAGAAAAAAATAAATTTTTCTATCTTCTAAAAAAAATAGTAAAAAATATATATTTATATTTTTGTAAAGTTATTTTAATCTTTCAAGTATTGACAAATAAAGGATCTTGATATATACCTTTCGTGCCAAAAGTTTTATCTGAAAAAAAACAAGAAAGAAAAAAAATCTTTGGGATGAATTGAATCGAATCGAAAGGAGAAAAAAATGGCAGAAATAATTTTTGGAATTGTTCTTTCCAGCAGCGTTTTAACTTATATTCTCTTCTCTCACCTAACTGAAACGATGTCTAAACGGTTTCCAATGTTTTCTCCAAAAAGGAATAAGGAAATAGCGGAAAACTATATTTTTAGTTTAGGGCTATGCAGGATAAAAGACCTGTATATGGAATCTATAATAGATGAGAAAGAATATGAGAAAGAAATACCACTCAATATTATAGAAAAATCTTGCAAAAAAAATGGGATGGCAAAACAAGATTTTCGGAATTTAATAAAAGAGTGGACAAAAGAACAAGTTTTAAATAATGGGAAGATAACTGTTCTTTTGGCTCTCTTTTTCTTAAACTTCCTAGTCAAAGAAAAAAAAATTGTTTTTATAAAGGAAGATTTTATCAGCCTTTATGAGAACTGGAAAAAGGAACAAGCTGAGATGCTAGTTAAAAGAAATCTCAAATATGATGAAGAAATTATTTATTTCTGCTAACTAGCAACTAAAGGTTCATAGATTTATTCCCATAATCTATGAACCTGCTATCTTAATAGCTAAATTAATATATTAATATCTATACTTACAAGTGCAATTTTTTATTTGTACTTACTATTTTTTTTCAAAAACCCTTAAAACCCTCAAGTTATATCTGGTTTGCGACAAAACTACATAAATCTATCAGCCTACATGTATACCCCCATTCGTTATCATACCAGGCAAGTATTTTTACCATGTTATCACCTATAACTTTCGTACTTAAACCGTCTATTATAGCTGAATATGGTTTTTTCCTATAGTCTATAGATACTAACGGCCTATCTTCATATTTTATAATCCCGTTTTTTTCTGATCGCTTAAATATATTATTTATTTCTTCTTTTGTTACATCTTTTTTCAGATTACATACCAAATCAACAATAGATACTGTTAAAGTAGGGACCCTTATAGCGAGCCCATCAAGTTTACCCTCCATCTCAGGTATAACCAAAGAAACAGCTTTAGCCGCTCCGGTTGTTGTTGGGATAATAGACTCGTACGCGCTTCTTGCTCTCCTTAGATCTTTATGCGGTAAATCAAGTATCTTTTGATCATTTGTTACCGAATGTATTGTAGTCATAACACCTTTTTCTATCCCAAAATTATCGTTAAGCAGTTTAACTATTGGTGCTAAACAGTTAGTTGTACATGAAGCATTAGATATTATTGAATGGTGAAGAGGATCATAACCCGATTCGTTTACCCCAATAACAAATGTCCCATCTATCTCATCTTTAGCTGGTGCTGATAATATAACTTTTTTTGCTCCTGCTAAAATATGTTTTGATGCGCCCTCTCTTTTCCTAAATACACCCGTACATTCAAGGACTATATCGATACCCAGCTCTTTCCATGGCAATTTCTCAGGATCTTTTTCTGAAAGCACTCTTATTCTCTTGTCTCCAACTATAATATGATCTTCACCTTCCAAATGAACCTCTTTCTCAAATTCTCCGTATGTTGAATCAAATTTCAATAAATGTGCTAATGTTTTATTATCAGTCAAATCATTTATAGCTACCAGCTCTAGATCTTTATGATTATCTAAGACCCTTAAACTTTGTCTACCTATACGACCAAACCCATTTATCGCGATCCTTGTCATAATTATATTAATTAAAAATTAAAATAAAGTTGATACAGATTTCTCTAAAGACACATTATGTATTATCTCTGATATAAGTGGCGCTATCGATATACTAACTAAATTAGGCATATCATAGTCTTTTGTACAAATACTATTTGTTACTATTATCTCTTTGAAATTGGTATTATTTAATCTCTCTACAGCTGGTCCTGAGAATATAGCGTGTGTAGCTATCAAATATACTTCATCTTTGGCACCTTTCTCAACTAACACCCTCTTAGCGTTACATACGCTTCCAGCGGTATCTATCATATCATCATAGATAATAGGGGTTTTACCTTCTATATTACCGACTACATGAGTTACTTCAGAGACATTATGTGCAGACCTGTTTTTATGCATTATAGCTAAAGGGCAGTCAAGCTGATCAGCAAATTTTTTTGCTGCTTTCGCGCCGCCTTCGTCAGGTGAGACAACTATAATATTCTCTAAATGTTTTTGTTTTATATAATCGACAAAGATTTTCCTCGCGTTAATATTATCTACAGGTATATCAAAGAAACCTTGTATTTGGTCTGAATGTAAATTAAAAGTTATTAAATGATCTGCTCCTGATCTAATCAATAAATCGGCTACTAGCTTAGCAGAGATCGGTTCTCTAGGCAAATTAACTCTATCTTGTCTAGCATACCCCATATGTGGCATTACTACATGTATCTTTTTAGCGAACCCTAACCGCATAGAGTTACATAACAAAAAAAGCTCCATCAGGTCTTCGTTAACCCTATTCGTACATGTTTGAACTATGTATACATCTTTACCTCTTACGCTGTTTTTTGGTCTAACGTATATCTCATTACAAGCGAACCGCGTAAGTAAAACCTCTGATAAATCAGTTTTTAGGTGTTTTGATATCTCTTTAGCTAAACCGGGGTGTGATGATCCGGAGATAATTTTAAATTTATTTTTCTTCATAATTATAAGTAATATATTTTTTTATTTGTTGATATAGAGCTTCTTCAGTGAACGAAAAATATTCGTATAAATCATCTCTTGTCCCTGATCGCCCGTACTCATCATATATCCCTATCCTTCTGATCCTTTTTAAGTATTTCTCAGCAACTATTCTTGATATTATATCACCTAATCCACCATAAATAAAGCGATCTTCTATAGTTATGATAGAATCATAAGGTAATACATGCTTAATAACATCTTTTTCATCTATAGGTTTTAAAGTAGGTACACTAACCACACTCACTGAATACTTTGTATTTTCTCTTAACATCTCTGATGCTATCATTGTATTAACGGTTAAATCACCTGTGACAAATACCACCGCATCTTCTCCCTCAACAAGTTTATTTAGCTTACCTTTTATGAAATATTTCTTATTAAAATCTTTGGTTTTGAATTTAGTTAATGATAAATACGATGGACCTTCCTCTTTTAGTATTTGATCAAACACTAAACCACATTCTATTGAATCAGAAGGGCTATATACAGAGAAATTAGGTAGGTTAGTCATAATAGATATATCTTCGAACACCTGGCTCATAGCACCTTCTTTCGCTGAATCTAAACCAGGGCTAACACCGATTATTTTTACATTAGTATTTGAATACCCTATATACTGTCTGATAGTACCATACGTATCTCCTATTAGTTTCGCTGCTTCACCTATAACAATAGGTGTTTTTGAAGTAACACTCACTCCTGCAGCACGCACAACTGTATCTTGTATACTCTTTGAACTATTCAAAGCAGTACTAATACTATTAGGTATATCTTTCAACTCATCTATTAAATTAAAAATAATATATTTATCTTTGTTAAGTTTGTTAAGCTTATTCACTAATAACTCGTAGTTTGATGTATACATATATATAAATTAGTTATATTTTTTTATTAATGTTTACCAAAACACCTAAAACAGGTTTATTAGTTTTTAATGTTTCTTTCAAAGATTTGTATAATGCATCTACATCATCCTCAATAAAAATTATATTAAAAATATCAGCAAATTTCTCTTGAAGAAAATTTATCAGTAATTGATCATCAGGTATTTCAACAAAAATATTCAAATTATTTATTTGATTCTCTTTGATAAACAAAATATCGAGATCCTCATCCATCAACTCTTCTATACCAACTAAACAATACACTTTCCTTGTTGTCCCGCACGCTACACCTACCCCAAACTCATACCCCTTCTCGATAAACCCTGTTGATATTTCTACTCCCGGCACATTACTAGAAACATATTTTTGTAGTATCCCAAACGCTTCTGAATAATTATAATATTCTTCTTTAGGGAAAAGCCCGATCTCACCTAAAACTGTATACAAAGCAGGCGCTATATCACCTCTGCTAGTAATAAAATAATCTCTATCCTCTCCAAATTCGATAAACTCACCAAAATATAAACATACTAACAAAGGCAAGATAAAATAACTCTGTAATAAACCTCCAGTCCCACTAACATATAACATGTTCTCAATATCTTTCTTTAGGTGTTTTGTTATCCTCTTTAAATCAAGCATATAAATACAAATAAAATCAATCTGTATATTACGATAAATTTTATCTTTTTACCAGCAAAAAACATAGTAAGGATTTTGATTAACCTAAATATTTTAGGATTATGCTACCTCTTTTCTAATCATTGTTTTTAAACACTTAGCACATAATTTCTTTTTTACCATCATCCCTGTAGTAGTATCGAAAACCTTTTTTATTATTAAGTTTGGTAAAAATCTTCTTTTTGTTTTCCTATGAGAATGACTTATATTTGACCCGGTTTTAGGGCCTTTACCACATTGTGAACAAATTTTAGACATTTTTTTCCTTTTACTAAATATTTAAGCTTTGGTAATATAACTGTGTTTTAAAAAAATGTCAAAAAATTAATGATTTTTTATTCTGGGATAATCATAGCTTTATTGATTGGGATAACAGTACACGAGGCTTCTCATGCTTTAGCTGCATATTTATTAGGCGATCCTACTGCTAAGTATGAAGGCAGAATAACCCTTAACCCGACAGCACATCTTGACCCTATTGGGACGCTAATGATAGCTATAACTTTTATAACAGGGATAGGGTTTGGATGGGGTAAGCCTGTACCCTATAACCCCAGATACCTAAAAAACCCTAGGATAGGTGCTATGATTATAGCGTTAGCTGGTCCTTTTGCTAATCTGCTATGCGCTATGATGTTTTCCCTTATATTAAACTATGCTATACCTGATACTTTTGTGTTTACTAAAACCGGATATTTTATAACAACCATCCTTGAAGCTATTGTTGTATTAAATGTAGCGCTTATGGCTTTTAATTTGATACCTATCCCTCCGTTAGATGGTTCAAAGGTTTTAGCCGCTATATTCCCGCCTGAAGAGAACGAGATAGTATATCAGTTATTCAAAAACGGTCCTTTTATATTAATTGGATTAATTATATTTGAAGATATTTTTAGGGTAGGTGTTATTAGAAGTATTATACAACCTTTATTTGATTTCACTTTACTTTTTATAGGCATGTCAACTTAGAGGAATGTATATAATAATTTATTGAAGATATATCTCATATACTATAAAATACGATCAAGTAGATTTTTATATTTACATTATATCCCATACTTAATAATATCTGACTCTAACCTTTCAATACTATAGTATGGGATTTTTACTTTTTATATCCGCATACCAAATACATTATCCCAACAGTAAAAGGCAATATTAAAGCTATACTTGGATCCTCGTTGATACAAAAAGTTGATACAACACCAATAAGTATCGGTATTGTTATCATATACCCAGCTAGTTTCTCCCATTTCCATCCAATTAATAGACCACTTATAAAAACCGGGAAAATAGTTAACCATAAATTCTCTACAAAACTTAAATTTAAATTAGGTATAGGTAACCCGTATCCAAAATAAAACGGTATTATTAGGATAAACAATATTGTAGCTAATATCTTTGTTACCGATTGCAATCTATCTTTTTTACTCATATATAATTTAATAAAGATTTAATATATCTATCACCGGAGGTACCCCGAACCTCATAGGTAACGCTGTCTCTCCTATACCTGACGATACAAATACTTTACCGTTAAGATTTTCATATAACCCTTTTTCGAAATCGCCTTTGCAGGGTATAAAAAATTTATATATAAAAGGTATAAAAATTTGTCCGCCATGTGTATGTCCGGATATAGTTAAATCAGCGATACTGTTTTTATACATTAAAGTTGTATCAGGGTTATGTGTTATAACAATAAGATTATCTTCAATACTAAACTCATTTATTTTCGATATATCATCATCTATCGACCAATGATCACCTAACCCTAAAATATTTATATTTTTCAGCTTAATACTTTCGTTTTCTAAAACAACAACATTATTTTGGACTAAGGAATCTTTAAGTTTATTTATAAACTTATAATTTCGTTGGTAACTATCATGGTTACCTAAAACAGCATAAACAGGGCAATCGATACCCTTCAAAGGTGAAAACAGCTCATCTAAATCAGTATCAGGGAAGTATACTAAATCTCCTGGTATAATTACAGCATCTTTCTCTTTTATTAAATTTATTCTAGTCACTACTCTACTTAAAAAATCTTTACCTTTATATACACCTAAATGCAAATCACTAATAACAACTATTTTGGTTTTAAACCCTACTTTGATACCAGTATAATTTTCTAATATAATATTTGGTTCTATAAATCTCGCATAAATAAAAATCAAATTAAGTGCTACTAGGCTTAGAATCAATAGAAGCTTTTTCTTCGATCTTAGTATTTTTTTCTTATACGCAAAACAAAAAACTAGTAGTATAAAAAGTATTGGGATCGATATATATGATGATAAATAGATGGTTTGATGCATATAAATAGTTATCTTATAAAGTAGAGTGTTATTAAAAATAATATAAAATTCAGGATAATAGTAACATACATATTTTTATATATCTAAATTTTCTATTGATTTTTATTAATATTTAAAGGTATTATATAAGGTGTGAACTTTTAAGTTTTTAAGTATTTGTAAGGATTAAGAATGAATGTGCACAATTTGATCTCTGTCCCGGAATATAAAAATAAACAAAGTTTGCTAAAAAAGTTTATTTTTTCACTTTTAAATGTATGTCAAAAAAATTATTTGTAGGAAACATTAATTGGAAAACTACAGGAGACGAGTTAAAAGAGCTATTTTCTCAACATGGAGAAATAGAAGAAGCTATAGTAATAAAAAATAGAGACACTAATAGATCAAAAGGTTTCGGATTTGTTACTTTTGTTAATGATGACGAAGCTGATAATGCTATAAAAGCTTTAAGCGGTTATGAATTTGGCGGAAGAGATCTAATTGTTAATGAAGCTAGACCGAGATAATCAATGAAAAACAGAATGTGTGCAATTCTGTTTTTTTGGTGTGTTTTAAAAAAAATTATATTATATACTGTTTTACCTCCTCAAGTAGCTCTTTGTTCATTTTATCTCCAGTATTAGATTTACCAATAAATCTTACCAATAACCTGTTGAAAAGCCCGAGTTCTTTTGGCTCTATCCTACCCGGGAGTTTTGTGTATCCTATGAGATTATCTCTTATATAGCCTGGTATCTGTTTATAAGATTTGATAGATTCATAATTATTTAGAGGTATATTGCCGACTGAAAACAAAAACACCCTTTTCCTTCGTAAGAAATCCCAATTATCTATTAAAAAATCCCTGACAAGGATCTTCCCCATGTATGTGCAACTACCTATAATAAAATGACTATATGAATACCGATCGATTTGATTGAAATCTTTTATATCAAGTAAATCTGTGTCTTTTACTCCTTTATTTAACCATTCAGCATAAAGTTTTGTTGAACCGTACTTTGTTTTATACAATACTAGTTTCCTCATAAAAATAAAAAATATTATATATACGGTAATTCCCCTTCCCATATTTTATCTATTATTCATAATATCACTAAACTTAATTTAATAATAGATAAAAAAATGATTTTTAAAATAAAAGTTGAAAAAAAGTGTATTTTTTTATACACAAAAACTTTCAAAATAACTTACTTAAGCCTAAATCCCTTAATGATCAAGGATCATATAAAAGAGAGTTAAAAACTACGCAAGGAGTTAGTAAGAAAATTCCGCCTAAAATTCTAACATTTTATTAATGTATAAAGAAAAAAATTTAAACTTATCAGATGTAAAAAATATTCTTAAAGCTTATGCTAAAGTATTAAAAAAGCATAATATCTCTATTTCAAAAGATGTATCTTTATGGATCTTTGTATACTGAACTGCTTTTGGTTTCTAAACTTTTTTTAGTATGATACTTAATCTAGCTTACACCAGATAATAATCTTAACGATATAAACACATAACTTTTAGCTTTTATAAGAAGAACTACATCGCAATTATTTGGTTTCTTAAAGCTTTAATTCATATACTAAATAAGAGAAGGTATATATTAGACAAAACCAATTATAAATTTATATAAATTATGATATCATTTATGATGAAATAAGATTTACATAAATGGACCAAAACAATATTGCTAAAAAATGGTTAGAGATGGCTGAATATGATATTCATACTGCAAAAAATATCTTTTTGAAGCTAATGATTATCTATGGTCTATATTTATTTCTCATTTAGCAATAGAGAAGATTTTAAAAGCAATCATAGTTAAAAAAACAAAAAAGCATCCACCATATATACATGATTTGGAAAGATTAGCCAAAATTGCTGAATTAAAAATAGATATTGATACAAAAAAATTATTAAGAAAACTTACTAAAGCACAAATCTCTAGTAGATATGAATCCTATAAACAAAAAGTAATGGAAGAATTCTCTAAGGAATTCGTAAGAAAAATTTTCCCTAAAATTTTAACATTTTATGAATGTATAAAGAAAAAAATTTAAACTTATCAGATGTAAAAAATATTCTTAAAGCTTATGCTAAAGTATTAAAAAAGCATAATATCTCTCTTGAAAAAATGTATCTTTATGGATCTTTTGCAAAAGGTAATAATACTTTATGGAGTGATATTGATATCGTTGTTATTTCAAAGGATTTTGCTAACAACGTAGAGAAAGAAGATATCCTCTGGGCTACAAGAGAAAACATAGATTTAAGGATTTCTCCATTAAGTTATACTCCTGAAGAATGGGAAGAAGAGATATCTATCAAAGATCAAGTAGATAGATATGGGATTCGGATAATAGATTGATTAATCTTTTTTTGATTCGTAAAGTAAAATATTCTATCATATTTTTTGGATATAATAATTCGATTCTAATTACATCAATAATCACTATCTTTATATAAAAAAAATTGATTTTTATGATTTTTTACGTATAATTAATCTAAAGATCAAGGAGAGATGGCTGAGTGGTCGAAAGCGGCACACTGCTAATGTGTTGTCCGGTTAACGCCGGACCGAGGGTTCAAATCCCTCTCTCTCCGAATAATTTGTAAAGCAAATTTTCCCATTAGCCTTAACTTAATCCGTTTTCTCCTTAGCCTTTAAATAAAAGCAAATTCTTATCATATTTTTTAAACATCTCTGCTAATAAGCTTTTTTTACACACTAAATCATCTACACTGTTTATTCCCTTATTTATTAAGTTTTGTAACTTTTCTTTACTTATTTTTACTTTTGTCATAATTTGTGTGTTATTAATTACATTCTTATTTTAGCTTATCCAGACACAGATTATTTTACTCACTCTATAGTACTAATATGAAAAAACAATATACTTCTATATTACTATCTATTTTTTTTACTTATCTTATTCCTAAGATTCATAAGTTTTATTCTTAAAATATCCGGAGTTTTTGTTTGATGTGATAAAGATTTATAAGCTTTTTTACCTAGTAATTGGTAATCAAATATCGCGTTTCTTCTTCGTTTTAATATTTTTTCTTGTTTATATTTTTGAGAAAATTTATTAACTATCTTAGCTAATTGATTCCCTTTTTGAGGTGTACAATGTTGTGTTTCACATAAAGGGAAAATAACTTTATTTATCATTATCTGTTTAAAAGAAACTCTTTTTTGGTATAACTCAAAAAAGATATTTTTCATCTCTTGCTTACTCAATATAGCCGAAACACCAAACGGTAGGTTTTTATATTCTTTATCGATTCTTTTATCTAGTTTATAAGGATTAGAAGCAAAATTTTCTATTAATTTCCATACTAATTCTGATGTTTCATCCAAACTTTGTACTATTTCACCAATAGTATTTGCCTTTTCTAAAACATTTTTATCTAGAAGTTTTTCTATAGTTCTAGATAAAATACCCTTTATTTGCGATTTAAGAATAAAGTTAAGGGTTTTTACTGACCCTAATCTCTTTACTACTTCTTCACAATATTTTTGTGTTATATCTTTAACATATACTAAAACATCAGGTATTCTTGTTCTATCAATTTTATGTTCTTTGCCGTTAATTCTATATACCTCATCTTTTGAATACAAAAAATATTCTCTAGTGCTAGTATTACGGTATGTTTTTAACTCATATTGTTTTCCATTACCAGAATAAATACATTTTAAAGATACTAACTTATTACTTGCTTCATTATCATACTCACATATTTGTTCAATGGTATGTCCTACACCAAAAGATATCTCTTTACGTATTATTTTTTTTAGGAATTTATCATTTTTATCATAAAAATAAGTTGTTTTTTCCCCTTTCTCATTAGAATAATATATTTTATTCGTACTTATTAACTCACCTAATCTATTATATTTTTTTAAAAGTTCCTCATTCCTCTTACTACTAACAAATTGTATGCACTTACCTTGATAATAAGTATAAGACATAAACCTATGATCATCCCCCAGATCATTATACACGTATTTTACTGTTAAAAGATCTTGCTTAGAATTTAGTTCGTATCCAACACATTTAACAGTTTGTTTGCAGTATTTACCGTATACCGGGACTAAATCTTTTGGTGAATCAAGCATTTTTAAAAGTATTCTATATAAAGGATACTCATATAATCCTTTCTCTAATTCAGGTAATATCTTTAGATATATAGTACCTGTAACACTTACTTTACGTATTTTATCTGTTAAATTTATATTATATTTAGTTATTCTTTCTAGTTCCAGTTCTTTATTATCAGGTTTAGCACTAAATAAATATAGAGTAAAATTATTGTCATTATATTTAAATGATACTGGATACCAATTCTTATTTTTATAAGTAAAAACAGATTTATTTTCATTATACATTTTATTTTTCCGTCTATAGGAAGATCTAAACCTCTGGCATTTTTTATAAACATAATAATTACCATACTCTTTTTTACACTTTACCTCCATTTTTTTCTCTATTTGATCATTTTTATATGCAATTTCCTTAAGAACCAATTTATTAGGAAGTTCTTTTATTTTTTTCCCATTATACTCTTTTTCTGTTGAATCCATAAATACAGTTACTGATACTTTATTTTTTCCATCAAATTTTATTTCTTCTTCCTCAAGGTATTTATATTCCGCAGGTAAATTCTCAAATACTTTTTGGTATTTTGGGTGATCAGGATAATACTTGGTAATTTTTTTCTCACTTATTATTTTATTATAGACATAATTCCTATCAAGTAGAACTACTGTTTTCCCTGTTTTTTTTATATCTAATGAGGTTTCTTCTGAGCACCAAAGTATTTTCTTATTGTTTATAAAAAAATATTTTTTAATAATCTTTTTATCTACTTGATTCTCTTCTTCTATTATATTAGAAAGAAAACATTTATTAGGGCTATTAGAATAAATCTTCCTAATTGTCTTTCCTTCTTTACGCTCAATTTTAACTAAATCTACATAACAATCATAATAAGATGATTCACCATAAACAATTTTTCTTACTAATAGAAATTTTTCTTTATCTATTTCTCCATTCAAAAGATCAACTTTTAAATTATCTATTTTGTATCCTTTACTATCATCATATCTTTTATATATATTATCTATATAAACTGATTCTTTTTTAGTAGATATTTTAGATATCTCATCAAAATCTTTTTTATATTCACTTAACTCAGGATGATCAGGATACTTATTAGTAGAAAAAGATAATATTTCTCCGTTTTTATCTTTATTTATACCATATAGCTTCAGTATCCGCTTACCTTTTTCTAAAATATAAAAATTTTTATTTTCTTCTATAATAACTCTATCTAGTTTTTTGATTTCTTCTAAATCTTCTTCTATTATTGGCTGTTCTAGATGTTCCGTTTTTATGGTTTGAGACTTTTCTTCTTCTTTTTTTGTAGTATTTTTTTTATCTGAAACTTTTTTTGGAACAGGTTTTTTATTGTTACTCATTTTCACTACAACTTTTTGTTCGTGTTCCTTTTTTGGTGTATCATATTTTTTTGATTTAGAACTTGAACACCCAAAAGTAAGTATAGATAAAAGTATTGTCGTTTGAGCTAAAGAAAATCCTAATTTTAAGATTTTATTTAATTGATTCCTTTGATCAAAAATAAATTGATATATATTTGATAATACATTAATTGAAGATGGCTGTTTGTTAACATTCTCTTGAGTTAAATACTCAACTTCTAATAATTTGTTTCCCATAAGATAATTATTATAATTAGTAAATTATATTATAATTTTTTTTTAAAACAAAAAAGTTTTTTTTAACTATAGCTTTAAAATCGGTTTAAATTTATAACATTTTTTTATAATAAATGGTATCTTAAAAAAAAATAACTATAATATATGGGAACAAATAATATAAACTTATTATTCAATAATAATGATACTAACTGTGATTTTTTTACAAGGCTGAAAACAAAGATAGATATAAAAGATTACAGTAATTTAGACTCGTTACAAGATAAAATTAATCACCAGATTAGGATTATTCTGCACCTTTTAACCAACGATAAACTCGTTTTAGAGGATCTACTTATAGATATGTATTGTATTAAACCTGAGGATATACCTGAGAGCTATTTTGAGTATCGTTGGGACGAAGCTTTAAGACGAGGTGAACTAACAAACATCTCTGATACGAATAAAAAAAGTTATATAAATAAAAACCGTGATATGATCTCAAATTATTTATTATCAACCCAAAAACAATCTCTTTTCAAATGGATAGAATACTTGAATAGCCCTGAGAACCAGTATATACCTTTGTATTTGAGATATTTCATATTCAAGCGAATACTTGGGATAGGCGCCTATAATCGGTCTAAGAAGAAATTTGAGCGTAGGAATAAATCCTGTACTGCGCCTTTCCCTGAGATTAATAGTGAGGCTTTACATAAAGTGATAAATAGCATCCAAGATTATACTGGCGAAGCGCCACTGAAGTTTAGGAAACTTTATTCTAGGGAATTTGCTACACTACAAGAAGATAACGAAAAAAACTGGGAGATAACTACTGGTAAATGGATGTATTTTAAAAAAGATTCTGACGCGAACATATTAGTAAAATTACTAGAAGGCAAGAACTCGGGACTATGCATAGCTAACCTAGAAACAGCAAAAAAATATCTGAAGAAAGGTGGTTTAGAGATATATTTTAGCGATAATGAACAAGGCGAACCTGTTAACCCGCGTCTTGCTATACATATTATTGATAACGAGATTAATGAGGTTAGGGGCGTAAAAGAGAACCAGAATATTGATCAGTATATCCTAAAAACACTGGATACAAAATTAGAAGAACTACCGGGCGGCGATAAATATTTATCCAGATGTGAAAATATGCGGGTATTATCTAGGATCTATGATAAATATCTTGATAATAAAACACTCACTAACCCTGAATTACGGTTCATATACGAAATAGATAATAGGATACAAGGGTTCGGGTACGGTAAAGACGGGCGGATAGATAAAATCATAACAGAACGAAATATTAAAAAAGATCTGAGCTCTGTTTTGGATTGTAAACCTGAACAAATCAGTTCCAATAACAAAGAAGCTATTTCAGGTGATATTTTATACCATTTCGGGGATTTAGTTTTTGATGAGCTAGAAGTAGTGCCTAAAGGATTTGTGTTACCAAAACAAGTTAGAGGCAACTTATATTTTACTAGGCTACAAAAGTTGCCAGATAATTTTGTTTTACCTGAGGTTATCGGCGGTAATATGTCGTTATCATGTATTACTAAATTACCTGAAGGTTGTATATTCCCCCGCTATATCGGGGAACGTTTATTCTTAAACAAATTAACAGAACTACCTGAGAATTTTGTTTTCCCTAAAATTATTGGAAATAGCCTGCTTTTACCACAGATCAAAGCTATACCGGGGACAGTAATATTCCCTAAAGAAATCGGCGGTGATCTATTACTAACAGGGCTCCAAGTATTAACTAATAAAAAAGTGTTACCAGATGTTATTTATGGTTCTTTAGCTCTTAGCAGAATAATATCGTTACCTGATAATTTTTGTTTCCCTGAAATCATTGGTGAGTCTCTAATCCTTAATAGCCTTAGATCGTTCCCTGATAATATCGTTTTACCCAAAAAAATTGGGTGTAATCTAATACTTACCGGGTTTAAAGAGTTCCCTGATAATTTTGTTGTACCTAAATGTGTTAAAGAGAATGTCTGTTTTTATAAGGATATAGTACTACCAAAAGATCTACCTGAGAATATTCAAACGTCTTCCTATTGCGGACCTTTAGTATGATTCTAATACTAAAATGGGGCAGGGTAACCAAAAAAATATTTGGATATATCGCTAAGATTATTCTCTGGTGTAAGTTAGATTAAGCATCATACTAAAAAACGTTTAGATCCCGGCTATATCAAACCTAGAGAACCTTTAGTTTACCGTTACGACAAAAAAGGTTTTTATAGTACATATAAGTAGCGTCCTTTTTATATTTCTTCTGGTATTCATAGGGTATATCTAACCCCAAAACCAAGAAATTATTACCGACTATTGCGTATTTAATAATTTTGTACGGGATTTCTCCCTGGTCTATTTAATGGTAAGCGTGCTCGAATTATGACTGAAGTATTTGGTTTTCGTTCGCAGTATAAAAAGGTAACCCTTTTGTAGCTTCATTTGGGTTATATTAACTACCATCTAAAAAGCTACTTAGCTCGTGCTTCAACCTTTCAAAGAATTTTTGTACTGAAATATTATGGGTTAGCCGCATTGATGAATAATTGTCTTCATCAATTTATCGGTGAATGCGATTTGGTTGTTTTTAACTCCTGTGTCTTTCGCTCTAATTTAGTGAGGGGTTTTATCTGAGTATCTGGTTTAGTTTGGGTTCGTGTCTTAGCATCTGGATTAGTTTGGGTTTTCTTCTGAGCCTCTGGTTCAGGTTGTTCTTGTTTCTGTGGTTTTGGCCTACCCCATAGCAAGATTATACTAGCGATATAGTTATGTCCATGGTTAAGCTTGATCAATTTCTTAGCTAATTTCTCGATATTTGTACTAACTAGCAGATAAGTGAAATAAAGTATAATATTAACGGGAGTGCTATCCATCCGTTCGCGTTGTCTGATATAGTATCTTTCTGTACGCGCGTAAACCTTCCAATCAATAAATCTCGTATCATCGCCTGGGGAATACACCCTTTGGTCGTAGGAATCTCCGGCACGGTTCGATTGTTGAGAGGAAGAGAGATGAGTTGTCTCATGGGTATTACAAGATTGAACTAACGATGGATCTTCAAAATACTGTAAGGGATTAAAGGTTTCTTCTAGTTCCTCAACTAATCTATTAGCCTCGTTTTGAGCGGTTAGTTTATCAAAGGTGATAGGTTTACGCTCTGACTGCCTCTTAACCTGTTTATTCCTCTCTTCTTTTCTCTTCTGTTTCTGTACGGTTTTTTTGTTCACACTATCTAAGCTGGGGTTGCTTCTTTATGTTATACTACCCGCATTTATAGGAGGTGATCTGTATATGTTTTCTGTTAAAAAACTAGTAAATGATACTATATCCCCTGATATAATCAAAGGTGATCTAGATCTTTGTTCTCTTGAAAGGTTCCCTAGCGATTTTATTTTTGATTTCTCTGTAGGAGGTAAGATTATACTTAATAAACTCATAGCTAACTCAGAGATAATACTGTTTGAGACAAAAATTATCTGATCAATATCCTATCGCTTATCGTTAGAGTATTTAAAATATTTATTGATAATAGGTAGAACTATCGTGCCTAATACACCCAGTACACTAAGAACCCCAATTAATCTAACAAAAGTATCCACAGTATGGAAAACTGTTTTTATGAACTCTAGCAACTGCTCCGGGTATAATAGTTCCCATATACTTAAACCTGTTAGTATAAATATTATTACTACTGTGGTATACAGTATAGTATTAACTATTTTATTTTTTGTTTCTACCAAAAATAATAAACTTGTATAAGCGAACGATACAGATAAAATATTACATGCTATCTGGTTCTCGTAAGAATAATAACGATAAAAATCATCTACCCAGATACTACTTATATTATAAATAAGAGCAACCCCAATGATGGAAATCCCCAATAAACTATAATATTTAAAGTATTTCCTATTAAAAATCAATGAACAACATAACGCTAGGATACTTGATACACCTAAATATAAATTGGTACCCATTATCTTTATTTGGTTAGGATCATGGAATTGACTGAAAATAAATATATAGATCGCTATCAACGCCGTTACGACCATTACAGCTATTATCATCATCAAGAAAATTTTTTTTAGTTTGTTTTCCATAATAGTTTATATTAAAAATTTTTAAATAACTCCTTCTACCTCTTTATTCAATCTATCAAAAAACTCTTCCATAAACTGATGTCTGCTTAAAGCCATTTTTTTGCCTGTATCTGTATACATATTATCTCTTAAAAACCTTAATTTGACCATATATTCTCTATACGCTGTATCTTCTCTAGTATAAGCTTCAGCTTGAGCTATCGCCTCTTTATCATTATGTAAAGAGGCGCCTATCTCACCGGCAAACAAAAACGCTCTCCCTATACCTGTAGCACCTATAGAGTCCAGTTTATCAGCATCAAATAAGACTTTCGCTTCCAGTGTGTTAGGCGCTCTATTATCCCTGTATCTATGAGTCTCTATAGAATAACATACATCATTGATTATATCCTCCTCTAAATCGAACTCTTTTAAGAACTGTTTTGCCATACTCGCACCTAACACCGCATGGCATACAGCGCCATTAGATTCATCTTCTTTGTTCCTAGCGATATCATGTAGTATCGAAGCGATTCTAACTATCTCCATATTAGCATGCTCTAACCTAGCTATATTGATAGCTAGATTATGTACCCTCAACGTATGATCCCAGCCATGGCTACCTCTGGATTGGTCAAAAAAATCTTTAGCTTTTAATATTATTTTATCGATCATTTTATATATTCAAGTAACATCATAACTATTTTAACTGATTCAGCTCTAGTAATATAGTTTTTAGGCCTAAAAGTTTGATCTTTATAGCCTTTGACTATCCCTATATCTGATAGAACTAACACAAAATCACTATACCAAGCATCACTTTTGATATCAATAAACCGGTTTTTACCTGATGTTATCTCTATCCCTGACGCAAGTGATATAATTTTTGATGCTTCTGCTCTTGTTATTAGCTGATTAGGTCTAAAGGTTTTATCTTTATAGCCTTCGATAATACCGGCTTCTTTGGCCGCATATATATACGGTGACGACCAGCCATAGACATCAGTAAACCCTTCTTCTTTATCAGTCCCCTTGATACTGAACCCTTCAACAACTATTTTAACGAACTCAGCCCTGGTTATAGGGGTATCAGGCTCGAATACTGTTTTAGTCTTACCCTTGATTATCTCACGTTGCCAAGCATCATATATATAACATCTAGCCCAATGCCCATCTATATCTTTAAACGGGACATCATCACATATACTTTCTTCCGGTCCATTATCTTCTATCCTACTATTTAGTACAACAAACTGCGATGTTTTTGAGAACGGTTTATCTATAGAGTATTTTAGGACACCGTTTCTACTTTTTCCTGTATCCATAAACTCGTACCGGTTTTTATCTTCGTTATATACATACATAAAGTATTCAGTATCCGTATCCGTATCTATTTCTACCTCTACCGGTATACTGAAATCAATTTTGTCTTCACTCGCGTCGATATAAAACGCTTTATATAAAAGGTTGTTTAGTTTACTGTCTTTCAAAAGAACAGATGTAGAGATTTTCCCTAACCTACCAGTATACGATCGCTCATCCAACGTTTTCACCTCCGCACCGACACTAAAAATAACTTTTATATCACCACCCTTATTTTTTATTGATGTTTGCTTAGTTATCACGCCATTACTAGATAGATCGATCGAACAGTAACCTAAATCCAAGATATCTTTAGAGAGTTTTATAGGTAGATCATAATTACATGTTTCTTTATACCCGCCTACACCTCCGGTAGGCTTACTATTACCACTATTTTGGTTACCTGTATCAGAGAAATATATCAAGAAACCACCTTCTTTTTTGTTTAATACTTCATCTGATGGTAGATGATAAAACGCATTATCATTAAACTCGAACGTAAGATCATCTATATTATTTTCGGGCTCATGTGATACAGCTTTACCTGTGATCATCACTTGTAGCTCAGTATCACTCATCTTAGTAAAAGAGAAATCTGATTCTGTTAACCCGGTCGTTCCAAAATTTGTGATACTTACCTTATTATCAGCTACAAAATCACTACCGTTTAAGCCGGTAAACCTACCGTTATTTATATATATTCTCAGCGGGTCAGTATTTTTTATTGAGCCATCGTTCTCATTCGATTCAGCAAAACCTTTCTTTGAATAAGCTAAACGCGGGTATATTAAATTAAAACTATCATCAGCCCAAGGCACAAAATCGATAGATCCTTGAATAGTATCACCTATCCCAGGGCCGTCTCCCCCGGGACCGGTTATATCACCCCAATAGTTTTCTTCAGCGCTTATTTCATTCACAGGGATACCTATCAACTCTAACCCATCACCATTATTTATTGTGTTTCTTTTGATCTCTATACCTGATAAATAGTCTATAACAGATACCGCCCCAGTATGAAACGATTCATTTAAATCTATTAGTATACCGCTAGCTGTGTTAGCTGATATCTGGTTATCAGTTATCTCAATACCCTTATTCATCGGCCCCATATATATACCGTTTGTACTGTTATCATGGATATTGTTACTATCAATACTTATATCCTCTGATCCGCTACCCGCCAAAGACAATATATCGCTTAATGCCCTCACTAAAACTATACCGTGCCCATATTGTATATCAGGCGCGCTACCGTTATATTTGATATCGTTATCAGTAATAGATAAACCTCTTATCCCGCCTTCAATTTTTATACCGTTCCCTGCATTATTATATATTTCATTATTATCTACAAAGGTACTTAGATAATCAGAACTAGATGGCGAAGTTTCGCTAGCGCCTTCTATTAAAATACCATCACCTTCAGCCTCGAATATCTTGTTACCTGTGATCTCACTATCAGTTAACCCTGTTTCAGAACCAATAGTATACGGAGTAGAGATTTTGATACTATCACCTCCAGCTGTACCTGTATTAGGTCCTAATACGTTATTCCTAACAATGATATTATTTAACGATGGCTCAACTGTATCCCCGTCATTAGCGGCACCCGTAGTACCATTGATATATAATAACGGTTCAGTTGTGTCTCTATCGAAAACATTTATAACAAACCCCTCTAAAGAAACATCATCGCTTCTGATCTCTAATACTATACTGTCTTTATCCATAGGCTCTAATACCGTTTCTCCTGTCCATGTATATGAGCCGGGGACCGCTACCCCAGTTTTTTCGGTCTGATAAGAGACACCTCTTAACGTAAGCGGTGTATCAATAACTATATTCTCCTCGTATATACCCTCTTTCACCTCTATTATATTATTAGCATTAGCATCATCTACTGCGTTTTGGATAGAACAATATTTAGCTGTTGTAGTTATGTTATCTATCTTTGGGTCATCGATAGATAGATACGTACCTGTCGTATCAACATACCTTTTATTTATATTATTAGTACCGAAAATATTGTTCGATACATACGCACAACTATAAGCTCCGTTATCCCTATCAAAAAAATCGGTCCCGTCACCTTGCGCGCTACCACTACTAGACCCACTTGGATTACCTTTCTGTGTTTGTATACCTATATCGCACCCATCTATAGTGTTACTAATCACCTTCATCTTAGTACCAGAAACAACTACCCCAAACCCTTCACCATTATTATTAGCACTTACATTATTTATTGTATTATCTCTGATAACAACGCCTTCAGGCGACAGAGCTGCATAACCATCAGTCCTTTGTATAACAGCTAACCCCGCAAAATCTCGGTCATTAGTTAACGTAACAGTACCTGTTTGTTCTATCTCGTTATTACTTACTATAAAACTACCGGTACTCATCATTACCTCGCCTGCGCTACCTATAGGGTTCTTTATCTCTATCCCGAACCGTTGGTTGTCTGTCATTTCTATGGTATTGGAATCTATAAAAACTTTGGTATCAGGCCCAGTATCAGCGCCAAAGAACACACTTATCCCCGCATCACCATTATTATCAACAGTATTATCCTCTATATTAACATTATTCAAAGCGCTGTTGAGGTTCAAATCTATACCTACTAACCCGTTATCACTAAACTCTGAGCCAATAATAGAAACGTTATTATAAACCCCATTAGAATTTTGTATCATTAACCCTCTGGCATAAGATAATCCGTTATTACTACTAAACCCAGAGTTACTTATTATCAAACCATCGATCTGGTTATTAGTATAAAACCCATAACTATAATTATCCAAAGAATTTACGCCTATCAGATTAAGGTTCGCTATATCATTATTTACTTCTATCCCTATATTGCATTCTTGTACCGCGAAATTAATCAAATACACGTTATCAGATTCTATCGAGACACACACACCACCGGAACCGGATTTATCATTATGATCTATTATAGTCGTGGTTTTATCGTCACCTATTATGGTTAACTCTTTATTGATGACTACCTGCTCATCATATACACCTGGCAGTATCTCTATCGTATGGCCATCCAAAGTCTCTGTATCATCTATCGCTGTCTGTAGCTCACAAAAGATTTTATTTGTATCCCAGTTAATAACAGTACCGGTAGGCTCACCACTAGGGTAATAATCATCTAGATACGGACATGTTATAGCGTTTAATACATTATCTCCGCTACCACCAATATTTGTTGGGCCATCTATGCTACCCCAATAATTATTTTCTGCATCTAAAGCTATAGTAGAATCATTTCTTAACCCATAATCTGTATTACTATAGATATTATTATAATGGACAGCTATATTAGAGCTATCAGAGGTTACCCATATCCCTGCTGAGCCAGGATATTTTGTGTCATCAGAATCATTATTATTAAATATATCGTTATATTCTATCTCTACTGAATCGGTATTCGATACTAATACACCTATAGCAGTATTATTGCTTATTATATTATCTGTAACACTACAATTATCACCTTGGGCTATATATATAGCACCATCCTCGCCTGACACATTATATATTTCGTTATTATTAACCTCTATATTAGTAGCATGAACAACTATCCCATCTTCTGCTACATTATAGATTAAATTATTATTAATACTACCTTCATCGCTGCTATCGCCTATATCCCCTAGTTTAATACCATCACCATTAGGTACACTAAAGATTATGTTATTGCTAATAGATATATCATCAGTATCATAACAATATATAGTAGCGTTTACTGTCCCGATATTACTTAATTCATTATGCTCTATATACCCATCAGAAGCATCAGATAAATTAATAGCATCTTGAACTATATTATAGAAATAATTATACTCTATCCGCACACCATCAGAACCATCTATTTGGATCCCTTCATCACCTGCCGTACTTAATCCATCATATAAGATATTGTACCCGAAATACAAATTATCCGCGTGCCCTACTTCTTCGACCATATCACCTGTACCACCGGTTATACTAAACCCGTTGATAGACACACTATCAGCAGAACTGATACGTATAACAGAAACAGATGTCTCTTCAGCGTCTAAAATTGTTTCAGCACCGCTCCTACCCGCGATATATGGTCTAGGATCGATGTTCGGGTTTTTACCTAAAAGCGTTATTTGTTTATCTATAGTTATAGGGAAAACCTCATCAGCAGTATTATATATTCCAGCTTCAACTATTACAGTATCTAAAACCGCTGAATCGTTTATAGCGTCCTGGATAGAACAATACACAACACTATAAGGATCAGGTTGGCCTACACCCGTGACACAACCAGTGAGATTTTTGTTAACGTTTATATTAGCAGCTAAAACTTTATTTGATACTAAAACCAGAAATAATATTATAAATATTCTGTAAATACTTTTTTTCATATTTTTTTTAGTTAATATTTTTTATCTTAATAAATCTGAGCTAGTTTGACGGATCCTATCGAGTTTAACGTTCTTTACTTGATCTTTGATCCCTTCCTCTATACTGATTTTCGGTTCGTACCCTAAGATCTCTTTTATTTTAGATATATCAGCATGTTGGCCTCTAACATACCCCTCTTTAACAGGGTTTACTATATATTTCGGTTCGACCCCGTTATTAAAAGCTTGCTTTAAAGCATCAATAACCTCATTTAGTGAGGTCGATTTACCTGTCCCTATATTAAACACATCGGTAGCTAACCTTTTATGGTAATCTATAGCGAGTGTTATCCCTTGTACAACATCTCTAACGTTAGTGAAATCTCTAAACTGTGTCCCGTCACCGTATATCACAGGCGATAACCCTCTCGCCATATCCCAACAAAACTGTGATACAAGGTTAGCGTACTGTCCTTTAGATTCCTCGTTAGGACCATAAATACTCATGAACCTGAACCCTATTATATCTATATCAGGATACACTTTATTAAAACATGTAGCACTATACTCATAAACCCGTTTAGTTACCGCATAATGGTTAATAGGAGTCACTGCTTGTGTCTCTATCAAAGGGATAGGGTTATTACCGTATAAAGAAGAGGTAGAAGCATACAGTACTTTTTTTACCCTATTTTGCCTAGCCCATTCAAGTACAGTCAAAAAAGATTTGATAGAATTAATATACCCTTCCACTAAGTAATCCCCCATAAACATTGGTGCTGATGATGTGCCTGCTAGGTGTAGGACATAATCGACCGGTCCTACTTGATCCAAATCTTCTTTATTACACGCGTCACCTTTAATAAGAGTTATATCTTTATCCAAATTCCTTTCATCGCCTAAAAACAAGTTATCTAGAGCTATGATGTTATATCTATTTTTATTTATATTACAAAAATTAGAACCTATGAACCCAGCGCCACCTGTAACAAGTATTTTCTCCATTTATATTGTTTATAAAATAATCCTTCTTATTCTATACGAAAATAAAAAAATTTTAAAATAAATAAATAAAATTACCCTTGACTTTCAGATATCTCTACAGTAAGGTTTTAATAGTTACTAATAAAAATTCCGATGATAAACTATATAAGTTGGTGGTGGGATATATCAGAACCTTGGCTTAGCTAAGAGGTGTTTTCGTTATTCAACTTATTCCGACTGCCAAGGTAAATAATGGCGGTTTTTTTTATTATCTTATAATTTTTAAATATCATGAACTACGCTATCATAGAAAAATCTGATCAAGTTACCGTATATAAAGGTGATATACGGTATATAAGTACGCTCAAAGAACTTAATGAGTTATCCAAAACAAACGCTGAGATCGTTTTCCTTACACCTTTTAATAGTATAAAAGAGAAAGATTTTGTCGCTTTAGGTGATGAACCTATAGTAGCACTTATCGTTAATACAAAAGAGACCTATAATAGATTAGAATATATGAATACTCTACCTGATACAGAAATAATCCTAGAGAAAGATATTGTGCCTAGTATCAGTGATATAGAGTTCGCTGATATGGTAGAGAAGATCCAAGCTAATGAGATTAAAGAGGGTAACGCTTCACAGATAATCGTATCACGTATCTTCAAAACAAAAATAAAGGATATGTCAGAACAAACTATTTTAAGTCTATATAAAAGGTTGCTTGCTCTAAGAGGCCAGTATATGACATTCGTATTCAAATACAACTCACATTTCTTTATCGGTGCTACCCCAGAGAAACATTTAGAGATAACTGATACTGCTACAACAATGATCCCTATCGCAGGCACCCTAAAAAAAGGCGATAAAAATACATTTATCGAACGTTTAAAAGGTTTCCTAAAAGACCAAAAAGAGATAAACGAACTTTTTCAGGTGCTTGATGAAGAGATGAAAATGATGGCACGGATCTGTCCTTCAGGCGGTAAAATAATGGGGCCTTTTTTAAGGGATAGTGGCGCTGTTATACATACTGAATACGAGCTACATGGCCATAAAACTCATCTTGAGCCGATAGATGCTTTCAAACATACTTTACATGCGCCTACACTCGTTGGTAGCCCGATAGAAAACGCATGTAGGATCATCGCTAAATACGAGAAAGTATCAAGAAGATACTACGGTGGCGAGATAGGCGTAATAACTAAGACCCGTCTCGATAGCGCGATCATTATTAGGACAGCTGAAATAAATAGGTTAGGTGAGATAAGGATACAAGCTGGGAGCGGTATAGTTTTAGATTCTGACCCGATGAAAGAAGCACTTGAGAACCGTGCTAAATCCCAAGGGCTATGTAGTTTACTTAAAGGCAAAAAAGGGGTACAACCTTATATCACGAAAGCAATAACCGAAGAGATAACCACGCTGCTTAGCTCTAGATCAACAGATCTTTCCAGGTTCCATTGTGACGACCAATCAGCGCTAATAACAAATTTCAAAAACATAAAAATAACTATAATCAATAACGAAGACAATTTCGCTTACGTGCTCCAACATATACTAATACATATGGGGCTAACCGTCGAAGTGATAGATACTTTCGAGTATAAAGCTATCAGCTCTGATATTGTAGTAATAGGGCCTGGGCCAGGCGATATTAATGATATCAGTAACGAAAGGATGGTTTCACTTAAATCTATCACAAAAAATCTTCTATCTAAAAAAATAAAAACTATCGGTATATGTCTTGGGCATCAAGCTATATGCGATTATCTTGGGCTCCCAATAAAAAAACAAGATACTTGCACCCAAGGTATGATAAGAACGATAAAGGTTTTCGGTCAACCTGAGACCCTTGGGTTCTATAACTCGTTTTCGCCTGTATCAAAAGAGATCCCATTCATAGTAGATAAAGATGAGATGGGCCGTATCATAACTATAAAAGATACTGGTTTTATAGGTATGCAATTCCATCCTGAATCAGTGATGACAAAGAACGGATACAAAATTATTGAATATTGTATTAACCATCTAATAAAAAAACCATGATTAAAAACTTTATAGAACAATTCCTGTCTGATGACACTATCACAGACAAAAAAAGAGCTGAAATCCTTGGTAGTATAAGTATTACTCCTGAAATATTATCTAGATTTATTAATATTTTACGTAAAGATAAAAAAATAAATTTAAAAGACGCTATAGATATCTCAGGTACCGGCGGATCTAGACTACCGCGACTTAATACTTCCACCATAACCTCTTTTGTACTTGCCGCGCTAGAGATACCTATCGCTAAACACGGTAACAAAGCTGCCTCGGGCGGTTTGGGAGCTTTGATTTGCTGGAATCGTTAGGGATCAATATCCTTGATCCGGAGATAATGTATCTTTTCTATAAAACTAATTTAGTATTCTTATACGCGAGAAGTTACTACCCGGTGATAGGCAAATTCAGTAATGCGAGAAAGATATTAGCTAGACCAACAGTTTTTAACTATATAGGTCCGCTACTTAACCCTGTCGAAACTAAATTCCAAGTTATTGGTACACCTAATAAACATACACAGGAGCTTATATCTGCATCTGCAACGAATAAACATATCATGGTTATCAGCAACGATAACGGGTTAGATGAAATATCTATCAGTGGTACAAACTATATAACAGCAGTAACCAATAATAAATTCAAGTATTTTACTATAACACCTAACGATTTCGGGTTTAAACGCTATAACCTTGAATCTGTTTTAGTAGATAATAAAAAAGATCAAATCAGAAAAGCGAAATCAATACTTAAAGGCGACACCAACTCCCCACATGCTAAACTGGTTTTAGCTAACACAGCTTTCGTATTGAAACATATAGGTAAAGCCAGATCTTACAAAGACGGGGTCAAAAAAGCTCAAGATATTATAGAAACAGGTAAAGCATATAAAAAATATAAGGAATACAAAACCTTATCTAATACACAAAACATCCTAACACGTATCACTAATCATAAATACAAAGAAATAAATCAAATAAAAAGAATTTATCAACCACCTTCTATATCAACAAAAGGTTTCAAAAAAAGCATCTTAGAAGAAGGGCTATCAGTTATCGCTGAGATAAAAAAAGCGTCTCCTAGCACAGGTATCATTAAAAAAGATTTTGATCCACTAGCAGTTTTAAATAGATACGAAACAAACGGTGCTAACGCTATATCCGTAGTATGCGATAAAAAATTCTTCAACGGTGGTTACGAAATATTAGAAAAAGTATCAAACAATACTGAGCTACCTATACTGTGTAAAGATTTTATCATCGATGAAGCACAAATATATAACGCTAGAGCGCACGGTGCTGACGCTATACTGCTTATCTCTTCTATACTTAAACCTAAAACAATAGAGCAATTCATACAGATATCAAGATCGCTTGACATGGACGTGCTAGTAGAAGCACATACCAAAACAGAGCTTTTAAGTATCCTTGAAAACACCTCAGCTGAGATTATAGGTATCAATAACCGTAATTTGAATAGTTTCCAAGTTGATATAACCCATACAAACACTATCCTAAACTCTATACCTAAAAAATTTTTACGTAACAAGATATTTGTCTCTGAAAGCGGGTTTATAAATACCACTAAACATTTGTCACCGTATATCTCAGCAGTACTTGTTGGTACCAGTATAATTAATACACCTACAAATATCAACAACCTAAAACACCCATTAATAAAGATCTGTGGTATCAAAACTCAATCTATAGTTAACACTTGTATAGATACCGGAGTAGATCTAATAGGTCTTAATTTTGTCAAATCTAGCCATAGATACATAGAGAAAGTGTTACGTATCCCGGAAACCATCAAAACTGTAGGCATATTTCAAAACAATAGTATAAAAGAAGTGATAGATATAACTAAAAGCTATAATCTTGACTATATCCAACTATCAGGAGATGAGTCTATAGATTATATAAAAAGATGTCCTGCCCCTGTCATCAAAGGTATCAATACCCCTAAAAACGCTAAGATGTATTTACCTTATGTAAAATATATACTATTAGAATCTCTATCACCGGGTAACGGCAAAAAAATTGATCATAATATTTTACAAAAGATTAGTTTCCCATATATAATCTCCGGCGGGTTGACCCCAGATAATATATCAAAATATAAAAACTTAAAAAACGTTATAGGGTTTGATGCTGCTAGCGGGATCGAAACCGATCACAAGAAAGACCCGAACAAAATATACCAATTCACAAAAAATATATGTCATTAAAAAAACTTATACTTGAATCAGAGAACGGCTATTTCGGTGAATACGGAGGCAGGTATATACCTGAGATGATTATACCTGTAATAGACGAGCTGAAAGCCACGTTTTTCCAATACATTACCGATAAAAATTTTTTAGACGAGCTACATTCGCTATACAAAAATTACTCAGGCAGACCAACACCTTTGTATTACTGTAAAAACCTAACAAATTATTTGGGCGGCGCAAAGATATACCTAAAAAATGAGGGCCTTAACCACACAGGCGCGCATAAGATCAACCATTGTATAGGACAAGGGTTATTGGCTAAGAGGCTAGGCAAGAAAAGGGTTATAGCTGAAACCGGTGCCGGTCAGCACGGGCTAGCGACAGCGACAATATGCGCTAAGTTAGGGTTAGAATGTGTTATATATATGGGTAAAAAAGATTACGATAGACAACGCCCTAATGTGTTTTGGATGGAGTGTCTTGGCGCTACTGTCAAATCTGTCGACGAAGGTAGTAAGACATTACGTGATGCTGTAAACGCAGCGCTAAAAGATTTAATATCTCATCCTAAAGATACTCATTACTTGTTAGGCACATCTTGTGGACCGCATCCGTACCCGGTAATGAATACGTTTTTTCAATCTATTATCGGGGCAGAAGTCCGTACCCAATTACTAACCCAAGAAAACAAACTACCTGACTATCTTATAGCATGTGTCGGTGGCGGCAGTAACAGCCTAGGGCTATTCAGTGAGTTTTTGGATGATCAGTCTGTTAAGATGATAGGTGTGGAAGCCGGCGGTAAATCAATAACAGAAAAAACACTGAGCTGTGATCATGCGGCCAGGATGCAAACCGGTAGTATCGGTGTTATCGAAGGTTTCAAATCGTATGTCTTACAAAACAAAGAAGGCCAGATAAAAAGCACCACCAGTATTAGCGCTGGGCTTGATTATAGTAGTATCAGCCCGCAATTATCGTATCTAAAAGATATAGGTCGTGTGAAATTTAGTTATGCATTAAATAAAGAAGTACTAAAAACACATAAAATACTAGCCAGAGAAGAAGGGATTATCGCTGCACTTGAATCTCTTCATGCGTTAGTAGAAGTTTGTAAACTAGCCCCTAACCTAAGTAAAGATAAAATAATTGTTTTCAACTGCTCAGGACGTGGTGATAAAGATCTATTTATTGTTGGTCCTTTATTTGATAGAACTAATTTTAATTATTTTATAAAAAATTTCTCATGAATGCTCTTATGACTCATATAGTCGCCGGGTACCCTGACCTTAAAACCTCCATGGATATAGCTTTAACAATGATCGAATCAGGGATCAAGTATCTTGAGATACAAATCCCTTTTAGTGACCCTATCGCTGACGGTCCGGTCATATCAGAAGCGAATTTCGTATCACTAAAAAATGGTACCGATATCAGTGATTGTTTTAAGTTAATGAAAAATATAAGGGCGAAAACCGATATCCCTTTATTTTTTATGACCTACTATAATATCCCTTATGTGTACGGGATGGATAAATTCTTGGGAAAGACTAAAGAGTCCGGCGGCAACGGTGTTATTATCCCTGATATACCGTTTGATGAAGAACCACATACACATTTCCTAGAGAAATGTAATAAATATAAGATCGATCCTATATTTGTTGTATCACCTAATACAACTGATACTAGGCTAAAACAAATATGTAAAATATCCAAAGAGATAATATACGCTGTATCTGCTTCTGTTACAACAGGCGGTAACATCAGTATCAAAACAGAGCTCATCCGATATATAAGCAAAATCCGGTCTTTTACAGACTGTAAAATAGCTGTCGGGTTCGGTATCACTACTACCCCCCAAATAAAAAGACTAAGTAAAATAGCTGATATAGTTGTGGTAGGTAGCCAAATAATACGTGAATACAACAAAGGAGGGCTAGCTCAAATAAAAAAATTTTTATGCTTATAAAAAGAGCAGGTTATAACTGAGCTCTTGTATGTTTTGGTTACTAATAGCCACTTCAATACTATTGACTTCCCCCAAAAAATATTTTTCTGACTGTTTTGTTAAGGATATTCTATAACCTCTCCTGACTGCCTATCTTTAGATCTTATGCAAAAGCGTAGAGAAGATAGGGATACTCTCTCATTCTCCGGCTCTGCGCTTAAAAAACGAAGCGACGTCTAAGATCGAGCTTTCAAATATTCTTCGCTTCATCTCTTCGAGATTCGCGAATCGTTTTCGCAGAATTCTAGGTTCTCTTCCAGATCTCTTTTGCAAAAACACTTTTTGAATGTAGGCCCAAAGCACGTTTCTTAAATTCATATGTATAATTAACTGAATTTGATGTACAGCTAAATACACATGGGTTTTTTCTTAGTTGAGCAATTTCTTCGCTCGAAAATGTTGTTCGCATAATTCCTTTGTTAATTATATGGATAATAACAAAAAAAACATATCTGTGTCCACTTATTGGGGTACAGTTCAAACCTTTTTCTGGCGGAGAGACAGGGATTCGAACCCTGGAGACCCTTTCGGGCCTAACGGTTTTCAAGACCGCCGCTTTCGACCGCTCAGCCATCTCTCCTTGTGCCTTATCTATTTTAATTAAATATTTGAAAAAATCAAATATTTTCTATTATTAATCATATAAAAATGCTATAATGATTAGATAATAATGTAATAATATGGAATATCTTACGAGCTTTATCGGTTTTATCACCACCCAAACATCTCTTTTATTAGGGTATCTTGGTGTGTTGATAATGATGTACGGGTGTTTTAAAGCTATATGTAATTTTATCTACCAGATCCGTAAGAATCTCCTTCATATTGAACTACTAAGACTTGAACTCGGTCAATACCTAGCGTTAGGGCTTGAGTTTCTTATAGGTAAAGATATTATTCAGACTGTTATCAATCCTACTTGGAACGATCTAGGCAAACTAGGTACTATAATAATTTTACGTACCTTCCTTAATTTCTATCTTACTAAAGATATAGAGAAACTAGAACATAACGAATCGCTACAACATATAGTACTTAAACGTAAACGTTTAGAATAGAAATCGAATCTAGGTATATTTGTGTCAAGAAGTTAGCTATTAAGCATCAAAATATATTTTTGTATATTATTTTTTAGCATACCCAAATCATTTTAATACCACAAAAAAAAGATCATACTTGAATATGATCTTTGTAATCGATATCTCCTGTTGGTTAAAATCTCAATTTGTTTAATACTATTTACCATCACCAAATATCATTAATCTAGGTTTTACAAAGCGTATATACCGCTGTTGTTACCCAGATCAGCTGCTTCCCTATAGTATTCTGCTGCTTTAGCAAGATCTTTCTCCACACCTATCCCATTTTTATAGCAATGTCCTAAATTGACCAACGCATTAGTATCACCGAGACCGGCTGCTTTTTGGAACAAAATAAAAGCTTCCTCAAAATTCTGTTCTACTCCGATCCCTTTTAGATAACAAGTAGCCAAATTCATCATCGCTTTATCGCTATATAGATTTGATGCTTCCTCGTAGTATTGTATCGCTTTTGCGAGATCCTTATCTACACCTTCACCTTTTTCATATAAAACACCCATATTAAATATCGCTTCTTTGTCACCTAACTCCGCAGCTTTTTCCAAATATCTAAAGGTTTTTTCCAGATCTTTTTCTACGTCTTCTCCTTTCCTATATAAAATAGCTAAGTTGAACATCGCATCTTTATCGCCAAGCGCTGCTGCTTTACTATAAAGCGAAAGCGTTTTATCTATATCTTTCCCAACAATTAGCCCTTCATAATAGAAACACCCCAGACTAATCATTGCTTTAGTGTCTCCGAGATCAGCTGCTTCTTTAAACAAACTAAAAGCCTGCTCTAAATCTTGTTCTACTCCTTGTCCTTTAAAATAGCAGTTCCCTAAATTAAAGATCGCTTTTGCATGACCAAGCGCTGATGCTTGTTTGTAGTATTCAACAGATTTGTTTAAATCTTTTTCAATACTATCTGGGTTCCCATATATGATACCTAAAGAAAATAATGATTCAACACTACCTAATTCTGCTGCTTTTTGGTAATACATAATCGCTTTTGCATGATCTTTTTCTACGCCTTCTCCATGCTCATAAAAAAGACCTAAACTATATACTGCGTCTGGAGCCCCTAAATTCGCTGCTTTCTCAAAATAGAAATAACTCTTTTTTAAATCTTTCTCTATTATCGAGCCTTCTTTATAGGAGCACGCTAAATAAATCATTGCATGGATATTACCTAGATCAGCCGCTTTCTTACAATACAAAAAAGATTTCTTTTTGTCTTTTGGTACTCCTTCACCTTTTTCGTAACATACAGCTAAAGTAAACGATGCTACACTATTCCCTAAATCAGCTGCCTTTTGACAATACTCTATCGCTTTTCTAAGATCTTTCTCTACTCCTATCCCGCCACGATAACAAACACCTAAATTATATATCGCATCCAAATTCCCTAGTTCTGCTGATCTTCGGTAGTAGGTGACCGCTTTTTGTAGGTCTTTTTTTACGCCTAGCCCTTCCTGATAAAAAAACCCTAAGTTAAACAAAGCGTCACTATCTCCTTTATCTGCTGCTTTTTGATAAATCTCTATCTTTTCTTTAATACTATTTAAATTATTATTCATTTTTTTCTTCTCCATATAAACAAAATTGATAGTATTAACCGAAATATCAAATATCAATTACTTGTATTAAACATTATTTGTTACTATAAATCAATCGGTAATCAGTTTTTCGATCCTAAATAATACTTCTTACACGCTCGTTTTCATACTGATCCGATTCTACTTCCCAAACTTTTTTTTTATATGCTTAATCTAGCTTCCAATAAACAAAATTTCACATATCATAAAAAAAATAAATTCTAGATTTTATAAGCAGAGATGTATAAAAATCCAATATTTATTTGAATATATCACAAATATACTGGTGTAAGCGACTATGGATTTAGTTAAACATTCTAGAAGCTTTAACCGGATCAGTATAAATTATTTCCACTTTTAATCTGGCAGTAGCTAATTGCTTTAATCTATTATTCGCTATTTCTTTTAAAGCTTCTATCGATTCTTGAATATATTGTGATTCTAACGTATTTAAAGCCTATAACGCATATAAATAACCACTGTTTGTAGCTTTTTTATAGTTTTCTACTGCTATATCATTTTAGAAACAAATTCCTCAATCAAACTATCTATTACAAGTCAAGTATATTAAGCAAAAATAGACCATACCTTTAGCATGGTCTAAAAATATTGATATCGGTTAGTATCCTAACTCTTTTAACGCGTCTTTCGCTTCCTGGATATCTTGTTTAGCTAATTCGCCTAACGGCAATATCGCTTTCTTATTACCCATTTTTGCTAATTTGACATAATACTCTACAGATTTTTTCGTATCTTTTTCTATACCTTTACCATCTTTATAAAAAGATGCTACATTCATCATCGCATCAGGATGCCCAAGATCAGCTGCCATTTCATAATACTTAAAAGCTTGCTTAAGATCTTTTTCTACCCCTACACCATCCTGATAACAAAGCCCTAAATTGAACATACCTCCTTCATCACCATTCTCTACCGCTTTTTTGTAGTATGAGATAGCTTTCTCAATATCTTTTTCTACGCCTGCGCCGTTTTCATAAAAAACACCTAGATTAACCATAGCACTAACGTTACCTAACTTAGCGGATCTCTCGAAATAAGATATAGCTTTTTCTAGATTTTTTTCTACGCCCATCCCTTCGTAATAACAAACCGCGAGGTTGAAAGCAGACATATTACTTCCAAGTTTTTCTGCTTTCTCATATAATTCTACAGCTTTTTTCATATCTCTTGCTACCCCTAACCCCTGAGCATAACAGGACCCTAAATTGTTTGCTGCTGTAGAGACACCGAGATCTGTTGCTTTCTCATAATACTCTATCGCTTTTTTTAGATCTTTTGCTACGCCTTCACCTCTTTCATAAATGGCACCTAAACTATTCAACGCATTATTATTCCCATTCTCTACAGCTTGGAGGAAATATTCTATAGCTTTTTTACTATCTTTTTCCATCCCCAACCCCTGTAAATACAATTCACCTAAATTAAATAATGCGTCAGTATACCCAAGCTCAACTGCTTTTTTATAATACTCAAAAGCTTTTTGATAATCTTTTTCTACTATATCCCCTTGTTCGTATAATACACCTAAATTAAATATCGCTTCTCTGTCGCCAGCCTCCGCTTTCTTCTTATAACTCTCTATAACCTTTTTTATTTCTTCTATAGCATCAATCATTTTTGGCTCCTATAAAACCTTGTCTACCTTTAAATGTAAAAACTAACCGAAATATCAAATAACAATTACTCAGATTCTATATCCCTATTTATTGCAAGTCAAATATTTATAAGGGATTCGCTTATCAAAGCTCAAATCTATTTATAACACAACGATTGTTATTTATTATAAGCTAGATTATGTATAAACCTTAAAGTTTAGTGCATAAAAGCGGATCAATATAAAAGTTTAGTGCATAAAAGCGGGATAGTTTATAATTAAAATAGACCATAACTTTAGTATGGCCTAAAAATAATGATATCGGTTACAGTGTTATCTCAATAATAGTATCTGGATCCTTATTTTATCGTTGCAACTAAATATATATCCTTCTTTCGTTATTTATTCCCTCTCTTTTCTTATAGTATTTTAAAGCTTTATTTATACTCCTCTCCACCCCTACACCACTCACATAACACAACGCTAAATTCATCATCGCATTAGGGTCACCTAATTTAGATGCTTTTTTATAATATATTAACGCTTGTTTAAAATCTTGGTTCACTCCTAACCCTTTCAGATAGAAATTACCTAAATTAACCATCGATTTAATATTACCGAAACCAACAGATTTTTTATAATATGTTAACGCTTTATCATACTCTTCATTTTTTTCATAGAAGACCCCTAAAATAAACATCGCCTCATCATCACCAAGCTCAGCAGCTTTTTTATAATACTTCAACGCTCTTTCTGAATCGTCTCGTTCTCTGTAATAACCACCTAAATTAATCATCGCCTTAGTATGACCCTTATCAGCCGCCTTACAATAATATATCAGAGCGTTATCTATCGCTTTCGGTGACCAATATTCATATAAAACCGCTACACTAAACATCGCATCTATGTCACCAGCATCAGCTGCCTGCTTGTAATACATAACAGATTGTTCTATATCACGGCCAGTAATCTCTCCTTCTTGATAAAGATACCCTAAATATACCATAGCTTTAATATTACCAAGATCCGCTGATTGTTTGATATAGACTATAGCTTTTTCAATATCTTTTCCTACACCTACTCCTTTCTCGTAACATACACCTAAAGTAAACAAAGCTATATCATTCCCAAGGGTCGCTGCTTCTTTGCAATAGATTAAAGCTTTCGTTGTATCTTTTTCTACGACTACCCCTTCAGCATACATAACAGCTAAATGGTATATCGCATCACTATTCCCTTGCTCTGCTGAACTTTGCAAATATGAAAGACTTTTGTCTAGATCTTTTTCCACTCCTTCCTCTTCCTGATAGTAAACACCTAGTTTATACATAGCATCAGAATCACCTTTTTCCGCTAATACTTGATAATGTTTTAGGGTTGAAAGTATACTATCCTTCTCCATTTTACCCTCCTTTATAACATATAACCGAAATCTCAAATATCAATTTGTGATAACTTATAGTAATATTTATTTGAAGTCAATAAAAAATTTTATAAATAAAAAAATCTTGTCTTGGGAAGATGTTAATCAAATTAAATATATTTAAAAATTCTAAAATAAATTTAGCCACTCAGGTATAATAAATTTACTACAACAAATTAGCCCTAAGTAGCTATTAAAAATCTTACACTTATAGAAAGAAAAATGATAGAGAAAATATGGGACAAAGCATCGCAACAAAGACTAGATTGATATCTATCCTTGATATAAAACCATAATCTATATTAAACACAAAACTAATATGACTAAAAAACGGTTAGATGAGTTAGTTAATATAAGCAGATCACAGGCCAAATTACTTATCCTTCAAGGCGAGATAAGATGTAATGGTAAAATAATAAAAAAACCCGGCAAGCTCGTTGATACTAACTCTAAGATAGAGATCTTATCTAAGAATATATATGTCTCACGCGGTGCTTTGAAACTTGAAGCAGCTATAAAAACGTTCGGTATAAGTATAGCTAACAAAATTATAGCTGATATAGGCGCCTCTACCGGCGGGTTCACTGATTACTGTATACAGCATAACGCTAAAAAAGTGTACGCGATAGATGTCGGCCATAACCAGCTATCAGATACCCTTAAGAATAATAAGAAGGTTTATAATATGGAAGGTGTTAACATAAAAGATATAAAATCTTTACCTGAGAGCTGCGATATATCTGTTGTTGATCTGTCGTTTATCTCTGTATTAAAAGTGTTTACTAATATATCAAAATTAACTAAAGAGGATATAGTTATTCTATTTAAACCTCAATTTGAGTCGCCGCCTGGATACAAGAACAAAAACGGGATAGTGAAAAAGAGGTATCTACAAAAAATAGTTGATAGGTTTATCCAAGAGACCAAACATCATAATATGATAGATTATATTAAATCACCGATCTTAGGCAAACAAGGCAATACTGAATACCTGTTCCATTTCAAAAGTTATCTAACACCGCTTACAAGATCTAAGTTACAGCCCATATAAAACGCGCATCTTTTGATTTATATATAAGTTTGCCGTAATATTTAGAGGCTAAGAACCGTTCAGTATAGCTGTTTCTATCACCTTCTCCTCGTTACATCGGTGTACATCTAAAATCCGTTTAATACCGTTATCATCATACACCGATACCCACTCTTTTTCTTTGGTTATCTCACCAGTATAACAGTAATCCCAATATATATCGCTAGTATCAGCATACCATCTATCGTCTAGTAACGGGAGCCCTACCCTTTTCTGCAACAACATCGGATAAACGATAAGTATAGCTATAACAGAGAATAATAGTGACCTAACATAGTTATTAGGTTTTATGTATCTATCTATGTATATTAATATTGTACCTGATAAAAACCCGATTAAAATTGATTGTAATACAACAAAAATATAGTCTTTAGGGATAAGGGTTAGGGCAACAACAAACAACATAACGTATTTAGGGTTAGAGTATAATACGACTAAAACTGATATCCCTGAGAGAATATATAAATATATACCCCCATATAACTCTATCCTGTTATCAAAAAAATCGTATCCGACCGGCGGACTGATATAGATAACAGCGATCACACTGATCAAATAGATACCAAGGTTAGTGATATTTATACTTTTATTTATACCACGTATACGATACTTATATCGATCAAATATTATACCGGAGATAACAGATACTATAGACACTATAAAA
This sequence comes from Candidatus Altimarinota bacterium, assembly GCA_963663305.1. Taxonomy (GTDB): domain Bacteria; phylum Patescibacteriota; class Gracilibacteria. Next base: position 226,490 of record OY760177.1, read on the forward strand.
AATATATACCATCCCTCCCAAAAAAAATGTAACAGATATATTACTAAAGCCAACACGATAGGTGTTAAGTATCTTCTTTCCTCTGCATCCATCATCAGCAAGATCAAATATATTACTAAAATTGACAAAAACGTATTAAACGAATACGTGTTAATAAACCCAGCAAAAGTTTTCTCTAGTAAATACGGATGTACCGATAAAACCAAAGCCGAGATAAACCCACCAAAAATATTAGATAGTTTCCTAGCTATAAAAAATACTGTTATAACCGATAGACTAAAAACTATCACCGGTAAATAAAAAACTGTCTCTTCGATGGTCAGCCCTAACCAAGATAGTTGGTTATAGATAAAAGATAAAACTCTTACAAATTGGTCAGGATCATTACTGTTCTCATCAATCTTCTTTAATACCCTATCTGTATCTAATCCAATGATATATTTACCTGAGACCTGTATAGCCTGTGGGCCCTCTATTTTTTTTTCGCTTTTCTCCCAAACATCCGGTACAGGTAAATTGATTACATTTAGCCGTAAGAATATACTGAGTATTATCGGCAATAAAACTAAAAACCGGATATTTTTCATCATACTCTACTTATTAAAAAAATAGCCGGGTCTTTAGGTATCTCTTTTATCGCACGCCAGTCTTCTATAGTTTTAGTTAGGATACTCTCATTTTTCAATGTTATATTGATCGATATACATAAATACGTATCGTTTTTTAGATACTTTTTCAGATCCTGAAATATATATGTATTCCTGAACGGTGTCTCCATAAATATCTGTGTGGTAACTCTTGATTCGTGCTCAAGCCTTTTTATCGCCTTAACACGCTCGTTAGGGGTTTTAGGTAGATACCCGTTGAAACAGAACCTCTGCCCGCTAAACCCTGAAGCCATCAACGATAAGAATATTGATGATGGACCCGGTACAGGTATAACTTCGATCCCATTTAAATGCGCTGATCTGACTAGCTCGCTACCGGGATCAGCTATACACGGGCACCCACAATCAGAGATAAGCCCCCAGGTCTCACCTGTTTGCATCTTATCGATTATCTCGTAATAATCTTTTTTGTCATATACGTACACAGGGAAATCCTTTGTGTCGATATTGTATCTTTGTAGGTATAGATACGCACGTCTAGCGTTTTCACATACTAACCCGTCAAGCTCGTTAAGATAGCCTTTTATAGAGGCGGGTAACATTTGGGTGCTGTGTTTACCTAAAATATTCGGTAAAAGGATTAAACTCATAAAAAATATTTATTTATTTACAAGAAGAGTATAAACTATTCCAGGTAATAAAAAAACCAGTTATAATATTTAGTTGATAAAACTCTTAAATATGGTAATACCTGAACATATCGCGATAGTGATGGACGGTAACAGGAGATGGGCAAAAGAGAAAGGTCTAACCAGCTACCAAGGCCATAAAAAAGGGATAGATAATATTGAGCCGATCATCTCGTATTGTGATCAAATAGGTGTAAAAACACTTACTTTATACTGTTTCTCTACCGAGAACTGGCAACGTTCGCAAAACGAAACAAAGTATTTGATGAACCTATTTACCAGGTATATCGAGACTAACATCAAAAAATTAGCTGATAATAATATCAAGATAAAACATACCGGCAGAAAAGATCGTATCCCTAAACGACTTGCGATACTGCTTCAAAACGCTGAATCAATCTCTAAAGATAACACCGGGCTGGCTGTCAACCTAGCGATAGATTACGGTGCTAGAGACGAGATAATCCGCGCTATAAAAAAAATCAAAGGTGATATAACAGAATCAAGTATCTCTAATAACCTCGATATACCGCATAATATAGATTTATTTATCCGTACCTCAGGCGAGCACCGTATAAGTAATTTTCTGGTATGGCAGATATCGTATAGCGAGCTTTGGTTCGAAGATATATATTTCCCTGATTTTTCTATTGATATTCTACAAAAAATAATAGAGAATTACGGGGGACGTAGAAGACGGTTTGGTAGGTGATACCAAAAGCTGGTAACCTTGTTTGGTGAGTTGACCGAACCGATTATTTTTTCCTTAACAATAATACATGAAGATATATACACTCAAAATTAATACTAAAAAATTCCTTGATATAATAGATATAACTGATAAGGTTAGAACCATTATACAAAAATCAAATATCTCTGATGGGGTAATAAATGTCTTTTCTAGACATACTACTTGCACCATAAAAATAAACGAATACGAAGACGGGTTTTTTAAAGACCTGGAGCGATTCTGTAGTAAATTCGCGCCCGCTAATGATCATTACTACCATAACGATTTCAACCACCGTGACCCGAAAACGATGTGTAGTAATAAATCAGAATGCATGAACGGGCATTCACATATCCTACAGATGTTTATAGGCGCTTCAAGCGAGTCTATCCCGCTACATAAAGGTGAAATGATGCTCGGGGTATGGCAACGGATACTCCTTATCGAGCTAGATGAGGCGAGAGGGAGAGAGATACTTGTTCAGGTTATCCATTAATTCTTGCATATACTTTTTTGAGCCAAACTTTTTTAGATTTATTCAGTTTTCGATTTAATATCTTCTAATAGATCTAAAGTCGCTTTCACTGACGCGTTTGTAGTATTAGAAAAAACTATTTTATTCTTGAATTGTTCCTGTAACGGCGTGATAAACTCGTCCGCCCAAGACGGCGCTAATACTAAAACGCCCTCGAAATCTATCTCTATAACCTCACCTTCCTTAATACCCATTAGATAAGGTTGATAAGCAGAATATGCTTCTCTTCCTGTCTGTCTTGAGATAAGTGTTTGGCCAAATTTTTTTAAATAGATTATCATGATTATTTGATTATATTAAAATTCTATTACTGAAATACATCCATGGAAATTATCTTCAATATCTGTAACTGTTATTTGGTTTTTCTTAATTTCAAATTGTGATGTTCCAGTTTGTAACACAAAACTTATTGGATTATTTATCGCTATATTTTTTACGAACTTCAAACCGTTACCTCTCTTCTCAGGTGCTCTACCTGTAATAAACTCATTAAAAGCAACAACTAACGCCTGTCGGTCCGTTATTATCTCAGGTTTAACTCTCTTAAGAGTAGTAAAAATCCCTTGACCACGGTCGCCCAAAACAATAATACGTTTAGCTAAATCATAACCAAAAAATATCCCAGGGATATCAGGCCAGTTCCCTAAATTATGATCAAAAGAATTGTTACCTATTTCACCTGTTATCGCTGTTATTAAAGAAAAATCCGTTTTTAAATCAAAAATATTTTGTAACTCTTTTTGCATTTTTTCTAGCCTATAACGAAAAATATCATTACTATAACAGTAGTATTTAGGATCAGGCTCGTTAGTGATCTTAGATTTTGCCCAATTATATAATTTTATTTTTAAATTAGATAAAAATAAATCAATATCATCTTTACGATAATATCTATGCCCTGTAACACCAAATCTAATAGATAATAGCTTCCCTTTTCTATCCCATCTACGTAAAGTATCAATCGATACCCCTAGAAGTTTTGATGTCTCACCTATAGATAATAGCTCTTTTCCCATAAAATATGATATACTGCATATATATTATAACAAATATATGTAAATATATGCAATTTGTTTTGTTTATACGCATAAAAATAGTTTTTATAGCCGATAACTATCCCTCTCATTTAGAGATAGTTTTTTAAGAGAAATAAGTGTACAAATATCAGAGCCCTTGATAAATCACTTTAAATTCTATACTTTTTTTAACTAAACTGAAAAAACGTTGCAACTTTTTTCCAGTACGGTATAAAAAAGTATGAAAATTATTAAAAATCTATAGCTATATTTATCTCTGACCAAATTGCCATGTATTATAATCGAGGATATAACTGCTTTGAGTAAGTATATTCTCAAAATGTTTTATCTTGGATTCATTAATTGGATAGCTTGTCCCGGGTTTAGCGTATTTATTGTAATTTAATTCTGTTGTAAAAGTGCCTTGATTATCAAAACTCGCCATCCGTAATGTTGTCTCGTTTATAACAGTATAAACATATTTTTGGTATTCTGCTCTCGCTTGATTAGAGACCTTAGCTGGCACCGTATCCATCTTGCCTTTAACATACTCTAATACTTTCCTTTTATAGCTATTAGATAATTCTTCTGATTTGTCATTAAAATACCCTTTTGTGACTAACGTGTTATATATACCCAAAGCATTATAAGATCTATAGTTTCTTAATTCGAAAATAATTTCATTTTGGTTCGTCTTCTGTAATAAAAGCAGTTTATAATACTCCATCAAACTATTCATATCTTTTGTCGGTTTGCCTTGAATATACTTATAAAGCAACTCTTTATGTTGTTTGATCTCGCTACTGTTTAACCCTACACCCGGCCCAACATCATCCAAATATTTTTCGAAATTAGTTACCAGCGCTTTTACTTCAACATCTTTCTGTAGTGTCCCGTGCTCACGTAAATACAATATCCTGTTTTGTGCTATCTGTAGTTTAACCAAAGCTTTCGATTTAGAGCTAAGGTTATTCAAACTCCTCACGCCTCCCCCTTGATACAGCGGATGACCAGTAAGAGTCGGTAGTTTATATCTACCTCTAGTACCAGGTATCACTGGCATAGTCTTCCTTTCTCTGTATATATCAAAAGCTTCTCGTAACTCCAGATAGTGTTTTAAATGGCTTTTAGCTGGGTCTGTTTTTGGGTTCTTGCTCATAAACTCCATCCAGTCTCGTACTGTAGCCTCTTTAGCCGGATCTTCCAGCCTATATGCTAACACACGTGTATCCAGCTGGTTCCTTAGCTCTTGCTCAGCTAAATACCTATTCCCAGGTTTAGGTGCAGGTAGCCCGTGTAACGTTGATCTTAGGCATTCCTTATACGCTGCTGAGGTCTGTACAAATTTAGCGTACTCTTGTTTTAAGTTCTCTAGATTATTTGCTTTATTGATCAAGCTATCTCTTGTTAGGTCTTGTAGATACGATACATACTCTTTCTTATATATACCGCCTTTGTCTTCATATTGATATTTACTATATTTAGTAGAAGAAGTATCTGTATACTTAGTTTTATCAAAATCAGGTATTATTCTGTAAAAAGGGTTTTTGGTTATATCTTTGTATCTACAATGTATCATCTTATATGGGTGATAGCTTGAAGAATTACTATTCTTTTCATTTTCTTGTCTGATAATATCCCATAGCTTCTCCTGCATTAAGTATTTCTTTATATCTATCATACTCCTACCATCAAACTTAGCTTTCTTAGCTGCTGTTGCTGCATCTAATAACAACTTTCTATCTTTTTCTGATACCAACCCATACATCCTATCAAACCTATCAGTAGGTCTATGTACATGATCGATATAATCAGGGGCGTTCTCATGTAACGTATTCCTTATATCTCTCATTAATTTAGTGAACCCTTCATTATTGGTATCAAAATCAGATTCTAACATACTTAACACTTGTTGAAATGTATGTCTACTTGCATCAAACCTGATATCCTCTAGCATCTCTGCTGCTGACGCTACAGGCGAATTATTCAGCTTATACTCTACATGCGGGTTTTGAGGGTACGGGACCCAGTAAAAAGTAACATAGTTTGATTTACTGCCAGGTAAATCATTTGTTATACGTCTAACCATCATCGGTTCTGCCATCCGTTTTATATACTCGTCTATTAATTGGGTATCAGTTACCGGTTCACTTAACCTAAATGCTCTTATAAAAGATGTTCTATTTCTTTTTAACTGATTCTTAAACTCTACATCGTTTTTAACACTATTAGTTAATATCTCTAACGATTTATCTAAAGACGTTTTCCTCGCTCGCTCGTCATTATTGTATCGATACTCATCAGTATCAGGGTAAAACGATGACATCTCTGTTGTTGCCATAGATATAAGCTCGTTATCTCCCTTATTATAGAAATTAGGGGTTTTGAATATTTGTTCGATTGCCTTATTAGAATCGCTTATCTTCTTCTCTAATGCAGCTTTCTTCGTCTTATAATCACGTCCTTTTGTTTTAGCATTACTTATTTCTAAGTTATCTAATGCTGTTTTAGCAACCCTAATCTTTTCTTTATGCTGTTTTAACGCTGATAATTGAGTATTATATCCTTTTGCTAATGAAGAAAGTTTGTTCCCCCATCTAGTATCTTTAACGTACTCGAACCTACCTTCCAAGAAGTTTACTTTTGTTATATCGCGTATACTGATATTATTCCTCATCTCAAACGCCTTGCTTTCTATATACCCTCTAACAACCTTCGCGTACTCAGACGTATGTTTCCACCCATACAACGCTATCTCTTTCAATATCCTAGCCATCGGTACAGCCAAGTATTTAGTGCCGTCCCATACACGTCTAGACCCGTAACCGGCCCAATACGAAGCATCAGCGAACATCTCTTTAGTGTACGGCCAACCTTCGTGTTTAAGGAACTCGATCATATCGATCCCGTATTTCTTCACTATCGGTTCAAATTGGTTGTAAGCGTATTTAAGGTTATCCAGCCCGACCTCTATATTATCTGATACCCATTCAGGGATAGTCCTACCATCAGCCTCAAGCGCCTCGTTTATCTCTTTCTGTGAGGTCTCAGCTAACATTAGATCACCGTAAGTCAATACTTTCAAGCTGACACCGCGTTTAGACATATCGTTCCTAACATAGTTGTCCTCTACGTAGTTCATCCCGAACTTGATCTTATCTTCTCTAGTGAAAGCCGAGTAATTACTGATCCGCCCTTTATGGTTCTCTGCTATCTGTAGAAGTTTCAGCTCGTATAATTTATAAGCTCTCAAACATACCAGGTTCTTATCTTTACCGAAATACTCACCACTGTCCCTGAACCGTGACCAGCCACCGAACTCACTAAAATCATCTTTAGTAAACATCTTATCGCCTGACCTGAACCCTTCTTTTGTTTTGGACCCGATCCCGGTGCTGAGATACCGTCGCTTAAACGAGCGGTGTAGCTCCGGTAACGGGATAGTAGCCATATCGCCTTGGATGAGTATATCCATCACGCTACCGCCTTGCTCTTTATGTTTACTTATCACAGGCGTGTTAACCCCTTTCTGGAGAGGGTTATGTAGCTTCATTTTATGTAACAACCCGGGCGCAACTTTCTTTAGTGTTATCCATAAACACGCCATACCGCCGGCCGCTTTAAGCGATTTGGCGAACGGGCCTTTACCAAACAGTATGTTTTTAACGAACAACACCGACGATAAGATTATCGGTATATCGAACCGTTTGATACCTTTCCATATCCGTTTACCTGCTTTCTCTATCGTCTCCTGGAACCCCATCACATCTTCTTTGCGTCTCCTGTCAGCTGATTTCTGTGCTGTATTAAGACGTGTCCTTTGGATTATATATGAGCGGATAGTATGCAGGATAGATAACGAGTACCGGTGTAACTTCGGCGGCTCTTTTGTATCCAAATACTTTAAAAATATCTTCACGTTAGGGAGCCGTTTCTCTTTATCAGTAAACAACCCTGATATCTCTTTTTTAGCTAACGCCGTGTCTTTGATCCATTCCTCTACACCTTTGATCTGACCGTTACCACGTTTAGATAGATACGCTAGGATGAACCCGCCATACGCTGGTATCCCTAACGCCTCTAGCCGTGATTCTATACCGCCTTCTAACTGCTCTGACATCCGGTATATCTTATCTGTGTTCCTGTAACCTGAAGAGATAAATTTGGGGCTTCTTGGAGTGCTGCCTGTTCCCAGGCTATACCCAAACGCTTTCTCTAAAGTATCGTATTCTGTTTCTGAAGGGAACTTAGACAGTTTTAAGCCTGATAACCTACCTGTTTTAACTAAGTTTTTAATATAATCGATCCCTCTATCATGCGCGATAATAATACACCATCTCTTTACGTCGTCTGATAACGTTTTGTAGCCTGATGTGTCTTCTAACGCCGATTTGATAAACAGGAATTTCTCTTTGGATAAACTTACACCTTCTGTGTCTAACCCATAAAGAGTTGATCTTAGTTTCGATGCCTCTAGCTTCTCATCTATCCGAATACATCTGAGGTAGTAGCTTTCTAGTTTAGATATAATAGATTGATCTTTTGGATTAACGCATGTATTTTTTAACTTAATTAATGCTTGTTGAACATAATATTTACGAACTCGAGTTTTGTCCCAATCAGGTCTAGTAAACTTTTTACAAGCTGCTATAATATCTTTATTGCTTTTCAGTGCATAACTTTTGCCACCATCGATTTCAGTCTCATAGAAAAAAAGAGATCTTATCTTAGGATCGATTGTAGAGATATCACTTCCAGTTATATCTTTCAATAAAAAATCTTCGATAATATCATACCTATTAGAAGGTATAGAAGTCCCTTTAATAAGTACCTGTACTTTATGTGAACCTAAAAAATCCTTTCTATTCTTTTCAATACTTTTTAATCTTTCATAAAGCTTTAATTCATCACTGATTTTATCCCTATATTCATCACCTACCGGCTCAATATACTGATACGCTTTATCGTACTCATCTTTTGATTGAGATAAACCACATAAACCTTTATATAGTTTATTCAAATATGGGTCAGTTGTCCCATAGCTCTTATTATATACCTGTATTTTACCGGATATCTCGTGTGTGTTACTTCTATGCCCCAAATCATATAACTCACTAAACCCTAAAATAATGATATCTGTTATTGCTTTAACCTCTTTCTCGCTCGCATTTCTTTTTAATACAGAAAAATAATTTTTCAAAGGGTCTTCCGAAACTACAGTTTTTACCTCATTTTGATACAATCCTTTTATCTCATTTTTTATTTGCAAGATTTTGCTCACCATCTTTTCATCATCTGTATAATTATTACTTAGCTTATATAGCTCATCGAATTTTGCATCAAGCTTGATTTGAGCTGATCGCAACCGCTCTAACACATTTTTTATTGCTTCATAAACCGGTTTTTTAGGACCGTGAGCAGTACTTTTAATCGTAATTTTTTTTAAGTATATATCGATACTATTACCTAAATCTGAACGTAATACTCTCGCATTACGCTCTACCCCTTTCTTCATCTCTTTAATATTATCTAATCTCTTTTCCACTCTAGATAAAAGTTTCGCCTCTTTAGCTTTATATCTAGGTAGTTGCATCAAATCTTGCTCCTCCTCGAAACTCTTCCAACCACAAACGTTTTTAGGTAAAACCTTAAGTTTATATAAATCAGGACGTTTCTTTTGGTATATAGCTGTTATCAGCCTAACGCTATCTTTATCGAACCTACCTTTCTCGTCAGGTTTAAGACTATTTTTTATCGCTTCACCAAACACTTTACCACTGGATTGATAAACTTTCGATAAATTCTCTACAGCTCTCACGCCGGCAGCTTTATCTAAAGATTGATATTGCATTTTTTCTTTTATATCTTTAAAAATATCTAGTTATTATACCAAAATCATACTAGATAATCAAGGGAATTACCTATAACAATACTTAAACAAATTTGTTTAATTTTTTTCATAAGCTATGAAGAGATATTAGCTTTAGTAAATCTATAACTTTATTCAACCTAAAATTATAGCTTTTATTTAGTGTAGGTATCAATTCTGTTTTAATCTGTTTTGTTTATTGTTATTTAATATAATTTGTATAGGTTTTTTCCCAGAAAAAGCTGACTTGGGATTTCGTAAGATTTCTGTGGTCGAAATAAAATCAAAACCTATAAAAGACCTCTTAAATTAGTTCTAATTATTATACAAAGGTTCATAAAGAGTGTGGACTTTTTTTCTTTATTGGTCTACATGGATTCTATTTTTATTGCAATTAAATTAAAATTTATTGACATGAAATATAATTTCATTAAAATGAATATATATTATAACAAAAATCTATGATTACTGACCAAACAATACGTAATTTTCTCGAGATTTCTTATGCTGAGCTTGAAAAACTTAATTTGGAATTAAAAAGAGAAAGATACCAAAATGAAGAATATTTTAGGAAAAAACTTAGACCTATATTAGAAAACAACGATAAAATTAAAGCTGTTACTGTATGTTTTGCTGATCTGGAGGGTAAGCTACTTATGCTCGATTATAATAAAAATTTTTTACTTGAGTCAGAAGATAACCTTACTTTTGACGGGTCTTCTATCAAAGGGTTCTCTTCTCAGAACCAATCTGATTTAAGGCTTAAAATTGATTGGTCAAGTTTTAGATGGTTACCTTCTGATATTTTTGGGCCCGGGAAAGTTTTAATGTTTGCTGATGTGCTTGAACAAGATGGGACACCTTATAAAAGTGATTATAGATCTCTATTAAAGATCTTCCTAAACGAATTAAATAAAAAAGAGAAGTTAACTGTTAATGTATCACCTGAGATCGAGGGGATACTATTAAAAGATACTGATGCTGAACATAGGTTCGACGAACAGAAAGGTCTAGAGCTTGTTACTAAAGGAGGATATTTTAATTCTTTGCCTCAAGATGATTTGCGTTTGTTTATAGATAAAGTCGCTGAGGTTAAAAGAGCTTTAGGGTACGAAAACGAGAAAGATCATCCTGAAGTTGCTCCTGCTCAGTTTGAGCTTAATTATAAATATACTGATGCGCTTCATGCTGCTGATCAAATACTTTTATATAAACTTATATGTAGGCAAGTAGCTAAATCTATGGGATGTACAGCTACCTTCTTACCTAAGCCTAAGATGAATATCAACGGGAATGGTATGCATACTAATATATCCATATCAAAAAACGGTAAAAATATGTTTTATGATAAAAAAGATATAATATCTGATTATGCGAAAGATTTCTTAACCAGTATCCTATACCACGCTAAAGATATATGCTTAATACTCAACCCAAGTGTTAATGCATACAGGAGACTTGACCCTAAATATGAAGCGCCTAACGAGATAAAAGTATCTGAAAGTGATAGAAGCGCTATGATACGTATACCAATAGGTAATGAGCAATCAGCTAGGATAGAGGTTAGATCTGTTGCTCCTGATTGTAACCCGTATCTTGAGTTGTTCGTTCTTGTTAAAGCCGGTATGTATGGGATCAATAATAAAAACACTAAATCTGTTTTAAATAAGAGAGAGAAACTACCTGGGAATATATATGATGCTATTAGATACTTTAAAAAAAGTAAATTTATTAGTAGTATTATGGGGGAAGAGAATAAAAACAAGTATGTTTCTTTGAAAGAACAAAGCGCTAATAGATGCCCAAAAGAGCTAGGATCTTTAGTTAAACTAGGAGAGATTATATACCATCATGAAATAACTAATCAGTATCTATGGTCTAAATTCTAGTATCGATACAAAGATAAAAGCGATAAAAATTGATACAGATGCTATAATAAAAGGCAAGGTATACCCGTATATACCTGTTATCCATCCAAATATACATAAACTTATAAACCCACCAAAAAAATAACCTAGATCCATTGTGTTTTTATAGTCTTTGGATATACGTCTTTCTACTAAAGTGTTTATCCCACCATGTAATAAAAATACTATAATACCATAACCTATAGCATATACTAATCGAAACCCTAAAATACCTATGATATCAGAGGTGTATGATATGCCTAGTAACCCTATAAAAGAAAGGATAAATGCGTAATATAAGTATTTGCGTAGATCCCATTTATTGTTGTATAGACGGAACATATAAGCGATAAAACCTGTAATAATCTTTTCTAATGCTATAAATAATACTAATATCCTTATACCTAGTAATTCATTTAAAAATAGTATATATACCAGGTAATCTATACCGAAAGAGAAACCGTATAATAAAAAAACGAGGAATAGAGTTTTAGGGATACGTTGTATCCTTTCATAGGTGTTTATTTGTATAGGAGGGAAAAATTTTGAGAGGAGACCAAGACAGAAAAGAGTAAATGAGGTAGATATAAATACTGTATTAAATCCTATTAAGTTTATAGATTCTCCATATATATATATACCAAGTGATAGTAACAAAAAGAATAATAATATCCCTTTATATTTTTTGTTATCTTTATAGTTTTTTATTATAAATGAATTAGAATAAAATTTATATATGTATAACGTATTACCGACTATAAACGTTAATAATGATAATAATAAGTAGTTGGTTAAATAACATATAGAGAATATATATAAAGAGATAACCAAAATACTCCATCCTAATATCCTTTTCGGGAACAAAAAGTTCTTAAACAGATCACCATAAAATATGTTTATACATGCAGCTAAACTGATCAGAGATAATAAGAACCCCGTCTCTAGACTGGTTAAAAACGTTCTAAAAAATATAGGCAAAAAATATGGGAAACTATTTATCAAAAAAGTTAATAATATAAGACATATCCATAAAAAAAAAATCTTCATCTTTTATATATTATATGTGTGTTTAACACTAATTGATTTTAGATAAATATTCAAATCCTTTACTACAATTTTATTTTTTGGTAATATTCGTCCGTGCGGTTGATTAATATTATTATGAGAAAAATTCGTACTTTAATAATTGGGATGATTTTATTTACTGTCTATGGTTGTTTCGGTGGTGAAGATATAACCTATGAAGAGTATATAGGTGATACGTATACCTTACAAACTATATCAGGATGGCGAATAATAAACAAATCTGATCTTGATAAAGATATACCTAAAGAAACAGAAGTAGTATTTCTGAGCAAAGACCCAGGGATGAACATAAATATCATAAAAGAGGAGCTGGAGACCGATGTTGCTTCCATATCTTATGCTAACGCTAATATATCTTTATCCAAAAAGAATGTCTTGGGTTATGAGAATATATATACTGAAGATATAAATATCAATAATATTGATACAAGGATAAATGTTTTCAAAGGGAAAATAACTGCATCTGATTTACTAATGCAATATATGCAGATATATTTTGTGAAAGATAGATACGGGTACACTATAACAGCTACTTCATACCCTAATAGTACGACTGAAGATACTAACGCACTAAAACAAGTTATAACATCTTTTAAATTTAAAGATTAATATCAAGGCGACATGGCCAAGCGGTAAGGCAGTGGTTTGCAAAACCATTATTCGCCGGTTCAAATCCGGCTGTCGCCTCCAGTCAAGCAAAGCTGGACTAGATTCTAGTTACTAGAGTCTAGAATCTAGTATAATTAGTATAAAATTATGGACAGATAAAATCATATGCCATTTTTTCTTTGACTCGGTTTATACAACGGGAAATCAGGAGAAATTTGCTTGTAAATTCCCCTGAACTCTTATCCTTAAATCCTTGTCTTAACCTTTAAAATAAGCAAATTCCTAAAATTAAGGTTGAGGATTAAGCGAATTTATAAAGATAAGAAAATGAGATTTACAGATATAGCTAATAAGACGCATAATATAAAATCATTTGATACTTTAGGAAGTATCAATGCAACACACTTGATATATATCTCATTTATTATTAAAATAAATACCTAATATTTTTTTATCAATTTTTATTATGACTATAAATATTGATTTATTATTCACTAACGAAGACACTAAATGTCCTGTTTTTAGTAATATTTTAGATATATCTATCCAAAATTTTAAAACCATACAAGATAAAATCAAATTCCAAATTGAATATATATTGAGACAAAACAAAAATAATTTTTTAGATCAAATATATGATATTTTTGTTATCAAACCTGACAATATACCTGAAACTTATTATAACTACTACTACGAACAATCTATAAGAAGAGGTGAGATAAGCGATATATCAAAAGAATCTAAAAAGAAATATATTGATGAGATACGCGAGTACGCTAATAAAAATATAATCGATACCCAGAAACGGTCGCTTAATACATGGTATAGCTACCTTTTATCTCCAGAGAATGCTCATATCTCGACTTTTATAAAATACTGGGTATTTAAAAGGATGATTAAACTAGGATCGTATAACCGAATAGAAAAAAAATTTGAAAAACGTAAAAAATCAACAACCTCTCCGTTCCCTGAGCTAAACCAAGAAGCGTTACATAATGTTTTTGGTGCAGTATCAGAGATTAACGATCCGCCTAGTTTCAGAGAGCTCTATTCATACGAATTCGCTAAGCTACAAGATAATAACGAAAGGAGCTGGGAGAATACTAACGGGATATGGATGCATTTCCACCAACTTTCTGACCCCAGGAGATTAGTCGAAAAACTTGAAGGTAAAAACTCCGGGCTATGTATCGCTAGCTTTGGGACAGCTAAAGAGTATCTGTATAGAGGTAAGATTGAAGTGTATTTCAGTGAAGATAGTGAGGGTCAACCTGTTAACCCAAGAGTTGCTATACATATTGTTGGGAATGATGTATCAGAGGTAAGAGGTGTAAAACCTGACCAAAATCTTGATGAGTTTATATTACCTATCGTCAAAAAGAGGCTTGATCAGCTACCGAACGGTAAAAAGTATTTTAAGAGATGTGAACATATGGATAAACTAGGCAAAATATATAATAAACATATTAATAACTCTGTACTTACAAAAGAAGAACTAGTTTTCATCTACCAACTAGAAGAAGCGATTGAAGGGTTTGGGTACAATGAGGACGGTCGGATAAATGTTATTGTTAGTACCAGGAACCATAAAAAAGATTTATCAAAAATATTTGCTTGTTCTGATACCCAAATAAGTACTGATAATCAAACTGCTATTAAAAAGAATATCCTATGTCATTACGGGTATCTGAACCTAGATTTCTTACCCGAATTACCAGAGAATCTATCTTTACCTGAATACGTTGTAGGTGATTTAGATTTTGGTGTCCATAAATCTATCCCCGAAAAGCTCGTATTCCCTAAAAAAGTGTTTGGTGATTTAAATTTAGATTTAGTGAAAGAGCTACCTGAGGGGATAGTTTTACCTGAGTTAGTACGTGATAGCCTATCTATCAGAGCAAGGTCGTTACCAAAGAAATGTGTGTTCCCTAAAAAAGTTGATGGTGGGTTGAATCTGCCTTATATTAAATCTATACCTGAGGGGCTGGTATTCCCTGAAACTATTGAGTATGATCTAGGCCTGAGCCGATTAAAATATCTTACTAAAAACTGTGTTTTCCCTAAACGTATTGGAAGTAGCTTAAACCTTGATAACCTACAAAGGATACCTGCGGGGTTTGTATTCCCGGAAAGCATAGGATTAGATTTAGTGCTCACCAGTTTAAAATCTTTGCCAGAAGATATTTTATTACCGAAAAAAATAGCACGTAACATCATTTTTTCTCATGATATCATATTACCTAAAGATTTCCCTTTTATGGATATTGTGGATTGGTATGTAAATTTTAATGAATTTGATTCCAGCTTCCCAGAGATACCTTTACCTGACCTAATACTTGGAAGTATACATTTTAAGAACCTAAAATCTATACCTAAAGGGTATAGGTTCCCCAAAAAGATTAAAGGTTGTTTATATGTTGATATTAGATCGTTACCTGAAGAGATAGTGTTCCCTGAATATATCGGTAATAGTTTAGAGTTATGTTATTTAGAAACTCTATCAGAAAAAATAACTTTCCCTAAATACATAGGAGGGACTTTAGCTTTACCGGCGCTCACATCTTTACCTGAAGATATAAAATTCCCGAAACATATAGGTGAATCTTTAGATCTTTGTAGTATAACTCATTTACCAAAGAATATATCTTTACCTGAATATATCGGGAACGATTTAGAGCTTAGTATGCTGAAATCTATCAAAACGCTTTTACCTCTACTGCAAAATATAGATATAAAGAGATCAATATATTTATCTTCTAATTTACCTGAATCAGAAATCGAGCTTTTACCTAAATCCTCTAACCTAGATTTTTATTTTGTTTAAACTTCTCTCCTTTTCCGCTATATCTTTCAATCGAGCTTTTACCTCTATCCCCTCATCTAGATTTTTATTTTGTTTAAACTTCTCTCCTTTTCCGCTATATCTTTCAATCGAGCTTTTACCTCTATCCCCTCATCTAGATTTTTATTTTGTTTAAACTTCTCCTTTACTGCTATATCTTTAATTGGTAGACTTACGGAAGAGTTTATTTAAAATAAAGGAAATATATGAAAAAATTTATAGTTTTATTTATAGTCAGTTGTAATCTTTTTATTGCGTATAATTGTTACGCTAAATCCAACATATCGCCTAGTATTAAAATATATTCTTATAAATACACTAAAAACAACGATATTAATCTCGAAGCATCCGGATCAGCTACTGTTATAACTAAAGATGGATTAATACTTACTAATAACCATGTCATTGAAAACCCTAACGAGCCTAGTAAAACTTATGATGGGTTTTTAGTATGTTTATCTTCTGAGTATCAAGAGAAACCTGAGTGTGAGTATACTGCATCGTTTATCGCGAGGAATAAAGATTTGGATATAGCTATCCTTCAAATAGATAATAAAAATATAAGAGGTAAACCTATCCCTAAACTAAATTATCTTGAGTATGATCATACATATACCTTGAAAGAAGGTGATACTATCCAAGTTTTAGGTTATCCGGGGATAGGTGGTGAATCGATTACTACTACCAAAGGCCAAGTGAGCGGGTTTGAGGAATATGACAACATTAAGTATATTAAAACTGATACCGATATAAGTAACGGCAACTCAGGCGGGACAGCACTAAACAAAGATGGCGTTTTTGTTGGGATCCCAACTTATGTTGTATCGTCGCTTGAGAACCTAGGGTATCTATTAGATATACATGAAGCAAAACAATGGATAAACGTGAATAAATTTAATACACCTATAATCAATGAAGAAGTTAATACACTCATAAGAGAGAAAAACATTATTATCAATGACGCTAAAGAAAAAAAAGTGTATAACCACCCCTATTTCCCTTCTTTTCAACTCACTATCCCTAGTGATTGGGTGTTTTATGTGCTTGAAAGGAACGTTATTATAGTTAAAACAGAAAAAAAATCTAAGAACTATTCTATCGGGTTCCATATAAAAGAGTTCCCGTTCGATCTAACTGAGCAATACCTTAAAGAAGCAGTATTCGAAAAATTCGAAAAGAATAAAGAGTTCTTTCTTAACTATGAAAGGAAACACACTAAATTCAAAGATAAAGATGGGTTTATGATAAAATATAACAACGCATGGAACGATACTTGTTCTATCAATTATGTTATACCTGTGAATAATATCGGTATAATCATAAGTTATGAATACGATTTAAAAGAGAATGATAAGGATATATATGAAAATGTACTAAAAGAGTTCATGTTCAACAATAAAATACCGCCCCAAAAGATATCTGTCACACTTAAAACACCTGATTTTCAAGTTAAATCACCTAAAGATTGGTATATACTTAAAAATCTTGACCCAAAGAATGAAGATCTAATCTTAGAGCTCCTTAGACCGGATAATTTTGAAGGTAAAATATCTTTATCGAACCATAAACTGTCTAAATCCGATAAATCTTTACCTAAAACAGAATACCTAAAAAACCTCATAAGAAGTAACGGGTAT
Source organism: Candidatus Altimarinota bacterium (assembly GCA_963663305.1). Classification (GTDB taxonomy): domain Bacteria; phylum Patescibacteriota; class Gracilibacteria. The sequence continues at coordinate 244,018 of OY760177.1, forward strand.
ATAAAGAATTTCAAACTAGTAAATAAAAATAGCGATATAAAAATCGATGGACTTGATGGCGTGTCTATAACATATACATACCAAGGCGAAGATTTAAGCCAAACACGTAAAACATCAGAGATACATATCTTTGACAATGATCATTTTTATGAGTTTGTATACGATGATCTGGATAACAACTACGATACATATCTCGATGATTTTAAGTTTCTCTGTAGGAATTTCCAAACTAAGGAGAACAAAGGTATCTATGAGCTAGGGTCGCTTAACTATGTTTTCTTTGATATATCCTACCATCGATACGAACAATCTATCTCTAATCTAAAAGATAAAAATATTATCGAAGGCTTTTTAGATAACACTTTTAAACCAGAAAAAAATATCTCCAGACTAGAGACCCTTAAGATAATTCTTGATTCAAAAAAATACCTCGATGATAAACAGAATAATAACAATCTATCTATCTATCTCGATACTTACAAAGACACAGAAACCCAAATTTTTGCTGATACCACTACTAACCAAAAATACCTTAAATACGCTAAAGATAATAATATCATTAAAGGATACAACAACAATACGTTCCATCCTGAGAAAAACATAACGTTATCAGAGACACTTAAAATATTGTTTAGATCTTTTGAGATCCCTGTTTGGGATAGCTCAACCAGTAACGTTGTATGGTATAAACCGTATATGGATAAATCAATAGAAATCGGGGTATTACCTGTTTCGTTATATAACGCTGACCATCAAATAACCAGAGGTGAACTGGCTTATATTATTGATAAACTTATAAACCGGTTAGAACAGAATTAAGTCATAAGTTTCTCTTGACCAACAATACGGATAGTGATAGATTTTAAAAAATTATTTAACAATAAAAACTATGTTTATAGCATCAAGGATGAACCGTTTAGGCACTGAAACTGCTTACGCTGTTGCGGCTGCAGCTAAAGCATACGCTGCGCAAGGTAATAAAGTCTACCCTTTTCATATAGGTGACCTAAATTTTAAAACACCTTCTAATATAATCGATGCTGCTAAAACAGCTTTAGATAAAGGGTATACTGGGTACTGTCCTGCTGCCGGGATAACTGAACTAAGAGAATCGCTAGCACACGATATCAATAAAAGCCATAACACTGATTACAGCTATGAGAATGTTTCGATACAGCCGGGAGGTAAACCTGTTATAGGTAAATTCATAATGACTTTAATGGAAGAAGGAGATCATGCTATGTACCCTACACCGGGGTACCCTATATACGAATCAGAAATAAATTTTTTCCGAGGTATCCCTACACCGTATACATACAAAGAGACCGAAAAAGGGTTTGAGATAGATATGGATTATTTCCGGTCTTTGATAACACCGAAAACACGTGTCTTAATCTATAATAACTACCATAACCCTATGGGGGTATGTTCTTCGAAAGAAGAGATGGCGGAGATAGCAAAAATCGCGGTAGAGAACGATTTATATGTCTTATCCGATGAAGCGTACTACGATATGGTATACCAAGGCGAAGAGCAAAGAAGTATAGTTAGTTACCCTGGCATGAAAGAAAGGACCGTTATACTCTATACTTTCGCAAAAAAGTTCGCGATGACCGGATGGCGGTTAGGTGCAGCGATAGGTCCTAAAGAGATAATTGATTATATAACTAAGATCAACACTAATGATGAAGCATGTACTTGTCATTTCAACCAGTATGCAGCGATAGAAGCGCTTAAAGGTGACCAGAATAGGCCTAAAGAGATCCTGGATATACTATATAATAGACTTAATACTATCCTTGATATTCTAAAAGATTGTCCCGGGATTATAGTACATAAACCTAAATCAACTTTTTATCTGTTTATCAATGTTACTGAATTAATGAATAAAATGGGGATCAATAAATACGATGAGTTCAGACAACATATGCTAGAGAATACCGGTGTATCTTTTTGTACTAGGAACCATTTTGGTAACCCGCTACCTAACGAAACAAACAAGTATATCCGTCTTGCGTACTCCGGGATAGAAGAAGAAATGATACGTGAAGGTTTAACTAAGTTCAAAAACTATATCAAAAAATTCTTTTGATATCTTTTGGTTGATACAACTACGCTTGTAAGCGCTAGAACATGTGCGTTTATAACAGAAAAATATTTCCAGTATAAGCTAGATTAAGTATAATACTTAAAAAAGCTTAGATACTAAAAACACACTATTATATAAACAAAAAAAATATTAGGAAGATGGTTATTATGATATAACCTTAGTACGTGGTTCTTTCCCTTGTATAAAATCCAATATATTTTGTGCTGCAAGTAAACTCATTTTTTGTCTTGTTTGTATTGAGGCGCTACCTATATGCGGTACCATTACTATATTCTCTAGTGTTTCTAGCCCCGGATAAAACTCAGGTTCCTTCTCAAACACATCTAACCCCGCACCAGCTATATCTCTATTCTGTAACGCTTCATAAAGCGCTTTCTCATCTACAACCGGCCCTCTCGACGTATTGATTAAATACGATGTATTTTTCATTATTTTAAATTCGTCTGCTGATATAAGATGTTTTGTTGATTCAAGTAAAGGTACATGTATCGATATGAAATCTGAGCTTTTAAGTAACTCATTAAGTGTTACTTTCTCAGCATCAAAATCAAGATCATTCCTCTCTGCACTATCAGTATACAGTATTTTCATCCCAAAACCTTTGCTACCTCTTCTTGCTACTTCTGACCCTATACGACCCATACCTATTATCCCTAGTGTAGCACCGTATATATCAAACCCTAAAAACCCCATAGGCTCCCATGCTTTAAACTGTTTAGATCGCATGTATCTATCCGCTTCCAGGATCCTTCGACCCACACTCATTATCAAGCTAAACGCTAAATCAGCTGTTGTTTGATCTAAAACCCCTGGCGTATTTGTAACTATAACCCCTCTTTTTTTCGCCGCTTCTATATCAATATTATTATACCCTACAGCATAATTAGCGACCATCTTTATATCAGGGCATCTATCAAAAACTTCTTCATCCATCTTATCAGTTAACAAACAAAGCACTATGTTTTTACCTTGTAACCGTTTTATGAGTACTTCTTTCGGTAACACACCATCGTTACAATTATAATCTAAATCATAGGCTTTTAATAGATTAGGTCCGCTATCAGGGATCCTTTGAGTTATAAATATTTTTGGGTTCATGATAAAACTGTTAATTGATTCTTATATAGATCTATACTAGGTATTTTATCTCTCACTTCTTTCAACAATAATCTTAACCGCCCCTCAGAATGTTTTTTTATTTCACTTAATTTTATATCTTTTTCACTATAACAACTAAATATATGATCTATATACTTAAAATTATCCCGTACATCTTTACCTATTTTACCGACAATTGCAATAACTTTTTTATTTAATTTCTTCGCTAGTTTAGCTATACCTGATGGCGCTTTCCCAAAAAGTGTTTGGTAATCCATTTGACCTTCTCCTACTATAACTATATCAGATCTTTTTATTTTATCTTCTAGTTGCAAAAAATCTATTATACCATCTATACCTGATAGAATCTCTGCATTAAGAAAAAATTTTAATCCTGCGCCTAATCCGCCTGCTGCACCACCCCCATCGAAATTGATATCTAGCCCGTATTTTTTATAGACTATATCAGCAAACCGTTTTACATTTCTTTCCAAACTATCTATCATCTCATTATCCGCGCCTTTCTGTTTAGCATAAACTCTGCTAGCACCATCTTTACCGTATAACGGATTACATACATCACAAAACACTTTTATACTCTTATCTCTAATACTTATATTACTTACATCCATATCATATATCTTTGGAAGAACCCCACAAAATCCTTTAATCTCTTCTCCTCTCTGATCAAAAAATTTTGCACCTAAAGCTTGTGCCATACCGACACCTATATCGTTAGTAGCTGACCCACCTATCCCTATATATATCTCTTTTATACACTCTTTAGATACGGCGTCTCCTATCATCTCTCCTACACCATAGGTAGTCGTTATTAATGGGTTATACTCATCAGGTGATAACCTACATAACCCTGATGTCTGAGCCATCTCAATATACGCCTGGTTACCATTTATACCGTAATACGCATCTATCTCTCTACCTATCGGATCATGCGATTTTATAATTTTTTTTTCCCCTCCTAACCCGTACAAAAGTGTATCTACTGTCCCCTCACCTCCATCAGATATAGGAACAGACACACAATCATATCCTATTAGTTCTTCTTTAATCAGTTGCGCCACCCTTACTGAAGATAATGTCCCTTTAAACGAATCCGGGCAAACCAATATTCTCATACTCTATATAAAATAAATTACAACGAACTAAAAACACTATTTTGGTTTTGTGTATTATTTAACTCAAGTTTATCTATAAACAATTCACCTTCTAAATGGTCATACTCATGCTGGAATATCCTTGCTTCCAACCCCGAAAATACCATATTGATGGTATCGCCTTTTATGTTCTGGAATTCCACTTGTACCTCTTTCGATCTCTCTACTTCACCCCATACACCGGGTATACTCAAACAGCCCTCTTCTCCTATCTCTTTTTGATGAGATTTATAAAGTATTTTAGGGTTTATCACTGACAAAAAATTATTTTTTATTTTCATTAAAAAAAACCGTTTATTGATCCCCACTTGCGGTGCAGCTAACCCTAACCCATTAGCAGTAATAACAGTTTTTCTCATCTCAGTAACCAGCTTCTTCAGTTTTTTATCAAACCTCTCAATTTGAATTGATTTATTACGCAGTATCACGTTGTTTTCACCTGTTATTATATTCATATTAACTCTTTTATTCCTGATTCAATTATATCATCTATCGCTCCATCAAACACTTTTTCTATACTAGATGTTTCGTAATTGGTTCTATGATCTTTTACAAGCTTGTATGGATGTAGAGTATAAGTACGTATTTGGTTACCGAAATCTATCTCTTTAAATGCTCCTTTTAATTTCTTTGATTTTTTTTCTTCCTCCTCTTTCTCTTTTTTTAATAACCTTGATTTCAATATCTTTAATGCCTGATCTTTGTTCTGTAGCTGTGATCTCTGGTTTTGTGATTGAGCAACTATCCCTGTAGGGATATGTGTTATACGTACAGCTGAATCAGTAACATTCACATGCTGCCCACCAGCACCACTAGATCTAAAGGTATCAATCCTTAAATCTTTCATCTCTATATCTATACTATCACATTTCTCAAATTCCGGCACTACTTCAACTAAAGAAAACGATGTCTGTCTAAGATTTTTCGCGTTATATGGCGATAATCTTATTAATCTATGTACACCTGACTCACCTTTTAAATACCCATATACCATCTCGCCTTTGATACTCATTGTAACGCTCTTTATACCAGCATCACTGCCCTCACTTTTTTCAATAATCTGTACTTTAAACCCTTTTCTTTCACAGTACCTCATATACATTCTCATAAGCATCCCTGAAAAATCTTTAGCATCTGTACCACCCGTCCCGGTAGATATACTCAATATAGCATCACGTATATCATATTGATCACTCAAAAAAAGCTGTATTTTTGCTTCTTTATATTTTTTGGTTATCTCATTTGTTTGGTTTTGTAGTTCAATATACTCATTTGATTCTTCATTTATTAACAAACTTAATTCCTCTAACTCTTCTATATCGCGCTCCAAAGCCTTCCATCCCTCATACACCCTCTTTTTCGAGGATAGTTCTTTTAAGACGGTTTTAGCAAGACCCTGATCTCCCCAAAAATTATCGCTTAAAGATTTCTTTTCAAGGGTTTCTATCTCTTCTAATATACTTTTAGAGTCAAAGATAGTCGAGTCCCACTTGTATCCGGTGTTTGAGATCTCGTATTATATTATGTGTATCATTCATTTATTCTAGAATAATTCTATCCGTAATTTTACACTATTTGAGTAAATAAAGTAAAAAATTTTTTTTTAAAAACCCCCTGATTTTCTTGATATTAAACAGGGGGTTTTAGATAATTTCTAAAAAATTATTCGTTTTCTTCTTCTACCCATTCAACTTCTACACCTACTCTAGGCTCAAATTTTTCTGCTGCTAATTTACCTTGTCCGTTATTGCCATACCATCTTGTTAGTTTACCTACAACAACTCCATCTACCTTAACTGCATACTCATCACCTTGCCCATGTTTATCTACCTTTAATACTTCTTCATGAAGTGTTTCAATATAAACACAAGAATAATCGCCTCTGTATTCATCAGGCGCTCTGGAAACTTGGACTTTTGTCCCTGGGACCGGTGTCTCATCCTCTTCATTAGGATTATAGACTCTATCCTCCTCCCATTGTTCCTCTACACCTTCTTTAGCACAAAATTTTTCTGCTGCTAATTTACCTTGCCCATTATTACCATACCATCTTGTTAGTAATCCAAGGACTTCTCCATTAGTTTTATCAACTACATCATAAACATCTCCTTGTCCTTCATTATCTTCTATTAATTTTTCTTCATGTGGTGTTAAAATATTTACACATGACATATCCCCTCGATACCCATCTTCAGCTTGTCTTAAACAAACTACTTTTTTTGATTGTTTCATAATAATAAATAAAAATAAATATAAATTACTTAACTGTCATTGTATATAACATATAAATTCTGTATTGTCAACCCTGATTCCAACTTGACTATTTCTTTGTTTATCATCAGAATAAAATAAATTAATAATTTATTTATGTCTAAACTAAATAAATCTGATAAATTAACAGCTGAATCTACCTACAAAGATGAGAGAACCACTCAAAATCTAACAGATAATAATGAGGCACATAATGATAGTATGAAAAATGAGATAACTGATACGAATAAAACAGGTGATACGACAATAAATATTGATTACACAAAAGATTTTACGTTTGATAGTGGCAATCCTGAACATATAAAGGCATCGAAAGAGACTACAGGTGTTTTAGCATACGATAATATGAACTCAAAAATTAATATTGATTCCTCAGATGATTTTACATTTGATACTAGTAACCCTAAACATGTAAAAGTATCGGAAGAGACTACAAGTGTCTTAGGCTACGAAAATAGGAGCTCTAAAACTACCACTCTTTCAAACACATATTCTAAAACTACTACTCCTGTTAACACCAAACAACATTACGATAGATCATGCACAACAAAACCTGTCGGAATAGATAAGCGTATTATCAATAATCTAAGAGATAGAAACACTAAAAAAAATGATGATAATCTATCATTACCAATAACTATTGTTTTCCCCACTAAAATAATCACAGTGGATGGTTTATCAAGTATGGTAAACGGACTATATTTATCAGAGATCAAAGATATTATCGATAAAAATCGATCGTATATCCCTGATCTTACTGCTATTAATTGGATAGTCGATATACTAAAAGAATCTAAAAATAATGTTTGTAGAGAGATAAAACCACAAAATATTATCCTTACCAGAGATGGAGAGATCTTTATCTGCGATACTAATCAAGGATCTATAGATGAAGAGGATAAAAATATTGATATTAATATCGATTCAATAGGAAATATGTTTATTGATTTATTAAAATCTGAAGATAATATTGATTTATTATATAATGACACGTCTTTAATAAAAATCATAAAAAAGATGGTAACTGATAAACCTGATAAAAAATATAAAAGTGTTGATGAGATAATCAAAAAGCTTGAACAACTTAAGCGAAAAAAAGAGTTGAGTTTTATTGAGTACCAATATAAAGAATGTTTTCAAGTTTTACTAAATATTATTAATATAACTGGTGATACTTTGAGGAATATAAAAAGTATTTTTAGAAAAAAAGAGAAAAAATAATCGATTTATTCACCTTAGCTAATAAAAAAATTGATAATGTGTTTATACTACAAATCTTGTTAGCTAATATATGGGTGGATAAGTTTCACGATTTTTGAAAGTTTTAAAAAAGATGACTAGTATCAATAGAGCATTTTGTTCTATGATAAACTCAAATAGAGTCTTTTTGAAATAATCTAATTGACAAAAGTATCTGTATTTCATAAAATTTATTAGCCTGAGGTTTTAAAAGCATGGGCGATTAGCTCAGGTGGTTAGAGCGCATCGCTGATAACGATGAGGTCGGAAGTTCGAGTCTTCCATCGCCCACCATTACGACTCAAAAAGGTCTATTTCAAGCGGAATTGGCTTTTTTTGTAATATTTGAACCTGACATAATGGGTGCCCATTTGGCGACGTGTTAAGATTGTTGAGCAAGGAATGTTTATTTAAAGAGGTTTTTGACCTTTTGGTTAGGGGGTCAAGATTTTCTTATTATTGATTTTATTTTTAAGTTTATGTAGTATCTTCATATAAACAGTACTAAACAACACTATCTTCATTCAATATGGACAATAAACCAACTCAGGATAAGCAAATCCCCCCATTTTATACGGTTGAAAACGTTGCTGAAATTTTAAAGGTAACCGAGAGAACTATTTATGAATATATAAATAGCGGAAAACTTGAAGCGTATAAAATTGGAAAACATTATCGCATAACACCTAATGATTTTGAAAAATTTATAATAGACAGTAAACATGGAAAAAAAGATTCATTGTTTTTTACTGTTGGCAGAGAGTCAACAGAAGATGAAATCGAAGGGATAAAAAAAGCATTTACAGGAAAATTTGATATAGAAATTAATAATTCGTATATGCGTCTCTCTGAGGGAGACCTTCCTTTTATATTAGATATTAGCATAGGACTGGTTAGTGCTGGATTATACGATTTCTTAAAAGCAGGTATTAAAAAACTTTTTAAAAGTAATAACATAAAACGAACCAAATCAATTGTACTTAGGAGATCGGATGAACAATATATTTTTAGTGATAAAAGAGTGTTCATACGAAAAGGAGCAGAAGATATTGAATTTGATTCTGTTGACGATCTATTCAATTACATTCAAAAATAATTTCTTAAAAATATGGCAAAAGATCATTCAAACCTAACAAAAGAAGAGCTATTGAAACTTGTTGAAAAACAAGATGCTGAGCTTGCAACAAAAAAATATGGACTTGTTTGGGATAGCGAAAAAGAACCTGAACAGGTTGTTTTGGATTGTGAAAACAATATCCCGATTTTAAAAAGAATAAAAGAGAAAGAGATTAGAACTGATGATAGTGATGATAATATTTTAATTGAAGGAGATAATTATCATGCCCTTACATGCTTGAATTACACTCATAAAGGGAAGATTGATGTGATTTATATTGATCCACCTTATAACACAGGGAAAGCTAATGAATGGAAATATAATGATAAATATGTTGATGAAAATGATGGATATAGACACAGTAAATGGTTAAATTTCATGGAAAAAAGATTGAGATTAAGTAATAATCTATTAAAAGATTCAGGTGTGATTTTTATTTCGATTGATAATCATGAATCCTCTCAATTAAAATTACTATGTGACAAAATTTTTAAAGAAAATAACTTTGTTGCTCAAATAACGAGAGAAGCAATAAAGGGTGGCAGTCAATCAAGACACATAAGAGAATCTCATGACTATGTTTTAATATATGCAAAAGATAAAGACAGATTAGAGTTTTCAGGACATGAGCAAGATGGAGTTGTTTTGAATTTAGAAGATGAGAATGGTAAATATGCGAAAGGAAGGGAGTTGAACAAATGGGGGGCTGGTTCTCGCAGAGAGGATTCCCCAAGTATGTGGTATCCTATCAAAGGACCAAACAATGAAGATGTTTATCCCATTAGAAATGATGGAAGTGAAGGAAGGTGGAGGCTTGGAAAGAAGAAAATGTTTAAAAAAGTTGCAGATGGAGATGTTATTTTTGAAAAAAGAGAAAACGGAACTTATATTGCTTATGAAAAACTTAGAGACGACTCTAAAAGAATAAAACAATTTACAACTCTTTTTAAAGATAAATATATTAATGCCAAAGGAGGAGAGGTGCTGAAAAAAATCTTTGGGACATCAATGTCTGTATTTGATTATGCTAAGCCAGTTGAATTAATTTTTGATTTATTAATCATGTCCGATTCTGATGCTAATGCAATTGTTCTAGATTTTTTTGCAGGTTCAGGTACAACTGGTCAAGCTGTACTAGAATTAAACAAAGAAGATGGAGGAAATAGAAAATTTATATTATGTACTAATAATGAGGGGGATATTTGTGATGAAATCACTTACCCAAGAATTAAAAATATAATTAGTGGGTACAAATTCAAAGGGAAAGATAAAACATTGTTATTTGAAAAAAAACTTACTTTTACACAGCTATCTAATATTGACAAAATTATAAAAGAAATTAATAGAGTGATTGAAGAAAATAAAAATACTTATGATGAAATAAAGAAAGAATTTGTAGAAAATACCATTAAAATATTTGGAATTCAAAATATTGATGAATACAAAACGGGATTAAAAGGGAACCTACAATATTTTAAAACTGACATTATTCCAGTTGAGCGGATTGACAATGTCGAAGACGCACAAAGAAGGACGTTGACAGAAAAAGCAGGTCAAATGATTGCCATTAAGGAAAATACATTTGAAGAAGTTGAAACATGTGAGTGGTATCAGATTTTTGAGAATAAGGACAAAAGCAGGAAAACAGCAATCTATTTCCGAGAGGACATGGACGAGTTTGATGCACTCATTAACAAATTGGGGGATACCAAAGCAGTTTTATATGTTTTTTCTTATGGGAGAATTGATAAAAAGTTATTTAAATATTTAGGGAAAAACATCGTTATAGAAGACATTCCTGAACCAATCCTTGAAATATACAAGGAGATCAACTTAACAATTAAGGATAAATAATATGATAGAACTCAAAGATTTTCAAAAAACGGCGATAGACCAATTAAGCAACACTTTTTTAGAATTGTGGAAGTCTGGCAATTATAAAATTCCACTTGTCTTTAAGGCTCCGACAGGTGCTGGAAAAACTATAATGATGGCGGAGTTTTTAAGGTGCCTTGATGATAATTATCAATTTCACGATGATAAGGCTTACCTATGGGTTTCTTTTGGTGGTGATGATTCATACGTTCAGTCAAAAAACAAGCTTTATCATTACTTCAATGAAGGAACTGATATGAATTTGAAAGATAAAAATAATTTGAGCGAAGGAAAACTTTATAAAAATAATGTCTTTTTTATTAACTGGTCAAAAATAAAAGGGACTGATAAAGAATCAAAAAAACTAAGGAAGCCAAATGAATATACTGAGGGAGAGTATGGTGTTTTTGACGAATTTATTAAAAAAACAAAAAAAGAAAGGGATTTAGTTTTGATTATTGATGAAGCTCATACGGAAACAGATACAACCCTTGCGAATGAGGTAATCGAACTTATTGATCCAAGAATTATTTTGAAAGTTACAGCGACTCCCAAAAATCTACCAAGTATTAGTGATGTATCACAGAAAAAAGCAGGCTTTGTGGAAGTATTGGAGGAGGATGTTATTAGTAGTGGACTTATAAAAGAAAGAATCATTATTCAAACTGAAGATGAAATTAAGAAGTTAGAGAAAAAAGGGCTTTCAGAGAATGAGATAATGCTTGAGCTTGCTTTTAATAAAAGGATTGAACTCAAAAAACAATATGAAGAACTAGAACTTGATATAAACCCGCTTGTTATGATTCAACTTCCAAGTGACTTTAAAGAGAAGGAAGAAGTTCAATCAAATTTAAAAGACATTGTTTTATCGTATTTGAAACAGAAAGGAGTAAAAGAAAAAGAAATCGCTGTTTGGCTATCTAATGAAAAGAAAAACCTTGAGCTTATTGAAAAAAACAACAACGACGTTAATTTTATGATTTTTAAGGTAGCTCCAGCTACAGGATGGGATTGTCCTCGTGCAGATGTTTTGGTGATGTTCAGAGAAATAAACAGTCCATCTTTTCATACTCAAATTATCGGAAGAATAAAAAGAATGCCTGAGGCTCATCATTATGAGAAGGAAGAATTAAACAAGGCTTATATTTACACCAATTATAATAAGAGTCATATAAAAGATATTAAAGAGGTCGAAAATGGAAATAAACCTCCTATTTATTACACAAAACTTAAAGACGATATTGAAAGAATAACATTAGAGTCAACCTTTCATCACAGAACTGATTTTAATGCACTTACACCTCCGCCACTTTGGCAAAAATCCTTACTCAAAGTTCTAGATGATACCTTTGGCACAAAGGTACAATTTGTCACAGAAAATATAAAGGTGGCAAAAGGAAATTTAGATTTGGATCAAGATCAGGTAGGAAATCAAATTCTTGTAGATGCCGAGATTGAAAGCTTTGATAATTTTGTAAATGAAATCAAGGAAAAAGGTAAAAACATAGAATATCATTTCTCAACACTTGATATTGAAAGACTTTATAATTTGCTTTGTTTTGAGGAATTAAAGAAACAAGAACTAGATGAAGCAAAATACAATCCTTCAAGATCATGGGGGCAATTAAAAATGGCTTTGAATGTATGGTTTAGTACAAGATTCGGTTTTGATAGAAGCGTTTGGTATAAGGTGATTGTGAATGAGCTTTTAAACCCAAATAGTAAGCTAAAAAAGGCTATCCATAGGTCTCTCGTTGAATTTAGGAAAACTTATAATATCGAAATAAAAGAAAAAGAAGAGAAGGATATTTTTGATCTTTCTATTCCAGAGCAAGAGATAAGTTTTACAGATGATTTTGAAGAACTATCCTCTTCTAAAAACGTTTACGAGAATTTTTATATTAAAAAACACTATAAAGGAAAAGAAAATGAAACTAGCTTTATAGCGTTTTTAGAATCACAAGATATAGATTGGTGGCACAAACAAGATGATAGCGGACGGAACGTTTTTGCTGTTGAGTATTTTGATACCCAAGAAAAGAAAAATAGGCTTTTCTACCCCGACTTTATTATCAAAAAGGGAAATAATATTTATTTAATTGATACTAAGTCAGGAAATACAGCTAAATCACAGGAAACTGCTGATAAAAATAAAGCACTCCAAAATTGGATCAAAACTAATAAAGGTAAATATAATTTTGAAATTTCAGGAGGTATTGCTGACTTCAAGCACCCAAGTTGGAGAATAAACAAAAAGGAAGCTTATGTTTATGAAAATGATGGTGATTGGGAACTTTTGAAATTTTAATATTGATCAATAATGGTTCAGATATCTAACAATAATGCTCAACAAAATGGATTGTCTATTATCCAAAGAATAATAGCGGTATGTATTTATTTGGCTATTTTTTTGTTTATTTGCCACTATTTTAGTGGCGGATGGGGGTTCTTGTTTGATTCAAATAGTAGTTATAATTTGTTGTTTGTTTCAGGAGCTTTGCTATTGGTTTTTGGAACTTATATTGCTGAACCATATTTCACGAAACCTGTTGATGTAATTACCAATTCAACTGCAGTAATTCTCGCACTTCTTAGTGTAAGAGATCCATCTGAATTTGTGGGATATTGGTATTTATTCTTCAGTGCCTTATTTATAGGGCTGTTTTCAGTATTATTGATTTTTCTTTCTCAATTTCCAAAAATTGAAAAGGTTCAAAAAATTTTTCTTGAAATTATTACAAAAATTGGTCAATCAAAAGTCTCTTTTTCTGTAATTTATTTATTAACGGTTTCTTCTTACTTTCGCGAGCAAACACTTGAGTTTACAGTATTTTTAACATTTTGGGTCGTATTTATTTCTCAATTTTTAGTTGAAAATGTAATCTTATGGATTTCAAGAATATTCAAATTTGCAAAATCTAACACAAAAATTCTTGGAGAAGCAATTGGATGTGAGAATCCATTTTTATACAAAGTTGAAATTGATTTTTTTAAACATAAAAATACTGATGTCAAAAAAGGAGAACTGGTCTATCTATCCCTAGATAAGTCTCAAGGAGCTGTAGGAATAATCATCAATGAAAAACAATTACTAAATAAAAAATGGGTTACCGTCTACCTTCTTGAGGAAAATAATAATCCATTAAAAATTGATTTAAAAAAGAAAGAATTTATTGATAGCTCAAAGACAATTTTTTCGAAAGACAATGCTGTATATTCTTTTGATCTATTGGAAATAGAAGACGATGAATCAAAAAATCGAGTTAAGGAGAATTATCTTTATAAAAATAGAGAGAATTTTATTGGATATATTGCTGATGGTTCTGATATTAGCAAGGTTCGTTTCCATTCGTTGATCGATAGTACAAATGAAAAATATAAGCTACTAAAGGAAGGTTCTGTGATAAAAACTAAAATTCATGATGGCGAAGTTTTATATCAAATTATTGATGGAAAAACTAATGAAGAAGAGCTAGAAAAACATAATATCTATGGTTATTTAACAGGGATTGCTCAAAAATTAGGGAAATATGATAAACAAGAAAAAGAATTGAAAGTTGTAAAATGGCTTCCGAACATTTATTCACCAGTTTTTTTTGATGACACAGAAGAAGGAACACCTGATGATCTAGCAATAGGAAAACTTCCCGAAACAAATTTAGAGATCCTTTTAAAAGAAGCTGACTCATTAGTGACTCACAATACTGCAATATTAGGAATATTAGGAATTGGAAAATCTTGTTTAACATTTGAATTGATTAAAAAAGTAATCGAAAATACTGAAGCAAAAGTTGTTTGTATAGATATAACTAATGAATACAAAAATGAGCTTCCTATGTATTTAGCTGATAATTCAGTGGTTTTTGATAATGAGAATATTTTTAATGAGATTAATAATAAATTTGAATATATACACGATGAAAATGGAACAAAAAATTATGAAAAAAGTGGGAATCAAAAAGAGTACAGAGAATGTCTTAGAAAGAATTTAAATAATTTTTTCTTTGGGGAAGATAATATTCCAGATAGTAATACTTTTGAGGCTACAAAAAGAGTAAGGATATATAATCCTGATTATCATAAGTCTAGTAAAGGAGAAAAGGTCGGATTTAATGTGATTACAGCAGAACTATCACAAGCTGAAAAAACAAGAATTATTGCAGAAGAGATTTTTAAGATTTTAATGAAGTTAGGGCTACAAGAAGAAAAAAAAGCAAAAGTTCTTATGGTTTTTGAAGAAGCTCATTCAATTGTGCCAGAATGGAATTCTACTGCTAATGATGGGGATAAGACAGCTGTAAATGGAACTGCAAAAGTTATTCTTCAAGGGAGAAAGTATGGGCTTGGAAGCTTTGTTGTTACACAAAGAACAGCCAATATTAGTAAGAGTATATTGAATCAATGTAATACAATTTTTGCATTAAGAGTTTTTGATGATACGGGAAAGCAATTTTTAGAAAATTATATTGGAAGTGATTATTCAAATACTCTTCCAACACTAGAAGACCGTCATGCAATTGCAGTAGGGAAAGGGATCAAATTGAAACAGCCAGTTATTATTAAACTTAATGATAGAGAATTGTTTAGAAAAGAAGGTAACGAATAATATGCAAAACACAATAACAAAATCCGATTTTTTGAAGTACCTGCAGTGTCCTGCATACTTTTGGTTTTGGAAAAAGAAACCTGAGGTTCTTACAGGGATGGAGTTGAGCGATTTTGATAAAGAATTAGTGAAGAACGGAGTAGAAGTTGAACGCTGGGCAAGAAAACTTTTCCCTAGAGGGGTTTTAGTAGAAAGCCGAGAGACGCAAGCTGTCATTGATACTAAAAAATTATTAGACGCAGGTAAAAAAGTCATTTTTCAAGCTACCTTTGAGTTTGAAGGACTTTATGTGATGGTGGATATATTGGAATGGAGCAAAGAAAGCCAAAGTTGGATTATAAACGAGGTAAAAGGCTCAACAATGAAGGAAAAAAAGAAAAATGAACATCTCTACGATGTTGCATTTCAGCGTATTGTTTTAGAAAAAGCAGGTTTGAGAGTCGGAAAAGTAAACCTAATTGAACTAAACAAGGACTTTGTAAAGCAAGGAGAGATCAAGGCTGTTGAACTGTTACAGGTCGGTGATATTACAGACGAAGCAAAAGAATTGGAGTCAGAAATACTTTTGATGATCGATGATATGAAGAGGCTTTTAGATCAAGAAAGAGAACCGATGCCTTGTGACTGTATTTACGAGTCTCGAGCGAATCATTGTCCTGCTTTTAACTACTTGTATCCTGATGTTCCCGACTACACTGTTCACGATATTGTGCGGATCGGATCGAGTAAAAAGAAGCTGGAAGCCCTAATTGAGGGTGATTACATTCTCATTGATGATGTACCCGAAGACTTTAAGTTATCAAAATATCAGAGAAACCACGTGGACGTAACTCAAACAAAAATCCCGATTATAAAAACGTCTGAGATTAAAAAGGAGCTGGAAAGTTTGGAGTATCCTTTGTACTTTTTAGATTATGAAACATTCCCAACAGCCATCCCTGTGTATGATGGATGTAAACCTTATCAGCAGATTCCGTTTCAATATTCGCTTCATATTCAGCACGAGCCGTATGAAGAACTAGAGCATTGTGAATTTTTAGAGACCAGTAGAGAAAATCACCCGATGATAGCCCTTGCCAATTCCTTAATGGAAAAAATGAAAGTGGATGGAACGGTCATTGTTTGGAATAAAAAATTTGAGGGAAAGTGTCATGAAGATATTGCTGGATTAATGTCTGAGTATGCAGAGGTTTTTCATGGATACAATCAGCGAATGTTTGATTTGATGGAAATTTTTTCAAAGAATCTTTATGCACACCATGATTTTAGAGGTAGTTATTCAATTAAAAAGGTGTTACCAGTTTTAGTGCCTGATTTGAGCTATGACGGTTTAAATGTGAGTAATGGATCAATGGCAATGAATGCTTGGAAAAAGATGATGTTTGAAGTTGATGATCAAAAAGAAAAAGATCAAATCAAAGATGATTTATTGAAATATTGTGAGCTTGATACATTGGCAATGGTGAGAATTTTTGAAGCCTTGGAAAAACTGTAGCTATTTATTATCAAGTCTTTTCTTCAATTTCCCTAATCAGCCTCAAAAACTCCTCCACCTTCTCCACATTCCCCCTTACCCAATAATAAAACTCCAAATACACCTGCTTAAAAATTTCAAACGTCTCTTTG
This sequence comes from Candidatus Altimarinota bacterium, assembly GCA_963663305.1. Lineage (GTDB taxonomy): Bacteria > Patescibacteriota > Gracilibacteria. Next base: position 261,135 of record OY760177.1, read on the forward strand.
CGGGGTTTAAATGGAACAGTCTTCTCAGTAATTTCTTCCTCCTGATCCAAATATTCCTTGAGACTTATTCCGTTTTGGGATAACCTTTTGGTAGGTGGTTCAATATCTGTCTTGAAAGCCCCACCATTTAGAACTATAAAACGTCTATTCTATGCGAATAGGCTTTTTTAGTATGAATTTTGGGTTCGAGGATTATTGAAAATATCCGACCCTTTTGGCGATTTGTGGCGGTTTACAGAATAAGGAATGTCTATCTGAAGAGGTTTTTGACCTTATGGCTAGCGGTTCGAACTTTTTATTTATATTGAAATTATATTTTCAACTGGTACACTAATGATAATAGTAAGATTTAATTTTTACCTCCTTTAAAAAAAAGAAGATGGCCAAAAAAAATCAATCAAAAAGATTAACAAATCAACATAAAAAATCTCAAGGTGTAGTTGGTATATTTGGTGATGAAGCAAAATCTCACGATATAACGGTTGGTAAAATTTCACACCTTGTAATTGAACAACTTGAAAAAGAGTTCTCTCAATTATCTTTTAGATACAGAACAAGCATAAAAAAAGAAGAAATAAACGAAGCATTACAAAAACTTGATTCGGAGTTGGGACAAACACTTTTTGTATCAAATTCAAGTATTAAGCCTGATGGTGGAATAATCGAAGTAAAAGACGATAACAGCAATTGGAGAATTATACTTGTAACCGAAGCGAAACATCAAGGAAAAGACATTGAAAATATAAAAGCAGGAAAGCTCGTTGGAGTAAAAAACAATCAAGACTTGATGGCTGCTGGCAATGCAATAGAAAGGTCGCATAAAAATATATCAGAAATTGCTAATTTTATGTTGTCTGAATCTCATTTTCCTTATGTTCTATTTTTGGAAGGTTCAAATTTTTTAACGGAAACTATTTCAATTAAAAGACCCGATGGAAGAGTTGTAACGCTTGAGTACAACTCAGGAATGTTAAATAGATTAGATAGACTAACCTCTGCAAATTATGGAATGCCAGTTAATACAAATTTATGCAAAAATAAGTTTATTAAGCATAAAGACAAAACAATTATGCTTCAGGCAACTTCTATATACACCCAAGGTAATGGAGAAAAGTGGGATGTTGAAAAAATGCTTGATATTATGATCGAAACTTCAAAAACCTCTCTTCAAATACTGGGGAGTGAAATATTTAACCAGATAACCAAAGGGAAATAATTTTTTAATTATATAATTTGATTATGGCAAGAAATGCGACAAATACATTACTGCAAAAGGCTAAAAAAAATAAAAGCGATGAGTTTTATACGCAACTTTTAGATATAGAAAGCGAATTGCAGCATTATAAAGATCATTTTAAAGACAAAATAGTTTTTTGTAATTGCGATGACCCTAGAATTAGTAATTTCTTTCATTATTTTGCTTCAAACTTTAAAGAGTTGGGACTTAAAAAACTAATAGCAGCTTGTTATAGAAAACAAGAAAGAAATTTATTTAATACTGAGGTATCTGAAAGTGGTTTTTTCTATGAGTATACAGGCACAAAAGGAGAAAAAATAAAACCAAATTCAGATGACATAATTCATTTTAAAGGAGATGGAGATTTTCGTAGTGCCGAAAGTATTAAACTATTAAAGCAATCTGACATTGTTGTTACTAATCCACCATTTTCATTGTTCAGAGAGTATGTAGATCAATTAGTTAAACACGATAAGGAATTTTTGATTATTGGTAATATTAACGCTATTACCTATAAAGAAATTTTTAAACTTATTAAGGAAAATGAAGCTTGGTTAGGAATAAATTTAGGCAGAGGTATTTCAGGATTCATTGTTCCAGAGCACTATAAACTTTACGGAACAGAAGCTCGTATTGATAACTTTGGAAATAGAATAGTTTCTCCAAACAATTGTTTATGGCTCACTAATTTAGACAATTCTAAAAGGCACGAAGATATCATTCTTACAAAAAAGTACTTTGGGAACGAAAATGAGTATCCCCAGTATGATAATTATGATGGAATTAATGTAAATAAAACACAAAATATTCCTTTGGATTATTCAGGTGCTATTGGCGTACCGATAACTTTTTTACATAAATTCAATCCAGAACAATTTGAGATAATTAAATTCAGAAAAGGAAATGATGAAAAAGATTTATCAATAAATGGAAAATGTCCATATTTTAGAATTTTAATCAAAAATAAACGCATACATAAGATTAAAAAGACTTTAGATTCATGTTTTATATCCAAGAGAAAGACATTAAAGAGTAATTTTATTGAAGATGAAAAGAAAGAATGTTCTTTGTGCATATAGTATTCATTAGAATATGCTAATTATATCCTCTACAATCCTCCGATTCTCCTCACACCAAACTAAAAAATCTTTAAACAACTCATCCGCTTGCTCAATCAAACATTTTGCAGCTTCCAACCATTTGGCTTCAAGTTCGATTCGCACCAATAAAGGTTCGTCAAATTCAGAAACTTCCTCCAAAGTTGGCTTTCTGCCTAATTTTCTACTTAAATGTTCATAGACCCTTTTGGTCGTCGGTTCTATTCGCGTCAATGAACCCCCACCATTGTATGACAAATCGACGATTTTACAGGCTTCATATGGTTGATTATAGCTATACGAAGCCAATTCGCCGTTTTCAATGACAAGTTCTAAGAAGATATTTGAGGCAAGTGTCCTTTTTTCATCTAAATCGGCAATATGCCAGTATTTATGGGATTTTTGCATATGTTCTAACCAAGACGAAAGTTTTTGCGTCCACGCACTATCGGCTTTGAAAATTTGTTGTTCTTTCTCTTGTTCGTGCTTGAGCCTGTCGCTAAATCTAGCCATATCTTTATCGTAAATATCCTCAAATCTTCTTATCTTCTCGGAGGTTATATTTTCTAATCTTGAGATTGTTGTGTTGTATTCTCTGGTTCGCTCTTCCATTAGTTTTTTGATGTGTCCTTTTGTGGCTGCAATTCTATTCAAATCTGTTTTACGAAGTTCTCTATTGAGAACAGCCTGTTTTTCTAAATACACCAAATAGCGAGTAAATTCCTCTCGGGAAAGCTGAAATCCCTCCTTGAGAATCCTCTCAATTTGAGGAAAAAGTGTGTTGCCTGCAATCTTATGATAATTCGTTGACCCGTCTGGATTTTGTATCCGACCTGAACAGGATTGATTTGTTTGGCAGTAGTAATAAACATACTTCCCTTTCTGAATCTGCGGAGTCATTATACCTCCACAATGAGCACACCGAACCTGTCCTCGGAGTGGTAAATAACTTCGATTGATAAAGGTATCTTTTTTCTGCTTATCGTTTATTGCTTGACATCTCCTGAAGTCTTCTTTGAGAACTGCTGGCGTGAATAGCACCTGATTGCCTTCATCATCTATCACATCTTCTACCTCAGTTAGCTCAATCTCGCCCCACTTACTTTGAGCAATTCCATAATAAAAAGTGTACTTTAGATATCCAAGCCTCTCTTTTGTTCCACATCATTTTTGCTTGGTCATATTTCCAATCTTGCCTTTTTTGGTAATAAAACCAATTTTGTTTATTTCTTGGGCAATTTTTTCATAAGGCAATCCTTTTAGTCTTAGTTCAAAAGCCAGTTTGATGGTTTCAAATTCGCTCATATAGCCCTCCTTTGTTCTTTCGTAGGGAACGAGGAAGTTTATACTTTCAGTCTTTCCATTTGAGCGTTTTTTGAGTAAACGGTCATAGCCGAATTTAGGCGGAAACTGCCACTCTTTGTAGTCAAAGTATCCTTTGTGCATTCCTCGAAGAACATTCTTACGAAGCCTGAGAGAGTACCCCATTGCCCGAGCAAGCTCCATCATCAAATATTCCACACCTGTTTCATCTTGCGTAAAATGATAAGTAACGAACTGAAAATCAATAATCTTCTTATCTAGGAAGTTTTGTATGATTTCGCCAGAATCAACCGCATTACGAGCGAGCCTGTCTGGTGCCCAAGCAAGAATACCTAGATTTCTGGGGCTACTTTCAATGTACTCCATCATTGCCCTAAACTGCGGTCTAGTTCGTGGTTTCTTTGCTGGTATCTCTTCTTCAAAAGTTTTTTCAATAATCAAACTGCGTTTTTCTGCCGTATATTCACAGGCTTCTCGTTGCTGCTCTATCGAAAGCTTATCAATGCCTTCAGGTTTTTCATCATCTTCTCCTTTTACACCCCTTTGCTTCCTCGACCTTCTCAAGTACAAAACATAAGCCTCGGGCTTTACACCTTCCTGCTCCTTTATAATCTCTCGCCAATTTTTTTCCGATTTTTCCTTGTTTACACGAACCATCTACATTGGAGATAAGTATTTGTTCTAAGTTTATCAGACTTTATCAAAAATTGAAGTTATTTTTATAATTTTGTTAGAACAGATTTGTTTTTAGCCTAAATAAACCCTAGGAGACATTTACCGCCTGTTTGCGAAGGTTTTACAGTCTAAATGATGTTTGATAGTCAAAGCAGAAAATAAAAGCTTCTAGGAGTTATTTAGCTCTCATTATAAGATTTTTCGATAAGAGACTTCGCAATTTCAAAATCTTCTAGTGAGGTAATGGTAATTTCTGTATCACCTGTGCCATAGTGTCCGATATTGCTCACATCTCTCATAAATTTTGCAGGGTTTGCAACCTTAGAAAATGGAACTTTCACATAAAGGATAATTGTGTTTTTACTTGAGCGAATTTCAGCACAAACAAAATTTTTGATACGACTGTAAGCATAGTAATACTTCAATTCTTTCTTTTGAACATCATCACCGAGGGCAAAGATGAAGGTTTCGATTTCTTCAAAAAGATTCAGAAGTTCATCAGAAGAACTTTCTTTTGCTTCCTGAATTGTTCGATATTTAGCGGTTGCTCCTTTACTTTCGATTGCACCATTTCCTTTTTGCACGGTTGAAGAGGCAAGCTCAAAAATCACATAATCTGAATCAAAGACACAATAACGAATTAGCTCAATATTGCGATTGATTTGGTCAATGGCGTAGTCATCGTATTTTGTAAAATCACGAGCGATACAAAGCAAACGAGGATTTGACCAATCTACTTCAGTTTTCTTGCCAAATTTTTCAAGGCAAAGCATTTCAAAGTCTGCTTTATGGTCCATCAGCCAATCAAGGTAAAACAAGCCCTGATTGATAACATTTTCTTTACTATCGAGCTTATACTCGATAATCACAGGGCAGTTGTTCTCATCTATTCCAAGAGAGTCGATTCTGCCTTTGTGTTTATTGCCTGTTGAATACTCAGTTGCTAAAAAGCGAATGCCAAAGAACTCTTCTAAATTATCTTCACAAAGTTTTTGAATCTGCTTTTCGTACTTGAAATCCGAAGGTGTGATAACCTTAGCTTTCTGTCCATTGATTTTGAATAGTTTTAGGTCTGCCATAGTTATTTTGGAATTATAAAACCTATTTTTTGTAAATTTTTTGCTTGAAAAAGTGATATTGGTTTTTGATTTATCAAAAAGGCATACCCACAGTCTTTTTCAAGCTGTAAATTCTGTGATAATAAAATTGCATAAGTGAATAAGTGGTAAAATTGAATTTTACAAATAATCTTATTATTCTGATTTTCTAAAATAATCAAAAAGCCATTGTGCATTCTTCTAAAATTTCTATTTTCATCGTATAGAATTGGCTCATTAGAGATATCAATTTTTGGCTCTTCTCCACCTTTTAGAATAAAGTTTCTAACTTCATCAAATCCTTTTTGCAAAACAAATTCTGGGCTTGTGCATTTAGCTAAGAAATTGAAAGCAATTTTTGTTATTGCCCTCCTGATTATAGGAGTTATCCTTCCTTCAATATGAAAATTGACTACTTTGTCGGATGTATTTATTTTTGATGAATCAATAAAAAAATCTTCTTTCTTTTTATATCCAAACATCTTTTTTGCTTTTCCCTCTAGCTCACTATGCTTCTCTTCACTGGGAGCAAGTAATCGCATTCCCTTTTTACTCAATCCTTCTTTTTCAAAGTCGATGTTCTCTAATTCTGAATCAAGAAAAAATTTATATTGTTTTTCTTTTTCTGACCAAAAACCAATTTGAGCACAAGGCAAAACTTGCAATTGTCCAAGTTGGTGGTCTAAAAAAGCTAACGTATTACGTAATTCTTGAATTTCAAAGTCATTTGGGAAAGTAAATTTTATATTTTTATTTTTGTAAGATTCTGAAGATTTCTTATTAGAAAGATTGTAGCGAGAAACTCCCTCCAAGCTATCTCTTGTCAATTCAATATCCAGTGTTCTGCCAAATAGATTATTACAATCTGGGCATACGCAATCTAAAGTCCAAGTATCACTATTAAAAGTGCCAAAACCACGTTGGATCACGTGTTCTTTACTTTTTTTACTAAAGCCAATTTTGCAATAAATACAGGTTTTCATAAATTATTTAGATACAACTTAGCTCGGTCATAATCCATATTGACCTTATCACCCTTGTAATAAATTTCTATGAACTCAATTTTTTGCTCATTTGGAAAGAAAGCATAAATGACCCGAACACCACTTTGACAGCCTTTACCTTTGAGAGCTTTACAAGAAAATTTCTTGATTTTACAAACCTGAACTATTTCGGAACAATGTTTTGGCACTTGCTCAATACCTCTGTTGTCGATACCGTGTATATGAAGTAACTCAATAGAATTTTTCTTAGCAGTCTCCAAATCCTCCTCAAGGGTGGAGAATTTTTTGAGTAGACGCTTCAAATCTTTTTCAAATTCTTTTGTTTTACTGTAATTCATCTTTATATTGTCTTACAGAAGTTTCAGGTGTTCGGTAAAAAACTGCTTCATAATCAACTTCTTTACCTTCTTCGGCGGTAATCCACGGCACATCTTTATGAGAAAGGTCGCTAAGCTCAGTTGCACTTTTATTTGCTAGTCTGTTCAAAACTTCGTCAATATGTTGAATCTCTCTAGCAGAAAGGCCTGCTAAATTTGCCTTTTTGACTGGTAAATATTTAGTTTGGTCGTGGTCAAAATATTTTGTTTTTACCTCTTCAATCTCTCCATTATTTACCATATCATCGACAATTCTACGAAAGGCAACTGGTGTTGGTCCGTAATGATTTTTTATGTATTTTGCCCCAATAAGCTGCTCTTCAAATTTCTCGTAATAGTCAAAATCACAGAAATAAAGCAATTTATAAAGCACGGTTTGCCCCACATTTGGCAATGCACCCACTTTTTCTGTGATATAGAGCAAAACTTGTTTGAACTTTTCTACACTCTCTTGGGGGATACTGATGCGAATAGTTGGTTTTTCTTCTGGCTGATGAGCAGATTCTTGTAGGTGAACCTCAATATCAGTTTCATCTTTTTCGTTGAGCAATGCTTGCAGAGAAATTTCAAAAAGCTCCGAGGTTTTTCGAGCCTGAGTGAGAGTAAGCTCTTTTTCTCCCGACAAGATTTTTTGTAGGGTGGGACGAGAAACTCCGAGCTTTTCCGCAAGAAATTCCTGAGAAAAACCTCTACTTTGCCGTATTTTTTCTAAAAATGTAATCATAATTTTTGAATAAGTTATTATTTATCCTCGTGGAGGGTTTTTATCTCTACTGCGTGGGTAAGTGTTTTTCTCGTGAATAACTCCATCTTTGCGTTGAACGACCATCTCTAGCCCCTGATTTTTTGCAATGGAGCGAGCAATATCTTTAGCTTCTGATTTATTTTCTACTATTCGAGAAGCTCTATCGCTTCCAGCTTTTTGTACCTTCCAATCTCCATTACCTGCTGGAGAAACCCAAATTTGATTATTTTTAGTCATAGTTATCTAAGTTATGATTCGTCCTCATTATATTCTTTGTAAATATTATTGTCAATCAAATTGTAAAATATTATTACAAAAATTTGTCCAAAAAAGATTTGTTTTTAGGACAAAGAAAAACCTCTATTTAGAGGTTTAGAATAAGGCTTTTTTGACTTATGAAATAAAAGGGTTTTGTGGACAAGTAGAAACAACTATAATAAATATGAATCTATCTTTTAGTAAAAATACTATGGCAAATCAACACGTTGTACGACATAGCTCTGGCTGGGCTGTAAAAAAAGCAGGTGCAGAAAAAGCTTCTTCTGTCCATAAAACTCAAAAGGAAGCCATAAACAAAGCAAAAAGTATAGCAAAAACTCAAAAATCTGAGCTTTTTATTCACGGAAAAGACGGGAAGATTAGAGAAAGAAATACTTATGGAAAAGACCCATTTCCTCCTAAAAACTAAAAATGAGTGCTATAACAGTTTGGTTGGACGAATCAGAAATAATATATGACAACAAGTCATATTGGATTATTAGGCAGCTGATTACCAAATCAGATGGTGATGAATTTGATTTTTTGAAACAACTCAAAATATCTCACAAAGAAGCAAAAACTTGGGATACGTTGCATGCTTGTGAGTTTTGCAAAACAGATAAAAGAAAATGGAACTTGCTTACAAGCTGGCTCAAAGCTTTCCAGAAAGATGAAAACGTATATTTTCATACATTTATTTTTGAAAAATCAGAAGAATGGGAATCAAATTTTTCAACTCCCCACGATTATTTTGCGAATCAAATTTTTTTCGGACTTGCGAATAAGATGAAAAATAGTGGTTTATATATTCAAACACTATTCAAGGAAGTAGATAGTATCACCGCAATAATGGATAGAAGGTCGGCAAATTCTGGTTTCATATTTCAAGAAGAAGACCAAAACAATATTTCAATAGCAAGAATGAATGATTTAGAGGTTATTTATGAAAACAGAATTATAAAAACTCTAAATCACAATAGTAGTAGTAAAAATATTTCTCTAAGATTTTCTTTTGCAAGCTCAAGATGCTTTGATGGCTTACAGCTTTGCGATTGCCTTACATATATGGTAAGAAAAAAATTTGTGTCAGAAATTCAGGTAGAGGAGAGTGATAATAAAATAGAATTTTTAGACTTATTTGATAGGTTCTTTCTTGATAAGAATAACAAAAGCCTTTTAGATTTTTCTGACAATATTCAATTCAATCATTTTATTGATAAAAACACTAAGACGATTTTTCAAAAACCACACAATTAGATGTGTGGTTTTTTGGTGTGGAGCAAAGGATTTGCACCTTTGTGAGCCTTTGTGTGGTTAGTAATAGCAAATACTAACTCAACAAACCTGCAACAAGGGGAGGACAGAACTGTCTCTCCACACAAGGCTCCCTCCAGAAAGTTGAAATAATTTTAGTGTAGTTTTCATAGTTACCTGAATAATAAATTCAAATGAAATATTACTTGCCACAAGAGAAAGTATGTTGCCAAAACACTCCACATAAATACCTTTCCCCCGAATTATACAATAATTATTCCTATCCTAAAAGAATATTTCCTACTAAGCTCTTACTTATTTTCAAAGTTTCCACAATCTTACGAATGCTCAATCCCTGCCCTCTGAGCCTCCTAATCTTCTCCACATCAATCTCCGCCTTAGGTCTTCCAATTCTCTTTCCTTTAGCTCTGGCTTTTGCAATACCTGCTTTTACTCGCTCCTGAATAATTGACCGCTCAAATTCAGCAAAGGCAGAAATCATTGTGAAAAGCATCTTGCCCGCGAGAGTCGTTGTGTCAACAGCTTCATTATAAGAAATAAAATCTATCCCAAAATTTTGAAATGTCTCAAGAAGTTGTATCAAATGGCGAGAACTCCTTCCCATGCGATCAAACCTGAATTCCAGCACGCAATCAAAATGCTTTCTGTGGGCGTCTTTCATCAGCTTATCAAGACTCGGACGACTCTCTTTGCTTCCACTGATTTGGTCAGTGTAGGTTTCATAAATTTGCCAGCCTCTTCGCTGAACATATTCTCGCAAGGGTAATAGCTGAGTATCGAGGTCTTGCCCCTTGTCGGTGGTGCTGATTCTGGCGTAGATGGCTACTTTTTTCATTGGTCGTTTGATAAAAATTCCGTGGCTGTGATTCCGTATTTTTTCAGATACTCATCAGCTGTGAGCTTTTCCTTCTCACATTTTGCAAGATGTGTGGATTTCAAGTCTTCCATTTCGCTTTTACTCGGGTCGATTGTCCCATCTCTCAAATACAACGCTCGACAGAACAATCCCGAGCCAGTGAGAACTCCACTAAAACGCTCATCAATCTGTTTTCCAGACTTCTTGAGACTCTTCCCCTTGGCAGTATAGATATCGTAAATCCACTCAGGAACTTCCATTGGTTTTACACCCTTCTTGTAAGCTGATTTTGTCACCTCTCGAATATGAATCCGCTTCACTTCAAGTTTGTGTTCCTCAAGCGACGAATAATGTTTGCGAGCTTTACAGAGATGAATCATGACTCGGGAAAGCGTGTTGGTTTCTTGCCCGACCTCCTTGATGTACTGGTACGCATTGAACGCAAAGTTGAAGCTCTCAGGCTCGATGGCGTCCTCTGAGGCGAAATCCACCAACTTTTTGGCAATTACTTTCTGTGGAATTCCTTCGCATAGCATCAGCCAGAGACCTTGGATTGCCTGCTCGGTGTCGCCAATTCGCATTGTCTTGATGAGCCACGAAAGCAGGTCATAGCGGTTGTAAAAGGATTTTTTCTTTGCTTCGGGTGTGTTCCCGAAAAGGTCTGTCTGGGCCATATAATTATTTTTTAGAGATAAATTTTTTGCCGAATTTACTGACGAACTGTCTACGGGCTGAGTTCCAATACCATAAATTTCGTATGTCGTGATTTGTCGCTTCTGGCTGTCTGACTTTGATTTCTAGTTTGTATATATGTGAGTGCATACTATCTAAGGCTCTTTCCCACAAATCTTTATCATCTGATTTCAAGACTTGAGCATAAATTGTTTTGATAATCATTCTCCCTTCGGCGATTACTTGAGATTTTTTCATTTTTGAAAGATAAAGAATAAGGTTCTTTCAAAAACCGCCTCCTGCGAGAGAGCGATTTTTGTTGTTGAGAACTGTCTTTATCGTGCTTTACCTACCACCTAAGTCAATAGTTTTTTTCGAGTTTATCCCCTTTATTCTGCGGCTTATTCAATAATTTTACAATTTGTATTACAACTATTTGAGTTTGGTAAATATTCTACTTCGCAAATAAAGTTACTTCTTACTGTTCCACCAAAGCTATTTTGTGAATCAGCATAACTATTGATGAGATAATTATCATCTCCTTGTGGAGTAGTAGATTTATCAGCTCCTCCAAACGCAAATTTGGCAGAATCAGGATTTTTTAGCTGTGTTTCTATTTCCATTTAAGCACATACCCAAGCCTCGTGAATGTGGGTTTTTGCCTCTTTATCTGCTTGAGCTTGTTCTTTTGCTAATTTTTCCGTTTGTCTTTGTTCCTCTTCCTGCTTTCGAGCCTCTAAAGTTTCAGGGCTGACATAATTCACAATCACCTCATCAGAGCTACTGCGACCATCTTCCGAATATGCTACTATCTTTATGGTATTTTCTCCTTCTTCAAGGTTTATACTTGTAGAACGAGCTTTTGTATCAATCTCATTGGCGTTTACACTGAACTTTTCAGGTATAAGATTTTCTATCTCACAATCAATCGTGATTGGATTTTCATAAACTTCACTCTGAAAATTAGTCGTAATATGCGGATTTGGAACTTTAGGCAATACAGCCTCGAAAAGCAGTTCTCCTGAAATAAATACGGCAATAATAGCAATGTATTTCACGCAGTTGTTTTTGAGAGGAATCCACGGAGCACCAACTAAAAGTAATCCCAAAAGAACAATCGGAATTGATTCGATATAACCAGCCGTTGAAGATGGAGCAAGTATTGAACCGATAACAAGGATTGCTCCAAGTCCTTGAGCGCCATATTTGGCGATTTTTGTGAGTTTTTTCATAATTTCCTAAAAGATTAGTATTTGATAACCTCTCAGGAAATAACCTAAATGGACACTCCGCAAGAGGTGCAACACATTACTAACCTCAGGGCTGAGCCTGTCATTAGAATGTTCCTCAGGGGAGTGCCCATTTGGAGCTCCAATGACAGACTTTGTGCAAAAAATGCACGAAATTAGCTCAAGCCGAAATTTAGTAATGTGTTGCAATTACATCTTACTTTTTTTATAGGTTTTTGCAAGGATTTATTCGAGTTCATCAAAGTTATTCAGACTCTTGGTAAGTGCTAAAAATACTACTATAAAGCCAAATTGTTAGAAATGGCGTGCGGAGTGTCAGTTTTGGCTGGTGGCTAAATTTACCTTCAATATCATTTCAAAATTTGCTGTCCATCAAATGCCAAAATTGCTGTCCAGTTGGACAGTAAACGAGAAACTGGTTTACACATAATTGAGAAAGTGTAAACAAAATTCAGAGGGCTGAAATCACAACCATTTCTTTGGACAGCAAAATCAAAAAATTACTGTCCATTTGTACAGCAAAAGAGAAAATAATTTACGAACAAACAAACAGGTGTAAACAATTTAGAAAGAAAAAATACCTTTGAGTTGTGATTACCTCAATGATTTAGATTTTTGCACGGTAAATTATTCTACCTTTCCCTTTTCTTTCTCCTCTAGCTTTTTATCCAACTCGGCAAAGAGTTGATCTAGCTCGAAATAGTCTGCTCCATAGCCTATTTGCTCTGGAGTCATATTTACACCAGAAACAGTTACCGTACCGTCTTGATTTGCAACACCACAGACAGGCTTGAAATGGAAGTTTTCTGGTTCTTTGAGGATATGACTATTATCTGGCATATTTTTTTACAAATAATTTTCTTGTAATCATTGTACTTATTTTTCTAATAAGTTCAAAGACTACTGAGGTTTACTATTCAAAAACAAGTTTTTTCGCTATTATGCTGGCGTAAGAATTTTTGGGGCAAGATTCTCAGCACAGAAAAAACTGAAGGATTCAGCACTTTCTATCACTTCTACCTCGAATTTGAAGAGTTCAATCAGCGGTTCTAACTTTTGTGCAACTGTCCCACCATTTATATCATGACAAAAAACATTTAAATTATGAGTAATGAATACTATCAAAAATCCCAGAATTATTTTTCTAGATATTGCAAAGGGGTTAGCTATATTATTTATGTTTGCTCAACATTGCATGATAATCCACGAAGTCAATGCAGGAGAAGGAAATGACATACTCGCAAATACTTTTATGCTGCTTGGAACAGCTCCAGCGGCACCTATTTTTATGCTTATTATGGGGGTCTTTGTAATGACATCAAAATCAAATGTCCAAACAAATGTAACAAGAGGAATAAAATTAATCTTTTTAGGTTATTTTTTGAACCTTTTAAGATTTACAATCCCACTATTAATCAGTGACTCAGATGGTTTCACTTATGTACAAGGAGAAACGCCGCTCGAACTATTCTGGGCTATCGATATTTTACAATTAGCAGGAATTTCTATCATAATTGGAACTTTCATAAAAAGAATATTAAAAAATCATTTTGTAGTTCCAATATTAATAATAATTCTTTTGTTAATATCTCCATTTCTTTGGGGGAAATTTGATGAAAATATTTTCTTAGCGGCACTATGGGGGGATAATAGTAATATATATTTCCCTTTTTTCCCGTGGTTTATATATCCATTGCTCGGAATGTATACCAGTAAATATTTGCTTTTTGCAGATAACATAAAAAGAAATTTAATCTTCTTTATCTGGACAGGATTACTGATTTCTCTTATTGGATTTTTATTGTTTGATTTATTTACAATAGGCGACTATCACCGTAGCGGTGCAGCCATTCATTTTTTAATTATTGGTTTTGCATTTATATGGATTCCTTTTTGTTATTGGATATCAAATTTATTTGATAAAAATAATCGAATAATAAATATACTTGTTTTTTGGAGCAAAAATGTAACTGCTATATATTTTATTCAATGGGTACTTTTTGGATGGAGCATATTAATATTTGATACAAACAAGCAGAATGCTTACATTTCTGCTATTATTGGGCTTGTAATCTTAATCATAACACATTTTTTGATTAAAAATAATTTCGTAAAAAAGGTTTTTTCAGTTATATAATTAAGCATGTATTTTAAAATTTTACAATTATTAAAATAATGTCTAAAAAAAGAAAATTATAATTGGGGAAATATTGGTATCTCGGCTTTCTTTCATTAATTGGAATACCGAATATTATTCATTTTATTCAAGGGGAGCCTTATTCTTGGCTAAGTCTTTTTTGGTTTTTATGGCTGTTGGAGTTTTTTCCGAAGAAAAATTAAGATTAGTATTAATCAGGTATTTTGTAAAAGCCGGATTCATTTCAGAGAAAAAATAGAAACACCCTTGTAAAAATCTTAGACCTTCGACACAGTTATTGAAGATAGATATTGCTTTAAATCGCTTATTACTTTGTTTAAAATGGGGTCTAACCGTTTGGTAGTTGGTTCAATATCTGTCTTGAAAGCCCCTCCATTCTTCGTTCGCATTCTGCGAACTTCGAATGGCACAGCTATGAGAAGTAGAAGAATGTCCTTCGTAGCCTTGGCGAAGAAGGACATTAGCCTCAGTATATTTACTATGTTTATATGATTCAAAGCGAAAAATATTCTAACCAGTTTTATACCGGTTTTACCGAAAACATAGATGGTAGATTAATTGAAGTTATTTATAGAGGACTTGAAAAACTAGGCTACAAAGTAACTGACAAAGTTATGAATTCTATGGAATATGGGAATCTTCCTCAAAATAGAGAAAGAATTTATATTGTTGGGTTTTTAGATCAAGGAGCTTTTGATAATTTTACATTTCCAGAAAAAATTCCTCTTACTAAGACAATACACGATTGTCTAGAAGATTATGAAGTTGAAGATAGATATTATTATAACGGAAAACCTCTTTATGAAAAACTAAAAGCAGATATAACAAAAAGAGACACTATTTATCAGTGGAGAAGAAAATATATAAGAGAAAATAAAAACGGTGTTTGTCCTACTCTCACTGCAAATATGGGGATGCGAGCGCATAATGTGCCATTGATTTTAAATGGAAAAGGGATTAGGAAACTAACACCAAAAGAATGTACAAATTTCCAAGGATTTCCTAAAGACTACAAATTACCAAATATTGCAGATTCTCATCTTTATAATCAGTTTGGTAATTCTGTTTCCGTGCAAGTAATAGAAAGAATCGCAAAAAATATGAATTTAGCACTAACAAAGTAAATATGTTTTTTGAAACTCAATCAGAAAAGCAAAGGCAAGAATATCAAGATTTTTTGAAGATAGCTGGATGTCTTTCAAATCTTTTTTCTGATTCAGAAGTTCCATATTTGTATTATCGTGTGGCAGAAAAGGTTTTTTGTCGTGCTTTTGAAGCAAAAGATTTATAACCGAACCGATTGTTTATGAGTTCAATGTTGATATTTTGGAAGATCCGCTTTTGGAATTGAAAAAACTTCTTGAAAAAACAGATTTACATTTTGAAAAAGAATCAAAAATAAAACAAACAATTTATTTGCCTTTGTATGGAAGAAATCAAACAGTTTTTGAAAAAAGCGGATTAAATCAATGGAACGCAGGCGGAAGAGAACAACATCCAAACGAAGTTTATATTCCAATTCCAGCGGAAATTCACAGAAATTTTCCAAGTTTTTTCCCTGACCGAGAAACACCTTTTGATTTAAAACTACCAAATGGAAATATAATGCAATCAAAAGTGTGCCAAGATGGCGGAAAAGCCCTTATGTCATATTCAAATCGTAAGTTAGGGCAATGGATTTTAAGAGACATTTTGAAACTAAATGAAGGAGAGCTTTTGACCTACGAAAGATTGCAAATTTTGGGAATTGATTCAGTAAGAATTGATAAAATTAGTAATTCTGAATTTGAAATTAATTTTTCAAGAATTGGAAGTTATGAACTATTTAAAAATCTTTTTGTATGATCATGTTTTGAATTTCTAGTATAATTTCTTTATTTTCTTCACACCAAACCAAAAAATCCTTAAACAACTCATTCGCTTGCTCAGTCAAGCATTTTGGAGTCTCCAACAATTTGGATTCTGGTTCGATTCTCACCAATAAAGGTTCATCAAATTTAGGAATTTCTTCTAAAGCTTGCTTTCTGCCTAATTTTCTGTTTCAATGTTCATAGACCCTTTTGGTCGTCGGTTCTATCCGCGCGAATGAAGCCCCGACATTTATTTAATGATAAAAAAAGTAATTATGAATTTAGAAGTAAAAATAGAAACGGATAATCTATTACTTTTACCAATATCTCTTGAATACAAGGAGGATATTTTCAAAGAATTTTCGCCAGAAATTACTGTTTTCATGTTCCCTAAACCAGCAGAAAAGATTGAAGAGACAGAGGAATTTATTAATGAATCAGTAAAACAAAAACTTGCAGGTACAGATTTAGTTGTAGTCGTTTTAGATAAGAACACAAAAGCGTATTTAGGAAATGCAGGACTACATAACATCAATACACGAACTCCAGAATTTGGTATTTGGATTAAGAAATCAGCACATGGGAATGGATTTGGGAAAGAATCTATTTTTGCTTTAAAAAAATGGGCGGATAAAAATTTAAAATACGAATATATTTTATATCCAGTTGATAAAGAGAATATTGCAAGTAGGCGGATTCCAGAAACACTTGGAGGGAAGGTTTTTAGAGAATATGAAGAAAAAAACTTGAGTGGTAATAATTTGCAACTATTAGAATATAGGATTTATCCTTAAAAAAGATTTGTGAAATTATTACCTTTGAAAGAAAAATATTTTCATAAACCATATATGTAACCTTTTATAGTTTTGGGGCTAAATTCTTAATTTTCAATTCACGTTCTGTTTTCTGACGCGCTTCTTGCATCAAGTCTTGAAATAAATTAAAATCGAAGTTGTTTTAATCTGATTTAAATTTATCATTACTTCGTATAAATATGCAAATTGTTGTACCCATTTTACCTTTCTAATTAACATACTCCATTTTTTAAAATGGTTATGTTATTTTATCATATCTCTTTTAATTTTCTTTTTAAGCAAACTAATATTATTATTAGTCCAAATATCATCACTATAATTTCAATAAATTCTGTATCTCTTTTTTTTGTTACTGATTTTAATCTCCTTATCCCTTCTTTTATTTCTATACTATCCATATAAAAAACTCCTTTTTCTTTTATACCATAAACTGTTACTATATCCTCTTCCTCTAAAAAAATATTATCGTCGTAATAAACTGTATATTTTGTGACTCCTGTATCTAAAATAAAGTTTTTATCATTTAGTTTCAATATCTTACCGGTTAAAAAATCTAAATTAGCATAAATATTAAAATAATTGTTTTTTTTCTTTATAACCGATTTATTATTCTGTTTTTTTTTGGTAGATTCTTTTATCTCCATCAATCCTAAATCCTCTTTTATCTGACCTTCAATAAAATAAAATATGATTTCTGTATCATATACTCCAGGCTTTATATCTATAGGTATACTAAATTTGCCGTTACTATCAGCAATACCTGTTATCTCTAATAAAGGATCAGAATGTAGCTTGATCTTAATCTGTCCATTAGGTATGGTTTTACCTTTGATTTTTATCGTTTTATAGTAATAGATCTTAGCTTTTGGTGTGTATTTTTTCTTTATATCAACGATATACTCATTTTTTGTATTTTTAGTTACTTTATCTGTAATAATGTATTTATTCTTAATATATGATATACTTTGACCTTTCTTAAGGTTTTGATAAGTAACAAAACTTTTTATATACCCGTTAGGATCTACTAATTTCACTTCATCTTTATCATTGTTCAAAGATATTTTTGTTTTGGGTTTTTCTAATACATAATACCCTTTAGATGAGATATATATACCTTTCTCTATCGTATAACTTTTTTTCTTGTCTTGTATCTTAAACCCATTTAAATCTATTGCTTTATCACTTTTATTAAATAACTCTATAAACTCTTCTTCATCATTAACCGGCACAGGATACACCTCATTTATTATCAACTCATCACTAAAATCCTTTATCTTATATATCTCCTTTTTTATTTCTAATTCATCCCCACTATAAAAACATAAAACAAAAGCTTTATCCAAAATAATATCTTCTTTATATTTAATATATTTTGTTATATCAGTAGGACAAACCGTACTATCAGATTCATAATAAAACACATCATAACCGCTATTTATCTTGATTTTTGTGTTCAATACATACTCTCCACTTGTTGGCGCTATATCTATAATATATTCTTTTTCTTCTTCTGTTTTCTCAATCTTTTGGGTTTCTTCTATCTCTTTTGTATCCTCGTTTTCTCCTCTAGAGAATTTCCCCCATATCCCTCTCCTTAAATTCTTTGCTTCATTCTCGTATTCCGTAAATAAATCAAGATAATCAAAATCGTATCTTGTATATACCCTACCATACCCTTTCCTTACTATATCAGCATTAACAAAAAGGTTATCCAAGTGAATATACCCAAGGATCCTGTTATATTTATCTTCTTTTTGTTGCCCATACTTCAAAATAATCTCTTCACCTAAAAGTAGACCATTTAAATACTCATAAGCTTCTTTACCGTAGGACTCTATCTCTCTATCCGGATGTTTAGTTTCAGGTGTATCTATCCCTATTAATCTTATACTCCTTTTGATACCATCAAGCATAACCTCTATTGTATCACCATCTATAACTCTTTTTACTCTTACTTTAGTTTCACTACCCGGGACAAAATGTTTTACTAACTCATCTTCTTTTGCGTTTTTCCATGACAATAAATCAACTAAGACCCCTTTCTTGTCACAGATCTTTATTTGGTCTCTTTTGTTTACAAGATTCATACCCTTTAATTTTATCTCATAAGTAGCTTTTGGGTTAAGAATAATTTCATCTTTTATTAGATATTTTATACCTTTTTTGTTACTTATACTCCAACCTTTTATATTGACTTTGTATTTATTTGGATTATAAAAAGTTAGATACTCATTATCTTTGTCTTTACCTTTAGGGTTAGGTAATACACTAAAAATATTTAATGGGAACTCAATATCTTTAACAGGTTGTATCGTATAATCATTAATCATCCCAGGTGTCTCTATTTTTGTCCATCCAAAATTAAATGTTTGGTCTCTCCCATACGACATCCCTTTTTTTGTTTTAATATAACTTATCTTATCTATAAGATTACTAGCTGAATCAAACAGATTCACCTCGTCACCGTTATTGTTCAAGAATTTAGTTTCTATAACAGCGAAACCTTGTGGTTCGATAAATAAATCTTTTTTTATTATATACGGTTTACCGCCTCCACCCAAAACATCGTCTATACTCCATCCTTTTAAGTTAAACCTCTTATTACCTATATTAATAAGTTCAATATACTCTTTCTCACCTTTCGCCGGGTTCATTACCACTTCATTTATAAAAATATTGTTTGAATATTTTGTCTCCTCTTTTTTCTCTTTTATCTCTTTAGCTGATACAGAATTTTGATCGATTGTTTTTCTATCATCACAAATATTCGATTCACCCGGTGTGCCATAAATATTATTACCTGCAATATCCAAAACATCTATATTCTCTATATCACATGTAACCCATCTATTACCACATCTTTGCATAGGATATTTCTTGTCATTATCACCTGCTGTAAACCTGTTTGCTGTATCCAAAATACTCCCGTATGAATCATATAACGTTAATACTTCACCTTTATTACTCATTGCGCCTGTATATATTTGGTCAGCATTAACACTTAAAACATCATCATCAGTCCTTTCTAATAGATAAAAATCCTTAGATTTTATTATACCATTTAGTTGTATATTAGGTACCCCATCTTGAGATTGAAGGATAAACCCATCTAAATTGATATCCTTATTCGTATTATTAAATAATTCTATCCATTCATCATTAGAATCAGCTTTTGTGCCCATCCATGCAATCTCATTGATTGTTATATCAATATCCTTATTATCTTCCTCGATATCATATTGGGGGGCTCCTTCATTATCATCCTTATTATCTTCCTCGATATCATATTGGGGGGCTCCTTCATTATCATCCTTATTATCTTCCTCGATATCATATTGGGGGGCTCCTTCATTATCATCCTTATTATCTTCCTCGATATCATATTGGGGGGCTCCTTCATTATCATCCTTATTATCTTCCTCGATATCATATTGGGGGGCTCCTTCATTATCATCCTTATTATCTTCCTCGATATCATATTGGGGGGCTCCTTCATTATCATCCTTATTATCTTCCTCGATATCATATTGGGGAGCTCCTTCATTATCATCCTTATTATCTTCCTCGATATCATATTGGGGGGCTCCTTCATTATCATCCTTATTATCTTCCTCGATATCATATTGGGGGGCTCCTTCATTATCATCCTGGGTTATCTCTTCCTGATTATAATTTTCAATATTTTGTATTATATTATTTATTATAATGTTACTTTTTACTCCATTTTCTTCTTCCGCTAAAATTTTCTTACTATCAATAAAAAAAATTACCATTAGTACTATATAAACAATTTTATTTTTCATAATAAAATCTTTTCTAATAAAAATCTTTGACTTAATCACTATCTTAAGATTAACAACTCAAAATAAACAAAAAAAGGGTAAAAAGGTATAAAATTATACATATTTTATATGAATCGAATGACATTATTATATTTTGATTATGTAATATTAAATATAAACAAGAAATAAATTATCCTGGAATTTTTGTTTCTCTTCTTTTATGATACTATCACCAGATTTTAAAAATATATTCATGATAGATTTTGTTCACTTACATAACCATAGTTATTACTCAATACTAGACGGTCTTGCTAGCCCAGAAGATATAGTTTTAAAAGCTAAACAACAAAATAGTTTCGCTATAGCGCTCACTGATCACGGTACAATGTACGGAGCGATAGATTTTTATAAGAAAGCGAAAAAAAATGATATTAAACCTATTATTGGATGTGAGGTATACGTTGCAAAAGATAGCAGGAAAGATAAACGTCCTGATATTGATAGAACTAGATACCATCTTCTACTTTTAGCGAAAACACAGGAAGGGTATGAGAACCTACTTGAGTTAACTACTCATGCTCATCTTGAAGGTATGTATTACAAACCTAGAGTAGATTTTGAGATCCTGGAAAAATATAACAAAGGTTTAATCTGTAGCTCAGCATGTATAAACGGTCATATCCCTAAAGCGATACTAGATAACAATGAAGAAAAAGCTAGAGAATATATTAATAAATTCCAAAAAATATATGGTAAAGAAAATTTTTTTCTTGAGTTACAAGACCATCCGTATATCCCTGAGCAAACTACAGTAAATGAGTCTATAATTAAGTTATCAAAAGAGTTGGATATCCCATTGATAGCGACTAACGATACACATTATATTAACCCTGAGGATAATCGTGCGCATGATATTATGTTATGTATCCAAACTAATTCTCAGTTAGAAGATGAAAACAGAATGACTATGATGAAAGATGATTTCAGTTTAAAAGACCCTTCAATTATACTTAACGCTTTCCCAAACGAAAAAGATATACCGAAAAATACAAGATATATTGCAGAGAATTGTAATGTTGAGTTTAGTTTCGGGAACTACCTTATACCTGCGTTTGATATCCCTAATAAGAAAAGCGATTTTGAGTATCTACAAGAATTATGTCTGATGGGTGTTAAAGAGAAATACGGGATAAAAAAAAGTTTAGACGAGTTAGTAAGAAAAGAGATAGATGATCTTGATATAGATAATAAAAAAGTTCTTGAGCGATTAGATTACGAGCTAGATATAATAAATAAGATGGGCTTTAATAAATATTTCCTTATAGTATGGGATTTTGTTAATTTCTCTAAAAAGAAAGGGATAATGGTTGGGCCAGGGAGAGGATCTGCTGCCGGTTCTTTAGTCTCTTATTCGCTATCGATAACTAACCTTGATCCAATAAAACACAAGTTACTTTTTGAAAGATTTTTGAACCCTGAAAGAGTGAGTATGCCTGATATAGATATAGATTTCGCTGATAATAGGAGAGATGAAGTAATAGAGTATGTAACTAACAAATACGGGAAAGATCATGTCGCACAAATAAGTGTTTTTGGGACTATGGCGGCACGTGCGGCAGTAAAAGATGTTGGAAGGACAATGGGGGTCTCTTTTAACGAAATGAATAGTCTCGCTAAATTAATACCAGAGAAACCCGGGACAAAGCTACAAGACGCATTAAATACTGAGGTCGGGCTAAAAGATGCTTATGAAGCTTCTACTTTATATAAAGATATAATAGATATAGCATTAAAACTTGAGGGTACTGTTAGACATGTTTCTGTGCATGCATGTGCTGTTGTTATATCACCTGAAAAACTTGTTAAGTATACTGCATTACAACACCCGCCTAAAGACGATAAGAGTATTATTAGCCAGTATTCAGCTAAACCGCTTGAGTCTCTTGGTCTACTTAAAATGGATTTCTTAGGGCTAAAGAATCTTACTATCATACAAAGATGTATAAATATTATTAAAAGGATCAGCGGTGTTAAAATCGATATAAATAATATCCCTATGGATGACCAAAAAACCTATAAAGTTTTCGCTAAAGGTGAAACTACAGGTATCTTCCAATTTGAGTCACCAGGTATGAGAAGATACCTAAAAGAACTAAACCCTAGTTGTTTTGAGGATATCGTGGCAATGGTATCCCTATACAGACCCGGCCCGATGGATTGGATCCCTAGTTATATGAAAGTTAAGAACGGTAAAAAGAAGATTGAGTATATACACCCGTCTCTAGAGCCGATACTAAAAAACACTTATGGTATCGCTATATACCAGGAACAGATACTTGAAATAGCTAGACTGTTCGCTGGATTTTCGTTAGGTGAAGCAGATATATTGAGAAGAGCTATAGGCAAAAAAATTGTATCAGAGCTTATGGCACAAAAAGAGAAATATATTGAAGGTTCAGTAAGAAACGGGCATACAAAAAAGATGGCTATAAAAATATTTGAAAAAGTTATTGAACCTTTCGCTGAATACGGGTTTAATAAATCCCATGCTGCTGGATACTCGTTAATAGCGTACCAAACAGCTTATTTAAAAGCCCATTACCCTACTGAGTTCATGGCTGCCCTTATGAGTTGTGATGCTAATAACACTGATAAGATCGTCGACGAGATAGAAGAATGTGCCAACCTAAAGATTAAGGTTTTCCCACCTGATATCAATGAATCCTATACTAGTTTTACTGTTGTCGGGTCAAAAAAAATTAGATTCGGGTTGAACGCGATAAAAGGGATAGGTGATGGATCGATAGAATGTATCCTTGAAGCTAGAGGTAAAGATGAAGTAAAATTTAGTTCTTTAGAAGATTTTATCAAACGTGTTGATTCAAGAGTGATAAATAAGAAAACTATAGAATCGTTAGCTAAATCCGGCGCGATGGATTCTTTAGAAGAAAGGAATAAAATATTATTTAATTTTGATAGGATAGTTGAATATAAGAAAGAGAACGATCAATCAACAAATACTGGCCAAACTAATTTGTTTGGGTTGCTAGGTAATACAACTTTTACAAGTTTAGTATTAAATGAAACCGAACCTGCATCTAAAGATCAAATAAGTGATTGGGAAGAAGAATTTATGGGGTTAGAGATTACATCGAACCGTTTCGCAGGTCTTAGAGAATACTTCAAAACAGGGAAATATACATTAATAAAAGATATAACAAAAAATGATATTAATGAAACTAAGACTATTGTAGGTATTATAAAGAAAGAGAAAAAAATTACGACAAAAAAAGGAGAAGATATGATGTTTCTAGATATAAAAGATAGTTCAAGCAAAAAGATATTAGCTGTATTATTTGCTGATAAATATAAGAAGTGTGCCGATATATGTAAAAAGAAACTATGTATTGAAGTCAAAGGTAAAATAGATGAGAGAAACGGAGAATTACAAATAATAGTTTCTAGCGCTAAAGAATGCAGTCTAAAAAGTATGAGGAAGAAAGCTATAGCACAAAATATTTTTATCGAAAATGATACTAGTTTCAATATATACGATAAGAATAAAGAAGAAGAGACTAATGAGGGAAAAAATACAGAGACTAATATGGGAAAAAATACAGAGACTAATATGGGAAAAAATACAGAGACTAATATGGGAAAAAATACAGAGACTAATGAGGGAAAAAATACAGAGACTAATAAGATGCAAAATAAAGATGACAATATTTATAAAATCAATATACCTGAAGATACTAAGAGAGAACAACTACTGGAACTAAGCAAAATCCTAGAACAAAATAAAGGTGATACTCCTGTTTATTTGTATGATAATGAGAAAAAGATTATAAATAACACTAAATTAAAAATTGATTTAAATAACGGGTTAGAAGAAAAAATCAAAAATATCTTCGGTCATTCATAACAAAGACCAAAGTTCTTTCAATATATGATTACAAGTAAAGTATACTGAATTGTGATCAAAAAGATGAATATAGCGGTTTTTATTTCCTTGAGTTAATAACTTTTATCAAGATCTCTTTTAGTTCATAAAGTTTGTTTAGTGATCCCTCTATTTTATATAATTCTTGCTCTTTATTCTTTTTATCGAATTCGGGAGCTTTTAGCTCATCAAATACATGTGACCAATACGGGTTTTTCTCTAATTCTTCGTATTTCTTTATCTCTTCTATATTTTTGTTATATCTTGTAGACAAGGATACTATTACCCTATTTAATGATTCCATTTCCTCGTATAATTGTTTATCACTTAGATTCATTATCTCCTCAGGTATATTATTCTCCTCTTTTTCTTCTACTTTCTCTGTAGGACAGAATTCCAGATCACCTATATCAGGTTCATTCCACGAATAATAATTTTCGTTATTATCTTGAATAGGGTCATCTATATTACAAAACAAGTATTTCTTTATCTCATTTAAATCGTATAGTATATTTTCTACTTCTTTTGAGATATACTCGTATTCTGTTTTCATATAATTTATTTCTTTAGTTAGTTCTTCTATCTTACTTATAGATACTAGATTATCTTCATCTTTCAGATGTTTATTATCTCCTGTTTTTATCCGGGGTTTAGTTTTAATTTTTTCCCTGGGTTTAGATATTTTGGGGTCCTTTTTACTTGGTTTCTTAGACATATAAAAAAAATTATAAGCTGTTTTTTATTATATCATATAAATTATATATAACACAATTTTTAAAAATCAAAAAAAATATCCTTGAATAAGATATTTTTATATTCTAGTATCGTACCCGCTTAAATAAGATTAAAAAAATGGATTATGATAGATAAATATATAAAAGGGATTATAGCAGTGTGTTTAGCAGCAATATTATGGGGATTTGATGGTGTATATCTAACACCTAATCTTTATAATCTCCCTGTACCGCTTGTCGTATCTATACTACATTTTATACCTTTTATCATAATGAGTATTATTTTAGCCAAAAAATTTAGTGTTATCCCACAGTTTAGTACTAAAGATATAATAATCTTTTTAATGATAAGTTTATTCGGCGGGGTTATAGGTACTATCTCAATAGTAAAAGCATTATTTCTCCTCGAATTTGATCATCTATCGATAGTTGTTTTACTTCAGAAGCTTCAGCCTGTGTTTGCGATACTGCTCGCATATATATTTTTAAAAGAGGCTCTAACTAAGAGAATTTTGTTTTATACTATAATCACGCTTATTGCTAGTTATACACTCACTTTTGAACTCTCTTTACCTAACCTCCATAACGATAAAAACTATATTGAGGCTATAATATATTCTGTAGTAGCAGCTTTTTCTTTTGGTAGCGCGACCGTATATGGGAAACTCGCTTTAAAAAAATATGATTTTGTTACAACCACTTTTTATCGATTCGGGTTTACTAGTATCATAATGCTAATATATCTAATATTTTTTTGTGATTTACATGTTTTTACTCAAATAAGTAAAAGCAACTGGATAACCTTTATTATTATCTCTTTTACTACTGGTTCCGGCGCGATTTTCCTGTATTATTATGGTTTGAAAAAGATTAAAGCTATGGTAGCCGCTATATGTGAGTTATGTTTCCCTGTTAGTACGATCCTTTTTGATTATCTACTAAATGATAATATACTTTCTTTTATCCAATGGATATCTGTTATAGTAATATGTGTGTCTATTATTAAGATAAATGGGACCAAAAAAGTTTGATAAAATGTTTAATCAAATATATAATCTTAACTGCTTTTAAGCCCCTATAGCTCAACTGGATAGAGCGTCCGGCTTCGGACCGGAAGGTTGAGGGTTCAAATCCTTCTGGGGGTAAGAAATTTGTCTGCTAATTCCCCTAAATACTTAATCTTTGCTTCAAGCTTTGCGGTTATACAAATTTCTAAGATTAAGCTTGAGAATTAAGGATTTATTCAACTTGAATTTAGTTGCTTTCTTGATTTTTCCCTTATATATATGTAGATATAACAGTTATTCAGAAAAATCTATATTAAAAACTTATAGCAAAAGCTTAAAATAAATTTAGACACTAAAATATTCATTTGGTATAACTCGAAGTTAGCTACGCTAAGCAGATTCATTAATATCATAGATCATAGTAAAATATTTATGAGCCATTATTAATTCAATAATACTTTAAAACGATTTTAAAAAACCTATTTGATAATTTTTTTCTCCTGTTATAATTAGTATGTTTATTATTTGATCATTAAAAAATTCTTTAAGAAAAAAGGCTAAAAAATATGAAAGAACCAGAAACTACTAAATATGATTTTGGTGGAGATATTATATGGGATACAGAACATGATGGTAAAAATAGCCCTCATAATATATTAGGAGAATTTTTTCTTAGGATTAAAAATATTGTTTATCCAGCAGAAAAGATGATATACAGTTTAACAGAACAAAAAGAGCTACTATTCAAAATTATTTCAAAAGAGATATGTAACAAGTTTTTACCATTTATAATAGCAAGATCAGAACCAAACTTAGGGAAAATTGCGGATAGTATGGGAGATGTTGAAATCAATACAAATAGTAGTATAGAGATACACTGTAAAACTAATAATACAGTTGAAAACAATGAATTAACTATAGACGCTGATTTTAATATCCGTGCTAAAATAACATCTAATATTGAGACCCATCCGCTGGTAGCTATGATAATAGCAAGAGATACAATCGGTGCCCATATGACCCAAAGCTTGATAGAAAGTTTAAGAGATAAATATAATCTGCCTAAGAGTAAAATATGTTTTATAAAACCAAAAATCAATAACGAAGAGATAATTTTTGAGATGGTTAAAGATATAAGAACAAAATCAAATAATTAAAAACTTATATAAAGACAAGACAACCTTCTTGTCTTTTTTTAACTATAAAATCAAGAACGTTTTTTTTCTTAGTTATAAACTATCATTTATATATAAAAAAATAAAATATCTATTTTTTAATATTAAGATATATATATTATCTTGATTTTTTAATATAAAAAATATCATATATAATACAAATTTTATGCAAATTTATAGAAATATCTTTAAAGAAATAAAAAAACAAATTTTTAATAATAAAGTACTTATTTCAAAAGGAGCTAGATAAACAGGGAAAACAACTATTTTAAAAAAATTACAATTTGATTTAGACAAGAAAAAATATCATACTGTTTATTTATCTGCTGATGATTTATCAAAACAAGATATATTCTCTACAGCAAAAACATTAATAAATTTTTTAGAAATAAAATATAATTTTCCTTCCCAAACAAATTTTCTTTTTATAGACGAATTCCAATATATTCAAAAAGCGGGACTATTTATAAAAAATCTTTATGACCAATATACAAATAAATTAAAAATTATTGTTGCGGGTTCTTCTTCTTTAGAAATAACACAAAATACTGAATTCCTAACAGGGAGACATATCCCTTTTTATATTAATCGTATATCTTTTTTAGAATATATTAATTATAAAGAGTCAAATATTTTTTCTATACATGATCTTTATAAACATTTTAAGGATATAAAAAATATATATAATATATACAAATACGATCTACAAAAGTATTTTAAAAATTATATACGATTTGGTGGATACCCCGCAGTAATAACTCATAAAACTGAAAAAAATAAAATAATAGAGCTAAAAACTCTTATTACAACATATATTGAAAAGATGTTATAAGGTTATTAAAGATACATAATATTCAAGTATTTCAAAATTTACTTCGTATTTTTTGTGATCAAGCAGATTGTCTTGTTAATATAAAAGGGCTTGCCCAAACTCTTGGTACTAATCAAATAACAATAAAAAAATATTTGAATATTTTAGAAGAGACTTATTTAATCCATAGATTAAAACCATTTTTTACTAATTTCAGAAAAACGATTAAAAAGATGCCTAAATCTTTCGTTTTAGATGAAGATATAATTAATTTTATTAATAGAGATATTGAGGATTTTGATAGTATAATAGGTTTAGGTAATATTGTAGAAAATTTTGTTTTTTTACATTTTTATGAAAAACATAAAGATAATTTATCTTTTTATAGAACTGTTTCCGGATATGAAATAGATTTTATTATTAACAACAAACAAAAAATTGCAGTTGAAGTTAAATACAAAAATAAAATTGCTCGAACTCATACTCCTTTCAAAAGATTTGAATTTCTTTATCCCAATACTAAAAAAATTATTATTACTAAAGATTATATTGATTACAAAGATAATACTTTTTTTATTCCTGCTTGTATATTACCACTAGTAAAATTGTAAAAAAACTTTTACCTAAACAAACTATTTACTTTTATTAATAAAAAACTACTTATATTCTTTTATGTAAGTGAGATAAAGCGATCTCTCTTTCATATCCTCAAACATATAGCATCAAAAATTTCTTTATTTATTCTACTATATTTCATATTAAATTTGTATCTTCTAGCCATATACATTCAGCATAAAATTTAGCTAAAATTTTGCGTATTACCATTTTTTAATCCCATATTTACTACTTTCTATCTACTACTTTTTTGTTATTAATCATTTAATGATAAACATTTTCTATAAAAAAAATTATTATTATTATTTTTCAAGTATATATTGAAAAAAATATTTGTTCTCTTATTTTTTTTCCTTTATAAATATGATAGGAATATATTCTATTATTACATACCAAAATGATTTTAAATAATAAAAATAGAGAATTGATTATCGAATATTTAATTGATTTCCCGTTTAGTACAGCAAAAGAGATTATCAGCTATCTTCAAAGCATGAATCCAAAACTTAGTTTTCAGGCAGTATACCTATGTTTGAAAAATCTTGAAAAAGATAATATTATTGATAAATTTGGGCAATCATATAATTTATCTAATACATTTCTAAAATATATAAAAAAACTCTACAAAAAATCTTTTGATTTCCAATACAATAAATTTGATAGCGATTTCTTTAGTTTAATACTAAATAAAAAAAATAAAATAACCGTTAATACATCGAATTTAGGTGATGCTTATCTTACTGCAATAAATATGCGTCTAGCTGCTATATCTCTAAAACCTAACACAAAATACTTTACTATAGTAAAACATTATTCAACGTTTCTTGTATCAGAGAAACTTATATTATCAGCGAAATACGATGATGAACAAAACAGTATACTTTATAATTCACTAAAAAAAAACCAATATAATATTTACGGTGATACTTCTATAGATCAAACAGTTAAAAAAATTATGAGAAAACAAGATTATCAAATAACTAAGAAAAAAACTGATAATATATTTAATAATGAGTATGTTATAGCTGACGATATAATCATCACTGCTAAATACGATTATAATTATGAGAAATTTTCTAGATACCTATCAGAAAAAGAAACAAATTTTTTCCCTTCAGACTCATATTTTAGGTACATAAAATATGAGTATATAAATTCTCAATTAACTATCGAAAAAAACAAAGAAAAAGCTCAGCTATTAGTCAAAAAATTTTTTGAATAATAATTTTAGAGAAAACCCTGTAAATTTATAAACAGGGTATTAATCTATGCTTATTCATATTAAGTATTACTCAGTTCCGTTATGCTTTTTACCATTAATATAATAAAACTCATTATTCTTAGCATCCGTTATAAAATCTTCACATATCTCTATTATAGTTTTTTGTTTTTTAGGTGGTCCCCATAATACCTCTATAAATTCTGCACGCCCTTCATCACCAACACTCGAACTATATTTTGTAGATATAGTTTTAAGGAACGCTAAAGCATTTTCAGCTTTTTTTATCCTTTCATCTAGTTCATCACCTAAAACAGGTCTATCAAACCCATAATACATCTTTTGGTATGTAAGATAAGCTATACGATCATATAGTAAACCCACTAAATTCTTTTCTTCAAAATTATCTAAATCTTCCTCTTTTATAAGTTTATTAATGATTCGATACTCTTCCTCACGTAACTCAACTAAACCACGAGCCGGATAATCAGGGTCAAGCGATAAACTAATTTCTGTTTCATACCCCATATTAATAATATCGATTATCTCTTCTGTTATTTTACTATTAGATATATCAAATTGTGTTCTATCAAATTTTCTATATTTCAAATAAACAGAATGTGCGGAAGATTTTTTTCTCTACCAAGCAATCTATCTAAAACTGATTTAAAAATCATGATCATACACCTAATTTTAAAGATCTTTGTAATTATTTACTTATTTATAAACATTTTCTTCAGTATAAATACCATATAATTTTTTTCAAGAAAAAATTGAAAAAATCTGAAGATCAAAACTAGTAATTTCTTAGAGAAAATGTTATATATATAATATAAATATGAAACTAATATGCTTCTACGTAATGAGAATCAATCTATAATCATAGAATACTTAATAGATTTTCCATTTAGTACAGCTAAAGAGGTGATCAACTGTGTCAAAGCATCAAACCCGAAACTAACTTTCCAGTCTATATACTTATGCTTAAAAAAACTTGAGCGAGAAAATATCATTTACAAATACAACAAACTATATAACCTATCGAACCAATTCCTCAAATACATAAAAAATCTTTATATAAAAACTAACGAATTTAAGTATAATAAATTCGATACAGAGTTTTTTCGTCATTTAATGAATAAAAACAGTAAGATCACTATTAAAACATCTAACATAGCTGACTCTCATTTTACCGGTATCAATATGCGGCTTGCTGCGATATCTTTAAAACCTAATATAGAACATTTCACTATTTTAAAACATTACTCAACTTTTCTCTTAGAAGAGAAACTTATAAAATCTAAAAATTATAATAATAAACAAAAAGAGAATCTATGTACCTCTCTTTTAGAGAACAAATATAATGTTTATGGTAATACCAAAATAGATAAAAAAGTTACTGATATTATGAAAGTGAAAAACTATAAATTGGTTAAAAGGAAACCATCTAATTTAGATAATACAGAATACGTTATAGCTGACGATATAATCATATCTGCAAAATATGGTAATTGTTATGAGAAATTCACCAGATATTTATCAGAAAAAGATATAAACCATTTCCCTTCTGATTCATATTTCCGTTTCATTAAATACGAACCTATCAATGCTATCCTTTCTATAGAAAGGAACAAAGAGAAAGCAGCAAATATAATAAAAGATTATTTTATATAGATTTTTTATTAATATTTTTTAAGAGTATTTAGTACCAATATATAAATATTTTGGCTAGAATATCTTTGTAGAAATATAAGAAATCTTTGTAAGTTATGATATTAAATTTTTCGTACAGATCATTTATCTCTAACCCCAAAATCACATAATCATTGTATAACATATAGTCATTATCTTGTTGCTCCTGGAATATACATCTTCCTTTAAGTTCCAAAAAATAATTTTTAGATATGCTTTGTGGGAAATTTATTTTTATTGGTGTTTTATCAGATGTATCTATATCGATCCCTATTACAATAAAATTTTGTTCAGTATAAATTTCACTATCAACTCTATAAGCTTTCCCTGTTTTTATATACTGCTCTATAAAATAATCGTTAAATATTTGATTAGTTATTTTAGAAAAAATATAGTTTTCAGTACTATTTTTTGTAATAAAAAATGTATTATAAGTATATTCATTTACCGGCTCATACCAGTTTAAATATTTTTTCTCAGGTTTTATGTTAATCTTAAATTGTTTTCTCCCCGTACACCATTTTATGGTATTGATTGTTCCCTTTGATTTACCAACCAATAATGTACGAGCATTTTTAAAATCAATACCCTTTATCCATAAATCTTCCGGTTTGATTTTAATCGGTTTTTTATTCTCTAAAATTATTTTTTTATGAAAGTTTATAGCTAATTTATGGAATGAATTCATATCTTTACGTTCCTCCATCTCTTTTTTTATTCTATTTTTTTCTTCTTTCGTTAACAAAGGTAATGGGAGAGTCTGTATTTTCTCTAAGGTTTTAATCAAATCTAAAGTTAGCTTAGGATCTACTGTAAATTCAAGGTTAATACCCTCATATAAAGCTGTTGCATTCATATATATCCTTGATTTTGGCATATCAATTTCCCCTCCAAAAATATCTTTCAACTCTTTAAAAAATAATAATCTATGTTCAAGGATATGAATATCTTGTTGGTTATATAAGTCTTTGACCGGGAAAAAGACAAATAAATGATCTAGTTTAGTATCTTTTCTAATAAATTGTATTTGCATTGTTAAAACAAATAAAGTGTGATTCATAAATACAGATGTATTGTATCAGATTCACAATCTGTTGTCGCTAAATTAAATAATAATTAGCGCCCTCCTCTTTTTTAGACCCGATTCTTTCTGCTTTTGCCTCCGACTCTTTGTATCACCAACGTGAGAGCATCTTGATCACTCCCTTTTTTCTGTTTTTTTTTCTACAAAAGGATGACCTTTATTCTTTGTTATTAGGTTCTCTTATTTAAGAGAAAATATAACAGATGACTCCCAAAACTTATAAAATATTTGATAAAATATCAATTTTTTTATATACAATTAAATACTATAATCCAAACCGTATCATATATATTTCATGCCAAGAAAAAAATTAATAGCTAAAGAAAAAATAAAAGAGTATAAAAATATAATATTTTCTGATAAGAACAGTATATTTAAATATAAAACTAAATGGCATACAGTTTTTGGGAATAATAACCCTATCCATATCGAGATAGGTAGTGGCAAAGGTAAGTTTATTGTAGAGAAAGCAGATAAAAACCCTGATATTAATTATCTTGCGATAGAAATAAAAGAAGAAAGGACTCTATCAGCAGCAAAAAAATTAAATAATTTAATTAATTTAAAGTTCCTTTGTATAAGTATAAATTACTTAGAAAATATTTTTGGTAAAAATGAAATAGATAAAATCTATATCAATTTCCCTGACCCATGGCCAAAAAAAAGACATAAAAAAAGAAGAATGACATCAAAAGGATTTATCGAGACATATCAGGAAATATTATCTGATACAGGCACAATAGAATTAAAAACAGATAACAAACTACTTTTTTTCTTCAGTTTATACTCATTTATTAAAAAT
Source organism: Candidatus Altimarinota bacterium (assembly GCA_963663305.1). GTDB lineage: Bacteria > Patescibacteriota > Gracilibacteria. The sequence goes on from OY760177.1 coordinate 294,685, forward strand.
AATTTTGATATACAAACACTTGTTCTGGATCTAAAAAATGATTCAAACAATATTATAACAGAATTTGAAAAAAAATTCAGACAAAAAAATATAAAAATATATTTTGCAAAATTATTAAAATTGGTAAAATCAAAATAATCATTAAAATTCTTTCAAATTTAATTATTATTTTACTATGAAAATAGCGTTAGCTCATGAAATACTACATAAATTTGGGGGAGCTGAAAGAGTTTTAAAGGTTTTTTGTGATATGTTCCCTAACGCTCCAATATACACTCTTTTATATGATGAGAAAAAACTTGGTCAATTTTTCCCTAAAAAAAGGATTATTACAACCAATATACAAAAATATTTTAAATATATTAAACATCCTCAACCTTTTTTATCTATGATGCCAAAAGCGGTAGAAGAATTCAATTTTAAAGGATTTGACCTGGTATTATCTTCTTCTTCAGCATTTATGCACGGTATAATCACACCGCTAGAGACCAAACATATTTGTTATTGTCATTCTCCAATGCGATACTCTTGGGATTACACAAATGAATACATAAAAGAACATTTCTCTGGGATTTTATCACCTATAAAAAAATTCCTTATCACTAAAATCCTAAAAAAGATAAGAGAATGGGACCAGATATCTTGTGATAGACCTGATATATATATCTCAAACTCAAAAAATGTTCAAAAAAGACTTATAAAATATTATAAGATCAAATCAAATATAATATATCCTCCTGTAGATACAGAAAGATTCTCTATTAAACAAGAGAAAGACAACTATTATTTAATTGTATCCGCTTTATCTACCTATAAAAAAATTGATCTCGCTATAAAAGCATTTAATAGATTATCTCTTCCTCTTTATATCATAGGAGAAGGCAACCAAAAAAAATATTTACAATCTATCTCAAACAAGAATATATCTTTCCTTGGTAGGCTAGACGATAAAGAGACTAAAATATATATGGAGAACGCAAAAGGGTTCATTTTCCCTGGCGAAGATGATTTCGGGATAACACCATTAGAAGCCATATCTTGTGGCACACCTGTTTTAGCTTACAAAAAAGGAGGTTCATTGGAAACAGTTATAGAAGGTAAAACAGGAGAATTCTTTGACAAACAAACTATAGAATCTTTTTTAACAGGTATTAAAAAAATTGAAGCAAATAGTATACATTATAATAAAAATATGATGCGACAACATGCTCATAAATTTGCCACACATATCTTTAAACACAACATATTTCAAACTATCAATAAGGTAATGTTATCCTAAAACAATATTTTAAGGACAATTTTTCTGTTTTGTAAAAGAAAAAAAAATAAAAAACCTTTGACACTGAAATCTAGTTCTGATAAAGTATCCTAGCTTTGCTACGCTTATGTAGCAACTGTCAATTATTTTTAATGTTTAACTTCAACTCACATGGCAGATGATAAGTTTGTCCGCGACAAAGTCCATGTTAACGTAGGTACTATCGGTCACGTTGATCATGGTAAAACAACACTAACCGCTGCTATAACAATAGTCGCAGCAGAACTAATAGGAGGTAAAAATAAAGCCGTAGCTTTTGATCAAATAGATAATGCCCCTGAAGAAAAAGAAAGAGGTATCACAATCGCTACTTCACATCAAGAATATGAAACGGAAAAGAGACATTACGCTCATGTTGATTGTCCAGGGCATGCCGATTATGTTAAAAACATGATTACTGGAGCAGCGCAAATGGATGGAGCGATACTAGTTGTTTCAGCTGCTGATGGACCTATGCCTCAAACAAGAGAACATATACTGCTTGCAAGACAAGTTGGAGTTCCATATATCGTGGTATTTTTGAATAAAGTTGATATGGTTGATGATCCTGAGCTTATTGATTTAGTAGAAGAAGAAGTAAGAGAATTGTTAACTAAATATGAATTCCCTGGTGATGATACACCTATTATCAGAGGATCAGCATTAAAAGCTTTAGAAAACCCAAAAGATACAGAAATAACAAAACCTATTGGGGATCTTTTAGCTGCATTAGATTCTTATATCCCTGATCCACAAAGGACTTTAGATAAACCTTTCCTCATGCCTGTAGAAGATGTATTCTCTATTAAAGGTAGAGGTACAGTTGCTACCGGTCGTGTTGATCAAGGTATAATAAAGACTGGAGAAGAAGTAGAGATCGTTGGAATCAAAGAGACTAGGAAAGTTGTTGTTACTGGAGTTGAGATGTTTAGAAAAATGCTAGATCAAGGACAAGCAGGTGATAATATCGGTGTTCTTTTAAGAGGGATAGAAAGAGAAGAAATTGAGAGAGGCCAAGTTTTAGCTAAACCTGGGACTATTACTCCTCATACAGAATTTGAGGCTGAAGTATATGTACTAAATAAAGATGAAGGCGGTAGACATACACCATTTTTTAAAGGATATAAACCTCAATTTTATATCAGAACAACTGATGTAACAGGTACAGTTACTCTTCCTGACGGGGTAGAAATGGTTATGCCAGGAGATAATGTAAAATTTAAAGTACAACTTGGGAACGAAATAGCTTTAGATGAGGGTACAAGATTCGCGATTAGAGAAGGTGGTAGAACCGTAGGTGCAGGTGTTGTTAGTAAAATTATAAAATAGTTATAAATTTTTTTTAATCTAGATAAAATGTCAAACAAAAAAGACCAGAGTCAGCCAAAAATTAGGATTATTATTAAATCTTTTGATCATGCTATAATAGATACAGCATCTAAAACAATAATAGAAAATGCAGAGAAAACCGGAGCGATGGTTGCGGGCCCTGTTCCATTACCTACACATATAAAAAAGATAACTATTAATAGATCAACATTTGTTCATAAAGACGCAAGAGACCAATTTGAAATTAGGACTCATAAAAGGCTAATAGATATAACCCAAACTACACCAAAAACAATTGAGACTCTATCAAATCTTAGTTTACCATCCGGTGTAAATGTTGAAATAAAAATGGTAAATATAAATTAACTATCAGTAATATCAATTATTATGAGTGGAATTATAGGAAAAAAAATAGGAATGTCTCAAATATTTGATGAGAATAGAAGAGTAATCCCTGTAACATATCTATCAATAGAACCTAACACTATAGTTAGAACTAAAAATAATGAAAAAGATGGTTATAACGCTGTTATATTAGGAATAGACAAGCTAAAAAAACCTAAAAAAAATAGGTTATACAGAACAATAAAAGAATTTAAAATTGAGGACATATCTTTATGTAATACAAACAGTGATATTGATATTAATTCACTCTCTGATATAAAAAAAGTTACTATAACTTCATTTTCTAAAGGTAAAGGGTTTCAAGGTGTTATGAAAAGATATAATTTTGCTGGAGGACCAAAAACTCATGGATCTACTTTCCATAGGAAACCTGGATCTGTTGGTGCTTGTGCTCAACCTGGTAGAGTTAGAAAAGGTCAAAAAATGGCTGGTAGAATGGGAAATGATCAAATAACTTTAAGGAACAGAAAAGTGGTTTTAATAGATAAAGAAAAAAAACTTATTGCTATCAAAGGACCGGTTCCTGGTGCAAAAGACTCTATAGTTTTAATTAAATATTAATAATGAAAATAGCAATTTATACACAAGATGGGGACAAAGAAAAAGATATTGAAATAGATAAAATATTTCTTGATTGTAAAGTGTGTACACCTCTTTTAAAAGAGGTTATTAGATACCAAAATTGTAATACAAGAAAATCTATTGCACACGTAAAAACAAAATCTGACGTAAAAGGTGGCGGGAAAAAACCTTACAGGCAAAAAGGGACAGGTCGTGCGAGACAAGGAAGTATAAGGAATCCGCATTACAAAGGTGGAGGTGTAGCCTTCGGTCCAAAAAATATTAGAAATTTTAATATTTCTATGCCTAAGAAACAAAGAAGGAAAGCTTTAAGGATAGCATTAAAATTGTGTTTTGATGAGAAAAAGGTTTTTGGATTAACAAAATATGATCCACCTATTATAAAAACTAAAGATTTTAATGAGTTTATTAATAAACTCCCAGGGGAAAGAAATATGCTTATTGTAGTAGATGAACAAAATGAAAAGATCAAAAAAGTATCAAAAAATTTACCTAACGTAAAAACTATATTATGGAATTATCTCAACGTAATCGATCTATTACATTATGATAAAATATGTTTGCTAGAAAATTCTATAGATAAACTTAAAAATACCTTTTTTGAATATTTTAATAATAAATAATAATGTTAGACCATTTAACAATAATTGAACCAACAGTCACAGAAAAAAGCATGAAAGAACAAAAAAATGGTAAATATACATTTTATGTTGGGAACAATACAAATAAAATTGAAATTGCAAAAGCTATAAAGAGATTATACGGGGTAGAAGTAAAAAATATTAATATTGTAAAACTTCCAACAAAATCAAAAATATCTAGAAAAGGTAAAAATATAAAAAGAAAAGAAAGGAAAAAAGCTATTATAAGTATTGATAAAAAACAGAATATAGATTTTACTAAAATAAAAGAGATTAAATAAAGAGATATTTTTATCAAAATTTCTCTATTGTGAATTTTATTACTTCATTTTATAAAATTAAAAATGCCAATTAAAGTAGTTAAACCAACGACTCCAGGAAGAAGAAATATGAGCTATAACGACTTCTCAAAACTCTCAAAGAAAAAACCTGAAAAATCTTTAACAAAAAAAATTGTTAAAAAAGCTGGTAGAAACAATCAAGGGAGATTAACAGTTAGACATAAAGGTGGAGGTCATAAAAGAAAATATAGAATTATAGATTTTAAAAGGAATGATAAAATTGGGATCACAGCTAAAGTTAAATCTATTGAATACGATCCTAACAGAACAGCTTTTATTGCTTTGATAGCATATAGTGATGGAGAGAAAAGATATATAATATCTCCAGAAGGTCTAAAAATAGATGATTTAGTTATTACAAACGAAAAAACAAAATTAAAAGTTGGTAACAGGATGCAAATAAAAAATATTTTACCGGGTTTCAATATATATAATATAGAATTACATAGGGGGAAAGGTGGTCAAATTGTTAGGAGTGCCGGTAATTCAGCTAAAGTTATGTCTGTAGAAGGTGAGATGGCACAAATCCAACTTCCCTCAAAAGAGATTAGATTAGTAGATAAAAATTGTTATGCTACTATTGGTATTATTAGTAATAGTGATCACAGTAATATAAGAATAGGAAAAGCTGGAAGAAATAGATGGAAAGGTAAAAGACCACAAGTAACAGGAAAGAGTATGAACCCTTGTGATCATCCACATGGTGGAGGTGAAGGTCATACTGATATCGGTATGAAAACACCTAAAACTCCATGGGGGATGCCTGCTCTTGGTTTTAAAACAAGAAAAAGGAAATATACAAATAAATATATACTTCAAAGGAGAAAATAATTAACTACAAATTTTTATGACTAGAAGTGCAAAAAAAGGTCCATATATAGATTTAAAATTATTAGCCAAGATATTGGCTCTAACAGAGAAAAATGAGAACCATGTGATAAAAACATGGTCAAGAGATTCAGATATACCGCCTGATTTTGTAGGTTTTACTGTCGGTGTTCATAACGGTAAAAAGTTTATACCAGTATTTATAACCGAAGAGATGGTAGGACATAAACTAGGAGAATTTGCACCTACAAGAACTTTTAAAGGGCATGGTGGCAAACTAGCTAAAAAATAATTAATATTAATATTTATGAAAGCAATATATAGAAAAGTAAGGATATCACCAAAGAAAGCGAATTTAGTAGCAAAAATTGTACGTGGTGAAAAAGTTGATACTGCGTTAAATGTACTTAAATATACCCCTAAAAAAGCAGCAAAAATAATAAGAGAAGTTCTGTGTTCAGCTACGTTTAATGCTGAAAATAATTTTGACCAGAAAAAAGATATATTGTTTATAAAAAATATTATTATTAATAAAGGCCCAGCTTATAAAAGACATATATCTATATCAAGAGGACGTGTACATCCTATCCTTAAAAGGACCTCTCATATATATATAGAGCTTTCAGCACAAAAATAATATTTTATAAAAATTACAAACTAATAATTTAACTAATGGGACAAAAAGTAAATCCAAATGGTATGCGACTATTAATAACCCGCACATGGCCATCTAAATGGTATGCAAGTAAAAAGAATTATAAAAAATTATTCCATAGGGATTTAGCTTTAAAGAAAGCAATAACTGAGTCTTTAAAAGATTCTGGTATATCCGAAATTAATATTGAACGGTCTGTTAATAAGGTGGTTATAAATATATATACTTCTAAGCCAGGTGTTATTATAGGGAGAAAAGGTGCGGCAATAGATGAATTTAAAAATCAATTAGAAAAAAAGTTTGATACAAGACTTGAAATAAATATAAAAGAGATTAAAAAACCTGAATTATCAGCTACATTAATAGCTGATTCTGTCGCAAGACAAATAGAAAAAAGAATCGCTTATAGAAGAGCAGCAAAACAAGCTATAGATAGAGCGATTGAAGCTGGTGCAAAAGGAGTAAAAATCAGATGTTCAGGCAGATTAAATGGTGTTGAGATAGCAAGAAGTGAACTTTTTAAGAAAGGTAGTATCGCTTTAAATACTTTTAGAAACAAAATACAATATGCTAGTGAACGTGCTTATACTTCGTATGGTGTTATAGGTATAAAGGTATGGGTATGTATGGGTGAATTCTTCAAAAAGAAACAACCTCAAACCTTACTTGGTTAATTAGTGATTGACTTATTTGCAAAAATTTAATAAACTCTCTTAAGAATTTTAAAAATTAAAAATGTTACAACCTAAGAAATTAAAATACAGGAAGCTTCAAAGGAAAAGAAGCGATAATAAAGGAATAGATACTAAAGGCTCTAAAATAAGTTTTGGTGCTTATGCTGTAAAAGCTACAACAAGAGGTGAAATTACATCTAGACAAATTGAAGCTGCTAGAAGAGTGATAACACATACAGTTAAGAGAGGCGGGAAAATATGGATAAGGATCTTCCCACATAAACCTATTACTAAAAAAGCTTCTGAGGTACCTATGGGGTCAGGTAAAGGATCAATTGAATTTTATGTTGCGAAAGTGAAACCCGGTAGAATATTGTTTGAAATGGATGGGGTTACTCCGGAATTAGCAAGAAAGGCATTAAAACTTGTTAGATATAAATTACCTATCAAAACAAAAGTAATTAAAAAAATTCACTAATTTATATAAAAATGCTTAGTATACAAGATATAAGAAAATTAAATTATAAGGATCTAGAATACGAATTAAAAAAAGGTATAAATGAACTTTATAAAATAGTTGCAAAAATTAGAACAAAAAAAGAGAAAAATAATCACAAGGTTAAACTTGCAAAAAAAAATGTAGCAAGGATTAAAACTGTTATGAATGAGCATAAAAAAAATGAATCTTTAAATAATTAAATAGATTTTAATTCTAAATTTATGAGAACAAAAAAAGGTAAAGTATCTTCAATAAAAATGGATAAAACAATAGTTGTTCAAGTACATACATATAAAGCTCATCCTTTATATAAAAAGAGATATAGAAAAACTAAGAAGTTTTATGCTGATGATCCTAAAAATGTATGCTGTATAGGTGATATAGTAACAATTGTCGAGACTAAACCAATGAGTAAATTAAAAAGATGGAGATTAGTAGAAATAAATGAAAAAGCTTAGAGTAAATACAATTTAAATAATTTATTAATTTATGATACAACCACAAACATTATTATCGGTCGCAGACAATAGCGGTGCGAAACTAGTACAATGTATTAAAGTTCTTGGCGGATCAAAAAGAAGATATGCTAGCATAGGAGATAAAATAGTTATTGCAATAAAAAAAGCTGCACCTAAAGGTATCGTAAAAAGAAAAAATATTGAAATAGGAGTTATTGTAAGAACTAAAAAGGAGATTAGAAGGAATGATGGGAGTTACTTAAGGTTTGATGAGAACGCTGTTGTTATCATAAATAAAGATTTAACCCCAAAAGGTACTCGTATCTTTGGTCCGGTTGCTAAAGAATTAAGAGATTTAAAATATCAAAAAATTATTTCTTTAGCGAAAGAAGTACTATAAAATTTTATTTATTTTTAAATTATGAAAATTAAAGTAGAAGATAATGTATTAGTAATTACAGGTAAAGAGAAAGGTAAAACAGGAAAAGTTTCCAAAGTTTTAAAAAAGAAAAATAAGATAGTAGTTGAAGGTGTTAATAATAAAGTAAAGTATGTTAAAAAAGGTGTAAACGGACCTGGTAAAATGTTTAAACTATATTCTCCTTTTGATCTATCTAATGTAAAACTAATATGTCCCGGATGTTCAAAAGCTGTTAGAGTGTCATACTCTATCCCTGAAAAAGGCAAAAAATACAGAATATGTAAGAAATGTAATACATCTTTAGATTCTGTTAAAAAAACAAAAAAATAAACTTTATATAAGTAACTTATAGAAAATTGAACTTAAAAGAACTATTTAAAAAGGAAATTGCAAATAAACTTCTCAAAGAATTGAAGCTAAAAAACGTGCATGAAGTACCTCAACTGGAAAAGATAGTAGTAAATGTTGGTATAGGAAGTTATGTGCAAAAATACAAAAAATATGATGACGTTATAGACCATGTTAAATTAATAACAGGGCAACAACCTGTTGTAAAAATGTCTAGAATCGCTATATCAAATTTTAAACTTAGAAAAGGTATGCCTGTTGGTGTTACTGCTACTCTTAGGAGGAAATTTATGTATGATTTCTTTGCTAGATTAATACATATTATTTTCCCAAGGATAAGAGATTTTAGAGGTTTTTCTACAAACTGCTTAGATGGAAATGGTAATTTAAATATTGGGCTTAAAGATTATAGCCCTTTCCCAGAAATTGTTGAAGATGATATTTCTAAACCGCACGGGTTTGAGATAACTATAGTAACATCAGCAAAAAATAATGATGAAGCAATTTCTTTATTTAAATCTTTTGGTTTCCCTTTTAAAAAATAATTTTATTAACTATAAATTGTAATGGCTAGAAAATCACTTATAGTAAAATGCGAGAAAAGAAAAAAGTATCATGAGAAATGTTTATCTCAAGGTAAAAAAATCAAGTATCCTACCAGAAGATATAACAGATGTCTGTTATGCGGTAGAAATCACTCCTTTATGAATGATTTTGATATATGTAGAATATGTTTTAGAGAATTAGCAAGGAACGGAGAGATAATGGGGGTAAGAAAAAGTAGTTGGTAATATTTTTTTATATTTTTTTAAGACAGTAAAACAATTATTATGAATACAGATCCAATAGCAGATTTTTTAACAAGAATAAGAAACGCAATAAAAGCGAGACACGAAAAAGTTAATATACCTTTCTCTAAAATGAAAGAAGATATTACAAAATTATTATTAAGAGAAAAGTATATTAAAGAGTACGAAATAAAAGAGATAAAAGTTAAAGGCACCAAATCTGACAAGAAATCACTGGAAATAACTTTTATACCTTTTAGAGAGATGCATTTAAAAAGAGTTAGTAAGCCCGGACAAAGAATATATATTAGAAGTAGTGATATTAAACCTGTAAAAAGAGGGTTCGGTATATCTATTATTTCTACTAATAAAGGGGTTATAACTGGCAGAGATGCGAAAAATCTTAGTGTTGGGGGAGAGATACTATGTGAAATTTTTTAACAATAATAAATATGTCTAGAATTGGTAAATTACCTATACAAATACCATCGGGAGTAACTATTGATTATACAAATAACGTTATCACTGTAAAAGGTAGTTTAGGAGAATTGAAAATGGAAGTACATCCAAGGATAGAGCTTACAATTAATGATAAAGAGATACTAGTAAATAGAAAAAACGACGAAAAATTAGATAAAAGTTTACATGGCTTAACAAGAACATTAATAGATAATCTCATTATAGGTGTAACGAAAGGGTTTGAGAAACAATTAGAAATACGAGGTGTAGGATATAGAGCTACTTTATCAGGAAAGAAATTAACACTCGCCTTAGGATTCTCTCATCCGGTAGAAATTACAGCACCTGACGGCATACAGTTTGAAATCTCAAAAAATAATAAAAATGTTATTATTGTAAAAGGTATAGATAAACAATTAGTTGGTGAAACAGCTGCCAATATAAGAGCATGGAGAAAGCCTGAACCGTATAAAGGGAAAGGGATAAGATATTTAAATGAGTTTGTTGCTAGAAAAGCTGGTAAAACTGCTGCTAAATCAAAATAATATATAAGACTTTAATAACTAATAAATGAAAACTAAATTAAAAGCACGAAAAATAAGGCATCATAGAATACGAAAAACACTTTCTGGCACATCTGCAAAACCTAGATTAGTAGTATTTAGGAGTCTAAAAAATATTTCATGTCAGATAATAGATGACACTAACAATCATACATTGGTTTCAGCTTCGTCTAGTAGTATAAAAGAAATTACAGGGACAGGGATAGAACAAGCGACACTTATTGGAACAAATATAGCAAAAGAAGCTTTAAAAAAGAAAATTACTTCTATCGTTTTTGATAGGAATGGGTATAAATACCATGGTAGAGTTAAAGCTCTTGCTGAATCTGCAAGAGAAACAGGACTCAAATTCTAGATTATTAATTTTTATAATAAATGGCAAAAAAACATAATATTAAAACAAGAGCACGTAAAGAACCTAAAGAGTTTGAAGAGGAAGTATTACAAATAGATAGAGTTACTAGGGTTGTAAAAGGTGGTAGACGTTTAAGGTTTAGAGCAACAGTTATTGTTGGTAATAAAAAAGGTAAAGTTAATATTGGTATAGGGAAATCTTCTGAGGTTGCTACAGCTATACAAAAAGGGATAGCAAAAGCTAAAAAAAATATGATTGAAGTTCCTATGGTGAATGATACGATACCTCATGATATCAAGATAAAATATAAGAGTTGTGAAATACTTATGATGCCGGCATCTAAAGGTACCGGTATTGTTGCAGGAGGATCAATGAGAAAGATTTTGAATATATGTGGTGTAAAGAATGTTTTAGGTAAAACATTTAGGAGTAATAATAGAATAATTAATGCTCAAACAACAATAAAAGCATTGAAATTACTTAAACCTATTTCCATGCACCCAAATAAAGAGGTATTTGAAATAACCAAAAAAAGTAATAAACCTGAAGAACAAAAAGAAGATATCGTAGATAAAAAAACTGAGAACAAAAAAAAGAAGCCAACTAATAATAAAACTGTAAAAAATAAGAAAACTCAAAATAAGAGTGATAAATAATATATTAAGTATTTTAATAAATAGAACATGAAATTGCATTGTTTACCAAAAAATAAAAGCTTTAAAAAGAAAATAAGACTTGGAAGAGGTAACGGGTCAGGGAAAGGTACTTACTCAGGAAGAGGATGTAAAGGTCAAGGGCAAAGAAAGAGTAGTAATGTTAGAGCTGGATTTGAAGGCGGTCAAACCCCGTTAATAAAAAGGATCCCGAAACTAAAAGGTTTTAAAAATTTTAATAAAACATCTTATCAAGTTGTTAATTTAGGTACCATAAATAAATCTGATATCTCAGATGTAAATTTATCTATATTACATGAAAAAGGGTTAATAAGTAAAAAGAATATCCCGGTTAAAATACTGAGTTTCGGTGATTTAACAAAAAAAATCAAATTCGATAAAAATCTTCTTTTCTCTAAAACAGCTAAAGAAAAAATTTTTAAATCTGGCAGTGAAATAAAATAAATGATACTATGCCAACTGGATTATCTTTCAATTTTAATTTTATTTTTAAATGTTTAAATATTTATCACAAATTTGGAAAGCTAAGGATTTAAGGAAAAAAATCCTTTTTACTTGTTTTATCCTAGTTATTTATAGATTTATAGCACATGTTACAGTCCCTGGGATCAACCAAGATGCGTTAAACTTCGAAAAGAGTGGTCTTGGGTTTTTAGCTATGCTAACAGGTGGAAGTTTTAACAAGTTTTCTATAGTTCTTATGGGATTAGGACCGTATATCAACGCTTCAATCATAATGCAATTACTTACTGTTGTTGTCCCTAAACTTGAATCTTTATCTAAAGAAGGAGAACAAGGTAGAAATAAAATTAGTAGATATACTAGGTTTGTTACGTTACCTCTAGCTTTTGTTCAATCTTACGGGATGATACTACTACTCAACGCTAGCAGTGGTGGCAAATTAATAAATATTAGTGATCCATTTATTATTTTACCTGCTATGTTATTTGTTACAACCGGTACACTACTTATAATGTGGTTAGGAGAATTAATAACCCAAAAAGGTATAGGAAATGGTATCTCATTAATTATATTTACCGGTATAGTATCTAATATCCACGTTGTTCTATCACAAATTGGATTAACCAGTATGAAAGATACTAGCCGATTAACACCTTTCATAATATTCACTATCATTACATTATTGATGCTTTTCATAATTATCATGTTTACTGAAGGCCATAGGAATATACCTATTACATATTCAGGAAGAGGAACAAGAGGTGGTAATGCGGGGTTACCAATAAGGATTAATCAAGCAGGGATGATCCCTATAATATTCGCTATTTCTATGATCTCTTTTCCTACGATACTATCTACCTTTTTTAAAACATCTACTTCTGAATGGTTAAAAAAAATAGCGAATTTTATTGATATTTATTTATCATCTCAAAACCCATCTTACCTATATATAATAATGTATTTTCTACTTGTATTAGCATTCTCATACTTTTATGTATCTATAACTTTTGATCCAAACAAAGTATCTGAGAACCTGCAAAAAAGAGGTGGATTCATACCAGGGATACGACCTGGAAAAGAAACATCAAAATTTTTAGGTAAAGTCTCTAACCATTTAAATCTTTTTGGTGGTTCATTCCTTGCGATAGTAGCTATAACCCCAATAATATTCACTAAATTTACAACACTTAGTAGTAATGAGATGATAATCTCCGGATCAGGATTGATAATAGTAGTAGGTGTTGTACTCGAACTTATTAGACAAATAAATGCACAACTAATTATGCATGATTATGATAAGTTAGTTTAATTATAATATCTTATTTGAATATAACTAAACTAATATGCAAGATTTAATACTTATTGGGATGCAGGGATCAGGGAAAGGGACACAAGGGAAACTACTAAAACAAGAATTTGGTTATAAAATATTTGATACAGGTGAAAGTTTAAGGAATATAGCTAAAGAGGATTCAAGTTTAGGCAGAAAAGTTAAGTCTATAATAGAATCAGGGAATTTAGTGGAAACAAAAATTGTCATGGAAGTTGTTGAAGATTTTATCAATAAACTTAATAAATCAGATAAAATATTGTTTGATGGTATCCCAAGATCAAAAGATCAAAGAGAAGGTCTAGAAAAAATACTTAGTAAATTTAATAAAAAAGCTGTTGCCATATATATAAATATCTCTAAAGATATAGCAGAAAAAAGATTACTAAGCAGGAAAATATGTAAATCATGTAAACAAATATTTACTGCAAATTACAAAGATAAAGTTTGTAATAAATGTGGCACTAAAATAAGTACTCGTGAAGATGATAATCCAGAAGCTATCAAGAAAAGGATAAATATATTTTTTGAGGAGACTATGCCAATAATTAAATACTATGAATCTGAAGATAGATATATTCTTATAGATGGAGAAAAAAGTATTGAAGAAGTATTCAATGAAATTAAAAATAAGATTATGTAAATATTTTTTAAAAAAAGCTTGCAAGGAATTAATTTTTCATGTAATCTTTCTTAGCTTAATTTAATTTATTTTATGGGAAAAGATAACATAGAGGTTGAAGGTATTATTTTAGAGTGTTTGCCAAATGCAATGTTTAAAGTTAAAATAGAAAATGAGAATTATCCTGAACATATAGTCAACGCACATATATCAGGTAAGATGCGTATGCATTATATAAAAATATTACCAGGAGATAAAGTAACACTTGAGTTGACACCTTATGATCTTACTAAAGGTAGAATAATATATAGACATAAAAATTAAAATACTAACCTAGATATAATGAAAGTAAAATCATCTGTAAAACGGATTTGTGAACACTGTAAAATAATAAGAAGAAAAAATATAGTTAGAGTTATATGTAAAAACGCAAGACATAAACAAAGACAAGGATAATTTTTTTATTTATAATTAATCCAATTTATTATGGCAAGAATCGCAGGAGTTGTGTTACCAAATAAAAAGAGAATCGAAATAGCTTTAACATATATATATGGTATAGGTAGAAGTATGAGCCAAGAGATTCTTAAAAAAGCTAAAATCGATTTTGATAAAAAAACTGATAATTTAACAGAAAAAGACGAAAAAAACATTAGAGATATCATCTCAACTATACCAACTGAAGGTGATTTGCGAAGAAAAATACAAGAAGATATAAACAGACTACAAAGGATAGGTACATATAGAGGTATTAGACACAGAAAAGGGTTGCCTGTAAGAGGTCAAAATACTCAAACTAATGCAAGAACAAAAAAAGGTAAAAAAGTTACTGTTGGAAGTGGTAAGAAAAAAGAAACAAAGAAATAATTTTTAATATATTTATTTAGATGCCTGAAAACAAAACAAACGAAGTTAATGAAAACGATAAAGCTTCAACAAGTAAAAGCAAGAAGAAAGTTAAACAAGCTATTTTACATGGCAATGTTTATATATTAGCTTCCTATAATAATACTATAGTTACTGTTACTGATCCAAATGGTGATGTAATATCATGGAAAACAGCTGGAAGCTCTGGATTCAAAGGGGCTAGGAAATCTACACCTTATGCTGCTCAGGTAGCAGCTGAAAATGCTATAGATCAAGCTAAGCTGGTAGGATTTGAGAGTGCAGATATTTATATAAAAGGAGTAGGTGCTGGTAGGGAACAAGCTATTAGAGGGATACAAGGAAGAGGTATTGATATCAAGATGATTGTAGATAAGACACCTATCCCATTTAATGGGTGTAGGAAGAAAAAACCTAGAAGAGTTTAATTTAATATATTATATAATTTAAGATATGAGATATACAGGACCAAAGTGCAGGTTATGCAGAAAAGAGGGAGTTCAGCTTTTTCTTAAAGGAGAAAGATGCAGAAGCCAAAAATGTTCTGCATTAAAGAAAAATTATCCACCTGGTGATCACGGGAAAATGTTTAAAAAGAAATCTGAGTATGGTAAACAATTAAGGGAAAAGAAAAAAACTGAAAGTATTTATGGGATAACAGGTAAAGTTATGAAATCGTATTTTGAGAAAGCTCAAAAAATGTCAGGTGATACAAGTCAAAATTTACTTACGCTTTTGTATGTACGTCTAGATAATATTATCTATCTATCTGGGTTAGTAGAATCAAGGAATACTGCAAGACAACTTATATCTCATGGGTTCTTTAAAATTAATAATAAAAGAGTTAAAACTCCTTCTATTAATATCAAAAAGGGAGATATAATATCTCTTAAAGATGAACAACCAAATGAAAGTATATTCGGTGATCTAAAAAAACAAAAAATTAAATCTCCTAATTGGTTAAGAGTTGATTATAAAAATATTAAATGCGAGATCTTAGATATACCGAAAGGGAAAGATCTAAGTACAAATATTGATACACAATTAATCATTGGATTTTATTCAAGATTCTAAATACTCTATTCATTATTTTATTTAATTATGCACATTATCCAAGTAGAAATAGGTTTACCAAAAATAAAACATGATAAAAAAGATGAAAACATTGGTGTTTTTACTATCGATCCTTTACCTTCAGGATACGGAATGACTCTTGGGAATTCATTAAGAAGAGTTTTATTATCTTCTTTGCCTGGTGCTGCTATTATAGCGGTTAGAATAGAAGGTGCAGTACATGAGTACTCTACTCTTGACGGGGTAAAAGATAGTGTTTTAGATATAATACTAAATTTGAAACAGGTTAATATAAAGAAGAATAGTCCTGGTCAAGAAATAGTTAAACTCAAAGCTAGTGGAGAAGGAGATGTGACAGCCAAACAAATAGAAGCGTCTTCCGATATTGAGATACTTAATCCTGATTATGTTATAACCACACTTGATTCCAAAAACTCTTCTCTTGAAATGGAGATAGTTGTTGATAAAGGGGTTGGGTATATGACTACACAAGAGAACACTAATCATGATCTTGGTGTAGATTTTATATTAATCGATGCATTATTTTCTCCAGTTAGAAAAGTTAGATACGATGTACAATCTACACGTGTTGGTCAAAGGACAAACCTAGACAAACTGACTTTAGAGATAGAAACTAATGGATCTATGGCACCGGAAGATACACTAAAATTCTCTGCAGAATTACTAAGATCATATTTTGATTTATTTAATAAAGAAGAAGAAGTTGTTGAACCTGATTTTATGACTTCATTTAGCGCGCTAGCGAACCAACCAAGAGAAGAAGAGGAAGTAAAAAAAGAGAGTTATACACCGATAGAGATATTAAATTTATCGCCAAGAACTCTTAACGCGTTAATAAACGGTGGTGTTGGATCTATTGAACAATTAGTTAAATGTAATCCTATAAAATTATCTAACTTTAGAGGGTTCGGGAAAAAAGCTATGGATGAAGTTAGTGCAGCTCTTGCTACAAGAGGATTAATTTTAGCTGAAGAATAAATATCATATTAATTTATAAAACATGAGACATAAGGTAAAAAAAACAAAGATTAATCGTAAAAAGAATCATTTAAAAGCTATGTTATCTAACCTAGCCGTATCTATAATACTTCATGAGAAAGTTATAACTACGAAAACTAAGGCTAAAGCAGTTAAACCTATAATAGATAGATTAATCGCTACAGCCAAAAGAAAAGATAAAATGAATGCTATACGCTATCTTAAATCTGAGTTACCAGAGGAATTAGCATCAAAAAAGATCATGGAAAGTTTACTAAAAAGATACAAAGACAGATCTTCAGGATTCACAACCAAAAAAGATCTAGGTTTTAGGCAAGGTGATGCTGCGCCTATTGTTCAAATTGAGCTTATATAAAATTTTATATTTATTATGAAAACGTCAATACCCAAAATAGTAGAAAAAAAATGGTATCTAATAGATGCTAAAGATCTTGTATTAGGAAGACTAGCTACAAAAATTGCTGATATCCTAAGAGGTAAAAATAAGGCTACTTATACTCCTCATATGGATACTGGAGATTATGTTATTGTTGTTAACGCTGAAAAAATCAAATTAACAGGTAAGAAACTTAAAGATAAACTTTATTATAGACATAGTGGGTATCTAGGTAACCTAAAAAAAATGCGTACTGAGGAAGTCCTTGAGAAACAACCTACAATGGTTTTATATAACGCTGTTAAAGGTATGTTACCAAAAAATAAGTTAAGAAATATATTTCTTAATAAGCTACATATTTATGCTGGTGAAGAACATAAACATCAAGCACAAGTCCCAGAACCATTAAAATTTTAATATTTAATTCTTTAAAAAACTTATATGGCAACCAAAAGATATTTTTATTCAAAAGGGAAAAGAAAAACTTCTATAGCTAGAGCCAGACTTTATGATAAAGGTGAAGGTAATATAACGATCAATGGTAAAAATTTTAAAGAATATTTTTGTAGTATATATATCTCTAATATACTTAAACCGCTAAAACTAACGAATACTGATAAACTCTTTGATATATCTTTAGTTGTTGTAGGTGGAGGTTTCTCTTCCCAATCAGATGCGTGTAGACACGCTATATCTAAAGCGTTAGTAGAATATAACCCTGAGCTAAGGAAATCATTAAAACCTGAAGGACTACTAACAAGAGATTCTAGAATAAAAGAAAGGAAAAAACCTGGATTAAAAAGAGCGAGAAGATCTCCTCAATGGGCAAAACGTTAAGCTTATTTTATCTTTATTATTTTAAACTAATAAAGATAAATACCAACTAAAAAGTGTTTCTCCATAATATAATGCGATAAATGTTCCGATGCTTAAAAAAGGTCCGAAAGGTATCTTTTTTTTGAGATATATTTTTTTGAATAAAGATGTAATAAGTATATAGATGGTACCACTTAAATACGCAAAAAATAATGATATTACCACTAATTTAATCCCTAGTAACGCGCCCATCAAACCACCTAGTTTTAAATCCCCGCCTCCAACCCATCTACCTTTTGATATTAGACGTTGTAACCCAAAAAATGATACAGGTACCAGTAACCCAAAAAAAGAGTATAGAAACGAGGATTTTATCCCAAAAAGGATTTTCCCTGATGATAATATTCTAAATGGATCGATCCAGCTGAATACAAATATTATTATTATAGAAGGTATAACAATTATATTAGGTATTTCTTGGTATCTAATATCATATAGAGCGACCGTTATAAGGATAAACGTTATAAACAATAAAAAAAATAGTTTTATAGATACAGGATTACAGTATGCAGCTATACTAAACATACCACCCATTAATAGTTCTCCTATCAAATAATTATAAGATATACGCTTTTTACAAGTCCTACACCTCCCTTTTAATAAAAAAAAACTTAGTATCGGGATTAAATCTATTATACTTAATACCGTATCACATCGCGGACATTTTGATCTACCTAAAAAGATCCCTTTTTCTTTGTTATATAACCTATAAATTATCACATTAGCAAAACTACCTAAACATACCCCTAGAACAAAAAATATTAGTATATGCATTATTTCCTTAATTCTGCTCCTAATAACTCAAGCTGTTTTATCATATCCATGTGTATTTTATTAACTTCTTTATCCTTAAGTGTTTTATTTTTATCAGCGTACTCTATGGAAAACGTTATACTCCTTTTGTCTGCTGGGATCTTATCACCGATATACTCATCTTTAATTATCACTTTATTGATCAACTCAGGATCATAATCCTCTATTATTTTTTTGTATTTCTTTGCTAAATCATATTTAGGTATAACTATATTTAGATCCAAAACTATCGTAGGGAACTTCAACAAACTTTTATATACCGGGATTTGTGGTTCAGATATACTATCAAAATCTATTTCAAATACAACTATATTTTTGTTTATATCAAAATTTTTCTTTATTATCGGGTGTAACTCAGAGATAAATCCTATATATCGGTTATTATTAAGTATTGCAGCATTCCGTCCAGGATGTATATAATTCAAAAGCTCTTCCTCTATAAACTGGAACTCGATATTGAGACATAATTTACTAAAAAGCTCAGATATTACACCTTTTGCTTCATAAAAATCAGCTTTATCATAGCATATCACACCTGCAACCGATCTAGGCTCCTGCACAGTATCATCTTTCTTGTAATACACTTTACTTAACTCAAAAATCTTTACTTTCTCTTGATACCTTAAATTATTTGCAGTTATTTCCAATAATCTCGGTAATAAAGATTGTCGCATAATCGATATATCTTCTGTTATATAATTCATTATTTTTATATATGTATTATCAATATCCACACCAAACTTAT
Source organism: Candidatus Altimarinota bacterium (assembly GCA_963663305.1). Lineage (GTDB taxonomy): Bacteria > Patescibacteriota > Gracilibacteria. The sequence continues at coordinate 314,205 of OY760177.1, forward strand.
CTAATAACTCTTTACCTAAAAACGAGTAAGTATATACTTCTGATAACCCAGAAGCTATAAATATCTCCCTTATTTTCCTCGATGTTTTGACTTGATCTGATACATACCCTAACTTCATAGGCGATCTAGGCATACTTTCTTTAATCTGGTTAAACCCATGTATCCTAACTATCTCTTCTATCAGATCAGCTTCTCTAGCGATATCTCCCAACCTATATCCCGGCACCTTGATTTTAAACTTACTGTTATCATGAGATACAATAACAAACCCTAAATCCTCTAAGATATTTATTATCTGCTCATTTTTAAACACCATCCCTGATAATCTTTCTATACTATTTTTATACAAATCTATTTCTCTTACCTCATCTTTATAAAACTTTTTATCTAGTAACCGACTAGTAATTTTAGCGTTAGGACAAGACTTAATTATAAGCGATACCCCTCGCATAATCGCTTCTCTAACATAATACGGTGATACACCTTTCTCAAATATCGTTGCCGCGTCAGTTCTATGCCCCATCTTAACCATCGTCCTTCTAATCAGAACTTTATTATATACACCTATATGTAACCATATCTTATTCGTCTCCTCCTTAATTTCACTATTCTCTCCTCCCATAATACCTGCTAAATCAAATATTTTCTCTTCATCCTCGATGATTATAGCGTCCTCAGGCAATTCCCTTTTAACACCGTCAAGAGTAGTAATATACTCACCTTCCTTCGCTAACCTATGAGTAACAGTATTGCCAGCTATCAACCTTAAATCAAACGCATGACACGGTAAGCCATACTCAAGCATAACATAGTTTGTCACATCAACAATATTATTTATAGGCCTTATCCCGCACGCTCTTAACCGTCTTTTGATATAATCAGGAGACTCTTTTATCTCTATATTCTCTAACGTTATAGCACTATACCTCGCACATATCTCAGGATCTTCAAACTCAATACTGATAGGCAAATCTCGATCAGGTAAAACCAAATTGATATCTTTTATCTCTTTCTTTTTACCTAACCCACACGCAACAAACTCTTTTGCGAACCCTATATGAGAGAACAGATCAGCCCGATGTGTTATAGCATGATTATCTATATCTAAAACTTTATCATCTAATTTTAAGGCATTACTAATACTTGCACCTATTTTTAAACCCATATGCGATAAATCCAGTATCTCATTTTCATCTTTTAAAGGATATAAATCACCTACCCCTATCTCAGTACTAGCACATATCATCCCCTCACTCTCTATCCCTCTAATATGTGTTTTTTCTAACACGATATAATCTCCCTCACCATGCCATTTCACCTTACATCCAGGCAACCCAACAACAACTGTCATCCCCTCTTTCAAGTTGCTTCCACCACACACAATCTGCACTACTTTCGTACCTATATCTGTTTGAACGATCTTAAGTTTATCAGCATCAGGATGTTTAGTTATCTCTTGTATTTTACCGATAACTATATTATCCATATTCTCACCTATATCAATAATACCTTCAACCTCAGCACTGCTTTCTGTAATCTTACTTTTTATATACTCGATATCATCCGTTTTTAATTCAATATAATCACTTAACCACTCTAAAGAGATTTTCATAATATGTTTCTTAGTTATAAACGATAATAGAGTACATAAAAACCCTCTATTTTTCAATAAATTTAAAAAAAATACCCTATCAAAACAAAAGAAAGGGTATTATTTTTTATAAAAGATTTCTTATCTAACAGCATCCTTAAGAGATTTGCCAGCTTTGAAAGCAGGTAAACTCATAGCAGGGATCTTAATTTTTTCGCTTGGATTTCTTGGATTAACTCCTGTCCTAGCAGCTCTGTGTGAAACACGGAAAGTCCCAAACCCTGTTATAGTAACAGAATTCCCTTTTTTTAGTTCTGCAGTAATTGAAGAGATAATTGCCTCTAAAGCTTCAGCAGCAGCTTTCTTAGTAATTCCAGCAGAGTTTGCAATAGCATTAACTAAATCTTGTTTAGTCATAGTTTGTTAAGTTAATTATAAAATAACATAAAGCAGTATAAGTAGTAAGACAAATACTTGCAAGCTTTTCCCTTTAATAAGCAGAAAAGCTTTGTTTTTTTCGTAATATGGCTTATACAAGCACTATTTATGGGTTCTTAATACTTTATTTTATATATATTGAGTAATATAAACAATTTCTTGCAACTCTTTTTACTATTAAAATATCTATTGAACCTTATTTATAACATCTTTGAATTCTTCTATATCTCTAAAATCTTTGTATACTGAAGCGAACCTGATATACGCTATATTATCTAGCCCTTTTAATCTATTCATTATATCTTTACCTATAACCTCGCTTGATACCTCTTTTTTATTAGCCCATTTCTCTTCTAACTCGTTTATCAACACGCTTACCTGGTCATGTGTTACAGGTCTTTTGCTACATGCGACCCAAATACCGTGTTCTAGTTTGATCCTATCATAAGGTTCACGTGTCCCATCTTTTTTTTGTACAACAAAATTAGATAACTCAACCCTCTCAAAAGTAGTAAACCTATTAAAACATTTTTCACATTCTCTCCGCCTACGTATAGCAGTATTTTTATCTGTTAACCTAGAATCTATAACTTTTGTATCTATTGATTTACATTTTGGACATAACATCTTTTTTATAATTAATCATTAAATATTTTTAACGCGAACGCATCAGTCATCCCTGCGATATAATCTTTTACTACTATATGTAGCGGCTCACTAGAAGATTCCATCTCACTAGTAGGATGACTAATGTATAAATTAAACAAAAACTCAACTATTTTTTGCCCTCTTTTAGACTGTTTCCTTACTTTATCACTAAAATAAAATTTATTATATAAAACATCTCTTAACGGGGTTACTAGATCTTCCATCTCTTTAGAGAGAGATACTATAGATTGTTTTGTGTTATATACATCTTCTACAGTTTTAATCCCTAATTGATTTATATTACTAAGTGTCTGTTTATAACAATCCTGCATCATCATTTTTGTCACATTATTTATACATCTAATAAAATATTTTTCATCACCCATATATTGTTCGTATACCGTACCCATATTAGATTCTTTAAAAATATCCATACAAGCAAACTCTGATATACTCAAAACACCTGATCTTATCGCATCATCTACATCATGCGATAAATAAGTAATCTCATCACATATATTAACTATCCCCGCCTCGATACTTAACCCATATTTGATATCTGTATCCATCTGATCATAAGAGGTAGAATGTTTAGATATCCCATCTAGTACTTCATAAGACAAATTAAGACCAGGGAAATCAGGATATCTTTTTTCCAGGATACTTACAATCCGCTTACTCTGTTCGTTATGTTCAAACCTTAACCGAAATTTTCTCATTATAGTATCTAATTTCTCTTCACCTGCATGCCCGAAAGGCGTATGCCCTAAATCATGGGCTAACGCGATAGTCTCAGCTAAATCCTCGTTTACACCTAAATTCCTCGCTAGATCTCTACTAAACCCTGCAACTTCTAAAGTATGGCTTAATCTATTCCTATAGTGATCACCATAATGCGATACAAAAACCTGTGTTTTATCTTTTAATCTTCTAAAAGCCATAGAATGTATAACCCTATCTCTATCTCTTTGAAAATCTAATCTATAAGGGTCTTTTTCCTGGTAATATTTTCTTCCTTTTGACCCTGAATTTTTTATCGCATAAGCCCGCAAATTAATATGCTCTTTTTCTTCCAAAATTTCTCTAGTTATAATCATACAGTTTTTTTACAAATTCAATAATATATTATCAATCTTTTCTTTTTATTTAAATAAAAATAATCTAAAATAGTTTTATGAAACAATTATTTGAGCTACGCAGACAAGTACTACATATTGTCTTTGGTACAACCATAGTATGGATTTATAGTTATTATAATACCCCAATTTTTTTTTTACTAATACTCTTCGTAATAAGTCTTTATATCTCATATGAGATAAAAAAAAATCGGTTCCCTATACTAACTAAATACTTAAAATTATTTGAAAGAGAAAAACATATCAAAAAATTCCCTTGCCGTGGTCTGATATTTTTTATACTAGGTTCTTACCTATCTCTAATATTTTTCACAAAGAATATAGCTATAACTTCTATCCTAATCCTAACATACGGTGACGCTTTCACTAATATAACAGGTTTTTATTTCGGTAAAAAAGTCCATTTTCTAAACAAGAAAAAAACTATAGAAGGCACTATAGGCGGGGTTTTAATAAGTTTTGTTATCTCAATATATTATGTACAACCAGGACACGCGTTTCTAGCCAGTTTAATCGCGATAATATTAGAAGCACCGCAACTCCAAATATTTAACCACGAGATAGATGACAACTTAATTATCCCTATAGTATCAGGGTTAGTCCTTTCTTTACTTATCTAAGATTATTGATTTTATTCTACCTGTTATTTCTAGAGCTTTTCCCATAGGCCGTTGCCACATATTCCTACCATATATTAACCCAACAGCGTTAGCATCCATACATATCCTAACTTTTTTCAATAAATCATCATCATTTAGTTTGCTCCCACCAGAAAATATCACCAAGCTTTTACCAGCAGATTGAACCACTTTCTTAGCCATCTCAGCAACGCTATACTCCTTGTTATAAGGCTCAGGGCTTTTATCTGATACGGTCTCAGGTAAATTAATCTTAACAATATCAGCACCTAACTCCAAAGCGACTCTTGCTGCATAATCTATAGCATAAAAACTTTCTCTCCCACCTTTCTTTTCTATCGATTCACCTCTAGGATAAGACCAGACTATAACAGGTATCCCATATTTTGATGCTTCCTCTCTTACCATTTGGAATTGAGAGATATCTTCATCTTGTCTAGGAGTCCCAACATACAGTGTATATCCAACCGCATCTGCCCCAAGTCTCACAGCATCTTCGACAGTACCTGTAAGAGTAGATAACGGTTCATCATCTGAAGGGATACATGTTTTACCATTTAATTTTAGTATAAGCGGTATTTTACCTGCGTATTTATGATAATATTTTGATGCTAAACCATAATGTACTGCTATTGCTGAATACCCACCCTGTATAGCTAATTCGAACTGGAATTCTGGGTCCAGAGACGGTGGATTAGGGGAAAAATCTATCGGGCCGTGTTCTAATCCTTGATCGATAGGTAATATAAGCAGTTTGCCGTTACCCGGCCCATATTCATACATCATCCTTTGTAACCGAGTTTTTTTACCTGTACAAAGATTCAGATCATCTAAATTAATCATACTCAAAAATTATAATATTAATAACCAAACATTACATACCATTTATATGGTTTATGGAATTTTACCAGATTAGGTTTATCTATAAAAGGATTTTTTTTATATATTATTACCGATTCCTCATCATTCTTAGCTTCAAACAAAACCATTATTTTATCAGGAGATAAAATCCCGCCCCAAACAAATTTCTCTGATGTTTGTATGAGTTCCAGATAAACCATAAAATTATCTAGATCTTCCTTTATCTCTTCTGTTTTTATACCTGGTTGTATCTTGCCTATCATAACATATAAAACTTCTTGTATTTCATCTGTGTTTTTTGGTGGTTCCATATATCTAAAAAATATATAAATAATTGTATGTGAATTTTAACAAAAAATCGATATGATCTCAATATGTGATCTAATATCTTTTGTTTTATTGTAATAAGAGATAAACCTAAAAAACTCTCTAAATGAAGCTCAAGCATAAAAACAGATGATGTGAATAAACTTATTATCAGTTATAATAAAACCGGATAAATAATCAAAAATTATTATATATATGTCACCAACCCCTAATAATAACCAAACGAAAATCCCATCAAAACCTATAGATAGAGATAATATAGTTATGTCTATAGGTGACCTACATGGGAATATCGATGCACTCTTTTCTAACCTAAAAAGTCTTAATTTAATCGACGGATCAAAGACCTGGATAGGCAAAGATACTTACCTAGTCTTTCATGGTGATATACTTGCCGATAGATATACAAAAGGTATTGAGATACTTAAAGAGATATCTAAACTAAAAACTCAAGCTAACGAAGCTGGTGGTAAAATAACTGTGTTAGTAGGTAACCATGACGATTTCGCGTTATCCTTTCTTTTAGATAAAGAGGTAGCAGGCGGTGGGACTGCTCTTAATTACGGATATCAAGCTTTAGGGTTAAGTGAGTTTAAAATATTTATTGACCCTCAAATAAATACTAATAATCTTGTGGTACAAGATATGTACGGTTTAGATAGGGTTACTATTTTAAATAATATGAGAAACAGTCAAACAGGTAGGGTGATATTACAAACTCTTTGCTCGATGAAAATAATCGAACAGATAGATGATACACTCTTTACACATACTGATATAACCACCAAAATGGCTCGATATATAATAGAGATAGGCATCGATAAAATAAATTCTATTTATCAAGCTACTGTGTATAATGTTTTGTTTAAAGACCAAAAGATGTTACCCGAAAATTTTTTAGATATAACCAACACTTTTTTAAACACATATAACAGACAATATTTTACAGCGCTTGAGGCTTTTCAATTAAAAAAACTTGGTATCAATAATATCATCCACGGTCATACCAACCATAACGGTATCCCCCAAATAATTGGAGATATACTAGTTGTCTCTGTTGATTTATCTGCATTTAAAACACCTAAATACTATAATAAAAGATCTATAGGTATTATCATGAGAAACGGTACTATCAAGATAGGAGAGACCAAAGAAATAATTAAAGTTTAGTAACAGATTTTTTTTTATACTGCCCGCTAAAACATATTGATCCGCTTTTATTTTCTAAACTGTTTACGTATATAAACCGTAGCCTAAAAAAAACAACAATTTTTATATTATAAACACACAAGTTCTAGTTTTTATAAGCAACGATATACAAAATATTTTTTTTATTCTCTAATCTATAGCTTTATATATTCGACAGGGAAATCATCAAAAAATGTTGGATACGTTTTGCTAACACAGCCGGGATCTTTTATAACTATATCTTTTTGCTTACCACCGACCACAGCAAAACACATCGCCATCCTATGATCATTATAAGTGTTGATAACAGCCCCTTTCAACCCACCCCCCTTAATCTCCATAGCATCATGAAACGATTCAACTTGAACACCAACTTTCTTTAATTCAGTTGTTAACGCCTCTATCCTATCTGTTTCTTTGACCCTCAAGGAAGATATCCCTTCTATCCGTGTTTTTGTGTTAGTAAACGCTAATAATACAGCTAATGTCATAGCTATATCCGGATATTCCTCCATATTAATACATCCAAGCCCGTTAAGTTGCTCCGTCCCGGTTATAGTTATAGTTCTATCCTTATTAATTGCTCTTCTTGCGCCCATTCGCTCCAGAATCTCTGTAAAATATACATCACCTTGTGAAGACCCAAAATACACATTATCTACGGTAATAGCACTACCCGTCAGCGCTGCTAACGCATAATAGTAACTAGCAGAAGAAGCGTCACCCTCTATCAAATACTCAGGTACAGGTTTATAGACCTGCGGATTAACCAAAAACCTATTTTTACGTATCTCTTTAATAACAACCCCAAAATCTTTCATACTTGATATTGTTATATCAACATAAGGTCTAGAGATCAAAACGCCATCTATCTCTACCACTAAACCATGCGAAGCAAAAGGCGCGACCATAAGTATCGCAGATATAAACTGACTTGATATATCACCCTTCATTTTTATTATACCTCCATTCAATCTACCGTTACCATCCACTAAAATAGGAGGTAGCCCTTTTTTCGCTTCTATTTTAACACCTACTCCTTTTAACGCGTTTACAAGACCACCGATCGGTCTTTCTAGCATCCTTTTATCGCCCGTTATATATGTTTTACCTGACCGTAAAACCGAAGCAGCTGTTAAGAACCTTGTCGCTGTACCAGCGTTACCTAAATATATTTTTTTATCGCCTGTTATATATGTTTTACCGTTAACAATAAAAGTTTTATTTCTAACATTTATTTCAATACCAAATACTCTTAACGCTTCTATCATATACTTAGTATCATCACTCAATAACGCACCTTTGATCCTAGTTTCACCATAAGCGAAAGATGATAATAAAAGTATTCTGTTAGTAATCGATTTCGAGCCCGGTACAGAAATAGTTAAATTAAGATTCTTGCTAACCGGAATAATTTCAATCATTTTTCCTCTTTTTAAAAACATCTTTTAATTTTTTTATCAAAACACAATTACTTTTTTTTAGCTCCTTACTTTTATCCAAGATCTGTTTCCCTTTATTCTTTATTATCTCCCTAGTTTCTTTACCTTTTTTAGGCGCTAAAGTAAGCCCAAGGATAGACCCTATAGCTCCTCCTATTAATATCCCACCAAACAAACTTTTTAATTTAGATTTACTTTTTTTATCCATACTACTTTTAATTAGTTATTATTTATCCCAATCAATACTCGGATAAGATTCTAAATGATTAATAACTTCATCTTTTATTTGATCAAGTTGGTTTTTATCTGTCGCTTCAATACAAATTGATATACGCGGACTAGTATTACTAGCTCTTATCCCCGCCCACGCATTATTACCGAACCTAATTCTAACACCATCCATGGTATTACAATTATATTTTTGCGTAAAATATCTTGATATTGAATCTATTAATTGGAATTTCTTGGTGTCAGCCACATATGGTCTTAACTCAGGCACAGAAAATGTTTTTGGCACATTATAAAACAACCCTTCAAAAGACAGGTTCTTATTATCATTAAAGATCTCAGTAATTTTCAATGTTGTAACTAAAGCATCATCAAACGGATAATAATCCTCTTTCACAAAAAAATGGCCTGACTGTTCTCCTCCAAGCAACGCATCTTCTACCGTCATAGTCTGTTCTACAAACGAATGCCCTACTTTAGTCATTATAGGTATACCACCTCTGTTCTCTATATCAGAATACATAGCCTCTGAATTAGAGACGGTCATAACTATCTTTGAGCCTCGCTTCCTATTAAGTAAATCAATAGATAATAAGTTAAGTGTTTTATCAGAATTATAAAACTCCCCTTTAGCATCGATAAAAGCGACCCTATCACCATCACCATCAAACGCTACACCAAAATCAGCATGATTCTCTATAACCTTTTCCTTCAGATCTTTCAAATTTGTTTCTACTATAGGGTCAGGTTGATGGTTAGGGAAATTACCATCAAGTTCTGTATACAGCTCTATAACATCTATCCCTAACTCCCTTAATAATCGTGGGTACATATATCCTGTAACCCCGTTACCACAATCAACAACTATCTTGATCCCTCTATCAAAATGAAACATCTGTCTAAGTTTTTCATAATACTTATCGATAAACGTCCTCTCAAAATAATCTCCTTTACCACTAATAAATTTCCCTTTATAACAAATATTATAAATATCTTTTATCTCCTCACCACATATAGAATGCGCGTTCTTAGAAATAAGCTTAAACCCATTATCTGCCGGTGGATTATGGCTAGCAGTGACATTACATCCTGCATCAAAATTACCGTATATATCAGAAAAATATAAATACGGTGAAGGCGATAACCCAATATTAGTAACTTTACACCCGGTACTCATTAAACCATCAATAAAAGCTCTCTGTAATTCTTGACCATGTACCCTATTATCCCTACCAACTACTACAGATTTATTACCTCCTAAATAAGTACCGAACCCTTTACCTATTATCGTTGCTACAGATTTATCTAAATCCTTACCATATTTACCCCTAATATCATAAGCCCTAAATATATTCGGATTTATCATTAACTGTTTTTAAGTAATACATTAATATCGTATAATTTTTTTATAATTTATTCAAGAAAAGTATTTTTTTGTTTACATAATTTTCAATATATTCTATAATAAGATCTTATTTTTATAGCTTAACTTTTATGAACAAAACATCAAGTTTTTGGACTAAAAACAAAAAAGATATTACATCTTTGATATCCCATCAAGAAGATAAAAAAGCTAAAAATAAGCCAAAACATATAGATCTGAAAGATATTGATATGAAAGATATTCTGAGACTAGTATCAACTCAAGACTATCTCTACAATAAAGGTATCATCAATTATTTCTTGCGATCTCTTAATACCTATATGGAATCGATACAAAACATAATATTCCCTGAAGGCATCCCCGCTGTATCAGAGGAGAAAAGTAATACCAAAAATATGTTTGATGATATAGAAGAAATAAGAACAAATGAAAATTATTTCGCTAAAGAAAAAGAACTGAACAATTTAGATAAACTAATAGAACAATTAAGAGTATATAAAGATGAGATAAGAAAAGATTTTAATTCACTAAAACATTCTGAACCAGCACCAATAAAGAATATTAAGCTCACTAGGAAACAGATTAATTTCGCTCTTTCTTATAATTTATCTTTATTTAACCGAGAAAATAAGTTCACCAAGAACTTCCTTAAATACTTTTTTAAATCATTTGAGGATCTAACACATTTTATAGAAGAGTTTATCGAATCTATGGATATATATATAACTAACCTATACGAACATAACGAAACAAAAAAACCTATAGACAAATTCCCAGAAAAAGTATCTAAATATTTCACTAACTGTTGGGCCAATTTATATGGCGACTTCTATAACGCACTTATATCACATTTAGCGTTAAATTCACTTAAAGATAAAGATAAGCTTATTATAAATAAATAAAACTATAAAAACACAAAAAAAACCTAAATTTTCTAAATAATATTTGTGTTATTTAAAAATAACTTGACATTTTGTCAATAAGTTGTTACTATATAAGAACATTTAATATTATTTTTTGTTGTGTTTAATTTTTTTAAGAAAAAAGCCGGCAATAATGAAGAGCATGAAGAAGCTTCAACACCTAATAAAAAGCTAGAAGGAGGTAGTGAGAATGTGAATATTTCAAATAAAAGTATTGAAAAAACTCGCAGAATAACTAACTCTAGGATAGATTCTACTTTATATAAAGAAATAAAGAAATATAATAAAAAAGAGGATTTTGATGATATCAATATTGAAGGAGAAATAATAGATAGTAATACAAACATAAATTATAATCAATCTAATTTAGAAGAACTAAGAGAACATATTAATAGCAATGATAATAGTGATAAAAAGGAAATAGATGATGATAATCTAATAGATTTATCTCCTTTAGTTGATAATGGAAATGATATTGATGTTGAAGAAGAAATCGATGGTAAAAAAAACACTGATTATACAATTATGACAGATTGGTTTGATGAGTCAGAAAAAATTATAAAATATAAACAAATAAAAGATACTGATTTTTATTTAAAAGATAATAGAATATACAAAGAAGTGTTTTTGGGTGAACAAACAGGATATAATAGTCCATATACATATATAGACTCTAATTTTCTTCAAAATCCTTTGATAAAACTTAAAGTTGAAATGGATATCATAAGACATAGTGTTAATAATAAAGAAGTTGATAATTATTTTAAAAAAGTACAAATACCTCTAAATGTAAAAGAGCTTAAATTAGCAAGAATCCTTCTAATACCTTTTAAAGAGTGTGTTAAAGCATACAAAGAGAATATATCTGATATAATAAAAAAGAAAAATAACTCTGGAGATAATTTTGATAAAAATCAATTAAAATTAAACGACAAAAAATATCTATCACATCTTAAAAAGATAAAGAAATATCTTAAAATTTTCTGCAAACTAGGATTAATCCATAAAGACCTTGAAAAAGAACTCAAATTAAAAGAATTTTTAGAGAACGATAAAGGTATTACAACAAAATATCTTGATCAGATTCTAAAACACGTAACTTTTAACATAGAAAGACATACTGAATTACATAAAAGTATCGATACTGAGAATTATTTTTTCACTAATAAAAACTGTATCAATATAGCCGTATTATATAAACGGTTAGTAAAGAAATTACGTAAAAAGAAACTTGATTATAATATACGCGATATAATCTTTTTAGCTAGGAATTATGATCATCTTGATCAATTTTTATCTCCAGGAAATGGGGAGCCAACTTCGTTACCTTATAAAGATTTCCCTATTATAAAAGATTTAGATAAAGTCAAAAAAGATATAAAGAAAATTGTAGAATCTGGTGACTTTAAAGAATTTAAGATTCTATATAAATATCTATTAAAATCTGAAAAAAAGATATATGAAGAAGGTATCAAACCCTATATAGAAACAGCTAAAACTACGAGCCCGGTATCACAAACAGAAATACCAAAAACAGATGGCTCTATTATCGACAATAATAATCAACCTTCTAAGAAACCTCCTGTTTTAAAATCTATAGATATAAATAACTTAACTAAAGAAAAACGTACAATAATAAAAGAAAAAATAAAAAGAGAAAAGGCGAAAGGGAAAAAATTAATAGATTTAAAAAAGAGTTTTAAGAACGATCGATTTTATGATAATCTTTCAAAGATCAAATAATATTTTTTTTTAAGAATATGAGAGGTTTTTATATAGGTAGGTTCCAACCTTTTCATAACGGGCATTTATCTGTTGTAAAAGAGATGGTAAACCATGTTGATACAGTTATTATCGGGATAGGATCAGCTGAGACCAATTATACATCAGATAACCCTTTTACTGCCGGTGAGAGGTTTAGTATGATAGAGAACAGCATAAAGGATATTTGTAACTATCATATAATCCCTATACGTAATATTAATAATTACGCGTTATGGGTTAAGCATCTATCTTTATTGCTCCCGCCTTTCCAAAAAGTGTTTACCGGATCACCGTTGATAAAGACTTTGTTTGAGGGAGAGAAGCAATATGATGTTATAGAGATACAAAAAAATATTAATATAAGCGGTACTGAGATACGTGAGAAAATCACTAAAAAAGAGGATTGGCAACAATATGTACCTACAGCTGTAAAACAGTTTTTAGAAGAGATCAACGCTTATAAAAGGTTAAATAATATAGATAGTAAATAAAAAAAACTTGTGGTTTTTGTTTGTTAATATTAAAATGCTTAAGATTTCATGGAGGCTGTAGCTCAGTTGGTTAGAGCGTCGGATTGTGGCTCCGAAGGCCGTGGGTTCAAATCCCATCTGCCTCCCCATTGATACTGTATAATAAGAGGTTTAATTAGCCTCCTTTTTAGGTATTTTAAAGCCATATTGAAACTCTAACTTTAATTTATACTAAACCGCTTTTAAAAATCTTAATTTTTTTTATCATCAAATGGCTGAAAAAACTAAGATTTGCTAATAAAAATTTAAGATTCTAAACAAGGTTGAGTATAAGCTAAACGATTTTTAAATATAAATTTCGGGCTAAACCCATAGCGTATCTGCTTCTTTTTTTACGTGAGCTATGTTGCTCGTGGGAAGGGGTAGAGATACGTTATGATGATTATAATTCGCCGGCCGCGACCGGCAGTTCGAAATTTCTACTACATTTTTATAGGAGGGTTCATTATGAACCGTCAAAATTTTTCGGTACTATCGTTCTATGTCTTGGTTTAATTTAAATTTGTGCTTGTATTTGTTTAGCACAATCAATTCGTGCAACAGTTGAGCCATAGGGATTTTCTTTAGGTGATTTTTTCTCTAATGTCATGATAATTTGGACCGCTTTGTTTTCATGGGCTATTTACGTCTTAAGTCGACGTGAACTCAAGCCTGGCAAAGTCGTAAATCCATGTATTCTGGCGATCGACGCTCTCGGGCGTGGAACCGTAGAAAATGCCGTCAAAGAATGGGCACTTGGTTTTTAAGAAACAAAGTCGATTCCTTTCAAATTTCTCGGCATTGCCCCTGCAGCGGATGGGAATGTCGACCTAGCAGACGCTTACGCTCAGATCGCGAAATTCGTACAGCCCCAAATCATTGGGCAGTTCGGGTTCATGTATCTGGTACTCGGAGGAACCGTTGGGTCAAGTATTGTCTCCGATTTGCAAGTCGCTAATCTTTGCGATGGCGTAGTGGTGGAATTTCAAAAAGGCAAGTACATCGCCACCTGCGCATTCTGCAAAAAGGCAATCCAAGAGCCCGCTAAATTGACACCGACTACTTCTAAAAAAATCTTTTAACCCACATTCTATTCGTGTAGTGATGCTGATTTTCTCCGACGTATTACTTTAATTAAAGTTTTACGCGTCGGAGTTTTTTTATGTGCAGGAATTTCCCGTAGTTTTAAACACTACCCAAAAAAGCGTTCCGGTACAGCTACCTTTGAATCTCGTCTCTCTTCCTATTCGTATACTCAAAATACACACAGGTATTCTAAAATACTCGTGTGCAATAACATCTACTGAACCTTATCTATCGAAACCCGCTCTCCGCCATCTGCACCGCCAGACTATGACGCAGACAATATGGGTGCCACTTTTATTGTTGTATAATAAAATGCTTATATAAATTGATCAATGGTGGGCAGGGAGGGATTCGAACCCCCGAAGCCGTGAGGCACCGGATTTACAGTCCGGCTGTTTTAACCACTTACCTACCTACCCACATTAAAAAAACTTCTTATGAATGCCATAAAACTTATGACACTCATTATAACGTTCAATATTTTTATTAATGATCTATATAATCTTTTTCATACCTTTACATTTAAGTATAAAAAAATAATTATTATATCGATTTTATATTAAAATAATTTTATTTTCAAGTGAATTCAATTTTTTTTACTCTTACTATACTTTATTTTGAGCATAAAAAAAACCGGTTAATATTAACCGGCATAAATTTAATCTACAAACAAAGCAATAGTCAAAACAAAAAAATCATGTATCTCGTCATAATACTCCAAGACATATTCTACTAGTTTTCTTTCTTCATAAATTTGTGTAGGTAACTTCAATGGTAGATTAAACGGATAGCCTAATTTAGATAACTCATTCGATAAATTAAGTATTAATTTATCTGACTCCCACAAAAAAAGTTGTATATCATAACCATGCGCATTATACATATTATACATTTCAGAATGTGTTTTCGAAAACAAGATAAAATATTCGCTTAATAACTCTTTTATCCTTATTTTCCAAGTAACGAAAGGCAAGGAAAACGCTAATTCGATATATTTCCTAAAGAAAAAATACCTTAACTTATTTTTAAATACCGGATGTGTACTATACATATAATCGAACTCTTTCATCCTAAAATCCTCCTACATAAAAAAGGCTATATCTTGGCACCGTCCTACTCTCCCGCATAACAGTACCATCGGCGATGATAGGCTTAACTTCTGTGTTCGGAATGGAAACAGGTGTACCCCTATCTCAATAGGCACCAAGATATAACCTTCTTATTACTTCTACTAATCACCAGTTAATATTTCTTATCTAGCCACTTATTACTTATGTCTATACAAATAAAAGTAATAAGTAGTCTAGATAATATCAAACAATTAATATAAAAAACAATGACCTATTAGTACTACTCGGCTAAATACATTACTGTAATTACACCTGTAGCCTATCAACCTTGTAATCTTCAAGGAGGTTCATAGGGAAATTTAATCTTGGGATCGGCTTCCCGCTTAGATGCTTTCAGCGGTTATCCGTTCCGAACATAGCTACCCAGCAATGCAGTTGACACTACAACTGGTACACCAGAGGTTCGTCCATTCCGGTCCTCTCGTACTAGGAACAGCTTCCCTCAAATTTCCTTCGATCACGGAGGATAAAGGCCGAACTGTCTCACGACGTTCTGAACCCAGCTCGCGTACCGCTTTAAATGGCGAACAGCCATACCCTTGGGACCTTCTACAGCCCCAGGATGCGACGAGCCGACATCGAGGTGCCAAACCGCGCCGTCGATATGGACTCTTGGGCGCGATAAGCCTGTTATCCCCGGCGTAACTTTTATCCGATGAG
This sequence comes from Candidatus Altimarinota bacterium, assembly GCA_963663305.1. GTDB lineage: Bacteria > Patescibacteriota > Gracilibacteria. Next base: position 330,158 of record OY760177.1, read on the forward strand.
CGACACCCCTCCCACATGGTCGTAATAAATAAAATCTATTACAGGGTGCCGGATCACTTTCGCCCACTTTCGTGTCTGCTCGAGTTGTAACTCTCACAGTCAGGCTGGCTTATGCGAATACACTTTCAGTATGATTTCCATCCATACCAAGCCAACCATTGCGCGCCTCCGTTACATTTTAGGAGGCGACCGCCCCAGTCAAACTACCCATCAAACACTGTCCTTAAACCGGATAACGGTTTAAGTTAGAGACAAAACATACTAAGGGTGGTATTTCAAGGTTGACTCCACCTAGACTAGCGTCTAAGCTTCAACGTCTCCCACCTATCCTACACAGAACATATCTCGACTCAATGTCAAACTGTAGTAAAGCTGCACGGGGTCTTTTCGTCCTTCCGTGATTAAACGGCATTTTCACCGTTTATGCAATTTCACCGGGTCTAGCGTTGAGACAGTGCCCAGACCGTTATGCCATTCGTGCGGGTCGGAACTTCTCATGATGATTATGTTTCCATAATGTTCAGACTATACCTTCATCTTGCTTAATACTCTTAGGAGTTTATCAGTTGTGTATTTTTTCTTGCTATGAAAATCAATTTTTGATGCTAAATCTATTATTTTTTCTATACCTTCCTTTGTAAAATGTTTTGATTGACTCATTAAATCACATATCTGTATAAATCTTTCTAAATCTTCTCTTTTTGAAGATAATAATTTATATTTTTTGAAATGTGGTATTATAATTCGTCTCAAATCTTTTAAATTTCTCACTTCATACTTATATGTATGATCTGTTCTGGAAAATCTTATAGCTCCACAACCGAAAAATTCGTGAATTTTTTTTAATATTTCAACATTCCGCTTATGTTGACTCACTGAGAAACTTGGTCTTATATCCAATCCTGTTTTCATCCTCTTCCTTTTGTTGAAAGAAATTGAAAAACATCCCTCTCCATCAATAAAACCTGTTATATAACTTTCAACCTCCATAAATATTTATTAATTAACAAGAGCCGACGTATTGTTCATTAAAAATTAATGAACCTCTCCTTTCGGATCAGTCGTTACGGGGTCATTCTAAACTAATAGAAGACTTCCCACGGAATTATCCTGTTTTTAAAAGGACTTCTCCGTTATGAGTCGGTTTACTTAATAGCTGTCACCAGCTATTTCGGGCAGTTCCTAATACTACCCGACAAGGAATTTCGCTACCTTAGGACCGTTCAATTTGTTACTTTTCTTAAATTCTTAAAATTTAAGAAAGGATAAGTCATTTCTGCCTATCTCTCTATGTCGCCATAGAGTTCGGACTATATCTTCACAAAATTTGTGTTTGGCGTGTAGTCTCTGAGGATTTTTTTAAATATAAAGCTGAGATATATTTTTAACATTCATCATATTTTATATTCAAAAATCTTTCCTGCTGGTTGTCCGCACTAAATAGATTTTTACCATTATTCAATTAATAATTGGTACTATTAGATACACCGGATATTCCAGCATATAGCCAAATTTATTTACGTAACTACAACAGATTCATAGTTACGGCCGCCGTTCACAAGGGCTTCGATTCAAAGCGTGAACCTCTCCTCTTAACCTTCTTGCACTGGGCAGGCATCAGCCCCTATACATCACCTTACGGTTTAGCAGAGACCTGTGTTTTTGATAAACAGTCGCCCGGGCTCTTTAGCTGTGACCTCCCCAAATTTATAAATAAACCTAGGAAGGCAGTCCTTATCCCGAAGTTACGGACGCTATTTTGCCGAGTTCCTTAACGCTAGTTTTCCCGCTCACCTGAGGATACTCTCCTCACCCACCGGTGTTGGTTTGCGGTACGGTTACAATAGTTTCTCACTAGAGGTTTTTCTTGGTAACTTGGGTCTTTCGAATCATTTTATCTCTCGATAAAATATTTTATATAACGCTTCAGCTCATCTAACGGATTTACCTGTCAGACTCAAAGCCTAGACGCTTATACGTGAATTCATTAACACGCTCAGAATACCAAACTACGTCACCCCATCGCTAGATCCTTTTAAATATCCTACTTATTTCAAATACTTAGACCGAAATCCAAATATAATCTATAAATAGTTTCAATAAAATTCTCTCTGGCGAAACTATCGTAGTACAGGAATATTAACCTGTTGTCCATCGATTACGCTTTTCAGCCTCACCTTAGGACCGACTAACCCCACGCCGATTTTCGTTGCGTGGGAAACCTTGGGTTTGCGGTGTGCAGATTTTTCATCTGCATTTTAGTTACTTATGCCAACATTCTCACTTCTTGCCACTCCACCCAGATTTACATCTGAACTTCAACGCTGACAAGAACGCTCCTCTACCCCTGTTTTTTCTAAGAAAAAACAAGTCGCTGCTTCGGTTATAGATTTTAGCCCCGTTGGATTTTCGGCGCAAAATCACTAGACCAGTGAGCTATTACGCACTCTTTTAATGAATGGCTGCTTCTAAGCCAACATCCTGGTTGTCTAAGTAATTTCACATCCTTTCCCACTTAATCTATATTAGGGACCTTAGCAGACGATCTGGGCTGTTTCCCTTTCGACTATGGCACTTCGCTGTCATAGTCTAACTCCATAAACTTGCATATTCGGTATTGGAAGTTTTTCAAGATTTGGTAACTTTTTTTAAGCCCCGCATCTTAAAAGAGCTCTACCCCCAAATACTACGTTTACAGGCTAGCCCTAAAGCTATTTCGAGGAGAACCAGCTATCTCCGAGTTCGATTAGCATTTCACCTCTATCCACAGGTCATCCCCCAGACTTGCAGCTCTGGTGGGTTCGGTCCTCCAGTCCGGATTAACGAACTTTCAACCTGCCCATGGATAGCTCACTCGGTTTCGGGTCTATTACATAAGACTAATTCGCACTATTCGTACTCGCTTTCGCTACGGCTCCAGGTATTACTCCCTTAACCTAACGCCCCATATAATAACTCGTTGGCTCATTATGCAAAAGGCACGCAGTCACCCGCCTACACTTCCACTTATTTCTAATACTTATCAAAATTAAGAAATAAACAAAAGTGTAGACGAGCTCCTACTCTTTGTAAGCAGATAATTTCAGATTCTATTTCATCCCCCTATCCGGGGTACTTTTCACCTTTCCCTCACGGTACTTGTCCGCTATCGATCATTGGACCTGTTTAGTCTTGGATGGTGGTCCACCCAGATTCAAGCCGGATTTCACGTGTCCGACCCTACTCAGGAACATCTTAAATATTTATCCTATTTTAAATTACGGGACTTTTACCCTCTATGGTAGTCCTTTCCAGATTCTTTCATATAATAGGGATAAATATTTTGTTAGAGTCCTACAACCCCATAAAAATGGTTTAGACTGTTCCCCTTTCGCTCGCCACTACTAAGGGAATCTCTATTGATTTCTTTTCCCTGGCTACTTAGATGTTTCAGTTCGCCAAGTATCCTCCTAAAAGCCTATGTGTTCAGCTTAAAGGTTCCTAGACATTACTCTAGGAAGGTTTACCCATTCGGAAACTCCCGGGTCAAAGCTTGCTTAGCAGCTCGCCGAGAAATATCGCAGCTTGCAACGTCCTTCATCGGAGCCCAATGTCAAGGCATCCATTATCTGCTCTTTATATTTTTTATATTATTGTTTTTAATTAACTGGTAATTAGTAGATATAATCTAAACTAATTACAAAAATTGTTTAAGAAATTGCTTTACTTATCGTTGGTTCCTTTGCTTTCAATGAGCATTACGATTAGTTCTGTTAAAACTTCTGACAAGATTCTGTAATTATCGCTTTTTTCTTAACTTAATATCAATACTGCCTATTTATTTTATAGTAATTTTAATTAATGTCAAATCTTTTTTTTAGTTTTTTTTATAATTTTTGTATAATTTTATTTTTCATATTTTAACCCGCTTGAATATCCTTTTTTATTACTTCGTTTTTAGTTTCTAAGATTTTTAAACATGACACTTAATCTAAGCATAGACTAAATAATAAATAGTGTGTGTTTACACATATCTATTTTAGATTTGAAGCAAGTGGAGCTATATATAAAAAAATGTTTATTTCTTAGTATTTGAATTACTGCTTAAGGAACGAAATAATTCCGATAGGAATTATGGAGTGGAAGATGAATTAACGTAAAAAATAAAAAAAATTATATTTTTTGAATTTTTAAGTAATCAAGTTTCTATCGTTTATTTATTATATTTGATTCACCTAGTTTTCAATGTATATTATATACACAAATTTTTATAGAATTTAATTGTATATTATGTCGCTAAATAGAATTAATACTTTATTTAATAACTATGATTCCAGTTGTAACTTTTTCGATAGATTAGAGTCTAAATCTGAAATAAATTATAATTTATTATCTCTTTGCGATAAGATTCACTCCCATATAAATATAATCTTAGATCTTTTAGATAATAATAAAGAGTTCTTGGTCGGAGCTATTGCTGATGAGTTTTGTATTAAACCGGAGAATATCCCTTACAGCTTTTTTGAACATCTCTGGGATGAATCGCTTGAGAGAGGTGAGATCCCTGATATCTCTATAGAATACAAAACAAGACATATCGAAGATAACAGAGAATATATTGCTAACCTGTTACAAAAAACTCAAAAAGAATCATTCATACAATGGCTCAATTATTTAAATGGACCTGAAAATTCACATATACCTAAATATTTAAGATACTGGGTTTTTATAAGAATGTTAAATTTAGGTGCTTATAATCGTTCCAAAAAAAAGTTTGAACGTAGGAATAAACAGTGCACATCGTCTTTTCCTGAACTAAACCAAGAAGCTTTACATAAAGTTATTGAAAAAGTCATAAACCATTCTGGTGATGAGATCCCTCATTTTAGGAAGCTATATTCGTATGAATTTTCTGTCGTTCAAGAAAAAAATGAGAAAGAATGGGAAACTATCTCCGGGAGATGGGTACATTTCCCTAAAAACTCTGACCCTTTAGGTATTATAAAACTATTGGAAAACAAAAATTCCGGGCTTTGTATCGCCAGTTTGAACACTGCTAAAAATTATCTGGAAAAAGGTAGTATTGATATATATTTCAGTGACACAAAAGATAGGGAAGCTTTTAACCCACGTATCGCTATACATATTATTGACGGTGTTATTAATGAAGTTAGAGGTGTAGGGAAAAATCAAAACACTGATCAGTTTATAACTCCTATCTTGACTAAAAAATTGGATGAGTTGCCTAATGGGAACGAATACCTCAAAAAATGTGAGCATATGAGTTTATTGTCAACTATTTATGATAAATACTTGAATAATATAAATCTATCTAAACAGGAGCTAAGATTCCTTTATGAGATAGATGAAATAATCGAAGGGTTTGGATACAGTAAAGATGGTAGGATAGGTGAGATTATAAAGAGCAGAAACGTTAGAGATGATCTGGTAAAAGCATTAGAATGTAGGCATCAAGAGCTTAGTTTAGACTATAAGCAAACACTTAAATATAATGCAGTTTATCATTATGGTGATTTAAAAATACCAGATTTAAATCTATTGTCTGATCAGTTTAGGCTACCTAAAAAAATCATAAACGGTTCTCTTAACTTTTGCCAAGCTACTCCGCTACCTAAAGATATTGTCTTCCCTGATATTTTAGGTGGGAGTTTGTCATTAGACTATCTTGCAATACTACCGGAAACAATCGTTTTCCCTGAAATCATAGGAGGAAATTTAGTATTATCTAGAATCAAAACTTTACCCAAACACGCTGTTTTACCTAAAAAGATTATAGGGGATTTAATATTGAATATTGATCATCTTGATAAAGATATCAAATTACCTGAATATATTGGTGGTGAGCTAAGTCTTATGTGGGTTAAAAAACTACCTGAAGATTTTATGTTACCTAAATTTATTGGTGAAAAAATAAGGTTAGATAGTGTCAAAGAATTACCAAAAGGTTTTAAGTTACCTAAAAATTTTGATGGGTCATTAAATCTATTCCAATTAGAAGAATTACCAGAAGATTTTTCGTTCACTTGTGATAGGATGGCTACTATAGTATTTAATAGCCTAACAACCCTACCTAATAATTTTTCTTTCCCTAGATATATTACTGATACACTATATCTAAAAGGAGTATTAACATTACCTGATAATATAATTTTCCCTGAAATTATTAGGAATAGTTTATATCTTGATAGTATTCAATCGTTACCTAACAACTTTGTGTTTCCTGAAGGTATTGGTTGTAGTCTGTCACTTATTAATTTAACTTCTATCCCTGAGAATGTCACCTTCCCTAATGCAATTGGTGGATCACTAAAGCTTGATAATCTTATATCGATACCTGAAGATTTTGCTTTCCCTAGCTATATTCTAACTTCATTAGTGATTCCAAGGTTATTATTTTTCCCTAATAAATTCTCTTTCCCATTAGAAATACATAAAGATTTGGATCTTAGAAACTTAGCTGTTTTACCTGATAGTTTTTCGTTCCCTGAAAATATTTGTGGGTCCATATACCTAAATAATCTGCGCTCATTACCTAATGACACACAATTTTGTTGTAAAACTTGTAATGATTTACATTTCGATAACCTAGATACACTGCCTGAGAATTTCTGTTTTCCTGATCATATCAAAGGTTCTTTATATTTAAATTATCTCACTTTATTACCTGAAACTGTAATATTCCCTACTGTTATCGGAGAAAAAGATACAAACAAAATTTCTTTTTTACTTACTACACCTCTGCCTGGATCTTTATATCTAAATAATATAAAAAAGATCCCCCAAAACTTTAAATTCCCTAACATTATTTCTGGTGATATACATCTAGATAGTCTTGAATATCTACCTGAGGGTTTTTGTTTCCCTAAGCATACCAAAGGGTCAATCTATCTTAAGAATCTTAAAAAACTACCTGATAATATCCATTTCATTAAACAAAGCTGTAAAGATATATATCTTAATAAACTTGAGGAGATACCTGATAATTTCTCTTTTCCTGAAAACGTTTACGGGTCACTATATCTCAATAATATTATAAAACTGCCTGCTAATTTTTCTTTCCCAAACCAAATTGGAGGCGATCTTAATCTAGAAAACCTAGAAAAAATTCCTGAGGATTTTTGTTTCCCTACAGATATTAGAGGCTCTTTATATCTGAATAATATTACAGTATTACCTGATACTGTAACATTCCCTGAACTAATTGGTATAGATCTTCATCTTGAGAGTTTAACCACTTTGCCTGATGGGTTTTGTTTCCCCAAAATAACTCATGGTTCTATATATCTCAATAATCTTCGTAGGTTACCTAAGAGCTTAGAGTTGGAAGATAATTTCGGTCAATTAAACGAGCTTTTTACATCTGATGACGAGGTTTTCTATAAACAACTAATATATCTTAATAAGGATATTATAATAGAGATTAATATACCTAAAAAGATACGTGATAAGATAGTTTTTATATAAAAAATCAATATGATACCCTACCTTTTATAGCATTTTTTAAAGTGATTTCATCTGCGTATTCGATATCTCCGCCCACAGGTATACCTTGAGCGATACGTGTTATTTTTATTTTCGTATCACTAAGTTTTTTTTGTATATAGATCGCAGTAGACTCTCCTTCCATTGTTGGGTTTGTTGCCATAATTACCTCTTTTATATCATTTTTTTTCACTCTTTCTATCAACTTATCTATTGTTAAATCTGCTGGTGAAACCCCCTCTATAGGTGAGATCAAGCCATGTAAAACATGGTATACACCTTTATATACATCAGGTTTTTCTAAAGCTATAACATCAAGTGGATCAGAAACAACACATATTATACTATGATCTCTAGTATCATCACTACAGATCGAACATATATCCGTTTCAGATATATTTTCACATTTTTTACAGTAGACTAGATCTTTTTTTAAATTTTTTATCGCATCACCTAAAGTATCTAACGATACCTGTTTCTTTTGTAAAAGATAAAATACTAACCTTTGTGCAGTTTTTATCCCTATCCCTGGTAATTTATTCAGCTCATCTATAGCTAGATTTATTGAATATGGTAGCTTCATCTTTCAAAATTATTTATCTTATTTTAATAAGTATTTTTTATTTTAGCTAGAAGAAAATGAAAAAATTCTTTTTCGAAAAAATTTAAACATAGTTAGTCAAATTACTCAAAAAAGATAAAATCTTTGACCTAATTTAGAATTTTATCAAACAATAAAAAAAAATAGGTTCTATATTATATTGGTTTTTATCAATATCCGGGAAAAACAACTTTATTAAATCTGTATTTTTGGGGTTATGTTTTTGTACACAAAATTTATCCCCTATTTTAAGTATAATGGCTAGTCTTGAAGAAATCATTTTTTTAGTCCCCACCTTTTTAAGATTGTACTTAAAAAAAAAGGAAGAACTAAAAAAAAGAGCTCTTCCTTTTTTTGTGTAAAAAAAAAGTTGCGTAAAAAATAAATTTAGGATATAATAATAAGATATTGATATTTTTTTAATATCATTTTTTTAAATGAAAAATAAAAATAAAAAATTTGGGACTTTTTTTGGGAAGAAAATCAAAAAACTTGTTTACGAGGTCAACTCAGGCGAAGAATCTTTTAATATCCTAGATAAACTATCTAAATACGAACATGAGACAGAAACAAGGATCAGAGATTTCGAAAAAATGTATAATAAAGCTTCTAATAAATTGAAAACTTTGATAATACATAACCCACATATACAAGCTTTTTTAATGGGCGCTAAATCAGGACTATGGATAACATTTGAAGAGATGTTCCCAGGTGATATCAATAACTGGTTATATATTTTAAAACTAAAGAATCTGTATTCTGATAGATCTTTAGATCTTATCCTTGATGAAATAACATCTCTAAACCCAAATTATATAAAACTTAAAAATGATTTAATAGTTGATCTAACCCAGGTAAAAGATATTATAAGTTCTAATTTAGATATTTTTTCTAGTTTTCGTGATAGCCCTTATCTCTCGATAACAAAAGATGAGACTCTAGAGATATGTAAAAAAATCGCTTTAAGTATAGAGATAGGTAGAATAGAAGAATCGAGATGTATGTTAGGTCTGATTTTAGGGTACCCAAGGAAACAGGTTTTGATACATCAAATGATAGATAGCCTTGATTTACAGATACTGATCCCGAAACTTAACGATTTCTCACGATACGGGTTCTACCAAAAAACACTAAAAAAAGAGAGACTTAACTCTAACCGGACTATATTAATAGATACTTTTACCGAGCTTGAGACATTAGACAGACTTATGAACGAGGAATCTCAGTCTTTTGAAGAACAAAAAGCTTATCACCATCTGATCAAGAACATTATTAACAATAAAATAGAGTTTTTTAGGAAGATGATATTCAAACACTATTTTCTAAAGGAGATAACTAAAAACTCTACTGAGATAATAAACCAATACCTTAACCTATCGTTCCCTAGGCTCTCTTTCCCTAAGGTCCTTAATTTTGTTAGTTTCGGTATGTATTTTATTGAATACGTGGAAGATATAGAAAGTGAGTATATAAAAACAAAGATTTTGTTATCAATAAAAAAAGTCCAAAACTGGCAAAGCCATAAATTATCTTAAAACGAGAAACCATATATAGGAAAAGACTTTACATATTTTGCTGGGCATATATATAGAGTCTTTTTTAGATGTTTGTTTCATTCCCACAATCCTTACATTTTATAACCCCTTTTTTATGTATCACTTGTAACCCAGCACATTTTTTACATTTTTCTATAACAGGTTTTTTCCATAACGCAAATTTACATTTAGGGAAATTACTACACCCATAAAATATTTTACCTCTTTTTGTCCGTTTCTCTATTATATCACCGTCTTCGCAATCAGGACATTTGACACCTGATTTAATCAGTATCGCTTTAGTTGTTTTACATTTAGGATAATTCTCACAAGACAAGAAATTACCGAACCTACCTGTTTTAACAACCATTTTAGCACCACATTTCTCGCATACTTCTTTACTATACTGTTTCTGTAGCTCTTCTAGCACCTCATCTTTTTTGTCATTATTTAAAGGTTTAGCGTTTTTACATTCCGGGTACCCGCTACAACTCAAAAATTTACCGTTTCTACCTAGTTTGATAACCATTGGTTTACCGCATTTATCGCATACCTCATCTGTTTTCTCTTCTATAATATCACTTCTTTTTATTTCTTTATCTTTTTTGTGTATCAGCTCTATAAACGGGTTATAAAAATCATATAATAAAGGTACCCATTTTTTCTTGCCTAACGCTATATCATCCAAATCATTTTCCATATTAGCTGTAAATTTCAGGTCAACTATATTAGTGAAATGGTTAACAAGTAGATCTGTTACTACAAACGCTACATCTGTTGGTACTAATTTTTTTTCTTCTCTCTCTATATATCCTCTATTAATAATAGTCATTATTGTAGGCGCATATGTAGACGGTCGCCCGATCCCTTCTGATTCAAGTTTTTTTACTAATGAAGCTTCAGTGTATCTAGGAGGCGGTTTAGTAAAATGTTGTTCCGGTATCAGTTTAACCAAATCTAGTACCTCTTTTTTTTCTAAATAAGGTAAAAGTTTCTCCTTATTTTCTTTCGCTTTATCAGGGTCGTCAAAACTCTCTATATATACTTTCATAAACCCATCGAATTTAATTGTTTGACCTGTCGCTCTAAATATATAATTTTTACCTACTAATGTTTTTGCCTGGATATCAACAGTTAAACTATCAAGTATCGCTTGAGCCATTTGGGTTGCTATAGTCCTTTTCCATATCAACTCATATAACCTATACTCATCCTTATCTAAATCTGGTTTGATCATGTTAGGCAACCTACTTAACTCAGTCGGTCTTATCGCTTCATGAGCCTCCTGAGCACCTTTTGATTTTGTTTTATACACTCTTGGGGTCGGTAAAGAGTATTTATCTCCATAAAGATTTTTTATAGTTTTTTTCGCGTCTTGTAACGCTTTCTGTGAAAGGTTTAGAGAGTCAGTTCTCATATATGTTATCAACCCTGTCTCGTCACTACCTTTTAATTTTATACCTTCATATAATTTTTGTGCGACCATCATAGTTTTTTTAACACTGAACCCTAATTTCCTTGCTGCTTCTTGCTGTAATGTTGAAGTTGTAAACGGTGGTGATGGGTTCCTTTTTACCTCTTTCTTTATTATATCTAAAACACTATAACTGGCACCTTCTAAATCTGCTAAAACAGTTTTAGATTCTGGCTCTTTCCTCAAAATAATCTTTTTATCCTCCAGTTTAATTAACTTAGACTCAAATTCTTCTTGTTTACCGGTTTTAAGGATAGCTTTAATACTCCATGATTCTTCAGGGATAAACGCTTTTATCTCTCTTTCTCTATCAACAATAACCCTTACTGCAACTGATTGTACACGCCCTGCTGAAAGCCCTTTCCTTACTTTATTCCATAAAAGTGGTGATAGCTTATACCCCACTAATCTATCAAGGATCCTTCTGCCTTGTTGAGCGTTAACTAAGTTGGTATCTATCTCTCTCGGTGTTTTAATAGCATTCACTATAGCACTCTTTGTTATTTCATGGAACACTATACGTTTTACTTTACCTTTAGGTTTAAGGATCTCTACTAAATGCCAACCTATAGCTTCCCCTTCTCTATCCTCATCAGTCGCTATATATAACTCATCAGATCCCTTTATTTTAGTTTTAAGATTTTTTATAACTTTTTTCTTAGTATCAGGGATAACGTATAACGGAGCGAAATCGTTTTCCGTATCGACACCCAAAGACGCGTATTTTAGTTTTTGCTGTGATACACTTAACTCACTTTTCTTTTGCGGTAAATCTCTAACATGGCCCATCGAAGCCTCTACGATATAGTCTTTACCTAAAAACTTACTTATAGTTTTAGCTTTAGCCGGGGATTCCACAATAACAAGGGTTTTTGCCATAATTTTATATTTATCTAACGTTTAAATAGTTTAGAATTTTTTTTTTAATTGTCAAACATTTTTAAATCTTTACATAATTTACTATATTATTTCAAGGAAGAAGTCAAAAAAAAAGTTTTTAAAAATAAATTAATTTCTTTTAAAATATAGATAAAAGATGTATTTTTTTTATATAAAAGTAATCTTTATTAAATGAGTAATATATGTATTATAGGTGCCGGTTCGGTAGGAGCTTCTATCGCGTTTGCGTTAATTTCGAAAAATATTGGATCAAGTATAACACTTATCGATATCAATAACGATAAAATGGTAGGTGAGGTGATGGACCTATCTCATGGTTTATTTTTTAGTGAGACTACCCATATCAAATCAGGTACACTCAAAGATGCTAAATCAGCTGATATTATAATAATAACTGCCGGGGTAAGCCAAAAACCCGGTGATACACGTTTAGATCTTGTGAATACTAATATAGCGATAATTAAAAATATTTTTAGCGGTATCGGTAAGATAAAAAAAACTAGTATCGTTATTATGGTAACAAACCCGGTAGATATCCTAACATATGTAGCACAACGTATATGTAATCTGCCTTCGACCCAAGTGTTCGGTACAGGGACATATCTTGATACTTCCAGGTTGAGATACTTCTTGGGCGAATATTTTGGTGTTAACCCTAAAAGTGTCCATGCGTATATTATTGGCGAACATGGTGATAGCGAGATACCAGCGTATAGCACAGCTAATATAGCCGGGCTACCTTTAAAGAAACATAAAATGTATAACAAAAAGATGCTTCTAGAGATATCTAGTAAAACAAAGGAAGCTGCTTATGATATAATCAAAAGGAAAGGATCAACATATTATGCGATAGCGCTTGCCGTATCTGATATTATTGAAGCTTTAATATATAACCAAAATATCGTTATGCCAGTATCTGTTAAAGTCTCAGAGTTTTTTATGAGAACTTATGAGTTACCTGATATATGTCTCGGGCTACCAACTATAATCAATAAAAAAGGGACAGGCGATATAATCAATATCTATCTTAATAAGACTGAATCAAGAAAACTTAAAAAATCTGCTACTATCCTAAGAAGTATTTTGGATAAAGTAGGATACTGAAGATTCTCTCAGGCAAACCTTTTTCTTAAACTAATTAGCACGATTAACTAATACTAAAATTGCAAAAAAATTATCGAATAAGTTATTTATTTATTTATTAAAATCAGACCTCTGATGTATCTTTATTTATAAATAAATGCTAATATATAGGTGTAATAATATAGTTATGATCATTAAAATAAAGGTTTACCTAAAGGAGATAATAAGATATGGAGTTAGATTCAAGTTCCGGGCTTAGTTATAAACAAAATTATGATATTATTTTGAAATGGATATCTCCTATTTTTATAGGGAAAGATTTAAGCTCGCTTGGTATAAACAGTGGGATAATTGAGGAATGTAGAGGGTTAGAGCCTGTTACATTAAAAGTTAAAGGAGAACGTGTCGACTTAATTTTAAAAGATAATAATGGTGTATTTTATCACTTTGAAGAAGAAAGAAATTTTAGTAAAGAAGATTTATATAGGTTTGCAGCTGAACACTTCATGACCTCTCTGTTCTTGAATAGTCTAAAAGTAGAAACTGTAATCTTGGCTTCCGGAGAAATAACTAAACAAAACGAGATAAAAACAAAAAGTGGATATTTTAAACCTATAATAATTAATTTTAATAACAAAGATGGACGAACAAAGCTAGAAGAAATAAAAAAACAAAAAGAGATAAATAAAATAGAGCTTATATTTCTACCTATGTATTTTGTTGAGAAAGAAAAAAGAGAAGAATTTTCTTTGGAAATGATATCGTTTTGTAAAGAATTACTAAAACAAAATAAAATAAATTTAGAGTTCTTAGGTGCATTAGTAATTATGAATAATAAACATATATCTACTAACGCTTTAGAATTAATATGGGAGGATATAAAGATGCTAGACGTTATAAAATTTGCTGAAATAAAAGGAGAAGAAATAGGAAAAGAAATAGGAAAAGAAATAGGAAAAGAAATAGGAAAAGAAATATTAACAATAAATCTTTTACTTGAAGATATAGATTACGCCAAAATAAAGAAAGTAAGTCAAATTAAAGAAGAAACATTAAACAATCTTTTTAAGTTAAGCAAAACTGAACTTAAATCACTATTAAAAAAGTTGGAATCCAAGTAAACCTTTTTTATGGGAAAATTCAGCAAGAATTTTCCCTTCTTCCCTGTAGGGATCAAGGCTCCACCTATCATTTACATGATATATGTCTCCGGCTACCGACTATAATCAACAAAAAAGGGACAGGCGATATAATCAATATCTATCTTAATAAGACTTAAATCAAGAAAACTTAAGGAATCTGCTACTATCCTAAGGAATATTTTGGATAAAATAGGATACTGAATACTAAAGTTTTCGTAAGCAAAGTTCAGGTAGCCCTAGTTCTTCTCTTTTTAAGTTAATAGGTCCTATCCTTTTATAAGCGGTATCTTGATGCCTTTTTAAGATAGAATCTATTTTAGCGGTACTAATATTTCTATTGGTCGCATATTTGAGCATAGATTTTTTGCCTTCGTTCATGTATTTAACCATCAAGATATCCAAAGTCCTGTAATCAACCCCTATTTGAGATTCGTCACCGCCTTCGGTTATCCCTAACCCATCATCAGGTGTAGCATCTATTATAGATTCAGGTATTTTTAAGTATCTTGCTATATCATATAATTCTAACCCTTTATAAATATTTTGGAGCATACCAAAATCTCCTACATCTCCACATATAGTCCAAAACCCCATTAAGTATTCAGAATAATTATCTGTTGATAAAACTATACCTGAAACAAGTCTTGCGATATGATATGTTCCAAGCATCATCCGTAATCGTGCTTTTATATTACCTTCAGATATAAGTAAATCTTTTTTAGTAAAAATTTCACCGTCAGTTTTTTTAAGTATTTTTTCTATTAAGGCATTAGTATTTTGTAAAGAAGATTGTATTTTATAAAAAATATCATCAAGATTGATTTCTATCATCTCAGCATTACATTTATCTATTACTTCTTTAGCTCTTATCATATGTGTTTTATCTGTTATACACGGTAGTAATAATGCTATATTATTAAGCTTATACCCATCCTTTTTTGCTAGTGTCCTTGCTGCCTCAGCTAAAGCTAAAGTTACTGCGCTATCTAACCCGCCTGAGACACCTGTGACAGTATAATGGATGTTGTTCTTCCTACAGTAATCATAAAGCGCAAACGATGATTTAGTAACAAAAGTTTCGATCTGAGTATTATTTAATTTATACATAAGCTGGTAATATCTTTTTAAATTTGGTATATAAATAATATTATGTTTTTAATAATTTGTCTTATGAAAAATAAATTTATTTTTTTATTGCTACTCAGTATCAGTATCTCTTTATCTGTATGTAATCTAGGTAAATCGTTTTATTTTATGGAGGAAGACACCATAAAAATCGATACCCCTGTAGATACTGATTTATATCTATCAGGCCAAATCCTCAATTTCTCTGCGAACATTAAAGGAGATATATTTGGTGTCGGCCAAAACTTTGATATTAATAATGAGGTAGACGGCGATATAATGGTAGCTGGCCAGAATATTAATATTAACGGACCAGTAAAAGATGATATTAGGGTCATAGGACAAAATATATTTATTAATAATATAGTTGAAGGCGATCTTATCGCAGCGGGCCAGAATATCCGAATAAATAAAGGTGGAGTTGGTGGTGATATCCTACTAGCAGCAGAGAAAGTTTATATAGGAGGCGAAATAAAAGGGAACGGGAAAATAGTCGCGGCTGAGGTGGTAATAGATGCGCCTATACAAGGTGATATAGAGATCAGTAGCGGTAACATCATCTTTGAAGAAAAAGGCGTAATTAAAGGTAATCTAATATTATCTGTACCTGAAGAACCTAATGAGTCCGTTATAAACAAAGTTGAAGGTGATTTTAACTACAAAAAAGAGCAATACTCTTTCACTAATTTTGATAACCTAATTACCGGGCTATGGCAATTTCTATTGGTAGGAATGGTCTTCTTATGGGCATTCAATCTTGTTGCTTCTTTAGTATTGAATATACCTGTTGCTATCCTTATAAAACCGTTTCATAAGTATATACATAAAAATTATGGTAAACATTATTGGAAATCTTTCGGTATAGGGGTTTTATCGCTATTTTGTTTATCAATACTAGCGTTCGTTTTGTTTGTATCTATTATTGGTGCCTATATAGCAGCTATATTGATTGTTATCCTAAAGTTTTTGTTATTTTTTGGTAATATCATTTTTGGGATCGTATTTGCCTCGTATCTACTAAGGAATAGCAGTAAACTCTCTAATATAAAATATGTTTTGGTATCAAGTATGGTCTTAGTCGTTTATAGTATACTAATTATTATACCGTTTTTGAATATTATAGTATGGATATTGACAGTACCTGCCGCTATAGGCGCTATTATCTCAACAAAAATCAACGTATATAAAAAAATGGTAAAATAGGGTATATATATTCTGTAACTCTGTTTATTTTTTTAGGAGATTCCACTTTATACCGATCAGTTTTTTTGTGATTGTTTAAGTGTATAGATTATCAATACTCGTAGGGTAAGACGGAACAGGTTTACTTTTTATCTTATGTGGCCAAGTCTGATTCTGCCCAATTTGTTTAACCTTATCTAAGTATAGTGATCCTCCTATATACTGTGGCCAACAACAGTTATCAGAGATCACTTCTAGCTCAGGTAAAACAAGATCACCTTCTATCGTTTGAGGCCAGATAAAGTTCTTAGGTATATGTTTTAACCGTGGCAACGTAAGGGATTCATTTATTTTAGTAGGGAAGATACAGTTCGCTTCGATAGTTTCTAGGTTAGCAAACTCTAGATATTCGCAGCTGCTAGGTAAAACAAAATTTTTTGGTAGCACATTGATCGAATTTAAAACTAGTCTCTTTAGATTTATTTTTGGGAAGACTGTTCCGGGAGGTAGATGAGTAATAGCTCCTAAATCCAGTGTCCCATTAATAATTTTCGGAAAAACTATATTATTCGGTAAGTTCTTAAGGTTAGGTAGTTTAAGATCTCCACCGATAATATCCGGTAGCTTACATCTCTCCGGGATACTCATTAATTTTGATAGATCAAGATCACCCACAACATTCTGTGGGAATTTAATATATTTCGGTAACTCACGAAAGGTATTCATTAGTAAGTCGCCATCAACGCTTTTGGGTAAAGTGATCTGCAAAGGGTAGATACGTAATCTATCAAAAGATAAAGTACCACCAATAGTCTCCGGGAAAATAAGGCCTTCCGGTAATAACGGGAAATTAGTTAGGTAAAGATTACCAAAAAAATATTTTTTTCTTTGAGCCTCAGGATCTTCTTTTAATGAGAACCTTTTTTGCTGATTACATCCCAGTATAGCAAATAAATCTTTTTGGTTATCACGCTCATAAAGGATTTTTACTATCCGGTGATCAATACCGTACCCAAAAGTTTCTACAGGATGATCTATTTCATAGATAAATTCTAAATCTTCTAAAGTAAGGGGTAGCCCCGATAAATGCTTATGGTAAATAATTTGTAGTTTTTCGCCTTGGTTAATACGAGAAAAATATTTTTTACCTTCTGGTAGGCTAACAAGCTTATTGATCACCACAGGTAAAATATACGGATCAAGGTTCTGGTTAGTATCGATACCTCGTACTTCGTTTACCCTATTCTCAGTAATATGGATAGCTACACGTGGTATACAGGGTGTGTTATTCGCATCATAGCTAAAATATATTTCTAAATCGCCTTCCTCTAAATATTTCTGGGCTATAGTGCAGTTAGAGATACAAAGACCAGTATTTTTTCCCATTAATTTGTCTACTAAAACTTTCGGGTCAGATCGATAAGGGAACCGTATCCATTGACCTTTAATATTTTGTAAAATATTTTCGGTATTACTTCTGTATTTACTTAAAGTTTCACCATAAAGTTTTTTGAACCGTGGCACCTCCTTATTTTTTGATAATCTATCTTTAACTATATCTATCACTTCATATAGTGCCTCTTGGTTAAGCTCAGGGAACGGCGCAGTAGTTTTTTTATTACGGCGTTCAAACCCTTTTTTATCCGGGTTATATTTACCTAACTTAAGTACCCGTTTAAAGATCCAGTATTTGATTTCAACCGGTATATACCTGCTTTCAGGTGAGATAAAATAATTTATCCAAGTTAAAATAGATTCTCGTTGGGTTAAGACTATTTGGTTAGTAGCCGGGATCCTGATCAGGTTCAAGAATTTTTTCTTTGAATACTCAGAAGTATCAGTTATCTCTCCACGATTAATCGCTTCTTGCCAATGGTATTCGAAGAAACTATCAGGGAAACAATCTTTTTTGATAATAAATCTATCTAGGACTAAGGTCTTTAAATCGTTTTGTTTCGTGGTATCGTTTATAGATTGAAGAATATAATTGATCTGGTAATTGATTTTATCTGATATCTCTCGAAAACCAAAATACTTAGTTGATAATAATTTATAATCTGAAAAAAAAGAACATTTAGTATCTTCTTTGGTAAATAAACGGTTTATATTAGATATCGGTTCATGACCAAGCTCACTCATCAGATTTAATTAAAAATATTGATAATAATAACCGATGTTAAGGTTAAATATCTGGTAAAAACTATACAATATCTTTCAAGATATTTCAAAATCAAATGAAGAGCTAACAAAACACAAAAAAACATACGTTTTATTCTTTTTTTGATGTAACACAAAAAATATGATATAATTATTAGATTTTAATATTTTTCATCAAGATGGAAGAACAATCTCAATTATCTTATATAGATGCTGTAAGCCTGATAGAAGGACAACACAAAAAAATGTATCTAATAAAAACCAAAGAGTTTTTTTTAGGAAGACTAAAAAATATCTCCGAGACAGATTATGAAGGGAAAGGGTTATGCTATTACTATTTACTTAAAATCGATTTACAGAGAGCGTTAACAACAGAGACAGAGACACAAAAACATCTTTTCTCTAATATGCTCACTAATTTTAGGCAACAAGAGAAAAATATTATTTCATCGTATAACACTAAAAAAGAGCTTATATCCAAGATGCAGTTAATAGCGTTCTATAAACTAATGGAAGGCTATTTTGGCGCTATAGAATACCTGTTTGATCAACATGATGCAGTAGATCTAGTAGAGAGAAGCTACCAGAATAAGATGGATTTCAGAAAAAGCAGGTTCTTCGTAGAAAAAAGATATACCAAATGGTTAGAATATATCTTACTAAAAATAAGCTGTAACTACGGTAACAGTTTCAGTAGATGGGGGTTAACAGGTTTGTTCTTTATATTTTCGTTCGCAATAATATATTTTTTATCTGACCCAGCAAGAGAAATAATAATACAAAAAAGTGGAAGTATCTTTGATTACTTATATTTCAGTATAGTTACTTTTACCACTCTTGGATACGGTGATATAACACCTTTGACAGGTATACAAAAATTCTTCTGCGGGATAGAAGTGTTTTTAGGGTATATCCAGCTAGGACTATTTGTAACTCTAATCCAAAAGAAATTCTAATCTTTTTTTACCTGAATTTTTTATTAATACCTGGTAAAATCAAAAAGAATTATTTATACATTAAGATGAATGTTTATAAGTTTAGGTTGCTACTAAGTAAAAAAGGATGGGGGAAAAGTTATAATCTACTTAGGACCTTAAAAGGCTCCAATATTTTTAAAAAATCGTTTATTGAAGTTTATATACCACACAAAAACTGTGATAAAACTATTATAGCGTTAGGTCAGATGCATACCGTCTTAAAAGGTGATATAAGTAGATGGTCAGCGAAAAAGATAGCTAAAACCCAAGCGAGACTATATTTTTATTATAAATATTTTTACGAGAATTTGAGTATCAGGTTCCTGGGAGAAGAAGGTGTAACCGAGCAACATACTGCTGGTTACTTCAGATACAACCTTAACGCTTTGAAAGAGTGTATCCCAGAGACAGAAATGAATTTGATCAGACAAGGCCAAACAGATTTCAAGCTAATAAAAAAAATATTGGTTAACCTTAGCCTGAAATGGCAAAAAATGATAAAGATACTACCACCGGAGAAAGTTGCTGGTTACGCTAACAATGTTAGTGGCTCAATGTTATACTCGTTAGAGAATAAGGATATATATTTCTATGCTATAGAAGGCGAGAAAGAGTATAGGTTCGTTTTAAATAAAATAACCGGGCTACAAACTGAAGTAGAAACACTTAAAAGATCTTCTGTATACAATAACGCTAAAAGGAAAGGGTTTAAAAACCTTGACAAAGAAGAGTATAATACTGTTATCCTTATCAATAACAAAATAAAAACTTTTAATAATATACTGTCCTCTTCTTTGCGCGACGAAGCTACATTATCAGCACTATCACATAAGATAAAAGATATAAACCCGATAATATATACTATAGGGATGGCACATAAAAAGAATCTCTTTAAGCTAGCTAAAAAGAAATTAAATAATATATCTCTTATAATGATTATCCCTCCTGAGTTATGGTTCTGGCAACATATTATATCCTTAACAAAAAAAATTGTTTTCTTACTTCTTATATTAATCTGTTTAGCATTATTATATTATATCTGATCAGATTCAGGGATCCCCATTGCAAACCATATTGTTGCTTCACCAAACCTCTATTCATGCTTTAATGCTGATATAGGGTCCTGTTTAGCAGCTTTCCGCGCCGGTGCGAGCCCAAACACAAACCCAAACACTAAAGATACTATAACCGAAATAATTATCGCCTGGCTAGAGACAGTAAACACCCAGGTAAACCCATACTGCTTAGCTATAACAACTATCAGATACGTTAGACTGACCCCTATAATAGCACCGATAAATGCACCTATTAATGTCATTATTATAGATTCAGCTAAAAACTGATATAAAATATCTCTGTATTTAGCGCCTAACGCTTTCCTTAAACCTATTTCTCGGATTCTTTCAGTTACTGTTACATACATTATATTCATTATACCTACTCCACCTACAATCAAAGATATTAAACCTATACCCATTAATAACATATTAATACCTACTAAAACAATTTCAACCATCTCTATTGCTTCCTCAGAAGACGTTATAGCAAAATCATCTTCATTATACTCTTTTAAATTATGTTCTTTCCTAAGATATTTACGTATTTGATCTTTTGTTTCATCATAATATATTTTATCTTTTACTTGTACAGCAAAATAGAGTATATAATCGACACCTGTTAAAGATTTCCTCATAAGATTCAAAGGTATCATAATCATCTTATCCATATTCATAGCCATATCAGGGCCTTTCTCTTTTAATACACCAATAACTTTTAAATTTAAGCCTTTTACTTTTATCTTACTACCAACAGCATTCCCGGCAGGAAATAAATCTTTTGCTATCTCATAGCCAAGTACCGCTACTTTTTTTAATGAATCTTCTTCTTTTCTTAAAAAGAATCTACCTGTATCTATTTCTGATGAATCTATATATATAAAATCTTCGTTTGTCCCCATTATATCAGCTGTAACTTCTTCATACCTTGATATAGCTATCTCTTGTGATCCTAAATACGCATACACATTATTTACATGTGGGAATAAGCGTTTATCATCCCTAATTCTATCAGCTTGATCTACTTTCATTGTTGTTATTAAAGACATAGATAAATTATCAGGAGGTCTGGCTTCAACAAAAAGGGTATTAGCACCAAAACTTTGTATTTGACTAATTATAAAATGTTTTAAACCTTCTCCTGCTGACACGGCTACTGTTACAGTTGATATACCTATAATAATACCTACTATAGTAAATATAGATCTTACTTTATGTATCCATAAATTTTTTATAGATACCGTTAATATCGATTTTATTTTATTCATATCTTAAAGCTTCTATAGGATTTAGGTTAGCTGCCTTTATAGATGGGTAAAGACCGAATATAATACCAACTATAATAGATATTGAGAAAGCTAGAACAACCGAAATAAAACTTATTAAAAAATCCCAGTTATACCCTAGATACTGTATAATAAAAGATATAATAAAAGATATCAATACCCCTAATAATATCCCTATTATCCCTCCAAACACAGTTATTAATACTGTTTCTATTAAAAACTGTATAATAATATTGCTTTTCTTAGCCCCTATTGCTTTCCGTAACCCTATTTCTCTTGTCCGTCTGGTAACTAATACAAGCATCATATTCATTATCCCAACACCTCCAACTATAAGTGATATACCTGCGATAGCTGCCAAAAAAATTGTTAAACCCTGAGTTACCGTATTAAGTGTATTTAATGACTGTTCTTGTGTTCTAATAGAAAAATCATCATTTTTTGGATCATCTATATTATGAGATTTTCTTAGTATATGTTCTATTTGTGTTTGTATAAAAGGGATAGAATCCCTATTAGAAGCTTTTAACCGTAATACATGTAAATAATCTATACCTTGTAAAATCTTTTGTGCTGTAACATACGGGATATAGACCTGGTTGTCCTGGTTAAAGATAAATGAGTTCCCTTGTTTATCAAAAACACCTACAACCTTAAAATTCTGTTTATCTATTTTTATGTTTTTACCTATAGCTGATTTATCACCAAAAAACTTATCTCTTATCTCACTACCTAAAACAACTACTTTAGCATTATTCTGTTGCTCTCTTTCGGAAAAGAATCTACCTTCTTTTAATTCGACCTCTTGTATAAACGGGTATAAATACCCTACCCCCCAATAGCTTATAGCTTCATTTTCTATATCACTGGATAATACAGCATTACCTAATACTATAGGAACAACACCTTCTACATCATGTACTTGCGATATTAAATTAGCATCATGTTCTTTTAATGTCGTTATTATTATACCTCTCGCTATCGGTGGCGGACCGCCTCCGTCCTCTGATTTGCCGGGGATAACCGCCATCAGGTTCGTCCCTATCTGTTTTATCTGGTTGGTTATAAGTGATTCTGCTCCTTTCCCCAAAGATATTATAGTTATAACTGATGCTATCCCTATAATGATACCAAGCATCGTTAATAAAGACTGTTTTTTATTAGAAAAAATATTTTTTAGCGCTAATTTAAAAATTATGTATCGCATTTTTTATTACCATAAATAGATTTTCTTCTTATATCTTTCAGTGTGACCCCATCATCAAGAGTAACTATTCTTCCTGAATACTTTGATATATCAAGCTCATGAGTAATCATAACGATAGTATGACCTTGGTCTTTATGTAACTTGCAAAATATATCCATTATTTCGTAAGAAGATTTAGTATCTAAATTACCTGTCGGTTCATCAGCTAAGATAAGTTTGGGATTATTGATAAGCGCTCTAGCTATAGCCACACGTTGTTGTTCACCACCTGATAACTGGCTAGGATGATTATTTATCCTATGAGATAATCCTACTTTTTCCAGTACTATTTTAGCTCTTTTATTCTGTTCTTTTTCAGGCACACCAGCATATAATAAAGGTAATTTAACATTATCTAATGCTGATACCCGAGGTAGTAAATTAAACATCTGAAACACAAAACCTATGGTTATATTCCTTATTTCAGCCAATTCATCTTCATTAAGTTTTTCAGTATTAATACCTTCAAGTTTATAACTACCACTTGTTGGTTGATCCAGAAACCCTATAATATTCATCAACGTTGATTTACCTGCACCACTATGTCCCATAATAGAGACGAACTCTCCTTTCTTTATCTTTAAATTAACACCTTTTAAAACTTTTGTTGTAACTTCTCCTATTATGTATTCTTTATGTACTCTGTCTATATCTATTAAATAATCCATATTATTTACCGTTAATAATAATATCATCTTGTTCGTCTACTCCACTTATTATTTCAATAAATAAATCACCTTCTAACCCTAACTCTACATCTTTTTCTATCACCCTATTATCCTTATAAACTTTCACGTACGTTTTATTATCCTCAAAAATTATTGCTCTTATAGGTAACGCTAAAACATTTGTTCTTTTATCAGTTAAAATATCTAAATTAGATGTCATCCCTGGTTTAATCTTATCAAAATTTTTATCAAATACCGCCTCAACATTATAGTAAACTACACCTGATATCATTGTTGCTGCTGGTTCTATCTTTGATATAGTACCTTCAAAAACATCTTTTGAGGTGAACGCATCAAGAGTCATAGTAACAGGATCACCTACCTCAACTTTAGCTATATCTGTTTCAGGTACATCAGCATCCACTTTCAGATCAGTTGCGATAACTGTTACTGCCGCTGACAGTAATTCTCTATCTGAAGAGCCTAAATACGTGCTACCCTCTTCTATATTGATTTTTGAAATAATACCATTCGATGGTGAGATTATCTTTGTCTTGCTTAACTCGTACTCTGTCGCTTCAAGGTTGGAGCGTGCTTGGTCTACCCGCGCTTGTAGAGACTTAATATCTATAGCTCTTGGGCTCGCGTTTACTAACGATAAATTGGCTTTAGCGCCCTCCAGGACGCTCTCTTTCAGGTTGATCTGCGCTTTAATGGTGCTGATATTATTCTCGTATTCCAAGGTTATCATCTCTAAATTGTTCTGTGCTTGTTTTAATGTGTTCGATCGCTCGTCTACTATAGATTTGGATAGCTCTAAACTGGTCTTAGCATTATTTTTTATCTTATTTAAGCGCTGTTTCGAGATCTCTAGATTATTATCTGAGATCTCTAAAGTGGATTTTGCTGTCCAATCGTTGGTATCGTTGGTTATCAAAGAAGTAGTAGCTATCTGGTATTTAGTATTCAAATTATCTTTAGCTATATTCAAAGCATCATGTAACGTGTTGATCTCTGTTTTCAGTAACGCAAGCTGGTCTTTAGAGAATGTGCTATCCGTGATAGTGTTATCTAGTAGCTCAGCCATATCGTCCATCAGTATATCTATATTCTTGTACGCAATAACAGCTAGCTTGTAAGCATGGTTTATATCATCTATGTTTTTAGTATCGATAACTTTAAATCGCGCTTTTAGCTCAGTAAAACTTTTATCTGACAACCTGAAAGACTCTTTCGCATCATGATACGTTTTTTTTGATCTTACGCCTAGTAGCCGCTCGTATAGCTTGTTATCAGTTTTATTGTTGATCCCTAAGATCGAATCAGATTCGAGCAGGTTGTTATCCATCATGATAATACTATCGTTTAGTGCAGTATAAACATTATCGTACGAATCGTTGATAGTTTTGTCTGTTGTAATAGTGGTGTTTTTATATGTTACTTCTGATTGATCAAGAACAGATTTCGCTGAATCAACCTCTTTCTCAGCTGATGTGATATCCTGCTCAGTAGTAACTAAAAGGTTATCGTAATCGATCTTTGCGTTATTGAGCGCGATCTCTGCGCTCTCTACCTGCAGGACCGCTTTCTCTATCGCTTTTTCTTTCGAGCGGATAGCGTTATCTAGATCAGTTTTTGATAACACTAAATCGCTCCTGGCTTTATAGATACCGGTTTTAGCTACGTATCGCTCTTCATAAGTTGAGCCGGCGATTCGTTGGCTCAACTCAGCATCTCTCGCTTTCAGCTCCGAGACAGCGTTATCTCTTGCTATATTCTGTGCATCGTTCTCTATCTCGGCTATAATCTCCCCTTTCATGACCGTGTCACCCACTTTCTTGTATATTTTTTTTACTTTACCTACAGCTTGGAAATTCATGTTTATCTCAGGATCAGCACTAACTTTACCTGTTACTGATACTATTTGGCTTATATCTATTTTTTGCGGATTCTCTAGAGTATATTCTTGTTTATCACCTCGTGAAACAACCCATACTATTAATATCAGTAAACTGATAGATCCTAAAAGGATATAAATATATTTTTTCCTCTTTGAATTAATGTTTTTCATTTTTTATTTTAGTTTTTTATTTTTTAATCTTTTTATTTTACACTTTTTATCTAAAATAATCATATATTTTGTGATGTCTTAACCGAAAAAATATTATATAATAACCTCTACCACAATGATAGAGGTTAAATATATAAAGTATTATTTGATTTGTTTAATCCCCTTTTTTCATACCACGCTCCTCGATAATCTTTTCTGCTACATTAGAAGGCACCTTCTGGTATGAATGGAACTCCATACTATACGCAGCACGTCCCTGTGTCATAGATCTAACGTCGGTCGCGTACCCAAACATCTCCGCCATAGGCACTTTCGCGGTAACGACTTTAGCGTTACCCCTATCGCTCATCTCTTCTATCCTACCCCTTCTTGAGTTTAAATCACCCATAACATCACCCATAAACTCTTCAGGTGTCACTACCTCAACATCCATTATAGGCTCAAGTATAACCGGGTTAGCTTTCCTACATCCTCTTTGGAACGATATCGAGCCGGCCATCTTAAACGCTAGCTCAGACGAATCAACATCATGGTATGAACCATCATAAAGCGTCACTTTGACATCTACTATAGGGTAACCCGCCATGATACCGCGTGTTAAAGCGTCTTTTATGCCTTTATCTACTGCCGGGATATACTCTCTAGGGATCCTACCTCCTACTATCTTATCAACAAACTCATACCCTTTGCCTGGCTCCTGTGGTTCGATAGTAATAAGCACATGTCCGTATTGACCTCTACCACCGGTCTGCTTAACGTATTTCTCTTCTTCGTCTACTTTTGTCTGGATAGTCTCTCTGTACGCTACTTGAGGTCGTCCTATATTAGCTTCGACCTTAAACTCTCGTTTCATACGATCAACTATTATATCCAGATGTAACTCGCCCATACCTGAGATAATTGTTTGACCGGTCTCCTCGTCTGTTCTAACAGTAAATGTAGGGTCCTCCTCAGCGAGTTTCTGTAACGCGATACCCATCTTCTCTTGGTCAGCTTTAGTCTTAGCCTCTATCGCGATAGAGATAACAGGCTCAGGGAAGGTTATAGATTCTAAGATAATAGGTTTATCAGCATCACATAACGTGTTACCTGTTGTTGTCTTTTTTAAGCCTACTGCTGCCGCTATATCACCCGCACATACCTCTTGGATCTCTTCTCTTGAATTAGCGTGCATCTTAAGGATACGACCTATACGTTCTTTGTTACCGGTAGATGAGTTGTAAATATAAGAACCTGATTTCATAACACCGGAATAAACTCTAAAGAAACATAGTTTGCCTATATACGGATCGGTCGCCACTTTGAACGCTAACGCGGCAAACGGCTCATTATCGTGAGGTTCCCTCGTTTCCTCCTGCTCTGTTTTAGGATTCATCCCTTTCATAGGTGGCACATCTAACGGTGAGGGTAGATACTCTACTACAGCATCTAATACTAGTTGTACACCTATATTCTGTAAGGCGGTACCACATAGAACCGGGTATAAATCACCTTTAATAGTAGCTATTCTTAAACCTTCTTTTATCTTCTGTATTGTTATTTCATCGCCGTTCAGATATTTTTCCATCAACTCTTCTGTACTGTGTTCTGCTACCTTCTCAACTAGTATATCTCTATACTCTTTTACCTTATCTTTCATATCTTCCGGTATCTCTATCTCTATTAAATTTTCTCCGTATTTACCTTCGAATGTATACGCTTTCTCTTCGATCAAATCTACCACACCTTTAAACTCATTTTCTAAACCTATAGGTAACTGGATAGCTACAGCTTTATCGCTCAATCTTTTATGTATAGACTCTAAAGACATATAAAAATCGCCACCTGTTTTATCCATCTTATTTACAAACGCTAACCTAGGGACAGAATATTTATCTGCTTGTCTCCATACTGTCTCTGATTGAGGCTCGACCCCTTGTGAGCCATCAAATACTGCGACACCACCATCAAGCACCCTTAACGATCTTTCAACCTCAGCAGTAAAATCAACATGACCTGGAGTGTCTATGATATTGATCGTAGAGTCTTTCCATTTACATTGTGTAGCAGCTGAAGTAATAGTTATCCCTCTTTCTCTTTCTTGTTCCATCCAGTCCATAGTAGCCTCACCCTCATGTACCTCACCTATTTTATAGCTCCTACCGGTATAAAATAATATCCTTTCTGTTGTTGTTGTTTTACCTGCATCAATATGAGCTATGATACCTATATTACGCAGTTTCTTCAAATCGACCATATTTTTTATTATTAAAAATTTTTTAAATACACACAAACGATTATATATTAATACTGGCAAAAATCAAATATTTAGAATGAGTCTTAAAAAAAATATATTGAGATAGTAACAAAAAATGAGTATTAAGATTTATTGTCGCTTATTTAAAGCGCGTACAAAGTTGGGATTATAAACGATACATTACTTCGTTTATAAGATCTAAAAATTATTTGTTTATAATGCGAATGTTGTTATCTGGTGTAAACTAACTTAAAGTTCCATATTTAAGAAGTATAGAAACTAAAAACGTATCAGTGTAAAAAATATAAAAGACTAGTAAAATATATTTTTTTCTTTTATAATCTTTACCGGTTATTAGTTAATCTTAAATAAAAA
This sequence comes from Candidatus Altimarinota bacterium, assembly GCA_963663305.1. Taxonomy (GTDB): domain Bacteria; phylum Patescibacteriota; class Gracilibacteria. The sequence continues at coordinate 358,753 of OY760177.1, forward strand.
AAATATGATAGTAGGTATAACAGGTAAAATATGTTCAGGTAAACATACTATTGCTGAGTTTTTTAAGAAAATATCTAAAGGTGATATTATTGATATCGATAGGCTTACACATGAACTATATATGAAAGACACTAAATGTTATAAAGATATAATAGATAGTTTCGGTAAAGATATATTAGATGAGACAGATAATATTGATAGGAAGAAGCTTGGCGAGATAGTGTTTAAGGATAAGGATAAACTGAAGATCTTGAATGGAATCGTACACCCTAAAATTAAATCTATAGTACAAGAGATTATAGTACAAAAACCTACAAAATGTCCTAGGTTTATTGTGTCCGCTCTTCTGAAAGAGCTAGATATAAGAACCGATTTCTTGGTGCTTGTTCAATCGAAGCTCGATAAGAAGAAGGAATGGTGTAAAGAGAAAAATATTTCTGAGACTCATCTACTCAAATCTTTAGAGATACAGGAAGAAGAAGACCCTTCGTTTTATGATTATGTTGTTAATAACAACAAAAATATTTTTAACCTGAACAAAGAAGCTAAAAATATATGGAAAGAGATTAAAGATTACTAGGGGTGTTGTTTTTGATCCCATTTCATTATACTAAGAGCAGCTGTAGCTGCGTTTTGTTCTGCGTTTTGTTTTGAGCTCCCCTTACCGGAAGCAATAAGTTTATCATCAAGATACGCACCCATAGTAAATATCTTGTTATGGTCAGGACCTTCCTCTTTAACACATTTATATATAGGTGTTATAGACACATATTCTTGTGCTAACTCCTGGAACTTTGATTTAGCATCGATATGTAACCCTTTTGCAATTATTGTCTCTAAATGTATCAACAAAAAATCATATACGAACCGTTTTGCTACCTTATACCCGTTATCCAAATATATAGCACCTAAAAACGCCTCAAAACAGTTAGCTAAAATATAATCTTTGTTACGACCACCTGATTTCTCCTCACCTTTACTTAAATACAGGTATTTACCTAGATTTAATTCGCGTGATAGTTTAGATAGGTTACCGCCTCTAACCAACGCTGATCGCCAATTAGTCAGCTCACCTTCTGTTTTATGCGGGTAATGTTTATATAAATACTCTGTTACTATCAGCTCCAAGACAGCATCACCTAAAAACTCCAGCCTCTCATTATGATCACGTTTGATATAGCGATGCTCATTTAAATACGATTTATGGGTAAAACATGTTTGATAAAGTAAATGATCTTTAAAAGTTATCCCTGTAATATTTTCTAGTTCTGTATACATTTACAATATATATTATTAAATCTTTTTAGGCTCATTTTTAGCTATAGCATTGAGTACACCATTAATAAATTTATTACTGTTCTCGTCTGCATATGTTTTAGCTATTTCTATCGCTTCATTTATAACTACTGCATGCGGTGCGTCATCCATATATACTAATTCATATATACCTACATATAAAATACTTCTCTCTACGGGGTCAATTTTATTTACTGGCCATTCAGGCGCATATTTAACTAAAATAGATTTTATCTCGTTTAGTTTATCTACTATACCAAAAAATATTGTTCTTGCAAATATATCCTCAGGTATTTTTTTGCCTAAATCTTTAAATCTGTAATTAAATATATCAACTGGATCACTAGGACGAGCTTCTAACTCAAATAATGACTGCATAACTATGATTCTAGATAGATGCCTATAACTTGCCACTGAAAAAGTATTTAAATATTATATTACGCTGCAATTTTTGTGATATTTTTGCCTTTTTTGTTTTTCTGGATTATATCCTTACCTTTATATTTAGCTACTAAAGGTAAAACCTTATTTTTTAGCTTTCTAACCTTCTTTGTTACAAATGATGCATACCTTTTTTTTGTTGCTGTTCTTGGTGTCTTTTTTTTAGGTGTCGGCTTCTTTGACATATAAATTAAATTAAAGATTTTCTCATTACTCGGATTAGATATTAACCGATCATTTTCGTTTTGACAAGTAAAATAAATAACTGAACTTATTTTAATCCAAAACTCTTCTTTTGTAGCCAAATTTTAGATAAACACCCGGTATATATCGTTTATAACATCTTAAAAATTATTCTTTTATAGAATATAAATTTAAAGTATCACAACATAAGCAATTTTAGCATGTTTTATGTATTTTGTCAATCCAATCTCGCTTATTCTGCAAAAATTCACAAAATGCTTTAAAACCATATCTAAATATGTCAAATCAATTCTTATGAGATTGATTCTATCATCATTTACTTATTATGCAAAAACGTGTATAATTACATGATATAAACATATATTAATGGATACAAAAAAAACATTATTTATCAGTTTAGAGTTTGTTATAATATCTGTTATAAGTTTTTTCCTTATACACTTTTACGCACAAGCTGATACTTTACCTAATATCAGTAATGCTATAGGGAATAGTGGGCTAGAGACTGTTTCAGGTGGTAGCGGGATAGAAAAATTTAATAATTTGGCAAGGAATATCATTGTCCCTAATATCAAGAATCTGTTTATAGGTGTATCTATCATTATTTTACTGTATTACGTGTTCCAGTTTATAATCGCTACTGAATCAGATACAGTTGAAACCCAGAAAACCAATCTTTTTTGGGCTGCTATAGGGTTCGCAATTATCGGACTATCATTAAGGGTAGTTGAAATAATTGATCCCGGGACAGGTAATAACTTACAAACTATTGGTAGTAGAAGTAATACTGAACAAACAGTTAAAATGATAATAATATTTATTCAGTATTTCGCTGGAGGGATCTCTGTATTGTTTATGGTGATAGCCGCTATAAGGATAATCACTTCACAAGGGATAGAAGACGAAATCAATAAACAAAAACAAAATTTCACTTGGGGTGCTATAGGGTTAATAATTATTATGTTATCTAGAGCTATTGTTGAAGTGATATATGATACATCAGGCGAACAAGCTAAAGCAGGTCAACTAGGGACACAAGGTACTAAAGAAATTATCGGGTTGATTAATTATATATTACAGTATCTAGGTATAGCAGCTATACTATCTTTTGTGTTAGCTGGTATTTTCTATATTATATCGCTGGGTGATGATGAAAAAACCGGGCAAGCAAAAAAAATTATCTGGACTACTATAATAGGGATCGTGATTATATATAGCTCATATGCTATAGTAGCGTATGTAGCGAGACCGATAACAAATACTATCAATTAAATGAAAAAAACAATATTTATCATAGGGATAATTATAGTTATATGTTTTGTTACTATTTCTACTATTACTAAAGCTGATATAGGTAACACTATCGACAGGGATTTGTTTACCCCTTTAAAAAACAGCGGTAAAACTATACCGTTAAAAGAGTTCGCTAGTAATGGTGAATCATCAGGTAATAAAGGTATAGATATAATCAATAATGCTATAAGCAAAGTAACTACTTACTGGAAACAGTTAATCGGGATACTTGCAGTGCTTATGATAGTTATAGCCGGTTTTAGGATGGCTATGGCAACAGAAGAAGATACGATAAACACACAGAAACAGATTATACTTTGGTGTATTATAGGTCTAATTATTACTTTGTTGATAGATACTGCTGTTAGGAATGTGTTTTACGGGCAAGGCGGTGATAACGGGTTTGTATTTGATAGTGAATCTAGTATTAAAAAAGCTACTACTATAGGCAAACAAGAGATAGAAGGGTTTTTAAACTGGTTCTTACCTATTATAGCTACTATATCTGTGGCTATGATTATACATAGTGGGATAAGGTTGATACTTGCTTTCGGGAATGAAGATGTTATCAATAAAGAGAAAAATATGTTTTTTTGGGTAGGGTTCGGGTTAGTGATGATAGCTATAAGTAAAACATTAGTTAACGCTATATATAACCCCGGTGAGACCGGATATACTCCAAGGACTGGTGACTCTTCTATTATTATTAACGAAATAGTCGGTATAATAAGTTGGCTTCTTATTATTATTGCTATAGTAGCTGTATTAGCGCTTATTTATGGTGGGTATCTGCTAATAGTTAATTGGGGGTACGAAGAAGGTGTTGAAACAGCTAAAAAGATTATATTTTCTTCTATTATCGGTTTGATTATTATCTTTAGTTCGTACTCAGTTATTGCTACAATAATTTCAGCTAATACTAAAAATACTCAAACTATAGCTTATTTATATAATAATATATACCATGGAAATAGCTATTATATCTGATCAAAAAGGGGTAGATACAAAGAATTTTATAATCAATTATCTTATTGATAAAGATAATGTTAATGTGATTGATCTTGGCAGTTATACTGATACTAAAGAGATAACTAAACATATAACAAAAGAGATCAAAGATGGTAATATCTTTGGGATAATTATAAGTAAAACAGGGATAGATAGTTGCATAAGCTGCAATAGGGTAAAAGATATACGTGCTGCTTTTATAGTGGATATAAACTCCGCTTTAATATCTAAGGAAGAAGATAATATAAATATCTTGTGTCTGGGTAGGTTAACTACTGATCCTGACAAAAGTATAAATATTATTGATGTGTTCATAGGTTAAATATCTTTATATATCATACTGCCAACAGCTTTTGTTTGGCCTTGGTATTTACCTGTATACGGTGTCTCTGCTTTATTATCCATCTTACAGAATACTAACTGACAGACCCTTCTACCCGCTTGAAGTTTTATAGGTAACGAATTCGCGTTATATAACTCAAGAGTTATATTACCTTTAAAACCTGGATCAACCCAGCCTGCGTTTTGTATAAATAAGCCTAGTCTGCCTATTGAGCTTCTACCTTCAACAAAAGCTGTAAGGTTGTTAGGTAGTTCTATATACTCTATAGTTGTCGCTAGGATAAAAGAGTGTGCAGGTAGAGTGATTGTGTCGTTCTCTAGCTCCTTATATTTTATCTCCTTACTCATATTAATTATACCCATATTGTTATGATCAACCAGTAAATAATGTTTACCTATCCTGCAATCTATAGATGCTGGTTGTATCGATAAATCGTTAATAGGATCAACAACCAATGATCGATCTTGTAACATATTTTTTATTGTTGTATCAGATAATATCATAAATGTTTATATTAAAACTACTTAGTAATAGTAATTAGTATTCAAAAAAAAATCAAACTCAAAAAACCTCCCCTTAAAAGAAGGGGAGGTTTTCTTATATCGTCACTATACTATTTAAATCCTAGCTATTACTTAATGTTTCATAAGTTGATGGGATTTGTAGTTTAGCTCCGTTAAACCAATCATCAGTATTCTCATCGTGACCATCTGATGAACCGTCTGACCAGATCATCATATTTTTATCGTTGTCACTATCTGTCATATCACCTACAGATGATACAACTTGGATACCCACTGTATCAGCATCTACATCTAATTCTGTTGCTTTCTTCTCTTCTGATGTACGTACACTTATTGAATCTGTACCTTCTGTTGGAGATAAAGGAGTACCAGTGTAAAGATCAGTTATATCAGTAACAAATTCAAATGATTCTCCTTCATCAGAAATGATTTCTGGTGAATCAAAATCGTATTGTACTCTGATAGACCCTGTCCAACCTTGGTAGTCTCCAGTAGCAGAAGAAGCTGAAGTATCAGCGTTATAGTCATCATCACCTCCGTCAGGAGTAGGAAGACCGTCTGTACCGTATTCACCGAAGATAAGATCTCCGTCTACGTCTACTAGTGCAGTAACATCATAATCATTACTAGTGTTACCTAGCTCATGAACTTCGAATCCACCAGTTGTAGCGATTCCTGATAAGTTCATCTGTAGTGTCCATCTCTTTAAGTAACCAGAATATTCGTCTGAAGTTAATGTAGCTCTATATACAGGTAAACCTGCAGCGATAGTTATCGCAGAAGTACCTAAACTTTCATGTGTTAGAGTTAATACTGTTTTAGCAATAATAAACTCTTCACCACTACTCTTACCTGTTATCTTAGTATCCTCAGCATAAGCTGGACATGTAGTTGTTCCTGCAGCAGAAACACTTACGAATACACCAGCTGATGGTAATACTGCCGGATCACCTTGGATAGTGATTAATCCATCACCATCATTATCATCAGTAACAGCATATGGACCTTCGTCAGCGCCATAAGCTTCATCGAAGTTTGAATCGAAACAGATAACATCATCTGTAGCGATACCAGTATCGTCATCTACTTTGATAATAGAAGCTCTTTCGTTGTTAGACTCAGAAATGACTTCCATTGATCCCCATCTAAACTGTATGAATTTACCTGTTTCGTTGTTTCCAACAGGATTAATATCACCAGTTATTCTTAATGTAGATTCTCTACCTTCTGCGACTCTCATATAATTTGTTAAATCAAATTCTACTTCGTCTCCACTGAAGAAAGAATCACCTAGTTCTACTTCTTTAGTAGCAAGTAATGTACTTGCTGTAGTATCTGCACTAGGACCATAAAGCCTAATTGTAGATAGACGACCACTTGTTACAGTGTCATCAGGTAGTTGGTCTAATGTTTCTGGGTAGTTATAAACTTTAATGTTCTTTACTAACAAAGAATCATTGATACCTTCGATAGTAAATCTTGCAAATTCATAATCATCCCATCCACCTACAGCGATCTCTCCATCAGGAGTATTACCTGAAACGTCTCCTACTACAAGACCTGATTCAATTAACTTGTATTTAGGTCCTAATAATGGAGTAGCTGGAGCTAAATCACCTCCTGCGTGTGTGATGTTTTTAACATCATCTCCGTCTTTATCAAAAGCTCTCATTTCCTCAAAACTTATTTGTGCAAATTCTCTAGCACCGTCTCTCGCATCTGAATCTGTTGAACCATATACTCTCATCTTTACACTATCACCTTCAGGGATAATGAATTCAGTATTGTAAACTATTGTAGCTCCGTCTCTAGGATCTTGAGCTGAGTCTACTTGAACCCATCCATCTTTTTCTGTTGAATCTGCGAACTCAACATCATCTTCAACATATAATCTTACGTTGTTGATAGTATTCTTTTTGATATCTGTTGTGCCTTCACCGAAATCAAATTCTAATTCACTTACTTCTATATTAGAAGTAGATGAATTTCTACATGCAAACTCTGCAAATAGTATTTCTTGGTTACCAGCAACTAATAATTCGTTATTTGAGATACCATCTGTTCTAGAACAGAAGATCTCATCGTCTCCGATCTCATGCATAGGACCAGTAGCAGTACCTGCTACATTTTCGTTTTCGTCACCAGAAGAAACATACTCTACATCTACAAAATCATCACTCTTTAATACTGCTTTAAATCTTGTCTCATTCCAGTTATCTGTACCTGCATCAAGGATATCAGCAGTAAAGATTAATTTAGCATAATTAACTTTATTTGCTGCGAATAATGAACTACCTGCAGTGTATCCACCAGCTGCTGTTTGAGCATAAGTGCTAGATAAATACCAAGTAGAATCAAAATTGATCTCAATATCATTATTACCTGCAACAAGTATATCATCAGGAGCATTTTCTGATCCGATAACTTCACCGTTTTCGTATTCTTCTCTTACTTTATCCTCGATTGAAGCAGTTAATACTTCATCAGGTGTAACTAATACAGCTCTGATATCATCAAATACATCACTGAATTTGTTACCTATAGCATCAGCACCCGGTTCTACTTTCATTTGCAAATTAAATTCTTTAATTTGTAAATCTACCGCTGAAGTTAGTCTTGCAACCAACATAACTACATCTTCTGTGTTATCAGCGTATGTATCACTATTAGGTGTTGAAGGATCTTTTGCTATATTAAGGTCTCCTGCGTTTACTGTTATCTCATTAAAAGCAAGATTATTAGCATCTTTTCCTGCACCGTCTTCAACTTTAACACCGAATCCTGTATCTTTCTCAAAAGCTACAAAATCGCTTGAACCTTCATCTAATTCAAGTTTTAGATCATCTTCGTCTTCACCTCCTATAATATCAGCTTTAACTGTATAAGTTCTTGAGTTACCTTCTTCAAGGATTCTTCCACCATCTAATTGTGCGAATAAAGTACCTGCATTTGCGTTAAGTACTTCGTCTTCTTGCCATTTGAAAGTAACGTAATCTGAAGTTAGGCTTTCAACAACTTCTGTTACTTCTTTTGAACCTCTAAAGATAGATAAATTTGCTAGATGTTCATAATCTAAGCTACCGTTCAATTTGAAAGTAGTAGCATAAATTACTATATCCTCATCACCGTCATTAGTTAATTGGAATCTAGCGATTTCTGTTTGTAAATCACCAACATCAACTTCACGGTCATTACCTTGTTTAACAACATCTAATACAGAAACTCCATAGTTAGACACTCTTAAAGTTGGACCTGCTAGAGGTGCGTCCATATGTACCTCTACAGCTGTACTATCTACATCTTCTTCGCTTAAGATAGCGAATCTGTTTGTATCACCTCCATTACCTTCAGCATCCATAGATGCAACAACAAAGACATTCATTGATTCACCATAAGGTACAAATAAACCTCCTGGGAATCTTAAGAAAGCTTCATCATCATTATTAAATGATACTGTTACAGATATAACATTACCATCTTTATCTTCTGCCCATATTTCATCTATATCATCAGCTCTACCTAATCCTTGTAATACTATTCTTAATTCATAAACTGTGATACCGTCACCGTCTTGTGCTAATAATGAAGCACTTGATGCTGAATGTGCAGTTAATATTAATGGTAAATATGTTACACGAGTAGCATTGAAAGGTATATCACGATCCTCTCCTGCGTCTTCTTCATCTATCATTACTTCTAAAGCACCTTCACCCGGTACAGATTCAGGTCTACAGAAACCTTTTTTACAGATTTCATCTTCTTCACAATCTGAATCAACTTCACATTCTGGTTCTTCAACCTCTTCACATTCTCCATCAACACAAGCTTCTCCTTCTTCACAATCTGAATCAGCTTCACATTCTGGTTGAGGTGGTTCCATTGGATCAGGGTTACCTGCATTAACAGTTATTTTAGCAGCTTGCTCTCTAGTAATAGGATCAGCTGGACCAAATTTTCCTGTTAAATTGCCTTTTGAGTCTGCATATCCACTTACGATTCTATTCCAATATGCTGTGACAACATATTCGTAAAACCAATCTGATGATTTAACATCATTAAATGGGTTTTCAACACCTGATGGTGCACTTTGAACACCATAAGCATTAATCATAATTTTTGTAGCAGCAGCTCTGGTAACATTATCACCAGGACCAAATTTTCCTGTTAAGTTACCTGAAGCGTCTCTATATCCTTCGACCCAACCAAGTTTAACTGCTGTTTCTACATAAGGTCCGAACCAAGCATCTCTCGGTACATCTTCAAATGTAGCAGTTTCTGGTAGATCATCTATAATACCAACTCCTGAACCTTCTACTGCTAGCTTAACAAGTTCTGCCCTGTTAATTTTATCAGCAGGTCTATAATACTCAGCATCAGAAGAAATAACTCCTTCATCGACTAGTTGCTGAATATATGGGTAAGCCCATGAGTCTTTTGAGACGTCTTTAAAATTTTGAGCAGAAGCTGTTGGTACAATTAACAAGTTAGCTAAAACTAGAAAACTTGCTAATCCAGCGACCACTCTCTTAAAACGAGCACCAAAATTCATAACTCTACGAGTTAAATAATAAAATATAAATATATGTAAACTGAGTTACCTCAGTAGCTGTCTAGACATAAATAATTCACTTACATCCCATCTAAACCGATTTTTCAATGATCAAAATATATAAAGGAACTGTTTTCTTTTTTTTCAGATTTGTAACACGAAATATAATGATTCTATCGGTAATTTTTTAATCTTTCGAAATCTAAGCGTCATATTAACCAAACCTTATTTAGTAGTCAAGGAAACCAAAATTTTATTTTCTCGTGTCTTTGTACTAAGACATTATCGCTTTATCCTTATTTAAATAACTAAATTCTTGTTTGGATCTCGTTTTTTATAACTAATTATTTAGGTGTTTGTTACAAAAACATATTGCATTATTGTCTAATACCTTATATAAATATATTATAAAATAAGGCTATACAAATTATTGTCTAGAATAAAATACAGTATTTTACCATTTTCTATATAATTTATTTTTGTTCCCGGGTCTTTATTATTTAATTTAATACAGTTTTCTATATCTATATCACATAGTGTTATATCTTTATCTGTTGTATATAATACAGTATTACCTTTATTAATATAAAAAGCTTCTTCTATATTATTCATAAATCTAGCTAGCAGTTTATTAGTCTTTTTGTTTCTAATCTCATTTGAGTTTGTTATTACCAGTTTCTTCTCGTTTTTTGTTGATCCCCACCAAGTAATCAAATTATCTATATCAAATATTTCGTCATATTTATAGGCTTTTTCTATATTGTAGTAGTATACATCATTTTTTGATTCAACTTTTAAATTGGATTTATCTACCCATTCTATAAGATCTATAGTGCTTGTATCTGTATATTTCGTTATTTCAGATGTTTTTGTGTTATTTATCAGTACTGTTTTTTTGTCTTTTTTTAAAATAGCTATTTTTTCGGTATCCTCACTTACTATAAAAGTATCGACATCTTTTGCATACAGGTTCAAAGTGTTTTTATAGTCTAAAGGTAACATATATATATCCCTATAAGAGGTCACTCGCACATCATCAAATTGAATATTTTTTGTCCATGTATAATACCCTTTTTTTCTTAGTTCTAATATATAGTATTCGATAGGTATATTTCTTAGATTGATAGGTGTCTTATTAGCTACTATTTTGTTGTCCAAATATATTCTTGTATCTATATCTATATGGTCAATATTTGTTGACATGTCTAATACAGAACTAGACACTACTTTCATCCGCCTAAAATCCAGTTTATAACCGTATGCGTTCAAAATAGCGTATGTAAATATACATATAAAGATAAGTAAAGATAAAATCTGATTAATATAATACTTTCTTTTTCTCATAATACAGGGTAAATATCATATTCATTATTAGGCTTATCACGTAGCTCATACCCTTCTTTTAGTATCTGAGCTCGTATATCATCAGATTGTTTAAAATCTTTATTAATTTTTGATTGTTTACGTTCTTCTGCTAACAATATAATATTTGCCGGTATATGTGCTTTATTTAAGTCTAATACCCCGAAAATACTGTTAAACTCTTTTATTAAAGATAAAACTAAATTTGCACCTTCTATCCCTATAGTATTTTCTTTTAGGAATTTATTTATTTTTTTTGCTAGATCAAAGACTACTGCTAACGCTGCTGATGTGTTTAGATCATTATCCATCGATTCTATAAATCTTTTTTTTGCTAGTTTGACCATGGTTTTTATTATATCTAAATTAGTATCTTTTTTAGTAATACTTTCTAACTCGTTAATTAAAGTAAGTAGTTTCTTCCTGTTATTCTTAGCGTCGGTCAACCCTTTTTTAGTGAAATTTAGTTTAGCTCTATAATGTGCAGATAAAAGTAGATACCTTAAATCTAATGCACTATATCCCATATCTTCTATATCTTTTATAGTATATATATTCCCTAACGATTTAGACATTTTCTTGCCTTCAACGAAAAACCATCTTTTATGTATCCAAAAATTAACATATTTTTTTGAGCTATACGCTTCACTTTGAGCGATTTCGCATTCATGATGCGGGAAGATGTTGTCTTCTCCTCCTGTATGTATATCTATCCGGTCGCCTAAATATTTCCGCGCCATTGCTGAACATTCTATATGCCAGCCCGGGAAGCCTTCGCCCCATGGGCTATCCCATTTCATAATATGATATTTGTTATTAAAAACAAGTTTTTTCCATAACGCGAAATCATAAGGATGTTTTTTCTTATCGTTTATTTCTACCCTAGCACCGATATGGAGTTTGTCTAAAGTGTTACCTGATAATTTACCGTAATCTTTGAATTTAGTTATATCAAAATATATCCCATCTTCTGTCTCATAAGCGTAACCTTTCTTCATTAAAACCTCTATCATATGTATCATCTCATTAATATGTTCTGTCGCTCTCGGCCTGATAAACGGTTCTAAGATATTCATCTTATTCTCGTCTTCTATGTATACTTTTTCGTAAAACCTGGCTATAACATATGGGTCTTTTTTTTGTTCTCTTGCCGCTTTCTCCATTTTGTCTTCACCGTCATCTGCGTCTGCTACGAGATGACCTACATCAGTAATATTTTTGACTTGTTTAACTTTATAACCTGAATATTCTAAATATCTTCTTAAGAGATCAGCCATCAAATATGACGAGAAATTGCCTATATGTGCATAACTATACACTGTTGGTCCACAGTTATACATTTTCACTTCTTTACCGTTTATAGGCTTAAATACTTCTAATTTGTTTGTATATGTATTATATAGTTTTATCATTTTATAATATTTTTAAGTATATCATTAACCAGTTTTGGGTTTGCTTGGCCTTTAGTTATACCCATCACTTTACCTACTAAAGCGCCTAACGCTTTATCTTTACCGTTTTTATAGTCTTCTATAATTTGTTTATTATTATCAACTATATCCTTGCATATAGGTTTCAAGTCTTCTATGGTATTTATCTGTTTTAAGCCTTTCTCTTCTATAATAACAGAAACTTTTTTCCCTGTTTTATAGATTTCTGGGAGTATCTCTTTCGCGGTATTACCTGATATCTTACCGGTATTAACCTCGTTTATAAGCGCTACTAGCTCTTTAGCTGATACAGGTGATAAATCAATTTTTTTGTTATTATCGTCTTTTAATAGTTTCAAAAGTATTGTAAGCAAAAAACTTAGCGTTTTTTTTAAGTCACCCGTACCTTCTACGACTTTTTCGAAATAATCGCCTAAGGATTTGGTAGAAGATAAAAGCTCGCTATCAAAATTATTTAATTTATAGATATCTCTATACCTCTTTTTTCTTGCTAACGGTAGTTCTGGGACCTTTTTCTTTGATTCTTCGATAGTATGATCATCAAGATTTAAAGGTGGGATATCCGGTTCAGGGAAATACCTATAATCAGAAGCACCTTCTTTGTTCCTCATAAATATAGTTTTACCTAAAGCATCATCCCATGAGACTGTTGTCATATGGGCTTGGTGTTCACCTGAGTTCCATAACCCTTTTTGTCGTCTCTCTTCATATAAAATAGCTAACTCCAACGCTCTAAACGAGTTAAGGTTTTTTATCTCTGTTCTTGGGTATAAATTAGTATCGCCTAAAGGACGCATAGATACTGAAGCATCAAACCGCATCATACCTTTATACATATCAGCGTCAGATGTATCAGTGAATTTGAGTATTTTTTGTAGTGTCTCTGCGAATATCTTTGCTTCTTTCGCTGACCGGATATCAGGTTCTGTTACTATCTCTATCAGAGGTGTACCTGACCTATTATAATCACAGTATGTAAACCCACCTTCATGTACTAATTTGCCTGCATCGTCTTCCATATGTAATCTGTTTATACGTATTTCCCTTGTAGTATCATCTGTTTCGATCTCTATAAACCCGTTTACTGCTAACGGGTTATGAAACTGTGAGATCTGGTATCCTTTAGGTAGATCAGGATAAAAATAATTTTTTCTATCGAACTTAGTAGTTTTTTGTATTTCGCAATTCAAAGCTAACGCAGCAACTATAGATTTTTCTACTACTTTTTCGTTCAGTGCCGGTAACATCCCCGGGAAACCCATACATATAGGACATACCAATGTGTTAGGCGCTTTAGAAAACGCATCGTTATCACACCTACAAAACATTTTGGTTTTTGTGTTTACTTGTGCATGGATTTCTAATCCTATAATCGTTTCTAGTTTTTTCATATTTTATATATATTATCTCGAAACAGAGTATACCAAAAAAATTATTTTTAGGTAATGTTTTTGTGGCTCCTATTTTTTTTATTCAAATTATTGGAAACTCAAAAAAGTATACCAAAAAAAAATAATTTATAATATAATTTTTGTATGAGTAAGATAAAGAGTTTTCAGTTTTGGCTTATTATAATAGTTTTAGCGGTATTGCCTTTTCATGCGTTTTTGGTTACATCGATTAAGATCCCTTCTCTATGGAAAGAGTTGATAATATTTGTAGTATTTATCACTAGTTTATTCAATATAAAAAGAATAGATTCACTAGATATATGTATATTAGTATTCTTTCTTATAGGGTTAATTCATATCTTTTTTACCGGTAGATCTGCTATAGAGATACTATACGGGATAAAATACGATTATTATTTTTTATTCACTTTTTTGGTTATAAAACATATAGATTTTTCTGAGATCCAAAAAAAAATAGCTTTAAAAACTGTTATTGGCGCTTCTGCTATAAGCTTATCAATAAGTTTATTGATCTACCTATTCTTACCGGAAAACTTTTTAGTTCATTTCGGGTATTTTAGTATCGCAAGTAATTATAACGGTCAAAACGCTATCCCTTTCTGTCATTATATCAGTGATACAATACATTGTAGGTTCCAAGGGTTTTTTGCTGGGCCTAACCAACTAGCTAATTATTTGGTTGTTATAATCCCTATATATTTTTATCAGTCTATTAAAACAGAAGCTATTACGATATGGGAGAGAATTAAAAATTTTGTGTTGAATAAAAAAGATCTATTGATAAATAGTTTATGGGTGAACAGATTATATATATTCTTATTCTTTATTAGTTTAACTGCTTTATACCTAACATACTCAAGAAGCGCTTATATCTCTTTGTTTATCCAGTTTGTAGTGTTTTTAGGGTTTATATCCAAAAATAGATTACATTATAGATATTTCCTGAGTTTGATTAGTTTAACCGTTATATCTGTTTGTTTCTTACTACCTATAGCTAACCCTAAATTTACTGATACATATATAATTCGTAAAGCGTCCTCTGTTATGCATTACAGAAAAGGTGTTGAAGGGGTTAACCTAATACTGAGACACCCGTTAGGGTTAGGGTTAGGTAGAGCCGGGCCTGCATCAGGTAGGATCGCTGATAACTATAACGGGCTTATCCCTGAGAATTGGTATATACAGATCTTGCTTGAGTTAGGGCTGGTTGGTGGACTATTATTTATATATATATTATTTCGTATCTTAAAGTATTTCAGTAAACATAATAATGATTACATAAAGATATCGCTATTTTGTTCTCTTGCGGGGGTATGTATTTCTTCTTTATTCTTACATAGTTTCGAAGATTCCGGTGTATCGTTAACACTTTTTATATTACTTGGTATATTTTATGAATAAAAAAATTTACTGTTATAATAAAATCAGGTAGTATTCAAAAGAATTAATATTTTATTACCGATGATAGGTGTCTTTGATTCGGGGTTCGGTGGGTTAACTGTTATGAAAGAGATTTTAAAGATCCTACCTGAACACGATTATATGTATTTGGGTGACCAGGCGCATGTACCGTATGGGCCAAGGAGTAAAGAAACAATAAAAAGATTCTGTAAAAAGAATATACAGTTTTTGTTTGATCGAGGCGCTCAAATTATTATAATCGCTTGTAACTCGGCTACTACTGCTGCGTTGCCGTATCTCCAGAAAGAGTACCCTGATAAACATATATTAGGGGTCGTTATCCCGGCAGCTGAAAAAGCGTTAGAAAGTAGTAGGTCGGGTGTTATAGGTGTTGTTGGGACTAGTGCTACTATAAGGAGCCTGGTTTATAATAAAGAGATCATTAAAGCTGCTAATAAATTGTATAACAAAGAAGATAAGAAATATTGTGATAAGATTAAGATATTTTCTAACGCGTGCCCTTTACTTGTACCTCTAACAGAAGAACGGTGGCATAAAAAGCCTGAGACTAAAATGATAATGAGGAAATATTTAAGGAGACTTAAGGATGCGCATATCGATACGTTAATACTTGGGTGTACTCATTATCCTATACTTGAGAGAGAGTTTAAAAGGGTAATGGGTAGAAATTGTCGTATCATTAACGCTTCAAGAGAACAGGCGTTAGCTTTAAAAAGATATATATTAGAGCATCCTGATATAGGACTTTCAAAAAACTCTTCCAGAGTTTTTTATACTACTGATTGTAAAGATAAATTTATTGAGCTAGGTAGTATATTTTTGGGTCAACCTATAAATAACGCAAAAAAAGTTGAGATCTAAACAAGTTATTGGTGATAAAGGCGAAAAGATTTCTATTCAGTATCTCGAAGATAACGGTTTTAGGGTAGAAGAGACTAACTACAGGTTTAAACATGGAGAGATAGATATTATAGCGAGAGAGGATGATATATGGGTGTTTATAGAAGTAAAAACCAGGACAAGTACTAAATACGGGTACGGTAAAGATTGTGTTACTAAACATAAAAAAGATATGATCAAAAAAACTGCTATGTATTTTCTTCAAAAAAGATATGAGTGGGTTAATATATCTTGGCGGTTTGATATAATTGAAGTATATATAAATAATAATAAAGCTTTTGTTAACCATATAAAAAATATCGTTCTATGAATAAAAGAGTCTTTATAATCATGTCTTTTGTGATAAGTATGAGTATACTTATTATGGTATGGATATTTGTTTTGAATAGAGGAGAAATAATTATCTATGGTGAGCCACCGTATAGTGTTAGTATAACCGGGCAGTTATCTTTCAGATGCGATCAATCACCTTGTATATACAGTCTTAAACCTGGTAAATATGAGGCTAGTTTTATCAAAGCAGGGTTTTTCTCAAAAAATTATGTAGTAGATATACCTAGATGGGGTAAAGCTTCGTATGATATTAGTTTTAGGTTTATACCTGTACTTAAAGAGATAGAAGGATATGAGAGACCAGCGAATTTGTTATCTGATAAGTATTTTGTTGATGGGACAGAATATATATATATAACAAAAGAGCTTACTGAACTAAAAGATAGTAGATATAACACCAGTATCAGCAAACTATACAACATAACAAACGCTAAACTTGCCGGATATAAAAACAATATTTATCTTTCTAGCAATTTAGGTACTTATATAATCGATATTGATACCGGGAAGAAAACCAAGATAAATAGTACTGGGTTTGATAGTATCTCATTTAGTAGTTCTAAAGCTATTATAGGTGATCAAAATAAGTATTTTATATACGATATGAATAGAGCTGAAAAGATATCGGTTGATCCTGAGATAACGTTCATTGATTTTTATAGCGATACTGAAATAGTGTATCATACTAATACAGGGTTCTTTGTTAAAAATATTGATACCGATATAAAAGAGAAGATTTTCGAGCTTAATTGGCCTATATCAGAGATAAAAAAAATCAATGATTCAATATTCTTTATCAAAGATAAAAGATACTATGAATTACAGCTAAAAAACAAACATTCCTGAGTTAATAAACGAGAAAATCAAGTTATATGTTTTTAAATGGTCTAGGTTTTAGCTCTATTATAGCGTGTTATTGTTTCCTGAGTTCGTCAATGCAGCACCCTAAAGATTTTTTTAAATTTTCCTGAGTTCCGCACAAGCTAAAATCTAGAAATAAAAATGGCTTGCATAAGGGGTTAATAGTTGGTTAATTTTGAAAAATGGGTGTTGCAAGTTAGAATAGAGTTATGTTTGTAAGAAAAATTAAAAATAGAAGCGGGAGTCAAAGTGTTCAAGTAATATCGAAAAAGGATAGAAAATATAAAGTTATAAAAAGTTTTGGATCATCATTTGACTTAAATAAAATACAAGAATTAGAAAAAGAAGCAGAAATTTTTATTTCAAATTTAGAAAAAAATAATAAGAATCAAATTTCATTATTTCCAGTTGAACATAAAGAAGATTCTTTCATTAAAGCTTTTATAAAAGGAGTTAAGAGTAGTGATGTCATAAATATCGGTCCCGAATTGATACTAGGCAAAATATTTGATTCAATAGGTTTAAATAAGATTGAAGAACCTATTTTTCGGCATATCGTATTGGCAAGATTGACTTATCCAGTTAGTAAACTTCGAACAACGGAATATTTGTTGCAACACCAAAACATCAGCATAGATGTAGATAAAATTTATCGTTTTCTCGATAAATTTCACAAAGAACACAAAGCAGAAGTTGAAAAGATCGTTTATGAATACAGCAAGAGGATTTTAGGGGAGATCCGCATAGTGTTTTATGATATGAATACTCTTTATTTCGAAGCAGAAAATGAAGATGATCTAAGAAAGATAGGATTCTCTAAAGATGGGAAATTTCAATGTCCACAAATTATGTTAGGGCTTTTGGTGGGAGAAAACGGGTATCCGATTGGATACGACATTTTTGAAGGAAACACAGTTGAGGGTCATACAATAATTCCTGCGATAGAGAAAATACAAAAAAAATATAATCTTCCAAAGCCAATGATTATTGCAGATAATGGATTACTTTCAAAAGAAAATATAAAAAAACTGGAAGAAGGAAAATATGAATTGATTCTTGGGGCAAGGATAAAGAACGAATTTAATAAATTATCAGAAAATCAAAAAAATTTATTAGAATTATGATGTTTTGGGTGTCTTATTGCGGAACTCAGGAGACAAGTTAAAAATAGAGGTGGCAGTCAAAGTGTTAAAATTTTTCGCTCAGGAAAAACCGGATTTATTATTTTTTAAATCCGGTTAGATCATTAACATAAAAATGGTGAAAAAAATATTATTTATATTTTTTTTAAAAAATCTTCAAATTCTTTTACCGTTTTAGAAGTAAATAATTTTCTAAATAATTTATTGAGTTTCTTGTAATCATTAATTTCATTTATATCTTTTTCTATCTGTGAGGGTATTTCATGGAATGATAATTTTAAACCTTCTAAAATGTTATTCTTCATAGTTTGTATTTTGCCACGTTTTTCACCAATTTGTTCTCCTTCTTTTTTACCTTCTTTTTTACCTTCTTTTTTACCTTCTTTTTTTCCTTCTTTTTTACCTTCTTTATAACTTTCTTTAACAAAATCAGGCATTAGTTCAATCATTTTTTTCTCCTTTGATGTAAATTCCCATATACTATCTAGATATTCCTGATTTTTATCCTTGGGTAACTTCATTATATGGTCTATAAAAATCCATAATGATTTTATCTCCATATTAGTATACCCTTTTTGAAGCATTAGCTTAGTTATTTTTATTTTTTCTTTTTTTCTTTCTTCATCGTCTTTTAGATGTGTTTGTATACTAGCTAAAGTAATAATCGCAAACGGATTATTACTTTTCTCAAGTTCATTTAATTTTTCATCAGAATCATATAGTTTATTTAGTTTAATACTTTTAAACTTAAAATCTATATATTTGGTATCTAAAACAGAAATGGAATATGAATCAGGTTCAAAATTTTTATTATTATCAGCAAGAATAGCAAGACTTACAATAGGTAACCTATGTTTATCAAAAATTCTGTAATAGTATATAAACATTCTTTCAGAAAAATTGAGATCTCTATAAGTTTGGATTTCAATATGAATAAGAATCTGCAATATCCCCTCATCCTTTATTTTAACTGATGCTAAGCAATCCGCGTATTTTTTACCTTTTTTTGTTGGGATATCAAGCTTGGCAAAATCAAGATTCTCAAATTTAGGAGTAAAAGATTTATCAATATTGATATAAATACAAGGCAAATAAAATTCAAGAAATTCCCAAAAAAAAGTTGATAAAACGAGTTTCCATCCCTCATCAAATTCTCTTTGTGTTTTACTTTTCTTGAAAGAAATATTAGATTTATTTGAACTTTTTCCCACTTATTTCCCTTTCAAATAACCGTAAATATTAATGATCAATTCAATTAAATTATAATCCTTTTATAGAAAAATACAATATATCTCTGGGCTCTCTTTTCCTGACTTCCGCACTTTTTGAAAACTAAAAAATAGAATAGCTTATAAAAAGGATTAAAGAGATTTTGCGGAACAAATTTGGGTGTCCTGTTTTCCTGAGTTCCGCACAAGCTAAAATCTAGAAATAAAAATGGCTTGCATAAGGGGTTAATAGTTGGTTAATTTTGAAAAATGGGTGTTGCAAGTTAGAATAGAGTTATGTTTGTAAGAAAAATTAAAAATAGAAGCGGGAGTCAAAGTGTTCAAGTAATATCGAAAAAGGATAGAAAATATAAAGTTATAAAAAGTTTTGGATCATCATTTGACTTAAATAAAATACAAGAATTAGAAAAAGAAGCAGAAATTTTTATTTCAAATTTAGAAAAAAATAGTAAGAATCAAATTTCATTATTTCCAGTTGAACATAAAGAAGATTCTTTCATTAAAGCTTTTATAAAAGGAGTTAAGAGTAGTGATGTCATAAATATCGGTCCCGAATTGATACTAGGCAAAATATTTGATTCAATAGGTTTAAATAAGATTGATGCACCTATCTTTCGGCATATCGTATTGGCAAGGCTGACATATCCAGTTAGCAAACTTAGAACAACAGAGTATTTATTGCAACATAAAAATTTCAAAATAGATGTAGATAACATTTATCGTTTTCTCGACAAATTTCACAAAGAACACAAAACAGAAGTTGAAAAGATCGTTTATGAATACAGCAAGAGGATTTTAGGGGAGATCCGCATAGTGTTTTATGATATGACTACTCTTTATTTCGAACCAGAAAATGAAGATGATCTAAGAAAGATAGGATTCTCTAAATATGGGAAATTTCAATGTCCCCAAATAATGCTGGGAATTTTAGTGCGAGGAAACGGGTATCCGATTGGATACGACATTTTTGAAGGAAACACATTTGAGGGTCATACAATAATTCCTGCGATAGAGAAAATACAAAAAAAATATAATCTTCCAAAGCCAATGATTATTGCAGATAATAGATTACTTTCAAAAGAAAATATAAAAAAACAGGAAGAAGGAAAATATGAATTTATTCTTGGGGCAAGGATAAAGAACGAATTTAATAAATTATCAGAAAATCAAAAAAATTTATTAGAATTATGATGTTTTGG
The DNA here is from genome assembly GCA_963663305.1 of Candidatus Altimarinota bacterium. Lineage (GTDB taxonomy): Bacteria > Patescibacteriota > Gracilibacteria. The sequence goes on from OY760177.1 coordinate 379,722, forward strand.
GTGTCTTATTGCGGAACTCAGGAGACAAGTTAAAAATAGAGGTGGCAGTCAAAGTGTTAAAATTTTTCGCTCAGGAAAAACCGGATTTATTATTTTTTAAATCCGGTTAGATCATTAACATAAAAATGGTGAAAAAAATATTATTTATATTTTTTTTAAAAAATCTTCAAATTCTTTTACCGTTTTAGAAGTAAATAATTTTCTAAATAATTTATTGAGTTTCTTGTAATCATTAATTTCATTTATATCTTTTTCTATCTGTGAGGGTATTTCATGGAATGATAATTTTAAACCTTCTAAAATGTTATTCTTCATAGTTTGTATTTTGCCTTCTTTTTTACCTTCTTTTTTACCTTCTTTTTTACCTTCTTTTTTTCCTTCTTTTTTACCTTCTTTTTTTCCTTCTTTATAACTTTCTTTAACAAAATCAGGCATTAGTTCAATCATTTTTTTCTCCTTTGATGTAAATTCCCATATACTATCTAGATATTCCTGATTTTTATCCTTGGGTAACTTCATTATATGGTCTATAAAAATCCATAATGATTTTATCTCCATATTAGTATACCCTTTTTGAAGCATTAGCTTAGTTATTTTTATTTTTTCTTTTTTTCTTTCTTCATCGTCTTTTAGATGTGTTTGTATACTAGCTAAAGTAATAATCGCAAACGGATTATTACTTTTCTCAAGTTCATTTAATTTTTCATCAGAATCATATAGTTTATTTAGTTTAATACTTTTAAACTTAAAATCTATATATTTGGTATCTAAAACAGAAATGGAATATGAATCAGGTTCAAAATTTTTATTATTATCAGCAAGAATAGCAAGACTTACAATAGGTAACCTATGTTTATCAAAAATTCTGTAATAGTATATAAACATTCTTTCAGAAAAATTGAGATCTCTATAAGTTTGGATTTCAATATGAATAAGAATCTGCAATATCCCCTCATCCTTTATTTTAACTGATGCTAAGCAATCCGCGTATTTTTTACCTTTTTTTGTTGGGATATCAAGCTTGGCAAAATCAAGATTCTCAAATTTAGGAGTAAAAGATTTATCAATATTGATATAAATACAAGGCAAATAAAATTCAAGAAATTCCCAAAAAAAAGTTGATAAAACGAGTTTCCATCCCTCATCAAATTCTCTTTGTGTTTTACTTTTCTTGAAAGAAATATTAGATTTATTTGAACTTTTTCCCACTTATTTCCCTTTCAAATAACCGTAAATGTTAATGATCAATTCAATTAAATTATAATCCTTTTATAGAAAAATACAATATATCTCTGGGCTCTCTTTTCCTGACTTCCGCACTTTTTGAAAACTAAAAAATAAAATGGCTTATAAAAGGGATTAAAGAGATTTTGCGGAACAAATTTGGGTGTCCCGTTTTTTTTGATATACTTAAAACATGTATATAAGATCAAAAAAAATAAAAGCGTGAGCATCAGTGTTCAAATAATAGAGGAAAGGAAAGGAAAATATAAAGTCGTAGCGTCTGTTGGTGTTGCAAAAACTGAAAAAGAAGAAAAAGAGTTGGTAAAAATTGCAAAAGCTCGAAAAGAAATTTTAGAAATACAATTAAAGATACCGTTCTTAACAAAAAGAGATAATTCTATTGAAGATTTTTTAGTTCAACAAAGTGATCCAATAGTAATAAATATTGGCCCAGAATTAATATTGGGCAAGCTATTTGATTCAATAGGTTTAAATAAGATTGATGCACCTATCTTTCGGCACATTGTATTGGCAAGGCTGACATATCCAGTTAGCAAACTTAGAACAACAGAGTATTTATTGCAACATAAAAATTTCAAAATAGATGTAGATAACATTTATCGTTTTCTCGATAAATTTCACAAAGAACACAAAGCAGAAGTTGAAAAGATCGTTTATGAATACAGCAAGAGGATTTTAGGGGAGATCCGCATAGTGTTTTATGATATGAATACTCTTTATTTCGAACCAGAAAATGAAGATGATCTAAGAAAGATAGGATTCTCTAAAGATGGGAAATTTCAATGTCCACAAATTATGTTAGGGCTTTTGGTGGGAGGAAACGGGTATCCGATTGGATACGACATTTTTGAAGGAAACACAGTTGAGGGTCATACAATAATTCCTGCGATAGAGAAAATACAAAAAAAATATAATCTTCCAAAGCCAATGATTATTGCAGATAATGGATTACTTTCAAAAGAAAATATAAAAAAACTGGAAGAAGGAAAATATGAATTTATTCTTGGGGCAAGGATAAAAAACGAATTTAATAAATTATCAGAAAATCAAAAAAATTTATTAGAATTATGATGTTTTGGGTGTCTTATTGCGGAACTCAGGAGACAAGTTAAAAATAGAGGTGGCAGTCAAAGTGTTAAAATTTTTCGCTCAGGAAAAACCGGATTTATTATTTTTTAAATCCGGTTAGATCATTAACATAAAAATGGTGAAAAAATATTATTTATATTTTTTTTAAAAAATCTTCAAATTCTTTTACCGTTTTAGAAGTAAATAATTTTCTAAATAATTTATTGAGTTTCTTGTAATCATTAATTTCATTTATATCTTTTTCTATCTGTGAGGGTATTTCATGGAATGATAATTTTAAACCTTCTAAAATGTTATTCTTCATAGTTTGTATTTTACCTTCTTTTTTACCTTCTTTTTTACCTTCTTTTTTACCTTCTTTTTTTCCTTCTTTTTTACCTTCTTTATAACTTTCTTTAACAAAATCAGGCATTAGTTCAATCATTTTTTTCTCCTTTGATGTAAATTCCCATATACTATCTAGATATTCCTGATTTTTATCCTTGGGTAACTTCATTATATGGTCTATAAAAATCCATAATGATTTTATCTCCATATTAGTATACCCTTTTTGAAGCATTAGCTTAGTTATTTTTATTTTTTCTTTTTTTCTTTCTTCATCGTCTTTTAGATGTGTTTGTATACTAGCTAAAGTAATAATCGCAAACGGATTATTACTTTTCTCAAGTTCATTTAATTTTTCATCAGAATCATATAGTTTATTTAGTTTAATACTTTTAAACTTAAAATCTATATATTTGGTATCTAAAACAGAAATGGAATATGAATCAGGTTCAAAATTTTTATTATTATCAGCAAGAATAGCAAGACTTACAATAGGTAACCTATGTTTATCAAAAATTCTGTAATAGTATATAAACATTCTTTCAGAAAAATTGAGATCTCTATAAGTTTGGATTTCAATATGAATAAGAATCTGCAATATCCCCTCATCCTTTATTTTAACTGATGCTAAGCAATCCGCGTATTTTTTACCTTTTTTTGTTGGGATATCAAGCTTGGCAAAATCAAGATTCTCAAATTTAGGAGTAAAAGATTTATCAATATTGATATAAATACAAGGCAAATAAAATTCAAGAAATTCCCAAAAAAAAGTTGATAAAACGAGTTTCCATCCCTCATCAAATTCTCTTTGTGTTTTACTTTTCTTGAAAGAAATATTAGATTTATTTGAACTTTTTCCCACTTATTTCCCTTTCAAATAACCGTAAATGTTAATGATCAATTCAATTAAATTATAATCCTTTTATAGAAAAATACAATATATCTCTGGGCTCTCTTTTCCTGACTTCCGCACTTTTTGAAAACTAAAAAATAAAATGGCTTATAAAAGGGATTAAAGAGATTTTGCGGAACAAATTTGGGTGTCCCGTTTTTTTTGATATACTTAAAACATGTATATAAGATCAAAAAAAATAAAAGCGTGAGCATCAGTGTTCAAATAATAGAGGAAAGGAAAGGAAAATATAAAGTCGTAGCGTCTGTTGGTGTTGCAAAAACTGAAAAAGAAGAAAAAGAGTTGGTAAAAATTGCAAAAGCTCGAAAAGAAATTTTAGAAATACAATTAAAGATACCGTTCTTAACAAAAAGAGATAATTCTATTGAAGATTTTTTAGTTCAACAAAGTGATCCAATAGTAATAAATATTGGCCCAGAATTAATATTGGGCAAGCTATTTGATTCAATAGGTTTAAATAAGATTGATGCACCTATCTTTCGGCACATTGTATTGGCAAGGCTGACATATCCAGTTAGCAAACTTAGAACAACAGAGTATTTATTGCAACATAAAAATTTCAAAATAGATGTAGATAACATTTATCGTTTTCTCGATAAATTTCACAAAGAACACAAAGCAGAAGTTGAAAAGATCGTTTATGAATACAGCAAGAGGATTTTAGGGGAGATCCGCATAGTGTTTTATGATATGACTACTCTTTATTTCGAACCAGAAAATGAAGATGATCTAAGAAAGATAGGATTCTCTAAAGATGGGAAATTTCAATGTCCACAAATTATGTTAGGGCTTTTGGTGGGAGGAAACGGGTATCCGATTGGATACGACATTTTTGAAGGAAACACAGTTGAGGGTCATACAATAATTCCTGCGATAGAGAAAATACAAAAAAAATATAATCTTCCAAAGCCAATGATTATTGCAGATAATAGATTACTTTCAAAAGAAAATATAAAAAAACTGGAAGAAGGAAAATATGAATTTATTCTTGGGGCAAGGATAAAAAACGAATTTAATAAATTATCAGAAAATCAAAAAAATTTATTAGAATTATGATGTTTTGGGTGTCTTATTGCGGAACTCAGGAGACAAAAAAAATCAATGATTCAATATTCTTTGTCAAAGATAAAAGATACTATGAATTACAGCTAAAAAACAAACATTCCTGAGTTAATAAACGAGAAAATCAAGTTATATGTTTTTAAATGGTCTAGGTTTTAGCTCTATTATAGCGTGTTATTGTTTGTGTTTTATACAAAGACCCAGGAAAAAATCGCTCCCAGGAAGAGGAAATCCTTAAGTTTAATTGGGAGCGAATAAAGCTTATAAACAGGAGTTCGCGGTTGATTCTAATCTACCAGGATATAAAAGTCAAGCACCCATTTTCTGTAGTGAGTTCATCATGGTCTCATGCTCTTCGTCTGTAGCGATCGCTCCATCAAGTATTTTTGTCCCATGTTTTGCCCAATACGGGAGTGTCTTCATATTCCTTCTTGTAAGTCGTTCCGCTAGCCCCCTATCTTTACCACCTGTTAAATTCAGAAAAAACTCTACGCCACCTTCAAATATCTCATCGCATGTTTTTATGTTACCTTTTTCATCGGTACAAAAAACACACGCGTCACCTTCCTTTGTTTTCGCGCCCAGATACTCCTCTTTTGATAACGGCATTGTGCAAGCTATACAATAATTCATACGGTGTTTTGTTAGAAAATATAATTATTTTATTACTTGAATCTTACAAATATTCTACCGAAATTCTTGCTGTCTTTATCTATCCTATGGTACATAGATTTTATATCTGATCTTCTCAAGAACCTTAACACTTTTTTTTTGAGCTGCCCGGAGCCTTTACCAGGTATTATTTCGACAAGCTGTATCCCTTTTTCTACCGCTTCATAGATGATCTTTTCTAGCTCCTTATCTATCTCGTAGCCTTTATTATAGATACTATGTAAATCTAGTTTTAGTTTAGCCATCCTTATAGTTTTATTAATATAGAGCCGGTATTCTGTCCGGTGCCATAAGCACTATCGAATTTATGTGATCTTATCTCTCCTCTTGTCTCCAGAGCATCTAACAACCTGATAATAAGCGGTTTGATCACCGGACCGTTTTTAGAATGGATCCCTTTACCGACAATAAACCTTATAAATCTCATGTTTTTAGCTTTCGATTCTTTGATCTTTTTGTGGGCGAACTGCTCTACCTGAGACAGATTATCAAAATACATATCATGGAAATCTATCTCTTCTTCAGGGCGTTGCTCGTATTTGTTAATCTTCTGTCTTCTCTTCATATATTTCTTCTTTCATTAAAGATACAATTATTTTGGATTCAAAGATCTTATCACTCTTTGGGTCTTTCGAACTAACAGTAATCTCCATAGATGGTAAATACAAGACTAAATCCATATTTTCGATCCATGTTTTCTGTAAAACAATATTCTCTTCTATCTTAATATCAAGAAACACTAGATCAGTACATATCTCTTTTATCTTCTCTTCTATCCTTTTAGTAATAATCTCTTTATCTGATTCTAACATAAATACTGAACTCTCAAAAGTGTTTGTTTGTATGTTTTGTACATCCACTACTTGTTTCTCTGTTATATTGACTACAACTATCAACCCCTGTTTCTCACCATAGCTATCCAAAATATATTTGTTATCGAGCTCTAACGGATACACAATATTTATCGCTTCAGGGATATAGTTATCTTCGTTACAGTTTTTCAGCGCTCTTTTGTCTATTATAGGTGATCCATAATAAGATATATCTATACCATATTTATCAAGAAATTTTTTTGATATATCTAGGATCGTTTTATCGCTTGGTATATCATCTTTAGTTAAATCTGAGGTAAAAGGTTGTTTCTCCCAGGTTTCCCAATTAGCATAGATATTAATTGTTTCGTTCTGTTGGTCTATATTAATAGTATACCCGTTTTTCTTGTCCTGGCTTATAAGCACCTGTTTAGTTTCAGTATTACTGAAACTTTTTATGTCCAATAACGGAGAATGTATATTACTAGTAAAATTACTATTGATCTTTTTTACCCTCTTAAAAACACTGCTTTCTTTAGGGATATCAAACCCATCTAATGCTTCACTTATTTTTGTTGTATTTAAGCCTACCACACCGCCTATATCTTCTTTAACAGGATCATGGATACTACCAAACGCCATATTCTCTTCTTTTGGTATGCTTATACTACCAAACGACGATCTGTCTTTTTGTATCACCTGGAACGATGTAAAACCTGTGTTTTGGGTGTTTATATAATAAGCGACAGGGACAAGTAATAACATCGTAACGAGACCCCCGGCAAAATAATATTTTGATGTGCCTAAGAAATTGGATATTTTCTCCCAGATAGTCATTTTAGTATCTTCTAATAGCTCTTTTTTTAAATTAGCAACAAATATCTCATCTATCTCTATATCGGGTTTAGAGTCAATAAAATCCAAGAGTATAGTTTTTAAGTGGTTCTCATGTTTCTTTAGATGGTTATCTATGCTATAAAGCTCGGTGAGGATTTTTTGTATATTAGTTTTCATAAGAAATTTAGTATTACTAGAATAAAAATTATTTTTATGCTTTGGCGTAGTTTAGCTAAAGCTCTAGAAAAAATTACTTTACAGTTTTTCTCGTTTTTACCTATTATCTCTGAGATCTCCTTATATGATAGATCCTGCCATAACCTTAGTATTATTATTTCTCTCTGCTCATTTGGTAACGTCTTTAAGTATGTCTTTACTTTCTCTAACTTGATGCTATTAGTAGCATCTTTGTGTGTATCAGATTGATCAGATAAGTCCCATATATCGTCAATATTATCTGTTGGTTTTAATTGTCTAAAATGATCTATAACAGTATTAGAAGCTATCCTGTATATCCATGGAGAGAAGGGTTTGCTACTATCACACTGATTAATAGCTCTAAGCGCTTTAAAAAATGTTTGGCTGGTTAAATCTTCTGCTGTCTCTTTATGCCAGGTCTTATAATATATAAAACTATATATTTTTTTTATGTATCTATTATATAGCTCAGAAAAACTGTTTTTATCACCGTTTTGACAATTTTTTATAAGATCAGTTTCAGAAAGATGTATCATTTGTATTATTTAATAATTTCTTTCCTATAATATACTACGAAAAATAATTAAATGGGTAACAAAAATATTTTTTTTAATATTTTTGCTTATAAAAAATAAAACCGATCACTATTAGTATAAAAACATATTGGTTGTTGATTAAAGTTTTTATTGTTTTTTTATTTGTATATGTTAATAATTGATAGACTATAAATAAATCTTAATATATGGTAAAACACATTTTCCTGTTAGTAGTATCAATGATACTAATATGTAATACAACGTATGCTTCTTTTTCGTACCCTAGATCGTATGAGCTTGTATCACCTTTCGTAGATGTATCTATCGATCACAGATACTTTAACGCTATAAAATATTTGTATAACAAAGGTGTTCTTAAAGATTCTTTACAAGTTAATCCTGATGAGCCTATAAAAAGAGCTGAGTTAGTGAAAATAGTTCTAGAATCGATGGAGCCTAAAGACTTAGTAATAAAGTACGATAAACAGTATGGGTTTAGTGATATAAAAGAGAACCAGTGGTTTGCTAAATATGTTTCTACCGCTAAAAAACTTGGCATTATAAGCGACAAAGACAAGTTTTATCCTGATAGTAATATAACTTGCGCTGAAGCGTATAAGATAATAATAGAAGCTTTTGATACAGACACTAAACCGTCCGATTTAGGTTTATGGTTTACTAAGTATATGGAAACAGCTAAACAGAATAATATGATATACCTTAATGCTGATCCAAATAAAGAGATCACTAGAGGTGATGTTTTTTATGCTATATACAAATGTATTAATACCGATACTGTTTCGTTCGATACACAGTCAGGATTAATTAGTACACCTTTAACTAAACCTCTATATTTGGAAGCGACTTATAAAGGGGGTAAGAATCAAATACTTGGTGATATATATCAACTAACTGAAACTGATATAATAGATATATTCTCTAAAAAAGATTATATAAAATATTCTTCTTCAGGGATACATATAGATAATGAGCTAATAGAAACCAAAAAAAAATATAAATCTTTTTATTCTGAGCTAGAAACTATATCTTCGATAAATAATAAGGCTTTAATAAATATCCCTATAACTAATAAAGGGATCTATATGATCAGGTTCCCTGAACTACAAACTGATTTATTACTAAATGTGTCGGACATAGCGGTAATGGATAGAATCGGTCAAAATTTCGGTATGTTATGGGCAGTAAATATAAAGAATATGTGGTGTGTAAAAAACGCGGATGTAAGTTTTTATAAAATAACTGATCGGGTATCAAAAATATTATATGATCAAACTGATGAGGATGGTGTAATTAACCGTATCCCTAAATCTGATTTAGTTATATTAAAAAAATATAATGATTACGCGTTTTTGTTGCCTGATCCTAATTATCAACCTTTGATAGATATCAATAATAACTACCAGGCTATGGTGTTTACTGATAAACCGGTATATAAACCTGGTGATACCGTGTATCTTAAAGGGATAGTAAAAGACACTAATAATAGTATTAAAAATTCTGTTTATAAGATACAGATAGAATCCGCAGATCAAATAATATATAAGTTAGAGAATACTGTTTCTGAGTATGGGTCTTTTAGTAATATGTTTATCCTTAATAGGGATACTAAACCCGGGTATTACTATATATATATAAAAACCAATGATACATCGTTATATGGCGGGTATATATATGTAGGTGATACTTATGAACCGAAATTTGGGCTTGAAATAGGTATGAAAAAAAAGTTTTTTGTTCAAGGTGATCCTTTTGTTATCAACCTAAAAAACAAAGAAGAGTTACCGTATAAAGTGTATTATAGGATCAATAATCTAAACGAAGTTATAAAGAAAGGGGTTGTTAATTTAAATGATCAAGGTGAAGGGCGGATAGTTTTTGATCAATCTAATATTACTGAGGATCCATTTAATTATTTCTTGAAACAGTATAGTTTGTATCCGTACTCAGAGAATACTGATTTACAGTTTAGTATAGAGTTGATTGATGGTAATAATAATCCGTTACTTAATCCTATAAGTTTTACTGGGTACTACTCTAAACTTGATGCGTCTTTGGAAGGCGATGTTGTAGGTGAGAAAAACCGTGCCATGGAATTCAATATTAAGACTGTTGATCATGACGGTAAGTTATATAAAGACGCGTTTTTAGTTTATAAATTTATCCACCATAAGGGAACACCTTATGGGTGCGGTAAACAATATAATAAAGTAAAAGGTAGTATAGAAAATAAGACTTGTTATAGATATAAAGAAGAAGTTGTTTCTACTCTAACAAGAGATATTGATCATAAAGCTGAAAATGAAGTTTTATTCACCCCGAAAAAAACTGGTAGATACACATTAGAGGTATTAATTTATGATGATAACGACAGAGGGATAACAAAAAAACATGATTTTTATGTTACTGATAATGAGGATATTACTATTAATACTGATAAAAAAGAATACGATTATGGTGATATGATTAATCTAGATACTAATACATTGAAGTCTTTGGTAACCGTATCACAAGAAAATATTATAATAAGTGAGCTAGTGAGCGGGAAGGATTACTCGTTTAAAGCTAACTATATCCCTAATATCCAAGTATTTGTTGATACAATAAACGGTTCATCTTTTGAGAGTATGGGAAAAAACATAAAAATTAATCCTACCAACAAAAAACTACATGTTAAGCTAACAAATAACAAGAAAGAAGTTTTGCCCGGTGATACGGTTTTATACCAAATAGAGATAAGAGACCATAATAACAGACCATTAGAATCAGAATACTCTTTAGCAGTGATAGATAAAAAGATACTTGATATAAAAAATCACAGGTTTTCTGATATAATAGATAGTTTTTATCGCCCTCAATACTACGAGTTTTATACACGCCCAAATAATACAAAAGATATTGATACTGATACTAGTTATAATGAGCCTATTCATACCTATAGATTACCTAATACCCTAAAAGATACCATAATGTTTATAGGTCAAGCAAAAACTGATTCTTTCGGTAAAGCTTCTGTTACTTTTAAATTACCTGACTCTGAAGGCAAATACGCTGTTATAGTTGTTGCTAATAGCTTAGATTACTCTTTAGGATACGCTGAAGATATACTGACCGCAGCAAAAAATGTTAGTATACATCCAACCACACCTAATTACCTTATCCCAGGTCAAACCATAACACTGAAAGCTGTTTTAACTACTAGATTAAGGGAGAAACTTAAATATAAAGTTGAGCTGGTACAAACATGCGAAAAAAGTGTTAGTGGTAAATGTAAAGAACACGCTATCTCTAAATGGGACTCAGCGACACTGACCGAAGGCGAGAAAAAAGAGTTTGAATGGCAGTATACTGTTCCTGATGACCTGGAAGACGGTGAGATAATCACTTTTGTGTTTAGCGTCAAAGACTCTGAATCTAATTTAAAAACACGTAAAGATAAAATATTAATTGATATCCCCATAAAAAAACGTCTGCTTAAATAATACACAGACGTTATAAACCTTACTGGTTGCCATATACCTCCTTTTTTTTCCTTATTATTCTACCCGGTAGCTCAATTAATGTGCCAACGAGTATGACTATACTTGTCCCACCAAACGCAGACAGTATCACTAGTTCTGCTGTACCCACATAAATAAATTTAATTATTATCTGTGGTAAAAGTATAAGTACACATAGAATTGTAGCCCATACTGTGTTTACCATAAATATTTTTTGGGATACAAAACTTTCTCTGTCATTCTTTTTGATGGTTTTAGCCACAAACATCTCGTTGTTTGCCTCTATCTCTTTCACTATCTGCTTTGCTTTACCTTCGTACATAATATTGTAAATCAGGTAACTCATTATAAAGACTGTAAAAGAGAATAAAACCATACTCCCTATATCGTGCCATACCCCAATAGAGATAGGACCGACTAGCCCAGTAATTATTAATGGGACTTTACTTAAGATAGCTGTCCCATATATCACAGGTGATACCCCTAACTGGTTTATTTGTATAGGGATAAACCGGGTTGGAGGTATCCTTTTCCCTTTTGTGTCTGCGTTCATCCTCCTTACAGGATTCCTGACCTGTAATTTATATACAGAGAAAAATTTATATACTATTATCAGGAACACTGCCTCACCTATAAACAATACGGGCAGAATAAGGTTTTTGTTGCTTATCTGCTGCATCATAGGTAGCTTCCAGATGATGTTTATCATGATAATACCACTAGTACCGCTAATCAGATTGATTTTTGATACTGCTTTAGCTATCAACGATAAACTGACAGCACCTAAAAACAAAAGCGTAGGGAGTATACAATATATATATACTGTATCTTTATTGAGAATCCCCCTTTTATATATCCCCCTTGTTATATATAGTACTATAGTTAGTACTAACATATATATATACGGGGTTAAATCCTCTTCTTCCGGATCTAACTCTTGTCTTTTCCCGCTTCTATAATATTTATATAGAAGGTATAAGGTGATAACTCCTACTAGATACAAGCTGATATGGATCATAGCTGTACCTAATTGAACCTCTATTATACCTTTTTTATTCCAAATATACATTAACTGTATTATTTGCAATAAAACAAAAAATATAAATATTACTGTTTTAGTTCTCTCCTTTTTTAAGATTTTTTGCATTATCTCATAATGTTTTTTCCTTAACATGCTGACTAAAACATAAATTATGAAACATACAACCTGTAATATCGCAATATTTATTACGCTTTTCTTAAAAAAAGATGCTGTATAGAGTACCAAACATATACATAGATTTATGTATATTGTCTTTTTAGAAATCCTTTCTTTCCTGAGATCTTTTGGTGTTCTAATTAGTACCAACACCAACATATATATTATCTCTGCTGAGATATACGGCATGATACCAATAGAAAACAAAGAAAAACTTTTATAGTCTCTTCCTGTTAGAAGATCAAGAAAATTCAAATCCTGATTTAACAGTACTTTACTGCTCAATACAGGGATGTAATAGCCTATCCTCGTTAATATAAGAAGAAAAATTGTCGCAACTATATAAAACGAGAATAGCTCTTGTTTCTCTTTTTGGTTCATCTTAATACCCTTTCCATTTTTATTTATTATTCCATTATCGACAACCTTGTTGTAAAAGGCCAAATTGTGGCATAATCATAGTGCTGTATATTTTATTTGTCAATTGAAATAAATAATTTTCTTATCTTATCCCCACTATTCCTATATCTTTTTCAAACTGATTCTTTATTGTTTTAAGCTCCTCCTCATTAAAAGAATGGTAATGCGAAAACCGCTTATTTAAGGTTTTTTTGGGTAGGAACTTTTGAAAATACATCCTTTTGGATCCTTTTATCAGTTCTAACATTTTAGCTAATCGTTCATTTGTATGAATCTCTTTAATAAGAGTTGTTCGAAACTCGTATTCTATACCGCTATTTTTAATTATTTCTATACTTTTTTTTATATTCTCAGTTGATATATCTACCCCCGTCAACTTTGAATAATTATCCATACTAGTTTTAATATCCATCGCGATATAATCTAACAGCTGATTATCTATAAGGTTTTCCAGTATTTCCGGTCTATGCCCATTAGTATCAAGTTTAACCAAAAACCCCATTTTTTTTATCTTTTCTATAAATACCGGCAAATCCGGCATTAGAGTCGGTTCGCCACCGCAGATAACGACCCCTTCCAGCTTATTCCTTCTTTTTTCAAGGAAATTAAAAAATACTTGTTCAGGGATAAAGCTCTGTTTAAGTTTATTGATACATTCAGGTAAAACAAATTCAGCGTTATGACAGAACCCACACCTAAAATTACAACCAGGTGTGAACACTATACAGCTAAGTATATCAGGGAAATCTATCAACGAAAATTTTTCTATACCACTAATTAACATTTTTTTGTATATAAGTGATTAGATCATACTCATCATCTGTCCGGAATACCTCTTTGTCTTGATCAAATATAATAATAGTTGGTGCAGCAGATACCGAGTATTTTGTTATCATCTCGATAAAGTTCTCCTGTTTCTCATCCAAAATATCGCCTTCAAAATCTATACTGGTTTTAACAGTCTCTCTAAATTTAGGACATTTTTGGCAATTACTACTTGTAAACAATATATATCTCATAAATATAGTATTAATATTTACTAATAAACTCTTTATTAGAAGCGATACATTCTTCGAAATGTGTTCTTGACATATGTTCTGATTTTTTACCTATATTGAAATGTGAGATAGGTCTATGGTATCCCATCACTCTTGTCCACACCTCACATCTTGTCCTTTTAGAGTTTATATCCTCTGGTCTTAGTTTTGATTGTCTCATGGTTTTTTTAGTTAAAAAAATTATTTATTAGCATTTTTATTGATATACGGTCTCCTAAAATCCTCGTTGATATGATGTAAATCTATCCCTAACTCTTTATCACATTTAGGACAATAATCATACTCTCCTACAAGATACCCATGTTTAGGGCAAATAGAAAACGTTGGTGTAATAGTTATATATGGGATCTTATATCGAGAAAGAACTTTTTTTACCAACGTTCTACATACCTTAGCATCAGATATCCTTTCGTTCATATAACAATGGAACACTGTCCCACCTGTATACATACTCTGTAAAGTTTCCTGCATATCTAGCGCTTCAAATACATCGTTTGTAAACCCTACAGGTATCTGTGAGGAGTTAGTATAATACGGAGCATCTTCAGTCCCAGATTGAAGTATCCCCGGATATTTTTTTTGATCTTCTTTAGCGAATCTATATGTTGCACCTTCTGCTGGTGTCGCCTCAAGATTATATAGGCTACCTGTCTCCTCCTGAAACTCCTGCAATTTCTGTCTCATATGGTTAAGCACTTTGATAGCTAATTTCTGGCCTATATCTGTTGTTATGTTTTCTTTATCCTCAGTAAAATTACGTATCGATTCATTTAACCCGTTAACACCTATCGTAGAAAAATGGTTATTTAAATGACCTAAATACCTTTTTGTATACGGGAATAAGCCTCTATCTAACCATTTTTGAATAACTTTCCTTTTTATCTCTAAAGATGTTTTTGCTAGTTCCATCAACTCATCCAATCTTTTGAAATACCCTTTTTCATCATTTTTGTATTTATAGCCTATCCTTGGTAAGGAGATAGTGACAACACCTATAGACCCAGTCATCTCAGAAGACCCAAACAACCCGCCACCTCTTTTCCTTAACTCCTTTAAATCAAGCTGTAATCTGCAACACATTGATCGTACATCACCAGGATTCAGATCAGAATTAATAAAGTTTTGGAAATAAGGTGTACCATATTTAGCTGTCATCTCAAATAACGGTAAATTTTTGGGGTTCTCCCAATCAAAATCATTACCTATATTATAGGTTGGTATAGGAAACGTAAAAACCCTGTCTTTAGCATCACCTTTTGTCATAACCTCTATAAACGCTTTATTGATTATATCCATCTCTTTTTGTAATTCACCGAACGTATACTCAAAGAACTCACCGCCCAATTTAAGTTTCTTATTCTTTAAATCTTCAGGACATACCCAATCCAAAGTTATGTTAGTAAACGGGGTTTGTGTCCCCCATCTTGATGGTATATTCAAATTAAAAACAAAAGACTGCATATTTTGGTACACGTATTCATAAACACTTTTTTCTATATACTCAGTCTTTTTATCTTCTGTTTTAAATACCATCCCACTTGCTTCTATATTATTTATAACCTCCATCTCATATTTTTTGACAAACGGAGAAAGATAAGTATCAAAACTAGAGAACGCTTGTGCACCCGCCCATTCGTTCTGTAATGTACCAAGGAAGTTAACCATCTGCGCTACAGCAGAGCTAAGATGTTTTGGTGGATTAGATTCTATCTTATCCGGTACACCATTAAACCCTTCCTCGATTAAAGCTCTTAGACTCCAACCAGCACAATACCCTGAGAACATATCTAAATCATGTATATGATAATCACCATTCCTATGATGATCACCTATAATCTTTGGGTAAATATGTGATAACCAATAATTAGCTATCACTTTCCCTGATGTATTAAGGATCAACCCACCTAAAGAGTACCCTTGGTTAGAATTAGCGTTCACCCTCCAATCAAGTTTATCAAGATACTCAGAAATAGTTTTATCTACCTCTACAACAATATTTTTCTGTGTTCTTACTGTATCTCTTTTCTCCCTATACAAAATATAAGATTTAGCTGTTTTCGCATGCCCTTCCTCTATTAAAACCTTCTCAACTATATCTTGAACCTCCTCCACTGAAGGTATAATATTTCCAAACATTTCCTCTATTACCCTATACGCAGATTTAGCCAAATACTCTGAGACCGCATGATCATGGCCACCAACAGACTTAGCTGATTGGTATATTGCATCAACAATTTTCTTGGTATCAAAATCAACTATCGAACCATTCCTTTTTTGTATTTTGTGAACAGGCATAAAATTATAATAATTAAATAAATACTATATATTGTATGTAAATGATATCACTAGCACAATATATAGTATAGCACCTGTATTTTTAGAGTCAATAATATATAAAGTAAAAACAGTTGAAAAAATAGTGAAATATTTCTTACTATGTTTTATCATAACTTTGTTTATTAATGATCTCTTTTTATTCAAATATAAACTGTATATCTAGGTTGAACTTTTTTTTAGCCATATATCTATTTTATCTTGATGGTATCTTTTCTCTAGGATCTCTTCCTCATATATATAAGATTTTTTTAGCGCATCTTTGTATTCCTCTATTGAAAGATATTTCTCACAGATTTGTATATACTCTTGTTCTATAAGCGGTAACCCTATTTGTCTTGCTAGCGGGACATACAGCTTTAGAGTTTCTTGTGCGTTATGGTACTGTCTATCAGGATTCAAATTTTCGAGCGTTCTCATATTATGTAACCTATCGGCAAGTCTTACAAGCGCCGCTCTAACATCTTTTATCGTATCTAAAAATAGATGATGTAAATATTTTCTTTTCTCTAGGTCTTCATCATGATGTGAATGGATATCTATTGAGCTTATCATTGTCACTTCATTTACAATTTTTGCTACCTCAAAAGAGAAAGTTTCTTCTATATCGATAAACTTGTATTCTGTGTCTTCTATTATATCATGTAACAAACCGGCCTGTATGACCACTACTTTTGTTGGGATACTCATAAGGATGTTAGCTACATTTATAGGATGAATAATATACGGCTCACCATTTTTCCTTTTTTGTGATATATGTGCTTTATTTGCGAAATCATAAGCTTTTTTTATATCTATTTTCTCTGTATTTGTATATATATCAGGGATAATTAATGTATTTGACATAAATATTATTTAGATATTAAATTAAAATTATTTATATAGAAGCTCTTTGTGTTAGGTATATTATCATGACTTGCTATTATAGTGGTGACACCAAACCCATTGATTCTATTTAAAAGCCCGATAATATCTTTAGCAGATTTTTTATCTAATCGGCCTGTTGGTTCATCAGCAAGAATAACCTTAGGGTTATGGACTAACGATCTTGCGATAGCTGTTTTTTGTTTCTCACCGCCTGACAACTCATGCGGGAATTTGTCTGATATGTGAGTTATTTTTACTATATCCATAGCTTGTAAAACTCGTTTCTCGATCTGTTTATCTTCACATACCTCAAGAGCAAAAGATATATTCTCATATACAGTTTTTTTAGGTAAAAGTTTGAAATCCTCAAATATTACACCTAAAGTCCTCCTATAGCTTTGTAGTTCAGCTTTTGTTAAATCATTGATATATATACCATCTACTTCTATTTCACCTATCTCCGGTTTGATCTCTCCTAATATCAAGTTTATGATAGTAGATTTACCTGAGCCTGAATCACCGGTGATCAATATATTACTGCCATCAGGTATTTCTAGATTAACGTTCTCTAAAACCGTTTTTTCGCCATATCTTTTTGTTATATTATGGAATTTGATCATAGGTGTTTCATTAAATACTTTCATAGTATGCAATGAAAAAGCAATAAGTGCAAAAAGATTTAAAATAAAAAAATATAAATTTTCTATAATTTTAATTTTTTTTCCCTCTATTCTTGATTTTTACTTATTTTTTTAATATTTTTGCTTATATAATATATTTAAAAATGCTTAAAACCGTAATTATTGATTTAGTTAAACCTACAGAAACAGACTATGAATGTGATAGACGTCTTATTGAATGTGAAGAATTAATAAATACGTTTGGTGGTATAGTTTTAGTAAAAAAAGTCCAAAAGAAAGGAAGACCGAACTATAAAACATTCATTGGTAGCGGTAAAACACAGGAGATCCTTGATGAATGTAAAGAAAAAGATATTGATCTTGTTATTATAAATAATATTTTAAAACCACAACAAATATTCAATTTAACCCAAATATTTAAAGATATTGAAATCTGGGACCGAGTAGATTTAATACTAAAAATTTTTTCTAAACATGCTAAAAGCACTGAATCTAAACTAGAAATAGAACTCGCAAGTATTAAACATATGGGACCAAGGATATATAGAATGGGGCTAGAACTTTCACAACAAGGTGGAGGGATAGGTACAAGTGGGATAGGTGAAACCAACACAGAAATAATGAAAAGACATCTACAAAAACTTAAACTTTCTATAGAGAAAAAACTTAAACACTACCAAATAATAAGAAAAAACCATAGATTACAAAGGAAAAGAAAATTTTTTAAAACTATAGCTATTGTTGGTTACACTAATGCTGGAAAAAGTTCTCTTCTTAATTTATTAACAAAAAAAGATGTATATATAGCTAATGAATTATTCGCTACTCTTGATACAAGAGTAGGAAAACTGTATTTACCGAAAAATAATATTGAAATCCTTGTTTCTGATACAATAGGATTCATAAAAGATATGCCACCTGATCTTATAAATGCTTTTTCTTCAACATTATCTGAGACAGTTGAAGCTGATCTTATTTTACATGTAATAGATGTGTCAGATCCTGATATAGAAGAAAAAATTCATATAGTTGAGGGGATACTAAAAACCTTACACGCTGATACTACCCCTAAAATATATGTTTTAAATAAAATTGATATCAAAAAAAGATACGGGAAAACAAGGATTACTAAAAAATATAAACATTTCTCTCCTGTATTTATTTCAGTAACTGAAAATTTAAATATAGAAGCATTAATTAAAACTATTGAAAATAATATAAGTATATAAAAACATAGTTTATTTAGATTGTTTATTAAATTAAATTGATATAATATAGCAACCCTAAAATCCTTATATTAATTAAAACCATATGTTTAATAATTGTAAATTTTTAATCAAAGGTTCTAATTAATGTTTCATTAAAAACATAGGTAAAAAAGGAGAATTTAAAATGTTAGAAATATTCAATATTAAATTTCTAACTACTGAAAACATTTTGTATACTATCGCGGGGATGCTGATTGTAATACTTATCTCATCATTATTCTCTAAATCAAAATACGGGATCAAAGAAATTCTACATATTAATAATGATGATTTATGGGATATACTAAAATGTGGGACACAAGTATCTTTCTATAACGAAAACCATAATATTATTATCGATATAAACGCTAATTTACACTCTATAGACTCAACCGTTTATTTTATAATAACGATTCTCTTATCTAATGGTATACCTATAGAAGGCGAATTACTCGCACAAATAACCAAAGAGATAAAATACTTTAAAAATCCTAAATTTAATAAACCTATCACAATCCCTATCCCAGAAGATAAACTGAAAGATTTCAATAAAGCTGTTACATTAATAAACCAAACTTTTTCTGACTTAAAAAAAGAATATGTAAAAAAACATTAATAGAATAATATAGGGGGATATAAAATACCCCCTTCCTTTTTTTAATAATTTCCTCTATTCCCTCACAAAAATAAAAACAAAAATCAATATGGGTTAATTAAAACAAGAATTTTAAATGTAAAATTTGTAGAGAGCTTTATATTCTACTAAATCCTAACATTAGAGCTACCTATTTTCTCTGTTTTAATAATTTTTTCTTTTTTTAACAGGGAAACGATCATTAAAAGCTTCTTTCTCCGCACCGAAATTATGTAACATATATAATTGCATATCAGCTCTTATTTTATATCTATAAATATCTTTTGTTAGATCCCTAGCTTTCCTATTATATGTTTTTTTTGTATAAAAATCCAAATATAAATACGCGTTAATCATATCTCCCTGTTTATAATACTCCATACCTTTTCTATAAAACTTTTTTATACCTTTATACCCTTTATGTTCTTTTATATCATCAGGATATATCTCTGATTCCTTATTAGATAGTCTCAAAAACATGAATCTGAATTTTTCTGCCGCTTTGATCTTTTTATTAACCTCAAATAAGCTATTTTCCTCTTTATTAAGATTCCTAATAAACTCTCTTATTTTTTCATCGATAACATTAAATCTTTTAATATTGTTAGACTTCCTTGTTTTAGGTGCATTCTCCAGCAATACTTTTAATTCATTAGCTATTTTCTCTATATACACCATCTTCTCTTTAATCTTTTTCCTTTTTTGCTCTCTTCTATTTTTTCTCGCCTCTTCCTCTTTCTTCTTTTCTTCTTCTTTAAGTTCTTTTTCTGCTAACATTGCCTTTACTTTTGCTAATTTCTCTTTAATAACTTTAGTTTGATCTACCTCCTTTACTTGTTTTTCCTCTTTCTTTGGTGCATCTTTCTTTTTTGCCGGTTTCTCAAATCCCTGTAAACTTAAGATAATCCCTATTAACCCTAATACTGATGCTGAAATACATTTCTTCATAACCCCAAAACTATCTTTTTCTGTTGTTTGAAAATTCCCTTTTTCAAAAAAATCTTTCATTTTTTCTACAAACTCTTGCATACCGACACGTTTATCTTTATCGTTTTCCATCGCATCTATACATATATTAGCTAGTTCCGTTGGTATTAAGGGATTAACTTTTTTGGGATCAACTTTATTCTTTGTTTTAGCAAAAACTTTTTGTACATTACCTTTAACATGCTCAAACGGTGCTTTGCCTGTAAGCGCATGATATAAAGTCGCGCCTAACGCATAAACATCCATTTTCTCTTTCTCTTCCATAGAAACATTTTTTACAGTACCTATCTGATCATTCGGCATATAATCAAGTGTACCTATCATCTCCCCATCAACAGTCAATCTAGCATCAAGTTTCCCTATACTTAACCCTAAATCCATTATTTTAAGGTCTCCTGATTTCGTAATCATTATATTAGAAGGTTTTATATCACGATGCGCGACCCCTTCTGTATGTGCTACCATAAGCGCTTCTCCTATTTCTATAAAATATTTAGTGATATCCCCTATATATGTTTTCTTTTTTAGGTTAGATGCAATAAATTGTTTTAGTGTTTTACCATCAACATACTCCATAACTATCACTTTCCGTTTCTTTCCATTCTTATCAGGATGTTCTATCACCTTCACTAATTGTACAAAAGGCGGTTTTAATCTTTTCATAGCGTTTATCTCTCTTTTAAACCTCTGATTCGCCACCTCATCATCACTAATCATAGTTTTTATTGCTACCAAACTATGGGTTTCACCATCATACGCTTTAAAAACTTGTCCCATACCACCTTTACCGGCCTCACCTAGGATAACAAATCTATCATTATCTAAAGTCCTGTATTTCTTACATACCTCATCAGCAACTGTTTTCGCTTTATTTATGAAATTAGTAAACACTTGAGGATACCCTTCCTCAGGCTGATAAGTTAATAATTTATCTACCATTGTTTTAGTAGTGTGAGCTATTTTTGATAACTTATAAGCTATTTCATTAGAACTATCTTTCTCTTTCAGTTTATTCTCCTCTAATACACTCCCCATCTTATTTATAGCCAACTTGGCAACTGTTGAAATAGAGCCCTGATTATTTTCCATATACTGATTTGTTCTTTTCCCCGCTTTATCAAAAAAATTAAAGTATTCTTTATTGTTATAATACCTTTGACGTTTCATAGAAAAATATTTAAATTATAGAATATAATAATAACATATATATCATTATACGTCAATATATTCCATCTTTTTTATCTAATAGAAATTTAAAGCTTTTTTTTCAAAGTGTCAAAAATATTTCGGTTCTTTTTGGTCTTTACTAATATCTAATTACTTTTATTTTGGAAATTAAAATCTATAGTTTTATGTATTTTTATAGCTTTCCCTTGTACTAACCCGTCGGTTATTTTCTTTATAGATGAGACTATTAGCCTTTGAAAAGTAGCGCTAGAGATCTTCATTTGTTTTGCGCCTTCCTTATTATTATTATCCTCTATATACTTAAGACGTATCGCTTCTAGCTCATCTAAACTGATATCTACCTGCTCTAAACATCTCATTGGTACACCTTGCGGTTTAAAGTATGTTATATTAGGAGAAAATCTTATTTGTCTGTTACGTTTTGGTCTCGGCATAAATATAATTTTAAAAATATATACTATATATACCATAAACTATGGTAAAACCATAAATTATTATTTAAATATTTTCTCTTTTAATAATACCTTTAAGAAAAGATCCTCCTTACCCACACTGATTATATCTATAAAAGATGCTCTCATTATCTAACCTGCATTAAGAATAACTTAATAAATATTTATATATAAAAAACGTCACTATCATATAATATACAAACTTTTTATACGTCAGTATCGTATATTGTTAACAATTTCCAACAAAGTTTTTAAAACACCTTTTGATAAAAAGCTTTTTAGTATATAATGCAAACTAAATTTATATATCTTTCTATACATGAAACACCCTGATTTCAGATCATTTAGATCTTCTAAAAACACTAATATAACCCAAGTTAACCGTATCTTACCTTTCGAAATAACCGATCAAACTTGGCAGAATCTAACACCAGAGAAATGGGATATTTTCTCTCATATAGAAAATATTAAAGGGTTTAGTCGGAACCAAATAATGATGCTACTTGTTTTATCGGGAGTATGTATTTTAACTGCCGGATGTGCAAGTTTACATGATAATGATAATCAGATAAACACACAAAACCGTTTACCTGATACAGAAAACAAGATCGTACCTACTGATCAAAATAATGGCTCTATATCCTCGAATAACCATGATCCTCAAATCGATCATTTAGTCGATCCACCTAATATCCAGTATATCAAACCTGATTACTCTTTACTTAAATTCCCTACTAAAACAAACAAATCTGGTGTTTTAGAGATTGAAGAGATAAAAGGACAGATAGAAGCGGCTATCAATAAAATATATTTAGTAAAAAGTTTTTTAGATGACCCTAATAACCAAAAATATCTATCGAAAAAAGATTTTAATAGCATTAGTAAAAAATATCGTAAAGGTTTAGATAAATATAATACTGAATATTTAAGGGTTAAAGATACTCCTAGATCGAAAGAGTTTAATATATTCCTAAATAAATTAGTTATTTACTATAAGAACTTAGATCTTTTTATAAATGATTTAAAAGACCAAATTTTTAGACAAAAAAGATCTAAAATCGATTACTCTATTAAAAAAGAAAATTTTATCTTAGGGAAAAAACAAAAGAAAGTTTTAGAAGATATAAATACTGTTAAAAAAGATGGGGAGATATTACTGGATAAAAGATGTACAAACCAATCAGTATCTTTACATGAAACATTAAAAAAAGTTAACTCAATAATAAAAAAAGAGAAAAAAATAAAAAACACAGAGACCTCTTCGTTCCCTGAAAATAAAGATTATAAAGTAAGTGTTGGCGGTAGTAAACTTGATCCTGATTCTGTTATACTTGCGAGACTAAGCCCTTACCATCCAGGTTTGTCTTATTTAATAACTTCCAGTCAGTGTATAACTTATCACAACGGAGAAATAAAAGAACCTAAACCAAATTTTGTACGCAAAAAGAATCTTAGCACTTGCCAAAACGATCCTAGTATTGTTATATTTGGCCAAAAAGGTAAAAACATATTACCTGTTTTGCCTAATGGTATCCCCACAAATCTTTCTACTGAAAATAAAGTTAAATATGCTTTTTATGGTGATGATAAGCTAAGAAAATACTATATTATAGCTGAAGAAGATCCGGGTAAAATATTTTTAGGGTATCGAGCTATAGCTAATAACTACTCTGCCTTGTATCCTATCTCAAAAGAGGAAGGTCAAAAACATATACCGTTATTTGTATCTGATTTATTTAAAGACAAAAATACAACTGAATTAATCGAATGGAAACATAAAATACATACAACCTCGTTTTATTCGCTTAATCCATTACTAAGTAAAGTGATGTATAACGATTTTTTGGGAGATAAAAAATTAGAAATATTTCTTAATAAATTCTCTTATTTATTTTATAAAAAACCGTTTAGTAAATTAAGCTATGTACAAAAACTTTTTTTTATACCTGCTGACTGTGATGGTCAAAGCCTTAAAAAACAGTATTTGGAAGCGTCTACAGGCAATAAATTATCTTTCACTAGATGTTTTATGGATGCTAATAATGATAAAGAGATTAGATTGAAAGAGGCTCATGCGATCCTTCTTGATGATAAAGAGAATGTTATAGAGTGTACAAAAGGGCTTAAAAATACTATGTTCACTGAGAAAGAGAAACACGTATCTAAAGAACAGTTACGCAAAGAAGCTATTTTTTATATATATAAACAAACAAACCAGTTATTAAAAGTATATGAAGAAGCCTGTACCTCTGAAATGTACGATACTGTAGATACTGATATCAAACAAAAGATAGAAGATTATCAAAAGATACAGGTTAGAGTGAATAAAAATATTGAGATATTTTATTCTGATTACGTGAATAACCCTAAAGAATCGTGTATACATCTATATAACGAGTCTAATGTTATCCTTAGAACGCTTACCCAAAAAGAAAGGATCCCTAATGGGCTAAGGATGTGGTATATAGAGATGTTCCAGACTTTTTTCTTGAAACTTAAACTTATTAAAACACGTATCCCTGATAGACTTAGATCTAATACGGTAAAAATCATCGGATATATAAAAAAACATCAAATAGATCTTAATTTACCTGTTGCTGATATAGTAATTAATAAAAAACCCCGAATAATTGAGGCTGAATTCGAGAAACCTAATAATAATTATCTAGTACATAGTGGGTTAATAAATTTTAATCAGTTTAATCTACCTAACGGGAAAAATTTTTATGTTATACCCAAAGGTAAATCTTATAGTTTTTATAGCGATACCCCTGAATGTTTAGGTGATCTAAAAGATCATAAGTTCAAAGAAATTGTAACTAAATACGAGGATAGTCCCGGTATATATGTTTTTTTAGTAGCAAAGAATGACGGGACAAGAATGCTAATCTCTAATAATAACAAAAGTTTACAAAATATACCTAAAAAAGAATTTAGTGGAATTTATGAACTATCAGAAATAGAAACTGATAAAAAAATTTTTTGGGTTTCTAACAAAGATAAAAGTAGAGAATTGATATCCACTGATAAAGATATTTTGGGTGATTTAAATGGCAAAAAAATTAAAAATGTTTTTAATCCATATCAAATAGATAAAAATAAATTTATAATAAAATATAAAGACCGCAACTCAAATAAAATAAAACTTTTATCTAATGATAAATCTATTTTAAAAAATTTCCCCGGTGTAAATTATATCAAATTTGCTCTATTAGAAAAAAAAGATAGAAAGACCAAGTTCTTTTGTGTCAAAACTGCTGATAATCAATGCCAAATAGTTAATCCTCATAGTAATCTGTTAGGTGATTTAAAAGATATTAAATTCAAATCTTACGGTTTACCTTCTTATGCAGATCAGTATTTTGAAATAGGGGAAAATAAATATATATTCGTTATCGAGAAATCCAATAATAAAAAAAGTATTATCGCTAATGATCAATCTGTATTAGGCGATATTAAGGGGTTTGAAAGTAGGATGATTAGTAATATATATAAAATAAGTGAAAACAAGTTTATATTTTTTACTATCGATAGTTCAGGCAGAGTATTTATCAAGTCTAATGATAGTTCTTTATTAGGTGGTCTTAAAGATCAGAGTTTTTCTTTTATAGATGAAGTAACTACACTTAATGATAGTCAGTTTCTTTTTAATAAAAAAACAGATAATAATAAATATGAGATAGTGTCTAATGATAGCGCTATACTTGGTCCGATCGAAGGCAAAGAGTATAAGCAAATAGAAAAAATCTATAAAATAAACTCTAAAAAATTTATAGTATCTGTCCAAAAAGATAATAATAAATACGCTTTTGAATCTAATGATCCTTCTTTTTTAGGTGATTTAAAAGATAAAGAATTTGATAAAATAACTTCCGCTATAAAAATTTCTCACGGTAAATATATTTTTACTGTAACAAGTAAAAACAAAAAGAACCAGATAATAACCTTTTTTGTTTCTAATGACAGAAAAGTTTTAGGTGATCTAGCTAACTTAGAAGGCTCTTCAGTCGGACCTTTATATGAAATAAATGGGAACAAGGTGTTTACTTATATGATAAAAGAATCTTTTATATTTGTTCATGTCCCTGGATCTAATAGGCTTGAAGCTAAACCTTATAAAGTCATGCAACTTATTTCTAACGATAAATCTATTTTAGGGAATTTATCTACGAAGGAGTTTCATAAAGACAGTTTAAGATTGTTTTTTAATTATTGTATCCATAATAATAAAATCATCTTACCTGTTAAGGTAGGTGAAAATTACTATATAGTTTCTAATGATTATATGCTAGTATTTACCTTAGATGCTATGAAAGAATATAATGATAGTAAGTTTTATCCTTTGAGTAAAGGAAAATATTTATTTGCTCTTAGTTTAAGAGAAAACAATAAATGTTCTTTATTATCTAATGACACTAAAACTAATATCTTATTACAAGATATAGAGAAAAACTTTCAATATGTTTTCTCAGATATATATAGCACGTATCATAATCATAGAAACAATGATTATTTAAAACAACGTAAAATAGGTGTATCTGATAGATATATGTATTATTTTAAAGGAGAGAATGAAGGTAAATCTGAGCCTGTTAAAGATAAAGTTATATGGGATATTTATCTAACTGATTGGTTAGAAGCTAATACTCTAAAGTTTCCTGAGCTTATTAATCCTAAAGGGAATCTAATATACCAATGGCAAATCCTTGATAAATGTTTAGAAGATTCTAACAAAGATAATATAGAACAAATTCAAAATAAGTTTAGAGAGATAGTTTTCGCTGAAGATGATTTTATTACTGATATCCATAAACGTAATGTTATTGATAGATATAGTATGTATATATTACAAATTTTTTATGAAGAATTATATAAAAAGATAAAAGGATCACAAAACAAATTACCTTTCAAATTGATACAAACTATGTTTTCGAGTGAAAATATTAGGACACAAACATATTCTTTAGGGGCTACCAATCTAGATCAATCTACTAATATTGGTGATTTGATCCGTAATAACCCCGGTATTTCCAAAGAATTACGACCTTATCTTGAGAAAGATTTTTTGAAGTATCTTAATAAATTTGATGATAATATGCTAAGAATGATCGCTGACCCTGATATAAAGTTCCTCAAAAACAGTAGTGAGTTACATAAATTATTTAGTTTAAATGAACCATTACATCTTATGAATTTTAAAAATATTATTAGGTTTTCTAAACACGTATATAACAAAGATCTAAAAAAAGTTGTTTTGGACCAATTAAAAAATCAAAAATCGTTTATTGAAGCGTTTGAAGATTATTTTTATAAGAGTAACCCCAACATAAAAGATAAAGGACCGTATTTGGGGAAATGGGGGTTTATGTATAATAAATTAAATCGTGATTTACTTTTCGAGATAAGTAATATATATCAACCAAATATATTAACAAAAATCAGTAACCTAGAGAAAAAAGGTGCGGATTTATCCGATAAAGAGCACCTTAAGCTACATACACTATATAAAAGTAAAGAGTATCGAGATAGATGTATCCAGATCTTACTTGATAATATGCGTGTTTCTTTGGTGCATAATCTTACTATCGGTAACATCTATAAGTATATTAAGGCTGAACTACCAAAAAGTGATTATAGTTATACATATTATTATGGGCCTGGGGAGGATTGTAAAAAACTTGAGTTTTTGCAGTATATAGACTCTATACTCAACTCAAATCAAGAAAGTTTTCAAAAACATACTAGACTAAATAATAAAGCAAAAGATATCTTACTATCATACCATCTGCCGTATATGGCTAAAGACAAAGAGTTACAAGCAAAAATACTTGTTTTGGTAAATAAGATTAAAGAGGATAGTAAGAAACTGCCCGGGTTAAACCCTTTATTCACAGATAAAAACTTATCTCATGAATGGAATAAATATGTAAAACTAATATTCAATAAAGATGTAAGAATATATGAAGAAATATCAAAAAAATGCTTAAATTTTCAATTACCTCAATATAAGAGCTCAGAGATCAAAGAACTAATTAATAATGAATTAAGTAACCATATCCCACATACTCGTAGTATAACTTTATATAATCTTAAGCCTGAATCACAAAAAAAAGCTATCCAAATACTGGGAAGGATCGAATACCTATGGCCAGGGTTTGTTTCACCTGAGCATCTCAAAAAAGAGAAAATGTTATCTCAATTCTTTAATAAATACCCTGAGTACTTGATCAACGAACAACGTGATCTTGATTTAAATCAGGAGCTATCTCCTATTCTTAAAGAGTTATCAAATTACCTGGAAGTTAGTCTTGATGATTTAAGAAAAGAGAAAAAATGGTATAATTTTTCTACAGCTACACTTAAATCGATGGATCTATTAGGGATCAAACCCGAAAGGATCGATTACGAATACAGGATAGAGGCTACCCATGAAATAGTAACAGATATCTTAGGCAAACTTGATCAAACCGATCTAACCGAGTTCTCAGAGATAGCTGATAATATCATTCTCTTTGCAATAATCTCTTTTTTACTTAATACATTATATAACTTTTTCCTCAGCAATAAAATAAGAACAATTTTTAGTAATAAAGATATAGATAACGCTTTAAATAAAATTTTTGGTGATAGTTTTGAAGAAAAAACTATTAAACCTCATATATACGAATTATTTTGTAGTTTAAATAAAAAGAAGGCTAGTATCTTAGAAGTATTTAGTAAATTACAAAATATATATTTAAAAGCACATCCTGAAATACAACCGAAGATTATGGTATCTATGTTCATCCCTTTCCTAGGCGAAAGCCAAAGGAATCAAGGTTTCTTTGATACAGTAAATATATCCGGGTTTGTTTTTGGTGGTAGTAAAAGGAAGATTAATACAGCTAAAAAGTTCTTAAAAGAGTTACTGAAACGATATAAAAAAGATGCACTATATAATATCCCTATCAACCTGTACCAAAAACACGCTAAGAACATATCCACCGATAAGACACCGCAAACGCCTTATGCATTTGATGCAGTTACAGCGCCTAAAAAAGCTGTAGCGATAGTACAAGAGCTTAAAGATATATATAACAGCTTGGTACGCCAAAAAGAGGGTGATTTATTGCATTCTTTTAACACCCATGAATCGGTACATACCAGTATCTCGCTACAAGCACAACGTGAAGGTGATCAGTATGACCGTAAAGAGTACTCGTATGGCGATCCATACAAAGATATTGATTGGAAGATATACGCTAAAACAGATAAATTCTATACAAAGCTCTCTGAACGGACAGATAATAAACCTGTTAATATAGTTATTTATGTGCCTAGTATACTTAACAATAAAAACGGGTTACTAGAGTTAGCCAAGAAACTCCTTCTTATCGATCATGACCATAAATATATTACCAGTATCAGTTTATTATGGAACGAACATACTTGTAAATCTGTTAAACTACCTAAGAATATTTCTGTTATGCAGTTCTTTGAGATGGTTAAACATGAACTAAGTATTTTCCTACAAGATAAAGTGTTTGATCCTGCTATAAACGATAAAGGGTTAACTTTCTATACTAAAACAGAGAACGATGTGCTACGTAGGATAATAAATAAACAGCTTTTTTCTGCTGTATTACGTAATGTACCTGAAGAGCTACTAAGGAACACCCGAGAAGGACGTAACTTTTTGATAGTTGGGCTTGAGATCCCGGAAGATTTTCGTCAACTACATAAAGAAAACACTGATATCTTATGGTGGAAACACCTTTTCCATCGTAATAAAAAAATAAGAGTCATATAACAAAAACAATATAGACGGAGGTTTACCTGACTTTACACGGTAAAAATTGATCCATAGGGAAAGTGGTATTAAAAAAAGATAGATTTGTCGCACTAAGAGAAAAAATAAAAACATGTAACATATATGTTTGTTTAAGCTATTCCTCCAGCTAAAATTATAGCACCCTCTATCAAATACCAACCAGCTGTCCGAGAACTTTTCCCTATCAATAGTTTGAGCTATTTCTTGTTCATAATTTTTTTGTTCTGTTAAAACCATTATTTCAGGGAGCTGACGATCGAGAGAAATCAGATTATGTGTTTTTAAACCGTCTTTTGTTTGTCCAAATTTTGAACATGGAGGAACTTGATTAAAGATTGAGGTAGTATGGCCTCATGGGAAGTTATTCTTTATGTGATACACGAAATAAGCACTTCCATATAATATGAGCTGCTTCCTTAGATCTAAAACCCCCTCAAGTTTACCGGACACTAGTGATATAGCTATATATATTCAACAAATAGTTAAGCATACTAAGAGTCTAAAACTAATTAGATAACACAACACCAGATATATATTATAATATTTTATCGATATGTCATCCTTAATATCTTTACAAAAAAATTTTAATCGTTATAATGATATGAAAATTAAATTACAAATTGAAAGTTAATAAAATCAAATATAAAATATAACTTCATTTAATATTAATTTTCTAAAGCTTAGATTGATCATTACAAAACAAAAATAAAAACTTTAAAGAGAGGAGCCATTGTTATTATAAAAAGATATATAGAGCTTTTGAACCTAAATTCCGGGGTAGCTAAATATAGCCATAGAGCTTTTGAACCTAAATTCCGGGGTAGCTAAAATAAATAGCCATAGAGCTTTTGAACCTAAATTCCGGGGTAGCTAAATATAGCCATAGAGCTTTTGAACCTAAATTCCGGGGTAGCTAAAATAAATAGCCATAGAGCTTTTGAACCTAAATTCCGGGGTAGCTAAATATAGCCATAGAGCTTTTGAACCTAAAATCTGCGATCCTTAACACCATCGACTAAATCAAATATATATGAGAATTTTAAAAAAGTTCATATAAATATTTGCTTTATGATATAGCAGTTAACAACTAACCTCCTTAACTGCTTACAATAACTTGTTCTTAAGCTCCCTTGTCTTAGTATTTTTTATACTTCAAGACGAGATCAGGGCACTCATGTGGTAATGAGCATAAATAATAATACCGAAGTAAAGCAAAAAAACTAGAATAGATTGGTTTACTGTTCATTCGATTCTTTCAGATATAATGTTTGTAGATATAAAACGTATATATCTAAAAGATTGTCAAAACAAAAATAAAAACCCAAAAGATTATTCATTGGGTTTTTTTTTATTGTTTTTATATGGTACACCGCTAGGACAGAGATTACTATACTAGATAACCGGAATAGATACCTGCAAAAAAAATATTATACCTCAATTAATATATAAACCTTACACTAGTGTCCGGTAAAAATTTCAACACAAAGCAAGCCGATAGCATAACCATGCTCGAGCTATGATCTGTTAAAGTATAATTAGGTTACAATTGTATAATATCAATAAAATTAAAAGGTGAAAATAAAGCAGTATCAATAACTCTGGCAAGCTCAAGAATCGATATCTTCGTGCGTATTTGATGTTTCATGTAAGCCAAAAGCCTAAGATATATCATCGCTATCCAAATTTGTGTAAGAACAGCATTGTTTATCAACTACAATATAGGAAAAAGAAAAGATGAAATAAGTGACAACCTAAAAAGAGATTTTCTTTCATTTAGTGATAATAATATGCTAAATATCAGAAAATTGTTATATGTATAAAAAAATAATTTATAATCAAAAAAAATATAATTATTTATTTTCTTTTATATCTTTTCTATTCTCAGAGAATCATCCCGTGCTTAAATTAAGCACGCAGTTTTAATAAACATATTTTAATCTATTTGACATGAAAAAATGTAATTTAGTTTACAAAATATTAGAATTATGGTATTATAATACATTAACTAATCTGTTTTTATGGTTTTAAGCAAACTACAAACTAATCTATTTATTAAACCTGAAGTAAAAAAACTTATCAGTAATAATTGGAAGAAATTATCATCAGATAAAAAAAAGAAAATAATTGATTTATTATCGTTATCAAACGATATACAAAACGCATTTATAAAAAAAGCGGTAAATAAAAATCCTAAATTTATATAAATCTAAAAAAATATCTAAATAATAAACCTAAAAATCGTTTAGTCCCCTAAATTCTTAATACTTTATCCTTTATATAATGAAAAACACAGAGAAACATATTATCTATATAACAGAGAAACCCGGGAAAATAGCAAATCCGAAAGCAAAAGAAGAGATAGGTTCTAGTAATCCAAGCGAAATAAATCAGTTGGTATTAAATCTCACTAGCAATAAAGAGCATGAGATGGAGGTTAATCTTCTTTATGAACTGATTAACCAAAAACTAATTGAGTTGATAACTCGTAAGAGTGAAGAAAATACTAGTAATAAACTATCTTTAGACCCTGGTCAAGCGCTAAATCCTGATATGGAAACTCTTGAAAAGAAACTGAGTAATATTGGTAACGATCTCCAGGCTCTTATCTCAAAAGATCTTGAGACTTTAATTAATTTCTTTGCTTACAAACTTTGTGAGGATCTTAATTTACAAGCTAATAAAGAAGACCCACAAATTAATTACGCTAAAGCGATTAGTAGTATCTGCGAAAAACATCCAGCATTAAATTTTATCTATTCTTCGAAAAACAAAAAAGATCTTTATTCTTTTTTATTAGAATTGAAAAAAATACCACAAAATATTAGAAAAATGATTAATACTATTAAAGATAAAATCCGTTCGTTATGGAAATCCAAACAAAAATATGAGATATATGAGCATATCAATATACCTAGAAGTGATGGGAGCATATCAGAAGGTATTATAATCGCATATAATAAAGATCGTAATAAATATTTGGTGCTAGAGCAAGATGAAAAAATCTCTAAATGGGTCTCAGAAAAAAAACTGGATGATGTTAATAGATGATAGTAATCGTAATAATATATATACTTAAGAGTTTGCTATAAACTCGCTAATAAAAATATCTTGTATTAGTATTAATTTTTCTAATAGAAAAAATTTGAATTTTAGCCACAGAAAAATCTCTAGCTAAGGAAACAAGTTTTTCTTTTTAATCTTTTCTCTAATATCTTTTTTCCTTTTACTATATTCTTTAATACTCTCTTTATTTGATTGGATTTCTTCTTTAGCTTTTGCAATTGTTTCTTCGCTAGATTTAAAATTATTATCTGTTTTGTCTGTATTAATGATAGAGCTTGATTTTTTATAATCTTTATTCATAAACGAAATTATTATGTAAGTGTTTAAGGATAGTCATTGTATCAGAATTAATGCAAGATTTTTTGATTTGACATATTATTTAAAACATGGTATGGTGATATATTAAATAAACTTTAAAAAAAAATTTTTATTTTTTTACTTACCCACAATGAAATACCAATCTGAAAAATACTTTTCATCTGAAAATGAAAAAGATCAATTGAATAACTCTAAAAATAGTTTTGAGTTTATATATCAATTAACTATTAAATTTAAAGGGTTGTTCTCAAATCTTATTGGAAATATTACCAAAAAAAATACTTCTGAAGAGAAAAAAGAAAGTTCGAGGGGACCTAAAAGGATTGAAGCATCTGAGAAGAGCGGCAATTGTTCCGCTAATGAAACTACTGAACACTATAAAGATATAAGAATATTACTAGACACTATTAAGAAATTTAAAGAAGCTATAAGCCTTATTAAATATTCATATCTAAACCTTAAAAAACTTGGATTTTTTGTGGAGAATAATGAGGGTGAAACTATTTTTAAACTAATAAAGAGTACAAATGATGCTATTACATATTTAGAAGATAGAATAAACCCTATAAAACATTTAATAAGCAATTATGATATTAATATCGCTTATAAAGTACTAAAGGGTGTTTTTGATGCTGTAAAATACTTGAAAGATCAAATGAAAAATCTTGAACATTCTAGTAGTAATTCTACTAATGTAACAGATATTGATTCACAAATATTGAGCAAGAGAGATACTAAAAGCAATAAAAAGATCGAAGCAGATAGGATATATGATAATATTGAATTCTATAAGAAAAGTAACATAAAAGAATATACAAAATATCTTTGCATAGATATAGGTATGTATGTGTTAGAAGTATTCGCAGATACAGATGAATATTTTTTAGATACAGATGAATCACCTATAGAGATAACTAAAAATTATAATCTTCTTCATAAATGGTTATCTAAATGTAGTGATAGAATCAATAAATTCCTTGATACTATAAGTGATAGCAAAAAACTTGTTATAAACTATTTTCAATCTTTAATTAGATTTATTAGAAGGAAACCAATCTCTTTATATCGCTGTTATAATACTTATTCATCAAAACATGATTTAACCGATCAAGAATATAAAGTGATAGTTGATTTACCCGACAGCAATACAAACTCAAAAAAATGGGGTATATTATCTTTATTATCTTTTTACAAGAAATATAATAACGCTTCTAAAGTAAAAAAGAATAAAAAAATACAAGGAAGGACTATCAATCCAAAAGAAAAAACAGATAAGTTTATTAATTCAGCCCAAAATAAACTTAAATGTTACCAAAATTTATCTGACAATGAAAACAGTATCGTAAATGGGTATTATTTATCATGCAATAAAAAAAATTATTCTTATCCTGCTAAGAAGAATAATTAATTTTTGCTAGAAATATTTTTATACTATTGATAATCAGTCAAACTTGATAACAATATTATTATAGAATTTTTTAAAAATTTTACATGATATTTAATAAGCACTACATAAGTGCTTATTTTTCTAAAAAAAATTCTTCAGTATACAAAAAATTTAATCGACGGAAAATTCGATATGAATTAGATTGGCTTTTTAAGTTTCGAGTTTGCATAATTGTATGGGTGATTGAGTTTTTGTTGTTTTTCAACCATATTTTACCTGTTTATTCAGAAAAATTGAGACTTTAAAAACTTTTTCGCCTCTTTTGTTTGTATACAAAAAAATCACCTATTTAGTAAAGATGAAAATATGCCTTTTGGTCTCCATTTAATGCACTTGCTAAAAGTTGTGAATTTTTAAGGTAATCTAAAAACTTGCAATATATTTCAAAACATTGTATAATAAAAAGATATCATTTTAATAATATTATATGAAAAACCGGAAAAAACTTATTTTAGGTATAAGCTTTCTTATATTTATTCTACTCAGTATAACTGTATACCATTTTACATCTAATACTCTACCTTTAAGCGGTGATCTACAGAAAGCTACATTAAAATACTGCGGAGACTCAACACAATACAACCCGTTACTTCAAGTATGTCATCAAAACAGGTATGGGACACATGTTTTATGCCCTGTTAGTAGGCCTTCGCTTTGTTTCTTACGAGATTGTTATGACCCAAGACATTATAAATGTGTTGACGATAAAATAAAATTTAAGTAGTTTTTAGCCTAATAATTTATCAGATATTTGTTCACCAAATTTTTTTGCCGCTTTTGGGCCGTTTGCTGTGATTAAGTTACCATCTATAACGTTATCTTTGTCTAGATATATACCGCCATGTTGTTTTATTATTTTTGATTGATTCTGATCACCGTTCCAAACTGTACATCTTTTATTTTTTATAACGTTGTTTTGTGCAAGTAAAACCGGTGCTATACATATAGCAGCTATAATCTTGTTCTTTTTGTGGATGGCTTTAACGATCTGGTTGAATTCCTCGTTAGTACCTAAACTTAATGCGCCCGGGCCACCTATAATAACTAAAGCCGCATAATCATCTATGTTAGCCTCTTTTATCAGAATACTTGAGTTTGCTATCCCGCCTAACTTACCTTTAATATCGCCTTTTACTGTACTTGATATATCAAAATCTATACCGTTCTCCTTCAATATATCTATAGTGTCGAATAGTTCCTCATCCCTAAAATCATACGGTGCTATTATAATTAATGCTTTTTTCATAGGGTTTAAGTAAGTTATTTATATTTCTAGTATACCAATTTTTACAAAAATAAAAACTCCTACCCCTTATGATCAGGACATTTAGTAAAAATCACCTTAGATCCTTCTTTTACATTACCATCTTTATCAAAGATAAGACCAAATAAACGTTTAGCATAAGCGAAATGCTTTATGATTTTGTCTAATTCCGTCCATGATGTTTTTTCTTCAGCAAAACATATATGCCTTACTTTTATCTTTTTACAGTCTTCACATACATGGATTTTACCGTTTATAAACGGTGTGTCTGTGTATCTGTTATTTGAGCTTCTGTTTAGTTCCATATTGTTTTTTTTATTATATCTTTAAGTATACCAATTTTTTTATGAATTTATTAATCTTTCTTGAAAATATTTCTTGAATATATAAAAATATAGTATATAAATATTTTTTTATGTTTTTCGATAATATCCCTTCTCTTATAATCGAGTCTCTTATCAAGAGAGAAGGCGTAGCTAACGCCAAAACTATCCATACCGATGTGGTATCTGATCTAGGTAAACAAATAAGTATCCAGTCTATCTACAAAAATATTAACTCGCTTATACAAAAAAAAATTCTAGTCAAACATATTAATCTGTATACACTATCTTTACCTTGGCTACAGAATATTAGGGATATCTCTACCTCGATAGAACAAAAAGTGTTGTTTGGTGATTTTTACCATGATTTCTTGTTAGAATTAAATGATGGTAAAAAAAGGGTGCTACAAAGTAAAAACCAGATGGATATGATACATGTAATAGATAACCTTATTATTGCTATATGTTCTCATCTGCCACCTAATACAAAAGCTTTGAACTATGAGTATCATACTCTTATGCCTAAGAAAAGAGCTTTACATACATTTATAGATAAATCTAATATCAAATGGGAAAGTTATATATACGGTCAGACTAAATGGGATTACAAAGCGTCTAAAACAAAAGATACAAAATTTATTACCCATTATATCGCTAAACAGTATATACCGTTCAAGGATGTGATTGTTATCGGTGATTATATAATTGAAATGGGATACAACAACGATTATAAGAACTTCTTACATAAAGCTGTTTTAAGTGCTTCCAAAAATTATAAATGGGCACCTATAAAAGATTTTGTTTATACTCCGGTAAGCAACCAAGATATCACTATATGGAAAAACAAAAATTATGCTAATACTCTCATACATACTATAGAACAAATGAAATGAGATTGATGAATATATCTTAATATTAGATAAATTAGTTCTACTAGATATTGATACGATAATATTAAAATAACAATCTTTCCTGACTTTAGCTGATAAAAAACAACATTACCATTCATCTCTATCAATCCTTTCACAGCCTTTTTCGATTGCTGTTTCCATTTTTTCTACTTCTTCTATAGGGATAAACACCTAAACATCTAAGTAAAGCTTCTGGTGGTGTGCCTAGTGGGAGATTAAACTCTTTCTCGATTTTTTTACATAGTTGTTGCATCTGAGCCCATTCGTATAGTATTTCATCATATCTCTCTATTATATTCATCGGATGTATTGCTAATTCAGGAAAATCTTGGAATTGCTGCTTTCTTTCTTTTACTCTTTTTTTATATTCATCTTCCTTCTTTATTAATCTTTTTATCTCTGTTATTATTCCCTTTTTTTGTTTTATTATCATCAATTCTCCAATCTATATAAATCACATTTTGTTTATACTATTAATTTTCCATTTGTTTGTAACACCAAATTATTTAATACTGTAAAAGATCGAATTTATAATTTTGTACATAAAAAAGATTCTGGTTAGAGGATACTACTTTTCTCTTGTTTTATCAAATATATACTCACACTCATAAAAGCCAATCTTTATTGATTGTAATTAAGAAAAAATTGGTAGGAAGAAAGATCCTTCCTACCAACATAAACAGTTTTATAGAAAAATATATAGGTTCTAATTATAATCGCAATATTTCCTTTTTTATATCATCAGTAATATGTTCTAATTGCGGTAACACAGTAAACGCTTCTTTTAATTTTTCAGAATTAGTATATATATCGTATATAGTTAATAAAATAACCTCCTTACCATGTTTTTTTATTATGTATTCTTCAATATAATCTATAAATGGTTTAGTGTATCCATCTCCTGCGATATATAAACCTATATCAAAATTATTATTTCTAAATACACTCTCAAAATCTCTTGCAAATCCTACACCTATTTTCTTTTTCGATAATTTAGACTGAAAATAGATCTTTTTACCTTCATATTCACCTTTACCATCTACACCTCCATCTTTCCCCGGAGGTCCAGGCTCAAGATGGAAAAATTTTGCAAATATCATCCCCAATTTTTGTCTTGTTAGATTAGATGTTTTTAAAATACCTTTCAGTATTTGATCTTCTACAAAATCCATCTATTTTTTCCTCCAACTTTTATAAGGTAGTATTTTTTTTATATAATATAATACTCCTGACTTAACAATATAATTTTCATCATACTTATCCCTTAGGTTCCCCATCGCTGTTTCAGCCTCTGAGTTGATATTATACTCTATCTCAACCTCAGGATTATTTTTTCTAACTTTTAATCCATTTGGAAATTTAGGTGGTTTTGTGGTTTTTAATACTCTATAAGCGAAATATTTTGTTGCTGTATTGATACAAGATTGTATACCCACTCCAAGAACTTTAGCACAAAAAAGTAATTCTTCCTTTTCCATTTGTGTTATACGAAAAATTGTTTTTTCTTCTTTTCCTTTTTGAGATTTTAATTCTTTTGCTTTTTTAAAAGCCTCATTAATAATAGAATCTGATTCAACCTTTTTTTTCTTAGGCATTTTTTCACTCCTTTTATTACTTCAATACTAATCTTAATAATTTTTTAAAAAATTTGTCTATATGTTTTTTTTCATCTTCTCCTAAGAGCTCATTATCCCAAATAAATTTCCGCCTTCCTATATCTGTAGATTTTGGAAGATTTATCATATTAAGTGATATATTCACTTTTGTTTTAACTCTTAAATCTTTAAGAGTTTTATTTAACTCTTCTTCATCAGTATTTAAAAGTGTTAAAATAACATTGTTAAAATTATTTTTCCCGATATAGCCCATTATCTTTTTTATAAATTCTTCTTCCGGCATATCATCATTATCTGCTTCTCTTCTTTCTATAAGTCTATTAATCTCAGTCAACTCTGCTTCATTTCGTATATTAAACACTCTTGCTACTGCATCCAAAAGATTTTTGAAATTATATACACTCTTTAATTGATGATTCATAGGAACAATTATTTTATCTATTTCATTCTTGTTATCCAACATAACTCTAATAGAGTCTTCTATTCCTGCATCAACATCAATAATAATATAGTCATATTGCTCAGGAAATATCTTTAGTTTTTTTAAAGTGAATAAATCTTTATTATACTGAAGGGTAATTTGACAATCTTTACATTCATATGAAGGATACTTTTTTTCTTTTTCCTTT
Organism: Candidatus Altimarinota bacterium; assembly: GCA_963663305.1. Classification (GTDB taxonomy): domain Bacteria; phylum Patescibacteriota; class Gracilibacteria. Next base: position 419,335 of record OY760177.1, read on the forward strand.
GTAGGTCTTTTGTTTGCATAAAATTGATACGCATCAGCTTGTGAATCGCAATCTAAAAGTAAAACTCTACCTTTTTCTGAAAGTAGTTTAGCCAAATGTACTGCAATAAAGGTTTTTCCCGATCCACCTTTATTATTCGTTATAAGAAAGGATTGCATAATAATCTCCTAATTCATTTTTCTAATAAATTGTAAAAGAACGCTTGTTGTTAGTATATACTCAAAAATATAAAAATCAATTATTTCTTTTTTTTATTTGCTATAAAGATATTCCCGTACCCTCTATGGTCAGGACATTTCTTATATAACGCTTTAGATTTTTCTATCACGTTACATTTATCATCAAAAATAAGCGACAAAAGATCCTCGAATATTAATCGTGTATCTCTTATCTTATCTAGCGGTACCCTAATTTTAGGAGTTTCAACTAAATTTATATTATCTATCTGAATTTTTTTTAAATCAGTACAAAAATTCACTTTCCCGGCTATTAACGGTGTGCCATCGATCTCTTTCTCATTACCTATTGTATTTTTATTTACTACCATATAATTTTTTTATTATATCTTTAAGTATACCAATTTTTATAGGGATATTGAAAATTTAAATAGTAGTATTAAATCAAAGTTTTAATATTTTTTGACATTAATATATAATTTTTATATAATTTAATTAATTAAATTGATAAGATAATTAATCATGTCACTTATAAAAGTTAAATCCACAGAGGCAAAAACTTGTTTCGGGAAATATTTTAAAGCTGCACAAAATGGAACAATTGTTATAATACAGAGACAAAATGATAACAAAGAAGTAGCAATGATAAAAAGAAAAGACCTCGAAGAAATTTTGGAAATATATAAAGAGAATAGTGACACTAAATTAATGAACCAACTCCAAAATAGTTACAAGGAATACAAAGAGAATAAATGTCAACAAGGGATTGAAGTTCTTATCGATATTATGAATGAAACAAAGAAAAAAGAATTATTATCTTGATAATTGTTAAATAATGGGGAAAAAGTATATATATAAACTTGTTTACTCATCTTTTTTTATAAAAGATTTTAAAAAGATTCCTTCTTATATACAAGAGAAAGCTATTTTAGTTTGTAAGAATCTTCTTAAAAACCCTTATGAAAATGTTAGGAAACTAAAAAATATTCAATTTGGTAAATTTAGGACTCGTATTGGGAACTATCGACTTAGGTTTGATATATCTGAAACAGATATCATTTTACATTCGATTAAACATAGGAAAGATGTATATAAATAATAGAGTGTTACTCTTTTTAGGCTTCAACTATTAACCATAAAGGATATACTCTACCCCTTATGATCAGGACATTTAGTAAAAATCACCTTAGATTCTTCTTTTACATTACCATCTTTATCAAAGATAAGATCAAATAAACGTTTAGCATAAGCGAAATGTTCTATGATTTTATCTAATTTAGCCCACGATATTTTCTCTTCAGCAAAACATATATGCCTAACCTTTATTTTTTTGCAGTCTTCACAAACATGGATTTTACCGTCTATAAACGGTGTGCCGGTATATCTATTATTTGAGCTTCTGTTTAGTTCCATATTGTTTTTTTTATTATATCTTTAAGTATACCAATTTTTTTATGAGTTTATTAATCTTTCTTGAAAATATTTCTTGAATATATAAAATTTTTTTTGAGTTAACAAAGATCATCCCAAAACTCATCTAAATCATTAGATTTATATAAAACTTTCTCTAGTAAACCCAAATTATTTAATGGGTTGCGTATCACTAGTTTACGTAAAAACTCCGGTGCGATATATTTTGCCGGCAATATCTTTATATTAGATAGATACAAGGTCTGGTTGATCTTTTTTGGGAACTGAAAGTTTTCTGGTAACTCTTTTATATTATCAAGATGTAATGATCCATCTATCTCTTTAGGTAGGATATGTGTATTTGATATAGATTGTAAGTTAAAAAGATCTAAATCGCCTTTGATAACCTCAGGGAACTCACAAACCTCCGGTAAATACTTTATCCTTTGTATATCTAGTTTCCCATATATAAATTTAGGGAATTTTGTATCAGAAGCTAGAGTGGTAAGCCTAGAAAGTATTAAATCGCCTTTAACGATCTTAGGGAGCTTGCAACTATCCGGTAATGTAACCATATTTTGCATATCTAGTTTCCCATGTATAATTTGAGGTAATTTTATATTAGCAGATATTTTTTTTAGGTTAGATATAATTAAATCACCTTTAATAATCTCTGGGAACTGAAAACTATCCGGGATCTCTTCTAGATTGCTTAAATCGATATCTCCTGATATATCATCAGGCAAAAAATATGTGTTAGGGAAATATTTAAGAGAGAACAGGTTAAGGTTACCGCCTATCTCGTTCGGGCACCGAAAATTATTAGGTAACTCTTTGAGCGCATATAGATCTAAATTATGGGTTATCACACCTGGTAACACACAGTTATCTGGGAGGTGTTCTAAACTATTTAAGTTCAGATTACCATCTATAATCTCCGGGAATTTTATGTTATCAGGTAAACACTTTAGACTCCATACAGTTAAGTCGCCTTTGATGAGTTTAGGGAAACAAAAACTGTCCGGGAGTGTTTTGAGACTAGCTAAATGCAACCCACCTTCAATCACATCAGGTAAAATTAACCGCTCAGGTAAAACTTTTAGGCTACCTAAATCTATCGATTTGATACCTTGTGGTAGCTGGAACCCGTCAGGTAGTGTTTTTAGAGATGATAGGAAAAAATCACCATTAAGAACTCTCGGTAACGTATATCTTGCAGGGAGCATATACAAACTTATCAAGAGAAGGTCAGAGCCTATTATCTCAGGGAAAGAGAAATTATCAGGTAGGGTTGTTGTGTTCCATAAGTTCAAAGAGCCACCTATTTCTTTAGGGAAAACCGTTGTTTCGGGGATCGATCCCAAGCTAAACAAATTGAGTGTATCTCCTATAATCTCAGGGAAAACTATATTATCCGGGAGTGTCCTTATCTCTGATAGCCATAATTGGCCTTTTATTATTTGAGGGAAAACAGTGTTTGCCGGGATAGATATAAGCTCATTCAGATGGATACTATTACCTACCTTCTCAGGGAATACGCAACCTGATGGAAGATCTTTTATACTACTTAAAAAAAGGCTACCACCTATCTCTTTAGGTAATACAGTAGTCTCCGGCAACTCTTTTACCTTACTTATATTAAAATCATTTTTAATCGTTTCCGGGAACACTGTTTTATCTCCTATTCGTAATAGATTAAATAATATACAATCACCAAAGATATTTTTAGGGAAAACACATCCTGATTCGATTTCTATTAGCGATCGTAGGTCTAAGTTGCCTTCTATTACCGCAGGGAACCTAAAATGCGCCGGTAATCTTTCTAGGCGTTTTAAATAACAATCTTTTGTTATACGTCTAGGGAAACACACTTTTTCTGATATAATCCTTGTGTTATCCAGGAACAAAGACCCGCCTATAATCTCAGGGAAAACCGTACCCTCCGGGATAAAACAAAGGTTTAGCAAAAATAAGTTTTGACCTACATACTCAGGGAATTTAACACCGCTATGTAGCTCCATTAGATTATCCATATATAAATGTTCTTTTACCGCTTTAGGTAATACACAGTCCGGTTTTAAGGTCTTCAGTTTTGATAAAACTAATGTCCCTTCTATTATTTTGGGTAGGACCGTATTCCTAGGAATGCTCTCTAGTTGTGATAAAAGACAACTCTTTTGAATAAACTCAGGGAAAATGAAATCATCAGGGATCTCAGTCAGGCTCGCCATATTCAACTCACCCATAACCTGCTTAGGGAGTTTTGAGCCTGAAGTAAGTTTTAATAAACTAAATAATACTAAATTACCGTTGATTATTTCTGGCAACTTGATATCCTTTTTCAAATATCTAAGATGGGATAAGAATAAACTGCCCTCCAACTTCTTAGGGAAAACACAGTCCTCCGGTAAAACAAACATATTAGTAAGATCTAAATTACCTTCTATAATCTCCGGCAACTTGAAATCTGGTGGGATTTTTATGAGCTTATGTAATGAGACTGCTCCACCAACTATCCTTGGTAAAACATTATTAGGTGCCAATCTCTTTATATTACCTATATCGAATTCGCCTTGTATAATCTCTGGGAACCTAAAATCCGGCGGTACCGTTTCTAGATAATGTAGAGACAAACTGCCGCCTATCTCTTTAGGTAAAACAAAGGTCTCAGGGAGATTAGATATACTACCAAGATTTAAACCTCCGGTTATAATCTCTGGTAACTGAAAATCTGCCGGGATAAATTTTAGTTTGTTTAATAACAAATAATGAATTTCTTTTGGGAAAACACAGGCACCCTCTATCTCTATTACACCTCTCAGATCTAAAGATCCATTTATGGTCTCTGGGAACTGGAAATTTGCTGGGATAGTTCTTAGTTTATCTATACATAGGTTGCCATCTATCTTTTTAGGTAGAACACAGGTCCTCGGGATTTCTATTAATGTACTCAGGACTAAAGAGCCATTTATGGTCTCTGGGAACTGAAAATTCTCTGGGATAGTTGTTAGTTTATATAATAACAAACTACCATCTAATTTTTTAGGTAGAACACAGGTGCTCGGGAGTGCTTTTAAGTCTCTCAGATCTAAATTTCCTCCTATAAGCTCCGGGAACTTAAAATAATCAGGTATAGATTTAATCTTAGATAACAAGAAATCACCTTTAATAGTATTTGGTAAAACATGTTTTGTGGATATACTACTTATGCTTCTTAAATCAAAAAACCCGTTTATCGTTTCAGGGAAAACGAATCTGCTCGGTATTGATTGTAAGGAATATAATGATAAATTACCTCCTATCGTTTTTGGGAAGACACATCTTGAAAGGATCGATTCTAGCTCTTCTAGATCTAAAGACCCGTTAATCGTCTCAGGGAATACGAACCCGTACGGAATTGATTTCAAAGAATGTAATAATAAATTACCTCCTATCGTTTTAGGGAAGACACATCTTGAAAGGATCTCTTCTAATTGGAATAGGTCTAAAGACCCGTTAATCGTCTCAGGGAAGATAAAACCGTCCGGGATTGTTTTTAAAGAGTGTAATAATAAAGAGCCTGATATAGTTTTAGGGAAAACAGATGTCGAAGGGATTGATTTTAAATCGAATAGATCCAAATTTCCGCTAATCGTTTCAGGGAAGCTAAACCTGTCCGGGATTGATTTTAAAGAATGTAATGATAAATGGCTTCCTATAGTTGCGGGTAGGACACATGTTCCCGGGAGTTCTATTAAATCACCTAGATTTAAACACCCTTTAATAGTTTCAGGTAAAACGAACTCCGGTGGTAATGTTTTAATCTTAAGCATCACTAAATCACCTCTTAGTGATTTTGGTAAAACAAAATTCTTAGGTAATGATTCTATATTATGTAAATATAATGATTTTATTCCTGTAGGTAGGACCATATTGTCCGGGAACTTGTTTAATCTATATAGGTATAGACTACCGTTGATAGTTTTCGGTAAAGATAGATCCGAAGGTATTGTTTCTAATTCCATTAAACTTAAGTACCCGTTTATATGTTCAGGCAATTTAACACCTTCAGGTAATCTTTTTATTGAAGACAGATCTAAACACCCGTCCATTTTTTTAGGGAATACTAACCCTTTTGGTAGTTTTTTTAAGCTATCTAATAACAAAGCTCCTTTAATCTCGTTCGGGAACACAATCTCACCCGGAACCCTTCTTAGCAGGCTTAATTCCAGACTCCCTTGCATACGAGAAAAATCAAAATCTTTAGGTAGCGTTGTTATATTATTTAGCACTAATTTTATTGATACCTCTTTAGGGAACACAATCCCTTTAGATAAAAATTTTAGGCTATCAAGATCTAATACCCTTAGTTTTGGGGGGAAAGAAAAATTATCAGGTAGTCTCTTTATATTAGATAGTTTGAGTGTATCATTAAGTGTCTCCGGTAAAATGAAATTAGACGGTACGGTTTTTAGGTTCGATAGAGATAGTACTGATAGAGTCTCAGGGATTTTAAAAGTGTCTGGTAAAGATTCGAGATTGTCTAGGATAAGTGTCTCTAACGTCGTAGGTAAAACTAAATCTTTTGGGTATACCCTTAGTTTTGATAAATTAAGGATTTTTAACTGTTTAGGTAGTTTAATTAACGGTGGTAACTCTAAAAGATTATTAAGCTCCAGAGTTATTACTGTATCAGGTAGCTCGAGAGCGTTAGGCAGTGACTCGAGCTGCTTCAGGTTTATAGTTTTCAGTGATCCTGGCAACTTGAATGTATCTGGTATTACCTCTAAACTATTCAAATAAAGCTTCTTGAGATTCTTAGGTAACACAAAATCATCGGGGAGCTCCTTTATATTATTTAGATATAATTCTTCTATCGATTCAGGTAAAACGAGAGTTTTTGGTATAGTTTTTAGGTTTGATAGTTTAAGAGCTACTACACATTCAGGTATCTTCAAGCTAGCCGCTACAGACTCTATATTACTCAGATAAAGATTGTTTATATTACTTGGGAAAACAAAATCGTTTGGGAGAGTATCTACCCCTGAAAGATCCAATGTCTCTAATTGTTTTGGTAGCGATAAACCTCTAGGTATATATTTTAATCCTGATAAATTTAGTGTGTTACTAATAACCTCAGGCAAAGAAAAGCTCTCTGTGATATCTTCTAACTCGCTCAAATCTAAATCACCGTAATGGTATCTGATACCTCCCTTGATAGCTTCATCTTTGTTTATACTTATCTCTTCATTTCTATACCCAAAAATCTTTATTAAATCTTTTTTTATATCTCTACATTTGATTATCTCTGTTATCCTAGGGTCTTTCTTTTGGCCGAAAGTTTTTATCTTTTTGTTTATCTCATATAAAAATTCTAACTCGACTTTACTGAGCTTGGTATACCTTTTTTTATATATCTCATCTAATTTTTTTTTATGCTCTATCTTGATAAGATATTCTTTGCCATAAGGTAAAGAGCCCATTTTTGATTCTAAAATCGGTAGTATAAAAGGGTCTAAGTTTTGGGTTTTATCTTCACCTCTTATCTCTTTTATTTTCTCTCCTGTATAGTGTATCGCTACACGAGGGATGATTGATTCCTCTTTTTCATTATTACTAAAATATATATCCAGCGAGCCTTCTTCCAGGTATGATCTAGCGATAGCTGGGTTCTTTATACATAGCCCTGACAAACTCTCTTTTAGCCTTTCTGAGAGCTCTATATGGTCCGAGTACTGCGGGAATGTAACCCATACTCCATCTGTTATATCCCATAGTTCTTGGTTGCGGATCTCTAGTTTAGATATCTCTTTCGAATAAAGTTGCTTGAAACTGGGTGGATGGTTATTTGCTAGTAGCTCTTTTTTTACTTCTTTGATAACATTAAAAATCGCTTCTTCGCTGATGATAGGGAACGGCGATACGGTATATTTGTTTCTTCTTTCGAATTTCTTTGTTTGCCTGTTATACGCGCCTAGATTAAGTATCCTTTTAAATATCCAATACTTGATAGGTATCTCTATATTTGCTTCTTGTGTTAAATAGTAATACCATGCTTTTAGAGAGTCTTTTTGTGATTGGATAACTTGTTTAATTAAAACAGCTCGGTATTGTTGGTGTCTATCTAAATTAGCATCCTCGCCAAAAAGGGTTTTTAGCTGGTACTCGAAAAATGGCTCAGGTATATTTTCTGGTCTAATAATAAAACATAGTGATTCTAAAAAATGTTTTGTGTCTTTCTGTAGGTTACTTATAATAAAATTTATTTGGAAATTAATTTTTTCTTGTACCGATATACATCGCAAGTACTCTCTTGGTAAATCTATACTATCAAAATACTCGCAGGTTACATCCTCTTTAGTAAAAAGTTTGTTAGGTACAGAAAAATCTTGTAAAAATTTAGATTCTTTCATTATTTTTATCAAATAACTCTATATCTATTCTACCATTAATTAATTTTTTTTAAATATTTATTTCTGTATACTTTTTTTCATTCAAAACCCTTCCGTTTTATACTCTAATATGATATAATATCTAGATACTGTAAATTGTAATAATATATGAACAAAAGGATAAAAAACTTTTTTTTGATACTAAGTATTATTATTTGTTGCCCGGGTCAATCTAATGCCCGTATTTTATTCCAAGACGAAGATTTCCATTTAATCCCATCTGAAGGGTTAATTATCAACAATGATGATCTAGGTGATCAAGATGTTACTATCCAACTTGGGAACGACGGGACGGACGCTAAGATCTTTTTTGATGATAGCACAGGCGATACAACGTTTATTACTCCCGGAGAAGATTTTTTGTTCACTGATAATTTGATAGTAGACGGTGATATCAACCAGAACGGTGTTTATTTTATACTTGATAGTGATAATACTGGGGCTGGCGAGGATATAGAGATTATCGCTAACCAGGGCACTGATAACGATGGGGTTCTACTTTATAACGCTACGGATAACCGATGGGAGGTAAGTAACGATGGTGGCAGCTTTTTCCCTATAGGTAGCGGTGAGCTAGCGCCTTATGTAGAGAACGTATACCCAAAAACTATTACCCCTAATACGAGTACCACCTTATATATATCAGGTGGGAATCTTGACTATAATACCAATATTTCTATCCCCGGCTGGTCCGGGACAATAGATGAGATCAGGCATATATCTAATACAGAGATAGAAGTTGATATAACTACTGATTCAAGTGAGAATATGTATTCGATAGTTTTAATAAACGGTAGCAAACAATCAACCGGGTATATCGCTGATAACGGAGAAAATGTATTAGAGGTTAAAACACCAACATGGCTCGATCTAAGGCTAGGCGGAGACAGTTTCACAGACGGTAATAGTGCGGGGAACGATATACGGTATGCTTCTGGGATGAGTATGTCACGTGATTCTAACGGTATGTATTTTACCGGTGATAGCCCTTGGGGTTCATGGGTCAAATTTGAGAGTTTGGCTTGGGTCAGAGGTGATGATAAAACCTTACAATGGATATTTAGTCAGCCTGACTCTTCTATGATGATCGGGATCGGGTCTGATGCTACAAACGAGAATAGCAATTCTCAGTATGCTGAAGCTGAAGTAGAATCATATTTCTCTAACTCTAATACTTTTTGGGGGCTTTATGGTAATACCGGGACACTAGGGTCTGCTGGATACCAAAACATATCTACTAATTTATATAGCTGTAGCTCAGATATATTTAAGATAAAATATGAGGGTGACGGAGATAATGGTGATAGGTTTACTCTTTATTGTCTACCTTCGTCTGATAGAAGCGATTGGGATAATGAGTCTAATATATTACGTACTTTCAATATTGGTGGGTCGCTCGATCCGGACGAAACGAATATTATGCCTTTTATTATACCAAGGAACGGTGGTAGCCAAAGGTTTTTGGGGGTCAAATTAGAATAAATGTGATAATTTTTATATTTATACTAAACCGCTTTTAAAAATCTTAATTTTTTTATCATCAAATGGCTGGAAAAAGCTAAGATTTGGAAATAAAGATTTAAGATTCTAAACAAGGTTGAGTATAACTGTTTGTAATTATAAATAGCAATTATTTTGAATATACATATAGAAAATTACTCTAAAGGACATGATAATATATATTATAAAAAACATGTTTTTTGACCTTTATATAATACTGAATTGAAAACGAGTGACGGTGAGATAGAAATAGAATATTCTAATGATAGATTTTTCCCAACAATATCTACTGAGCTCTTCCTTTTTTTGTGTAACAAAAAAGAATGAAATTTGTTATATGTCTAATTCTACTTCCACTAAAAATTGAATAACTTGTATGTTGGTGAAGCTAATCAACATTTGAACCTAATAAAATATTATTATAGTATATGCATACTACTAATAAATAATTATGTTATATCCAGGATGCCCTGTTAAATCGATAATTATTGAGTATATTGCTAAATTTGGTTTTACTGATGCTAAGAAGCTTATACTTGTAGTAAATGAGCAATATAATAAAAATTATACCTATCAAACTATTTATAATAAGCTAAAATCTTTATTAGAAGAAAATATTTTAATCAAACATGGGTTTAATTATTTCTTAAATATCAAATATTTAGAATATTTAGATCAATTTTGTCAGGATACACATAAAAAAATAGAGAAATTTCATAATATTCGTAATCATTTAATAAATATTGAACAACGAGGGAAAATTAGACATAAGTTTTATACATTGTATGATTCTTATAGCTTTAGTTATGATCTATTAACAGCTCTTTTTGCTAAACTTCAGAATATCAATAAATATCACGAGTATACCTCATATAATCCAGAGTATTTTATGCCAAAACGTAAAACCTTTTTGTCTAAATTAGTGGATTACTATCATATCGAAGAACGTCATGAGTATATGTATGGGATCAATAATGTTACAAAAATGATTTATAATGCTACTAAAAACACGCACTATTCATTTGATTTTACAAAGATAAAAGATATCCATGGGAAAAACACTTCTTATATTATATGTGATGATTATATAGCGTCTTTTATATTCGAAGCGCGGTCATTTAAAAAATATATTAGCTTCTTTAATAGCCAACAATGGGACAAAGAACCCTCTTTAGAGTTTTTACGTTACTATAAACACTCTTATTTCCCTAATGAGTTAGTAGTTGAACAAAACAAACCTAAAGCAGATAAACTAAGGGTATTGATGCAAAATATATGATCTTTTGGTTTAACATAGATATAGATTTTTTACAATAATGAAAGGTTCATAGCCCAGCTATTCCTTCAAAAAGTTCTAAATACCCACTAACGCTTTGTAGATACAAAATCCGTTTTTTGTGTTTAATAAAATCTGGGATAGGTATAGTTGATTCTCCTTCTGAAAATATAAATCTAGTTAGCAATTCAATATCTTCGTCTGTTAGCTTCTTATCTATACCTAATTTACTCATTTGAGGCGGATAATCTTCTGATATCTCTATTGAAGGGATTTCATTTAATTTGTTCTTGATTTTTTTGATAAGATCAAGACGTTCATCAAAATCTTTTGGCAGTTTAGTTTTTGGTTCTCCCTCTTCAAGATATCCTGCCTGAAGATATTTAAGAAGAAAATACAAAGAAGTATTATTGGCGGATTGTATCTGATATTTTGTTTTACTAGTAAGATATAATACTTTTTGGTAGCTTCGATTATCAGATATCGCCGGGTCGAAACCGCTAAGTATACTATAAAGCACCGGATCATGTGTGTCTTCAAAATGCTCATGCCATAAACCTGTGTTTGCTTGCATCCATAACAGTGTCTCTTCTTCAGTTTTATTAGTAAAAAACGGATTATTGATAGTCCCTTCTTTCTTATGTTCAAAATACTGTTTTAATACTTTGTGAGCGCGTTTAAGATTTACTAGACTCGCTTGTTTTGATCCGTCTTGATCAATAAACTCTACTATACCCAGATCTTTTAGTTGCCTATCTTGTACTAAAGATTCAAATACTTTAGCCAGTAATATATAATGTGTTGATATAGCGTTTCTCCATATAGCTTTTATCTCTGATGATTCTATAAAGAGCTTATCTATACGAAAATTCTTGATAAAATCTTTGCAATCCAGTTCAGGTAACCTTGATTGAGCTGACAATAAAGATATTATGTCCTTAAGGGTTTTTACCGATTTTCTCATCTCATCAAGATCATGAGTTTCGGTTATCTCGATTCTACCATTATAAGTAGCTATAGTTTGTTCTTTATTTTGTATAACACTTTTAAGGGTTTGGTTTATTGAGGTTATAGTGGGTTCTATCTTACGCTCAAATAGAGCCTCCGGATGTCCCACGACTTGTCTTCCGTATCTATCCATATTCATCAGAACCTGTTTCTGTGGTCCAGCGACTAAACGTATATCACTATGTTTTTTTTGTTGGTCTAATCTTTTTCCCATATTTTATAGCTAAGATCTCTATTATATTAATACTCAAAAAAAAAATTACAATGTGAGATTAAGAGTGAACGAACGTTTTTATGTATTACTTTTTTTATAAAACCAGTTATAGGTTTACAATTAAATTTATCTTCCTCTTTCAATAATAACACCTTCAACTTGTAACCGTATCGGTAATAGGTTTGTATTAGAAATATATATCTCCTCCTATTAATATAAAATTTTTACTTTCAAAAAAGGATCACCTCAAAAAATTGATATAATCAATATTCATATACTAAATCTATCCAAACTAGGCTATAAGTGATATTCAATCTAAGAATTTCGTTCCTGCGATCTCATCAGGTAGATGTTTCTGGTCAACTTTCGCATCTTTATAGTTATGCGCATATTTGTACCCTTTCCCGTATCCCAGCTCCTTCATAAGCCTGGTCGGTGCGTTACGTAAATGCATCGGGACGGGCAAACTCCCGGTCTCTTTTATTATATTTTGTGCTTCTTTAAACGCTTTATATATCTCATTACTTTTTTTTGCGCGTGCGAGATACACTACACACTGTGCTAACGATAACTCTCCTTCAGGTGAGCCTAACAGGGTATAGCTCTGCCATGCTGAGACCGCTATATTTAAAGCCATCGGGTCAGCGTTACCGATATCCTCCGAAGCGAAACGTATCATCCGACGCGCTATATATAACGGGTTCTCTCCTGCTTCGATCATACGTGTAAACCAGTATAAAGACGCGTCAGCGTCGCTATCACGCATACTTTTATGTAGCGCGGAAATAAGGTTATAATGCTCTTCGCCGCTCTTATCGTATCGAAGCGCTTTTTTCTGTAAACACGTCTCTATATCAGAGGTTTTTAGTAATTGTTTGTTTGTGATCCCGAATATGAACTCTATATTATTCAGTAGTATCCTAGCATCGCCATCTGAAAACTGTATCAGCATCCTCTCCGCTTGCTCCTCTATACTGATATTCAGGTATCTTTTTGCTTCCTCTAAGATCGTCTTTAATTCAGTTTCAGTCAACATATTAAGCACAAACACCCTCATCCGTGAGAGTAGAGCTGAGTTAACATAAAAAGACGGGTTCTCAGTGGTAGCACCGATAAAGATAATCGCACCGTTCTCAGCATAAGGCAAAAAGGCGTCTTGTTTTGCTTTGTTCAGCCTATGGATTTCATCCACGAATAATATAGTACGTTTGTTCTCAAAATTCCTTTTTTCTTCTGCTATTTTTATCACCTCCTTGAACCTGGGTAGACCTTGGTTCGTAGCCGACATGACCTCGAAATGGCTCTTTGTTGCATAGGTTATGATTCTCGCTAGCGTGGTTTTACCTGTGCCTGGCGGGCCCCATAACACAAACGAAAATAGTTGATCGTCTTCAATGATCTTTTGTATCGGTTTACCTTTGGAGACTAAATGAGGCTGGCCTACGAACTTAGATAAGGTGTCGGGCCTTAGTTTCTCTGCTAACGGTGCGCTTTGGTTGATCAGGTTTTGTCCTACGATACTAAAAAGATTGTCTTTCATAGTTGTCCTTATTATTAAGGGGTTTCATTATATAACTAAATCAGTGTTTTTGCATACAAAAACCGGAGGTATATTATCAGAAACTTATTATAAGCTTTAGGCTAGAGGGTTTTATGTATTCTCCTATCAGAGCTACAAGCCTAAATCAATCCTTATTTAATCTCTTAGCCGTGTCTTTATAGCGCGCACCATCATACATAAAACGGAGCCTAAATAAATCTTTATTGCCTAGTTCCCTTATTCTGCCGCCCAGCTTAGAGACTATCTTCTTTAGGATTAAGATAGAAGAGCTCTCTTTATCTGTTTTGTGGATATAAGATTTAAGAGCTTTTAAATGATCTTCTCCTAATTGTTGGTTTGTTTTGTAGTTAAGGGATTAAACATATATGCCTAATTTTACTTTCATTAAAAAAGGAAGAGCTTCAATTTTATTGACTTTAGAAATATCTATCTATAACATGGAAGATACTTCTTAAATCAAGATTAATTATGAAAAATCAAGTTCCAATATTAATCGGTTTTATAATATTATTTTTTGGTATAGGCAACACTATTACAAAAAGTAATGTGGAGAAGCTCTGAAGATACTAGAAGCAGAGAAAATTTTGGATACATACGCAGCAAAGTATAAAGTTAGTTTTAATAAGGACAATTTATCAGAAAGTGTTGCATTACAAAACATAATATGGGATGTGGATACCTCTCAATTCAATAACAATGAAAGAAATATCATTATTCATTATCTTCAAGAGCATAAAAACTTAGTGTTTCCGGAGTGTCAAATCTTTTTATATCAAGATAATAATCCGAATCAAAATTTTGAAGAATTAGCAACATGTCACTATCAAATAATGGATACTAAATTTAAAACAAAGTTTCCTAATAATAAACAACATACCAAAATTATTATGGATATTTTATGGAACAAATACATTGATTTTGATTCATTACAAGAAGAAAGGAACTTTATCCAATACGCATCTGCATATATAAATAAATCCGAAAATAACAAAATAATTAATTTACCTAAAAATAAAGCTAAACTGTCTAATAGGAACCAAATTGAAAATAATCTTGTGCCTATGAGTATCGATAAAGAAAAAATAGTGAAATATGCGTACAAATGGTCAAAAAATGGGGCTAAAAAACGTAATCCTGATTATCCTAGTTTTAAATATGACTGTACCAATTTTGTTAGTCAAGCTATTCATGCTGGAGGTATTAGAATGGTAGGAGAAGGAGGATGTGAAGATGAAAGAACAGATAAATATTGGTATGTAGGAGATTCATCATGGTATTGCTTAACGGATAAATGGGCTTGGAAAACTACTTGGTCATTAGTCGTAGATTTTTGGGAATATCATACTAGTTTTACTAATAATGCTACATACGAAGTATTTAATTATAGCAACTTATCAACTTTAATTGCCAAGGCTGAACCAGGCGATATAGTACAGTTACAACCATCAAAAGGTGGAAATAAAATACATAGTATGATTATAACCAAAAAAGGGAATAATACCGTATATTTAACTTATCATACAGCGGTTTCAGATAACCTGAATGATAAAGTTGATGTTTCTATATGGGATATAAAACACGATGATATTTCGTATAACTATTGGCTTATTTCTTTTAACTAAAAATATATGAAAAAATTTTTCTTTGGGCTATCAATCGGAACAGTCATACTCATTATTTTAGTAGTTATATTCTATCTCGTTTTTGGTTATGCGTACGCTTATAAAAAAGATATTTTTATAAAAAAAATAGATGCAACAAATCAAAGGTTTATTAATTCAATGAAAAAAAAAGAATGGGAAATAAATCCGGATAAAGAATATTATTCAGTACAATTTATTATTCAGGCATATTCTTTTGTACCTTTTGATTTCATTCCTATTGATGGAGAGATTACTAATGATATGAGTAAATATATATACCAAAAACGATTATTTATATTACCGCAAGTACTTTGGCATTTTTCAAAGAAAAAAATATTTATTTACTATTTAGTGGAAGCTAATAATAAGCAAGAAGTAGAAGAATTTGTTAAAGAAGCTGAAATTAAGTTAACAACAACAAATCATGATTGGTTATATGCAAAAGTGCGAAAATAATATAACAAATCATCATTTATACACTTATTTCTTTTCTATTATAAACTTAAAAATTAGATAATTAGGTGCCGTTTGAAGTATAAATTGTCAATTAAAATATAAGATCAAGATACATCCAAAACTATTAAATTTGACAAAACAGATCATCTTTTTAATCACTACTATAATAAGAACTTATGTAGAAATTTATGCGGTTTTATCACTTTAATTTTCTTTATTATATCAAGATCATCTATATTGATCTTACCTATTATTTTAATGAACCTCTAGCAAAGATTAGAGATATTCTTCTTCTAAAGAAACGGTTTGACCAAAAGGTAGGTGATTTACTTTCTCTTAAGTAGCGATTATGATTTTACAGATAAAACGAATCAGTTGTTTTTGCAGAGACACAAAACAAAATCCTCTACGCCATAACAGGATTTTTTTTTAATATCTAAACATAGTAAGTCAAATTACTAAAAAAAAATAAAAATCTTTGGCCTAGTTTACGATTATATCAAACAATAAAAAAAGAGTTACAACTACTTGTTGACACGTAAAATCAATTAATGTTATAAAGTATTATATATGAGTAAGTTTTAAATAAAACATATTTATTTATATAATAATATCTATGGATAATACGTTTGAAAGAGATAAAGATAATGACCCAGATATAGAAAAACTAAAAAAGATTGTAGACGAGTTTAAGTAATTTGTTTTGCACTTTTTTTAAAGATGACATGATTTAATATCTATAATAGTTTTAGATTAACTCCTTTAAAAGGAGTAATATATCAACTGATAATTATTTATATGAATATAATATATTGGACTTAAAAAAAAGCTAAAGAACAAATATCCCTTATATTTATAACCAGAAAGACCACCTCCAGAGCTAAATAAATTTTGTATCTAACGATATTTTTAAGTTTTTCAAGTTAGCTATAAAGATAATCTGTCGATTAGAATATATATTTATTACTAAACGGTATGCAAAAAAAGATTAAGCTTACAACCGGCGTCGAAAGTGAGATGAAGATTACCCGTGAGAACAAATTACCTCACTTAAGGAAGCTACAAAAGGATGACCCTGAAGTCTTAAAAAAGATTAAAGAATTAGACGCTAAGTTCGCATCTAGGTGGTCAGAAATACAGACGAAATACGAGAGCATCGATCCAAAAAAGGATCAGGGATAATAGACCAAGGATACTTTGAACGCTCTTTTTATTAGCACCTAATCTAGCAAGACAAATCCCGTACCGTGGTGTAGCCAGCTCATAGAATAAATAGATTTATACTACAGCATAGAGATATTACTATCGCGAAAAAACCCCAAACAACATAACCATTATTTTATCGCTATAGATGAAGATCTATCCCTAAGCCTTAGGACATGCATCCCGTTATCTGTTTCATAGTCTTCAATAATCTCGTAACCTATTTGACCAGAATATTTCAACATAAATTTATATGATGTTTCAGCTCTGCATTGCATAAGTATATCGATGCTATCCTGTCCTGTTCTCTTCCTCAAGATTTTGATATTTTTTTTGATACGCGGGATAACCGCGCTCACTATACTTCTTGTGCCACCTGATCTTCTATATTCTTTCATCACCGCCCAATCATGTACATAAATAGCTAGCTCCTCTTTTTGTTGGTCATCATATTCTCCGTACTCATCATAGCCTTCTGATCCTTCGGTAACAGGATAAGCTAATATATACCCTCTTAGCACCCCTTCCCTATCAAAATAACCCATATTAAGACTAGATATCCCGAATTTCTCATTTGTGTAAGCAGAAGCGATAAGAAGGTTCTGCATATCTAATAATCCCTCTAGATGTTCGTCCGCACCTTCTTCATACTTATATATAAACTCTTCTAGATACGATACAGGGATAGCGTCCAAATAATTAATTTCAAACACCCCGTTTAGTCTCGGTTGCTTAGCCCGGTTTTTGATATTAGTTTCTACTTTATAACATCGTTCTTGTGCTTTATCTGAGTAAGGGATAACTGTGCTAGGTAAATAGTTGTTAGCTGTAGACTTTGCTCTTATATCTCTTATTATATTAGGATCGTTAAAGGTGGTCCCTACTAAGAATATATCTTGCTTTAACTCAGGGTGCATTTTGAGGTACTCAATAAAAAACTGTCTATATATTTGCCCTAGCTGAGCGTTATCGAAAATCACACGCCCCGCATAAGCCTTATTTTGCTCGATATTATCAAGGCTCAGTATTTTTTGTGGTGACCGAAAATATCGTTCCAAGAAATCTTCTCCTAAGCTCTCTACTAACCTATGATCTCGATTCTTAACTAATGTAGGCAAAAGGAATTGGCTTACATCAGTATCGATAGTTAGAAGGCTTTGTGCGATCACCGTCACCCGTTCTTTCCCGGTTTTTGGGTTTTTGTTAACAAACGATAAAGCGAATTGGCCGCAAGCCGGATTAAAATCATATTGGACTCGTTTACCGTCACCATACCCGTCACAACTACCAGTATCATTACCTACCGTCGCACGACGCGGGTTGTCCGGCATAAGGATTTCCGCTCTCAATGTTACTGCTTCGCCTAAATCCTCAATATGATGTCTTCTCTTTAATCTATTAATAAACTCTTCATATTGATGCAGATCAACATTATTCTCTCTCAAAACTAATACTATATTTGATCGTTTTGTTGAGAGTAGCGCTTGAATTCTCTGGTTATTTCTTAATGATTTCCTTAACGAGCTAGCTCCGCCCAGCTGGTGATAAACATAGTTTGCTGTCAGCCGGGTATATTGAAGGATAATATCTAAAACTATTTTAAGATTATTCCTATTAAAAACGTTTCTTAGTGTCCTATAAAGCGTTTCCCTTTGTTTATCATCCACTATTTTTTTTAGTATCGCTTCTTTATTCTCCTTTAAAAACATATACAACTTCTTGTGATCAAATATCTCTAATAAGGCAATACTATTCAACTCCTTCTCATATTCTAACCGTTCTTGTTTATCCAGAGCTATTTTGGACCCAAGTAAATCCTGCAAATACCCAAAGATATCAGTATCTAATCTTTCGAGCTCTTTTTTTGATTGTGCGATAATCTTAGTTTTTGATGAGCTACTCAACGTAGCATGGATCTCCTTTTTATGGTACTTAAAAAAACCGAGCTTGTTTAACCCGCCTAAAATAAGAGTATCCCTGATATCTTCAGCGGATAACGCGACCCTCACACCCACACGTGAGTCACCAACATACACCCAATTAAAAGGGTTAATCTCTGGGTTGATTTCATATTGGTCGTGTGTACAATGGTTCTGAAAGAACTGCTCAGGATCCATTAACTCATCTTTCATAGCATCAAGCGACGCGGTTTCATGCTCAAGGAGCGCGATAAAATAATCATGGATAGGTTTTGTTTCGGGGGTTTGAGCGTACCTTAATAATACTTCATACTCTTTTTTAGTAAACGCAGCAAGTACTCTAACACGTTTATGTAGCGCGAGCAGGCTATCAAAACTACCTTCCTCATGTAAAGTGTTACTGATAAATGTTTTTAACCGGTGTCGATCCTCAGGATCGGATAATCTCGCGATATCGTTTTCACTGATACTACCTTTGTTGACTAAACTCTTAAACAGGTTCTCGATAAAATTAGGTGTCATAAAATCTGCCATTAAACTACTCCAAATCTCAAATTTATCTCTCCCTGTATCTGTCGGGTTAGCGTTAGGTATTTTATTGTTTAGTAAATCGACCAAATCGTATATTTCAAATTTCACTAAATTTTCTTCATTGAGTCCATCCAACGCCATATGGTAATTATCTTTTGGTAGGTAAGCTACTAATATGTTTAACGGGTCTTCTGTTCGCGGTAACTCATAAGCTTCTCTTAGCTCAGGGTTATTCTTTGTCCAAGTTTCATATTCCAGCTTCTTTGTCTCTAGATATGTTTTAACTAAATAGAACTGTTGTCTGTCAGCTTCGTCCCAAAGTGTATCGATACGGAACAAAACCAAACTTTGTTTATCACCGGCTTCTATGTTTATTAGCTTTTGTATTACACTTGTATCTTTCTCGAAAAGAGGGATAATCTCGTCTAAAGCGAGTTTTTGATAGAGCGCGTCTAGGTTCTCTGCGACCAAGAAGATTTTTTCGTGATCGTACCTGATTTGTAGTTGGTCGAAAACTGCACGCAAGACCCCTTGTTTCTCTGCCGTACTATAGTGAGAGACCCCAAACAGATAAGTTTTTACAAACGTATGCGCGTTAAACTTATCGATTATACTGATAATAATCTCTGCCCGACGAGTGTTATCCTCTATAACTCTTAACGGCTCATCATTAACCCCTAACCCCCAAATGGTTTCCGCACAAAAGATGACCTCGTCACTGTTACTATACCCTTCCAACTCTTCTCGGTGTAAGGCAAGCAAGCTCTCCGCGATACTTACTGATTTCCTAACCGACGCTAAAAGCAGCATCTCTTTTTCTGGGTGATCTTTGATAGCTATAAAGATGTTCCCGTATTCCTTATCAATCCATCCGATATCTTCCGGTTCTTCTTCTTCTTCATTTATAAACTTGTTATCTTCGTCTTTTAGCCAAATCAAATAGGTGATCAGCTCAAACTTCATTTTTTGTTTCTCTTCATCAGTCTCGAAACTAATACTTTCAAAATATTCATTAACGAATATATCAGTTCGACCGTAGCTCATAAATATCTCTGCGATTTTTTGTATTAACCCAAAATCGTTTGGACTGGCAGGAATGAGTTTTATACATGCTATCCAATTATCTGTTTCGTAAACATTATAATTCGATAAAAGACTTAGTATTATTTGCTTGGAGCCAATATCTGTAAAAAGAGTATAGTTTTCTGAGAATAATATAAAATTCTTTGTTTTAAAAATTACGTTAATCAGTTCCTCATCTAACAACGCCTTTTGCAGTAGCCACTGTATTTGTTCTCTATAATCTTGGTACGGAGCTTTACAAGAGTTATTCAAATATGCGATAAGCAGATCTTTATAATCATTTTTAGAAAATCCTGTGATATTTCTTATATGGTCAAAAACAGCTTGTGCAGGACTGGTGTATCCAGAATTAAGATACTTCATAAGTATTGTTTTCTGTTCATCCTTAGTAAAGAGATTTATAATGTTCATTATAATATCTGCTACTTCCTCTGTTTTCAGGTCACTACTTTTGAGAATTGTTGCTTTTATTTCTTCATCCAGAGATTCAAGATTTTGAAGTAAACTACCAAGCCCTTTACAAATATAGCTAAGACGATACTTATTTAATAATGACATCATTACATCTTTATCAATCATAACTTTATTTGCTTGATAATATTCCTTTATTGCCAATAAGTCGTAATGTATTGATTGGTCGTGATCATATCCATAATTGCCATTTAATAGCTTCAAAAAGAAGCTTCGCAAATGATGAATATGGGGAATAATATTTGAAAGATTTCCAATTAGATGATCTTCTTTATTATCCAGTAATTGTAAAGCGATTTTATCATAATCAGGGTTTTCAGGGTTAATCCCTACCTGGTCTTTTAATAATTGATATAGCTCATCTCTTTTTTTACTAGAGATTGAACCTAATGAATCGATGAATCCTTTTAGTTTGTCAGGCGACTCTGATTTAGTTACTGTGACTGGAGTTTTAGATTCAGCTTTTTGGGTTGATAAAAGATCTTTTTGTTCTGCATTATTATCTGACATGTTTTCTTGTCTTATTTTTTGATTTTGTATACTATGATAACATAAAACAATATATTTGTATATATAAATAATTAAATTCAGGGCAAGATGTTAAAACATTTTGTGATTTTTTTTAAGCATAATCGAGAACATATTGAGAAGGAGCAAAATAATAAAAGGACAAAGATTAGCAAAAGTTTTAAAATAATATTCTGTAATTTAAGAGCAGGGAATCGAGCGATCCTTTTAGTAACACCTGCAGAATGAGTTTTTTATTTTCTCATATAATTATGGGAGTCAGGTAACACCATGTTTTGATCCCTATTGATATAGGGATTTATTTTTGGTAAACTTTTTATGCGTTTTGCCCCCGTAGCTCAGAGGATTAGAGCGTTCGGTTGCGGTCCGAGAGGTCTCAGGTTCGAATCCTGTCGGGGGTACCATGAAGTTTTTATGTTTAAAATAAGCCTTTTAGCGAGTTCGGAAAATGGCTTGTTGGGGTACTTAAAGTTTGTTATACTATTTCCTACTTTTAATAGTATCTTTGTGAAAAATTTAGAAAATAATGTTCGTGAACATTGTCGATATATCCAAGAATCTTGTGAATTTATAGATTCATCATTTAATAAGGAAAAATTTAGAAATATTATTGATAGTGAATTATCAAAAAGAAAATTTGATGATAATTCACTATTTCTTTTTCAAGAACAAAGCCTTCAAATTAGGGTTTTATTAGAAAGTGTACTCTCAGGAATTTTTCCTATGGATAAAGAAATATTTATCGGATTGAAAAGAACTGTCTGTGATACACTTTTTGGTATTCAAGAATATTTTCCTTATTATCAACATGAAGAATTGATTGATATATATAATAAAATATTAAAGATTAAAAATAAATATAGACAATTTTATGAGCAAGTATTAGCAGATTTTCTTGTTTTTGCAAGTAGTACTATGCATTATCCCTATGATTGTGAGGAATTACATTTGGAAAAATTTTGTAAAGATCTTTATAAAGGATTTAGTAAAGAAGACATTGATAAATACCAAGATAAAAAAGTTTTGATTGTTCTTCCAACAA
The DNA here is from genome assembly GCA_963663305.1 of Candidatus Altimarinota bacterium. Lineage (GTDB taxonomy): Bacteria > Patescibacteriota > Gracilibacteria. The sequence continues at coordinate 441,787 of OY760177.1, forward strand.
TTATTTCTGAAAATCAAAAATTTTTTTAACGATTAAATTATCTACGAGTAACTTTAGAATCAATTAATAAGCAATCGCACAAAAATAAAGAAATAGCATTATTTGTAAATGCTTTTAATCCTGAGTTTGAAAGTTTTTTCAAAGCTATGCAAAATGAATATAATTTAAAAATTTTTTACTCAAAAGAAAACGTTGGAGCTGCTGAAGCTAGAAATCGGTGTATATATAATAATTTAAATCAAAAATTTGATTATTATTTATTTGTTGATGATGATTCGTATATTTCTGATCCAAATTGCATTATAAAGCTATTAAAGGAATTTGATAATAATAACCAAATCGGTGTTCTTGGGCCTAAAATTGCTTTAAAAAATGTTGAGTATAATAGCATTATGTCATCTGGCTATGAAGCACCATGGAAGTTTCAACTTGATGATTACACAAAGAAAATAAATGGGAATAATTTTATGCATGATAATTTACGAGAAGTGTATTTGCAAGAAGGTTCATGTGCGATGATTCATGCAGATTTATTAATTAAAGAAGAAGGTATATTTCCGTCTGAATATAATTACTATTATGAAGAGACCTTACTGCAATCGAAACTTCGTTTATATCATCAAAAAATTACATGTGTTTTACAAAACTCATATATTTATCACTTGCAAAGTGGAGGGGGTGGACTGTCTTCTCATGCTTTGTTTTATTTACTTCGTAATTGTAGTTACTATTTGGATGATATTGGAATAAAAAACAGGATGCCACAAATATACACTAGAGTAATGGAGGGGCAAAAAAAACACATAAATCATTGCATATCAATAAACGTTAATGATACACAGGAGATGATAAATAGAAGAGATTTAGCGTTGAAAGATATTAAGATATTTGAAGAAACAGGAAAAAGAAATACTGTATTAAATGAATTTAATATAAATGCATCTTCTTACGAGTTAATATAAATTTTAGTATAAAATAATATGGAAAAGATAGTATTAAATCAGACAAAAGCCAAAGAAGCATATGATTATTATAAGAATATGTATCCTTTAAATTTTAATGATAAAGAATTTTGTATAAAAGTTTGGCAACAAAGAAATAGGTTTTTAAAAGCGGATTTTTATATATTAATTGCACAGTTATTAAGTGCTAAGAATATTGATGAATTCATCCAAACCTCTCAATCAGATTTTGATAATTTAGGGCCTTTAATATCAAGTTGTATTAATAAAAAGATAATTTCAGTTCTAAATTCTGGAAATATAAAGTCTTCTTATATATCGCATAAAGATTTAAGCATTATTCATTATGATTTTGACTTGATAGAGCCAAAACCTGAATATAATCAGTTTCCTTGTACGTCTGAGTCTGTTAAAAAAAGAATAGATCTCTTGCATCAACGTTTTCCTTTCTCGCCTGAGTCGCCAAAAATAGCATTTATTGGTGATGATGATATGGTTTCACTAGGTCTTAGTCTTTATAATACTTTTAAAATACATGTATATGAAGCAGATTGTGACATTGTTGATACAATAGCGAAGAAAAAAAGGCACAATATTAGTATATATTGTAGAAATTTGATTAATGAAAATGTAGAAAAACATAATTGTGATACATTCATGACAGATCCTCCATATACTCTTCATGGGGCGGTGTTGTTTATTTTACGAGGCTTAGAAACAATGCAGTTTGATAATTTTGAAGAAAAAGAATTTTATGTTATCTTAAATAAAACAATGATGGGGAATCAAATGTTGTTTTTGCAACAAATTTTATTAAAATCAAATATATGGATACGTGAAATTAGAGCTAATTTTAGTCAATATATGCTACCAGAGTCCTATAATGAAAATAAGCGAGTAAAAAAGTTCTCACAAAAGCTTGGGATAGGAGCAGTAAAAAATAGTTCTTCTTCAGATTTATTTATTTTAAGAACCGATAATCCAAATCTAAAAGTACTTAAAGAATTTTTAGATAAAAAATTAATTTATAATCATTATGCTTAAATTTTTTCCACTAAAAATTTTAAATATCGATTTATTTTCGCGAAAAGATGTATTATTTATTTCAGATTTTCGAGCTGTAGGAGAAAGTTTTGAATATGATATCCCAGCTATGTGGAAGTATGAAAATCTTTTGGTCAATATAGTAGGTGGTGATACTCTTTGCAATGAATATTATCCTGAATGTAAGTTGTTACGTAATAATACCCCTATAGTGGTCACTTGTGGGGCTAATTCAAAGATATCAATAGTCAAACGTTTTCAGATACAAAATAAAAAACCTTTGCAAAACAAAAGTTTTATTTATGCTCCAATAGCACATCCTGATATTGATGAATATTCTAGACAATTAGGTATTCCAGTTTCATATAAATATGAAGATTTTTTAATATATAACAATAAAATTTTACAAAAAAAAGCCTGCAACAATATTACTCCTAGCTGGAAAGAAATTAATCATAATAGTAGTAATATTTTTAATTCAAATAAGTCATTTATCAAACGAGCATTGGGATCTGGAGGCTACTGCATTTGGGACGCAAGAGATGATATAAATTTTTTAACTGAGCACAGCTACTATATGGAATCTTTTGTAGAAGGTAAAAGTATGAGTGTTCAAATATATACAGAAAATGGACAACATACTATGTTCGGTTATGCAGAGCAACTTTTAGAAAATAATAAAGAGTTTATAGGAGCTAAAATATTTAAAATTTCTGATATGGATGAAATTATAACGTCTTTTTTGTATGAAGTTGTAAAATGTTTAACAGCGGAATTGCTAAAAGATTATACAGGTTTTTGGGGGGTAGATTTTATTTATGATACTAAAAATAAAAAGTGCTCTTTCTTGGAAGCAAATGTTAGAATGACAGCTTTAACTGTACCAACTCTGATAAAAAATACGTATTATAGCTCTAATAATGTCGTTTTTAGAGAAGATTGTGATAATAAAAATAATGATGATTTAATAATTACATATGATGCACACGATAAGTTGTATGATATACTAACGCTATTAGATGAGTAAAAAAGTTTTTGTTGCCCAACCATATCAGGAAGGTACATCTTTTTCTGAAATACGTAGAGGCATCGAAAAAAGTTGCATGAAAGTTTCTCACGAAATTAATATATTAGACTACCCATACAGTTTTGATGAAAAAGAAGAAGGCGTCTTTGATGACTATAGAGAGATCTTTTTGCATGTTCAGGTTATAAGAGATTTATTAAAAGAAAATTTTTCACAAATTTTATTTTTGGATTTTTTTGCTCCTGGATTAGAAACATTAGCTTTTTTTCGTGATATTTCAAAACAAGAAAAAAAAATGGGAGCATTAATTCATGGAGGGACATTTGTGGAGAATGATTTATATGACTGGGAATGGCTAAAGCAATCTGAAAAGACGTGGTTTGAGATTTTTGATTTACTATATGTTCCATCTAAGTTTTTAAAAAATCAAATACCTTTAAAATATCAAAACAAAGTCCACGTTTTTCCATGGGGGATGGATAATTATGACGAAGAAAAAATTAAGCATACATGGCATGAACGTGCAATTGATATAATATTTCCACATAGATTGGATAAAGATAAGGGGATCGATGATTTTATAGAACTAGTAAAACGCATGCCAGATTGTCTTTTTGCTGTAACTGTTCCCCAAAAACAAATCTCAGGAAAATACTATAATACCATATGTGAGTTGAGTAACTGTGATATTATTATGGGTGAGGACGATGATCTGCACAAAAAAACGTTACAGAATTCGAAGTTCGTTTTTAGTTCGGCATTACAAGAAAATTTCGGATACAGTGTTATTAAAAGTGTTTGTGAGGGGTGTATACCAATTTTGCCAAATAGACTTGTATATCCTGAAATATTTGGCATTGATATGTGTTATAATTCATTAGATGATGCTGAGAGAGAAATTCGAAGAAATTTATCAAACTATGAAAATACTAAAATTCTTAGTTTAAGAAAGAAGTTTTTAAAATTTTCTTTTAAAGATATAATCAACCATTTTTATGAATAATTTATCATATGGTGTAGCCATACCAACAGGAGATAGTTTTGAAAAAAAGGGTGGATCAATCCGTCACACATTATGTAGTGTCCTGAATCAAACCTTAAAACCTAATGTGATTTCAATTGTTTCTAATGGTACAGAGAATGAGCATGTTAAAATTATAGAATTTATTAACAGTTTACAAACTGATATTAATATAAAGATACTGCATGTAGTCGGTTCTAATAGACCAAAATCGAGAAATCTGGCAGTAGATGTTATGCAAAACGAAGATTTTCTGGTTTTTCTTGATGACGATACCGTTGTATCTGAGACCACATTAATACATAATTTAATTTTAAAAATTATTGAGGAAAAAGTAGATTTTTTCTATGGTGCACAACGTTTATGGACAACCCCTCGGGGATGGTTTGAGGAGAATTCAGAGCCAATCTTAGAGGAGGTTAGAAAAGGTGACTGTACTTTATTAAAGAAAAATGCAACATCAGATATGAACATTATTGGAAGAACAGAAAATGAAGCAGCAGCATTAAATAGAAGTTTTATTGCTAATTTTGGTATTGTAAAACGTAAAATTTTTAGTAAAGTAGGAGGATTCGATAACGAATTGGATTTATTTGATGATGATATGCTTACTTTTCGTTTAGCTAACATAGGAAAAGGTATTTCTACTTTAAAAGCATCCGTATTTCATGTGAATCATGTGCAAGCTAATATAGAGAAAGATTTTTCTTATTATCTTGCAGAATATGAAAAAAAAATGACTAAATATAACTCAAATTTTTGCACACTTGAATATCTCTCAGATATTACAGTTTAGCTTTTTGTGCCTAAATAACCGAACCCCTGCAAAGCTTCCTTAAAATCTTCAAACACTTCCTTAATCGCACTCACCCATTTAGAAAGTTCGGAAAATAGACTGTACGGGGTACCAAAGAAGACATGTTATCTGTACCCCAAAAAGTGGACATCAATAAAGTTCAGAATGCGTTCCAAGAACTAAAAAAGTAATAGTATTTTTATCTTCCTTATAAATAGCTCTCAAATCTCCAGTAATATTAATACTTCTGCAATAATTATATTCTCCATGCAAAGCATGATTGTTTAAGATGGGATGCAAATGATTATCTTGAAATAATTGCAATCTTGCCTTTAAGGCTAATTGTTGTTTCTTTGTCAGATTCTTAATCTTTTTCAAAAATGTTTTTTTGAATGTGATATTCATGCTTACATATTGTTAGCAAAATCTAACATATCATCCAGAGAATCAAACTGCTGTTCTTCCTTATCAGATAAAGCCTCTGAAAGCATTTGTTTGCCTTTTTCTGATAATTTATTTGAGTCAGAATATAATTCTATATTAATCTTCTGCTCCCTTATAAACTGTAACAAAAGCGCATGCATTATAGTAGAAAGAGGTATTCCTAGTTTTTTAGCGGTTTGGATAGCAAGATCTTTGATTTTTTGATCAGTACGAATGGTAATAGCTGTTTTCATAATTAAAAGGTAACTATTTGTATACTTATAGTATACTATATATCATATTTAAGTCAATTTATTCATAAAAAATAATTATATACATCACACACATTTTGGACAGATTTTGCAGGGAATGATGATTTAATAATTACATATGATGCACACGATAAGTTGTACGATATACTAACGCTATTAGATGAGTAAAAAAGTTTTTGTTGCCCAGCCATATCAGGAAGGTACATCTTTTTCTGAAATACGTAGAGGGATCGAAAAAAGTTGCATGAAAGTTTCTCACGAAATTAATATATTAGACTACCCATACAGTTTTGATGAAAAAGAAGAAGGCGTATTTGATGACTATAGAGAGATCTTTTTGCATGTTCAGGTTATAAGAGATTTATTAAAAGAAAGAGAGTTACGGGCCGAGGAAATTTTTAAACGCTATCCAAAAGAAGAACTTAAACCGTCCAGCTTACAGGATTATCAAAATGAAGACTTGCTGGCTATCTCATTTTCCAATATCAAACCGGCCTATGAAAAAATACGCCAAGCTTCGGAAAAGACAATTTAGCATAAAAACCATTAAGCAGTATATTAAAGGAGAGGCTTATTGTTGCGGTGTTTCCGATGATATTAATATCAAAATTGCCAGAAAAACATCACGTTGCACCATCTTGAGAGAAAAATATCTGCCGGAACTCATAATTAATGTAACCGTAGAGAATTATAATGATTTTTCGGCTTATTAAAAGCCTTTCTGTGGTTACAAAAAAACGTAACCGCTTTGTAACTTATGTAACCTTAAATAACTTTTATTATTTTTTTGGCTTTATTAAAACAAATTATACGGTTACAAAAATATTTAAGGTTACAAAAAAATGTAACCTTGTAACCCAGATTTACAATCAATAACATTATTTTACATGTCAAATAATCTTTGCAATTTATTAAAGACCACAAAAGAATCCAAAAACATATAGTGTTTTTTATTTTAACTACAAAACAATATTCTCTACTGTATTACCCCCTCTGCCACAACATGACAACAGTTGGTATCATCATAACCGTTGAATCGAAACCCTCTTCCTAATGGCAATACTCTTGTATTCTTCTGAAAATACAATTCTATAGCTGTTCTTATTGCTGGTCGATTGGATATTGATCCGGAATTATTGGGGCGCACAATATAAAATTTCCCTTTATAACCTCTTGATCTCAATAATCTTTCAAATTCGGCTTTGGCAAAAGCATCCATACTGCTTAAATAATCTCTCCCCATAAGTTTATTCATTACAGGATCCTGGGGATTATCGGCTCGAATAATTAAAACCGGTTCATTTCCTGTTGAAACTGTTTCAGCAAATAATGCGCTGCCTTCAAATTTATTTACCTGGATATTGTTTCTGTCAAATAAAGACTGAAGATTCAGTTCTCTTGTATCTTCTAATGAAGGGGATATATCCGTAATATCTAACATAAAATATGATATAATATCAGGATAATCCTTTAAATATGTTCCCATTCTTGTATAGCAGGCATTGGCTGTATAACCTGCCAATTCTGCCAGACAGTCTTTGTGAGGAATAAGTAATAAGGTTCGTTTGATTTGTGATTCATTTCCTGTTTGCAGTTTTTTGTATGCATTTTGAATCGAAGCATATTGTCTTGTGTTTTTCTTTTTGCCTTCAAGTATTTTTTTAAGCTGATCCATAATTGCAGGTTGTCTCTTATTTCCAAAGAATTCCTGCAATGCGGACAAAAGCGGGAAATTCTCACCATTATTTCCAGTTTCATTAAAATACGGCAATAAAGTATTATCAAACATTTCAACATAAAATTCATACAATATAGCCAGTTCATTTGCATTATATTGACTCTCTTTTCCCGTAAAACGCATTAAAATTTGTCTGGTTTCTTCATCGGCATTCTGGGAAGTAAAATAATATTGTACCCGAAAGTATACTTTAATTTGTTGTAAAACTTCTTTTGCCTTAAAATTCTCTTTAATAAAGCTGTTTGTTTCCATAAAGTAAGCTAAAATAAACATCAAATCCTGGGGGGTCTCTATCTTTTTGTCAATTTTGGCCTGGTTATTTAAAACCGCAATAACTTTCTTCAATGTTTCTATTCTTTTTTGAAGCGACATTATGTGTTTTTTATATAACTTTATTTTTTTTCTGATTTCAGCCTGATCTTTTTCATCAGCGTATTTAAGTCTTTCTTGCAGATTTTGCAAACTCTCAGCATTGGTAAGATTATTTTCTTCATATAAACAAATCAATTTTTGTTGATGTTCATCAAACATTTGCTCAAAAAGCTCAATGAGTCGTGTTTTCTGTTCACTAACAAATTCTTCAGGTGCTTTTATACTTTTCTGCTGATTACTATCTTCACCAAAACATCCGGCAATAAGTTGAGTATAGGGTCGAATTTTTGCTATTTCATCTTCTGAAAGTTTTTTTTCATTATCATGGTCTTGCACTTTCTCAGTAACCTGGATAATCCCGGGCTGCATTTCGCATGGTGGCAGTGTTTCATAATAGCTTTGATGCTGACTAACAAATCTTTGTGCGTTTTCAACAGTTGAGCCGGTCAAGCTGGACACCAAATACAGAAACAATGACTGCGAACACCATTCCGGTTTTATATGAATCTCGGAAAAAACCAGACTGGTTTGAAGCTGTTTAAGCTTCAAAATAAATTCAAGTTTATCATCTACCTGCTCAAATTCCTCAAAAATTGTTTCATCCAAAACTTTTAAGCTGATAATTTTTCCTGATTCTTTTTCTTGTAATGCACTACTACCAATTCCCAAATAGGCTTCAATGAGAGATTGTGTTTTTGGAGTTAAGCTAGTACCTGTTTTATTTCGAATTTTAAAATAGGCTTTTATATTGGATAAACTTTGTTCCTGACCAGATCTTTCCACAATTTTACGGATAAATGTAACTTCACGAAGCAATTCAGAAGGATTTTTATAGCCTTCCTCACAATCCAAATCAAGCTCATTATCAAATAATCCAAGTAATTCTACGGCATATTTTCCGGAAGCAATGCCAATGTTTATACATTCATCCCGAATTTCTTCACACACTTTTGTATTATTTAAAAATCCTCCATTACTAAATTTCCCCAGACTTTCAGAAGTATATTGAGGACAATCGAAAGATCTCATTAAGGCATCTATACTTCTTCCCCAATATTTACGTTTTAATTGTGGATTTTCTTGAAAAGCACCTTCATAAAGTATTTCTTTCAACATATAAAAAGGGAAAATGTCTCTATTCTTCTCAAGTTCCATAATATTTATAGCCGCGTATTTAGAAATTACTTCTTCTCTTGATAGAGATGAAGAATTAAATTTATGTACATATATTTTAAAATTGCAGGATATTTCAAATTCTGTATCTATCCAAGGCAAATCTATGAAATCCAAAAATTTTTTTAGAAAAGTCTCCGGCTGGTTTTTTGCTGCAATTCTAAATGTTTCATCTGTAACACATTTTATGTTCTTGTAGGTATCTTGAATATATTGCTTCATAAAAGCTCTACTTGCTTTATGTGCCTGCTTATTTACAAACTCAGCAGTACACCAGGGAAAATGAGTAAATTTCGATAAATTTTCAAAAAAAATTGCTGGCTCACCTTCTGTAGCAATTCTAACGCTTTCATCCGTAATGCATTCTATATTCGTATATTTTCCTTTCAAATAACTGCACATAAAAGCATAACTATTTTTAGCTACTCTATCGTTTACAAAACTTTCAGTACACCAAGGAAAATGTGTAAACTGTGACAGATTCATTAAAAAACGATTATTATTTTCGATCATCCGTAATCGAATAAACTCAATAGTACACCAAGAAAAATGAGTAAATTTTGACAAATTTTCTGCAAATAGTCCTGCTGCATCATTGCTTGAATCTAATTTTGAGTTTACTATTACAACTCTAATTATTTCATCTGTAACACATTTCAAACCATCATATGTCCCCTTCAAATACTCTCTTAAAAATGTTACTCTATAGTCATTTGCTCTTTCTTCAACAAATTTAGCATTACACCAGGAAAAATGTACGAATTTTGGCAGATTTTCTAAAAATGTATAGCCCCAATTTGTAGCAATTTTGATTGCTTTATCTGTCACACAATCTAAGTTATCGCATGAACCTTTCACGTATTCTTGCAAAAGATATCCTCTTGCAAATCCACTTCTTTCCACAATGCTTTCAATAAATCTATTATTACACCAAGAAAAGTGGGTAAACCTTGATAGGTTTTTAAAAAAAATCCTTTGCCCATCTTCAGTTTCATTCTCATCATTATAATCATCCTCCATGGATATTGTTACTGCAATTCTAACTAGCTCATCGGTTACACATTTCAAATTATCATATTTTCCTTCTAGATAGGCCGTTACAAATGTTCCCGACCAACCATCTTCAACTATCATCTGAATAAACGCACTGCTACACCATGAGTATTGAGTAAATCCAGTAAGGTTTTTTAAAAAAGTACTTGGGTGTATTTCTGAAACAATCCTGACTGCTTCATCAGTAACACATTTCATGCTACTATAAGCCCCTTTCAAATATTCAGTCATAAATGTACCGCTTTCTTTTCCTGCTTGTGCTTGAAAGAATTCAGCAGTACACCATGAATACTGAGTAAATTCAGCAAGGTTTGTTAAAAAGACTCTTGGCTGATTATCTGATTTGCTTTTTAATAAATCCTCAAAAGACTGGGCATGCTGAATATGCTTATAACTATTATTTTTATATTTTTGCAACAATTGACCTTCTTGTGCGTCTGTTTGTAACACACCAATGATGCTATCATTATCAGAAAAAAACATTATTTTTCTGATTTTATCAAAAAAAGACACAATTTCCCGAAATGATATATCTAAATCATAAATATCATAATTCTCCCATTTAGATTCACCAATAAAAAAATCTTCTTCTTCAGGAGAAAGATATTTATGAACCATTTTCGCAACCTGATATATCTTAACACCTCTACTAAATACTCTATAATCACAATATTTTATCTCAGATAAAGAATCTTCCCATGGGGCTACATCTCCCTTATTATTTTTTTTCAGGTGATGGAAAAATCCATGATATTTTAATGAATTAGCTAAAAAACAATCTCTACGTATTCTGGATGCATCAAATCGATTAAAATCATATCCGATTTGTTTTAAAATTGAGAATCCCCACATTATCTTAGAAAAAGAAAGATTATTATATTCATCTCCAGCTGTCTGCCAGTTCTCTCCAGCGATATCTTTTGCTTTTTCTACACCAAGGATCAGTAAAAAATCATACAGTCGATAATCATGGAAGCTTTTGAAATTGTGAGGAGAAAATGGAAATTTATTGGAACTATAAGCATCCTGGATTTCTTCATCAGAATGCTTTATTGCTTCATTGGCTAAATAATTTTTTAGCTCCTCATGCAAGCATTGTAATATATTTTGTTTTGCATTGTAGCTATTGATTACTGGCACACCATCAAAATAAAAATAATCGATAGTAGAATCACTTGTATCAGACTCACGAATTAAGCGGGAAGATAGCAGTTGATAATAATAATCAGCATTTTTATAATCATCAATGGGTTTATTAGTGCTCCAAAAATTTGTTTTTTTCAATAATTTCTCAAAATCAAATCGTATTCTATTTTCAATCTTATTTGATTCAATGCTCTGGACAATAATTCTTATATCTTGAGCGGATAAATTATAAGGATTTATACAATCTCTAAGAAAATATTCAATTTTATATTCCAAAACTTGAAACGCTGATGATATTTCTCGCAAAAATGGATGGATCTCATAAATACCATTTTCCATTCCAAAATCATTGTGACACAATAATCTTTGTTTTGATTTGAGGTAATATCGCGCTTTTGATCTATTTTTTTCATCATCAGGATCAGTGTGCACTTCGATAGATCGGCTAAAATAGGCAGAACTAAATATGTCCGCTATCCTTATATCAGAGTTTTTTACATTGATGGGATTCTCATCCATATCATAAAACTCATATTTATCCCCCTTTTTTCTGGCAATAAATAATTCATTTTGACCAGATACTTGCATTTCATCCCTATCCGGAAAAAATATTTGTAAAAGTTCAAAAATTTCAATTTCTGATAATTCATTCAAGCCACTATTTAAGGTAAATCTGCTATCAATACCTTTTCCTTTATCCCTGGCAGAAATAAATAAATATTTATCCCAATTATCAATGATAAAAGATTCCGCTTCCTGAAAAACCTTTCTTTTCTTAAGTGGATATCTGGCTTCCTCTACTGCAAAATTACGCTGCCGAATTCGTTTTTCCAGCTCTTTGTTTATTTTTATCCCCTTGATAAGCAGTTTTGCACCGATCTTCATTTCATGATGATCGAAAAACTGTAAATTTTTAGCCAACAATTCTCCATAACCAGCCTCAATGCATGTATCAATAATCTCAAATGGTAGAAACTGCAAAATAAGTTTTGCTTTGTTTTTTTCAATAAGAAGTAATGCTATTTCAATAGCATCCATGTCTATAAATATTCTTAAATTTTGTAACACCTGAATCATTTGCTCCTCATTCCCTTTACGAATAAGGCGCAAAGCAACATTTCCACTCAATCCTTCCCACTGTTCCAGATTATTGGTAATCAAATACCCCATTCTGGCTTTAATCAATCTCAACGCCCATTTACTTTTATCTGTTGTATCTAAACGATGTAGCACCGCAAAAACTTTTGCCCTTGTTTCATGATGTGTAACGGATAATGTATCTAAAAGTGAGTTAATCTCAAGGGATACATCATCTTGTTCTCTTTTTTCCAATAATGAATTTTGAAGAGTTGATAGACTGGTTGTATCGCTGCGTAGAGAATGAATATTTTGTTGCATATTATGAGTAGTTATTATTGATTAGATCTAATTTGTAGTTCAAAGTTGATCGGAGCCACTCGCTGGTTATTAATAAGAATTATGGAAGCGATACTTTCTACTGTTTTTTTTATGTCATCTTTTTTAAAATTCTTTAGCTTTTTTATTTTCCCCTGATAAAAATCCTGATAGCCTCTGTTAAACGATTCAAATAAAGAATCGCGCAAAGTATCATCATGCTTCAAAAAAGGGAATATTTTTTCAAAAACCTTAATCAATCTGTTCAGCGCAAACAATGAATCTCTGATATCTTTAAGGACTGATTTTGGAATACCATAAATATCATCCGGAATAGCACCATCTTCTTCAGAGTCATAATCAGCAATACTATCCAAATCAACAATCTCCCCCAAAGCCAATGTTATATTGCCGGTATTAAAATAAACCATTATTTTCCCCAGTTTTTGCAACACTCCCAAATTACGCCCAATCTGATAGCAAAATTGTAATAAATAGCTTTTTATAGATTCCGGTGTTTCCAGACAAAATTTTTCATCAATACCCAACAACTCATTTTCTTTATTTAAAATCTCAAAAACATCTTGCATCATTTCTTTTTGGCGACCAGGCTCTTTAGCTTCCCATAAATCTTTGATACGATGGGGTGTACGAGAAGCTCTTAATACCATCACCGGTGAAAAATCCTCAGGGATAACTTTTCTTTTCTGAAGCTCAATAATAGAAGTCTTTTTGCCCTGATAAAAAATTTCTTCAAGATAAAATACTTTTATAACCTCTTCCGCACGTCCGCCATGATTATTTATAAGTTCGCAATTTTCAATAAGACTCTCGATAACTCGTGAGTCAAAAAGACCCAATACCTGATATTTCCATTCGTATTCTTCTGAATCAACCGTAATAACTTCTTTATCTATCCCTCTAAAATACCCCTTAAAATAACCGTCCTTTTTACTTTGGAAATTTTCCGGATGAACAAATCCGCAGCCTTTCATATCGAGGCTAAAATAATAGTTTACTCTTGATGTCGCTCTTTTCCCACTAATTAACTCACCATCTAAATCGCTTATTTCAAAGAAAGCGCTTCGAGCGTATAAATCTTCAATTGTTTTACGCACACGGTTTTTAACCTCAATCATTATTACAAGTGTTGCAGAAAGTGTCGCCACACGATTGTGTTTTTCTCTGGTTTGTAAACTTATCAAACCACTATCTGATGTCGGGGACAAAGACAAAAAAAGAGGCGTTTCTATGCTTCCATTTGCCATTATTTCTGGATTTATTATGCGCCCTTCTTCCTCAAGAGAAAATGTTTCATCAAATTGATCTAATTTTGTAAAATTGTAGTTCATTTGTAAAAATACGATAAAAATCAAAGAATATATTATAAACAAAAAAAAACAATTTGTCAATATTAATTTACAAATAATTATTTTCTGTTATTTTAATCTTTGCATTACTAAAAATATGAAATATTTTGTTAATTTTGCTAAGCTAAATAGCAGTAAATCCAAATATTTTTTTACTTATATCAAAAATTGGTATTAAGTAGAGATCAAAAGGGAGTTAAAGCCTTGTCTCAAAAAGGACAAATTATTGAAAAACCGGTTGATAGCTTAAAAGCCCCTTATGTTTTGGAATTTCTGGATTTGGATGAGCAAAGTAAATATTCCGAAAGCGAGCTGGAAACAGCCGTTATTGATAATCTGGAAAAATTCTTGCTGGAACTGGGCAAAGGATTTACTTTTGTAGCCAGACAAAAACGCATATCCTTCATACCCATCACCGTAGTTCGAACATTGTCTACGAGCCTGTACCATGGAAAATATATTTAAAACAAGCCATCAAAAATTGGGGGCTGATGGGATGTTCGAACTAAATGCACTTTGAGACAATTAATGATCGCTTTTGTTGTTTAAAAATTTCTTCAGTTCCCGATCAAAATCTGATTCGATTTTTTGCGTCTTATTCCTTTTATTGCACCATGTTGAGTGGTATGTTCCAAAATGGAACTAACCTCTTTTTCATCTAATTCTCCATCAGAAAAAATATTTCCTAAGTGTTTTGTTATGGCTGGTCTTTGTACTCCAAAAAGTTCTGCTATTCTGTCTTGTGTAAGCCAAATATTTTTATTATGTAAAAAAAAATCCACTTTAATATCTTCGCTTGGTGAAGTGAAAACAAAAACTCTGTCATCTCATCTTGTGTCTGAATTTTCTTATTGTTTTTTGGCATAGGTACAATTATTCTAAAAATCTAAAAATGAGAAAAACTCATGAATTTAATTATACAGTCTAATTTTAAATACTACCTTAAACGCTAGACGTATTATCTTAAAAATAAAACATAAAATTATACTAGCGACTAAAAACCAAAACAAAAAAGTAATGGCAATGAAAACCAAATCACATTCTCCATGAATACTAGCACAATCCATTCGTTGGCTGAATTTTGCAGCCTCAGTTATAACATAAGCAAAAAACATACTAAATAGAATGCAAACAATATAGCCCCAAGAAGCAATTGATTTAATTTTCATTCCAAAGGGTTAAATCATATATTTTTTGAACACGAGCGCCATAGTCAGTTACCTGAGTAGCTCCTAAAATTTGATAAACTGAAGCCACTTTGCTAATAGTAGGATTTTTTACCCGTTTCCAAATTCTACTTAAGATTAAACAACCGGCATCAATATTTATTTCCGGATTAAGCAACTGTTCTCTTGTATAGCCCAATTTTTCCCAATAACTTACATAAACATTCATTGGCAAAATTGATTTATTTTAAGTACAAAAAGGATTATTAGGATTACAAAATTTATCATAACTGCCATGTGTCGATTCCATGTAAACTATTGCTCTCACTAGGTCTGCATCCAGATTATATTTTTGGGCAGCATCAGAAATAAATTTTTCATTTTTTGTAACTTGTTCTTGAGAAGAAAGCTCATACCACGGTTTTTTCCCATCTGCATTTGGGTTCTCCT
This sequence comes from Candidatus Altimarinota bacterium, assembly GCA_963663305.1. Lineage (GTDB taxonomy): Bacteria > Patescibacteriota > Gracilibacteria. The sequence continues at coordinate 457,195 of OY760177.1, forward strand.
CTACAATAAATTCCGCAAGTGTATTCTCAATAATACTTTTTTTACGGAATGAGGTTACTCCTGATATAAAAATCTCAATAGGTCCAACTAACGGAGATTCATCATACCAGATCTCTATTGCGTTTTCGAAAGCACCAAAGATATCTTTGATTTCAATTTTTTGAGTAACTCCTTTATCAATATCACCAGAGAAGTAAAAGTTTTTGTACTTTTTTGAAGTAGGGGCTTTTATATTTTGAATGATATCCCCATTCACTATTATTTTTACATTATCACCATCTGTAGATCCTTTTTGGGAAGCACTTTTACAGTTTGTATAAATGATTATGTTTTCTGGTCGAATCCCTGCAAAAACGAAACTTTTCCAAGGAACACCTTTTTCATTTGTTGGGATTACTTTTACTTCTGCAAAATTTAAATCAAAATAATCACCAATAACTTCAAAAACTTGTATCTTTTTCACTACAGGTTTGCCATCTGCAAAAAATTTAAGAGTATATTTTTCATCTCTATATAGTTCTCCAAAAAAATAAACTGTTTTTTCTCCTCCTTTGAGACTGGCACCATCCCAGGCGGCAGATGTTCCAAATCCTTGATAAGAGACTTTTTCAGCATGTTTTTCATCCTTCCCATATTCATAATCATTTATAGATACTCTTAAGTCATCATCATCTCCTGTTTTATTTTGTTGGCCGTTTTTAGCAGAGGCAGTAATTGCTATGGCATATTTACCATTGTTCGGAACTGTTATTGTCGTCTCGATATCTTTCCATTCATACAAGTTACCATCTGGAGCAAACGGAAAACTGGATTTTTCAAAGACAATATTATTCATAGATTTTTAGATTAAAACTTCTTATAATGTAACAGAATTTGATTATACTAGCAATTAGAGAACAACATGTTGATTGCCCATCTGCCTGCAGGATATATCTGCACTAAAAAACTACAAAAAGTTTGTAAAACGAAAAAATATCTTTGGATAGGTTTATTCGCCAGTATTCTTCCGGATCTTGATATTTTCTATTTTTATTTCATTGATCTAAGACAACATCTTCATCATAGCTACTGGATTCATCGTCCTTTTTATTGGTTATTAATTATGTGTACAGTTTTTGTAGCCTTATTTTTATTTAAACAGAAAGAATTACATAAATTATCAATCATATTTTTTGCTAATATATTTTTACATCTTTTTTTGGATACGGTCGTTGGTCAAATTGAATGGTTATACCCTTTTTCTGAGCAAAGCTACTATTTATTTTATGTTCCTTCTGTTTATAATTTCTGGGTCTATAATTTTATCTTTCATTGGACTTTCTTATTTGAAATAGGTCTTATCATTTGTTTTTTTTATCTCTTATTTAAAGAAAAAATTCCTTTAGGGAAAAAATACAAAATGGATCCCTCATACCCATCACTGTAGTTCGAACATTGTCGACGAGGCTGTACCACTCCAGCTTTGCTGGACTAGATTCGTGTAACTAGATTCTAGAGCCTAGAATCTAGTGGTTAGAGGATAAATCAGATAAAATAGAAACACTATCTCCCACCCAAAGCATATCCCTCATACCCATCACCACAGTTCGAACATCGTCCACAAGCCTGTACCATGAAAAATATATTTAAAACAAGCCATCAAAAATTGAGGGCTGATGGGATATTCGAACTAAATTAACTTCAACAATTAATGATTATTCTTGTCTTTCAAAAGCTTCTTTAGTTCCCAATCAAAATCCGATTCAATCTTTTGCGTCTTATTAAATTCATCATACTCAGCAAAAGCTTTATCTTCAGCCTGCTTATGAGAAATCTTTCCTTCTCCTTCCAAAAGTTCGTATTTATTGAAATTCAAAAACTCATTTACGGATTCAGCTAGTTGCTCCATAGTAAATGTGGTCCGAGTTTCAATAAGTCTTTCAATATAATCAAAATATCCAGAAATAGTTCTCTCCAGTTTCTTGATATCTTTTTCTTGAAGATAATTTTTTGCAACAACCACATCTGACTTAATAATTCTTCCTTTTGTTGCATTTTCCCATGTTTGGAGTCCCATAAAGAGCTTTTCCTTGTCAGCTTGCTGATATACAATCTCAGCTGCTGTTTTTCTAGTAATAGCAAAATGAAACTTATTTTGAATCATGGCATAAAAACTTTTTGTGATATCTGAATTTTTATCATAATCAATCGTACATTCTGCAAAAATATCTGTAATCTGTTGATATATCTTTCTTTCGCTGACCCGAATAGAGCGGACTCTCTCCAGTAATTCTTTGAAATAATCTTTACCAAAGCGTTTTCCATTCTTAAGTCTATCATCATCTATGGCAAATCCTTTGATAATATATTCTTTAAGAACAGTGGTTGCCCAAATCCTAAATTGTGTCGCTTTTTTGCTATTTACTCTATAGACTACTGCAATAATTGCATATAGATTGTAAAATTTTGTTTTGTAATTTTTCCCATCAGATGCAGTATGTTCCAAAATGGAACTAACTGAATTTTCTTCTAATTCTTCATCAGAAAAAATATTTCCCAAATGTTTTGTTATGGCTGGCCTTTGTACTCCAAAAAGTTCTGCTATTTTCTATCTTGTGTAAGCCAAATATTCTCATTATGCAAAAAAAACTTCCACCTTAATATCTCCGCTTGGCGGAAGTATAAATCAAAAATTCTGTCATCTCATCTTATACCTTAATTTGTTTATTCTTTTTTTTATATAAATTTCATAGATTTTTAGATTCAAATTGCTTATAATTCAACAAAATCTGACTATACAAGCGATTAGTATACAAAAAATTTATGAAAACAATCAACAAAACATTATTTATTATAATTATCGTCATTATTCTTCTTGGTGTCTTTATATGGAGTTTTATTCAATATAAAAACGCTTATTTCCATTATCAACCCAGCACAATCCGTTACTCAAAAACATTAATGAAAAGAGATGAATGTGTAAGCAAAAAATGGGAAGGGATTCAAGATATTGTAGATTTGAAAAATAATAAACAGATTAATATCGATGAGATTTTGTATAGTCCTGGACTCGATGTCTGTTTTTATAAATTAATTCAGCGAGATAAAAATCAGAAAAATCATTATTTCATTAAAAATGCTGATACAAAGCAGATAATTTATGAAATATCTCCTAACAATATCTGGCAAAGAATATCGGGGAATATAGATGAAGTTTACTTTAATAATTTGGCCCGAACGATAATGGAAGTACCAAATGTTGAAGCAGAAGTGAGAAAAATTAATGCCAAAATAGCACAGAATGGACCTCTGAAAATTTGTGCCAGTGCAGATGAAGTTGATAAGGTTGTATCCGATTGTATTTATCATAGAAAAATAAATATGAGTAGAGAGGAGATGAAACAAGCTTTTGAAGAAGAGTGCTCCAAGGCAGAAGTTCTTCAGGAATGGATTAAAGACCATAAATTGATTAACAGTGACAGTTTTGGTTATTCTCGAATTTATATGACGAGTGAAACAGAAGGCTATGCGGAGGCAAGCAACAAGATTTCTCAAAATGATTTATTAAAAAGCCCTTTATCTTTTTCTGCTGTTTGGGATGGTGAATGTTGGAATTTGGAGAGGGTGGGGGCTTCTGAATAAAGCATATTGCCTATACTTAATCACGACAGTTCGAACATCGTCCACGAGCCTGTATATCGAAAAGCAGCTCCGCCGAAGATGGAGATGATTTTTGATAATACATCGCGAGTGGATTTAAAGTAAGATGCTCCGAAGAGGTAAATCCTGCTTAGAGGTATGGAAATATTCCTAAAATTTCTTCAATTTAGCAAAACGCATTGCACTCTCTAGCCATTGCAACTTCCCCTTTGTACTAACAGATTTCCAATGTTTGAGTGTTTGGATATCAAATTTGGTTACAGCTTTTTGTTGTTTTTTTACAGATTTTTTCATATAGATTTCAATTGAATAAGGGCCTTTAAATCAATGACATCCTGTTCTCGACTCGCTTTTTTCTTCATTTTTATTAGATCATTAATTGATACTACAGGAATTGAAACATTATCAATTTTTTTTATTACCTTATTTTGTACAATTTTTTTAAAATTTAGAGATTCCTCAATGATAATATCAATTTGCAATGGGTTATTTTTTGGTGGATTGAAAGAAAATGCTTTAAGATTTTTTTCTCTTAACCAACTTTTTACATGTTGCTGATCTTTTAGTTCCATTATTGATACAGGTAATCTTTCAGAGTAACCAACTTCTTTCATTATATTTTCAAATTTTTGAAGGTTTTTTTCTTCCAATAATAGTAAAATATCGAGATCTCCTGTAAACCTAAGATATCCATGTAAATTTACAGCAACACCGCCTACAACTAAGTACTTCACTCGAGCTTTATTAAAGGCTCTAAATAGAAGTTCAAACACATTCATAAAACTAAAATATTGAAATATTACCTTCTGTATTATATTAGAATCTATTCTAAAGAACAATTATTTGTTTTGTTGTTCCCTCCATACCCATCACCTTAGTTCGAATATCGTCTACGAGCCTGTATAGAAAATTTGCGAAGTCAAATTTTCTCCCTAATTACAAACTACTCACACTAATTACTTTTGTGTAGCAAATTTTGAGTATTGAGTAATTAGTATCTAGAGTTGAGATAAAGCAAAATTTCCCCTTTCATTCTTAATTCTCTAATTTTTCTTATCTATTAGGCAAATTTTGAGAATTGAAGAATTTAGAGTTGGTGAATTATAGAAGGCTAAGATTGCCTTTTGTAAGTACGAAAATTCTAAGACGTAGTCTGAGGCTAAGGATTAGGCTAAGATTTCCTATTAACACATCGCGAGTAGATTCGAAGCAAGATGCCCAGAATAGGTAAATCCTGCCGGGGGTATATCGGAAACATGATTGATCCAAGGGGCAAACAGTTTTTCGACAAACTACGCAAGATGAGAACCGTAAAAGGTTCGCCACGAAAAACGATCTATCCCCCCGGGATATTGAGGGAAATTTTTGATTTCTATCCTTGTATAGGCTTAATAGCCACTCTATGCATAGTATCTACTCCTACATCTTCTGTCCCAAGTTCCTCGACTTCCAATTTTAATCCCAAAGCCTTTTCCAAACTTTTAAGTTTTCTTGTAACATATTTATAACTCGTTGTTTCTCGAAATTCTGCAAAGAGTGCTATAGGATTGCCTTGTGCAATATAATGTTTATAGTACTGCTCTAAAAAGGCATCCACTAACTCTACACCTACGCCTGCCCCTTTACATTCCGGATCTCTTGCCAAAATCAGCGACATACACAATTGGATCACCTTCCTGAATAAGCTTTGAATCATTTAAAGTATTATTTATTTCATCTTTCACATTTTCCCAAATACTATTAAATCTTTTGTTAAATTCCTTTATCCTTTCTGATTGCTTTTGGGTAGCAATGAAGGATTGTTTATTTCGTGGTACATGTATTGCTTCAATATCGCAATACTCTTCTAATACTGCTTCTGGCATAGTTTTAAATGAAAAAACAGAAATTGCTTATTGGTTTATAAAACTTAAAAATATTGTTTAATAATATTTGTAACCAATAAATATCACACTTTTTTAAAATTATCAATACCTATCTCCTGAATTCTAGTCAGAAGTGCAACACATCTAAAAGGACATCTCGTAAAGAGGTACAATAGTGGTGACTAAACTACTATATAACCCAAACAAGATGTCCTACACACATTCTACACTTGAAAGACGAACAATACTATCTGTACTTATAAAGTGCAGGTGTATCACAAGAAAAAATAGCAAAATAACTCGGTATACATAGAACAACAATATGGCGTGAAATTAAGAAAAATAGGAAAGTAGATGGCCAATACAATGCAAGACTTGCACTTCTAAAAGCAAAAAAGCGAAGAAGAGAGGCTAATGCAAAAGGAGATAAAATTGTAAATAATGAATGGTTAAAACAATACATTGTAGAAAAATTGAGATTATACTGGTCCCCAGAACAAATAGCAGGACGACTACGACGAGACCATAATAAAACAATCATTTGTCACGAAACTATATACCGATACATATACGAAAAAGTTCCTGAACTAAAGCAATATTTACGTCAGGAAAAAGAAAAATATCGACGACGACATAGCACAAAAGCACGAACAGATAGAGCAAAAAAGCAGATGAAAAAACAAATTAACACAAGCCCTGAAATAATTGAAACAAGAGAACGAATTAGCGATTGGGAGAGAGATACAATCGTTGGAAAAGAAAGAAAATTAGCTATTTTAACACATTTTGATAGGAAGAGTGGTTATTTTATTGCAAATAAACTCAATAAAATTACAGCTGATTATGTTAATAAAATTACTATGAAATCATTTAAAAATATTCCTGATATAGCAAAAAAGGCTATTACTTATGATAATGGTTCTACTTTTTCGCGTTATGAGTTCATTGAAAGAGATACTTCTATCGATGTGTATTTTGCTTTCCCCTATCATTCTTGGGAACGTGGCACAAATGAAAATACCAACAGATTATTGCGACAATTCTATCCCGAAAAATCTCCATTTAAAAATATTACTCAAATAAATTTGGACAAATATGTGAATCTTATTAATAATAGACCTAGAAAAAGACTCCATTATAATACTCATCTTGAAGTGTTTTATGAATGTTGCACTTCGAGTTAGAATCTAGGATTTAGGTAACTATTCAGATTTATAGGGACAAGCCAAAAACAGGGAGATTTTGAATGATAGATAAATTCTGTTTAGCCCAAGTTTGAACGATAGACATGTTAATGTCAGTAGCTTTAATACCACGTTTTGATTTGCTGCCACCACTGATTTTACGAAAAATAACCATTGGTCGTATCGCTCGTTCAGCAGGATTATTTTCAGGACAACCATACTCATATTTGAGAAATTTAGTAAGTCTGTCCTGATGTCGAATAAGCCACTCTTTTATAAAAGTCTGAGAATCTTTTTCTTTCCATTCTCTGGTTTTCCAAATATTTTGCAATAGATATTTCATTCGTTTTTCATATCTATTTCTCTCTTCTTCTGTGTGTTTTTTTCTGTGCCATCTATTCATTCTACGATAACAGGTTTTGAGTACATCCTTGAGTATAATCATTTCTGAACTTGATCTTTCTCTTGAACAATATTCATGAGCTTTGCGAAGCAAATGTATCCAACAAATCTGTTGCTCCGTATCTACCCCATTATAACTATTGTATCCGTCTCGTATTAATAATCCTTTAAATGTTTTTAAAAGTTTTTCAGGGATTCCTCTTCCTCTCGTTTTTTCTGTTGTATAGAGACTGATATCATCATTTGTCCATAACCATGTCCACCAGTTTTCTCCATTCACTCTCCATCCTGTTTCATCTCCATGTATCTTGTTACCATCTATTAATAATTGTTTTAATTCTTCATACTTCTCTCCAAACTGTACTGATGCTTGATAAAAAAGATTTTGTATAGCTCCTGTACTTATTTTTAATCCATGCATTTCTCTAAAACATTCTGCTATCTTTTCTATAGGTGTTTTCATTCTGTATCTATAAAACAGTGCTGCTCCAAATACGTTTTTCCCAAATGGACTTTGTCCCACTCCTTCCTTAGGTTTTCCTGATATCTTTTCTCCACAATGTTTGCATTCATATTGATGTATCCAATACTTAATAACTTCTCTTTGGGGCTGAATAATTATATTTTCCACAATTCTTGAGTATTTTCTCCGACATCCTCCCAATTTTTTATTACATTCTGGACATCTTGATACTTTTACATCTATTTCCTTATTTACCAAATTTGCTTCCGGTTGTTTTCTTGAAACTCCCAAATGCCCTTTTTTTCTTCCTCGTTTCACATGACTTGTTTTTTTGGTTTTTCCTTTAAACAACATTTTTGCATAAGTCTTTCTACATTCTTTTAAATTATCATTTTCTTCTTCTAATCCCTTTATTTTTTCTTCCGCTTCTTTTAGTTTATTCCTTAATTCTTCTACTTCTTTTTCAGCTTGCTCTCTCTTCTTTTCTTCTTTCTTTAATAATCCTCCCAATCGTTTTAATTCAAAATAATACAGTGTTGCCGTTTTATCTTTTGGTTGTTTTATTTTCATACTTTTATTTTCCTTGTTTTTTATATCAAAAACAACCCTTTTTTCTTTATAATATGCAGTTATACAATATGTTTTTTATGAATTTTTGTATCTTAAATTGTACAATGACTTATTGCTTTATCTTGCCTTATTCCTGCAAGTTATTTGCATCTTTTTGGGTTTTTTGTCATTGCATTGTTAGTTTGTTCTTTACTGCTCAATACAGAGCCTTTTTAATTTTTGCTCAATTCCTGTCAAGTCGTTTTTTTTGGGCTTACCCTATAAACCTAAATATATACGGATTTAGATATTGACTAAATTAAATAACTATGTTATTATGAGTCTTATTTTGTTTAATTATAGCTGAATTGAAAGATATAATTCTATTATATATATTATCAATAAAATAACAACTTATGGAACAAATAAATCAAAAAATAGGTGAAATACCTAATGAGAAAGAAGTAAGTAAGGGTAAGTTAAACGAGTTTAATGAGGTTAGTATTGTAGAGGAAGAAACAAACACAGGAGTGAATAAAGTGTTGGGGGATACCATAGATTATTTAGGAAATGCAATCCCAAGCGCAGTATATAAAAAGTATGAAATATTCCTTGAGCTTATTAAAGATAAAATAGAAGAAAAAGATATAGGAGAAAATTTAGAGATCAAAGAAGATAAAATAGTATGGGAAGGAGATTTAGAGTTAGAGAATTTAGAGGAATTACCAGAGGATATCAAATTCCCTGATCATATTGATGGAAGTTTATATTTAAGTAATTTAAAAGAATTACCAAAGGATATCAAATTCCCTGATTCTATTGGTGGATATTTAGATTTAAGGAATTTAAAGAAATTACCTGATAATATCAAATTCCCTAATTATATTGGTAGAGATTTAGAGTTAGGGAATTTAGAGGAATTACCAGAGGATATCAAATTCCCTGATCATATTGATGGAAGTTTATATTTAAGTAATTTAAAAGAATTACCAAAGGATATCAAATTCCCTGATTCTATTGGTGGAAGTTTATATTTAGAAAATTTAAAGAAATTACCTGATAATATCAAATTCCCTGATTCTATTGGTGGAAGTTTAATTTTAAGTAATTTAAAGAAATTACCTGATAATATCAAATTCCCTAATTCTATTGGTAGAGATTTAGAGTTAGGGAATTTAGAGGAATTACCAGAGGATATCAAATTCCCTGATCATATTGATGGAAGTTTATATTTAAGTAATTTAAAAGAATTACCAAAGGATATCAAATTCCCTGATTCTATTGGTGGAGATTTAGATTTAAGAAATTTAAAAGAATTACCAGAGGATATCAAATTCCCTGATTCTATTGGTAGAAGTTTGCTTTTAAATAGCTTAAAGGCAATCCCTGATAATATCAAATTCCCTGATTCTATTGGTGGATATTTAAATTTAAGTAATTTAAAGAAATTACCTGATAATATCAAATTCCCTGATTCTATTGGTGGAGATTTATATTTATGGGATTTAAAGGAAATACCTGATAATATCAGATTCCCTGATCATATTGGAGGAGATTTATATTTAACAAATCTAAAGGAATTACCAGAGGATATCAAATTCCCTGATTCTATTGGTGGAGGTTTGTTTTTAAATAATTTAGAGGAATTACCAAAGGATATCAAATTCCCTGATTCTATTGGTGGGAATTTAAGTTTAGGGAATTTAGAGGAATTACCGGAAACAATAAAAATAAACGGAGATTTAATGTTGAACTGTAATCAAAATCTTACTTACCTTCATAATAATATAGAATGTAAAAAATTATATATTAAAGATTGTCCTAAGCTTTATACATGCAAGAACTATAAGATAATAAAGTATCTAAAAGATAATAAAAAGATAGAAGCGGTTGTAGGGTTTCCGAGAGGAGAGATAGCGGGTATGATGAAAAGAGTGGATAATATAGTAGTGGAAATATTATCAGATAATGATTTGGTGGTATATGAGAGGTATCAAGTGTTTCCTGAAGATATTACAGAGAGATTAATAGAGGAAAGTATATATATATTGGAAGGAGTATATGAGAGTGTGAATGGGTATATGTTATCAAAAAGAGATGAATGTATAGCATTAAAAAAGACGATAGAAAGTATAACGAGAATAGAAGAATATAAAGCGATAGATAAGGAACTGGATAAAATCAATAAAGAGTTAAAAGACAGACCTAGGATAGTGAGAGACAGATTGAGATCGATATTCTCTAAAGAGCTATGGGAAAAGGTAGTAGAGCGGGTAAAGAACAAACAAACAGATATGATTAACTTTTTAGTGTCAAGATAAAACATATTATCAATAAAATAACAACTTATGGAACAAATAAATCAAAAAATAGGTGAAATACCTAATGAGAAAGAAGTAAGTAAGGGTAAGTTAAACGAGTTTAATGAGGTTAGTATTGTAGAGGAAGAAACAAACACAGGAGTGAATAAAGTGTTGGGGGATACCATAGATTATTTAGGAAATGCAATCCCTAGCGCAGTATATAAAAAGTATGAAATATTCCTTGAGCTTATTAAAGATAAAATAGAAGAAAAAGATATAGGAGAAAATTTAGATATCAAAAAAGATAAAATAGTATGGCAAGGAGATTTAGAGTTAGATAATTTAGAGGAATTACCAAAGGATATCAAATTCCCTGATTCTATTGGTGGATATTTAGATTTAAGAAATTTAAAAGAATTACCTGAGGATATCAAATTCCCTGATTCTATTGGTAGAAGTTTGCTTTTAAATAGCTTAAAGGCAATCCCTGATAATATCAAATTCCCTGATTCTATTGGTGAAAGTTTATATTTAATGGATTTAAAGGAAATACCAAAGGATATCAAATTCCCTGATTCTATTGGTGGAAGTTTGCTTTTAAATAGCTTAAAGGCAATCCCTGATAATATCAAATTCCCTGATTCTATTGCTGGAAGTTTATTTTTAGGGTATTTAGAGAAATTACCTGATAATATCAAATTCCCTGATTCTATTGGTGGAGATTTAGATTTAAGAAATTTAAAAGAATTACCTGAGGATATCAAATTCCCTGATTCTATTGGTGGAAGTTTATATTTAAGCTATTTAGAGGAATTACCAAAGGATATCAGATTCCCTGATTCTATTGCTGGAAGTTTATTTTTAAGTAATTTAAAGGAAATACCTGATAATATCAAATTCCCTGATTCTATTGCTGGAAGTTTATTTTTAAGTAATTTAAAGAAATTACCTAATAATATCAAATTCCCTGATTCTATTGCTGGAGATTTAGATTTAAGAAATTTAAAAGAATTACCTGAGGATATCAAATTCCCTGATTCTATTGGTGGAAGTTTATATTTAGAAAATTTAAAAGAATTACCAGAAATAATAAAAATAAAAGGAGATTTAGTATTGAATAATAATCAAAATCTTACTTACCTTCATAATAATATAGAATGTAAAAATTTATATATTGAAGATTGTCCTCAGCTTTATACATACAAGAACTATAAGATAATAAGGTATCTAAAAGATAATAAAAAGATAGAAGCGGTTGTAGGGTTTCCGAGAGAAATGAATGATATAATAATAGAAAGCATATTATCAGAAGAAGATTTGGTGGTATATGAGAGGTATCAAGTGTTTCTTGAAGATATTACAGAGAGATTAATAGAGGAAAGTATATATATATTGGAAGGAGTATATGAGAGTGTGAATGAGTATATGTTATCAAAAAGAGATGAATGTATAGCATTAAAAAAGACGATAGAAAGTATAACGAGAATAGAAGAATATAAAGCGATAGATAAGGAACTGGATAAAATCAATAAAGAGTTAAAAGACAGACCTAGGATAGTGAGAGAGAGATTGAGATCGATATTCTCAAAAGAGCTATGGGAAAAGGTAGTAGAGCGGGTAAGGAACAAACAAACAGATATGATTAACTTTTTAGTGTTAAAATAAAACATATTATCAATAAAATAACAACTTATGGAACAAATAAATCAAAAAATAGGTGAAATACCTAATGAGGAAGAAATAAGTAAGGGTGAGTTAAAAAAGGTTAATGAGGTTAGTATTGTAGAGGAAGAAACAAACACAGGAGTGAATAAAGTGTTGGGGGATACCATAGATTATTTAGGAAATGCAATCCCTAGCGCAGTATATAAAAAGTATGAAATATTCCTTGAGCTTATTAAAGATAAAATAGAAGAAAAAGATATAGGAGAAAATTTAGAGATCAAAGAAGATAAAATAGTATGGCAAGGAGATTTAGAGTTAAGAAATTTAGAGGAATTACCAAAGGATATCAAATTCCCTGATTCTATTGGTGGAAGTTTATATTTAGGGAATTTAGAGGAAGTACCTGAGGATATCAAATTCCCTGATTCTATTGGTGGAAGTTTAGAGTTAGGGAATTTAGAGGAATTACCAGAGGATATCAAATTCCCTGATCATATTGATGGAAGTTTAGAGTTAGATAATTTAAAAGAATTACCTGAGGATATCAAATTCCCTGATTCTATTGGTGGAAGTTTATATTTAAGCTATTTAGAGGAATTACCAAAGGATATCAGATTCCCTGATTCTATTGCTGGAAGTTTATTTTTAAGTAATTTAAAGGAAATACCTGATAATATCAAATTCCCTGATTCTATTGCTGGAAGTTTATTTTTAAGTAATTTAAAGAAATTACCTAATAATATCAAATTCCCTGATTCTATTGCTGGAGATTTAGATTTAAGAAATTTAAAAGAATTACCTGAGGATATCAAATTCCCTGATTCTATTGGTGGGAATTTAAGTTTAGGGAATTTAGAGGAATTACCGGAAACAATAAAAATAAAAGGAGATTTAATGTTGAACTGTAATCAAAATCTTACTTACCTTCATAATAATATAGAATGTAAAAAATTATATATTAAAGATTGTCCTAAGCTTTATACATGCAACAACTATAAGATAATAAAGTATCTAAAAGATAATAAAAAGATAGAAGCGGTTGTAGGGTTTCCGAGAGGAGAGATAGCGGGTATGATGAAAAGAGTGGATAATATAGTAGTGGAAATATTATCAGATAATGATTTGGTGGTATATGAGAGGTATCAAGTGTTTCCTGAAGATATTACAGAGAGATTAATAGAGGAAAGTATATATATATTGGAAGGAGTATATGAGAGTGTGAATGGGTATATGTTATCAAAAAGAGATGAATGTATAGCATTAAAGAAGACGATAGAAAGGATAACGACAATAGAAGAATATAAAGCGATAGATAAGGAACTGGATAAAATCAATAAAGAGTTAAAAGATAGACCTAGGATAGTGAGAGACAGATTGAGATCGATATTCTCTAAAGAGCTATGGGAAAAGGTAGTAGAGCGATTAAAAGAAGAAGATCCTGATATGGTGAAATTTTTAAATAAAAAATAGATTCTTTTAAATATTAAAATTAATTAAAAAAATTATGGAAAGACTAGAAAAACATAAAAGTATAGAAACAGGAAAGGATACTACTAACTTTGAAAATAACAGTATAAAACAAATAATTTTTAAGTTAGCAAAAAATATAAGAGAAAAAGTTATTAACATATTAGAACTAATTAATGATTTATATATAAGCACAATAACAGGTGTACCAATAGAAGATATTGAAGAACGCAATATATTTCTCAAATTTATAAAAGACCACTATCCAGAAATAAATATAGATAAATATCTACATATTGAAGATAATTTTCTAGTGTGGGATGGAGATTTAAATTTAAGAATAATAAAAGAGTTACCAAATGATATCTATTTCCCTGATGGTATTACAGGCAATTTATTTCTTTCTAATCTTACTAAATTACCTGATAATATCAAATTCCCTGATTCTATTGGTAGAGATTTAGATTTAAGTAATTTAAAGAAAATCCCTGATAATATCAAATTCCCTGATTCTATTGGTGGAAGTTTATATTTAGGGAATTTAGAGGAAGTACCTGAGGATATCAAATTCCCTGATTCTATTGGTGGAAGTTTATATTTAGGGAATTTAGAGGAAGTACCTGAGGATATCAAATTCCCTGATTCTATTGGTGGAAGTTTATATTTAGGGTATTTAGAGGAAGTACCTGAGGATATCAAATTCCCTGATTCTATTGGTGGAAGTTTATTTTTAAATAGCTTAAAGGCAATCCCTGATAATATCAAATTCCCTGATTCTATTGGTGGAAGTTTATATTTAGGGTATTTAGAGGAATTACCTGAGGATATCAAATTCCCTGATCATATTGATGGAAGTTTAGAGTTAGATAATTTAAAAGAATTACCTGAGGATATCAAATTCCCTGATCATATTGATGGAAGTTTAGAGTTAGATAATTTAAAAGAATTACCTGAGGATATCAAATTCCCTGATTCTATTGGTGGATATTTAGATTTAAGAAATTTAAAAGAATTACCTGAGGATATCAAATTCCCTGATTCTATTGGTGGAAGTTTATATTTAAGCTATTTAGAGGAATTACCAAAGGATATCAGATTCCCTGATTCTATTGCTGGAAGTTTATTTTTAAGTAATTTAAAGGAAATACCTGATAATATCAAATTCCCTGATTCTATTGCTGGAAGTTTATTTTTAAGTAATTTAAAGAAATTACCTAATAATATCAAATTCCCTGATTCTATTGCTGGAGATTTAGATTTAAGAAATTTAAAAGAATTACCTGAGGATATCAAATTCCCTGATTCTATTGGTGGAAGTTTATATTTAGAAAATTTAAAAGAATTACCAGAAATAATAAAAATAAAAGGAGATTTAGTATTGAATAATAATCAAAATCTTACTTACCTTCATAATAATATAGAATGTAAAAATTTATATATTGAAGATTGTCCTCAGCTTTATACATACAAGAACTATAAGATAATAAGGTATCTAAAAGATAATAAAAAGATAGAAGCGGTTGTAGGGTTTCCGAGAGAAATGAATGATATAATAATAGAAAGCATATTATCAGAAGAAGATTTGGTGGTATATGAGAGGTATCAAGTGTTTCTTGAAGATATTACAGAGAGATTAATAGAGGAAAGTATATATATATTGGAAGGAGTATATGAGAGTGTGAATGAGTATATGTTATCAAAAAGAGATGAATGTATAGCATTAAAAAAGACGATAGAAAGTATAACGAGAATAGAAGAATATAAAGCGATAGATAAGGAACTGGATAAAATCAATAAAGAGTTAAAAGACAGACCTAGGATAGTGAGAGAGAGATTGAGATCGATATTCTCAAAAGAGCTATGGGAAAAGGTAGTAGAGCGGGTAAGGAACAAACAAACAGATATGATTAACTTTTTAGTGTTAAAATAAAACATATTATCAATAAAATAACAACTTATGGAACAAATAAATCAAAAAATAGGTGAAATACCTAATGAGGAAGAAATAAGTAAGGGTGAGTTAAAAAAGGTTAATGAGGTTAGTATTGTAGAGGAAGAAACAAACACAGGAGTGAATAAAGTGTTGGGGGATACCATAGATTATTTAGGAAATGCAATCCCTAGCGCAGTATATAAAAAGTATGAAATATTCCTTGAGCTTATTAAAGATAAAATAGAAGAAAAAGATATAGGAGAAAATTTAGAGATCAAAGAAGATAAAATAGTATGGCAAGGAGATTTAGAGTTAAGAAATTTAGAGGAATTACCAAAGGATATCAAATTCCCTGATTCTATTGGTGGAAGTTTATATTTAGGGAATTTAGAGGAAGTACCTGAGGATATCAAATTCCCTGATTCTATTGGTGGAAGTTTAGAGTTAGGGAATTTAGAGGAATTACCAGAGGATATCAAATTCCCTGATCATATTGATGGAAGTTTAGAGTTAGATAATTTAAAAGAATTACCTGAGGATATCAAATTCCCTGATTCTATTGGTGGAAGTTTATATTTAAGCTATTTAGAGGAATTACCAAAGGATATCAGATTCCCTGATTCTATTGCTGGAAGTTTATATTTAAGCTATTTAGAGGAATTACCAAAGGATATCAAATTCCCTGATTCTATTGGTAGACATTTAGATTTAAGTAATTTAAAGGAAATACCTGAGGATATCAGATTCCCTGATTCTATTGGTGGAGGTTTGTTTTTAAATAATTTAGAGGAATTACCAAAGGATATCAAATTCCCTGATTCTATTGGTGGGAATTTAAGTTTAGGGAATTTAGAGGAATTACCGGAAACAATAAAAATAAACGGAGATTTAATGTTGAACTGTAATCAAAATCTTACTTACCTTCATAATAATATAGAATGTAAAAAATTATATATTAAAGATTGTCCTAAGCTTTATACATGCAACAACTATAAGATAATAAAGTATCTAAAAGATAATAAAAAGATAGAAGCGGTTGTAGGGTTTCCGAGAGGAGAGATAGCGGGTATGATGAAAAGAGTGGATAATATAGTAGTGGAAATATTATCAGATAATGATTTGGTGGTATATGAGAGGTATCAAGTGTTTCCTGAAGATATTACAGAGAGATTAATAGAGGAAAGTATATATATATTGGAAGGAGTATATGAGAGTGTGAATGGGTATATGTTATCAAAAAGAGATGAATGTATAGCATTAAAAAAGACGATAGAAAGTATAACGACAATAGAAGAATATAAAGCGATAGATAAGGAACTGGATAAAATCAATAAAGAGTTAAAAGACAGACCTAGGATAGTGAGAGACAGATTGAGATCGATATTCTCAAAAGAGCTATGGGAAAAGGTAGTAGAGCGATTAAAAGAAGAAGATCCTGATATGGTGAAATTTTTAAATAAAAAATAGATTCTTTTAAATATTAAAATTAATTAAAAAAATTATGGAAAGACTAGAAAAACATAAAAGTATAGAAACAGGAAAGGATACTACTAACTTTGAAAATAACAGTATAAAACAAATAATTTTTAAGTTAGCAAAAAATATAAGAGAAAAAGTTATTAACATATTTGAACTAATTAATGATTTATATATAAGCACAATAACAGGTGTACCAATAGAAGATATTGAAGAACGCAATATATTTCTCAAATTTATAAAAGACCACTATCCAGAAATAAATATAGATAAATATCTACATATTGAAGATAATTTTCTAGTGTGGGATGGAGATTTAAATTTAAGAATAATAAAAGAGTTACCAAATGATATCTATTTCCCTGATGGTATTACAGGCAATTTATTTCTTTCTAATCTTACTAAATTACCTGATAATATCAAATTCCCTGATTCTATTGGTGGAAGTTTATATTTAGGGAATTTAGAGGAAGTACCTGAGGATATCAAATTCCCTGATTCTATTGGTAGAGATTTATATTTAAGTAATTTAAAGAAAATCCCTGATAATATCAAATTCCCTGATTCTATTGGTGAAAGTTTATATTTAAGTAATTTAAAGGAAGTACCTGAGGATATCAAATTCCCTGATTCTATTGCTGGAAATTTAGATTTAGGGAATTTAGAGGAATTACCTGATAATATCAAATTCCCTGATTCTATTGGTGGAAGTTTATATTTAGATAATTTAAAAGAATTACCTGAGGATATCAAATTCCCTGATCATATTGATGGAAGTTTATATTTAGATAATTTAAAAGAATTACCAAAGGATATCAAATTCCCTGATTCTATTGGTGGATATTTAGATTTAAGAAATTTAAAAGAATTACCTGAGGATATCAAATTCCCTGATTCTATTGGTAGAGATTTAGATTTAAGAAATTTAAAAGAATTACCTGAGGATATCAAATTCCCTGATTCTATTGGTAGAGATTTAGATTTAAGTAATTTAAAGAAATTACCTGATAATATCAAATTCCCTGATTCTATTGGTAGAGATTTAGATTTAAGTAATTTAGAGGAATTACCGGAAACAATAAAAATAAACGGAGATTTAATGTTGAACTGTAATCAAAATCTTACTTACCTTCATAATAATATAGAATGTAAAAAATTATATATTGAAGATTGTCCTCAGCTTTATACATACAAGAACTATAAGATAATAAAGTATCTAAAAGATAATAAAAAGATAGAAGCGGTTGTAGGGTTTCCGATAGAAATGAATGATATAATAATAGAAAGCATATTATCAGAAGAAGATTTGGTGGTATATGAGAGGTATCAAGTGTTTCCTGAAGATATTACAGAGAGATTAATAGAGGAAAGTATATATATATTGGAAGGAGTATATGAGAGTGTGAATGGGTATATGTTATCAAAAAGAGATGAATGTATAGCATTAAAAAAGACGATAGAAAGTATAACGAGAATAGAAGAATATAAAGCGATAGATAAGGAACTGGATAAAATCAACAAAGAGTTAAAAGATAGACCTAGGATAGTGAGAGACAGATTGAGATCGATATTCTCAAAAGAGCTATGGGCAAAGGTAGTAGAGCGATTAAAAGAAGAAGATCCTGATATGGTGAAATTTTTAAATAAAAAATAGATTCTTTTAAATATTAAAATTAATTAAAAAAATTATGGAAAGACTAGAAAAACATAAAAGTATAGAAACAGGAAAGGATACTACTAACTTTGAAAATAACAGTATAAAACAAATAATTTTTAAGTTAGCAAAAAATATAAGAGAAAAAGTTATTAACATATTTGAACTAATTAATGATTTATATATAAGCACAATAACAGGTGTACCAATAGAAGATATTGAAGAACGCAATATATTTCTCAAATTTATAAAAGACCACTATCCAGAAATAAATATAGATAAATATCTACATATTGAAGATAATTTTCTAGTGTGGGATGGAGATTTAAATTTAAGAATAATAAAAGAGTTACCAAATGATATCTATTTCCCTGATGGTATTACAGGCAATTTATTTCTTTCTAATCTTACTAAATTACCTGATAATATCAAATTCCCTGATTCTATTGGTAGAGATTTAGATTTAAGAAATTTAAAAGAATTACCTGAGGATATCAAATTCCCTGATTCTATTGGTGGAAGTTTGCTTTTAAATAGCTTAAAGGCAATCCCTGATAATATCAAATTCCCTGATTCTATTTGTGGAGATTTAGATTTAGATAATTTAAAAGAATTACCAGAGGTTATCAAATTCCCTGATTCTATTGGTGGATATTTAGATTTAAGAAATTTAAAAGAATTACCTGAGGATATCAAATTCCCTGATTCTATTGGTAAAAGTTTATATTTATGGAATTTAAAGAAATTACCTGATAATATCAAATTCCCTGATTCTATTGGTGGAGATTTATATTTATGGGATTTAAAGGAAATACCTGAGGATATCAGATTCCCTGATTCTATTGGTGGGAATTTAAGTTTAGGGAATTTAGAGGAATTACCTGAGGATATCAAATTCCCTGATTCTATTGGTATAGATTTAGATTTAAGAAATTTAAAAGAATTACCTGAGGATATCAAATTCCCTGATTCTATTGGTGGAAGAATGCTTTTAAATAGCTTAAAGGCAATCCCTGATAATATCAAATTCCCTGATTCTATTGGTGGAAGTTTAAATTTAAGCTATTTAGAGGAATTACCAAAGGATATCAAATTCCCTGATTCTATTGGTAGAGATTTAGATTTAAGTAATTTAGAGGAATTACCGGAAACAATAAAAATAAACGGAGATATAAGGTTGAACTGTAATCAAAATCTTACTTACCTTCATAATAATATAGAATGTAAAAAATTATATATTGAAGATTGTCCTCAGCTTTATACATACAAGAACTATAAGATAATAAAGTATCTAAAAGATAATAAAAAGATAGAAGCGGTTGTAGGGTTTCCGAGAGGAGAGATAGAGGGTATGATGAATAGAGTGGATAATATAGTAGTGGAAATATTATCAGATAATGATTTGGTGGTATATGAGAGGTATCAAGTGTTTCCTGAAGATATTACAGAGAGATTAATAGAGGAAAGTATATATATATTGGAAGGAGTATATGAGAGTGTGAATGGGTATATGTTATCAAAAAGAGATGAATGTATAGCATTAAAAAAGACGATAGAAAGTATAACGAGAATAGAAGAATATAAAGCGATAGATAAGGAACTGGATAAAATCAATAAAGAGTTAAAAGACAGACCTAGGATAGTGAGAGACAGATTGAGATCGATATTCTCAAAAGAGCTATGGGAAAAGATGATAGAGCGGGTAAGGAACAAACAAACAGATATTATTAACTTTTTAGTGTCAAGATAAAACATATTATCAATAAAATAACAACTTATGGAACAAATAAATCAAAAAATAGGTGAAATACCTAATGAGAAAGAAGTAAGTAAGGGTAAGTTAAAAAAGGTTAATGAGGTTAGTATTGTAGAGGAAGAAACAAACACAGGAGTGAATAAAGTGTTGGGGGATACCATAGATTATTTAGGAAATGCAATCCCTAGCGCAGTATATAAAAAGTATGAAATATTCCTTGAGCTTATTAAAGATAAAATAGAAGAAAAAGATATAGAAAAAAGTTTAGAGATCAAAGAAGATAAAATAGTATGGCAAGGAGATTTAGAGTTAGATAATTTAAAAGAATTACCAGAGGTTATTAAATTCCCTGATTCTATTGATGGAAGTTTATATTTAGATAATTTAAAAGAATTACCAAAGGATATCAAATTCCCTGATTCTATTGGTGGAGATTTATTTTTAAAAAGCTTAAAGGAAATACCAAAGGATATCAAATTCCCTGATTCTATTGGTGGAAGTTTGCTTTTAAATAGCTTAAAGACAATCCCTGATAATATCAAATTCCCTGATTCTATTGGTGGAAGTTTATATTTAGGGTATTTAGAGAAATTACCTGATAATATCAAATTCCCTGATTCTATTGGTAAAAGTTTATATTTATGGAATTTAAAGAAATTACCTGATAATATCAAATTCCCTGATTCTATTGGTGGAGATTTATATTTATGGGATTTAAAGGAAATACCTGAGGATATCAGATTCCCTGATTCTATTGGTGGGAATTTAAGTTTAGGGAATTTAGAGGAATTACCGGAAACAATAAAAATAAAAGGAGATTTAGTATTGAATAATAATCAAAATCTTACTTACCTTCATAATAATATAGAATGTAAAAAATTATATATTGAAGATTGTCCTCAGCTTTATACATACAAGAACTATAAGATAATAAAGTATCTAAAAGATAATAAAAAGATAGAAGCGGTTGTAGGGTTTCCGAGAGGAGAGATAGCGGGTATGATGAAAAGAGTGGATAATATAGTAGTGGAAATATTATCAGATAATGATTTGGTGGTATATGAGAGGTATCAAGTGTTTCCTGAAGATATTACAGAGAGATTAATAGAGGAAAGTATATATATATTGGAAGGAGTATATGAGAGTGTGAATGGGTATATGTTATCAAAAAGAGATGAATGTATAGCATTAAAAAAGACGATAGAAAGTATAACGAGAATAGAAGAATATAAAGCGATAGATAAGGAACTGGATAAAATCAATAAAGAGTTAAAAGACAGACCTAGGATAGTGAGAGACAGATTGAGATCGATATTCTCTAAAGAGCTATGGGAAAAGGTAGTAGAGCGGGTAAAGAACAAACAAACAGATATGATTAACTTTTTAGTGTCAAGATAAAACATATTATCAATAAAATAACAACTTATGGAACAAATAAATCAAAAAATAGGTGAAATACCTAATGAGAAAGAAGTAAGTAAGGGTAAGTTAAACGAGTTTAATGAGGTTAGTATTGTAGAGGAAGAAACAAACACAGGAGTGAATAAAGTGTTGGGGGATACCATAGATTATTTAGGAAATGCAATCCCAAGCGCAGTATATAAAAAGTATGAAATATTCCTTGAGCTTATTAAAGATAAAATAGAAGAAAAAGATATAGGAGAAAATTTAGAGATCAAAGAAGATAAAATAGTATGGGAAGGAGATTTAGAGTTAGGGAATTTAGAGGAATTACCAAAGGATATCAAATTCCCTGATTCTATTGGTGGAAGTTTATATTTAGAGAATTTAGAGGAAGTACCTGAGGATATCAAATTCCCTGATTCTATTGGTGGAAGTTTATATTTAGGGTATTTAGAGGAAGTACCTGAGGATATCAAATTCCCTGATTCTATTGGTGGAAGTTTATATTTAGGGTATTTAGAGGAAGTACCTGAGGATATCAAATTCCCTGATTCTATTGGTGGAAGTTTATTTTTAAATAGCTTAAAGGCAATCCCTGATAATATCAAATTCCCTGATTCTATTGGTGGAAGTTTATATTTAGGGTATTTAGAGGAAGTACCTGAGGATATCAAATTCCCTGATCATATTGATGGAAGTTTAGAGTTAGATAATTTAAAAGAATTACCTGAGGATATCAAATTCCCTGATCATATTGATGGAAGTTTAGAGTTAGATAATTTAAAAGAATTACCTGAGGATATCAAATTCCCTGATTCTATTGGTGGATATTTAGATTTAAGAAATTTAAAAGAATTACCTGAGGATATCAAATTCCCTGATTCTATTGGTAGAAGTTTGCTTTTAAATAGCTTAAAGGCAATCCCTGATAATATCAGATTCCCTGATTCTATTGGTGGGAATTTACGTTTAGGGAATTTAGAGGAAATACCTGATAATATCAGATTCCCTGATCATATTGGAGGAGATTTATATTTAACAAATCTAAAGGAATTACCAGAGGATATCAAATTCCCTGATCATATTGATGGAAGTTTATATTTAAGTAATTTAAAAGAATTACCAAAGGATATCAAATTCCCTGATTCTATTGGTGGATATTTAGATTTAAGAAATTTAAAAGAATTACCTGAGGATATCAAATTCCCTGATTCTATTGGTAGAGATTTAGATTTAAGTAATTTAAAGAAATTACCTGATAATATCAAATTCCCTGATTCTATTGGTAGAGATTTAGATTTAAGTAATTTAGAGGAATTACCTGATAATATCAAATTCCCTGATTCTATTGGTGGAGATTTAGATTTAAGAAATTTAAAAGAATTACCTGAGGATATCAAATTCCCTGATTCTATTGGTGGAACATTAGTTTTCAATAATTTAGAGAAATTACCTGATAATATCAAATTCCCTGATTCTATTGGTGGGAATTTAAGTTTAGGGAATTTAGAGGAATTACCAAAGGATATCAAATTCCCTGATTCTATTGGTGGGAATTTAAGTTTAGGGAATTTAGAGGAATTACCGGAAACAATAAAAATAAACGGAGATTTAATGTTGAACTGTAATCAAAATCTTACTTACCTTCATAATAATATAGAATGTAAAAAATTATATATTGAAGATTGTCCTCAGCTTTATACATACAAGAACTATAAGATAATAAAGTATCTAAAAGATAATAAAAAGATAGAAGCGGTTGTAGGGTTTCCGATAGAAATGAATGATATAATAATAGAAAGCATATTATCAGAAGAAGATTTGGTGGTATATGAGAGGTATCAAGTGTTTCCTGAAGATATTACAGAGAGATTAATAGAGGAAAGTATATATATATTGGAAGGAGTATATGAGAGTGTGAATGGGTATATGTTATCAAAAAGAGATGAATGTATAGCATTAAAAAAGACGATAGAAAGTATAACGAGAATAGAAGAATATAAAGCGATAGATAAGGAACTGGATAAAATCAATAAAGAGTTAAAAGACAGACCTAGGATAGTGAGAGACAGATTGAGATCGATATTCTCAAAAGAGCTATGGGAAAAGGTAGTAGAGCGGGTAAGGAACAAACAAACAGATATGATTAACTTTTTAGTGTCAAGATAAAACATATTATCAATAAAATAACAACTTATGGAACAAATAAATCAAAAAATAGGTGAAATACCTAATGAGAAAGAAGTAAGTAAGGGTAAGTTAAAAAAGGTTAATGAGGTTAGTATTGTAGAGGAAGAAACAAACACAGGAGTGAATAAAGTGTTGGGGGATACCATAGATTATTTAGGAAATGCAATCCCAAGCGCAGTATATAAAAAGTATGAAATATTCCTTATATTAATACAATATAAACAAGTTGCTATTTGCACGTTTATGTATTTAATTTATATATTAAATTGCGTGTAGAAAATTATAAGCAACTTTTGAAGCATAATTTATAGTTTAAACAAATTATTACAAATACAAAAATTATTATTAAAAATTTTAGTGTTTTAGTACGGAAGATGGGAGCAATATTTTCTACACTTCTCTAATCACATCAAAACCTTTCAAACTTCCGACCAAACCACATCCGTATATATTTTTACTTATTTTCGCTGCTTTTATTTTTTGCGCCGACTCATGAATAGTTGCACCAGAACCAATCGCATCATCAATAATAAGAGTGTTTTTAAAAGTATCTGAAGAAAAATATGGATCAATAAAAATAGTTGATTTAGCATTAGTAATCCTTTCTTCCAACTTGGAAAGAGTCTTTTGTGCAATCGGAATGGTGTCAGTAATTTTTATTAATGGAATAATAGGTAAAAGAAAATTCCATTTTTTCCGTAAAAGAGGAATAAGCGGATATTCACGCGGCAGTGAGTGCGGAATATACGAAAGAGAATCTATTTTAAAATCTTTGATCAACCTTTCTATATAATGTTTTGTAAGCTCAGCTACTTCTAAAATTAAACCTCTATTCTGAGTAAGTTTCGCATGTAGAACAAGTTGGCCTAACTTTGTTTTTCCAAATATTTCGATAGAATAAAAATCTTTATAAAACATTTTCTTTAAGTATTGCTTATCAAAACTAGCCTGATACTTTGATGTAGCATCTAAATAGACTCCTTTAATTTTTAAGTTATGATACCTATTATAAATTTCATAAAATTTTTCAGCACTCTCTTGAGGATTTTTATTTCTATGTTGACACCATTTAAAAAAACCTTGAACTCCTTCTTCCTTTTTCCCCGAAGCCAAAATAGTTAACCATTCTTTCTCAATGAGTGAATAAATTTCTTTTTTTAGTTTAATATCTATCGTATTCTCTTCCTCATTTTTTAAATAATAAACCTTGGGAGGAGCCCCTCTTTTAATAATTTTTTTCTCTTCTAAAAAAGTCTTCAAATATCGATGAATCATCTGACGGCTTACCCCCAATTTCTCTTGCAATATATGCACAGTCACTGGTTGCCCTGTATTAATAAGATCAAGGATTTGTTTTTTCATATATTATTAATTACTAGTTTACAGTTTACAGTAAACTGTAAACTAGTTCAAGTTTTTTTTAATAATAATGAAAAAATCCTTTCTGAGTTTTCGCTATAAGAACCCAAATTTTTCTATAATGGAAAATCTTTCAACTATTTTTGCCGTTCCTAATTTTTTGATAACTTGAGATTTTTTTTCAACCATTGAGGCATTTTTAACATATTAAACAAATATTTTCATCTGTAATAATTGCTCCATATTTTTATTTCTTGCCATTAAAGTTAGGGAAGATATTCTTTGTATAGCTTTCTTATAATATTTACCAATATGAACCAAATCTTTTTAACGCAAAAAGATACTAAGCCCTATATAATAATTTGAATCCATATCTATAGACTTGAATTGTAGTATTTCAGGGAAAAAATCTATAAATTATTCATATTGCTGATTAATTAAAAACTTTGCTACTAATTTCTCCATGAGTTTTATTCCCTACACCCGCGCCTGTATATCATCTTTATAATTAGTCAAAAATAATATCAAGGATTTATTAAAAGCTGATAGTCTAGTCTAATTCAAGATGAAGATATCGAACTTCTTCGTAATGTAGATCTTTGAAGTGCCTATCTTATGTATTCCATAAACAAAAGCTTCCCATGACTCAGACTAGTACAATATTTAATCAGAATCCCACCTGAGGATACTACTCAAGTCCTTTCCCGTGCTTCTCTTCGCTTTCAACTTGCTCTTTGTTGAAATTTTCTCCGGGCACTAATACCTGCCTATATGCTACAGCATTTTATCAAAAATGTGGTTATAAAAAGTCTACCTGAATGATACAATCTTAAAAAGTTGGGGACTAAATAAATGATTCCAGAGAAACCGGTCCTTTATAGCTAGAGGAGAAAACCTGCACGCCATGGAACCGATTTTTACTATAGAAGACTAATCTGTTTAGATTATTGAATTGCTAGTTCTTTATTCTATCTTTTTCTATACCTATTTTTCATAAATCGTATACTATTTATCTCATTATTCCTGTTATCTTTCATATTTATAGCGACCCTTCTTTGTAGAAAAGATTCTTTCGGTTTATATTTCTCTATCCGTTTTTCTATATATGAGACATAATTATTTTTCTTTGTCTGATCTACTGTATTAATACTATTTGTATCCCAGTAGATAACACTAGTAAACACAAGTAATACAGAAGCTATAGCCATCCCATATATTAACGGTGAGAAATCGAATAATTTATTTAATATATTCTTAATAAACATTAAGTTTATTTTTAATCTAATTATAAAATCTCTCTTTTTAGATAGCTTTGGCAATGATTGATTATTATTTTTATTATCCATATTATTTATATTATTAATTAAGTTGTTTTCTTAACGATCTAATAGCTCTACTAATTATTTGTCGTATATTATCTTCACTCTTCCCTACTATATCAGCTATATCAGCATGCGTTAAATCATCTATATATCTTAGGAATACACACTCACGTTGTATAGGTGGTAGTGTATGTATATATGTTTCAATATACTTATAAGAGAGCTCTATATCAGCTAATTCATCAGGCAACGCAGTAGTATCTTCTAAAACGTTTATCTCTTCTATGTCTATAACAACCCTATTTTTTCTTAAAAAATCTATAAAGATGTTTCTTGCTATCGCGTATACCCATGCACTAAACGGTTTAGATTGATCATATGTATCATATTTTTCATAAGCTTTTATGAATGTTTCACTTGTTAAATCCTCTGCTAACTCTCTGTTACCTCCTAACCGTATATACAAGAACTGAAAAATTTTGTTTTTATATGTTTTATAGTGTTTTGTAAACTGTCTGTGTTTTATATATAATTTAAACATATTACGATGAATAAGGATGAATATATTTACTTAAACTATGTTATCATCTATAACACTCCATACTTGATCTATTGCTTCTTTAAACTCTTTACCGCTTTTATCTAACGATAAATCAAGTAGCTCATATAGCTCTTCTTTCGTTTTTTGGTCTATATTCAACTCTTCTATCTCTGTTTTCATTGTATTTATAAACTCTACTCTTTCCGCTCGCCCCATATCTCTATAAAATAATATATCTATCTCGTCCCAAATATTATCTATCGCCTCATAATACTTGTCTTGATCCTCTAATCTCATTCCTTTTAAAGATTCTATCATCTCCAGTATATAGTCTGTATTACTATACTCTGCAAGTATCTCCGTAAAAATTTGTATATATTCCTCTCTATCGGTTTCCAGACAATCTATCTCATCACAAGGCCCTAATTCTATAATTATTTCTTCAGTTTCAGTGTAAAGAGTTGTCCACAATCTTTCCAATTCCTGGAAGAACTCCACCCCATCTAGTTCCGAGATATTCTCTAGTAAATCTAGATACTCCTGTTTTTTATCATCCTCTTCAATATAAGTTTCTATATATGTTTTAGCTATCTCTAGCTCATTTTTTTTGTCCTCTTCTGTCAAGGATTCATAATAGTATCTATCTATTTCTTCCCATATATCTTCGATTAAATCATAAAACATATCTTCGGACAAACCCTCTGCCCCTTCTAGCCTTAATAATAACGATTGTCTTATCTCTTCATCAGACACCTCAGTATTAATAAAAGATTGTATATCGTTTATTTCATCTGCTCTTGTATACTCGTTATCATAATATTTGTCCCAGAACTTATTTATATCTATAGCTAACTCGTATCCTGTTTTACCTAAAGCGTTTCGAAGAAGGTTTCTTAACTCATCTTTCCTCTCAGAATCAGCTAAATCTTCGATAAACTCTCGCATCATAGAAAAAGTTTCGTCTATCTCTTCTTTAGATGCGTGTGAATAGTAATCCCCTTCTATTTTTAGCCATATTTCATCAATAATGCTATCCAAATCCGGGGCATCTTTATCTAAACTATTAAGTACACCTAATAATTCTTCTTTTAAGGATGGGTCTTGTACTTCTTCTTCTACAATCATCCTTGTTTCTTCAATTAGATCATAATCTAGCACCTCTATTTGATCTAGCTCTTCTAAGTTTTGTTCTACGATAGTATTATCACTACCTACACTAGCTTTAGCGTCTAAAGCTATTGACATTAAAAAGACTATAATAAGCCCTGCAATTATTTTTTTGTTCATTTTTAAATTAAATTAGTAATAAAAATATGCATTTGCATATAAATATACGTAGAACAATATATTTTTGTGACATAATTGTAATATAAAATTAATTTTTATTCCATATATTAAAGGAAGAATTACTTTGAATTAACTTAAAAATAAAAAAATATAAAATTTTTTTGATTTTTTACATTAATTCATCTTCCTCTCCATAATTCCTTTCGGAATTATTTCGTTCCAGACCAGTAATTCAAATACTAAACAGGAAGAATTACTTTGAATTAACTTAAAAATAAAAAAATATAAAATTTTTTTGATTTTTTACATTAATTCATCTTCCTCTCCATAATTCCTTTCGGAATTATTTCGTTCCAGACCAGTAATTCAAATACTAAACAGGAAGAATTACTTTGAATTAACTTAAAAATAAAAAAATATAAAATTTTTTTGATTTTTTACATTAATTCATCTTCCTCTCCATAATTCCTTTCGGAATTATTTCGTTCCAGACCAGTAATTCAAATACTAAACAGGAAGAATTACTTTGTAATTATTCCGTTCCTTAACCAGTAATTCAAATACGAAAATAGAGTACAAATATATTGTACTCTATTAAATATATATTAAACCGCCTGCTGCTGAAACAAATGTTTTAATCCTAAAAAGCTATAAAACCGAAGGGAAGATATTAAACCTCCCCTTGATTATAAGTAAAATATTCATCCAATTCATTCAATAAAGCATTATATGCGTTATAGAACTCTTCATCGTCTAAAGATTGCAGTACATCAACTTTCTCATACATCTCATACTTTAAATCTATATCCTGGACATAAAGTATTATCTCTAGGAGGTTAGTTACCATCATATCTCTTTCGCCTAAACAATCTATACATCCATTCTGTTCATATATATATATATATACTGCACGAGAAAGAGAGTTATAA
Source organism: Candidatus Altimarinota bacterium (assembly GCA_963663305.1). Classification (GTDB taxonomy): domain Bacteria; phylum Patescibacteriota; class Gracilibacteria. Next base: position 486,583 of record OY760177.1, read on the forward strand.
GTTACCCAAAAATCATGTTCATCTAATTCATCTAATGTGTTTATAGTACCATAGAAATCCAGTTTAACTTCCTCGTCATATATATTATCCTCGATAACATCTCTTAGATCGTTCACCACTTCATCTCTATATGATACAGCATAGTTACCGCCTTTATAAGTCGCTGGATCTATATAAGCTTTACTGTTGTTTACAGAGACAGTAGTAAAAACTAAGATAAATCCTAAAACCATTGAAATAATTGTTTTCTTTTTCATTTTTAAATTAAGTTAGTAATAAAATATGCGTTTGCATAAGTTAATACGTTATACTTATAAAAACGTGACAAAAAAGTTAGTGTTTTTTTTTAATTTATTAGGGAAATGGTTAAAAATGCTAGTTTTTTTAATTTAATATATTAAATGTTGTTAGAGAATTATTCACAAAAGAGGATTATTGCTGAAACTAAGAGTGTTGTTAGTAAATACCTTGATCTATCTAATTATTCTATATTCTTTTTTGGGTCAAGAGTTATAGGTAACTCAAAAGAAAGGACTGAAGACAACCGGTCTATTAATTTAGCAACTATAAATAACATAAAAGATGATTTGGAAAACATAAAAACTTTATATAAAACAGATTTGGTAGGTTTTAAGAAGGTCTCAAGTAAATTCTATAATGAATCCAAAAAAAATATTGTAACAATCTATTCTCATGACTAAAATACGTTTACTTTATGATCAATTCTCCGAAGCTCTTTCTCGGATTGAGACAGTAATGGAGCTACCACAAAACGAGTTTATTAGAGATTCAGCTATAAAAAGCTTTGAATTTACATTCGACCTATCATGGAAACTCCTAAAAGCATCTTTATTAGAGACTGAAGCTATTTAATTTTTTTCACCTAAATCATGTTTAAAAGAAGCGTATAGAAATAAAATAATTGAATATGATAATTTTTGGTTAGAAATGGTAGAGATGAGGAATCTTACAAGCCATACATACCATGAAGAAAAGACGAAAAAAGTTTATAAGAAAATCCCAAAATTTATAAAATATTTTCGTATGCTATTAAAAAAGCTACCTTAATTTAAGTGTTATTAAGCATACTAAAGACCTCTTTTTGGTATATACCTTTAGGATATAAACCTAGATAAGTTTTTAAGTGATCAACATCTTTATCATTTATATACCAATGTTTATACGCTTTCCATATCTTATCTTCAAGTAATTCTTTGTCCATCCCGTTTTTTATAGAAAATAAATAATTTTCTATAGCTTCTTTATAGTTACCTAAACTAAATTCAGCTGATCCTATCTGAGAGAAACATAACCCTTTTAGTCGTTCGTCTTCAGCTAAAATCTTTGTATACGCTTTTTTCGCTTTATCAAAAGCTTTTAAAGTCATAAACCTGGCTAAAATATTGATCCCTGTATTAGAATCATGCATATCTAATGCTCGTCTGAACTGTATTTCAAGGGTTTTCATCTTCTGTTCTTTGTTATCTTTTTTGTTTAAATAATTATTATAAAAATTTTTTAGTAATAACTTAAAATTCTTCATAAAACATAGATTAATTCTAAAAGATAGCATTCTATTACATATAGATAGATTATGTCAAATGTTTTATTCAGAGCTTATTTATAATAATATATCTATCTTACGCAAATTTCGTTTGACATATATAAAATAAGAGTATAAGATAGCATTCTTTATAAAATATATAGCTTGTATGAAAAAGATTTTATTTGGCATCACCATAATGATGATATTTTTTCAACAAAAAACCAAAGCTATCACTTTTATACAAGATGAGGTAATCGTTAAATATAAATCCTCGTCTCTTAATCTTTCCAGGACTGAAGATACAGATAGATTAAAGGTTATAAAACATAATAAATCGTTAGAAGAAGCCCTAAAAGAGTTTGATAATGATCCAAATATTGAATACGTTCAACCTAATTATGTATACGAAAAACTGGACCGGTATTCTGATCAGTTATGGGGTATTAATAATACAGGACAAAACGTTAATGGTTTTAAAGGTAGCTTGGATGCTGATATAGATGCTATAGAAGCATGGGGGATAGAAGGAGATAAAACTATTAGTGTCGGTGTAATAGATACTGGTGTAGCATATAGCCATCCTGATCTATCCTCTAATATACTAAAAGGGTATGATTTTGTTGATAATGATAATACACCATATGATCTAGACGGTCATGGGACACATATCTCTGGGATAATCTCCGGTATATCCAATAATAATAAAGGGATAACCGGCTTAAGTCTAAAAAACAAGATAAAGGTTGTTCCGATCCGCTTTAATCTAACCACTTACGGCGCTATAAAAGCTATTAAGTATGCTAAAGATAATAACATAAAAATTATTAATGCTAGTTGGGGTAGTTATAACTATGATAAAGCGCTTAAAGACGCTATCGCAGCCTATCCTGGACTTTTTGTTTGTGCTGCCGGTAACAATCATTTTGATCATAACAAAACACCGTTTTACCCAAGTGATTATAATTTAGATAATATTATATCTGTTGCCGCCACCGATCAAAATGATCAACTAGCGAATTTTTCTGATTACGGTATTAGTTCTGTTGATATAGCTGCGCCTGGGGTTAATATATTAAGCACTTTCCCAGGCAAAGATCATACCGGTTTAGATGGTGAATATATTTATATGAGCGGTACGTCAATGGCAGCTCCATTTGTTGCAGGGACTGCTGCTATGATACTATCTAAGGATCCGTCTTTAAGTATATCTGAGATAAAAAATATTATTTTGGGGACAGGAGATAGTATAAAAACGCTAGAAAATAGGATTAAGTCAGGGAGAAGATTGAATCTGTATAACGCACTTAACTATATAACAGAAAAAAAACCAGAAATATATAAAATATATGCGTATAATAGTTCTCTAAAAAAAGTGCCTATAAAAGAAGAAAACTGGCAGGAGATAAGTAACCCATATATAGAATGGGAGAGTAGTAACGATAGTATCGGATATAGTTTTGGGCTTGGTATACCTGATGATATTATCGATAGTTATGAACCTTATACCAATAATATCGTATTGCATGAAGGTAAAAATACTTTTATGGTAAAATCCAAAAATAAAGATAATATATGGAGTGAGATAAAAACGTTTAGTTTGTTTCTAAAAGATACAAGAGTATATAATATCAAAATAGATAAACTTATAAATAAAGATAAATCCATAACTGTATACGCTTCTACCGAGGAAGATACAGGTAAATACTCTTTTTGTCTCAAAAACACTCTTAATACTTGGTGTTTAGAAGAATCTAGTTTCCTTATACCTCAAAACAAACAGATTCAATACAGTTTTAATAATCTTCAACCTAATACAAGATACAGTATCGTAGCTAAATCGATAAATCAAAACACTTGGGGTACCCCATCGCATATAACTACATTAGCTTCTACTATCTCGCCTTTTACAATCAATTACACTAATAACGCTGTTAAGCTGTTTTGGGAGCTTTATGGCTCATCAGGAGTTGAAATATACCGTAACGAAAAAAATATTTTCTGTGATAACTCAGGGACACCTATTTATAAAGGTAATGGTAGACAGTTTATAGATAAAAATATCGAACCAAATAAATTCTATTTCTATACAATTTTTTCTATAAATGATGAAGGGATTGTTAATAAACAATGTTCTCAAAATGTCGCAACAACATTTAATATGGATTTTTGTAAAGATAATTCAAATAGAAATTAGATAACATCATACATAAAAACAAGAAGTTAAAACCGTTTAACGCAGGTTTATAGGTTTAAGTTCAATAAATTTTTAGATATTAATTATAAATAAATGTATAAAATAACACCTTGTGTTTAAATTTAATATATTGATAAAATCTGAACACATTAAGATTTATTATTTAAGAATTTTTATATGTATGCATTAAACAGAGCGCAAATCATTGGACAACTTATACAAGATCCTGAAATCAGGAAAACTCCTAGTGGACAGAGTGTTGGTGATCTAAGAATAGTAACAAAATATTTTTTTACTGATAGGGATGGTAACGAACAAGAAGGAAACGCTTACCACTCTGTTGTGGTATGGAGAGGGCTTGCTGATATATGTGGGCAATACCTAAGAGCAGGTAGTTCTATTTATATATCTGGTCGTATTGAAACTGATAGCTGGGAAGATGAGTCTGGTGATAAAAGATATAAGACTCGGATAGTAGCTGATGAGATGATAATGCTTGATAGTAAGAATATGGAAAACGAAATAGACATCCCTTCAAGCTCTTTGGTCTCTGGTTCACTAAATAAAGCAGAAATTATAGGTAACCTAACAAGAGATCCTGATATACGGCAAACACCTACAGGGAAAAATGTTATCTCTTTTTCTGTTGCTACAAATTATTCATGGAAAGATAGAGAAGGTAATACCCAAGAAAAAACTGAGTTTCATAATATTGTTATCTGGGATAAATTAGCGGAAGAATCAAGCAAATACTTTAAGAAAGGGAAAAAAGTCTATATATCCGGCAGATTACAAACACGTTCATGGGAAACACCTGACGGCAAGAAAAGGTATACAACTGAAATCATAGCTGATAAGGCTATGTATTTAAATAGTTTAGGCAAAAATGCTAATATACAAAACACACCGGTTAGTGTATCTACATCTAATACAAAAATAAGTGATGATATGATACCTGACATAAATTATGAGACTGATATTAAGCCGGAAGATTTACCTTTTTAAGAGTTTAGTTTTAATAGCTACCGACCCGATTTTAGCTTCTTGAATTTACAAACCGTAGCTTAGATAACAAGCTTTGAGTTATAACCGGTTTAGGGTGTTAAAGGAAGAAGTGCCTGGCAGTTTGATAAAAATGAGAAACAAGAAAGAGAAATTCCTAGTTAAGTAATGGTTTCTTCTCTGTTCCATACTTCCTTCGAGGTTATTTATACTGACCCGTTTCTAGTCCCGAAATCTTTCTGTATATCCTTAATCTAGCTCATATTTTTAAACAAAAATCATTACTTTATATTTATACTCAACCTTGTTTAGAATCTTAATTTTTTTTTCCAAATCTTAGCTTTTTTCAACCATTTGATGATAAAAAAATTAAGATTTTTAAAAGTGGTTTAGTGTAATATACACTAAAAAGTAGCTTTTATAAGCAAATCAGTATAAGTACCTAAAACCAGTAATTCTAATACTAAATATAGTAAAGAACAGATATAAAGCTTCTTATATCTGTTCTTGGTATTATTTCAAAAACATATCTTGGGATATCCCTTCTTTTTCTGTCTCTTTCAAACAAAGTAATATAAACGGTTCTTCTATATATTTAACTGTAATCATCCCTTTCCTACCCGTATTTACAAGAGATAAATCAGTAAGACATATAGAACTGCCATCTCTTAACAAACACGCTTTTATAAAAAATTTGACTATGTTTCTAATATGAGTTGATCCGTTAATAAAAATAGATATAAAAATAGAGAATTCTTGTGTAGGGTTGAATACATCTCCTGTAACAACTAATATTAAATAGTTTTTAGGTAAATTAGAAAATACTATATATTTATCTTTATCTTTTGATTCTAGTACTGTTTCTTTTGTCTTTTTATAGGTTTTCCAGCACATAGAGTTTTCTATAAAGAGTTCTGTTATACTCAACATAATAATTGCCCCACTATTTTTTTTATCCAGTTTTTGAAATATCTTGGAGATAAAAAACTTATGGTTTTTTCACCAGGATAATCAATTTAATAAAAATTGTATTTTTTTTCAAGTGTTTTTAGCGAGTATAGTTGTTTTTATTATCAAATACTAGCATTAGCGTACTATAAATGCTAAAATATAAATAAAAAAATAAATAATCACTTAAAACCCACGATGAAAAACGATGCGATAATATTTGATATAGACGGCACATTATGGAACGCTTGCCACGCAAGCGCAAAAGGCTGGAATTTAGGGCTTGAATCACTAAATATAAAACCCCGAGTTACTGCTAAACAGATAGAAAGTGTTGCAGGCAACCCGTTTGAGCAATGTATCGAGATACTTTTACCCGGGATACAAACCAGATACCCTAACCTACAAGAGATCTTGACTATTTATGAGACTGAAGTAATCAAATCTGAAGGTGGGAAGTTCTATGATGGTGTTATCGAAGGGGTTAAAGCGGCTACAAAGGGATATAAAGTGTTTTTAGTGAGTAATTGTCCTGATTGGTATATAGAGATATTCCTTAATCTATCGCAATTGAATAAATTTTTATCCGGGTATGATTGTCATGGGATGTCAGGGGTGCCTAAAAAAGATATGTTAGAAAGATTGAAAACAAGGTTCGCATTACAAAATCCGGTTTATATTGGTGATACAGCGGGTGACGAGGAGGCTGCACAATTAGCCGGCATAGATTTTATCCATGTCTCTTATGGGTTTGGTAGAGTGAAAGATGGTACTATTAGTTTTGGGGATTTCTTTTCTCTTATGGGATATTTTAGCATAAATATAAATTAAACATTTTTTATCTTTTGATTAAATATTGTTGAAGGTTAGCATTTAGGATAAAAGGTGGTTTGTGGCTATATTTGCGACTTAACCTTAACCTGTATGAATTCGCTTTTATTCAAATACTAATCCAAAGATAAATGTTAAGCGTTTAGAGAAAATTCTCGGAGAAAGAGGGATTCGAACCCTCGGTGCCGTTACCAGCACACTCGCTTTCCAAGCGAGCACCTTAAGCCACTCAGTCATCTCTCCGTATACTTACTTAAATTTTATATTAACTCTTGTTTTTCATCAATATATTTAATTTTTGTGTCTATATTTGGTTAATCGTATTACACTTTTCTTGACTGATCTGACCTGCCAGCTCTACAATACAATAAATATTAATATTTATTATATGAAAAAAATACTTTATTTAGCGTTCATAATTATCGCTGGGGGGATATTGATTGGACACTCGTCACATAAAATCTACCAAGCGTATCTACCTATAGAAAAAATAGAGTCTTATACCGGTAAACCTGTTTTAACTGAAACCTGGGAGTATAAAATCAATAATAATATCGATTCTTATGAGTTGAATATCAAGCTCAAAGATAATGATTCGTCTTTCATCCTTAAATCTTTGCCTGACTATCATTTCGCAATAAAAGATAAGATAGATGCGTCAGATAATATCACTGTTTGGGCTATACACGACTGGTACGAGAACTTTTTTGAGCCGGAGATGGTTGGGCACGGGAATAGGTTGATTGTCCAACAGATATCTAATGAGAAAGATATTATAGTTAAATACGACGATATAAAAACTGATAAAACCAAGAATCTAACTAAACCTTATATTGAGCTTGGGATAGGGACTGTGATACTTTTACTAGGTTTATTTAATATGATCTGGGTGTTCAAAAAAAAATGAATAAAGTTCAAACATTATAAAAAAAACCATCCCAAAGTAAACTGATGGGATGGGATTTATTCACTGCTAAATATATAATAATCGCAGATGATACTGAATAAGAATATTAATACAAATTTTTCTCTAAAACTAATACCCCACTAGATAGATTATTGTAGGATTTTTTTTATATGTAAATTTAGCTCTAGCATCATACTTATTGGATACTCTACAATACCAGGATCCTCCACTTAAGTTATATCTATCATTACTACAAGTAAAATCACTACTATCCCCAATTTTATTACCAAAAATATTATATACAGTAAATTGCAGGCTATATTGTATACCGCTTCTATCGCGGCTACTTCGAGAGATATGCCCCATCCTTACTGGATATGTACTTAATCTAGAAAACTCATTTTTATGTAAATTTATTTGGTTCCGTAAATCTATTATTTTTTTGGACAGCTGATTCATTACAGTATTTTGTGATACCTTCAAAGCATCAACATGTTCAGCAACTTTTCTTATCCTATCATTAGTCGATCTAAGCTCTGCTTGAAGTTTCATAAGATAGTTCTCTTGCTCTCTCTCTCCCCGATAAACGTTATTCAGTTTATCATCAGTAAAAAAAACTGGTATCGGTGAGGTCTCAATATATTTATTTGATGTACCTACTGATAAAAAGTTTTTGTAATTAAACTTAAACTTTTTTGTCGCATACCCACCTGCCAGATAACTTACTTTCACTGTATGAGGATAATAAGTTTCATTGCTTGTACTTTTCTCCCATTTAGTCCCTGTGACGTCCTCTATCTTTTTAATAATTTTACTTTCGCCATTCGCTCCAAGCGATAGCGGTCCTAGTTTCAACCCAACGGATCCGTTCCCTCCGCCTGATATGATAGTGGATCTTATTTTGGAGCGAGAGACCCCTTCAGTTTCAAGAGTTTTTCTTAAAAGCGGTTTAAGGTATTTTACTAGTGATATACGTACAGGGTCTGTTGCTGTTAAGTCATCTATATAAATAGTCTTCTTCCTTGTTAACAGGTTAAGCATCGTATTCGCATGCATATTATTAAGTAAAGGTAATAGATCAGGATGTTCTATCCGCGAGGTACGAGAGATAGATTGTGAGATACTCTGCCTTAAGTCTCGTTCTTCTTTCTGGAATATTGGCGCATGGCTCTCTTTTTGTTGCGAGCTCAATGTCCTATTGATCGCCAGTTGTATCGCTTCTGTACTATCTAAATTTGTTGATAATGCATATTCTCTCTTGTTACTATATGTGTATTTAAAAACAAAACTCAGCTGATCAAAATAACGTAAAAACCGTTGAAATTTCTCTTGCGTAAACTCTAATGTGAAAGGTATTGTATGGTACATGCCTGCTAAACTTTTTGTATACAGTTCTGCTAGTAACTCATTATTACGGTAACACTGTACAACCATCTGTTTGATCGGCCATGGACGTATCAATACTTTAGAAAGATTAAGTTTTTTACCTACTGTTTGTGCGCATACGTTCAAGAACTTATCTGAACTCAAAATTACATAGAATTTCACCTCTATGAGCCCTTTTGTATTCGCTTCGCTATCGACACTAAATATAATATTAGGTAAACCATTTATCGGGTTTGGATTACGTTTGAACGCAAGCACCGGTTTATGGTAAAAAGGTCTTTCCCCTTCTACTACCCGTGATTGGCTACCTCTGTATATCTCTATTTTCCTAGTGAACTGGTCTTTATCTGATTGATTAGGGTCATTACCGAAATATATGTTTTGGGTCGTAACATAAAACTCTACTGGGCTTGCTTCTGCTTGTGTATATATCTTACTATTTATTAATAGAATTAATAATAAAAGTCCTATTTTTTTCATATTTTATCCTTTGCAAAAAATATAGCTATAAAAAAAATAATGTTTTTAAAGACCTATCTCTTATCCCAGATATTGATTTTATCTAATCACATATAAAATTACAAATTCCAAAAAATTTTTTTTTGATTTTTTTGTATAATATTAAAAAAAAAGAACCATGGAGCGAATATTAACCATGATCCTTTGTTTGACAAACCTTATTTGAATACACTATTTGTCTGAAGTATCTCTTGATAACGATTTAAATAACCTACCGATTTTCGCTCTAGTACCAAAAATTATGTTCACCCAAAACGCATATCCAGTATCACCTTTTGAGCCTTGATAAAGCGCCAACGCTTCTTTTGCGAGGATATAATCAACGTTAACAGCTTTTTTATGGCCTTCAAAAGAAAACATATTGAACCCTTTTTCTTTTAACCTACATTTATCGTTGATACCATCCATGTTTTTATCTTTCTCATGGGTAATAACGATATCACCAAAAATTTTTTGTACATTTTTTCTACCCAAATCGCTCCAGATTTCACCTTCTTGGCACAAGTAGGTATCTTTCGAGTTGATCCTATTTGCTTGGTAGCTATAGTCATGATCTCTACATAAGGTATCAAGCGCGTCGTACACTAAATAACTAGGGATAAACCCTCTCTCGTAATCGTTACCAGGCCCACACCAGTATCCGTGATATAGCAAACCGGTCCTTGAAGGAGGGATCGCTTTAGAATAAACTAATCCTTTACGAGTATTAAAAGGTGATTTAACAACTATATTCAATTTGGAGATATAAATATTTTTTGTTTTAGATTGGATAAAAACATATTTAGAGGATTTAGGGGTACACTTTATCTCTTTAGTATATCTATACCTAGTAACGTTACGTGATTTTTTTGGTGTATAATTGTATTTATATTCTTGCTGTACACTTTTATTAGGGGGATTAGTATAGCTATAAGACTTTTTTTGTATATTTTTTGGGGTCCTAGTATTATTCTTAGTTATATAAACATGTTTTTGTTTCTTATTAGATATCTTTAGTGTAGATTTATCCTTATTCTTAGTAGTTCGCTTTTCCCTAATATCTTTCTTAGAAGATTTGTTTGGGGTTAGTGTTTTTCTTTCCGGTTCATTTAAGCTTTGCATTAGTTTGATACTATAATACTGTAAAGATTTAGATAAACGTTTAAATTCAGCTGAAATTTCGTTACTGCTCCGTATCTTTAAATCGTTAAGAGCTTGCGATAAAGTTTCAATATTTCTTTTATGAAACCTTATCAACTCTTTATCTCTTTCTGTATTTAAGTGTTCTTCTTTTTCGACCAATTTTTGGTAGTAAAGGTACTCTTTTTCGCGTTTCCTATGACGGTTTTTAATCTCTTTGTATCCGTTATCAGGATCAACCAACAGTTTTATCAACATATTTCTATTTTGGTGTTGCATCTTTTCTAGTATTTCTCGTTGTTTTTTAGTAAGGATATGTTCCTGCGCGAATACAGGGAAACAGATGGTAACTATAAGTATTAGCAAGTTCTTAGACATATTTTTCTCCTTATAATTCAATATATTAAACAAGGTTGTTTTAAGAAGAGAGTATTACTATCTTTTAAAAAAGATAATAAATTCTCGTTCATTAATGATGTTAATGATCATCATACCTTAGATTATCTAAGGTTTTTAACAAAAAATCTAGTTTAAGTATTGAAGAGATACTTTCTTTTTTGTTATCTTTTTTAAATCATTACTAATTTTCTTCTCATCTGCTAGCCTTTTAGTATTTGAATTACCGACCCGTTGTGGAATAATTTCGAAAGAATTTAAGAAACAGATAAGAAAATATTTGTTAATATACAATTTCTTTTTGCATTGTATATAAGATTTCGATATTTTTTATATTATTTTTTTTATTACCGCGCAATTTGACTTTTATAATTTTACTAAACCGCGCGATTTGACTTTTATAAAAAAACTTATTACTATTTTTTTGCATAAAAACATAAAAAATATTTTAAAATAAACCTATATAGGATATCTTTGAGAACTGCGCAATTTGACTTTTATAATTTTACTAAACCGCGCAATTTGATTTTTTAGATATTTTTAGTTATTATATATTTACTTAAGTTTAGTATTTAATATATGTTTTATGGGAACAGTAAACCCTAAAAAATTTTCTAAAACTAAAACTGATCTTGCCGGTATTATTTTATGTGATAAAAAAAAATCTGTAGAAGAGAAATCTTTTGCATTAAGTATATTAAGTAATTGGAGAGCTGCTCATACTTTTCCTATGAACGTATTTAAAAATAGGCTAGATAGAGTCGCTAAAAATCTAGATAAAAATGCGATAACTGCGAAAAGACTTAAACGCGCTACCTCTATTATAAAAAAACTTAATAGGGAATATGACGGTTCTAGGTCTAAAATGAGGCTCACTCAGATGCAAGATATAGCTGGAGTAAGGGTTGTAATGTCTAATATTAGCTTAGTTAAAAATCTTTATCATGATTATTATCTTAAAGGTGATTTAAAACATAAAAAAGTTAATTTTAAGGATTATATTACTTACCCTAAAAAGGATGGGTATAGAAGTATACATTTAGTTTACAGATATAATAGTGATAAAGGCAATAAACTCTATAATGGTTTATTAGTTGAGGTCCAAATTAGATCGAAAATACAACATATATGGGCTACTGCTGTTGAAACTGTTGGCTTTTTTATCGGTCATACTATAAAATCTAACGAAGGTAAAAAGGAATGGAAAGATTTTTTCAAATTAGTGAGCTTGGCTTTTGCTAAGATAGAAGGTTGCCCTATTATAGATGGTACTATTTATGACGAAAAAGAGCTCTATTTACTAATAAAGAAGAAAGAAAAAGAGTTGGATGTGAGAAAAAAGATGATAGCTTGGACTAATTCAATAAAAATTTTAGATTTCTTCCAAAATATTAAAAAAGATCAACATTTCTTTTTATTGGAATTAGATACGATACAACAAAAACTATTAGTATCTACATACTCAAAAAGACAAGAGACTAAAGCTATTAATGATTATGCAAATATTGAAAAAAGGATATATGGTAAAAAAGAGTATGATGTTGTTTTAGTTGGTGCTAATACAACTAAAAATTTAGAAAAAGCTTATCCTAACTATTTTGTTGATACAAAAAATTTTATAAGGTATCTGAATGCTATATTGAATAAGTATTAGAAAAAAGATTTTATTTTGGTATGTTTTTACTAGATTAAGTATCCTATCCTAAATGATATTTGAATTAGAAAATATTATTTTTGTTATTTCTCCAACCTATGATAACATCAACTAAAGAATTTTTTTTGTCCTTTGAAAATTAAAAAAATAATATATTTATAACAAGTTTTTTATGGCTTTTGGGTTATAAAGGAGGGGGTTATGGATATAAAAAAGATTTTACTTAATCTTAAAAAAGGTGCTCTTAAATGGTATAAGAACCATTCTAACGCTTTAGATACAGTATTAGATTTCGCTAGTGATTGTGTGCCTGGCGGGAAAATAATAATAAATATCCTTAAAGGTATTAAAGCGGTATATGATGATGAGCAATACGTTATTAATCAACAGATCTCTCAAGAACAGATTATCGAAATTAATAACTTTATACAAAATATTCAGCCGGTTATTATTAATTTAGTAGATGATATTGAAGACTTAAAAGAGTTTAAAAAATCCGGGTCTTTAGAAGAAAGAAAAAAAATCTTGCTTGAAAGTTCTTTTAGAGATGAACTGGATAAAGTGTTACCTAAAATAGCTTCTTCATTAACTGAAACTGTTAATAAAACTAAATCTATTAGTTCTAGGGGCTTAATCAATAACCTTTATCTTAAGTTAGAGATTTTAGGTCACGGTGGACAAGGTACTGTTTATAAATGTATCAATACTTTCAATGATTTAGTTGTTGCTGTTAAAGTGATACCTGATCAGCTTAGTAGTAACCAGTTTAGTTTACTAAAAAAAGAATATCATCGAATTATTAAGAAATTGGTATGTCCAAATATTGTACAGTATAGAGAGCTTTCTATAGATAAAAATACTCACCAATGCTATATAGTTATGGATTATTTAGAAGGAGTAACTTTACGTTCTTTAATGATCAAGAAAAGATTATCTGGAGATAAAGTATTTACCCTTGATGAAACCGTTTCATTGCTTACCGGTATAGCTAAAGCTCTTGATCATGCTCATAACAATAATGTATTACATTTAGATCTTAAACCGGAGAACATACTAATAGATCCTAATAACGTATCTTATTTATTTGATTTCGGATTATCAGAGGATTTGCAACATACTCTTTTATCTTCTCAAACAAATCCTAACACTACATCCAAAGGCACTTTAGCGTATATGGCGCCCGAGCAATACAAAGGCAAAAAAACAGGGGTTCAAACAGATATCTGGGCGTTTGGTGTGATAATATATGAGATGTTATCCGGGAGACATCCTTTCAACGGTAGATCGTTTGAACATTTTTATAAACTGGTTTGTGAGGAAGAGTTAGAAGAGATCGAAGAGGTGTCTGATAATGTAAACAATATACTAAGACAAAGTCTAAGTAAGAAAAGGAAAGAGAGGTTAAGTGGTGCAACAGAGATCCTTAACCGACTAATAGACACTAAAAAAGCAGTAGTAATTATTGAAGACACAAAAATAAATCAAGTAGAAGAAGTGCTTTCATACAAAGAAGATCCTACCGAAACAGACAGTTTAATAACTGGAACAAAAAAAGGTATATCTGATGATAAAAATATACAAAAACATTCTATAGAAGAAATCCCTAGAGAAACTAAACACACAATTTTACAAAATAACATAAACAAAGATCTATCAGCAAATAATCAAGAAGTTTTTAAAGACATAAAAATTGAGCAAATATCTTTAGAATTACCCGAAATAGAAGGAAGCTTTTTTAAAATTTATGGGAAGAAAAAAACTAAAATTTCTTCAGGAAATATTCTTCTTGCGACAAACACTGACCTAGAAGTAAAAGTAAATACAGCTGAAGATATAAAAAAAATAATTAAATTATCAGATTTAATCCTAAACAGGATAAAATCCCTCGACTTTTCTTTCTATAAAGAAACCACTTTTATAGAAATAAAAGAATTATCTGTACTAAAAAATCTGGAATATTTAAATTTAGCGTCATGTAATAAACTCATTAATGATATATTTCTTAATCCAAAAATTTTCAAGAATCTTAAATATTTGAGCATAAGTTCTTTGGATTACATAAGAGATAATGAACTTATAAGTATTGCCCAGTTTAAAAATCTTGAAACACTGAATTTACTTTATTGTTTGGCAATAAGCAATAAAGGATTAAAATATATTAGTAAGTTAAAGAAGCTTCAAACTCTCGATTTAACTGGATGTGATCAAATTACCGATATAGGACTTAAATACATATCGTATACACAAAATCTTCAAAACCTATATTTATCAGACTGTAATCAAATTACAGATAAAGGACTAAAATTTATTGCCCAACTACAGAATCTTCAAACACTTCAATTATATCGTTGTAAACATATTAGAGACTCCGGTATAAAAAAACTTCAAGAACAATTAAAATTTCTTAAAATATATAGATAAATAAAAAAATATTTTTTCTATTATAACCATCAAGATATTAAGTTTTGATGGTTTTTTATTATATATATTTTTATATCGCAATATAAAAATTTAAGACTACAATTATCACTAAATTTTACAATTTCAACTAAGAAAAAGAAAATTAATATACTTAAAGATATACTAAAAATAAAGGTCCCACCTCTAGATCTACCAAAGCCAAAGAAAAGAAATTTTAAGCAAGCAAAAATAAGGATACAACGTATTCAAAAATTAGAAAAAAAATATCTTAAGAATCACCCAAATGCAATAATAATTAATAATTGATCCCAAAATTTTACTAGATTATAGAATACATAAAGGAAGAATTACTTTGAATTAACTTAAAAATATAAAAATATAAAATTTTTTTATTTTTTACGTTAATTCATCTTCCTCTCCATAATTCCTTTCGGAATTATTTAAGTTCCTTAAGCAGTAATTCAAATACTAAAGAAGATAATGTCCCTGTAGTTATTATTTACCAATTTGATACAAAAAAATTTAAAAACTGTTTATCTCAATTTAATTTTACAAAATAACTAAAAACAATTTAGTAATAAAACCCTGATATCTATATATTAAAAACTATAATACAAGAAGTTTTGGTTTTTTAAACTTCTTTATTTAAAAAAGAAACATATTATGTATTGAATATATTTGACAAATTGTCAATAAAATGATATTATAATAATATATCCTTTTAATTATTATATATGTTTAAAAAGAATAAACCTTTCCCTACTAATACCGCAGAAGATATTGCTTTTATAAATAAAGTACCAAATGATAAAAAGAAAAAAGGAAAACCTGTACTCTTCGAATTACTGAGAAAAATTGACCTTAATAAAGTAGAGGTAAGAAAAGTTCTTGATCCTAATGGAACTTTCTATAGCCAAGAGAATAATGAACCTAAATAATAAATAAAGAGAAGGAACTTTCTCTTTATTTTTATTTCTTTTCATATCATAATGTTTTTTGATATATTTTTCATATATAAATTCTTTAGTAATAATATGAAAAAATATATTGTATATGTAATGCTTTTGTTTTTATCCGGCTGCACAGGTGGTTCAAATATTGAGTCAGGAGGTTTTCAGTCGGGATCAAATATATTCTTATCTGAGTTACCTAAACTTCTAAGCCTTGAAAACGACCCTTATATAACGTTACCTCATAGAACTTATATAGTGTATGGTAAACCTATATCAACCAAACCTTTATTGTTCGAAAAAGATTCGTTTATTGGGTTATCGCTTATCCCTAACGGTGAATGTGTACCGCAAGAACAAATAGATTCTATAATGATCAAAAACGATAATAGTTACTTAGATGATAGTATAATAGATAAACTTAATACATCTGGCGCTTATTGGATCAATATGAATACCTGTTCAGCTGTTAAATACCAAAAAATTATCGATGATCATTATATCGTACATCCTACAAAAGATGTTTTTTATCAAGACGCTGATATGATCTTTAAAGGTGTGATAACTGAGCTTAAACAAGATATAGGATTATATGATGATAAGAATTGGGATAGGAGACATAAATATACAGTTAAAATAAATACGTTTTATCTTAATTTATTAGGTGATATGTCTGATATAGATACAGAGATTATTGGATGGATCCCTCCTAAAACCGGTGAAATATATTTTTTTACTAAATACGACCAAAAAAATAATAAGTATCAGTCTTATATAACTAAAAACCCTAGACTTGATTGGTTTAACACTAAAAAAGGGGTGTATAAAGTGGCTGTTACTTCGAAAGAGTATAGTGATAATAAATACCATATCAAAACCAAAATCCTACAAACTTTACAAGGCAAAATCTTAGATACACTTGAGTTTGAGACTAAAGAAGATTTTAATACAAAAGAGTTTCTAATCAAATACAGAGACCAAAACAACTATGAAATACTCTAAGCCCATGGGAACTTTATCTTTTGTCCTATAGAATCTCTATGATATTTATTGAACTCTTTGATATTCTCTTTGACATATTCTTTTGTGAATATAGGTCCTTTTTTACAGATAGGGATACCTTCACCATCTACTGAACATTGGCCACATATCCCAAACCCACATTTCATGTATCTTTCAATAGAGATCTCACATTTTATGTCATATTGATAACAAAGATCTATTACTTTACTCATCATTATTTCAGGGCCACATGTATAAATATGATCGTATTTATTATTCTTCAGTTTCTCTTCTAGGATATCTGTTGTATAACCTTTATAACCATAAGATCCGTCGTCAGTAGCAAAAAACACGTTAAAATCGGATTTTTCTAGCGCTCTTTTATAGGGGAGATACTCCTCACTCCTAGCACCTATAATAAAATCGATTGCTATCCCCTTTTTATAAGCTTCATACGCTAAAAAATTTAATGGCGGTGTCCCACATCCTCCACCTATAAGACATATCTTTTGTCCTGTTATAGTGAAATTAGTACCATAAGGCCCAAAAAATCCTACCTTGTCACCTATTTTTAGATCCATCATCTTCTCTGTAAAAGATCCTACTTTCAAAACAGCTATATGAAACTCAGTTCCGTCTTGATATGATATAGCTATAGGTTTTGCGTCTATCCCCGGTAACCAGACCATAACAAATTGTCCTGGTTTGGCATCTATTTTACCTTCAAAAATAAAAGTCCTGAAATCTTTTGCGTCGTCTTTGAGCTGTTTTAATTTGAACACTGTTGGTTGTTCGTATTTATTCATTTTTTTTATATTATTTATGTGCTAAACCGATTATCTCTTTAAGAGATGTGTACCCATTTAAAGCAAGCCATTCCTCCATCTCTTTTACCACTTTTGTAAATACATCATCACCTCTATAGTATATAGATGTGCCCATACCTACCAAAGAAGCGCCTGCCATCATTATCTCTATCGCGTCACGTCCGGTCGTTATACCGCCCATACCTATTATAGGGATACTAACCGCTTTATATGCATCATATACACATTTGACAGCTATAGGTTTTATTGCTGGACCGCTTATCCCTCCTACTTTATTAGCTAATATTGGTTTAGCTGTTTCTATGTTTATAACCATCCCTGGACCTACTGTATTTATTAATGTTATACCATCAGCACCTGCGGTTTCTACTTTTTTACATATTGTAGCAATATCTGGCACATTAGGTGATAATTTTACTATCACCGGTTTATCTGTATTAGCTTTTACTTTTTTGGTGACTATCTCCGGCACACCTACACAACACGCAAACGGTTTACCAAACTCGTCTTCTGTGTTAGGACAACTTATATTAACCTCTATCATATCAGCTTTAGACTCGTTAGCTTTTTTAGATAACATATCAAATTCATCTACTGTCCCTGCAAATATGCTTAGGATTAAAGGTTCATCTGTTTTTGATTTGTATTCCTCTATATCTTTTATTTTATGTTCTATCCCCGGGTTAGATAACCCTACCGCGTTGATCATCCCGCCTTCATATGTTATAACTGTTGGGTTAGGATGACCTTTTTTGCCTTTATAGTTAACAGATTTACTTGTTACACCTCCTGCACCGTTTTTTATCACATATTTCAAAGAATCAGCAGTTACCCCTAGTATACCTGACGCTAAAACTGTAGGGTTTTTGAATTCTATCCCACAAAATTTTGTACTTAAATCCATAGACTTATATTTAATTTCTTTATGTAAAAGTCTAAAGTATTAAAAAAAAAAAACAAGATAAAAAAAAACTTGTTGACAAAATCACAAGAAAAAATAAAACAAAAAAAGTAAAAGCTTCATTAGCTTTTCAAAATAAACTCTTTAAACAATATCTCCGCCAAAAAATGAGATAAAAGTTTTTATTCTTGCAAAAAAAAATGGATTAAATATAATGATAGTAAGGAATAATACGTTTTGTATGGACCATAGAGATTTACATCATATTATAGGGAATTTATCTGCTAGATTAACGTGTCCTCATTGTAAGACAAGGATTTCTCAGAATGCGCTTAAGATTTTGGATGTGTTAGAAGATAACTGTGTGTTTTATGTGGCATGCCCTAAGTGTAGATCTAATATGATCCTGGGAGCACATTTGGAACATATAAAAACCAGGCAAGCTCTAACATCCAATATATCAACTATAATACAACACGAACAAAAGAAATCCGAAATAACTGAAGAAGAGATAAGGTATATCACATCTTCTTTAAAAGGTTTTAAATCTAATTTTGATAAATTGTTTCAATGAAAAAAGTATTGATAATAGTTTTTTGTATGTTACAAGGATGCAATATTGAAAATAATATCGCTGATGTGACATCTAAGGTGAATCATACTGTTAATAAAACTAAGATAGAAGCAGAAAAAACTATAGAGAATTTGAATAACACTAAAACTAAGATCCAAGAAAAATTTAACAAAGCAAATAATGCGATAGATGCTATAAATAAAGTTTTTGAATAATCTATGGAAAAAACTGCGATAACTATAATTAATACCCTTAAAAACAAAGGTTATGAGGCTTATTTTGCTGGAGGTTGCGTAAGAGATATGTTGCTAGGGGTAGAACCTAAAGACTATGATATAGTCACTTCCGCTAAACCTGAAGATATAGAGGATATCCTTGAACATACTATACCTATTGGTAAACAATTTGGTGTTATACTTGCGCTTAGGAATGGACATCATTTCGAGGTGGCTACGTTTAGATCCGATAGCGGGTATAGTGACGGTAGAAGACCTGATTATGTTACTTTCACCTCCGCAAAAGAAGATGCTATACGTAGAGATTTTACCGTTAATGGGATGTTTTTTGATCCTATCGCTAACAAAGTTATTGATTATGTTGAAGGGAAAAATGATCTGAATGAAAAAGTTATAAGGTTTATAGGTGACCCTAAAAAACGGATAAAAGAGGATCATCTAAGGATTATTAGAGCTATTAGATTTAAAACACAATTAAAGTTTCAATATGAACCAAGAACTTACCAAACTATCAAAAAATATAAGAAGCTTATACTTGATATATCTAAAGAAAGAATCAGAGACGAACTGATAAAGATAATGCAATTACCTAATCTCGATGAAGCGTTTACTGATCTAGAGGATTTACGTATCTTAGATCTTATACTACCTGAGATCCTTAATTTAAAAGGTGTTGCACAACCATTAAAATACCATCAAGAAGGCGATGTTTGGAACCATACCTTTAAAGCGTTAAAATCTTTGTCGCTTAATACTCCAAATGAAGTTAAATGGGCGGTTCTATTCCATGATAGCGGTAAACCTGATACTTTTATTGTTAAGCAAGATAGAATCCATTTTGATGGACATTGTCAGCGGTCGGCAGAAATTGCTTATAATGCGTTATTGCGTCTTAAATTCCCTAAAGAGTTTATCAGTAATGTTGTTTGGCTTATTAAACATCATATGATGATGAAACCCCTTCTAGAGATGACTCAAAGGAGACAAAACCATTGGTATAGTCATCCTCAATTTAGTAATCTATTACAAGTATTTAAAGCTGATATTACGGGTAGTGATCCTAGTGATTTTACTCTTTACAATAAAATATATGCTGATTTTGTAAACAACAAAATAACACCTACACAAAAATTACTTACAGGAAAAGATTTAATTAAGTATTTTGGTATTAATCCCGGACCTATTATAGGTAAAATACTTAAAGAGGTTGAACATCAACATCTAGAAGAAAATATTCATACAAGAGAAGAAGCTCTTATATACACTAAAACCCTTATTAAAAAATGGAATATATAGATATATTTTCAATTTTTTTAAGTAAAAATTTTTAGATAAATATATTTGACTTATCTTGTTTTATAACCCAAAATATTTCCCTAATTTTTTAATAAAATAAATTTTTGACTCAAAATTTACATAATAAAAAGTTTTTGAATATAGAAAATTGCTTCAAACGCGATATAAATAAACAAATCGCTTTAAAAGCTAAAAAGGATATAAATTATTTTTCATTAATATACGAAAAATATTTTGAGAAACTGTATAAATACTTTTATTTTATACTGCGTTCAAAAGAACATACAGAAAAATTGATATCTATAACTTTTGATAACATAACAAAAAATTTACATAAATACAAAGATAATAGTTTCTCATTATGGGTATTTAATATAGCTCATACAATGTTTTTAGATTATATCAAAAGAAATAATATATCCTTAGATCAAACAGGCGTAATAGTCTCACCTCGTGATACTGAATTTGCTAATAATTTCAGTGTTTTAACTATTTTTAGCAATCTTATAAAATTCTTATCAACTACACAAAAAGAGGTGTTAAGTATCAAATTTAACTCTGAGCTATCTAATAAAGATATAGCTAGTATATTGGGACTAAATGAACCTATAATAACAAATTATATATCTGAATCTATAAAAAAGCTTAAATCTTTATACGAAAAATATAATAATTTCTATTTATAAATATATTTATGAAATCAGATGAAAAACAAATTTTCTCTTACATAAAACAAATTAACGACGATATTAAACCTGATACAACTCTTAAGTGTGACCTTTTAAAAAAAATATCTAATAAATATAAACAGAATAATCACAGAAAAATAAGGGTTTTAAGAAGCATCTTTTCTTTTTATAGTTTTTTCTTAATCATCGTTATAGTTCTGATAATTGAATCGATCTTTATTTATAGTATATATACAAAAAAAATAGATATTTATGAAAATATTAATAATCTGATTAGTATTACATTACAAAACAAAGATGATATATCTTTGGTTAAAAAAAACTTTATTTTAATATACAAAAAAATATCTAACATAAAAAATAAAGAGGCAAAAAAATATATATGGATAACTTTTATGCATAAATCAGCTTTAAGTTTTAACAAATGGCTCAAATAAGAGCTCTCTTAAAGGTGTCTAGTCTATGACTACAGACAAGTAGACATGTCTATTTATTTTGTCTATATCTTTTCACCTAAAACCAGAGTTATTAAAGCCATTCTCAATAAAACACCATTTTTTACTTGCTCAAAATATTTTGCTCTTTTATCATCATCTACATCCTTTGTTAGTTCATCAACTCTTGGTAACGGAGAAAGTATTATCATATCTTGTTTCGCTAGTTCCATACTTTTTTTATCTATTACATATACACCTTTATATTTCAGGTATTCTTCTTCTGTTTTAAATCGTTCTTCTTGTATCCTTGTATGTGATACAACATCAACATCTCCGATAACAGAATATAAATCCTCTGTTTCTGTATATTTTTTTATATCTCTTTTAATACTTGAAGGGATTCTTAAGCCTTTAGGAGAAATAAAAACGAACTCTATATCATAATTTCTAAGCAGATTACATTGTGCATGTATAACTCTACTATGTTTTAAGTCACCTACCATACCTATTTTTAAACCATCAATCTTCTTATTAAAATTCTTATATATTGTGTATATATCTAGTAACCCTTGAGTAGGATGATCATTGACCCCATCACCGGCATTGATAACAGGGACATCACTACCTTCATCTAGAGCCATTACTGTATAAGGTTTGGGGTGTCGCATAACTATCAGATCAACCATCTGGCTAAGGACTTTACCTGTGTCATATAGTGTCTCTTGTTTTTTTACTGAGGAGGTTTTTACCATATCAGAATTAGAAACAACTGCTCCTCCTAATTTCTGCATAGCTATCTCAAAAGAGAATCGGGTTCTTGTGCTAGGCTCAAAAAATATTGTTGACATTATTTTACCCTTTAATAGGTCAGTTTTTTCTTGCCCTGTAAAAAATGGCACCATCTTATCAGATAAATCAAACAGCTTATTCAAAGAAGGTTGATCAAATTGTTTTGAACTTAAGATAGAAGTATTTAAGTAGTCCATGTTTATTAAATTAGTTTCGGATATATTCTACAAAATATATTGTTTAGTATCAAATGAGATATTTTTTTGTGATCTTAGAAAATATATCTCTTGAAATAACTTTTTTTATATACAAAAAAAAATAATTAATAGTTATTTTTTTGCAAAGATTTTCATTTCACTGCATAATCAAACACGAAAAAATAATAGATATATATGACAATAGCTAGAAAAGTTCTCTCTAATACTATGTACCAACTTATAGGTAGGATCTCTATGGCTACTATAGCTGTTTGTATACTAAAACTAATAACCAATTATCTAGGTGTAGCCGGATATGGTGATTATGTTACTATTTATGAGTATCTAGGTTTTTTTGCGATATTTGCTGATATGGGGATATACACTATAGCTATTAAAGAGATGTCAAAGAATAAGGAGAAAATGAGTACTGTGTTTGGTAGCATAATGGCATTAAGGTCTACTATGGCGTTTTTACTTATGTTTATAGCTGCTATCGCCGCTTTTTTTATCCCACAATATCAGGGTTCACGTATACCTATAGGTATAGCAATAGCATCTGTAACTACTTTTTTCACTATGTTACAAACAACAGCATGCGCTGTGTTACAGGTTAAATATAAGATGCAATACTCTACTATAGCTATGATTTTAGGCAAATTAGTTAGTCTTATCTATATAGTTCTTATAATTTTTGTTTTTTTCCCTAAGACCGGTATAAGCACTGCTAATGCGAGTATCACTAGCATTTTTATATCAACAAATAGTAGGTTCATTCTGAACTCTTTCCCTTTGGAAGCTGGGTTTTGGCATCTGATATTCGGTGGTGTATTAAGCGGTATTATTATGTATTTTTTTACCAATTATTTTGTTAACAGGTATATGCGATATAAGTATATCTTTGATCTTGATTACTGGGTACAGGTACTTAAAACCTCTATCCCTTACGGGTTAGCTCTTATCTTAAATAATATTTATTTCAAAATCGATGTTCTATTAATATCTCTCATCCTGCCAAAAGATATAGCTAGTATACAAACCGGTATTTATGGTGTTGCGATGAGGTTACTAGAGATGCTTGTGATAATCCCTGTTTATTTTATGAACTCTGTTCTGCCTATTATGATACAATACTTAAAAGAGAATAATAAAAAACTTAATCAACTTATCCAGTACTCTTTTGATTTTTTATCTTCTGCAAGTATGCCGATCCTTGCAGGGATCGGTGTTCTATCTGCTGAGATAATCGATTTGATAAGCACAAAAAGTTTTGTTTCTAATTACAGTTTCTATGGGTCTGATACTGCTACTAAAATCCTTATGTTCGCGTTAGTGTTATCTTTTATGAACTCTTTGTTCGGGTTTATTATTGTTGCTATAGAGAAACAAACCAAACTATTATTAATAAATTCTGTATGCGTTATATTTAATATAGTTACTAATACTATATTTATACCTGTATTCGGGTTTATTGGTGCTTCTGTTACTTCAGTGTTTTCTGAGTTATTTATTTTGGTTTTTACTTATATCACCGTAAAAAAATATATAAATATCCAAATATCTATTATCCCGTTTATTAAGTTTATGGTTTCTGCTATTATTATGGGGGTATCAGTATTTTTGCTTAAACCTTTTTTCACTGGTAAAACATGGTTGCTCTTAATACCTATAGGCGGATTAATATACGGTGTTTTTGTGTTTGTAACTAAAGCTGTTGATAAAGAGCTGAAAGATATGATCTTACTTAAAAAATAGTTATCGTATAAATATTTTCCTCCAGGTAGTTCTTTCTTCGTATTTTTTGTTATACCAATCTTTCATATCTTTTGATGTAAAAATACCATCCTCTGTAACCACATAATTATAGCTATCTAAAGGCGATCTATCATGAGAGTATTTTATTCTGCTATATGTAAACTGATCATAAATATGCGATTTTACCTGTTTTTGCCTAAAAGAATGGTGTAGGGTTTTGGCTTTCCAATAACTAAATTTACTGCTACTCATAAATAAATATATAGGTACTTTACCCGAGAATTCTGAGACTAACGCATTCATACCTGCGTCTCCTACTATATGACAATAACTATTTAGTGTCACTGCACCTAAAAAAACTTTATCAACCATTTTTTCTATATGTGATAACATATACTCAGGCACTACGTTAAACGAGATCCTTTGTTTCTTTAGATCACGGATTAATGCTTGGGTTTTTGAATAATCTTGTTCTGCTACTATACATTTGAAGCTTCTCTGTTTCGCTGAATATTTTAAAATATCTAAAACTGTACTACTATGGCTATGAAGAAGTATTGTATCGCCTTTCTTTATTATATCTGATCCGTGATTGATAATTTTTTTTCTTTTTATATTCTGGTCTATCGATATCTCATGGATTTTCTTTTTAACTGTCTGTTTGATACATTTTCTTGTATCTTTTTTCTTATTATCTTCTAGATGTTTCCAGATCTTATAAAATTCATCTATTATTAGCCCTATCCTTGGTTGAGTGTTTTTTATGTCTTTTATAAGTTTATAAAACTGTTTACAAAACTGTGTATCATCTTCTAATTTAAAATCATCTACTGCTTTATCAAGCGCTTTTAACACCTCTGTAGCAAGCCCTCTTGTCCCTATTTCTGATTCCATCTCAAGAAATAATTTAGATAGATATTGCTTCATCTTAGTATGTTAGTCTTATTAATAAATATATTGATGATATTACTAGTGTAATAAAGGTTAGCGGAAACGCCATTTTCATATAATCTAAAAAGGTGATATTAACACCTTCTTTTGAAGCTAAAGATACACCTACAACATTCGCACTAGCCCCTATTAGAGTACCATTACCGCCTAAGCACGCACCTAATGCTAGAGCCCACCATAGTAAAGAGACATGTGGGTTGCCTGAGAAGACTTCTTGTATATCATATATTATAGGTATCATAATAGTGACAAAAGGGATATTATCCACCAACATTGATACTATACCTGATACCCATAAAACTAGTATCAATAAATAAGTGAAATTATCTGTTATACTAATAATCCCATGGCTAAAATATGCTAAAACTCCGGTTTTCTCTAGTGATCCGGTTATTATAAATAAACCGGCAAAGAAAAATAACGTTGGCCATTCAACTTTGTTTAGTGTTTCGTTTAAATCTACTTCTTTTGTTGTAAAGATAAGCAAAACTGTTGCTGCTAACATTGATAATACACCTACTGATATATTTAAACTATGCGCATAAACGAAACCTAGTATACTTAAAATCAGGATTAGTAAGGTTATATATATAAACCTTTTTTTTAGTACTTTCTTTGAAAACTGTAACTGGATCTTTTTTATCAGTAGATATGATAAAAAAAGCTTACTTAGGTTAGTTTTTATAGGTTTTATTTCCTTCCAATTGAATAATACTAATACTAAATATATGGTAATAATTGATAATATGACAGGTAACCCCATATTATAGATAAATGTATTAAAACTTAACCCTACCTTACTACCTATAATGATATTAGGAGGATCGCCTATAAGAGTTAATGCGCCACCGATATTTGAAAATATTATTTCACTTACAATAAATAATTTGGGATTTATTCCCATACCTTTAGTGATAGCTAATGTTATAGGTACTATTATTAATATAGTTGTAACATTATCAAAAAATGCCGAAAATACTGCGGTTACAAATAAGAATACTAAAAAAATTAGAAAAGGATTACCTTTTGTTAGGGCTGCTATTTTTGTACTTAACCATGAGAATATCTCACTCTTATGACATATATGCATTATCATCATCATCCCCATTAATAACAAAATTGTTTCAAAATCTATATAGTTTATAGCTTCTTTTACATCAAAAACACCTAATAAAATTAATATCAATGCGCCTCCTATAGCTATAATGGTTTTATCAATTCTCTCAAATACTATAAATATTAAGCAACTTAAATATACTGTTATTGATATAATCGATTTATCAAAATTCTGTGATAATAATAATAGCAAATTATCTATCATAACTAATTATCAATTACTAAACAAATCCTCCTCCTTGTATCTTTATATCTTTCAGAAACCCAAAGCAAGATATCAGACCTCTCCATAATTGTAAAAAAAATTATAATATTTAGTTATGATTATGACATATTATTACTATTACTGTCAAGTATTTTATTTTGCAGATATCCTTTTTTTGCTTTTTAATAACTATATAATACATAAAAAAATATTATGCCAAATATAAGTTATTTTAAAAAAGGTTCTTCTATAATTTATAAAAACGAACCATACCTAATAATAGAAATGAATTTCAATAAACCTGGTAAAGGTGGCGCTTTTTATAAAATGAAACTAAAAAACTTGAAATCGTTCAATACTTTAGAAGTAACATTCAAATCCAGTGAAAATCTTGAAGAAGCTAACATAATCTATAGAAACACCCAGTTCCTATATAAAGAAGATGATATTTTCTATTTTATGGACTTAGATACTTATGAACAATTCCCGATAAACCAAGAGTTGCTTGGTGATCAAACAAAATTTTTTAAAGATGGTGTTATTTGCAAAACAATGTTTTTTGAAAACAAACCTTGTTCAGCTTCTCTCCCATTAAAAATGGAGTTCAAAGTTATTAGTACGCCTCCTGGAGTAAAAGGAGATACTGCTAGTGGCGGTACTAAATATGTAGAGATTGAGACAGGTGAGAGAATTAAAACCCCTCTTTTTATCAAAGAGGGGGATAATATACGTATTAATACTGAAACAGGCGAATATATTGAACGATGTTAATCACTAAGCGCTATATTAGTTTTTAGGTTTTTAGTATTAACAGTAATCTTGGATATCTCAGCTCTTGTTATAGTCCCGTTAGCCGGTTTATTAGTTTCGTCATAGTTGTCTATTATCTTCTTGTTCTTAGCGTAAGTAATATATTTATCATACCACTGACCTTCTTTCTCCGGTATATCAAGGTTTGCCGTTTCTAAAATAATTTTTATCGCTTCTGATCTGTTAATTGGTTGATTTGGCCTGAATAAACCATCCTGATAACCTTCTATTATTCCTTCTTGTTTCGCTTTTAATATATATCTTGTATACCATTTATCTTTTTCTATATCAGGGAACGAGTATTTATCTTCTATGCCTTCTGTAGAAATACACATCGCGTTGAGCGCTATTTTAGTAAACTCTGCTCTTGATAGAGTATCGTTAGGTGCAAAAACAGTAGATTTTTTACCATGTACTACACCCCAAAGCCTTAATTGGTTAATATAGGGTTCTCCCCAATGCCCGAAAATATCTTTGAATGGTTCTGCTATAGGTAGATTTAAATTACATAATAAAGATTCTATATTACTACATTTCTGGTATTTAGAAGGCCTGCCTTCTTCTCCAATACAATATTGGTCTTCTTTTAGTATCTCACATTCCATCTTACCGTTATTACATTCCCCACAATTTTCTATTTTCCAACTATCTTCATCACAAAATGTTGTACAGGATTTCGCTTCATCCGGTTTACCATAATCACCAAAACATGATTCATATTCAGGTTTTTTAGTTATCTCACATATTTTTTTGCCTTCTTTACATTCTGTACAATTTACTCTTTGCCAACTATTCTCATTACAGGGTGTGTTACAAGCATGTGTTTCTGAAGGTTTTCCTTTTGTCCCTATACATATTTCACCTTCTTTTTTCCTGACTTTACATGTTCTGATATTATCATCACACTTTGTACAATCATAATACTCAAAACTGTTTTCATTACAATATGATATATCGTTATTACTACATTTTTGATATTCATTAGGTTTACCTGTATTACCTATACAATCTATTCCCCATCTTTTTTTTACCTCACACTGTTTTATCCCATCAGTACAATAATCACAATTTATTATTTCCCAACTATTTTCGTCACAATATGTAATATCATCTTCATCACATAACTGTATTTCATTAGGTTTACCTGTATTGCCTTCACAAACTATACCCCATTTTTTTCTTATACTACAGCTTTTATATCCGTTATCACATGGTGAACAATTATATAGCTCCCAACTATTGGTATCACATGTATTATTAGACTCTAAAGATAAACATGTAATTAAATTCGTTGGTTTACCTTCTTCTCCAACACAATTCACACCCGGTCGTTTTATTACTTCACATTCCTGTTTCCCATTAACACAACTACCACAATTATGTAATTCCCAGCTATAGATATCACATTGTTCATAATCTTTTTTTTCTAGATCTATATTAATATCTGTTTTGATAATATATTCGCCTATATCTTCCTGATATATACCAGAGAAATTACCTTCACTTATCTTTTCTAAAACTCCAGTAACCTTTATCCTATTATCATCACTTTTTTCTAAATCCATAAAGAAATCACCACTAGCTGCTAATCCTTCTTTATATACACTTACAAAAAATATTAATAAAATAAGTATTTTTGTTTTTGTTTTCATTTTTGTGTATTACATATTTTTAAAAATTCGCGGTATTATAGTATATATTTTTCTAAAAGGCAAGTCTTTTTTTTCGTTCATATTATTTAAAAATCAATTTTTTTTCTTTATATTATAAAATTTTATATCTTTTTACCTTTTTCTATTGACAATATGATACAATATTTTAGAATGTAACCCTGCCTGGTATTTAAAAATTTGCCAGAGAGTGACGTTGGAGTAAATATATATTTTCTCTTCGTTACTCTCTCATATAGAAACTTAAAAAAAAGGAGAAAAAAATGAATTTTGCTAAATTATACGAAGATTTAAGAAGTTTTGATGATGTTCAATTAATCCCTGTTCAATCGGTAATAGAAATACTGAGGATAGGAGAAAAGCAAGAAAGTGATAAGAAAAAGGATAAAGTAGAAGTTTTCCTCGATGAGATAGAAAATCACGAAAAGGAATTATCTATAATAAATAAGGGTAGTAATACTTTTATTCCTTTAGCCGAGATAACAAAATATCTCAAACTTCATGAATATATAGAAATAGGGGTTGCGAAGCTTATTTTGCCTGAAAAAATTTTTTCTAAAAATTTTAGAAATAAAAATTTAAAAAAGCAGAGAGAAATAAGTGAAATTCTAGCTGCACGTGAAGGGTATCTAGAAGGAGATATCAATAAAAAAATGACCAGGAAACTACGTAAAGAGTGTAATAAGTTACATGCTTATTACGTAGAGTTTATTATACCGCAGATAATAAAGGTGTGTAAATCTGAAATTATATCCTTATCAAAAATATATAAAGATTTTGGGTATAAAAATGAGTATGAAATGCTCGATTCTATCCAGATAGAGCAAAAAGATTATTTTGGTGGACTTAAAGCTATCAAAATAATAGAAGATATGGATGGTAATCATTACATATTCAAAAACCAGTATAAGATATTACTAAAAGCACAAAAATCAACAAAATCAAAAGTACCACTTTTCAAACAGGAAAAAAATCATAATGATTTTGTTGATAGTGTTGAAAACGTAATAGAAAAATACAAGTTTCCTGAAAAAATCATTCAAGAGGCAATAAATAATAAAAGGGTTTGGAGTTCAAGAAAACACAGATTCTTTGATATCTCTTGCCTAAGAGCAGAAAAAGAGGAAATAGTTTATATCCCTGAAACTGAAGCACTACTGGCTGAAATCGACCTGGTAGAAATAGATGGACCAGATGATTCATTTATTTCATTAGATCAAGCTAAAAAAGAGCTTGAGAAAGGGTCATGGGAAACAATAGAGATTTTGATAAAAAATAAGTTTCCATTATTTTTTCAGGATCCCAAAAAGGATATTTTTATAAAAAAGGAAGATCTGGAAAACTATACAGATAATTCGTTCAATATTCTAATCTTAATTGGATTGGTAATAGTGGCAGGATATCTGCTAAGCAAATTTTTTCTTAAATGAGAGAGGGGGTGTAGTTTGTTGCTACACCTTTTTTTATTTTATAAAAATAAATTGATATTATTTTTTAAATATGATATGTTTTCGCACCATGAGATCTTTGATAAAATAGGTTATTTAAAAGTATACAATAATGAATACAGTTTCTTTGTGTATGCTTTTAAAGCATAGATTTAATAGGAGAAAAAAAATGAACCTCAAAAAAATTTCAAAATATAACGATATTAACAAACAGGTATTAACAGAATTTATCAAAAGAGGTATATTAACAGAAGAGAATATTGGATCTGTCCTTGGGCCAAAGGAGTTACAAGGGATATATTTAGATATTAAACAGGTATACAATAATCTTGGGTTTAAAAATATTGAAGAAACAAAATTGGTATTAAAAAAATATTATACCAATAAAACAGAGGATCATAATTTGATACCTATAAGTATTATTTTCGCTTTTTTAGCAGAACAAAAAAGATTTGCTGAATTAGATATAAAGCCTATATATATCCATATATCAAAATTTGCGGGTATCCTAGGATATGAAAATGATTATGATCTACTAAAAGCGATTCAAGATCCGTATACATTAATGTTTGTTAATAAAGATGAAGGTAGGTTTTCTGCTATTATTGAAACATTTCTCGAACAAAACGAAAAAAAGAGAGAAGGAAAAATCAAAGGTGAATATTTAAGTGATTTACTTGGGTTTCCGTCTGTTTTGTGCTTCCAAAAGTTTTTGTCTGATAATCCTAATAACTATCCTAAAACTTGTGATAGTACAAGTTTTGAATTTAGTATAGAAGATATTAAAAATTTTTTTTTAAAAATCAAAAATAAAGAGATAACTGATATCCCTATATATGGGTACGATATTTCTAAATACGAAGATGATGGTGGGAATTTAATAATAATAATATTAATAGCTATTATTATAATAGGAATGACTATACTGAATAATTTATAGTTTTTTACCCTGGAGAAGTAAGATGGTAAACATATATGTGTATAAAGAGAAAAAATTTATAAAAACTGGTCTTGATAAATTAGATATCGAAGACCCAAAAAATACGTTTGTACCTTTTTCTTATTTTCAAGAAGAAATACCTAATCATATATTGACTTTATTTCTTCAAAGTATTGAAAATCCTATAACTATATCTTTAGATGAAGAGTATGAACCAATACCTGTGAAGAACTCAACTGAACTTGAATCATATAAGATTGAAGGAGAAGAACAGTTATATTATATACAACACGATATAACAACTTTCATTCAAACTTCAGAAAATATGTTCGATAATAAAAAAAATGAGAGTGAATCTGAAGTTTTCAGCTCAGAATTATATTCACAAATTAATAAAGAAGAAGAAGATGATGATGAGGAGGATGAAATCTCATTAAAACTTATTATCTCGATATTTGTTTTTGTAATTATATTGCATTGTTTGGTAAAGTATTTATAAGGTATATATAAGGAAAGGATAAATTATGGATAAAGAAAATTTATCACAAGATGAAAAGAAATTATCAATTAGTCAAGTAGCTGATCTACTTAATTCAGATCAGCAAACAGTAAAAAAACTTGTAGGTGAAGGAAAAATAAGGATGCTTAGAGATAAAGATTCTCAAGATCCCTATTTTTTGGAAAGATCAATTAAAAGAATAATAAATGACTCTAATAATAAGGAAACAGAACAAGTCCTTGATTTGTCGTTTATTAAGAATGATGAGGAAATACCAACAAAAGAAAATCAATCAATTCATGATATAATCAATGAAGATTATATTGATGAATCGCTAGATATAAGCGACATAGATGACGAAGGTGGTATTTCCCTCGACGAAGAAGAAACTATACAAGAGGAGGAATCCGAAGAGGAGAAACTCAAAGAGGAGAAACCTCAAGAGAAGAAACCTCAAGAGAAGAAACCCGAAGAGAAGAAACCTCAAGAGAAGAAACCTCAAGAGGAGAAACCTCAAGAGGAGAAACTCAAAGAGGAGAACCTCAAAGAGGAGAAACCTCAAGAGAAGAACCTCAAAGAGGAGAAACCTCAAGAGGAGAACCTCAAAGAGGAGAAACCTCAAGAGAAGAACCTCAAAGAGGAGAAACCCGAAGAGGAGAAACCCGAAGAGGAAAAACTCAAAGAGGAGAAACCTCAAGAGAAGAAACCTCAAGAGAAGAAACCTCAAGAGGAGAAACCCGAAGAGGAAAAACTCAAAGAGGAGAACCTCAAAGAGGAGAACCTCAAAGAGGAGAACCTCAAAGAGGAGAACCTCAAAGAGGAGAAACCTCAAGAGGAAGAAGAAGAAGAAGATGATGATGATGATGATGAGGAGGAATCTCTTTTTTTGTATTATGCTATTGGTTTTGTTATTCTTATAACATATTTAACACAATATATATAATACAATTTTATCCCCCGATATTTTTTTGTCGGGGTTTTTTTTCATACATTAATTCTTTCAGTTCATAAAACTTGCTTGATAATACATTTTTAAAAGAAACTGTATCTTTCTTATATGGGAATTGACAAAAATATGATATACACATATTTGGTTTACCATTATCATTAAGTACACACCCTTTATTGGTAAGCAAACAACATTTTCCTTTTATAAAGACAGCTGAATTTAATTTGTCTGTTATATCTGGGTTTGTTTTAGAGACATAATACACCACTTCTGGCAAAGAAAAAGCTAGCTTCGGTATAAAACTAGCACAGCATACATGTAAACATTTTTTACAATTATCAAGGAATTTTGTTTTTTCCATATATTGAACTATTTTGTCTTGGATCTCTCTTATTTCTAGCACTTTTTTATCTATTAATTCCTTGTTATCCCAATCTCTTTTGCTTATATCAGATAATAATTTGAGTATTTTTTTTCTATTGATCATGTTTTTTGTTTTTTTCTTTTCCTAGCGATTGATATACTACCACCTATTAAAACACTCGTCAAAACACTTATTATCATAATAGGGCCTGTTTTTGGTAAAGTAACTGATTTTATTACCCCTTTACTTTCATTGCCGTTAATATCTTTTGTTGTTATTTTAAAAGTATAGGTTCTACCTCCTTCGATGTTCTTCATTTGATAAGTGTTTGTTTCTGGGCCTAAAGATATGCCTCTTTTGTATGTTTTACCTTTATCTAAACTCATATATAGTATTTGGTCTATTAAATCCCCAGCAGTGTTTAATGAAGGTATCCAGGCAAATCTCAGTAAATATTTATCAAACTGTTTGTTGAAAGTTATTAAGAAGTTGGTTATATCCTCTGGGCTTATCTTATCTATGTTATCTGGTTTACCTCTCATAAATGTCGCTGTATCAGTTATCCCACTTATTATTGGCATACCTGATAGATCTGTTATATTTGGACTGACTGTGACTGTATAGTTTGTACCTTCTTTTTGGACACTTGTTTTAAGTATTACGATATTGTTTTCTTGTTCTTTTAGTTGAACCGATAATATATCTAAGAAAACATCTTTATTTAGTTCTTCTGTAACAATAAATTCTTTTTCTTTATCTTCTTTTGGTAAAATGATATCCTCACTAAACTCTATTTGTAGAGTATCTTTATCTAAAGATTTCGCATTTATAACTGTCGGTGATATTATGTCAACTAGATCAGTATCATCTAAAACATAGTCTGTCTCGTCAACTATATCTACTGGCTCATCAAATAGATCTATGAATTTTTCTTCCTTAGCTGTTCCATCTTTATTTAATAAAGTACTGTTTTCATTTATTACTTCTGTTTTCGCTAGTATTGGAAAAAGAAAGATAAAAAATATAATAAGGTATTTCTTCATTTTTAGTTATTTAAATTATATTCTTTATATTATGCCATTTTTTTGACATAAAATCAAACTTTATGTCACTATCCTTATATCTATCGCTTTAACGCCTTTCCCTTGCTCGTATACTATCAAGGGATTAATATCTAGTTCTTTTATTGAAGGTAACTCTAAAGATAATTTTGAAATAGATACTATTGTCTCAGATATTTTATCTATATCAGAAGGATTTTCTCCTCTAACACCTTTAAGCAGGTTTATTGATTTTATCTCGTTTATCATCTCTAAAGATTCTTCTTTAGAAACAGGCGCTAACCGGAAAGATACATCTTTTAATAGTTCAACATATATCCCC
Organism: Candidatus Altimarinota bacterium; assembly: GCA_963663305.1. GTDB lineage: Bacteria > Patescibacteriota > Gracilibacteria. The sequence continues at coordinate 521,494 of OY760177.1, forward strand.
CCAAGACCAAACATAATTATCGGTCCAAATTGTGGGTCTCTTTTCATACCTATAATAACCTCTTTACCTATATTCTCCATCTTTTGTACTAATATACCATTGATTTTTATATCTACTTTGTCTATAATCCTTAAATAAGCTTTCTTTAGCTCTGCTTGGGTTTTTATGTCAGTTATAACACCTCCTATCTCTGTTTTATGTATAACTTTATCAGTAGAGATCTTAAGTACAACCGGATACCCTATACTATTAGCTATTCTTAATGCGTCATCAAGGTTATATGCTAGTTCAATTCTCGGGAAAGATATACCATAATAGCTCATTATTTTCTTTATAGTATCGTATGTGAAGCCTTGGTCTTTTATACATCGGTTGATTGATATTAGGTTTTTATTAGAACGATTTTTATATCTATGTTCTATGGTTTTCCCTAGAAATTTTTTGTGTATTACCATCTTATTAAGAGCTTTTATTGATCTTTCGGGTAGTAAATTAGGTATATTATTTTCATTCAATTTATTTACCGCATACTCTATATTCTTACCTCCAATAAAACTTGTGATAATAGTTTTATCGTATTGTTTAGATAGTTCGATTATTTTGTTAGCTGTTTTCTCTTTTTCTGTCATTATCTGTGGTGTAAGCAAAATAAGCAAAATATCAACATTACTATCTCTTATAACCTCTCTTATCGCTATCTCATATCTATCAGATAATGCATCTCCTACTATATCTATAGGATTTAATAAAGAGACACTACCAGGTAGCTTATCTTTAAGCGAACATATAGTTTGTTCACTAAGCTTAGATAATCTTAAATTTGTACCATTCATAGCGTCTACAGCCATTATCCCCGGCCCACCAGCGTTTGTTATAATCGCTACCCTGTTTGAGTTAGGAAGATTTTGCATACTGAATACTTCAGCGTAATCAAAAAAATCTTCTATAGTGTTTGCTTTAATAATACCTGTCTTTTTGAAAACTACATCTATTGATGTATTAGATCCTGATAAGGATCCAGTATGAGATTTTATAGCGTTAGAGCCTTCTATAGAACTCCCTGATTTAATAGCTATAATCGGTTTTCTTGTTTTTGATACTGTTTCAATAAAATTTTTCCCGTCTTTTATGTCTTCCAAATAAAGCAGTATTATTTTTGTGTTTTTGTCTTTAGACAGTATCTCAATAAAATCACATTCATCTAGATCTGATTTATTACCCAGACTTATTATCTTGCTAAAACCCATACTAGTTTTATAAGCCCAATCTGTAATAGCGACAGCCATAGCGCCTGATTGTGAGATCAACGCGATGTTACCTTTTTTTAGGGAATATTCTGCGAAAGAGGCATTTAAATTTATATGGGTATTGATTATCCCTAAACAGTTAGGCCCTATAATACGGATATTGAGTTGTTTAGAGATTTCTACTAATTTCTTTTCTAGGTTTGTTTCTCCTATCTCTTTAAAACCGGCTGAGATTACCACACAGCTCCTTATTAGTTTTTTACCACACTCTTTTAAAACGTTTATAACTTTTGATGCTGGTATCGAAATAATAGCTAAATCTATTTTTTCTTCTATATCTAATACTGATTTATACATATTGTGACCTAATATCTTACCGCCTTTATTGTTCACACCGAAGATCTTACCTTTAAAGCTCTGTAGATTACTAAAGATTTGGTATCCTACTTTTGTTACGTTATGCGAGACACCGATTAATACAACGGTTTTAGGGGTTAATATTTTGTCCATCTTAAAAAAAATAGTATTATTTGATTTTTTTGTTTAAATTTTTCTGTTGAAGAAAAAGTTATATAACTTAACTAACTCCATCACCTTGTTTTACAACTAAATTAATAAAACGGAAAGTAGCGTTATATATCCTTTTAATTCTTTTTGGTTCTCTAAATAATCGCCATAACCATTCAAACCCCATACTCCTTATAATTTTAGGTGCCCGTTTTTGTATCCCGGCAATAAAATCGAATGAGCCGCCTATGCCTGCTGCGATTTTCAGTTGTTTTATCCTATATAAATTCTTTTTTATCCAGTATTCTTGTTTAGGTGCGCCATAAGCTACAAATAGTATTTCTGCGTTTGAATTATCTATCCTATTTATGATCGCTTGTTCCTCTTTTATATCAGGTGAGCCTGCATATGTCCCTACAATATTTATCCCTTCGTATTTCTTCTCCATCGCTTGTTTAACTTTTTCTGCTACACCTGGTGCTGCTCCTAATAAAAATATTTTCCTCTTATTTTCTGTAGAATGTTTACATATATACTCAAATAAATCTACACCTGTTACTCTTTCAGGTAGAATAGAAAATAATTGTTCTTTATTAAAGAATAGATAAATAATAGAGACTAAAGCTTTTATAAAATTCCTTTTTCTCTTTAAAACATAGTTTGAAGCCCATATTATACCTATACCGTCTGGTATAGAGATATCAGCACTATTAAGTATATCTTTATACTTATTATCTTTATTAGCTTCTACTACTATCTCAGGGTTAGGTGTAACAATAAAACATTTTTTATCATTTTGAAGATTCTTTTTTATATAATCTTTAAAAAAAGCTATTCTTATCTTATTGAACGCTACACCGGCTATATATATTTTTTTCATCTCTTACAAATATAAATAATATTGTGACTATTGAATAATTTTTTTTGTTTTTCTCCTGACCTGTAAAAAAAATGTTCTAGTACAGTATAATCCTCTCGTTTTATAAGTTCAAATAACTCGTTTGGTAAAAACGCATGGTAGTATCTGTGGATTTTGGTGCTATCTTTTTTCTTCCATGGGATAAATAGATCATTTATTTTTTTTGTTTTACCGTTTAGTCTATCATAAACACCGTTAATAACGTATTTAAGATATTTTATCTGGTATAAATTCCATACTGTTATTATTAGTATGCCATTTTCTTTAAGGACTCTTTTTATTTCTTTTAAAGTCTGTATCCGTTCTTTCTTGTCTCTTAGATGATGAAAAGATGCTATCATCCATACTGTATCAAAAAAATTGTTTTCATAAGGTAGATTGATCATATTACCTACCTTAAAATTGGGTTCGGGATACTTTTTCTTCGCTATATTAATAAGTTTTTCTGAGATATCTAACCCATAGTAGGTTATTCCATAGTCTTTGAAAAACTCATATACCCTACCGTTACCACAACCTAAATCCAGTATCCTATCATTTTTGTTTACATATTTCCTAAAATACTCGAATTCTAGCCATGGAGTATTTCTTGTCTCAGAAAAATGTTTTGATATCTCGTTATATGTTCTTCTTACAGTATTATTTGATATACGCATTTAATTATTTTATAATTTTTTTCGTTTATAACTAGTTTCCTATATTATAAGGAAAAAATCAAAGGTAACTCCTTCATTTAGTGAAATAGATACAATTTTGAGTGATATATCTAATATTACGTTACCGTTATCAGAGTCTTTAGAATTCGAAAATTTGATCTCTAAAAAATCTATACAAAAATATGATGAATCTTTAGATAAACTTTATTCTTGTAAAGAAAATATTGATAGTATCAAATCTTTTATTAATTATATTGTTAATAATCTTATTAATAATTGTAGTGTTTTTTTTAGATGATGTTACTGATATTTCTAAATATTCTTCTTTTAAAGATATTAAGCTAGATTTAAACAATAAAATTAATTCTTTGATACAAAGTATCAATAATACTAATAAAAAAGATAAAAAAAGTCTGGCAAAAATATTGTTACCCCGATTTAAAAATATTCTTGATCAATTCAATACTATTATTGAATTAAAAAAAACAGAAATAGATGAAAAAAAGAAATTAGAAGAAAAAATTATATATGATAATAGAATTGTAGAAAGAAAAAATTTCTTTGATATTTTAAAAGAATTACCTAAAGAAAATATAAGTATATTAAAAGTTTTAGAGTTTAATGAATGGATATATTCTTCTATTATTAATAAACTGAATGAACAAAAAAAGTTCTTCATAGATAAAAAAAATAAAGCTATTCAAAAAGCAGAACAATTTTTAAAAAAGTATCCATCTCCTAATATCGAAGAAGAAATAAATAAAATCGATTTTAATGATTTAACTAAACAAGATTGGAAATATCTGGATAACAATTATCAATTAGTAACGTTTTATGATAATATTCAAAATATTCCAGGGATTTCTCTTCTTTCTTATGAAGAATCTAAAGATATCGCTCTTAGTAAATTTGGTATATATTTAGAAAATAATCAAAGATTATTTTTCTCTAAAAAGAAAGATTCTTTAAGTTATAAAGAAGAATTTAAAAAAATTGAAGATATTATTAAACTAGATACTTTTAATAAATGTTATGGTAGAATTACTCCTACTACTCCTAGTGATTTAATAAAAATATTAGAGAAAATGGGGCATAATGTTGATATTAGGAATGTTAAAACAGGTACCCATATGGTTCTTTACCTAACTAAACCTAACGGTGATAAAGAGACTGCTATTTTCCATGTCCATCATAAAGAGTTAAAAAGCCCTGTTATCTGTTCTATACTTAGACAGCTCAATATTCACACCGCTACTTATAGACAATATCTATAAGTATATTTTTATACATTGATTTTTTGTAAAATTATATCAATATATTTAAGTATACTGATATATAAAATTAATGAAGTATCTTGTTTCCTTATTTCTTTTGGTGTTTAATCTTTGTTTAATAAATGAGTATATATTACTAAAGAACTCGTTTGTTTTTGTTTCTTCTAATATTTTAATTAAAAGTAATAAAAATATAGTCATATATAATGAAAATAATTATCTAAATTCAGAGATCCTATCATATTTTGATAAATCTATCGATCTTTTTATTATACACTCCTCTAAAGATATTGATATCAATAGTTTTTACGATACTATTGATGCCAACGATATCAAAAATGTTCTGTTTCTTGGGTTAGATCATGAAAAAAAGATAATAAATTTTTTGAAAGAGAAAAAAATTCCTATTATGTTTCTTACAAATGATAGTGAACTAAAAATAGATAACAAGCTATCATTAAAATTTCTTTTTGATGATTTTAAGTTTTGTTTCGGTTTTATTTTAGAAGCGAAAAAAGAAAATATTGGGTTTTTCCCGTTTATTACAAATAAAGACCAAATAGTATCTTTTTTAATAAAAAGGAACAAAATTAAAACTAATTATACATTATTACCTGATAAAGGAGATAAAAAAAGTAATACTTTATCTTTTTTGAATTATATTTCTTCCGGTATTTTCTTATGTATAACATCATACGATAGTAAATTACCACATTTAGAAACACTTGAAAGATTAAATCTACTTGATAAAAGGGTTAGTATTGTATTAAAGTCATATAAAATAGATTTATAAAAAATTATATGGTTGTATTATTACTAGCAGCAGGGAGATCGAAAAGGATGTCGCCGATTGAAGATAAAAACCAACTAACGTTTTTAGGCGATAACTTGCTAAGTATACAAATATCTAAACTAAAAAACGCTGGGTTTAGTGATATTATAGTTGTTTGTAATAAACATAACAAAGAGTTCGTTGGAACAATAACAAGTAGTTTTGTGGAACAAGAGGATCTTGAGTTAGGGATAAAAGGTGCTATATTAAGTAGTGAGAAATATATAAAAGATAAAGATATCATTATTGTTAACAGTAATGATATAGTAGAAGATTTGGTATATAAGAACCTTCTAGCGCTAATAAATAAGGGGAACGATGGTGTTATAGTATCAAAAAAGGTAGATAACTATTTCCCTGGCGGGTATATAAAAGTGAAAAAAACTAATATTATTGAATCTATTATAGAAAAACCGGGAGAAGGTAATGAACCAAGCGATATTATTAATATACTAATACATTACCATAAAGATTCTAATAGATTACTAAAATATTTAAGAAATATTACATCCAATAATGATGACCAGTATGAGTTAGCGCTAGATTCGTTGTTTAAAGAAAAAAACTATATAAGTTTAGAATATAGCGATACTTGGAAAACGATTAAATACCCTTGGCATATATTAGATGTAACCAACTATTTTCTGTCTAAACTAGAACCTCATATATCGAAAACAGCTGAAATCTCTAAACATTCTTCTATCATCGGTAATGTTATTATAGAGGATAACGTAAAAATAATGGACCATTCTTCTATTGTCGGTCCATGTTATATCGGGGCAAATACTGTTATTGCTAATAATTCTCTTGTAAGGAATAGTATCATAAATAAGAATTCTGTTATTGGGTATTCAACAGAAATAGCGAGAAGCTATATAGGTGATAATGTTTGGACACATCATAATTATTTAGGTGATAGCATTGTTTGTGATAATGTAACTTTTGGTGCCGGTACCATAACTGGTAACCTACGACTAGATAATAAGAGTATATATGTAAAAATAAAAGACAGAAAAATTGATACTAAACTTAAAAAATTAGGAGCTATAATAGGTCAAAACACTAAATTTGGTGTTAATACAAGTATAATGCCAGGTAAAAAAATTGGTATGAATTGTGTTATCGGGCCTAACATAAATTTACATAAAGATATTAAAAACGACTCGCATGTTTTCCAAAAATGTGATTTAAACATATGTAATATATGTGAATAAAACTATTTTTTCTGCACATATTTATACACATATATTTTTTTTAAAAGTTATCCACAAAAAATAATTTTATTTTTGTCTATTTTTTCAACAATAATTGTTTTCTTTTTTTTAGAAATATGTTTTTTTGGCTATATATAGTTTTGTTTTGAAATTCTAGTTTGTCTAGACCTATATAGAATTTTATTCACATTTTTTCCACACTTTTTCCACATATAGACAGTATAAATTTTTTATTCTTAAAAATTTTTATTTTTGTGTTTTTGTATTATTAAATAAATATTTTTTTGTTATGCTAATAAATAAGATTTATTTTTATGTGTGGAAAACTTAAAAAAGTTTTTTTTTATAGATTAATAGTTTTTATGTTTTTATATAAAGAAAAATATAGGTTTTATATTATCTAATATTTATATATAAAAGAAAATATGCTACTAAAATTACTAATTATATAAAATTAAATATATTATTATAATACAAAAAAAATAAAAAAAATCATTTGCAAATACAAAAAAAATAATTAGAATGTTTATGTTTTTATTGTTTTTTTATGAAATTTAAATGTAATCAGAAAGATCTATTAAATGCTTTAAATCTTTCTATAAGAGCTATTAATCCAACTAATACATTACCTGTTTTAAGTAATTTATTAATAAAATCACAAGATAATAAGGTATTGGTTGCTTCTACCAATTTAGAGATATCTATAACTTCATGCATAAATGCAGATATTTTAGAAGAAGGTGCTATAACCGTACCAGCAAAATTAATAACTAATTTTGTTTCTTTTTTGAAAGATTCTGATATAGATATTACAGTAGAAGATGGATATGATATAAAAATAATTACTCCTGGTACTAACACAGTTATAAAAGGTATCCCGGCAGATGAGTTTCCTGATATCCCTGAAATAGAAGAGAATATATCTTTTAGTGTTTCGGCTGATATAATGACTGAAACAATAAATCAAGTTAGTTTTGCTGCATCTGATAACAATAACAGACAAATTCTTACGGGTGTATATTTTGAAGCTAAAGAAGATATACTGAAAGTTGTTGCTACCGATAGTTTTAGGTTATCTGAGAAGAAAATTAAATTAAAATCTAAGCTTGAGCAAGAGATAAAATGTATAATACCAGCAAGATCTATTTCTGAGCTTGGAAGAATTATCTCAGGGAAAAAAGGTGATATAAAAATTATTCTATCAAAAACACAAGTTTTATTTAAATATGATAACGTTGAGCTTATATCTAGACTAATAAAAGGTGTGTTCCCTGATTATGAACAAATAATACTAAGTAGCCCAAAAACAAAAGCTTTTGTTAATCTAAATGATATAGTTTTAGCTATAAAAAGAATAAATTTGTTTGCTAAAGAGAATAGTAATAATATTAAAATTGACTTTGATAAAAATAATATGCTAAAGTTAACAACAGATGTAACGCAGTATGGTTCTAATGATGATATGTTACAAATTAGTATAGAAGGTGAAGATAATTACATTGGTGTGAATTCTGAATATTTACTGGATGTCTTTTCTAATATATCAAGCAAAGAGGTTATGTTAGAAGTAGATACATGTTCATTACCATTGCAAATAAAAATACCTAAAAATGAAGATTTTTTGCATGTTTTAATGCCTTTACAATTATAAAAAATAATTAAGTTATAGATTCTTTCTAAATAAACAATGATTTATGGATTTTATTAGTCTTTTTAATCAAGAGGAAAATAAAAAACTCTTAAATGAACTAAATAATAAAAAAGAAATTATATTATCTGGTATAGGTAGTATTACTACTAAAGCTTTTTTGTTGGTAAGTTTTTTCAGGCTACATAAAAAAAGTATTTTTGTGTTTGTAGATAATTACGAAAAATCACTAGAATTAATCGATTCTATAAATTTCTGGTCTAAATACGAGATATATGTATCTATTCTAGATGAAACAAATCAAGTGGAAGTGATAGATTTTGTTAATACTATAAATAATTTCTCCGGTATTTTTATAATAAAGAAAGATGTATTAGATAATAAATTCCCTTCTTATAATACACTTATTAATTCTAGTATTTTAGTTGAAACCGGGACAGAGTTTAGGAATGTAGAAATATTTAATAGTCTTATACAATCAGGGTATGAGGTAAGTTATGATGTTATACTCTCTAAAGGACAATATAGAAGATCCGGTGGGATGTTAGATATATTCCCTCTTAACTCTGAAAACCCGTATAAAATAGAAATAGAGTTTGATAGAGTATCAAATATCTGGTCTTATGACCAAAAAGAGAAAAAAATAAAAAACAAAGTTAATAAGTTAGATATATTCCCTTTATTTTATAATGATCCTAGATCAGAGTTTTTTGATATTCTAAATAGTGACTCTATTTTGCTTTTTGATGAGATAGAGATAGAGAAAAATAGAAAAAAGGAATTAAAAAATAAGTTAAGAATATTTTTTACCTCTTTTCCGTTATCAGAAAAAAATTATTTTCATCTAAGATATTTATCAGTTTTAAAGTTCTATAATTTACCTGATTTCCTTACTGATATAAGAGAAAAAATAGAACGAGACTGGATAATAATTATAGTATCAAAACGTAGTAGAGAGATAAAAAATATATTTATAGAAGAAAAAATAGCTTTTAAAGAGAAGTTAGTAAAAGTAGATAAAGGAGTTTTTGTTATTGATTCAAGTAAACATGGTGTATTACCGACATCTTTCCAAAATCCGATATTGAAATTTGAGTTGATTACTGATAGAGAGATTTTTAGTTTAAAGAAATCAATAAAAAATAAGTCTTTAAAAAAGATCAGTCTTGAGTTTTTATCTTCTTTAAAAGAAGGAGATTTTGTTGTTCATTTTGATCATGGTATAGGACATTTTTTGGGTATTATACAAAGAGAAATAGATACTGTTGTTAGAGAGTATTTAGAGATAGCGTATGCAGAAAACGATAAACTTTTTGTTCCTGTTGACCAAGCTGATAAAGTTACAAAATATATTAGTGCAGAAGAGGCGGAAGAAAACGAACCGAGGTTAAGTAGATTAGGGTCTCAAGAATGGAAAAATATAACCAATAGGGTTAAAAAAGAGACAGAAAAAATAGCTAAAGAATTACTTAATTTATACGCACAAAGATCGCAGGCGAAAGGTTATATATATAACGAAGATAATGAGCTACAAAGGAAATTTGAATCAGAATTTCCATATGAGGAGACACCAGGGCAAATGAAAGCCATAAAAGATATAAAGGATGATATGGAAAGTAATAAACCTATGGATAGGCTTATCTGTGGTGATGTGGGGTTCGGGAAAACAGAAGTAGCTATGCGTGCTGCTTTTAAAGCTGTTATGAGTGATAAGCAAGTAGCTTTTGTCTCTCCTATAACGATACTAGCTGACCAGCATTATAGGACACTGGTCAAAAGGATGAAACATTTTGGTGTTAAAGTAGAGATGTTGAGTAGGTTCAGAACAAAAAAAGAACAAAAAGAGATATTGAAGAGTTTAAGGTTAGGTAAAATAGATATTATAATCGGGACGCATAGGTTATTACAAGCAGATGTAGAGTTCTTGGATTTAGGGTTAGTTATTATAGATGAAGAACAACGGTTCGGTGTAAAACAAAAAGAGGTGTTAAAAAGTATGAGGACTTCTATCGATATCCTTACATTGACTGCTACCCCGATACCAAGGACATTAAATTTGAGTTTAAATAAATTACGCGATATAACTATAATAACAACACCGCCTCCCGGTAGGTTACCAATAATAACTGAAGTAAGAAAATATAGTGATTATCTTATCAGAGAAGCTATAATGAAAGAGATAGAGAGGAAAGGACAAATATATTTTCTACATAATAGAGTGGAAACGATAGACGGTATAGCACAGAAATTGAAGTATCTTGTACCGGAAGCAAGATTTATTGTTGCTCATGGGCAGCTGAATTCAAATGATCTTGAATCACGTATTATCGAGTTTAAAGAGCATAATTATGATGTACTGGTATCTTCTACTATTATAGAAAACGGTATAGATCTGTCTAATGCTAATACTCTGATAGTTAATAACGCTGAATCGTTTGGTTTGAGTCAGTTATATCAGCTAAGAGGGCGTATCGGTAGAGGTAAAACACAAGCTTATGCGTATTTCTTGTATCATACCCAAAAACTTAAAGATGATGCTAAAAAAAGGTTGAAAGCGATAGTAGAGGCTTCTGAGTTGGGAGCGGGGTTCCAAATAGCTATGAGAGATTTAGAGATACGTGGTGCAGGAGAGATCCTTGGTGCTAACCAGCATGGGATGATGAATATAGTAGGTGTAGGACATTTTATAAGGTTGCTTAACAAGACTATAGAAGAGATGAAATCTGGTAAAGGAAAAGAAAATAATGACGAAGAAAATAACGTTGTTTTAGAGTTACCTGTTGAAGCGTATATACCTAATAGTTATATTTCTGATCAGAAAGAAAAAATTTCTGTCTACCAAAAATTATCATCAGTAGATAATAAAAAATTACTTGATGATTTAAAGGAAGATATAGAAGAGGAGTATGGTGATATGCCAAAAGAAGTAGGAAAATTGTTTACGTTATTATTTATAAAAATACTTTGTAGAAAAGCGGGGATAAATAGGATTAAATCAGAAGTTAACTCAAAGAAAACCAAAGATATTGTTATATATCTTACAGAAACTGTCACACCGAAAAAGATTATCAATGTTTTAAACCATAACGAAAATTGGAAGATAAGTGGTAATAAAATAGTTATAGATATCAAATATTTAGGGTTTAATTGGTTAGATGGGTTAAAAGATTCTATAAAAAAACTGATTTAGTTGTTTTTCCAATCTATTATCCGTAGTTGGATACAAGTTGTACCGTTCCAAGTGTTTTTATTTAACTCGAAAACTAAATCAATATTTTCTGAGAAAGTTTTTGTGCCTATATGGAACCCAATAATATCTATATCACTATCTTTTATATTAAATTTTATATGTTTTCCGTTAGATAGAAGCTTTTTGTTTGCTATAGATATATCCCTTATAAGGAACCTGGGTCTCTCGTTTTTTATACCGAAAGGAGAAAGTTTATTGATATTATCAAGTAGCGCAAAATTAATATCTTTATAGCTTATCTCACAGTCTATATTTATAACCGGTATTAAGAGATCTTTACTTATCTCACTATTTGCAAACGATTCTATTCTATTTTTAAATTTCTTTAGGTTCTTTTCTTGTATAGAAAACCCGGCAGCTAGTTTGTGTCCACCGAAATGTATGAACATATCTTTGGTCTTATTGAAAAAAGACATTATATCGATATCTTTTATAGAACGTGCTGATCCGACATATATATCACCTTTTTTTTGCATAACAATACTTGGTTTATAATATTTTTCAGTTATTTTACCTGCGATTAAACCTATGATACCGATATGCCAGTTTTCACTGTGCGTTATAATTATATTATTTTTATTGTTATCAAATTGAGACAAACACTCATCTAAAGCTTTTAAGACAATCTCTTGTCTATATTTATTGAATTTTTCCAGTAACTCTAATTTTTCTGGTTTACCAAGTAATAAATCCAGGCTAGGGTACGGAGAAGCTATCCTACCTGCCGCATTAAGCCGTGGACCAATAAAAAAACCTATAGTATATGTATCTATTAAATCTATGTTTTGTAACATTTTTTTTAGGCCTTTGTGTTTAGTGTTGTATAAAAGATCTATACCTTTTTTGACATAATATCTGTTCTCATCTATTAAAGGACAACAATCAGCTACTATACCTATAGCCATTATCTCTATTAGAGATTCAAGTAAAACAGTGTTACCTTCACATAAAACAGAGATCAATTTATAAGCCACAACAGCACCACATGTTTCTGATAAAGGATGTTTACAATCAGTTTGTTTGGGGTTTATCACAGCTAAAGCGTCTGGGATATCTTTTTGTATATTGTGGTGATCGGTGATAATGACATCTATATCGTAGGTTTTGGCTAGCTTAACTTCTTTTGTGTTAGCTATCCCGCAATCAACAGTTATAATGAGTTTGACACCTAACTCCTTACATTCATCGATAAAATTCTTGTTTAGACCGTACCCGTCTTTTTCTCTGTGTGGTAATCTATATGAAACGATCGCTCCAAGGCTTTTCAGGCCAGAAAACATTATCGCGGTAGAAGTTATACCATCAACATCATAGTCACCGAAAATCATTATTTTCTCTTTGTTTTTTATAGATTCTTTAATACGTTTAATAGCTTTTCTTATATCTTTTAATAGGTAAGGATTATGCGGGAAATTACTAGGGTTTATAAAGTTGTTTAGTTCTTCTTGTGTATTAATACCTTTGTTTTTACATACTTTTTCGAATGGTGTTGTGTTTTTATCTGTGTTGATTATATTCCAATTTCTACCTAGTTCAGACATTTTGTTAAAAAAATATTATAGTTATTGTAGCTTAACTATAATAATATAAAAAAACAAGTATGATTAGAAAAATAATTCTTAAATTGTATGTTATATCAAGCTTTTTTTAAAATCCATCTTTAAACTCCATAATATAGTTTCGAAACCATTAAAGTTTCTTAAATCTTTAATTCAAAAAAAAATGAGGTATAACTTCTCACAAAAGATATTATTTTAAGTTATTAATATTAAATAAAGAAAAGTATTTCAATCAAGCAATTTATAAATTTTTATAAAATTTTATTTACAAATAATAAAAGTTTCGCTACAATTATTTAGCATCTTTTTAAGAGATGAAAAAATGGGGTGGTAGTTCAGTTTTGGTTAGAACGCCTGCCTGTCACGCAGGAGGTCGCGGGTTCAAGTCCCGTCCATCCCGCCAGAAATTTGCTTGCAAATTTCTAAGGATAAGATTTAGAATTAAGGGGTAAATCAAAGCACAAAATCTCTCCTTAGGCTTAACCTTAGGCTTCTCTCCAGCGAAACTGTAATAGAATCTAGGATTGATTCTCTACTAAGGATTAAAATTTCTTCTTAATATTAGGCTTAACCTTAGGCTTCTCTCCAGCGAAACTGTAATAGAATCTAGGATTGATTCTCTACTAAGGATTAAAATTTCTTCTTAACCTTAGCCATCTCCAAAGGAAAAAAGAATATTTCTAAGAATAAGATTAAGGATAAGATTTAGAATTAAGGGATAAATAAAAGAGCAAAATCTCTCCAAAAGAAAATCGAATTATTAATACCGGAACTAATCGAAATCCTAAATGGAAAGTGAATAACTAAAAATATTTATTAGTTTTGCTTACTTATATTTTTAGATAAAAATTTTAATATAATGTTTTTACTTAAACAAAAAAGAAGGTTTCAATAATTTAATATAAAAATTTTTAAGCAATTAAAATTAATATATTTTTTCTTTAAAAAGTTTTTTACATATACGAAAAATCATTAAAAAGACTAAATAACCACCAAGAAATATGGCTAACCAAAGTAATATAAAAAAATGAAGTGGCAATCCTTCCGGCGACAATCCGAAGAATTTCAATATTAGTTCTGTCGCTAAAACCCAAAACATTAGCAGTGTTAAAGTAATCTTAATTATCATAAATAGTCACAGTTATATAAATTTTAATTTCGAAGTTGCTAATTATTCCCAGAGCTTCACCTATATCAAGTATATTGATAATTCTTTGTTTAATACTTTGCCATGAATCTGTAAAAAGTGATGGGACATCTTCTTTTTGAAAATCATTAATATCAAAGATAACAAAGTTTATTTCAAATTTGTTATTCCCTTTAGGTTCTGCTTTATAATCATTTTTTTTGATTCCATGAAGTGCTGTGGCTAAATCAAAAGAATTAAAATTTATTTGTCCTTTCATATTTTCATCATCCTTAAAATCATTTGGCCAGTTCTCACCCACTAAAATTCCTTTTTCAACCTTTTCTTGTAATTTTTTAATAATTTTAGTATATGTGGGATCGTTTTTTACTGCTTTCACAAAGGAGTCATTAGTTTGAAAAAACAGTGGTGAAGGATTATCCTCCATTGCGTGATGAAGAAATTGCGCTGAATAAGTTTTGCCCCTAATCTTAAAATAAGAGATAATGAGATCTGTTAGATTGATAATATAGCTACGTAAATTAACTATTTCTTTCATGTTTTCCAGAAATTCTTGATTATCAAAAAATAAAATATTCAAACTAAACATTTCTGGTTCTTCGTCATACCAAAGCTCAATACTATTTTCAAAAGCAATAGGATTTGATAAATCCTCATTATTGATAGTAAGAATATCAAATTCTTTCAAATCTCCTAAAAAATAAAAGTTTTTGTATTTCTTTGAAACCAGAGCTTGGGGATTTTTCCAATTTTGCCCATTAACAATTACTTTTAGATTATCACCATCAGTGATTCCTTTCGTATTGGCACTCTTTGTGTTAACTCCAAGAATAAAAGTTTTAGTCTGAGAACCTAAAAAAACAAAACTTAACCAAGGGATTCCTTTGGTTTTACTTTTAATACTTTTTGCTGGTTTTAAATTTTTAAGATCAAATTTATTATTTTTGATTTCAAAAATTTCAATACTGTTTAACATTGGCGTGTTATCAGTAAAAAATTGCAATTTATGTTCACCTTTTTCTAAAGCAACAAAATAATAAATTGTTTTTGGAGATCCTTTTAGACTTGCCCCATTCCAGCTTGCAGAAGTTCCAAAACCTTTCCACGATACTTTTTCCTGATGATTTTCATATTTACCAAAATCAAACCCATCCAAAGACATTTTGAGATCATCATCATCAGTAGAGTTATTTTGTTTTGCATTTTTGGCAGAAGCATCAATTTTGATAGCATAAAGTCCTTTTTTGGGTATTTGGAATTTAGTTTTTGAAGATTCCCATTCATAAATATTACCACCGGGAGCGTTAAGTTGAAGATTCTTTTGAAGTATGTATTTCATATTGAGAATTATACTTTTTTTGTTTTCATCATTACAATTATATTTTGAAATTTAATAGTGAGTCTAACAAGGAGGCAAAATAAGAAGGAATCCGAAACTTGATTCTCCAGAAAAAATGTTCTGATCTCGTCTACTACGTCCCGCCAGGAATTTAAATAGTAAATGTTGGCTAATTAAAGCCAGTTTTTTTGATTCATACTATCTAAATAATTATGTACACCAAATAAACATATTTTAAAAATATGTTTAAAAATTTGAAAAAATTAAACATATTGTATATAATATGTTCGAAAATTAAGAAAAAAATAACATATTTAAGCTGATTTGCCTAAAATGCGCCAAAAATTAATTATTTATAACTTCTATCATGAGTTATCAAATCCCTATACTTCCGTTAAAAAATATTAATTTAAATCAAGAAATTTGGAAAAAAACAGTATCTGCCAACAGAAAGCTTGCAGAGTTAAAAGGTGTTGCACAAACTATTCCAAATCAGGAAATTCTCATCCATACGCTTCCAATGCAGGAAGCAAAGGATAGTTCCGAAATTGAAAATATTGTTACCACTCATGATGAATTATTTAAGTATGATAAAAAATATAAAGATTTTTCACCCGCAACAAAAGAGGTTTATCGATATAATGATGCACTCTTTTATGGGTTTAAAGCTATACAAAAACAACCTCTTACTAATAATCTTCTTATCAAACTGGCTCATATTATTACTGATAGAAAAGCTGGTTTTCGGAATCTTCCAGGGACAGTTCTTAAAAATGAAAAAACGGAGGAAGTAATATATACCCCTCCTCAAAATTCTGTTGAAATTATAAAGCATATGAACAACTTAGAACAATTTATCAATAAACCGGAGTTATGTGATTTTGATCCATTAGTTAAAATGGCTATTATTCATCACCAATTTGAGTCGATTCATCCCTTTTTTGATGGAAACGGACGGGTGGGAAGAATTTTAAATATTTTATATCTTATTTCTGAAAAGATTTTAGATATTCCAATTTTGTATCTTAGTAGATATATTACACAAAACAAAGCTGAATACTATAAATTTCTCCAAAAAGTTCGTGAAGAAAATGTGTGGGAAGAGTGGATTTTATATATTCTTACTGCCCTAGAAAGTACAGCAAATCAAACAGCCAAAACAATAGAACAAATAAAAATACTCATAACAGAATATAAAAAGACTATTCGTGAAAAAGAAACCAAGCTTTATAGCCACGAACTTATAAATACTCTTTTCATCCATCCTTATACAAAGATTGAATTTATCACAAATGCTATTAAGGTAAACAGACAGACGGCTTCTCACTATTTAAAAAAATTAACAAAACTAAATTTGCTAGCGCCTGAGAAACATGGACGTACGCTATATTATATTAATACAAAACTGGTATCTCTTTTTACTTCTTTATAAAATATCAGAATCATATATAATAAATCAGAAATAAAATAATTTTTGTATATAATTACAGTTTCCTATGTTAGAAAAAATAGAAATTCTTGAACAAAATAAAGACGGTATTGCTTACGATTGCGATACAGTCTGGCTAATATCTCGATTAAAGAAAGGAGCTATTGCATCTAACCATACACATGATGAGCCTAAGGTTATATTTTTTATGGAAAGAGAGGTTAATTTGTTCTTGACGATAAAACACAAATACTCAAAGCTCCAATAAAAATCACTATTCCATCAAAAAAATATCACAAGTTTGCTACGCTAACAGATTGTATTGGTTTGGAAATAAAGTAAAGATCTTTTAAAAAAAATTGTGACAACAACCACTTTTTTTTTGAGAAATAAATAGTGAGGCTCACTAGGGGGCAAAATAAGAAGGAATCCGAAACTTGATTCCCCAGAAAAAATGTTCTGATCTCGTCTACTACGTCCAGTTATTGAAAAAACAAATGATTGGTTTTTTAAGTTAGTCTATAAAAATTATTTTCATTTATAATGAAAATATATCACAAGAAGATTACATTTATGAAAACTTTTATAAAAAGCTCGTCTCGCTTAAAAGAGAACATAAAAATTCAAGAACAAGTAGTCTTTATTATTTGTATCATAGCAATCATTATCAATAAGACAAACACATGGTGATGGGCTATAGATTCATTGTTTCTATCATATATGTCTAATTTTACTTAAAATCACTTGACATATTATGTTTTTTATTTTATATTAATCTTCTAATAAAAAATTTTTATATTTTATAATAAAAACCCATGTCAAAAAATAAACGTTTTAATCCTGATCGTATAGAAACATTGAAAGAATTTTGTTCTTCTTTTATACCACCAAGAAAAGAAGAGAAAGAGTTATTTAAATCAAAAATGTGGACTAAGTTTTGTAGGTTAAATAAAGGGTGGAATTTTAGAGGAAGCGTTGCAAAGATTAAAAATGATGAATTTATAGGTATTCCAGAATGGATCCAAAGACCACTAAAAAATGTTGATCTTCTTGATGAAGAAATTTGGACTGAAGAAGAGGCAGATGAAGACAAGGAAGATTTAGATTTTCAGTATGATAAGCTTTTTGGTGTTTATCATGAATTAAAATCTGAATATTATGAAAATGTTATGGATAAAGAATTAGATTTTGATGAGAAAAGGATTTTATCAAGGATTAAAGGTAAATATAAAATTCTTATCCAAAAAAATGAGGGAGGTGCAATAAATAATCATGAAGATAGCGGTCTTATAAGTATCGAATTTGATTATTAGTATATAAAAAAAAACACATTTATTGTTACTATAATCTTTACAAATAAAAAAATGGCTATATTGAATCAAAAATAATATTTTGTTTTTGCTAGAAAAATATTTTTTTATCAGTATAAAAAAAGCGCTTTAGTAACTCTTTTTAATCTTTAATACACTGGGCTATAGGTTTTAGTCTGGTGTTTTTTTTATTTTGGAATAGCGGGATAAATATTTAAATGAAGGCGAAAATTATTTATTGAATTTTAATGAAGAAAAAGAGATTAAATATAAAAATCAAAAAATTCATAAATTAAATATTTTGAGATTTTTATTGGATTTGTGATTTATATATAAAAATCTTATTTTAATTTTATTGAAAAAAAGATCTTAGATCTTTATATTTTATATATAATTAAATTTTCGATAATAAAATTAAGCTTATTATGTTCAATAAACTTATTTCTTCTGAAACTATAGATTTCTTAGTACAGGATATAGCTAGTAGGATATCAGCGGATTATAAAGATAAAGATGTATTAATAGTATCAGTTTTGAACGGGTCGTTTATGTTTACCGCTGATTTAGTTAGGTATATTAAAGGACCTAAACTGGAAATAGATTTTATCTCTATATCATCTTATTCTGATAAACAGGTGTCTAGCGGTAAGATTAATGTTTATAAAGATGTGTCTATCGATATAAAAGACAAAAATATTATTATTTGTGAGGATATTATTGATTCAGGGCGATCGATAAAATTCTTAGGCAAATATTTCCTTGATAAAGGCGCGAAATCAATAAAAGTGTGTTCGCTTCTATTGAAAGAAGAGATGTTAATAGAAGATATCGAAATACATTATTTAGGGTGTGTAATCCCTAATATTTTTGTTGTTGGTTATGGGATGGATGATGCGTACAAGTATAGGTGTTTGGATTATATAGGGACAAAACGAAAATGTAAGGGAAATATTAGAATACAAAGGACATATAAAACCACCCAAAAAGGTTTGAGTGGTGGTAGATAGTAATAGTTGCATTAATACAAATTTGTGTTTTTTACGAAAGCTATGATTTCTTCTTTTTTGTTTAAAACTTGTTTTTCTAGTTTTAATCTAAAAATTTTATAATTTTTTGTTTTTTCTTTTAGACTCTCGATATCTATCTTAATACTTACGATACTATCGTTTTCTGTATTCATACTTGAATCATTATCATCCTGTTCTTTGTAATAATGTTCAATAGCTTCATCAATTTTTTTGTCGTCATCAGTTTGGAGTGTTTTTATTGTTTTAGGTATCTTAATATCTTTTGCAGAGAGACCTTTATGTACTTGGTCAACAAAATCCTTAAAATCTTTTGATATTTTGTTAGTTTTAGTTTTTGTTCTAGAGAAACTTCTTAATATCGACATAAGTTGTCTTTTCTCTGCGCTTAAGACTTTGATTTTTTCTCTTTCTTTTGATAGCTCTTGTCTGAGCTCTTTTAATTGTTCGTCTAACTCATTTTTCTCTTTTTTATGGTCTTCGTTTTGTTTTTTGAGCATTACTTCAAACCGGTTTTTATCGTTTTCATATATCATCCCATGACAACCGATACATATCAAAAAAAATGAAAAAATTGTATATCTACCCATTTTTATTTACCTCCCTGTATAACAAATGCAATTAAATTACTTATTACTAATAATTAATACGAAATAAAAAGAGAAAAGTAACAAAAAAAAGTTGGGGATAGGTATATTTAGATAGAAGAAGTTAAGTATTAGGAGAAATTCTCATATAACTACAAGGATGAAAAAGAAAATATGAAAAAAAACTTTAGGGTTGCTATTTTTAGACAAAAGAAATTAGGAATTAAATTCCCTTCGAAAACTTTTTGCCGACGGAGAGACTCGAACTCTCACGGGTTACCCCACTGGTTCCTAAGACCAGCGCGTCTACCAGT
This sequence comes from Candidatus Altimarinota bacterium, assembly GCA_963663305.1. Lineage (GTDB taxonomy): Bacteria > Patescibacteriota > Gracilibacteria. The sequence continues at coordinate 541,751 of OY760177.1, forward strand.
TCCGCCACATCGGCATACCACCTTTATACTATTTAATTCTTAAATAACTATCACTGTCTAATTTTATTATTAAATATAAAAATCGTCAAACTAAAAATATAAATCTTATAATTGCCTTTTATTACAACTATATATATTATATCTCTGTATTATTTTTAAGTTGAAAACTATGGTTATCCTAACAAAAGATTTATCTAAATATGTTGGCAAAGAAGTAGATATGAAGGGATGGATATATAACAAGAGAGGTAGTGGACAAATCCTTTTTCTACAGTTTAGAGATGGGTATGGGTTTATACAAGCTGTTTTAGAGAGAAAAAATATAGAGGAGGCTGTGTTTGATAATATAAAACATTTACCGGTAGAAACATCTGTTAGTTTAAAAGGGATAGTATCGAAACATCCTAAAAAAGATGAGTATGAGCTACAAGTGAGTGGTATAGATATTATCCATGTATGTGAAGAAGAATATCCGATAACTAAAAAAGAACATGGTCCTGATTTCTTACTTAATAACCGTCATCTATGGTTACGAGCAAAACGTCAATGGGCGATACAGCGGGTAAGAAACACTATTATTAACGCTACTTTTGAGTTTTTAAACGATAATAATTTTATAAAGATTGATTCGCCTATCTTTACGCCTAACGCGTGTGAGGGTACAACAACATTGTTTGAGGTAGATTATTTTGATTTAGATAAAGTTTATTTATCACAGAGTGGGCAATTGTATATAGAAGCAGCTATAATGAGCCATGGAAGAGTGTTTGATTTTGGGCCTGTGTTTAGGGCAGAGAAATCTAAAACACGTAGACATCTAACAGAGTTCTGGATGATGGATGCTGAGATGGCGTTCTGTGATCATGAATCTAGTATGGAGATACAAGAACGGTTAATCTCTTTTATAGTACAAAAAGTTTTAGATAAAAATATTTATGAGATGAGTATTTTGGATAGAGATATAGAGCCATTAAAAAAGATCCAACCGCCTTTTTATAGGATAACTCATAAGGAAGTTATTGATATAATGAGAGAGGAAGGCTCTAAACTTGAGTATGATCAGGATTTAGGTGGTGATGATGAAACAGTTTTTAGCCAAAAATATGATAAACCTGTTTTTGTTGAAAAATATCCTGCTAAAGTGAAAGCTTTTTATATGAAAAGAGACTCAGATAACCCAGAATACGCTTTATGCTCAGATATGCTTGCTCCTGAAGGGTATGGAGAGATAATAGGTGGATCACAACGAGAAGAAAATTATGGTATCCTTGTATCAAGGATAAAAGAAGAAGGTTTAAATAAAGAAGATTTTCTATGGTATTTGGATCTACGTAAATACGGGTCTATACCTCATAGTGGGTTTGGGTACGGGTTAGAACGTGTTGTAGCCTGGTTATGTGGTCTAAAACATGTTAGAGAGACTATACCTTTCCCAAGGATGGTACATAGAAAAACGCCATAAATGTTTTTAAGTTAATTCAAGGTAATCCCGACTTTAAAAGCTAAAACTTATGTGTTTATAATGCAAAGGTTATTATCAGGTGTAATCCTTAGCTTAAGGATAATATTTAAAAGGTTTAGAAACTAAAAAAGTAGTAGAAAAAAGAGGGCTTTTTATTTATTTGACATATATTACAAACAATGTTATTATATTATTTGAATATTTCAAATACTATGATAAAACCACAATATATATACAGTTTTAGTGATGGATGTGAACAAAACCAGTTTTCTTCTGAGAATAGACAGGATAATTATCTTACACTTATTGATAGTTTAACTAAAGAAGTTAAAAAAGATGAGTGTGAAGATGATTATATGTTGCTTATTGATAATCTAATATTAGGTACATCTTATAAGACAAATAGGATAACAGAAGGTTTTTCAGATGAATTAAAAAAGCTTAATAGTTTAGAGGAGTTAGATAAATTATTATCTGATTTATATTCGATAGATATTGAGCAAGGTATAGATACATGTATACTTAGAAGTATTAATGAAATGTTTTACGAGATCCAAGAGACAAGAAAATTGGAAGATAAGGAGGTCCTAGAATCTAAAACTCTAGAATTGTTATCACGGTATGAAGAAATAAGAAGAGAGTTACTAACAGAAACTTTGGACGATAAACAAGTAGATATTGAAAATGAGGTAGAGTTTAATAGTCTAGAGCAACTTAATGGATTATTAAATAGTATTTTGTTAATAGATATTGATCAGGTTAATGATACAAAAACAATTAAACAGATAAATAAATTATTGCCTAAGATTTTAGAAGCAAAAACGATAAACGATAAAAGGTTATTAGTAACAAGAACAAAAGAGTTGTTATCAGAATACGAAATAATACAGTTAGAAATCCAGGGAGAATCTCAAAAAGAACCAAGAAAAGGAGCGGAGACTAAATATAAAAAATCTACTACTTTTAAGAAAACAAAAAAATATCTACAAAATACTAAAGGAAACTTGTATCAACGTGCTAGGTTAAAGCTTTTTGGATCATAAGATTATTCTGATATAATCTGTATACCTAATTCATTTAATTCAGAATCGTTAACTATATCAGGCGCACCTAGCATAAGATCTTTAGCTTTCTGGTCTTTAGGATACGCTATAACTTCTCTGATATTAGGTTCATCTTGAAGCAACATACATAATCTGTCTATCCCCCATGCGATACCGCCATGAGGTGGCGCACCGTAAGAGAACGCTTCAAGTATATGCCCGAACCGTCTTTTAGATTCCGCTTCTGGGATACCTAGTATCTTAAAAATTTTTGATTGGATCTCTGGATCGTGTATCCGTAATGTCCCGCCACCGAGCTCGTTACCGTTTAGTACAAAATCGTATTGAGCGCCAAGCGCTTTCTCGGGGTCACTATCAAGGATATCTAAATCTTTCGGGCTGGTGAAAGGGTGATGAGAACAGGTTAGCTCGCCTGTTTCTTTGCTTCTCTCGTATAACGGGAAATCGTATACCCAACATAACGCTAACGTGTTTTTATCTTTTAAGTTAAGCAGATCACCTAGTTTCTTACGTACAGCGCCCAGGCTTTCACATACTGATCTAAACTCGCCTGCACCGAAAAACACTATATCGCCTTCTTTGAACCCAGTTTTATTTTTGATGGTCGCGAGCTCTGTTTCGCTTAAAAATTTTAGTAGCGGTGATTTTATGTCTTGTCCTTTAGGCCAAATGAGATAAGCTAACCCTTTTGCGCCGTATATTTTAGCTGTCTCTGTTAGGTCGTCTATTGTTTTCCTCGTAAAGCTACCACCGTTTTCTATATTTATAGCTCTTATGATCCCGTTATTATTAGCAGCGTTAGCAAAAACTTTAAACTCACTGCCAATAAAATCCGGGGTAAGATCAGTGAATTCTAGTCCGAACCTTAAATCAGGGTTATCTACACCGTATTTATCCATAGACTCCTGCCATGTTAAACGGGTAACAGGTTGGAGGGTTTTATGTGGGTAGAGCTTTTTTATTAGTGTGGTTAGCATTGTTTCATTTAATTCCATTATTTCTTCCTGTGTAGCGAAGCTTAGTTCCATATCCATTTGTGTGAATTCCGGTTGTCGATCGCCGCGTTGGTCTTCGTCTCTGAAACATCTTGCTATCTGGAAATATTTATCAAACCCAGCGACCATAGATAACTGTTTTAATTGTTGTGGGGATTGAGGTAGTACATAAAATTTGCCGTTATAGTGTCTAGAAGGGACAACAAACTCTCTGGCGCCTTCGGGTGTACCTTTTATGAGGATCGGGGTTTCTATCTCGATGAAATCTCGTTCAGACAAAAAATCCCTGATAAATTTGATTATTTTGTGTCGCATAATAATATTATTTTGCATCCTCTCTTTTCTTAGATCTAAATACCTGTATTTGAGCCTTAGGTCTTCGTTAACATTTTTCTCTTTTTCTATCTCGAAAGGTGGTGTTTTGGATTTGTTTAAAATACTTATCTCTGTTACAGCTATTTCTATCTCGCCTGTATGTAAATTAGGGTTATACGCATCTTTGCCTCTTGATCGGACATTACCTGTTATCTTTATCACATACTCAGGACGTATAGTCTCTGCTATCTCCCAGGCAGCTTTATTAATTTTGGGATCGAAAACGATTTGTGTTAACCCGTATCTATCTCTTAGATCAATAAAAATAAGCCCGCCATGGTCTCTTCTACGGTGTACCCATCCTGAAAGTATAACTTGGTCTCCTATGTTTTTAGAGGTTAAGTCATTACATGTGTTAGTTCTATACATATTAAAACATTAAAATATCGATGGGATTATAGATAATTTTATGGGGGTTTACAATAAAATTAGTACTAAGATTAGAGGTAATAAATAATTATTTGTGATTAAGCTTGTTTAAGAATCTTAAAGTTCTATCACCGAAGCTTGGTTTCGCTTAAAACAGTTGGAGATTAGCAAATTTAGGAGTTTTGAAACGGTTGGGTGTAATATTTATTTTCTATAGTTTATATGTCTTTATTTTTTTGCTTCAAATAAGACATTTATTTTTAGAGTTTATATAAATCACTTAGTTTTCTAAGTCTATTAATGGTGATACTTGCATCTTCACCTAGTAGAGAATAATCAATATCTTTTGTTTTTGGTTTATTTACAGGTATGTTCCTTGAATTTTCTTTAATATCATTAGAAAGAGCTTCTTCTTTGATACTAGTGTCAAGTATTTGTTCTTTTTGTATAGGATTTATTTGGTGATCATTTGAATTTTCGTTGTTATTAGTTTCTTTAAAAAATTTGTTTTTCATAATAACTGATAAAATTAAAATTTAGTGGCGAGGAGCTGGAAAAAAATTAGATTTGTGATAATTCATTATCTATGCGATAAAAACCTTTTTTCCATTTTTACTAGAAATATACTTTATAATACATAGATTATCAATATTTAAATTATTTATATCTATTTAAGTATCAGATTTAATATAAATCGGTATTATCTAGAACTGCTTTAGCATCTTCCTCACCTATCTCTATAGCTTTTTTTATATATAATTTTGCTAGCTCTTTGTTTTTGTTAACGTGTTTCTCTTGGAGGTACATACGTCCTAAATGGAAAAACGATCTCGGGTAATTTAACTCAGTACCTTTTCTGAAAAACAGATAAGCTTTATTTAGATCAAGCTTAACACCTATCCCATATAGAAACATTTCTCCTAATCGGTTTATTGCTTCAATATTACCTTTTTTGACTGATTCTTGGTAGTAAAAGATAGATTTCTTGTAATCTTTATTACCTAAAACCCCGGTTTCATATATCTCTCCCAACTTAAACATAGCATTACTATCACCGTTTTGGGATGCGTGTAAATACCAAACTTCAGCTAATTTAGGATTCTTAGAGACGTATACTCCCGATATATATAGGTCGCCTAACTTAAGCATAGACTCTACACTACCGGTTTTTGCTGCATTTTGGAAACATTTTATGGCTTCGATACGATATGATTCTTTGTGAATCCATTTTTCATATATGCATCCTAAATGATACCAAGCACTGTTATCGTCTAATTTAATAGCTTTTTTGTAATAAATTATCCCTCTTTCTATGTTCTGTTCAATATATTTGCCCTCAATATGCATATGTGCTATTTGAATTAATGATTTTGTGTGTCCTGAATTAGCAGATTTTTTCAACCATTTAATACCGTTTTCATAATCTTTATCATCTGAACCTTTATTTAAATAAATCATACCTACTTTATATTTTATTGTTTTATCACCTTTCTCTCCTGCTCTTTCTAACCACTGACTTCTATTTACATATCCTATAATCAGCTCTTGAGGTAAAAGCGTATCAGCGTTTTTTCTGTTTTTGATTTCCAGTGAAATAGTTCCTAATCTGATCATTGATTGAAAATGTCTTCTATAACGCGAATTTACATACCAAAGTTTTATTGCTTTTTTTAAATCTCTATATTTTTCTTCGGAATATAATATATCAGCAAGATGATATTCTGCTTCATTTGCATTTTCCCAAGATCTATTATGTTGTGCATAACCATTGTTTCAGTTAGGATATCTATAATCAAGAATCTCTTTAAAATGTTTATATGCTGTATCTATATCTTTAGGTATCTCTTTAATAATTTTACCTGTAACTGTATCTCTTTGTATTAATCCTTTTTTATATATTATAGCTAATCTAGTTTTAGCAATTTTATCACCTTCTGCTATAGATAGTTTATAATATGACCCCTTTTTCAATATCTTTTGGTACTATCTCACCTTCTAAGAATGTTTGAGCCAAGAAAGTTAAGCTTTTACTTTCCTGGTTTGTATCTATCATTGCACTCCAGAACCTAGATATATCATTATGATTCTTTTTAGTTTGTTCTATAAAAGTCATTAGTCCCATGCCCATATATTGTGATAATAACTTTTGAGATTTTTTACAACCTAATAAAGCTGCTTTGTGATGTAATTCGATACTTTTAGCTAAATCTTTTGCTACCACTAGCCCATTAAAATACATATCAGCGATATAAAACATACCATCATAAGAGTTGTTTTGTGCGGCGTTGTAATAATATTGATATGCTTTTGCAAAATCCTGCTTTACACCCCATCCTTTTTCATAAAACATGCCTAGCCTGGCTAAAGCATTATAGTTATTGTTGGAAGCTAGCAACTTGTAATATCTTATAGATTGTTCATAGTCTTTTTTATCCTCATATGTTTTCGCAAGATAATAATAACATTTTATATCACCTTTTTGTGCGAAATGTTGTACGCCTTCTATCATTTTAGGTGAGTCTTTGATATCACCAACCTCTGATATATATAAAAGCCCTAACAAGTATTTTGATTCTATATGGTTATATTCTGAAGCTCTTAAAAAACAAGAGTAAGCAATTTGTTTGTCGACACTAACACCTATCCCTTTCTGATACATAACACCTAGTTTATACATCGCAATAGGATTTTTGTGTGTTGCTGATTCTTTATACCAGTAAAAACTTTGGGGAAAATTTTTTTTACCATTTATACCTTTGGAATATAGTTCAGCTAATTGAAAAATAGATTCTTTATTCTTTTTTTCAGCAGCTCTTTTATATAAATTTTCTGCCTTATTTAAATCTTGTTTACCGTATTTTTCTTTATCATAAATAGTAGCTAAATAATAATACATAGCACTAATATGATTAGCATCAACAGCTTTATTTAACCATTTTATAGCTCATTCAATATCATAATTTTCTTCTCCTAAGTAAATGATTCCTAAATAATACATTGCTTCAGTATACCCTAAATATGCTGATTTTTTTAAATAAGATAGCGCTTTAGGAAGATCTCTTTCGCCACCCCATCCTCTGAAATACGCGTGTCCTACCTTACATAAAGCTAATTGGTTATTAGCATTAGCACCTTCTTTATAGTATTTAAACGCTTTTTTATAGTCAGGTGGATTACATTGTAGATATAAATCGCCTAACTTGACCTGTGCTTCGGTGTTACCTAAACGGGCCGCTTGGTTAAGACAATATATTATTTGCTTCGAATCCCCAAAAAGTTCTAGATCTTTCCCTTGTTCATAAAAACTCATAAGCTAATTTACTTTTAATCTCTTCTATCTCTGTTAGGACGTCATCTATGTTTTGGTATCTATCCTGCGGTCTTTTAGCCATCATCCTTTTTATAACCGTTTTAAACCCTTTGTTTAGATCGGATCGAAATTCATTGATATCTTGTGGTGATGTATTAGGATGACAGATGCTGTCTATTTTTTCCCATATATCTTTTTTAGGGTAAGGAGACTTTTGGGTTAATAATTGATATATGGTTGCGCCTAACGAATATATATCAGCTGATACTGATAGTTTTTCGGGGTTTTTGTCTCCTAATATACCGCCTAACTGTTCAGGTGGAGCGTATTCAGGCGTCCCAATAATCCCACGTGAAGCTGTTAGCGAATGGTTATATTTCCCAGATAACAATAAAATCTCATCTATATTATCTTCTTCTGTTGACTCTAATGCTTTGGATAAACCTAAATCACATATCACTAGTTCGCCATGGCTATTTAATATGATGTTATGTGGCTTAATATCGCGATGGACGATAAGGATCCTATTATTATGTAAAAGCTTTAAGTTCTCTAGGATACTTGTTATCCATAAAAGAGCTACTGTCTCAGGTAGCTTGTTATCTCTCATATAATCAGCAATATCTTTGAGAGAAACACCTTCAACATACTCCATCGCATAATATGATCCGTACTCCTCATCGTATCCTGAAGTATATACAGATACTACTCCAGGCTTGTTCCTTAGGTTAGCTGTGAGTTGTGCTGCATGACGGAACCGTTTCTGAAAGATTTCTTTGATATTATTATCAGAAGATTTATTCAAAATAGTCTTAATAACTACAGGTTTGTTTAAATTAGAATCATAAGCGTAGAACACTTTACCCATACCACCCGCTCCAAGCTCTTTTAGCAATACATACTGTTTTATTTTTCCTAATGGGTTTTCTAAAGCATTTTTAGTTATATTAAAGACAATGTACGGGATAGATATTGGTAGCCCTGTTTCATCACGAGGTAAAAATGATTCGGTTTCAAATTGGATTTCGCTACTCTCTATGTATTTGGAGGTTCCATTTTTGTCGTATTCTTTGGTAATACTATTTACATGGTTATCACCAACAGATGATAAGCTTTCTTTTTTAGTGATATTATTATCAAGTGAACCATCATCCACTAAATAAAATACATCTTTTTCGCTAGCGCCTAGATTGATCGCTTTATCTATTGAGCCCTCTACCACTATTTTGTCAGTAGATAATAATTCTGTACTTTGATTATTTATCCCAATAGTCTCTTGTTTTTGGGGCTCAATATTACCGAAACTTATACCTGCTGATTCTGCTAAGTCGGAATAATTGATACTACCAACCGTATGATTCTCTTCTCCGGTAGAAGATATATTATTATAATATGCTTTCGCTTGAGGTTGGTCTGTGTCCTCCTGTTTAACCTCTTTTTGTGGGTGTCTATAAAGCCCACCAATACTTATCCCCGGGTCTTCAGCTAGTTTGGAATAATCTATATCGATCTCTTTGTAGTCGAACCCTGTGTTCGTTGGCATAGAAAACTCTGTGAACTTTTCTCTGGTGAATCCTGGAGCAGAATCACCTTTAATAGTAAAATTAGGTGTATTATCTTCTCTGGAGCTATCTTTAGGTTTATTGGTTCTGGGGTTAGAAACATCAGGCTCGTCGTTTTCATTAGAGTGTTTATTATTCATGATCCAAAAATAAGAGGGTATAAAAATTGTAAATTAAAAGAAATGACTTAAAAAAATGTTTATATGCCTATATTAAATTTTTTTAGAATCTTTCTTACGGAAAATATACTTCATAATTAATAATTATCAATGTTATACACCTTCGCTTATAAAATCTAAATCAAATGTGTTTATGGTAGGGCAAATACTATCTAGTGTAAGCTATGGTATATAGATTCTTGGTATAAGTATTTATATAAATAAAAAGGAAAAAACCATCAAAAGATATTATCTTGATTGCTATAATAGAAAAAAAACTTTTAGTAACTAAATTTTTTTATAATCTATCGAAAGAAGTTTTGATTGTTCTTGAAGCTTATTGATACCAGCATCTGTTATACGATAACAATCTTTTATCTGTAGTGATTCGAGATTATTTAACTGAGCAAGATAGAGAAGCCCTGTATCAGTGATTTGATCTAACTCGCAGATAGTAAGAGATCCTAGGGGGGATAGCTCAGAAATATTTTTGAGCTCAGTATCAGTGATTCTCTCACAGTTTAACAAATAAAGCGAATGAAGATTGACCAGCGCTGATAGATATTTAAGCTCATGATCACGGAGCTCTTCTATGTCACATAAAAAAAGTGTTTGTAGGGTTTGTAACTGAACAATATCTTTAATCCCCTTTTTGTTTATTAGATAATAATCCCAAAGATAAAGTGGTTGTAGGGTTTGTAACCCGGAAAGGTATTTAACCCCATCGTTACTTATGTCTTGACAGTGACTCAAATTAAGAGATAATAGATGCTTCAACCGAGCGATATATATGAGACTGTCATCATCTAGTTGGTCACAATAACTTAGATCAAGACGGTTTAGGTTGTTAAAAGCAGATAAATTATACAATTCAAAATTGGTGACTCTTGGATAACTTTTTAAATCGATCTCTACTATCTTATTTTGGAACGTCTCTGAGGTATCGATTAGTTTTATAAAATCATCACAAGCTTTTATGGTTACGCCGAGATACTCTTCTGTGCCAAGGATAACACTGTTTTTAAGTATTTCAGGTTTATCTGTACCACAAATTTTATAGAAATCTCCTTCTATCTTAGGTAACAATAAACTTATTTTTTGTTTATCATTCATATCCATCCGGTTCCCCTTTTGTATGATCTAGCATATTAAATTATCCTTTCAATAATACTTTTTATATACAACCGACATGTTAATGATCAAGACAGTTTAAGTATATACTTTTTATGGATTAATGCAACGTGTAAATGGAACTCTTTTATATACATCACAGACATTTAGGACAGATATTGTGAAGAATGATAATTAAAAAGCATGTAAGTCGTAGTAGGAATAAAAATTATGAGTAAGGTTTGAAAAAGCTTTCCATATTTTTATTCCTCTACAAAAGACGGATAGCGTGTCAAAATTATAAAGAACTAATTTATAACATAACACACTATCCTATGAATAATAAAAACCTAAAAACTATGCGTTTCTAACGCAAAGAGTATCCTCTGGTCTAATCTAGATAAAGTATAATACAAAAGAAAGATTAGAGCCTAAAAAAACAAAGTAGTATGCCCTAGGACGGGGTCCCTCATGTGTGATTAATTACATATTTTTAGTTTTTCGAAAAAAACCATCAAAAAAAGGAATGATAGTCTAGAAAATTTTATGATCAGGGTAGATAAATTTAAAGATAAATATAGCCTTGCTATTAACAAGAAAGAAGTCAAATATTTAAAAAGAATAGTTAATGGAGCAGTTTCGTATTTGGATAAATTTTTACAGGCAAATAAATATCTAAAAGACACTTTAAAGCCCCAAAAGATTAAAAAATATATTGATGATATAAAATACTATGCAAGTAAGTTACGCATTAAAAGGTTGCAGGAAGACGTAGGCGAAAAAACAAAGAATATATTAGATCAAGAAACAGATTTTTTAAAATAATGAAAATGAATAGAAAATAAAGACATATAGAAGATATAATTTAAGATAAATAAGCAACGTAAAGACAATCTAAATCCTGTCAAATTATACAATAATTTGACAGATTGTTTAAGTTATTATATAATAAAATATTAATATAACTAAAACTATTTAATGAATGAATCAACCACTCTATTAGATAAAGAATTATGTTATCCTAACGAGACTTTTAACGAAAATAATATTCAGAAACAGAATCAAGAAATAAATGGAAACATGGACAAACTATTCTCAAAAGAAGAAAAAGAAGTATATCGATCAGTTATGAAGATTTGTAATTTCTTATTAAATAATGAGCATGTTTTAGATGCTAAAAATGAAGAATTAAAAACGAAAGTAACAAAATTGAAGGAAATATTTAGGACAGCTATAAAAACCAAGAACGTAAAGCTTTTTAAGAAGTTAGTTCGTGGTGCTACTTTTTACTTATTTAATTTGTTAAGAAACCATAAAGAATTAAATAATGTTGTTTTAGCTGAAGAAAGTCTTAAAGACGATGTTATCAAATATACCAGGTATATTTTTATGGTCAGTTTTAAAAGATTCGATGATGAACTAAAACTTACTATTTAACCGGTAAATAATTTAGGTGTGCTATACAGAACTGCTTTTGGTTTTTAAGTATATGCTTATGTTTATTAAACAAAAAGTATTGCTTTGTATTTAATATATACTTAAAAAGTAGATACTATAAGCTAATTTGCATAAATATAAAATTGTGCAACCCCTTTCGAACAATATTGTTTATTGTGAATAAAAAAAACCATCAAAAGTAATTTCTTGATGGTAATGATAACTATTATTAATAGTTTATCTTTCTATCTTAAGAAGGGGTAATTGTTCTTGAAGTCTTCTTATCCTAATATAGCTTATTTGGGAACATCCTTCTAGTTGTAAATAATTTAGATTTTTTAAATTAGATAGATATTTAATCCCGTTATCGCTGATTCTTTTATTATAGAGGAGTTTAAGAGATTCAAGGTTTTTAAGTTTAGAAATATATTGGAGTCCTAAATCAGTGATTTTGTTACACCATCTCAAATCTAGCTCTTGAAGATTTTGTAGTTTAGAAATATATTCTAGTCCATTATCGCTTAGCTCCGGACAAGAAGATAAATTAATGGATTGAAGGTTTTGTAGTTTCGCGATATATCTTGCTTCTATATCTGAGACACATGTACAACCTCGTAAATCGAGGTGCAGAAGTTCTCTTAGTTGAACGATATATTGAAGCCCCTTATAATTGATTTGATTACAGTTATTTAAATCCAGAGACTGAAGATTTTTTAGAATAGATAAAAATCTTAAGTCTTGATTATTAAGTTGATCTAATGATATACCGAAACATTTTATTCTATAAAATATTGAAATTGAATTGGAGATATTTATAATTTTTTCCAGATCTTCTGCTGATCTTATCCTTACTTCAAGATATTCATCGTGGTCAAGAAAATTATTTCCTGAAGGGATTTCAGTTTTTTCTTCACCTGAAATTTTATAATATAATCCATTTATTTTTGGTAAATCTATTCTTAATTGTTTGTCTTTTTTTATATCCATTATTTCCTTCTAGTTTTTACTAACTAAAAAAAGATTGTAAAAGATAGCTATCCTTTGTTTTTCAAAGAACAAAAATTCTCTTATCTAGATACTATCATAACTATAGGAAAAGAACAAAAGCTAATGATTGAAGATAAAAAAACCATCAAAAGTTTTGTTTTGATGGTTATAAAAGAAGAAAATATAATTTTTTTTTATCTTTCTATTTCAAGAGATTTTAATTGTTCTTGAAGTTTAGTCACTCCAAACTTATTTATCTTACAACAACAAAATAAAGATAATTCCTGAAGATCCTGTAACGTAGAAAGATAAGAAAGACCGTTATCTCTGATTTTTGAGCAATAAGATAAATCAAGAGACTTAAGATCCTGTAACTTAGAAATATAAAAAAGACTTTTATCTCTGATTTGTTGACATCCTCTTAACTTTAGTGTTTGAAGACCCTTTAGCACAGAGATATAAGAAATACCTTTATCTGTAACTTGTTTACAACCGTTTAGATTCAGAGCTTTAAGATCCTTTAGCTCAGAGACATAAGAAATACCTTTATCTGTGATTTTATAGCAACCTTCTAAATCAAGAGCTTTAAGATCCTTTAGCTCAGAGATATAAGAAATACCTTTATCTGTAACTTGTTTACAACCGTTTAGATTCAGAGTTTGAAGATCTTTCAGCTCAGAGATATAAGAAATACCTTTATCTGTAACTTGTTTACAACCGTTTAGATTCAGAGTTTGAAGATCTTTTAGCTCAGAGATATAAGAAATACCTTTATCGCTGATTTGTTTACAAAACCTTAAATCAAGACTACGAAGATTCGTTAAATTAGAAATATATTGAAGCCCGTCATTAGTGGTCCTGTTACATTCGTATAAAACTAGTATTTGTAGGTTTTGTAGATCAGAAATATACTGAAAGCTTTTATTGGTAAATGCATTACAATCCCATAAATTAAGATCTTTAAGACCTTTTATCTTAGAAATATAATATATCCCTTTATCGCTTATCTGGTCAAAACACCCTAAGTTAAGTATTTGAAGGTTTTTAAGTTTAGAAATATGTTCAAGCCCTTGATCTGTAATTTCGGTACAAGACTCAATATCCAGGTTATAAAGGTTTTTAAGTTTAGAAATATGTTCTAATACTTTATCGTTAACTTTATCGGATTTAAACAAGAGTAGCGTTTGAAGATCCTTTAAATTAGAAATATATTCAAATCCTATATCTGTAATGTTGTCACACTCTCTTAGATGTAATGTTTGAAGCTTATTTAATTTAGTAATATACATGAATTCATTATCGCTAATTACATTACAATTCCCAAATATTAGAGACTTAAGACTACCTAAATCAGAAAGATATTCTAGCCCTTTAGTAGTGATTGTATTACAATCATGAAAACTCAATTTTTGAAGATTGCCTAGAATAGATAATCTTTTTATCTCGTCATCATTAATTTTGGGTGATGATAGATCAAAAGATGTTATTTTATCTAGGATTAGATCACTTAAATCAAGCACTTTTTTGAAAGCTTCAGGTGTAGACACTCCTACTCCTAGATACTCATTTGAATTAAGTAAAATATTCTCCGTAGGTATTAATTTTTCTTCGTCTCCAATAATTTTATAGAAATATCCTTCTATCTTAGGTAGTTCTATAGCGAGTTTCTGATTATCGTTGATATCCATAATGTTCTCCTTGCTAATTAATAGAACAATTTTTTTACAATATTTATAAGTCTGATTTTCAAAGAACAAAAAAAATCCTTAGCTAGATCTTAGCATAGGTTTAGGGAAAGAACAAAAAAGATTAGTAATCTAAGTATAAAATTATACAGTGTTAGATTTTTTTTAGGCTATTAGTTTATTGAAAATTTATAAACTTCTTTTATATCAGGACAAATCAATTCTAATTTGACAAGTATTTTAAAATATGATATACTTAAACATTAAGATGCATCTAATTTAATAATATGAAAAAACCAAACTTTTTTATACCTAAAAACCTAAAAAGCTCTTCTGAAAGAGGACCATTTTTTGACGGAGGGGCAGGATTAAATAAAAATAAAAGAAGTAAAGAAGTTGAGGATAACAGTTTTAAAAATTTTTTGACCAGAATAACAGCTAAAACAAGAAGACAAATAGAAGAAAAAGAAAATTTTCAACCTAAAACTATTAATAAAAGAAATAAATATAAAAAGAAGTCAACTAATATAATTAGTCGAACAAACTATGAAGAAGAATTTGAAGAAATATATAAAAGCTTATGTGAATTAAAGTTAAATGAAGATACTGATATACAAATAATTAGGGATGCTAATATCCTAATGAAAGAGATAAAAGAAATATCAAAAGGGGTAGGGAAAAGGCATTTTACATCAGCAATATTAGAATCAATGTTAAAAACATTTAGATCTAAGAAAAAAGCAATAGAGTTAAAATTAGGGATAGAAGGAACAGAAGAAAGTGAAGATGAAATAGAAAAGAATTTAGGCGAAGATTGTGAGTATATCGAGAATGCAGTTGTTCATGAGCAAGAAAACAATATAGATCCTATACTTATAGAAAAAACGAAGGGAAAGATTTTATCAGAAGTAAGTACTGTTAACTCTGGAAGTAATAATCCAAATGATGATGATGAGTTCGAAGATTGGAAACAAGAAGATTGTCAAGAAGAAGATTGGAAAGATAATCAAAATACAAATGAAGAAAGCAATTTAGTTACTTTAGATAGCTATAGAGAGGAAATAAAAAAAATCACTGATATTAGTATTGATGGAATAACCATATCAAAAGATCCAATAAAAAAATTTATTATTAAGTTAAATAAGTATATTAAGACATTTGAATCAGGTATAAATTTTCTAGACAAAAATGAAATTATAAAAGAAAGAATTATAAATTTAGAAAAGCAAATTAAAGAATTTAATAATAAAATTAATCCATTGGATAAAATTATAGATAATAATGCACTATTACAAGACGAGATATCATCTGATCTTAGTTATATAATTTGGATATTTAATAGAATAAAAAAAAATATTTCAGAAGAGATACAAAAAATTCCAAAAAAAAGAAGAGTATTGTGTTAACTAAAAAAAATACTGTTACCCCTAAAAAAACACTCCTCAATATATATATAAAGAGGAGTATTGTGGTATAGAATGGGTTTTGTTGGGATTTAAGTAGGTTTATTATGCTTATCGCGATTTTTTAAAAATTCGTTTAGTTCGTTTATATCATCATTAGTTTTAAGAAAATCTAATACATCTTGAAAATCATCAAGATTGTCTAAAAAATCTTGGAACTCTTCTATACTATTAATTTGTATACTAGAAGGTTGTTCTTTCTCTTTGGATTTATTATAAGTGTTTATATCAGAAGATTGTTCAAGTAACTCTTCTAAATGTTGGTTATGTTCAGCGGCTGTTTCTTTATATGTATCTAATCTTTTTTCTATATTATGATTAGTATCATCCTTTTTTGCTTCAAAGTCATCAAAGTCATCAAAGTCATCGAAATCGTCATTAAAGTCATCAAAAAAATCTTCTGACTCTTCAATATCTTCTAAATCTTTCGAGTCTATATCTTCCTTTTGCTTGTATGTTCCTAGCATCTCTTTTACAGGACCTTTAGGTAGATAATTACTATCTTTAGATCTCCCCAAAACACTGTTTATTTGTTTCTCTAGTATTTTGTATTCGTCGTCATCTATGCCGAATTGACTTGATCTAGATTCTTTCTTTTTCTCCTGTTTTTCTATCCATTTGTGTTTTTTGGCCGCTTTCTCGTATTTTTCTAGTTTCTCAAAACAAGTAGCTATCTCTTTATGAGCAGTAAGGTTATTTGGATCAATAGATACACATTTTTGGTAATATTTTAGAGCTTCTTCATAATCGTGATCGTTTGATTTGATAAAACCTAATCCGAAATTAGCTTTATAGTTAGACGGGTTTAAAGCTATCGCTTCATTGTATACTATATATGCATAACCCGGATTATTTAATTGCCCGTAGTATATATTACCTAGTTGCGCGTATACATCATCTTTTTTGCTTGTTTTTGATGTTTCTATATCTAGAACAAATGTGTTTACTGATTCTATGTATTTTTCTTCATAAAAATATATATACCCTAATACGTAATATGCTTGATCAGCATATCTATCTATTTTTAGAGCTTTTTCTACATACTTTTTTGATTTACTATACTCTTTCATCTTTAAATATAACTCAGCGATGCTAACAAGAAAGTTTGTATAACCTGGTCTTAATGAAATAGAATCTTTATAATATTTTAAAGCTAGGTTATATCTACCTAGTAACTGGTAGCAATCAGCAACTAAACAACACATAAGAGAAAATTCGTTATCGTCGTTCTTCTTTCTACTTACCTCAAGACGCCTCTTTATGTCTTCGTCGCTAGGGAAATTTGCTATAAAAGATTGATCGATTTTGCTAAACATTATTTTCCCCCTATACCGGATTTTATAAGAACAAAGGTTTTTACCTAATAAAACTATAAAACAAAACCCTTATTAATCAAGACCTAAGACCAAAACAGTGTTGCACTGCTAGACAAAAGATTGTCTTATATACAACACGAATCAGTTTATTATGACATAAAAAAGAAAAAAATCTATCTGATTATATAGACAGTCTAGACAAAATCTTTTAAGATATTTATCAAGTAACGTGTAATATATAATTATGGAAGATGTATTAATAGATAAAAACAAAGTAAAATATATTGATAGGCAAACAGCGGCTAAATTGATGAATGTTTCTACAAGGACTTTAGATAGATATTTACGTAAATCTAAGCTTAAATCGATCAAAAGGAATCATCGGATTTATGTTAAGAAGAATGATATTGATGGGTATATAAATAAGTATAAGGTGGATGAATGTGTGTCACAGGTCTCACAGACCGATGTTACTGATAATTTGTTTAAGAATTATCCTGAGGATACTAAATTGGATGCGTTACAGAATACTGATGATAAACAGTTGGTTCAGTTATGTAAGAACCTGTATTTGGAGTTTAAAAAGGATATAGAACAGAAGAATGAGAAGCTACAATCAGCTAATTATAAAATAGGTAAATTAGAGACAGAAATATCTCAAATGGTGCCTATAATAGACAAGAAAAAGAGTGATTATGAATATAGAACTAAAGTAAAAGAGTATGAAAATAATGTTAAGAGTTTAGAGAAAGAAAATATTAAGCTAAATACGTTATTATACCAAGAGAAAATAAATAAGATTATATATATAATAATATTGTCGGCGGTATTGATAACAGCGCCGTTGTTGTTTGTTTTTGGTGTGTTTGGATAGACTATTTCATCGAGATAAGAGGAGCATATTGTTATATTTAAACCGTGGTTGGATAAAGATTGTTTAGCTTGTTGTATGTCTGAATTTAAGCGTTGGATAAAGATTGTTTAGCTTGTTGTATGTCTGAATTTAAGCGTTGGATAAAGATTGTTTAGCTTGTTGTATGTCTGAATTTAAGGGTTGGATAAAGATTGTTTAGCTTGTTGTATGTCTGAATTTAAGGGTTGGATAAAGATTGTTTAGCTTGTTGTATGTCTGAATTTAAGGGTTGGATAAAGAGATTGTTTAGCTTGTTGTATGTCTGAATTTAAGGGTTGGATAAAGATTGTTTAGCTTGTATGTCTCAATTTAAGGGTTGGATAGGCTATTTCATCGAGATATAAGATTCCATCAGCTGTATCTCTTTTTTTATATCTTCATTATATGGATCATAATGCAATAGTTTATTGTAGTATTCTTTTGCTTCTTTGTATTTTTCTGCTGATTTATAGGTATCAGCAAGCATCAATAAATAATCCAAACATTTCGGGTCTAGATCGACAGCATGTTTGAAATTTAGTATCGCTTTATCAAAATCTCTTATAATAAAGAAGACTTGTCCTAGGTTGATGTACCTAGCTGCGCGGTGTGGGTCTATCTCTATCGCTTTTTTATAGGAGAGGATAGATTCATCGTATTTGCTCTGGTTATATAAAGCAAGCCCTAGGTTAGTGTATATTGATGGGTCTTTATAGTTTTTGTCAGCAAGCTTCATATATATAGCTTCTGCTTTTCTGTCTCTTTTTGTGAGCAGATATAAAAGAGCTAGTTGTTTATTGCTTTGTGTGTGATCAGAATCTATAACCAGTACTTGTATAAACAGTTTCTCTGCTTTCTGATACTCTTTTTGTGACATATAAAGATCAGCTTTCTTGAGTAGAACCTCTATATCAGCAAACGAGATTCTCTCTTTCCTGTTATTAATACTGGTTTTTATAGGTTTTTCTTCTTGTTTGCTTTTTTTTACTTTTTTGGCTATCTCTTCTTTCTTAGCTAGAAGTTTAGTACGTAGATCTTTTTTTATAAGAAAATACCTGTTTATGAATAAAGATATTAATAATATAACTGATATAAGGATTATATATATTTGTGGCATATTATTTTTTTATGTCATCTATAGATATATTTAAAAAATCATCGTCTTTTGTTTTTATTTTTATTTTTTTGTTTAGCACATCATTACCTATAACAGTACATAGTTGGTTGTTATATTTTACTTGGCTACCTACCTCAGGGTATCTCTTTTTGAGTTTATTGTATAAACATACCTCATAGTTTAAACAACATAATAGTTTGCCACATATCCCGGAAAGTTTATCGGTTGATTTATGCGCTATATTTTGGTCGCGTGCTGCCTCCATGGTGACAGGAGGTATCTCGTTCATATATGAATTACAGCATAGTTTCCTACCGCATTTACCGTACCCGTCTATAAGTTTAGCTCTATCGCGTGGCCCTATTTGTTTTAATCGGATCTTGGTTTTAAATTGTTTTACCAGGTCTTTTAATAGGTCCCTGAAATCTATTCTGCTTGGTGCAGTAAAAATAAATTCTAGCCTGCTAAAGTCTAATGAGTATTGAGCTTTTAGGATTTGCATATCTAGGTTGTGTTGCTTGGTGTTTTCTGCACAAATTTGTGCAGCCTTAAGAGACTCTTTTTTGTTCTCTTTGATTTTATCTAAATCTTTTTTGTCGGCTTTTCTAAGGATCTTTATAGTTTCTTTTTTACCGATCTCTTTATTTATATTGATATGGGTTATCTTTGCGTAATCTTCTACGTTGTCTTCTGTTTTATATATGACGTAATCACCTGGTTTATAGGTGTTATGTGAGTCTTCGAATGGGAATGTGATGGATTCTTGTGAAAGGTTAGTATATATGGATGTAAACATATAGGTTATTTATGATGCTAGCTAATTTTATACTAATTTTGATTTAAATAACAGAAAAATATCTTTACTTATAAAAGATTGTTTTGTATATATATTTTTTAA
Source organism: Candidatus Altimarinota bacterium (assembly GCA_963663305.1). Taxonomy (GTDB): domain Bacteria; phylum Patescibacteriota; class Gracilibacteria. Next base: position 561,951 of record OY760177.1, read on the forward strand.
AATGATAATAACAGATTTTCTAGCGCAAGTCTTTTGTTTATGTTAGATTTTATTAGAGAGAAAGTTTCTAGTATCTTTTCTATTAAATATATATTCTTTATAAGTGGGATATTAAGTTCATTATTTTTTTTGTATATAAGTTTTTTTAGGTTGGCTCTTAGTATAGATAAGAAGATCTCAAGGAATTCGTTTATAGTATCAGGATCTTTATGTATCGATTCTATATATTTGAATCTTTTTACTATACTATTATCTTTAAAAAAATCGTGGATAATACTATATATTTTTATCTTTTTTTCATAACACTCGAAATCATCTCTAAGCTTTTTAGCTAGACCTATCTTACCGTTAGATAACGCTATAATGTTTTCTATATTTGGGGCGTTTTGCAAGTATGTCCTTATTAGGTCCTGCTTAGAAGGATAAAAATAGTATTGTCTTACCCGAGATGTAATGGTAGGTAATATAGAAGATATGTTTTTTGTTGTTAGTATGAAAATAGTTGTTAGTGGCGGTTCTTCAAGGATTTTTAGGAACGCGTTTTGCGATGGGATAGGCATCCTTTCTATATCTTCCATGATAATGATCCGGTATCTGCTATTATGGCTTCTTGATATTATGTTTTGTAGATTCCTTACCTCTTCTATTGAAATGATATTATTGTTATTTCTATAAAATATTGTATCTAGGTGTGCCTCTTTTTCTATCAGTTTACAATCATGGCATACTTTACAAAAATTGTGTTTGCATTGTAGGATTTGAGCGAATTTTTTGGAGATACTGTATTTCCCTATTTGGTCAGGGCCAGAGAATAGATACGCGTGACTTAAATTATTGGTATCGATCTCTTTCTCAAGATTTATGAGCTGGGTGTCATGACCGATAATTTTCCATTCGTATTTCATTTAAGAGTATTTACCACAACATTTTTTGTATTTTTTACCGCTACCGCACGGGCACGGGCTGTTCCTCCCTATATGTTCTGATTGGATGTTTGTTGTTTTTATTATTTTTGGTGCTAGATCAGATTTTTGGAGCTGGTTCTCGATATCTTTTTCGTTCGTATATATTTTTTCTTTTATCTCTTTTTTGAGCGGGTGCGCGAGTTTGATATTTATTTTGAATAAAGTGTTTATAGTGTTTTTCTCTATATTAAATATTAGCTGTTTAAACATTTGGTATGATTGGTCTTTATACTCTATTAAAGGGTCTTTTTGCGCGTATCCGCTTAAGGAAACACTGTCTCTTAGATGTGTCATCGAGTCTATATGTTCCATCCATAATACATCTATAGCTCTTAGATAGATCGCTTGCTCTGATCTTCTCATTAAACTGGGGTCAGGTAATTTCTCTTCTTTTTTGTTGTATTCTGATTGGAAATAGTTTGTTAGTGATGCTATTAGCTCGTCTATTTGTTTGTAATCTTTTATGTCTTCTACTGTTATAGGTGTGTTATCTGAGCTATGGATAGCTTTTATGTCTCTTATGATTTTATCTAGTTCCCATACCTCTATACCGAAAGTATGGGTATATACTATATCTTCAACAAGCCTGTTAATCAGCCTAAAGATCTCTTCTTTTATGGTGTCGTCATTAGTTGTGTCCCATTTTAGGATCTGTCTCCGTTTTTTATATATTATCTCTCTGTGTTTATTCATTATATCGTCGTACTCTACCAGATGTTTTCTTATATCGAAATGATGGCCTTCCACCTTTTTTTGTGAACTTTCGATACTTTTAGATATAAACCGGTTCTCTATAGGCATATCTTCCGGGATGTTCATAAAATCCATTATTTTTTTTACCCTATCAGAACCGAATAATCGCATTAAAGAGTCTTCAAGTGAAACAAAAAACTGTGATTCGCCTGGATCGCCTTGTCGTCCTGACCGGCCTCGTAGCTGGTTGTCTATCCTTCTTGATTCGTGTCGTTCTGTGCCTAGGATACATAAACCGCCTGTTTCTTTGACGTTATCGCCTAGCTTTATATCTGTACCGCGGCCTGCCATATTAGTTGCGATAGTTACTGCGTTTTTTTGGCCGGCCATAGCGACTATCTCTGCTTCTTTCTCGTGGTGTTTCGCGTTGAGTACGTTATGAGGGATCGACTCGTTTTTAAGAAGGGTAGAAAGTGTTTCTGATTTCTCTATAGAGATAGTGCCTATCAGGCATGGCTGACCTGTAGCCTGTTTCTCCTTTATCCTTTTTACTATGGCCATAAATTTGCCTTTCTCTGTTTTATATATAACATCAGGTTTATCTGTCCTCGCTATAGGTAGGTTGGTTGGTACTACTAACGTGTCTAGGTTATATATTTTAGCGAATTCTTCGGCTTCTGTTATTGCTGTACCTGTCATCCCTGAAAGCTTTTTGTATAACCTGAAATAGTTCTGGAAGGTTATTGTAGCTAGTGTCCTGCTTTCTTTTTTGACTTCAACATTTTCTTTGGCTTCTATCGCTTGGTGTAGCCCATCACTGTATCGTCTGCCTGGCATAAGCCTACCTGTGAATTCATCGACGATGATTATCTCGTTATTGTTAACAACGTAATCTATATCTTTCTTGAATATAGCGTGCGCTTTGAGCGCTTGCTCGATATGATGTACTGTGGTGAACCCTTTATCGGTGTATATGTTTTCTATCCCTAGTAGTGTTTCCATCGTTTTTATCCCGTCTTCAGTTAATATCGCTGTCCTCATTTTCTCGTCTATCTCGAAATCTTTATCTTTTTTTAGTTGTTTAACTAAGTATGAGTATTCTATGTATTTACTTGTTGATTCTCCTGATGGTGCGGATATGATTAGCGGGGTTCTGGCTTCATCTATTAGTATGGAATCGACTTCATCTACTATAGCGTAGTTAAGCGCTCGTTGTACACAGTTGTCAAGGTTGTTGACCATATTATCTCTTAGATAATCGAACCCAAACTCGTTGTTTGTACCGTATGTTATATCAGAGCTGTAAGCGGTTTTCCTTTCAGTGTTATTTAGATCGTTAGTGATACAGCCAACAGATAGCCCTAGATAGTTATATAGGTAGCCCATCCATTCAGCGTCGCGCTTAGCTAGGTAATCGTTCACTGTTATAACATGTACGCCTTCGCCTGATAACGCGTTGAGGTAAACAGGTAGCGCTGCTACGAGAGTTTTACCTTCTCCTGTCTTCATCTCAGCGATCTTGCCTGAGTGTAGGATTATACCGCCTATAAGTTGTACATCGTATGGGATCTCTACCCATTCTTTTTCTATCTTACCTATCTTAAACTTGTTGCCGACAAGTCTTCTACACGCGTTTTTCACTACAGCGAAAGATTCAGGTAGGATATCATCGAGTGTTTCGCCCTTTTGTAACCGTTCTTTGAGCTCGTTTGTTTTGGATTTGAGATCAGCTTCTGAAAGGGTTTGATACTGGGTCTCAAATTTGTTTATCGTATCAACTATCTTCCTGAGCCGTTTTATCTCTTTCTCGTTAGGGTCGCCAACTATTTTGTTAAGTAGTTTTGTTATCATTATATACAGTTATCATAAAATTTTATACTCCAGCAGATTAACATAAAAAAAATAAATCTTCCAGGAAGAGTTCTAATCAGCACCTTTGCCACTAAAAACAACATTGATCGTCTTTATTATAATCTTTATATCTAGCCAAATACTCCAGTTGGTTATATAATAGGTATCAAATTTGACCTCGTCTTCAAAATCTAGATCTGATCTACCGTTTACTTGAGCTAGACCTGTTATCCCGGGTTTGATAGCTAGCACCTGTTTATGGTGTTTATCGTATTTAGCTACTTCTTCAGGTAGGTGCGCTCTTGGACCGACTAGGCTTAAATCACCTATAAACACGTTTATGAGTTGAGGGAGCTCGTCTATACTGGTTTTTCTTAAGAGTCTACCGAATTTGGTTATACGTGGGTCGTTTTTTATCTTGAAGAGCGGGCCTTTCCTTTCGTTTTGTGTCGCTAGCCCTTTCTTTAGTGATTCAGCGTTTGATACCATCGACCTGAATTTATACATATAGAAAGTTTTTTTTAGACCTACTCTTTTGCTTTTATATAGGATTGGCCCTTTGGAGTCTAGTTTGATCTTTATTGATACTATAATGAATAAAGGGAACAAAATTGTTAGCCCTATAACTGATCCGAGGATATCAAAACTACGTTTGATAACCCGACCCCATCCTCTAAGAGGTGTTCTGGAGAGCGTGATTAGTGGTGTGCCTGCAACGAATTCTATATCTATGTCTGAGTAGTTTAAGCTTTTTATTGATGGTATGAATGTGTATCCTATATGGTGTTCTTGACAGTATTCTATGATTTTCTCTTGTTTTGTATCAGGGATTACTGATGTATTACATATTATCTCGTCTATGGTGCTTTTTTTTGGTATCTCTTCGAGTGTGTTAATAGAAGGGTCAATTATTTTGTAGTGTGGGTCTTTGCTAAAGATCTTGTATAGGTTGTTTGTTTGTTTGTTTGTGCCTATGAAAATTAGTGATCTCCTCCCATACCCTTTTTTTAGGAACCAGCTCTGTATATGTTTTAGGAATAGCCTTTCAGTAAACAAAAAGATTATAACGAATAGATATGTGTGCGCTAGAATGATCCTTGAAAAGAATAGTTTGTGTAATATAAGGAAATATATACCTATGATAGTCATTATCCATATACTGGTTATTGTAATTAGTTTTAATAGTGTTTTAGATAGTTTTGTAGTTGATTTTAAAGAGTATTCTTTGCTGATAACTAGGAAAAGCGTTAATAGGATTGAGGTGAATAAAACGAAATAATTGTAATACTCTAATGTTGGTAGACGGTCTATATCGAAATGGAAAGTTAATCCAGGGATTAGGTCTGTGTATGGTCTTATGTAATAAGAGATATACCATGAGACCATTATCAATATAAAATCTAGCGGGATTTTTATTATACCGAAAATGATTTCAAGTTTTTTCAAATTAAGGGTTTTTAAAATTTCTTAAATATTACCAAATATTATAATTAAATTACAATAAAGTCAGTCTTTTTATCAATAAGCCGAATTCTGTTTAAATATGATCATCTATCTTGGTCTTACCTCGCGGTAGGACTCCAGCAGCGGAAGAATTAGGAGTAGGGAAGATTACTTTATACCCTTCTTCTCCATCCGCCTTGCAGCAGGTAGGGTTTACCAAGGTTCTGATATTACTATCAGGCTCTCCATACCGTAATAAATTACCATTCTGGAGCTTTTCACTTTTTTAGGTAGTCTCTGTGGCACTTTCCCTATCTGTAATCACTACAACTACAGACGGCTCCCGTTAGGAGCTACCCTCTTCCCGGCTGTTCGGACTTTCCTCTATTACTTATTAGTAACAGCGATCATATAGATAAAAAGAGCTGACATGAGTTATTCTATATCTATTGGATCGTGTTTTCAAGCAACTTTTAAGGTAAAATAAATAACAAAAGAAAATAATGGTTCAGTTTTGCATGGATCTATTATCTTTCTTCAGACAACTAAATAATATATTTTTCTATTAATTCTACTAGCCCGTTATCTGAGACAGAAGATACAAAGCAGTTAGCGATGTTTTTTAGTTTTTGTTCTGCGTTCCCCATAGCAACTTTTAGCCCGGCATATTCCATCATGGATATATCTGTTGCACCATCACCTACAGCGATTGTTTCCTCAGGCGAGATATTAGCTTTTTTTTGGATATAATTTAGGCCTTTACCTTTTGATGCGTTTTTGTGACTGATTATTGCAACTGCCCAATTGGGGTTTTCCCAATGGTTACCTATAGCGATAGAATACCCTTTTATAATATTTGGTATCATTTCTGCTTTCTTGCGAGAATAACATATAAGAGAAATCATAGAGTTTTGAGCTTTGCATGTATGATGCCATACGTTATCAACACAATAAGCCAGATCATCAAATAACCCTTTTAGGGTTTTAACAATTAGGTTAGCTTCAGGTTTAGATATATAATGATGAAATTCTTCTTTGCCTTCAGGGGTAATCAGTCTTGAACCGTTTTCTATTACGTGATAAAAGTTTTTTAGGTTAAGATGATCTATCATTACTTTTTGGTCTTCCCATGCTCTTGCAGTTACTAAACAGATATGGATTTTTTTATTAGCTTTTTGTATCGCGTCATATACTCTTTTTGTCGGTGTGTTAGTGTCCTCTTTCACTATAGTGCCGTCGATATCTAGCGCAAGTAGTTGATAAGACATAATATAAAATTAAGCACAGTTATTATAATGGATAAGAAAAATAGAAGGAATAAAAAAATATGTAATAGGATAGTTCATAAAGAATAATTATTTTTTATTTGAATATGTATAATGAGAGTTGAAAAACTTTGTTATTGCTTTTTTTATTAATATGGGATTTCTTCTATACTACAATCTAGACCAGCTTTGCTGGGAAAAAGGCTAAGGCAAAGGAGAAAAAGGCTAAGAATAAGAAATAAGTAGGAAGTTTTAATTCTTAGTTAGAGACATTAATCTTCTATACTAGAATCTTGAGTCTAGTATCTAGAACCTAGTCCAGCTTTGCTGGACTGGAGCCGCCCATCGGATTCGAACCGACGACCGACTGTTTACAAGACAGTTGCTCTACCAGCTGAGCTAGGGCGGCGAAACTTCCGTTCCCTTCGTTAGGCTCAAAAGCTCCATTCTAAGATACTAAAAAGTTGTATTTAAAGTCAGGTTTTCGTGATCGTATGTCTGAGACATATTTTTTTAAAGATCAGATTTAATTTTTTTATTAATATCGACAAGATTTCCTAAAATCGCGCTTAACAAAAGAGTCCCTAATCCCGAAGCTATTATAGTAATTGCTATGCCTGGATACGCGCCAATTCTAAAGATGCCTACGAGGATGGCAATTGCGCCTATTACGAAAAATAATATTGCTATTATTTCTCCTAATGCCGGCCAGAGGGATTTTTTCTCTTTCATAAGATTAGGAATAAATGAAATAAAAATTACTATTCATCCTTTTTTTTCTGATCCAAATACTCATTAATATATTTCATGTCGGCAATTGCTTTTTTGGGTATAAGCTCATATTCTTCTTTCATAAACTCATTAAACAGGTTTTCCATTAAATCGAGCTTGTCTTCCGGAGACAAAAGCTCTACTCGGTCTTCAATTCGCCATCTTTGAATTATTTTTTCCGCTTCTGACGGCCTTAAATCCATTCCTTTGGTTAATAGGATGTAAAGCGTATCGTCCGGCATATTTTTTTCGCCTCTTTCAAAATTGGAAATGTAGCTTTTATCTATATTTGTCTTGGCTTTCAGGTGGTTCATTGTGATTTCCCTGGATTTTCTAAACTTCCTGAACTTTTGTCCGGTTTTGGACTTTACTTTCATTATATTATGGAAATGATAGTGTTTTTTGTTCATATTTGGGGCAGTTTAGTAATTGCTTAGGTCATAGTATACTGATAAACATAGAAAAGTCAACTATTTTGTAATTGATATTAAAGCCATTTTTAACATTATAGTTAAATCATCAGACAATCAATTATTTCCCTTAATTACAGCCTAAAATTTGAATAATAAGACAACTTTTTTTAAAAAAAGTTATATTTTTTGTTTGAATAAGTATAAACTGTTTGGTAATGTGTAGTTGTATGGATATACAACTATTACATTTAACCTTATAACAATGAATAAAGACAAGCCTAGCACCATTGAAAGGATTTTAATATACAATAACCTGAAATCAATAGATTTGGCCAAAATGACCGGTTTGGCGCACCTCTCTATTATACGCTATAAGCAAGGACGGCTGCCTTCCACCAAAGCCATCCTAAAGATTGTGGACGCGCTCCGAAAAAAGGGATTTGATATCAGCTATAACCATGTTATGAAAAGTCTTGCGGAAGAGCATAAAATATACTCTCACAGCAAATAAGTTAAATTTTTAGGCACAAATTACGTTCTTTTACAGCACCGTGCGGCTATAATTTAAAAAATAATATTTTTTTATCCTTATTAGTTAAATTTGCGTACAACTAATAACTGCAGAGATGAGCAGGCTAAAAGGTCGCATTTCACTTGGGACCGGTGGCTTTTGATGCTTTTAGCTGCTCCTTTCTGCAATTATATTATAACAATTTCCCCATGAAGCTCCTACAATTTTTACAATCCGGCTTCAAACAAACAATGAGGGAATACAAAAACAGACAAAAAATGCGTCTTTCAAAAAAAAATCTTGAAAAATCCCAGCAATTTGCGGCTTCCAAAATGACAAAAAAGGATGTCAGCGATTATTGCAGGGAAATGCCGAAATTAATTGAGAAACGGGAAAAAATGTACAAACACAATTTATTACCAACTTTTATCCTTTAACAAAAACAAAAATGAACACAAAAGCGATCCTTATGCCCGAGCCACCGGAAAGACCTCCGTCATATATCGACCAGATCATTACGATCCATGTGGTGCTCAGACATCTGATGCGGTCTCACCAAAAACTGGAGCAGGGCGAAACGGAAGGCATCCAACTGGATGTATGCGGGCGGAAACTTTTAAAAGCCCACCGAAAACTACACGAAAACAAACAAATGCTTACCAAATACAAACGATTTTCGGAAACAACAGCTTAACTTCTTAATTTTTACCGCTATGAAAAGTAAATTATCCAAATCACAGATCAAAGAAACCCTGCAATTATTGGGCGCAGACAAAGTGATTTTCAAAAAAACCGGCATTATTGAGTTTAAACGAAGCTATTTTTACCGGCACGGGGATTCTCCGGAAAAGTATTGGGAAAAGATTTCCGCCAAACTGCCGGAAGCAAAATTGCATCGGTGCAGGGACGAATTTAAGCAATGGCCTCAAACTTCATATTTTATCGTTGAATTTACTCTTTAAACTTTATCTTATGACTTTAACCGAATGCCTACATTGTGGCCATGAACTTGAGGAAGTAGAGGGAGTCTACGATTACGCTGGCCTCCACGGAGAACATTGCCAGACTACCCAAACTTACTACGAATGCGAAAAATGCGACAAACAGTATGAAGCGGATGAGGAAGGATTCTACGAAATTTAAATCATTTTACCACTATAATTATGAAATTCACTCAATGTCCAAAATGCAGCTCTGCCTTAGTTGAAATCAGGATGGCAACTGATTACGAAAAACCGGACGGGACTATCGCCCAAACAAACAATGTTTACTACCAATGTAAAAAATGCCGAAGGCAGTATCGCATTAAAAACAAAACATTATCCGAAATCTAAATTTTTATTTTTTAACTTTATTCTCATTATGAGTACGCAACAACTGCAAAAATCATCGGCAGCCAAGCCCGCCACCATGCAGGACTGGGCAAAAATGAAGAAAGCCTCGCTTTTAAAGAAAGGCGCGGAGATCAAAGACATCAATAAAACTGGCTTTGAAATGTGGAATCCCAAAACCAGGCAAAAAGAATTTGTGCCGGACGCCAAACAGTATCAGATTTTGGCGAATGAACAAAAAATCTCTTATTGGATTCTGGAAAAGGAATCCGGCAAAGGACGGGCGTATGTAAAGATGGTGGGATTTTATGGCGGGAAAATAAAAGAAATCAATAAAAAACGGGTGCTATTCGCCGCTCCGCCCAAACAAATCATTGTGGAAGATTTGGAATTAAATCTCGATACGATCGGAATCCGTTACATTCTGGATTCCATGAAGGAGAAAAAATCATTTAACGGACAGGTCATCCCCTCAAAATTTACGGCGGAGGATTTGGATTTTTCAAGCGGACTTCCCCAAATCATCAATGAAGACAAGAAATATGATTTTTACATGTATCTCGCCCAAAAAGCGGTTTTTCTGGATCGGGAGGTTTTGACCAAATGCCAGTCCCGCATTAACGCCAAATTGTTAAACCCGAGTGAAATGCTGGAAGAGGAAGAAGAGAAAGAACAAAAAGAAGAGCGGGAGTTTGTGGAAAAGAATATTGAGGAAGAGAAAGCTGTGCCGAAGACAGAGGTCGAAAAAGCAAAGAAAGAGGCAGAGGAACCCCAGGATGAAAACATCCAAAAATCAGTCGAAGCAATTTTTAACAACTAAACCCATGAAAAAGAAATGCCTTTCCAACACCCAGATCAAAATGATGCTGAGCTGTCCGCGCCAGTACGCCTACGCCTATATTGAAAAAGCGGAGAAACGGGAGCGGGACACAACCAAAATGGATATGGGCAGCCTGCTTCATCTGGCGGTCATTTATCCGGATATTTTTGAGTATATCAGCCAGTATCTTGATTTTAACGAGGAAGACAAAGCCCTTATTGATGGCGTTATTGATTCCCAGCCGAATGATGTCTGGAAATACGGAGACCGGAGCGTTCAGCTTAAAGGAGAGGAGCAAACAAAAATGATAGGTTTGGGATTTAATGAAAAATACCCGCTGGAAGCGGTGGCTATTGCCAGAAAATTACCTCACGACAAAATTAAAACAGTAAAATTTTGGTTTAATATTTTAACCACCTCCAAGCTCTATAAGTGTTTTCAAATAAAAGAGCATGATGTAAACATCTTTTGCGACATTGACGAGCATTACAGCCTTTTTTCAAAGCTGGACGCAGTATGCGGGGACGGGATCATTATTGACTGGAAAACCGGTCAGATTAATCCGGACAACGAGATCCAGCATAATACCTACTTCTACTCCTATTATAAGAAATACGGTGAACTCCCCCGGGAATTTCTGTATGTGCAAATTAAGACAAGCGGGATCAAAGTGTTTTCCATTACGCCCCTAAAACATCATTTTTACACCTTTTTTAACTGCATTAAAAAGTTTCATGAGGAAATGAATAAGAAAGAGTTTCCGGCCAAACCGGAACGATTAAAATGCAAGTTCTGCGATTTTAACCATATTTGTCCTAATTCTTTAACTTAAAAATCTATGTCCCAAAAAACAACACCGCCACCGGTAATCAAAATTTATGAGGAAACCCTCGACTCGGTGCAAAAATTCTACGATCAGCACAAACAAATAATTGAGCATTATGAGAGTTTAAAAACCGAACTGGAAACAGGGCAGGAGGAAGTAAAAAGGTTTATCAAAGAGGAATTGAAAGATAAATACGCCGATGAAAAACTGATTATCAATTACATCTCCCGCATGACCCGAAACTACGATCCGCAAAAAATAGACGAGAAGTTTCCGGATATGGATTTGATTATTGTCGTGGCAGATGAAAAGAAAATCAAAGAGCTGTTAAAAACAAAACAATTAAGCGATGACGAGCTGGAAGGCACTTATGTACAGGAGGAACTTTCTCCATCAGTACGAATTACCCTAAGAGAATAATTTTTACTACCATGAGCGGACGCAGGTTCTATGAGCGAATGATCCATCAGGCAGCCAGGCTAAAAGGAATTGATCCTCTGATCCTGCGTACCCGCTTAAAAAAGAAATTGATTGAAAAAAGAGTTATCCAAACCTCTACCAAAGAGCTTTCCGATGAAGAACTGAAAAAATTAGCGTGGATGATCCACGACAATATTTATTTCCGCCATTAAGAGCGATTTAAAATGCCGTATCTGCAACACGGCGCAATATTCTTTTCCCAAAAATAAATATGGCCAATCCGCAAACCGAACACGGATACACCAAAGTGGCAAACGAGACACTGGAAAAACTGATAGCGGTTGGCTTAGACGGCACGGAACTGGCGGTGGTGTTGTTCGTTTTCAGAAAGACTTACGGATATAAAAAAAAAGAGGATGCGATCTCAATTAGCCAGTTTGAAAAAATTTTGCCGGTCAGCCGGAAGTCGATAATTACTGCTCTAAAAAGATTCCAGGCAGTGAAGATTATTACACTGGTGAAGAAATCTACACCAGGAAAAAACAAAGGCAACATCTACAAATTTAACAAAAACCATGATGAGTGGAAGCTAGTGAAGAAAATTACACGGGTGAAGAGTTCTGCCGGAAGTAGTGAAGTTTTCTTCCAAAAAGTAGTGAAGAAAACTACACACACAAAAGAAAATAACAAAAGAAAATATACAAAAGAAAACAAGGCGCGCGAAATTGATTTGGAATTAACGGATTTATTGATTGAAGGAATAGGCAGAAACAATCCGGCGTTTGAGCAGAAATATATCCGCGGCAGTCCGGCCGGACAAAAAGAATTGCAGTCTAAAAAAATTTCCTGGGCGGAAGATATTGAAAAGTTGTGGCGGATCGATAACGCCACGGAGGATCAAATCCGGTTTGTGATTCATTGGGTGTTCGGCGGAAAAATTAACGATAAACAAATGGAAGCGAATAATTTTTGGAAGTCAGTAGTTTTAAGCGGAGCGAATCTGCGTAAAAATTTCACCAAAATCGTGGGGCAAATCAAACGAGATATTTGCGCCAAAAATAAAACTTATGACCAATTAACCGTTTAATCTATGAATAAATCACTTGTCACCAAAAGAGATATTCCCACGCACAAATTCGTCACCAAAGTTGACGGCGATTGGAAAACTTTTTACTTAACGCAGGCGCAGGCCGATAAAATAGCGGCGAATATCAACTCGCCCGCCTGGTATATCGTGCTTTCCAAAAATATTGATCCGGATGCGCCCCGCTGTTATCCAAAAGGCAAAGAGACCTATATTGAACCGCTAAACAAAGAGGAACGGGAGAAAATGTATAAAAAATATATGTACTCAGCCGAGGAAATAAAAAAAGAGGAAGAAGATAAAAAATCGGAAGAAAACAGAAAAAATGTGCGGGAGTGGATTGCCGGTCATCCGGAAGAGTTTGAAAAGATACAGGAAAAAGTAAAAGAGGAAATAAAAAACGACCGGCTTTACAATTCAGGCAGTGAAAGAACTCGGGAAGCACTGGTAAAATGCAAAGCCCGAATTTTTGTGTCTGAGAAAATTTTGCCAACTTTAGGATCACAGCATGAATTATTTTAGCGCGTTTTCCGGAATCGGCGGGTTTGAAAAAGCGATCCAGGATGTTTGTCCGGATTGGCGATGCGTGGGGTATAGCGAGATCGACAGATCCGCCTTAAAAATTTATCAAAAACATTTTCCGAATCATAAAAACTATGGAGATATTAGAAATATCAGAACATTACCGGACTTCGACCTGCTTGCCTCTGGTTTCCCATTCCAGGCATTTTCTGTGGCCGGAAAAAGACGAGGTTTTCAGGATACTCGAGGAACTTTGTTCTTCGATCTTATGCGGATCGCCCAACAAAAAAAACCACGCTTTCTACTGTTTGAGAACGTCAAGGGGCTATTATCTCACGAAAGAGGGGCAACATTTGCAACTATCCTCTGTTCAATGGATGAACTGGGGTACGATGTGGAGTGGCAGGTGCTTAACAGCAAAAACTTCGGCGTTACCCAAAACAGGGAAAGAGTGTTTATTGTCGGATATTATGGAGGAAGCTGCTCCCGAAAAATATTTCCTGTCAAAGGAAATTCAGGCACGGCTCTTAAAGAGCTTACGGTGAATAATATGCAGGGATACAGGATTTACGATACTAAAGGGGTTAGCGCCACTTTAGTCGGCCAGGCGGGCGGCGTGGGCGCGAAAACAGGGCTTTAATGCGTTAAAAATCCTTCATTCATTGATTTATCAACAGAGGAGGCAAAATTAACCGCTCAGGCGCGGACGTTGCAATCCAGGTATTATAAGGGGTATTCGCACCGAAAAGGCGAGAATAGAGGGGTCGCGATTCCGGTTTTAACGCCAAATCGGGTGAATAAAAGACAAAACGGAAGGAGATTTAAAACCAACGGCGAACCGTCTTTTACTGTAACCACGCAGGATCAGCATGGTATTTTTGATGGTCTGCGAATCAGGAAATTAACCCCCACCGAATGCGAGAGGTTGCAGGGATTTCCTGACGGCTGGACTGCCGGTTTAAGCGACACACAGCGGTATAAATGTCTCGGAAATGCGGTGACGGTGAATGTGGTGAAAAAAATAATTAAAAAATTATATCATATAGAGAAAAACTATTTAAGTAAATTGTCAAAAATAAATATTCTAAAATAAAATAGACCACTTGGTATAAGATAGTAATAGAACATTAAATCTTAACCCCGTGGTCCATGAAACATCTTACCTTTGAGCAAAGAAAAATGATAGAAAAACTTATTAAAAAAGGCGCTGGCCCTAGAGTTATGGGCAGAATAATCAACAAAAGTCATTCCGTAGTAATTAATGAAATTAATCGCAATAGCGGTAGTGTCCTTCCTTATTGTGCGGAAAGAGCGCAAGCGTTTTATGAACAAAGACAACTGAATAAAGGAAATAAGGAAAAGCTGTCCAGGTATCCCAAGATAAAGGAGTTTGTTAAAACTATGCTAAAGACAGAACAGTGGAGTCCTCAGCAGATTGCCGGAAAATTAAAACGATTCCATAAAGAGGATATTGGCTATGTCTGTCACGAGACTATTTATAAATATTTATACAATGCCCCGGAAGCTAAAAAAGAAAAACTATATTTATTCCTGCGTCGGCATCGTCCCCGGCGGAGGCCATGGAATCAAAGAAGAAGCAGAAAAACAATAATTCCAGACCGGGTCTCAATCCATTAGCGGCCGGAAGAAGTTAATGAAAAAGTGACTGCCGGACATTGGGAAACAGACCTCATGATCTTCAGTCAGCAAAAGGGGGTTTTATCTGTCCAGGTAGAGCGACTAAGCAGACTAGCCAGAATCCATGTTTGTCACAATAAGACAGCCGAAGCCAATAATGAGGCGCTTTGCCAAACTATCGACACCTTACCTTCCTATTGGTTTAATTCCATAACTTATGATAATGGTTCTGAAAATGTGAAACATACTGAACTAAAAGAATGTTTCGATATCGAAACGTTCTTTTGCGATCCATACTGCTCCTGGCAAAAAGGGCTGGTAGAGCATACCAATATGCTCCTAAGGCAATATTTGCCCCGAAAAACCAATATCACTGCTCTATCTGAAGAACAAATTTACGAAATACAGGAAAAAATTAATAATCGTCACCGTAAGTGTCTCAATTGGCTTAGTCCTAATGAATATGCCGCTATTATTGAAAAAAAAGGACAATTTACTCCACAAAATACATCTAAAAAATATAATCTAAATCTGTCTACCCCTAGTGGTCTATTTAAACCTTGAATTTACCCACCAAGAAGAGCTAAGATTAACATAAGGATTAGAGTTTCTTTTCCTTAAGTTTTATAGCCTTAATCATGACTGATAAATTATTAAATGATGATAAATTATTAAATGATGATAAATTATTAAAAAAACAGTTCAATAAACTGGTATCTAAAATTCGGGAATATAATCCAGAGTATAAATTAACAAACTTAAAAAAGGCTTTTGATTTCGGGGAAAAAACGCATCAAAATCAATATAGGGATAGCGGCGAACCATATTTGACGCATCCTTTGGAAGTGGCTTTAATTTTAACCGAATATTTCGCTGATGAAGATACCATCATCGCCGCTATTTTGCATGATACCGTTGAAGACAAGGAATCAATCAGCCTTGAGAATATTAAATCAGAATTTGGCGAAACCGTGGCAACACTCGTAGACGGCGCCACCAAAATAGAAAAAATTATTCCGGAAGATGCTTATCCGGCGCTTTTTTCCGATTTAAACTCTAACTTTTGATTTTTTACGTAATATTTATTTCTAGTTTATCTAATAAGAGTTTGGTTTTTTTTGTAATCTCTTCAGTAATCCATTGATTATTAATTTTAATTTTTCGTATTTTTAATAAGAATTTAATTATATCCAAAGGTGAATATCTTGAGTTTAATTTATTTTTAACTAATAATTGATATATTTTGTAGTACCAGTGAATAGCAATAAAATTTATAAACATCCATGCTTCTAGTGCATATTCATTTTGCATATAACTCTTATCAGAAGATAAAGAGTTTTTCATAATATCTATCATATTTTCAATTTGATTACGGCTTTTATAATCAACAAACAGTTCATTAGGTGTTTTATTCGTATTATGAAGAAGAGTAATAGTACCAAATTGATACTGTCTTTTATGAAAAGTTTCTATATCATATTTCTCAGGCAATTTCTCTATCCTATTCAAGTAATCCTTGATTTCTCTAGTTTTTAATTCTTCATCAATATAAACAACTCTTTCTTTTTCTTCAGTATTACTAAAATAATACCATATTATTCGTTTCTCAAATTTAAAAAACCCAACAAGATTTTGTTTGTCTCCTGATATTATTGGTTCATAATTGATATCTTTGTTATTCCGTCTTAAAGGAATAATATATCTTAGTTTTTCTTCTTTAAGATTTTTAATATTTCCTTTCGAATAAAATCCTTTATCTACAATAACTACAGCATTACTTATTTTTGATTCTCTTAGACAAAGACTAAATGCTTTTATGTCCTTTATATCACCAGACATTATCCTATAATATATTGGCAATTTTAAGGTAACAGAAAATACAAACATTATATTTGCTAAATTAGTAAATACTCCTTGCTTACTTTTACTTAATTCCGGTAAACTCATGTTTTTTGATTTTGTTAATAAATCCGTACCATCAAATATAATATTATCATTATCGTGTTTAAACTCCTGAAAAAAATTAGTGATGGTTTCTCTTTGTACCCCTATATCTCTTAATGTAGTTGTTAGTGAACTTGGAGATAAAGTGAGGTTTGGATACTCAAAAGAAATATAACTTTGTAAATAATGGTATTCCATATTCTTCATACTTGATTGTTCTGTTAGCCTATTGAAAACTAATACAAGAATAGTTTCCCATTGCTCAGGAAAATGTTTCTTAAGTAATTCTTTATATTCTCCTAAGTGACTTTTAAGAAATGATACCATCCCATATTCTTTTATACTTATTTTAGATAATTTAATAGCTCTTTTCCTTAATTTATTCTTATCAGATTCTATAAAACCTTTTTCTTTTGTTATCCTGCCTAATAATTTACCTGTTATTTTTTTTGCTCTTTTTTTTTCGGGATCCCACCTACTACTTACTTCATAAAGATAATATCTACCATTGAGTAACCTAAGTTCAGTCTTTTTTCCTTTATATTTGGTTGCCCAAGAAGGATGTTTTGCCATAATTCTAAAACTTAAAAATAAAATACGTAAATACGTAATATGATACTACACAAAACAAAATACAAATGCAAGCTTTTTCTTCACATTTTTTTTACTTTTTATTACGTATTTTTATTGAAAGTTAGAGCTTGATTTTATTTGCATATATTTTTTATTTTGCTAGTATTATATTAATTATTTTTTTAACAATCTCATTCTTATGAAAAAACTATTTTATTTATGTTAATTTTTGCGATTACGATTTTTCCATCCTATGTGTTAACGAATATTTCTTATGCTGAGGACTCAAATAATAATATTATCCCTGAAAAGGAAACAGTAGACCAAGAAACAATTAAAGATCAACCTTCAGGTAGTGTGCCTATTAAAACAGAGGAAAACAATACTCCAAATTTAGAAAATTCTGAGACACCTAAAGATCAGAGTTTAAACAATTTGTCTCCCCAACCAGACGAAAAAAAAACTGAAAAAGAAATAGCTCCTGAATCAACTTTGGAACAAACGCCTGTTGATTCTCCTGCGGTTAAAGAAGGAGATGATACAGTAACAAAAGAAGAAATCCTTGAAATTATTGAAGATCAATCACCAATCCCTGTAAAAAACATTGTCCAGGAAGATAGTAATACATTTGTATCAGAGCAAAAATCCCTTGGGATAGAAGTTGAAATTGATACTGAAGAAAATAGTGTTATGTTGGGAGAAAAGGGGGTAGAAGTAACGATCGGGATGCCCAATGCTGATGAAGAAGATGTCGAAATGGAAGTCGTTGATGGACAAATGGTCTCTACTTCTGATGAACTTGATGTCGTTGTTCAAGCTATTGAAGGTGGCGTACGACAAGTTATTACAATTGATTCACAAGATGCCGCTACCTATTACGATTTTCCCGTTGAATTGCCATCTGGATATTATCTGGCACAAGATAATGTTGGAAATGTTACTATTCGCAATAAAAATGGGAAAATATTAACTTATGTCCCACGACCATGGGCAAAAGATGCCGATGGTAATGATATCCCAACGCATTATACTATTGAAGGAACAACTTTACGACAACATATAGATATTGGGAAAGCAACAACTTTTCCAATCATTGCTGATCCGATTTGGTGTGGTCAAGCGATTAAATCAGTTAAATGGATAAATAGAGGAGGCACTCATCCATGGTCTGCTAGCGTTGTACCCACTACTTGTGGAGCATGGTTAGGTGGTGGCTTCCAATGGGGGGCATGGCAAGAATTGGTTGATAAGACTCCGAAAAGCTCGCGTTGGGATAAAAAATATGGAACATCAAAATACTGGTCAATGTATAATCAATATTTCTGTCATGCTGACTGGGCTGGTGGGTTTAAAACTCCATGGAATTTAGAACCAACTCGACCGAATGTTGGTTATGCAAAAACGGTAGCAGCAATGTGCAACCCTTAATCTTTTAATAATATTATTTATTTACTATATAAATTTATAAATCTATAATCTTTCAATCATATGAACATATTTATTGTTTTAGTAATAGAATTTATCTGGCTTGTATGGTTATTTTATGCTTTTCGAGAGAATATAAAAACAATTATTTTATTAATAATCAGTGTATTTCTTCAAATTCTAGGAGGGTATTTAATTTTTCAGGAAGGAATAAAAGCAGATGAATTAGGGATTAGCGGTAATGTATTTAGTAATCCGCTTTCTTTATTTTTAATAGGTATAGGGTTGACGATTTTAATTGTTCTTACTGTATTAACTCTATTAAAATCTAAAAAGTAAAAAGCATAAATTTAATCAAAATTGTAAGCGGTAACAAATTAATGTTACCGCTTTTTTAAAAATATTTATTGCATATATAGCTGAACCAACTTAGATTGACATAATAAAATGAGTTAGCTATTAAAGATGTTATTTATATTAAGTTGTATTATTTTACAACTTCCCCTTTCCTTTTAAACAGTTTTGTAATAGGATTAAAATATAATATATTAACTTTCTATACAACTATGAACACCGCAACCCCTCCAGAGGAACGAATGCAGTATATTGATATAGACGCATTCGTGCAAAAATACCTGCATTTCAAAATCAATGGCAAAGTGTACAAAGTGTGAAAAGTAAAAGTAAAAACCCTTATGCAATGGGAAGAAAAGGCGGACGAGTTTAAAAAGATAACCGCCGAATCTCAAAAGAAAGGGAAATTAGGCGATTATATCGAAAAACTGCATAATCACATGGCGGAGCGGATCTTTTTGGTGTTAAGCGAGTTTAACGAGGAGCTGAACGTTGATGATCTTATAACCCTGCCGACCGAGGCTTTGCGGGCTTTGGTAACCAATTTCTCCAAGATAATTGATGCGAGTTTTTTAGGAGGTGGTCTCGGCTCAACCGCAATCGACAGCCAGATTGCGAGCTAAATGGCCGAACTGGCGCCGGAGCAGACCAAACGAAAAACTACCTCCGACTAGGGCTTGTCATAGCGGAATTTATGGTTTTTTACAAAGGCGGACTCTCGCACACGGAGATACTTAATCTCACCTGGCAACAATTTATTATGTATATCGAATATATGAATTACCTTAAACTGGCCTGGAGCGGCAACTCCACAGCCCAAAAAGAAAAAAGAGCGCTTGATTTAATGGATCAAGTCCGTTTTCAAAAATAAAAAATTTTACCCTAGTAAGTTGAATAATTAGTCAACTATGTCTATCAATGTTGGCACATTACATTATACGGTAGAGGTCTTAAGCAGTGGAGCCAAGAAAGCAATCGCTGAGTTTGCGAAGTCAACTCAAACTGCGGAAGAACGGATTAATCAATTGGACGTAAAATCCAAGCTTTCGTTTGGGAATCTGGCAAAAAACAGTCAGAGCGTAGTAAAAGGAGTAAGTCTGATTACCGCCGCGGTGGGCGCAGTCGGCACAGCTTTGCAAACAGTGGCGATCAAGCAGGGAGCGGATTTTCAGCAACGGATCAGCGATATTTCCATCCTGATGAATGGAACACAGAAAGATTTTAAGGATTTGGGCGACCAGATTTTAGGCATAACCGATCGGGTGCCGGTGGAAGGATCGGTGCTTTCCACATCCCTTTACGATGTGGTCAGCGCCGGTATTCAGGGGACAAATAACCAGTTGCAGGTTTTGGAGGAATCCTCGAAATTAGGCATCGCCGGACTCGGATCAACCGCCTCGGCAGTGGATTTAATGACCTCGGCGCTCAATGCTTTTCAGTTTGAAGCGGATAAATCAGGGGAAGTCAGCAATATCTTGTTTAAAACCGTTAAAGGCGGTAAAACCACGATCGACCAGCTCGCCCAATCTTTCGGGCAAGTTGCCCCAATTGCCAAAGCCACCAAAGTGCGGTTTGATGAACTGCAGGCCGCCACTGCCGCTTTAACCACCTCCGGTTTGCAAACTTCGGTGGCGCAAACCTAATTAAAAGCCCTGTTTACCGATTTGAACCGAGACGGGACAAAGTTCAGCAAAGCTTTTAAAGCAATCGGTATTGAAAGCGTGAGTGCGGCTATTCAGCAAGACGGATTTGTGGAAACGCTCAGAAGATTAAAAGAGGAAGCCAAGTTGTCAGATGTTCAGTTTTCCAATCTTTTCGGATCAGTGGAAGCGGCCGGAGCGGCTCTTTCATTAACCGGAGCGCAAAGCGAAAAGTTTCAGGAGATACTGGCGGATATGCGGAATGGAGTAGATGACATCAACGTGGCGTTTGAAAAACAAAAATCCACTTTCAATAACACCTTCCAACTCCTGCAAAATAAAGTAAATAAAATATTTACCCAGTTCGGACTGGAAGTATTACCGGCAGTGACAGATGCATTAAATGATTTTTCGCAGTTCATTGATGAAAACCAGAACTCCATCGATAACCTTATTCGGGGATTCGGGGAAGTGGCACAGGTTTTGGCCAGCACACTGGTTTCCGCTTTTCAGTTTGCCGTACAAGTTGGAGGAGAGTTGGTGAACCTTATCAAAGGGCTGGGAGATGCTTTTAATGAACTGGCGGCAGTATTAGTGGGGGCAGGTGTTTACCTGACGCTAACCAACCTCCCGCTGATCTTCGTTTCCTTAAAAGCCGCTGTCCTCGGACTTGGCACTGGGCTTTTACAGGTGGGCGTGGGAATCAAAGCTATCGGAGCGAGTATCGCTTCAATTAGCGCGTTAAACGTGGTATTTGCCGCTATTGCCGTCACGGTCGGCGTTCTTACTTACAAATACCTGGAACTCAAAAAACAAATTCAGGAGCAGATTGAGAGTATTGATCAAAATATAGCCAAAAATCAGGAATTAAAAGACTCGTTTACCGAACTCGGAGAATCGCTCGGATCAACCATTGACGAAGCTATCGAAGCCCGCAAAGAGTTTTTAAATATTTCCACCCGCATTCAGGAGGAATTTAAAAAAGAAGCCGAGTTGCGGGGCGAGCTGAAAGAGATATTTTTGGGAGCGAACGAGGA
Organism: Candidatus Altimarinota bacterium; assembly: GCA_963663305.1. Classification (GTDB taxonomy): domain Bacteria; phylum Patescibacteriota; class Gracilibacteria. The sequence continues at coordinate 583,477 of OY760177.1, forward strand.
TGAAATTAATGCTATTTACGACAAAATAGACGCTTTGATGGAAGAACAAAGGCAGGCTTCGCAAATCGCCCGTGCAAAAATTGATGAGGTTGTTAATACCGAAGGGGAAATATTTTCTCATCTGACTGAGTTCGCTCAGCTCAGAAAAAAATTAGGGGAAAGCGAATTTGAGGAGCAGGTAAAAATTATCAAACTGCGGGGAGGCGTGGTTGATGAACTCAATCAGAAAATTTTAAAGGGAGAAATTCAATTAACTGAAGCCAATCTTAGACTTATTAAAGCGTTCGGAATCAGCAACATCGAGATTATCAGCGAGATCGCGAAAGTTGACGCCAACACCGCCAGGAAAAGACTTTTGATTGCTCGGGAAGCAGGGTTAAAAAACGAAGACCTCATCAAGGCTCTTTTACAATTCCAGCAAAGCGCGTCTGACGCTGAGGTGTAAGTTTACGTGGACGGACTTGTGCGCAAACAAAAAGCCACGGAATCTTTTGACCGCAATCTGCGCCAACTTCTTAAACCAAAAATCCAAACCATATTTGTGGCTTTGGAAGGGGCGCAGGAAGGCAGTCCGTTCTCAAATTTCTTTGGTAAAATCAAACAACTGGTTGATCCCAATACCTATAAACCGGCTTTGGAAGGACTTTCGCAGGCTTCGAGTTTAAGCAAATCATTTCAGGCAGAACTCGACCAGATTGATACCGATGTAGAGACCGCGCTGAACGATATCGCTTTGGGGGCGGAAGATTCCATCTCCAAAATCAACGAAGCCGGAGCCGGAGGCGGCCGGTCGGTCAGCGAAGCTTTGGGAAAAACTGCGGAAGAAACCGAAAGCTTTCAGGACAGAATTAAAAAAGCTCTGGAAAAAGGAGCGGAGGAAATAGCCGATAAACTGGAAGACACCTTTGGCTCGGCGGAGTCGGCGATCCGGCAGTTTAGCCAAAACATCAAGGAAGAAACCGACAAAATACAGGCGGAAATAGATCAAACTACCAGACAAATCAATGAGCTTACTGGAGCGTTTGATACTTTCAAGGAACGATCCGCCAAGATTATTATTCAGGCGCAGGAAGATGAAAAACGGTTGCTTGAAGAAATCGCCAAAGAAGAGGAACGCATCCGCAGCCAAAACGAGGAAACCCGCAAACAGAATGCGGAAATCGAGGAAGAAAACCAAAAAGCTATTGCGGCCGGCGAAACGAAACTCAAGGAAATGAAAAAAGAAGTAGATATCACGGATCAGTTGCTTAAACTGCGGGAGGACTTGAAAGAAGCGAGAGGCGTGATCGCTACCGGCGAAGATTTGGAGGGATAGATTGATTTGGTCAAGGAACTGGAAAACGCCAGGGTGGAAGCCACGCTTAACCCTTTGGAACTGCTCCGGAAAGAGTTTGAGGAAAAAACCGGTTTTAACGTTCAGAGCGTGCAGGATGAAATCAACCGACTGGAACAAGTCCGGCTGGAGCTGGAGGAAAACCTGAATGAACGGCGCGAGCTTTATAATACTTTTTTCAGCGATATCGAAGCTTCGGACGGATCGTTTACCAATATGTACCTCAAACGGGTCAAAGAACGGGAAAACGTAACCGTGGAATCCATTAACGCTTTGATAAAAAAATACAACGAGCTGGAGCAAATGCAACAACGCATTAATCAGAAAATTAGTTTCCCTACGGAAAGTTTAAGCGAGCAGAACGAAAAAATACAAGGTTACAGCCAAGGCGGATTTACCGGCGGACGCATCGGCATTGTTCACCCCAACGAATGGGTCGCGCCGTCCTGGATGGTCGGGCAACTGCGGGGAGTATTTGACCAACTGGAATCAAGACGGCTTTCCGGAAGCCGCGTGCCGGTAAGTTCCGTTTCGCATAATAACCGCAATTTCAACGTCACTATTAACAACCACACGCCGGACGAGGCGAATTTGTACCGCAATATGCACTACCTGCGCTGGATGAGCCGGTACTCTTAATTTTTACTTATGGCCGAAATAGAAATGACATATCGGGGAATCAGTTTTAACACCAATCTTACAGGGATTGGCGACACTTATATGCTGATCGATATTCCGGAAGGATTAAATCATCCGGTTATTCGGGAAAGCGAAAGGAATATCCAGGGCGAACACGGCATATCCGATCAAATGAGTTTTTATGGCAAACGGTTAATTACGCTCACCGGAAAAATTATCAGCGATACGCAAGCCGGTCGGAAAATAATGGAGGAAGAACTGAAAAAAATATTTATTTTGGACGGCATTCAGGATAACCTCAACGCTTCGTATTATCCGCTTTTTATCACGGACGAAGACGGAGAACTTAAACAAATTGATGTAAAGGTGGCGGTCGGCGTTGAATTTCAAAAAATTTTCGGGAATTACTATGAGCGGGATTTTATTGTAACGCTCAAAGCCCGTGATCCCCGCATCCTGGGACAGACCTTAAACAACGAACCGCTGGAAGAATCTTTTGACGGCACAACTTTGCAGTTCCCATCAAAATTTCCGTTTAAATTAGGCAATAAAGTTTTTAATCAAATCACCATAAACAACACCTGCAACTTTTCCACTCCTCCGATTATCACGCTGTCCGGTGTTTCCACCAATCCCCGCATAATCAATCAGACCACCGGCAAACAAATGAAATTAAACACGGATCTGCTGTCCGGCGATGAGATCGTGATTGACGTGGCTTTGGGAACGATTGAAAAAAACGGGGCGGATATTTTAAGCGCACTGGACGCAGTCAGCGAGTTTATTTTCCTGGCGCCTGGGGAAAATGTTTTTGAACTGCGGGATGACACGCCGGTTGATCTTTTATTGCAGGCGGAGATCAAGTGGCGCGACGCCTGGATTTACTTTTTTTAACTATGAGACCTTATCGCATTGATTTATACAGCAAAGATTTTGTGAAAGAAACGGTGTTTACCTCGCCGCATTTTCGCATCCGGAGTTTTATGAGTTTGCTTAACAATGACGGCAAAGCATTAATCGAAATTTTTATCGGCAGTCCTATCGCCAAAAAATCCAATTTTCAGAAATACAAACGGATCAAAATTTTGCGTTTCAATGAATCCGAGCAGAAATATTTGCCTAAATGGAGCGGGTATATCGAATCGGTTATTGAGCTTGATGACGTATTTCAACTCGGATGCGTTGAAATGATCGGTTTGTTTGCAAAACGTCTGACTAACGCCGACCGATCCATGACCGGCAACGGCGGCACGGAAGCGTTTGGGTTGCTTTCATACACGAACGGAATCGGAGATACCGCTATTTCGCAGGGCAATACGGATTACAGTAAAAATATTGATATAAAAGCGGACTACACGCCCATTTTTAATGTCTGGCAGGATATCGCCAAACAGGAACCAGGCGAATTTTATATTTATCCGGACACAAACGAGCTTCATTTCCTGCAAAAAGTCGGCGCGGATAAAACCAGCGAAATAACCCTTAAATACCGGCAGGGAGAAGTAGGAAACAATTTGGAATTTGTAAAAATAGCCGAGGAAGGAAAACATATCGTCAATCGTGTGATCGGCATTGGCAAACAAAGCGATGGCGCAAAATTGGTGAGCGTTAAAGAGGACACCGCTTCGCAGACCAAATACGGAGTGCTGGAAACCCAGCAGTATTTTGACCAGGCCGAAAGTCAGGCGCAACTTGATGAACTCACGCAGGCTCATTTAAATCTGTTCAAAGAGGAAATTGATAATCCGGAAATCAAAACAGCGCAAAAACGAACGATTACCAATATCGCCGGAGAAAGCAAAGACATCGGCATTGATCTTGACGATTTGAATTTGGGAGACACCGTCACAGTCCAATATAAAACCGATTACAACACCTTTTTAGCTCCCCGCCGGATTGTGGAATACAGCGTGAATTTTGACGATACGGGGAACGAGGATATTTCTCTCAAGCTGATTGAGCCGGATCAAAGTCTGGAAATTTTGAGCGTGAACGAATCAATGGATGCGTCTGAACGAGTTGAGAATCTGGAAAACGCTTTTATGAAAAACACTTATTAAAATTTAATCTTAATGTTTCATGTCTTTACGAGTATCAATATTAAACGGGGATAATCCGAGCTGGAATGATTATGATGTGCAGGCGTTGCAGTCTGATTTCGGCGAATCCGGAATAGTGTTTACCGTTGCCCGAGATTTTTTGCAGGTGATAGAAAGACCGTTGCCGGATAATTATGTGCGGGTGAAAGCCGGTATCGCTTACATCAAGATAACCAAAAACGGCGAGACGTACATGGTAAAACTGAAAAACAGCGATAATTTTGATATTCAGGTACCGGCTAATGTTAGCGGCAATCCCAGAAAAGATATTATCATTGCCAGAATTGACACTTCGACTGAGCCGGATAACACTTCCAGCAATATTGGGCTATTGGAACTGCTTGAAGGGACTCCTGATCCTTCGCCGGTTGAACCGGCAGTGCCGAACAACGCCATTAAACTGGCCACATTAGACGTGGCTCATGGGCAGACCGTTTTTCTCAATGCTGATAAAAGAACGGTTTTTATTATCAATAATTTGGGATTGCGACTGCCGAATAACGTGCCTTTGCAAAGCCGGAACGCCGGTGATGAAAATTTGCCGGTTGATCTTTTTTATTTGGACGAATCAAATATTTTGCAAATAATGCCGCCCTCCAAATTTAATGCGGAGGTGGATTTTGTGAATTACATACCCACTCTGCCCGACACTGATCCGACCCTGGATAACGAAATCGCCCGCAAAAAATATGTGGATGATGAAATAACCGCTTTGGAGTTTACGAAAAATATTTTTGGAAGCAATGGAGAAGACGGAGCATTAAATATTACCAGCGGAACAGTAAATATCCCTCCTGAGTTCGTCAATGCAGCACCCTAAAGATTTTTTAAAATTTTCATAATTTTTGTTTGAAGTGGAGATAATTGTAAAATCTGAGATTTTTTTTCCTGAGATTTTGGCAGTGTGTATTCTATTTGAAAAATAGTTTTAGTTAGCTCAATAGCTTTAGCTGGAGAAATGTTTAATTTGTTGATTTCTAGAAGCCTTTCGAGTTCTTTGTAAACAGCATAAGCAGCAAAGGCAATTGTTAAATGAGCTTCAATTCTATCTCTTTTTCTATGAAATATAGGTCGTATTCTAAGGTCAGATTTAGAAATCCTGAAAGCCTTTTCTATTTTCCAAAGATGTTTGTAATTTGCAATAATTTCATCATTTGAAAGTATTTTTGAATTAGTTAAATAGCCTTTTAGTCCATCCCAGGCTTTATCAAGTTCAATTTTTTCATCATCTAAAGTCACTTTAGTTTCTCCTTCCATATGAAGATATTTATTATATCCGCGGTTATTAATGCTAGATTTTGTAAGCTTTCCTCCTGTAATTTTTTTCTTAAGTCGATTAATCCCTTTCTCTCTATTATGAGCATCTTTTTTTGCTCGTTTTTCTGAATAACTAATGATCAAAATATTTCTATCTGATTTAGTAATCCGAATACTTTGACCATTGGTTATGGTTTGGCTTTTTTCTAATATTTCTTTCTTTATTTGATCTGTTTCGTTTTTAATTCTAGCGCCAAGAATAAATTCGTACTCTTTCTTCTTAAGTTGTTCAAGGTTGTCTTTAGATAGTAGACCACTATCAGCAATAATTATTGGCTTAGGTAAATTATACTTCTTTTGTATTTTTTGAATGGCTGGGATCATTGTATGTCCTTCAAAAGTGTTTCCTTCAAAAATATCATATCCAATCGGATACCCATTTTCTCCCACCAAAAGCCCTAACATAATTTGTGGACATTGAAATTTCCCATCTTTTGAAAATCCTATTTTTCTCAAATCATCCTCATTCTCTGCTTCAAAATACAGTGTTGTCATATCATAAAATACTATCCGAATTTCTCCCAATATTTTCTTGCTGTGTTCATAAACTATTTTTTCAATTTTCTCTTTGTATTCTTTGTGGAATTTATCGAGAAAACGATAAATTTTATCTACATCTATGCTGATGTTTTGGTGTTGCAACAAATATTCCGTTGTTCGAAGTTTACTAACTGGATAAGTCAATCTTGCCAATACGATATGCCGAAAAATAGGTTCTTCAATTTTATTTAAACCTATTGAATCAAATATTTTGCCTAGTATCAATTCGGGACCGATATTTATGACATCACTACTCTTAACTCCTTTTATAAAAGCTTTAATGAAAGAATCTTCTTTATGTTCAACTGGAAATAATGGAATTTGATTCTTATTATTTTTTTCTAAATTTGAAATAAAAATTTCTGCTTCTTTTTCTAATTCTTGTATTTTATTTAAGTCAAATGATGATCCAAAACTTTTTATAACTTTATATTTTCTATCCTTTTTCGATATTACTTGAACACTTTGACTCCCGCTTCTATTTTTAATTTTTCTTACAAACATAACTCTATTCTAACTTGCAACACCCATTTTTCAAAATTAACCAACTATTAACCCCTTATGCAAGCTATTTTTATTTCTAGATTTTAGCTTGTGCGGAACTCAGGAATATTGATTGTAGTTTGAATATTTGTATGTCCAAGAATATCTTGAACGTCTTTAATATTTGCTCCGCCTAAAACCAAATCTGTGGCTAAAGTATGCCTGTATCTATGCCATGTAAAAGCTTTTGATCCATAACGTTTAATAGCGTAATTTTGTATTTTCTTTTTCATCCTCCGCAAAGTTATTTCCGGAAGAGGTTTATGAGGATCAATATTAAAAAAGAGATATTCATTATTGTAGCCCTTATCTTCCATAAAACTCATATATTCCCGTAAAATAAAATCTAATTCCATATGAATGGGGACTTCCCTATAATTTCTCGTCTTTGTGTTTTCCACCAAAATACATCCACTATCCAGGTTTACATTTTTGGTAAGAATATTTAGAATCTCACTTTTCCGCATACCGGTGTACATAAAACAAAAGAAAATTGTTTTTGTTCGTAATGCTTCAAAATGAGATAAATATGCATTATAATTGAGCACAGCTTTTTTAATTTTGGCGAAAGATTCTTCATCAATTGTTTTAGGTGGTTTCTTATCCATCTGTGGCAATTTGATCTTTCGCCATAGACCGGTATCCTCAACATACTCTTCAGCAACGCAATATCGATAAAAAGCGCGGATTGAAGAAATAAAAGTTTTGATGCTTTGAGGATCAACTCCTTTGTTAAAGAGTTGAGAAATAAAACTTTTAATCAGAGGTTTATCAATATCCTGCAGATATTGAATGCCGGTGTTTTTAATGAAGTATTTATGGACACCTTTGTGCCATTTGATGGTTTTTGGCCTGCTGGCCATTTCGCGATGATATTGATAGTAATCATTCATCGCACGTTGAATTACGATTTGACCGTTCATAGTGAAAAAATTATAAAATAAAATGATCGCATTATGAGACATACGATCGCATTTCACTTTGGAACGGTGTTTTTTGGCTTATAGATAATTAATGGAGCCGCCCATCGGATTCGAACCGACGACCGACTGTTTACAAGACAGTTGCTCTACCAGCTGAGCTAGGGCGGCATCTATAATCGGCTGATTTATTCTAAATAAGAGTTAGAAAAAGGTCAATATAATTTCAAAAAAATTTCAAGAAATATATTTTTATACTGCTACGTTTAGTTGTCCCAAAACTTTTTTTTAGTATATATTTTTGTGGCTTATAATAAATAATAATCATTGTATTATAAGTATATAAATTGTGGGTCTTACTAAACCAAATATTATAAATCAATACCGTTAGTAAATATACTTTAGACCTTGATAATTAAAGGTAAAATCATTGGCTCTCTATTAAGCCTTTTGATAAAGAACCTAGTAAGAGCGCCTTTGATTTTGTATTTTAAATCTTTTAGCGAAATATTAGGGTTACTAGAGATTGCATCATTATACGCTTTTTTAGCTCTGAGTTTAGTGTTTTTCGCTATCTCTTTGATCTCTTTAACATATATGAAACCTTTCGATATCAAATCAGGGTCACCAACTAAATGACCGCTTTTTTCATAAGCTCTAAAGAGAACAACGATAACCCCGTTGTTTGCCATTATTTTTCTGTCTCTTATAACTTGTGTGCCTATGTCGCCTACACCTAGCCCGTCTATAACTATATGGTTAGCTGGTACTTTTACTTTGCTTTTTCGCATACTATTTCTTGTCGCTTCAACGATATCACCGTTATTCATCATAATAACCTTGTTCGGATCGATCCCTATCTCTTCTGCTAGACCTTTCTGTTTTATCCTCATGTATAACTCGCCGTGGACCGGGATCGCGTATTTAGGTTTAAGTAAACTATACATCAGTTTTAGGTCGCCTTGATGCGCATGCCCGCTTACATGTACGTCCATTGAGCTGTTATCTATAACTTTAGCGCCTTTAGCACATAGATTGTTGATAACAGTGTAGATCGCTCTTTCATTGCCGACGATCGGTGAAGACGATAAAACAACAGTATCGCCAGGTTTTATCTTTATATGAGAGTGAGCGCCTAACGATATTCTTGTAAGTGCAGACATCGATTCTCCTTGGCTGCCTGTTGTTAGGACAAGGATTTGGTTTGATGGAAGATTGTTGATATTAGTGCTGAGTTTTCTTATTAGACCTTTAGGTGCTTTTATATAGCCTAATTTGCTGGCTATATCGATATTATCTACCATGCTTCTCCCTGATATAAATATCTTCCTGTTATATCTAATACAGGAGTCTATCACCTGCTGGATCCTGCTTATCAGTGAAGAGAAAGATGATATTATTATCCTGCCTTTAGCATTACGTATTATCTTATCAAGAGTTTTGCCGATAGATCTTTCTGATGGTGTAAATCCAGGTTTCTTTGAATTTGTGCTATCAAGGAATGCCGCTAAGATATCTTCGTTGCCGTATTTAGCTATAGTTGAGAAATCTGCTGGTTTGTCATCAGCTGGTGTAAAATCAAATTTAAAATCGCCTGTATGTACTAAATTACCTATCGGTGTCCTAATAAAAACACCTGCACCATCAGGGATTGAATGGTTGACTCTAAACAGTTCTGCAGAAAATGATCCTAATTTTATCTCTTTTTTGTAAGGGGTTTCTCTTAATATAGCTTTTTTGTTTATACAGAACTCCTCTAGCCTTTTTTGTATTAATCCTATTGTAAGTTTAGTAGCATAGATAGGAGGGAAGTTTAAACGAGGAAGTAAATGAGGGATCGCACCTATATGATCAAGATGGCCGTGTGTTATGATAACACCTTTTATTTTGTCTTTCTTTTTCTCTAAATACGAGATATCAGGTATTACATAATCTATACCTAACATATTCTCTTCAGGGAACTGTAATCCCATATCTATAACCAATATGCTGTTATCGTATTCAAGTATTAGTATGTTTTTCCCTATCTCTTCTAATCCGCCTAAAGGGATTATTTTTAGTTTTTTTGTTTGTTTGAACTGTTTAAATTTTGTTGGACTTGTGTGGTTTGTTTCTACTTTGTTCTTTATCCAATTCTCAATTTTATCCATAATTTATAATTATATTGTTTTTTCTATTATATATTTAAAAACAGAAAAAAGCAATTGAATTTTAGGGCTTAGTGATGTTTTGTCTCTTTAAGATAACGTTTTTTTATTATTATAAAATAGTTTACAAAAATATTTATTTATAGTTTTTATAATTTTTTTTTTGATAAAAAAATAATTATTTGTTAAAGAATTTGAAAAGTTTTAAAAAAATTGTTAAATTTTAGGTTAGTTTGATTATCCAATTTTTTAAGTTTTTTTAAATGTCATATAAAAGTAGTTTTTATAATTTTGTTCAGAATAAGGATGATGAATCTTTTTTGAAAGGATTGAATCTAAAAGATGAGTCAACTGAAGAAGAGTTATATGTAACCTTTGAACATGAGAATACAAAAATAGGGAAAATGATCCTTGATATAATAAAAAAAGCTTTCCAGAGTAAGTTTTTTATTGAAGAGGAGATAGAGACAGAAATAAAGTTTGAAAACACATTAAAAGAGATCAATATCAATATAAATGAGTATTTTAAGGATGAAAATATAGAGAAGAAAAATTTGAATGTTATTATCAGTGTGATGAATGATGGGGTTTTGTATTTAACTCAAACTGGAAATGCGGAAGCGTATTTAATAAGAAAAGGGAAATTGAATGTTATAAGCGATGCTAATACTAATAAAACAGATATATTTGAGAGTGTGGCGACAGGTGATTTAAATGATGGTGATACATTGATACTTTCTACCTCAAGACTTTTACGGTTTTTGAGTAATTCACAATTGATATCTATATTTAAAGGTGATACAGAGGAAGCTATGAATCTGGTTGAGGCTCATGCTAGCTCTAATTCACAAGAGAGTATGTCGGTTGTTTCTGTCACGCTAACAAAAATGAAATCTGTGGAGGATGTGTCAAAAGAAGTACGAGCAACAAACAAAAGTTATAAGATATTAAGTTTTTTTAATAAAATATTTGATATTAAAAAAGATAAAATATCTAAAAATGTTTTATTTGTAGGGATGATAGTTGTTTTGATTGTTTTGGGTGTGAGTGTGTATGCTATGGTGAGTAATTTGTCATCGAGAGATGAACTAGAGTTGTCTAGGAAAGCTTTAGAGGAGATAAGTAGGGATTTAGAAAGAGCGCATAGGATGCATTTAAGCGGAGATACCAATGGTGCGAATAATATTATAGTCTCTTCTAAAGAGAAACTTGCTGAATTGATAAATAATGATCAGTATAGAGACCAAGCTTATATGACTATGACTCTTTTGAGTAAAACTGAAGAAGAGATCAATAATATAGTTAGATTAAAAGAACCTAGAGTTATTGCTGATTTATCACAACAAAGGATTGATATAGACACAAAAGGGATACTGTATTATAAAGATACTATTTTTGTGTTTGATTTTAATTCTTTATATAAAACTGTTTTAAGTGTTGTAGAAAAACCTATAGAAATAGAGGCTAATGAAGAAATAGATAATGCTATAACTATGGAGGATCGAAATATTGTAATTTTTCATACAGTAGGAGGTAAAATTATTGAGTATGATAATGAGAAGATGAGTATCGCTGATACTGAAGATGAGAAATGGAAAAATGCGAAAGATTTGGGTGTGTTTAAAAAGAATTTGTATATCCTAGATCCTTCTTCTAACCAGATTTGGAAATATTCCAGGAAAAATGATATTTATTCTAAGGCGTTTGAGTATTTGAAAGAAGAGATAGATCTATCGAAAAGTGTTTCTATGGCTATAGATGGTAGTATATATATACTTAGTAATGATGGTCAAATAACTGAATTATACGCGGGGAAAAAGAAAGATTTTAATATAAAAGATTTGCCGTCAGGGATACTAAATAGTGCTACAAAGCTATATACGGAAATCGATTTACCTGATTTATATGTTCTTGATTCGGTTAATAATAGAGTTATTGTTATCCAGAAAGGGAATGTTGGGAGTCCTTTATATAAAAAACAGTATATCTTTGATAATATTGAGACAATCAAAGATTTGTTTGTTGATGGTAAAAAATTATATGTTATAGATAGTAGCAAAATATATGAAACAGATCTCCTGTAAAACAAAAGTGATGGTTTTTGGTACTTTTGATTTGCTACATAAAGGTCATATTTTCTTTATCAATACTGCAAGGGGATATGGTGATCTGATGCGTATTATTGTCGCAAGGGATTTGAATGTATATAAAATAAAAAATAAGTATCCGTTTTGGGGAGAGAATAAAAGGGTAGATAAACTACAAGATAAATTTAGTGATTGTGAGGTAGTTTTAGGAGATTTAACAGATTTTTATAAACCTATAAAAGATTTTCAACCTGAGATTATATGTTTAGGGTATGATCAGGTCGCAGATATAGATGAGTTAACAAATAGGTTAGAAAAAAATAGTATAAAAACACCTAAAATAGTTGTAATCAAACCTTATAAACCGGAAATATATAAAACATCAAAAATAAATCGGATTATTTAGATAAGATCTAAAGCTTTTTTGGTGGTATCAACTATATCAACTATTTTAGTTATACCTACTGTTGTTAGTGTGTCTTTAACATTGTCCTGTTTTATTACTACAATAATACTACAAGATTTTTTTAGTATGTAATCAAGGATCTCAAATAGTTTGCCTATGAAATGTGAATCTACATAGCTTAAAGAAGAAAGATCTAATACTATTTTTTTGTTAGGGCTTAGATTTAGTTTTATCTCTTTAAAGAATATAGCACAATTCTGTCTGTCTAATATACCTTCGTATGTATAAACGTTAACCCCTTTTATTGTATCGATTTTAAGCATATTTTAGTTTTTATTGGTAAGAAGAGCATTCTTCATTTTTTGAAGGACATTTTGTGCACACTTTTTGTAGTGATAACTCGTTTTTGAGGAAATCGTATTTGTAGTCTATATTATAATTACAGGTGTCTTTTTTGCTGCTAGCAGCAAGATTTATAATATTACCTTCTCTTTTACCGAATGTTGATGGGGGTATTAAATTGTTCTCATGTGAGATAATATTTGGTGAAGAAATAGTATTATGTTTTATATCGTATCTAAAAATATTGAAAGATCTTTTTTCTTCGTTTTGTACGATAAAAATAAAGATATCACCATTCTCTGAATAACATGCGCTTGAGATATCTGTCTCTGTGATAAATATAGGATCGTTCTGCCCATATAAGATAAGCTTTTGTTTCTCTAAAAGATTAGACAGTTTGTTCATCCATTCTTGGGTTTTATATGTACTAAATATCCCACAACTTTTGAACGACATTTGGGTTTTCTTGCCTCTGTTTTGTATGTCTTGTGATGATAGTGGTACGTTTTGCATAGATTTTATGACTTCCTTTAAAGCATCGTTCTCTTCTTTCATCTTTTCTATAACCTCTTTTAGGATTTCAGTTTCTTCATTGGAGATAACGATCCCTTCTTTATTATCTTCTTTAGCTTCAGCCTCTTCTTTTTTGGGACTAGATTCATCAGATATATTTTTTTCTTCATCTAGGACATTTTTCTCTTCTAGGTTAGTATCAGAATCTAGGTCTTTTGTATCGCTTAGTGATAATCTTTCCATTTCCATATTTTGATCAAATCGGTTTGACCATAAACAACCAGATAATGGTAACAAGCTTGTAAGTAACAGAATAATAAAGAATTTTTTCATTTTTAGAATTTAGTAGTATCAAATATCCCAATAAGGGAAAAAGTATATAAGTATTCTTGCATGAAATTTATAAAAAAAACAAAAATAATTCTTTGACATGTTTGATTGTTTGTGTTTTGACAAAAACTGATCGTGTAGTTTATAACTTATATAAGGCATATTTAAAATATGCTAAATTACTACTCATGATCATTAAAAAGTTAATAATTTTTTTTTAGGGAGCTATAAGATGTATAAAAGGATAATATTGGTTTTATTGTTTGTGTTTTCACCTTTTACGTTTTCTCAGTTAGAAAGATGGAAGGTGTGTAGATCATATAAACAGTATAAAAATATAAAAAGTAATAATAAGATAGTTAAACTGCCTATGCAAGCTGTGTATCGGTTTTATAGAGTCAAATGTACTCTTCCCCCAAAAGAAAAATTAATAGAAATATTAAAGGAATATTTTTATCTTCAAATAAAAGAAGATAGTAAAAAAGATTTTATGCAACTTGATCCGGTAGAAACATATATTTTTGCAAATCAATTTGCTTCTAGGTTTGTTAAATTGAGACATCCTTATTATATTGTAAATAATTATTACGATAATAGGAAAAGTTTAAAAAACTTTATAGAAGAAAAAGATAGATGGCAAGGTAACGGTAGTCCAATACATTTTTCTATTGTTGTTAGTAAAATATTTCATTTTTATAAGGATAATATTGCAAAAAATAGGTTTAAAGGTGTTTATGTTATCCCTGTTTATTATTCCAGGAATATCGCAAGGACTTTATTTTTGGATTTCAAAAAAAGATGTTTGATGTCGATACAAGCGCGTATGGAGTATAGTTTTTCATATAATGATCGACCGGTCAATCTTTTGGATACAAAGATATATTATAAGGATTTTTCTTGTTTTAAATTTGCGTTTATTATAGCGCTTTTATCTGAAGAGAATAAAAGTAGTAAACAAATAATAAAAGATATTTTAGGTACTATATCTTTTCAAGAGCGAGAAGATATATTACAAGGTATCTCTGATATAGCTTTAGTAATCAATAGATTTGATTTAAGTTATTCGCTTATATCTAGTTTATCGTTGCCGGAAATGTTTTATCGGTTGTATCGTATTAGAAGGAGTAAAACAAAGTATTTAGTTAAATCAAGAAAAAAGGTTGGGTATATTTATGTGTCAGAAGATGATAATAGATTATTTAGAATATATAAAACTGTTTTTGATATCAAAAACAGTTTTGTAAAAACGAGATTGATGCCTAAATATAATAATGAGAGACCTTTTCTAAATAGTGTTTGTTTAGTAAAAGAGATAGATTTATTAGATAAAGCTATTAAAACATATACTAATAATTTAACTAAATTACATGTAGCAAATGATAAAAGTTTTAAAGATGGTTTTAGGAGACAATTTTTTCGTTTGATAAAAACATATTCTGTCTCAAAGATAAAAAAGATTACTTTGGGGTTTATATCAAAAAATGAATCTTTGATCCGACTTTATAACACTCAAAAAAGTATAGAGAAAAGTATCAAATCTATTGATAAGAGTTGTGAGCAAAAAATCATAGATGATATGCAAATAGATCTTTATATGTTTGTCAAAACTGATAATGCTGAATTGATGAAAAATAAGTCTTTGGAATTTTCATATTTTGGGTCATGTTTTTGTGATTTAGTAGAATCACAAAAAAAGTTCCTAAAAATAGTGAACATAAGAAAGTTCTCTGTTATAAGGGACCAAATATTCAAAGACACCTATGATTTATGGCAAATACGTAGACCTGCTTACTGTATCCAATTAGCGAGTAGGTTAAATATTCTAAGAAATCTTTTTGTGTCAGCACAAAAAGAACTTTTAGGGTTTGAGAGTGTTTTAAAGGATACGGTTCAAGATAGTGATTATGTTATAGTAAAAGCGGTTTATATAGATCAGCTGGAATCATTGGTTTATACTCCGGTGACAAAAAAGGAGAACCATAAATATAAATTCAAAGAGAATTACATAGATACAAAAAAGATTAATGAGATAAAGAAGTATATATCTCTATTACAGGGACTATCTGTTTTATGTAATAAATACAAAGAGATAAGGAATGAAATAATTATTTCTATTGCTTCTGTGATAAAAGATTATCAGTATTTTGAGGTAAAAAAAGATATGAGTTCTTTAATTAGATCATATTTGATTACAATGAATACTAAAGGTATTTCTGATTTATTAACAAAACTTAATAAAATCCCATCTTTAGTTGAAACGTATGGTAAACTATGGAATAGGTACAAGTATTATAGAATTAAGGAACTTAAGGAAGGTAACATACCAAAGATTTATTTAGAAGGAGGAGTAAAAAACCTTATCCGGCTTTTAAAGAATGTAGACTTGAAAGGGATACAAAGGAATATTGATAAATTCAATAAGACTTTAAAACAAATCAATGAGTAGTAGTTATTCAGATACTCGTAATTATATATTGCGAGTATTTTTTTTGAATTTTTTTGCTATGATATATACTTCTTTGCTTCTATCTCTTGAAGCTTTGGGTTTATATATTTTGATTCTAAGAAAACTTTTTTTTAATTGAGTTATAAATTGATCGAAGTCTTCTCCTGTGAAGATTTTGGTTATAATAGAGCCATCTTTTTTAAGATATCTTTTTGCGATACTAAAAACTTGTTCATTTAGTTCTATGCTTCTAGCATGGTCTATATCTTTTATGCCGGTTGTTTTTGGTGCTAGGTCTGCTGTTATGACATCAAATAAATAGGGGGTGAGTATTGCATCGGTTTTAGTATTATCAAAAATATCGAGTTTAAAAGTTTTTATATTGTTGAGTTTTAAGTTTTTTACTTCATTTAAGTCTAAACCTATTGCTATCCCGTTTGTAGATATGATTTTTGATATATATTGTAAAAAAGAGCCAGGGTAACATCCTAAATCAAGGATATGATCATTTTTTTTGATTATCTTAAATTTGTTTTGGATCTCTTCTAGTTTATAAGCGCTTCTTGCTTTGTATCCGTCTTTTTTCGCTTTATAGAAGTATTTATCATTCGGTGTATAAGATTTTGGCATATTTTAGTTTTATAAAGGATGATTTTTAGGTGTACCGGGTTTCCTTGGGTATTTCTTAGAGAGTTTATTTGTTTTTTTAAAGAACAAGAAATATCTGGCTCCTATGTTATTGGGGAGAGTATCTTTGGATACTTTTTCTAGTTTTAAATTAAGAAGTTTGATAGCGTTTTTGGATGTATTTAGTTCGTTTATATAGTTTTTACCTTTATAAATGATAAGTGTGCCATCTTTTCTTACGAATGGAGACATATACTCTAATAAAGTCCCTAAAGGGGCAACAGCTCTTGCTATAGATATATCATATTGCTCTCTTAAATTATCATTATGCCCTAATGTTTCAGCCCTTCCTGATATGGTATCAATATTACTTAAACCTAATTTATTTGATATATCATTACATGCGTTGATTTTTTTTGCTATAGAGTCAAATAAAGTAATCCTGGTTTTGGGGGAGGCTATAGATAATGGTATCCCGGGGAACCCGCCACCTGTACCTATATCAATGATATTTTTTGTTTGGTTGAAATCATAATGTTTTAGAATTAATAAAGAATCAATAAGGTTTTTTATTATTATACTATCTCTGTCCTTAAAAGAAGAAAGATTTATTTTTTTATTCCATTCTGTAAATAAATCGATTAATTTATTAAACTGAAGAATTTGAGTTTTAGAAAAATTTCTAATATTATACAACAATGTTTCAAGCATGTCTATTTAAAATATGTTACTTTAGTATTTTCATATTAGTATAAAATAGTGTTATAAGTAAATAAGATCTATCTATCTTTAGTATAGATAAATAAAAAAGTATTCTATTTTGTAATTATTATTTACAAGATATAATCTTGCGTGATGAGGTAGTCGGGATTCCAGCTCTTTTACAATTCAAAAAAAAGGTGAAAATATGTATATTAAATATGGAGTTGGAATTGTTATTGTATTTTTTTGTATAGTGTTTTGTGAGGCTGAGAATAATAAAGAGACTAATATTAACTTATTTAGTAATTCTATTGATGATCCAATAGAAATATTAAGAAAAAAGAATAAGGAATATGTTAGAGAAATATTAAATGCTTTAGAACAAAATAAAGAATTGTCATGTACAGATGAGCTTCTTTTTTATTATTCGTTTCTTGCATTAGATAAAGATAAATATTCAAAGGTGTTGACTTGGAAAGAAACAAAACAGATTGAAGGTAAAAATAGAGTGTATTGTGGGATAGGAGCGCTAGTCAAACGTGTTGATAAAGAGATCCATATAATACCTTTGCCAGGAACACCAGCAGATAAACTAGGGATTAAATCACATTGGGTGTTAGTAAAAGTAAATGATAAAAATGTTTTAAAGATGTCTTTTAATCGATTAAAAAAGAATTTGTTAGGGGAAGAAGGAACAATAATAAAATTATTGTTTAGGGATCGAAGCAAATTCTATAGTAAAACTATTAAAAGAGTTAAATATACTTATAAATCAATACAAAAAAAAATATATAACGATTCTATGTATATATGGATACCTACCTTTGTACATCCAATGTTAGAAAGTAAAATAATATTAGCGTTGAAAGAGTTTAAAAGAAAAAAACTTAAAAGCTTAATATTTGATTTACGAGGTAATAGTGGAGGGTTAGTTAGGTATTTAATCAATATTATGAAGTATTTGTTGCCAAATAGATATTATGAAATTTATTCTGTTAAAGGTGTATATATACCAAAACAGATAAGGAAATTATTTAGATCTATGAATTATACTAAAGTGATAAAAGGGTTAGGTGTTTTACCTAATAATATTCATATCGCTGTAGTTGTTGACAATAATACCGCTTCTGCATCAGAAATGATGTGTATGATGTTACGTGAGTTTAGGGGGGCAATCGTTATAGGAGAAAAAACTTTTGGTAAGGGTTCAATACAGGCATGTAAAATGTTGGATTCAGGACATATGGCTGTTGTGACAGTGGGAGAATGGTATGTCAATAAAAGTTGTATACAAAACCAGGGTGTGTCCCCTGATATACAATACACAGATTTAAATAAAATAGATCTTATAAGAAAGATAAATAGTATTCTTCGAAAACATATAGCTAGGGCATTTAAATAGGAACATGCTGGAAGTTCCTTTATTACCTCATCTTGCCCTTTTTTTTCAAAAAAAATGAGTTTTTTTTATTTAAAAAAGATATTGACAAAAAAAATTAAAAATGAAATATTTGTTACCCTACAATTAATTATAATATTTTATGGCTTTACAGGAAAACACAAATAATAATGACTTTGAGAATAAATTAAAAGAGAAAAAAGAATCTCTTAGTCCTTTAATCAAATTATCTTTTAAAGAAGTTATAGAAAGTAATCCAGAGATAAGAAATATCGCATATTTGTATTTAACTGAAATGGATTTATATGAAGTTAAAAAAGGTGATACAGAAACGACTCTTTATGAGGAGAAGATTAATTTTATATCGAATAAAATGAAGATATTATATCTTTTTTTGGAAAGGTATTTATCTTTTAAGTTAGGTGTATCAGAAGGTAATTTTGATCGTAAGGTGAAAAAACTTTTAGGGTATGATAAGAAACAAGCGAAGAAGTTTAGAACACAGATATATAATATGGTTACAGGTAGAGGGAAAGAATACAAAGAGAATCTAGCTAAATTTTATATTACTATAGAGGATTTATGTGAACAGTATATTAATGATTTGGATATTTTTATCAAACCGTATCAAAACAAGGAAATGATGGATTCTTTTATTAAGCTAGTATGGAGTCAAGGTAATAAAATAAAGGAAGATTTTATAGATTATTACGCAAATATTAAAACTAATATGCAGGATTATAGTGAGGATTGGGAATCATATTTAACTGAGAAAGAGAAAGTAGCAGATATCCTTGATGATGTTATTACGAAAGGTAAAGAGTTTTTTACAAATGTAATCGCTTGCCTAGAGAATCAAGATACCGGGAGTTTATTAGAACAGTCTAATATTTTACTAGAATTCCTTTTAGAGTTTGATAAAAACGTAAAACTAAATATTTTTAATAAATTAGGACAAGTAATACTTCTTAAAGATGGTATTTATTCAAAATCTACGGATCAAGCTATATATAACGCGATGTTCCTTCTAAATTCTTATCCTGAGTATATAGATAAGAGTATTTTTAGTGAAGGTGTTTATGAGGAAATTAAGATGGGGAAATATATAGCGTTAAAAGAGAGTTTTATAGAGTTGTTGGGGGCTATAGTCGATCGTATAATAAATGCTATAAACCGTTTAGAGGAATTAGGAGAGAATAAAGAAGATATAATACCTGAACTAAAAAAAGTAACTATAGAGGAATTCCTTTCTGATATCGATGTTAAAATATTATTTGAGGTATTAGAGGATGTAGAAGCACATGTAAAAGATTTAGATCCAAGAATGAGGTACGAGAAGTTGAGTAATATGATTATGTCAATAAAATATAATGAAGAACCAGAAAAAAATAAATTGATTAATATTATAAGATGTAAAATAACTAAATTATTAAATGAAGAAATAAAAGGGCTAGAAACTTTTATAGGAGAGTTAGTAGATGTAACAGAGGTGGATGATGCTATACATCGTAGTTTAGCAGAATACGGTGAAAAACATACTTTAGAAGCGATAAAAGAGTTTGATGCTGATTTGACAAACGTGATAAATGACCGTATTAATAAGGTAAAAAGGAAGAAGATTGAATATCTGATAGAAGACTATCTAAAACATATCATAAGTTATGAGATAGATTTAGGCAAAGAGTTCCCTTATTATTTCCTAGGATATAATGCTGATAGATCGTTAGAAGAGTATTTAGAAGTGTTAACGATTAGAGAAATAGATGAGTTAACAACGCTTGCAGAAGAGAAATATAATCAATTAGAGGGCAGTGATTCTAGAAATGAAATATTTGGGAAAAGTTTTGATTTAATGTTTAATAGTAAAGCACCAAAGATAAAACCGTTTGAGGAGTTACGAAAAACGGTTCAATTAACACAAAAGATCAAAAAAAGGAATAAGTTACCATTTGATATAGAAAAATAGTTGAATATTTTGTATCATATACCTGTATACTTATTAATATGTTTTGGTTTATACAGTTTTTGATACAGAAACAACAGGGTTATCACCTTATAAAGGGGATAGGGTTATCGAGTTAGCAGCACTGAAAATTATTGATGGGAAGATCTCACAAGAGACTTTTGTTACTTTGATCAATCCGGAAAGAAATATCCCTTATGCTGCTTCATCTGTTAATGGTATAACTGATGCGATGGTTAAGGATGCGCCAGTAATGTTTGATGTGTTACCATATTTTATGGAGTTTATTGGTGACTCTGTTATTGTTGCACATAATGCTAAGTTTGATATGAGGTTTCTAGAATCAGAAATAAAATTATGTGGGTTAGACAACAAGCTACCTCAGAGTATATGTACAGTTGAGATGTCGAGAAAACTTTTTCCGTATCAGAGGTATCATAATCTCGATGTGGTAACTAAACGTATTGGTGTAAAAATCAGTGATAGGCATAGGGCGTTAGGTGATGTTATTGCGACAGCTGAGGTGTTTTTAAGGTTTATTGAGCAAGAAAAACTGGTTAGGAAATAATAAACAAACATTTAGAGCTTTAATCTATCTAATTTCTAGCTCTATATCACCTTTTATTTTCGCTTGGCAGCTTAGTCTTATATCGCCTGAGACACCTATAGATAGCTCTTTTTCGGTCAACTTAGTTAGGTTATCAGGATGCGTAAGTATTTTACATGCGCATGTAGTACAAACACCGTTACCATTACATGCGTGTTCAATATGGATCCCGTTATTTTTAGCAGCGTCAAGGATTTTAGTGTTATTTTTAGTAAATATTGTTTTTTTACCGTCTTTAGTTATGAAAGTTACTTTTGGCATAGCTCTATACTGGTTATACTTAAATATATTATAAAGATAGTTTGAGCGATATGTATATCCCAAAAATAATGATCAAGATTAAATATTACGAGGAAGATACCAATAAAAATAGTTATAACTATTTTAGCGTGTTTGGTGTTTATACTCCTAAAAAAGAGTATAAATATTTTTGTTAGGATATATATTATTATTGCTAAACAGAGTATACCGAGCTCAGAAGCTATAAGCAGATATATATTGTGTACTGGTTGGAACTCCCACGGCATTAGGTTCGTTTTACAGTATGATGATATATTTAAAACAAAATTTGAGCTTCCGACACCAAAAAGATTGTTTGTTATGATGTTTTTAGATATATCTATTAATAATAATCTTTCTGTGAAAGATTGGTTGGTGTATATGGTTTGAGGTATCAGTAGATATATAAATAGGATTATCAATATAGATAATATGATTTTATAAATTATGGTTTTACAGTCGGTATGATATTTTATAAAAAATATATAAAAGAATAAGCTGATGAAGAAAGCTATAATAGCTGACAACGAATAACTGATAAAGATGCCTATAAGAAGAATAATACGTAGGATGTTAGTCCATCTCTGTTTTTCTATGTATCCTAATAAGAAAAAAAGGATAAAAGATATCCCTCCTAAAATATTGGGGTGAGGTAATGTGCCGTAAGGTCTGATCAAGGAGTTGGTTTTAGCGATACCTACAGATTTTGAATCAAAAAAAGGTTCACCAAAAGAATGTAAACCAAGAGGGGTTTGGAGTATTAGTTGGTATAACCCTAAGAATATTTGTATACTGAAAGATATAGATAGGATTTTGATAATAGTTTTTATTGGTAGGACCTTATTTATTATAAGTAGATATAAGAGATACAGTTTAACTAGAGTGAGGATATTAAAAAAAACTATATATATATCCTTAGCCAAGAAAAAACTTGTCTCGCTAAAGATCAGTATAGTTATAAAAAAAGATGTTATTAAATAATGACCAAACCTAGGGTATCTTTTTCTTTTTATTGACAGAATAATGGAAGATATTATACTGATATATAAGAATATATCTGAAATATATATTATGTAACCAGTATACACAGAAAAGAGGCCTGAGCTATATGCGCTACCATCATATATTATTTGGTGTATCTGGAAAGGAAGAAAAAATATCGATAACCCTAAAAAAATTTTGGGGATTGATCCCATGTTTATTTTAAACAATCTTTATCTTTATACTCAGATTTTTTTTGTGTTTTATAGATAAAACATTTTATCCTGTTCTCTGCTTTTAATAAAGCTGAACGGATACTAATCGTATCTAAAACATCTTCTATAGATTTAGAGAAAACAGTATTATAAAAGGTTTCATCAGATACTTTTATCGATTTAGCATATTGAGCTTGTCTAGCAAACGCTCCATATATTGGGTCTAAAGATTGTTCTTCTTGTAAATCTAATCTGCTTGTTGGTTTATTGGTTTTTTCATGGTATGTTTGTAGGTTATCTTTTGATGTTAAAAATTGGATGAACAACCATGCCTCTTTAGGGTATTTAGAGTTTTTTGATACGACAAGTGGGTAATAGCTAGCATAAGCATATAGTTTATTGCTTTCTAATGGGTCTAAAACTTGTGGGACTTCTGTTATCTGCACATTTTTTAATTCTATATGGGTTTTGCCGGTTTTTTGTAGTGTGTTAATATACCTTTTTATATCGTCGTATAAATACGAATACCCAAAAATCATAGATACTTTACCTTTAGTAAACACGTTTATCTCTTTGTATTCAGGATCGTCTCCTGTTATCTCTTCGTTCCATGAGTAATGTCCGAAGCTCGGTAACCCAAAACTGGTATATAGTTCTAGCGCTAGTAACCCAGGATAATACGCTTTGCCTGTGCCTTCTAATGTGCCTTGTTTCTGTGCGAAGATAGGTTCGGTCTTATCGTTATATATTTTTGTACCGTATTGTAAAAAGAGTAGATATAATATATCTATAGCTTGAATAATATTGTCTGATCTACCCATTGATATGCCTGCTACTTTAAATCGTTCTTTGCTTTTATCAGGTTTGGTTAGAGCGATAACCTGTTTCTTTATCGTCTCCCATGTCCTGCCGGGTTTATTTAGCCCTGTTATAGCGCTACTTAAGTACTCTTTATTGTAGTATAAAGCGAGAGTGTCTATACTTAAAGGTAACCCATATATACGGTTATCTCTGATTAGATCGTTATACGCTACATCAAAAAAAGTTTGGCTGAATTTTTGTGGTGACATCGCTAAAGGGATATCAAGCGGCATAGGGACCAGCTTGTTTTTGTGTTTATCTATTAACGTGTTATGTATCGCAAATATATCAGGGCCATTACCTTCAGCTATTTCGTTTATAACTAAATCCTCGTAAGATATAGGGTCAACATATTTCTCGTATTTGATTTTTATGTTAGGGTATTTCGTTTGGAACGCTTGGATCTGGCCTTGTAGTGAGTCTTTTTCGTCGAATAAATTATAGAAAACAAGCTCAACTTTATCATTAGTTATTTGGTTATTGCTAGATTCTCGTTTTGTACAACCAAAACAACATATTATAGTAATTACTAAAAATATTTTAACTGTTTTGTTCATTGAAAAATATTTATTATCGAATACTAGTATAATTATATATTAAATTTTGTTCAATAAATAAAAATAAATTTAAGTTAATTGTTATCTTTTATATCGAGAGCGCCTTCACATTTAGGGCATACAGCTATTTCAGGTGCTTCTATAATAAACCCGCAATGAGGGCAACCTATCACATCTTTTTTAGTGTTACTTTTCTTCAGCTCGCTATCAACGATCTTAACCTCTTGTTTTTCTTCGCCGGTAACCTCTTTAAGTTTCTGTTTGAAAGCATCTATTTCATCAGCATTATATACATCTAGCTCAAAATCAGTTAATATTGATGCTAGTCTAATGTTTTGACCTTTTTTACCGATAGCCATCGGTCTTTGTGATTCCTCGACAAATACTGCGGCCCGTTTTTTTATTGTTTTACCTCTATCATCTTTATAGTCTTCATCATTTACTATGATAACCGCTGATATCTGTGCAGGCTGTAAAGAAGTAGCGATAAATTTGACCGGATCTTTATACCATTGTATCATATCCACCCTTTCACCGTTTAGCTCATCCATTATGGTTTGTATCCTAACCCCTTTTTGTCCAACACAAGCGCCTATAGGGTCTATCTTTTTTTCTGATGAATAGACAGCTACTTTTGTCCTGAAACCGGGATCTCTTGAGATAGCTTTAATTATAACTTCATTATTCCGTACCTCAGGGATCTCCATCTCTAGCAGTTTCCTTACTAGGTTCGGATGAGTCCTAGATATAAGTAGTTGCGGGCCTTTTGTAGTTTTTTCTACTTTTTCTAGATATACTCTTATCCTTTTGCCTGTATAATACTGTTCTCCCGGGATCCTGTCTTTAGATGATAATACAACCGTGTTTTTTTCTATAGAAACATATATATTTTGACCTTCAACCCTAGTAACTTGTGCAGTTAATATCTCGTCTTCTCGGTTTTTAAACATATCATATAAGATCTCTCTTTCTGCTTCTTGTACACGTTGTAAAATAACTTGTTTTGCAGCTTGTGCAGCAATCCTACCGTACCCTAAAGGTGTTACATCTATCTTTATTTCGTCACCTTCCTCAACATCTTTTTTTATCTTTTGTGCCTCTTTAAGCGATATCTCAATATTAGGGTTCTCTACCTCGTTGACAACTTCTTTGATAAGCAAGATACTAGCGAACTCTTGGTCATCTTTCAGTATAACCTCTATCTCTTGTTCTTTGTTCCCGAAATCTTTCCTATAAGCTGTAGCTAGAGCAGTTTTAACTATCTCTAGAACTTTCTCTCTTGGTAGATTTTTTTCATCACATATTTGGTTTATTGCTGCGATAAATTGTGATTGCATAAAAAGTGTTAATTAAACCATAAAAACCGCCATGACTTACAAATATATCATAGCAGAAATATCTTAACATATCTTTAATATATATGCAAAAAAACTTTTTAAAAATCTTGTAGCGAGCGTGTATTGTTGAAAAACAACCAGGTTTCTGCTTAATAAAAATAGAAGGCCATATATTTGTATATGGCCGATGATATAGATATAAAGTATCGGTTAGATTAGCTTTGATCTATCTCTTTTAAGGATTGTAAAGCCTCAGGTATATCGTCTTTAGCTAAGCGTTTTAAGATGTTTATGGATCTTGTGTCACCAAGCTTAGCAGCTTTTTGAAAATAAAATATAGATATTTTTAAATCTTTTTTTATTTTTTGCCCTTTCTGATACAGAAACCCTAGATTAATCATTGCTGTAATGCTTTCTAATTTAGCTGCTAATTTATAGTGAAAGATAGCTTTTTTGATATCTTTTTTTGTCCCTAATCCAAATTCATAGCAGTATCCTAGGTTGTTTATTGCGTTTTTGTTGCCTAGGTTAGCTGCTCTAAGAAAGTATTGGAAACCGTTTCTTTTCTGGTTTTGGGTTTTTAAGTAATATCCTCCTAAATATATCATAGCTTTAGTGTTACCAAGGTCAGCAGATTTTTTTAGGTAATAGATAGCTAGTTTATAATCCTTGTTAATACCTAGCCCAAATTTATATAAACAGGCTAAGTTAAACAACGAATAGCTTGATCCTAAATTACCTGCTTTTTTTAAGTAATATATAGCTTTGTTTACGTCTTTTTTGATACCTATGCCTTTTAGGTAACAATATCCAAGGTTATTTATGGATGCAATATCATTTAAGTCTTCACCTTTCTTAAAAAAGTATATAGCTTTTTTAGTGTTTTTTTGTACCCCATATCCGTAGTAGTATAGTATCCCTAGTTCATTTATAGCTTTTTTGGATCCTGTTTCCATCGCCTGTGTGTAATATTTTATCGATAGAATGTAGTCTTTCTTTGATTTATATAGGTTGCCTAAAGCAAGAAGCACTCTGTGATCTTTGTTATTAGATCGTTTTAACCAAAATTCAGATTTCGCCAGGTCTTTATAAGTACCTTTAGCTTCCATATATAGTCTGCCTAGATAATACATACTCTCTTTGTCACCGTTGTTTGCTAGTTGATAGAAAAGATTGAATAA
Organism: Candidatus Altimarinota bacterium; assembly: GCA_963663305.1. Classification (GTDB taxonomy): domain Bacteria; phylum Patescibacteriota; class Gracilibacteria. The sequence goes on from OY760177.1 coordinate 609,848, forward strand.
TTCTTCGTATTTTTTTTGGGTGACAAGATAGGAATACTGGTCCTGTTTTACTTCTTTAAGAGCATGTAATAATTCTTTATCAGTTAATTTTGAGTGTGTCTCAAATTTTATGGTGTTAACATTCTCTTTTTCTTCTTTACCATGTAATTTGTCATCGAGTAGTTCTCTGTAAGGGTCAAAAACAGGTTCAATTATATAATTAAAAATGGGGATAATAAACATTGTAAAAACAGCAGTTAGTATAAATACACTTTTAGATCTTTTTTCCATGATCAAACTCCTTTAAATCTTTAGCCGAAATATCAAATATCATATTTATATCAATTTATTCTTTTTGCTTATTTATATCAATAATGAAAATTCAAGAGAATCGTGAAAAAAAGTTATTTATATTAAATTTATAAATTATATTTTTATATGGTATCCTTTATAAGCTAACGAATTTTATTTTGTTCTTTGAAAACAAGGCTAATAAAATATATGTAAAGAAAGGGATATAATGAGAAAGAATATTATAATATTGTTTTTTTTGTTTCCAATTGTTTGTTTTTCTGAGACTAACACGAAACAGAAAGTAAAATTTATCAAATTACCTAATATAGAAGGTAGCTTTTATACAATAATTAACGGGAAAAAGGAGAAGATTAACGCGAGAATGATTAAAGATGCGCCACAAATTAAATTATTAGCAGAGATTAGTAAACCTAATGATTTAAATAGTTTAATAAATTTAACCGATATAAGAGTATGTATAAAAGGATATGATAGTAGGTATAATAAGTTTTTAGATATCTTGAGGGCCTTTAAATCTTTAGAGATAAGAGGGTTTGAGCGAATCAAAGATCAAGATATAAAATATTTATCAACATTAAAGAATATAAAAAGTCTTTCTATAAGTTACTCTAATTATATGAGTGATATAGGGGTAGATTATATATCTAAAATAAGAGGTTTATCGGATCTTTATATTATTAGTTGTAAAAATATAACTGATAACAGTGTTAGAGATATATCTAAGCTAGATAGTTTGTCTGGAGTTTATATTGTTAATTGTAACAGAATAACAGATAAAGGGGTTTTATATATAACTAAGCTGAAGAATCTATATAAACTTGATGTTTCTTATAATAAAGAGCTAACAGATAGAAGTTTGCAGTATATCTCTAGGTTAAAGAGTTTAAAAATACTTGAGCTAAGTGATTGTGGTAAGATAACTGATAAAGGGGTAGGATATATATCAAAGCTAAATAGTTTAAGTAAACTAGATCTTTCTTTTTGCTACAATATAACTGAAAAAGGGCTTAGATATATATCGAATATGAAAAATTTAAACAGCCTTGATATATGTTTCTGTAAAAAAATAACAGGGAAAGATCTTGTACATATAACAAAATTAAAAAAACTAAAATATCTTAATATAAGTTGTTGCCAAAATATTACTGATATCGGGTTAAAATATATATCAGCAATAAAAAGCTTATCAGTTCTTAATCTTAACAGTTGTAATAATATCAGTGATCATGGGATTAGGTATATATCTAAATTAAAAGACTTAACAGAGCTTGATATAAGTTGTTGTGATAAGATAACAGATAAAGGGCTAGAGTATTTATATAATTCTTATAAGTTAAGAAATATTGATTTTGAAAACTGTAAGAATATAACAGGAAATGGGGTTAAGCGTCTAGAAAAAAAATTAGGTATTGTAAGGATCCCAAGATAATAGATATACAAGAGTATTTCTAATCGAGCTTACTTGTTTTTTAGTTCCCTCAGATTAACCTCTGAGGGAACCCATTTTTTTCTTGACTGATAATTTTTTTTTGGGATGATTAGTTTTAGATTTTAATTGATATCCTTTATCTGCGGGGATATACTCTTTTTAGAAGTTCTTATTTTTTTTTGTTCTTAGAAAACTAGGCTAATAAAATATTTTATAGGTAAAACAAATTGTTAGGTTTATCAATCAAAAGAAAGGGATACAATGAAAAACGGGGTTATAATATTGTTTTATTTGTTTTCAATGTTTTGTTTTGCTGAGACCAACAATCAGCTAGAAGTGCAATCAATCAGATTACCGGAGATAGATGGTAAATTCTATAAAATTCTAGACGGTAGAAAACATGAGATTAAATCAGAAAAAATACTTATTTCTCCAAAAGATAAGCTATCAGTATACGTATATGAGCCAACAGACTTAAAGAAACTAGTTTGTATACCTAACTTGGCAGTTTATATAACAAATTTTGACTGTGAATATAATAATTTCTTCGCTTCTTGATATAAGTTTATGCAATAAAATAACAGATAATGGTTTACGGTATATATCTAGGTTGAATAACTTAACAAGACTTAACTTCGGTAGTTGTAGAAATATAACAAATAAAGGGTTAAGCTTTTTTTTTAGATTAAAAAACTTGTCTTATCTTAAAATAAGTTTTTGTACAAAGATAACAGATGACGGTTTTAAATATCTTACTGATCTACCTAATCTGAAAATATTGGAAGCATATTTTTGTAAAAAAATAACAAAAAAAGGTGTAGAGACACTAAACCGTAGGTTAAAAAACATAAGAATCTATCGTTAAACTTTGTGGTTATCATATAGAAATATCTTTATTAGCTATTTAGGGATAGTATTTGGATTAAGCTAACCCATATCGAGATATTTTGGTGGTTTTTTTTTAAAATTTGACATAATCTTAATAGTTATATACAATAACTATCTCATTAATAATTAATATTTCTATGAAAAAAGTATTCGCTATAATTCTGTTTCTGTTTCTCGCAGCTAATACTGTATACGCGTCCTGTAGGTATGATAATAGGGATTATTGTAGGTATACAAAAAAATATAAAGAAAGTAAGTATATAAACGCTTATAATAATGGGTATAAGAATGGGTACAAAGAGGGGTACGATGACGGGTACGATGACGGGTATGATGATGGTATATATTACGGGTATGATAGAGGTTATCACGAAGGGTATTATGAGTATCCGTATAAGAAAAAACGAAAAAAAACTTATTATTATAGATCAAGCGCTAATGATTATTGTTATGATTATATGGACCATAAATATAGACTTTGTAGAGATATATAAAAAATTTTAGTAATAATAGTAAATATAAGAGATATTAATTTTTTAGTTAATATGATAAAAAAAATAATATATACCGGGGTTTTTATTATGAGTTTTTGGGTTTTTAGTATAAATAACACTAACGCACAAACAGAGATTTTTGAAAATATTTCTAAGGATACTGTTTGGACTGAGGGTAAAAGCCCGTATATTATTAACGTGGGTTCAACAGATTTTTCTGTTGATGAGGATGCTACTCTAACGATAGAGCCCGGTGTGGTCGTGAAATTCACTAACGGGAGAGCTTTAGACGTAAACGGTAAGCTTATAGCCAAAGGGACTCCTGATAAAAATATTATTTTCACATCGTTTTATGATATGAGTGAGATAAGCTATGAGCAACCGACGAAAGGTGACTGGTACGGGGTGATAATAAACGGTGAAGGTTCAGTATTAGAATATACTCAAATAAAATACGCAGGCAAGAAAGGGTACAAAAAAACAGCTGATGCCGCTTTAGTTTTGATAGGCAAAGATCATTTTATACATAATAATTTTATCACTAAAAGTGATACCGCTTGTATGTATATGTTTATGGCGTATGCAAGCGTAAGGAACAATGTTTTTCAGAGATGTGACGGTGATGGGTTGATTACTAACCAAGGCAAATCTGATATAAGCCATAATGTAATACAATTCAATCAAGAAAACGGGGTAACCCTAAATAGCTACGCTAACCTAAGAGGTAATATCATACAACTTAATAACGGTGATGGTATAACAGTTTTAAATAATACTTCTGAGATAAAGAATAACCATATAGATTTGAATAATAAAGCGGGTATACATCTGAGATCTGATATCCCCGCTATCAAGAATAACGCTATCACATCAAATAATACGGGGATATTAATAGATTCTATAGTTGGTGAGATAGAGATAGAAGGTAATGATATCATCGGTAATGAGGTAGGGATAGATATAAAAAATGTTAAAGCTAATAATGATTTATATAATCTAATCAAAGCAGAAGATAATTTTTGGGGTGATAGATATGGGCCTTTAGATCCAAGCGATGATGTGACTAAAGGAGGTTTATATAACTTGAATGAGGCTGGTGATCCGGTCTCAGATTTTGTAGATTATAGACCGTGGTCTAATAAACCGAATACTAAATTCCTTGTTAATCAGGATATAAGTACTGTAACACCAAGAGAACCGAAGATCGGTTTTGCTAAATTTTTACAGGATAAAATCTTGGTCTCTTGGGATACAGATGAAGAGGTTGTTTTGTTTAATGTATATAAAAGTATATACAAAAATGAAGGATACAAAAAGATTGCTACAGTTAACGTATATTTTTTTGAGGATATAGAGTTTGAAAGGGGTAAAACGTATTACTATAAAATCAGTGCTGTTGATTTTACCGGTAATGAAAGCATTTTATCTTTACCGTTAGAAGTTAAAACAGATTTAATAGGTACGCTTTTCAGAGATATAAAAAACACTGATTGGTTCTCATATTATGTTTATGATTTGCTTGGTAAAGGGATTATAAAAGGGTATGAAGACCAAACATTCAGACCAAATAACTTTATAACCAGAGCAGAGCTGATTAAAATAGCGCTTGAAACTAATAATATCGGTCCTGTATATAAGTCTATATCAGTTTTTAACGATATAAAACCTACAGATTGGTTTTATGGGTATATTAATAAAGCTTATGATGAAGGTATAATAGAAAAAAAATATAGTAAATTTTTACCAAATAATTTTATAACTAGAGCGGAAGCTTTAAAAGTTTTATTAGAAGCAAATGGGTTTACTCAACACAACTCAAAAGAGAACCATTTCCGGGATGTAAATAAAAATGATTGGTATTATGAATACACTGAGTATGCTCTCTCGAGAGGTATTATAAATAATAAACAACTATTTTATCCTAGCGATTATATTACACGTGCGGAAGTAGCAAAAATAGTTACAATGATAAATAATTTGGGGCTTTAAAGTTTGTTGACTAAAAAAAGGTTCAAAAGTAATCATCTTTATATCTATTTTTATAGCTAAATAAAGGTTTTTTTGTTGATTAAACAAACCGTGTAGGCTGAGTGGTATAAAATTATTGGAGCGAAAATGGTCTTATATAAATATTTTTTGAAACTTGTATTAATACTTCTTTATAAAAGAAATATTTTTTGATAGAATCTATTTGTTTTAAAATTAAAAAACCAAAATGAGAAATTTTTATAAATGTATATTTTTAATAGGAGTGTTGATCATACCTTCAACTGTATTTGCTATTGATCCACCTGAGATATCAGAGATACCTCCTGTGGTAGATGGTCCTACATATACTATTAAAGGGATAACTGAACCGTTTGCTCAAATAACAGTTATAGGTGAGGCTAATGAGATACCTCCGGTTATATCTAATGAAGACGGCTATTTTGAGATACGTGTAGGTTTAAGACAGAATGCTATTAACAGGTTTTTAGTTACTACTACAAAAGATAACGAGATCAGCCCTGCTGTTGATGTAAGAATCAAAGAGGATAATAAACAAGCTTTAGATTACCAGGAAGAGACAGGCAAAGATGTTATTGCACCTGAATCACCGAGCATATACGCGTTTTTATCTCCTTTGAACTCTGATGTGATTGAGATCCAAGGTGAGGGTGAACCTAACGCGTATCTAAAAATTACTAAAACTGATGGGTCTATTATCAAACAAACTAAAATTGATAATAATGGGATATTTAGTGTATGTTTGGGGCTTGATCAGGATAAAACTACTATATTGAGTTTTATCGTTGAGGATAGTCAAGGTAATACAAGCCATATTATTCAAGAACGGATAGAAGAGAGCAGTAGTGCGCCTATAGTATCTTATGATAATTGTTCTTCAACTATAATAGAAGATGATACTACAAAGGATGATGATAAAGAAACAAATGATGATAAAGAAACAAATGATGATAAAGAAATAAATGATGATAATGGGGAACAACCAGATACTGTCTCTTCACCTTTTATAGATATAAAAAATCATTGGGCGAAAGAGTATGTAGATCTTCTTTATAATCAAAAAATAATTAAAGGTAAAACAGAAGAGTTGTTTGATCCTGATACATATATAACAAGGTCTGAGTTAACTAAAATAGCGCTTTTAGCGTTTGGGTATACTATAAAACTTAATACACAGATACAACCGTTTAATGATGTATCGCTTGATAGCTGGTATATAGATTATATAGCTACAGCCAAAGAGTTAAAAGCTATAAAAGGGTATAAGGATGACACGTTTAGGCCTGATAGTAAAATATCACGTGTAGAAGCGATAAAAGTGTTGTTGGTTTTATCAGAAATAGATATAGAAGGTGGTGATTTGGTTTTTAATGATACAAATAATGATGAATGGTATAAAGATTACGTGTCTTTCGCGAAAGATAAAGGTGTTGTTGGTGGATATTTGGATAACAGTTTTAAACCTAATAACCCAATAACACGTGCTGAGGTATCAAAAATTGTTGTTAAAATAAAAGATTTATTACCTAAAGAAAAAAAAGAGACAGACACAGAGGATGATACTAAAGAGATAGATAAAATTGTAGATAAAGATATAAATGGTGATCTACAGTTATATACTAATGATTACTATAAATTTAAGTTTCAGTTTAATAAAAACTGGTTTTACGATGGGACAACAGGAGTACAAGATGATATGCTAGCTAAAATACTTTTTAGTAAAAAAGATTTCAGGGCAGATGATATTTCAGATGAAGATATAGAAGCTAAAGTTGAACTAAAAAAAGGTGGTGGAGAGCATGAAGACGGATATAGTGAGATGCGAGGTGATATGTATTATGTATACAAAAACCGAGATGAGAAATCGTATTTTGTTATAAGTGGGCCTTTTGAATTAAAAGATACGATTTTGACTATATATAATACTCTTGAGTTAGAAATATAAGAGTAGATACGCAAGTTTTTGTATATATACTAATCTAGCCTAATTATTATATTGATAAGCGAGCTTTGTATGTATAAAAATTAATAAACAATCTATGTTCTATCAATATATATCAATAGGTTTATACACCTAAATCATTGAAAGCTTTTTTGAAATATTTTATAGCTTTTTGTGCGTCTTTTTCTCTTAGGCAGAAATCTATATCATGAGCTATTTTGTTTCTGAGTTTATGTGCGAACCATATATCGTTGTTATTAGAAAACAAGTTCCTTGCTTTCTTCATCTTTTCGCCTAAAGTCCCCTTAAACCCTTTTTGTTTTAGTATATAATCAAGGAGTTTGTCTAAATCTATAATAATCCTTTTGTAGTCGGTCTCGTTATTGATTCTATTAATAAATTGATGTATTTTTTTTATTTGAGATGATGATAATTTAGTTTTTTTACTAAATAGAACGTATAAAACTAAGATAGCCGCTAAGATAATAACTATAATAATATATTCCATAATTGTTTTTTAAATTTTAATTAAATATTTTTATATGTAAATTCATTTTTTTTGTTATCCATATTTTCTATATGGATATTCTTTTTAAGCCCTTCTTTAGATAAAGATAACCCTTTCTCTTTTATATGTCTAGCGACTACATCAGCTAAAATATTCTTTAGCCCTTCAGATTCCTGTTTGCTTTTTTTCTCTTCATATATCTCTTTGTATTCCAAAACTTTTAATTCGATTCTTTTTGGATACGCAGCGTATTCAAGTACTGTTGGTGTAGCGTTACCAATTTTATCGAGTTCTGTAACACCATATCGTAAAATAGTTGCAAAGAATCCTTTTATCTCATATGTAACACTCTCTATAGCTCCGTAATCGACTCTGGTTGAAGTTTGGTTAAATATTCCTTTCCATTCTAGATCAATAATACTCATAGATGTTATTAACCAAGCATCACAATACCAGTCAGTAAGTATATATGTCAGCTTGATGAGACTTACAAATGTCCATATTATTGATATCCACAAGAAAGCCGGTATTATGATATATAGTAGCCAAGGTATTATAATACCGAAAATAAGGTTTTTTGTGAAAGGTTCTAACACAGCGATAAAATGTTTATGTGCTACAAAAAGGATCTCTTCTCCTTCATCAAGGTGTTTATTAAAAATAAGTTTCTCAATAATCATTCTTTTATATATAATTTTAAAGTACTAAAGAATTGTGTTAATAATGAATCTACAGTATACTTGTTACACATTGTTACACATAATAATAATAATACAATGTTTAAAAATAAAAAAGAGATAGGTATATATATTTTAGATATTGCTTTAAATGCTTTTGTAATAATAATATTTGTTTGGATAATAAGGACATTCCTTGTAGCACCGTTTCAGGTAAGCGGTCAATCGATGTGTAATACTCTTAATTATATTAATAATACATGTGTTACAAATAATCAGATAGGAGAGTATATGTTGATAGATAAACTATCATATATTTTTAATGATCCCGAAAGGGGTGATGTAATAGTATTTGTACCACCTTTATCAAAAGATGAGTATTATGTTAAACGGATTATAGGTGTTCCAGGCGATAAGATCCAAATTATCGATGGGAAAGTGTTTATAAAAAATACTGATAACCCGGAAGGGGTTTATTTAGAAGAAAACTATTTGAACGAAAATAATAAAGACCAAACACATATAGATAACAGGTTAAAAAACTATGTATTTGAGGTGCCAGAAAATAAGTATTTTGTTTTGGGGGATAACAGAAAAGCGAGCTCGGATTCCAGACATTGGGTAAATGAAAAAGGTGAGATGACACCGTTTGTTGATAAAGATAATATTGATGGGAAAGCCTGGGTCGTTTTATGGCCTTTCCAAAATATAAGAGTTATTAAAAAAATATAATATTATTATGAAACAAAAACTTTTACAATTCAAAGAAGAGTTTATTAAAAGATTGGAGGATATCAGTACAATCGATAGTTTAAAAGATTTAACACATGAGTTTTTAGGTAGGAAGGAAGGTAAACTAACAAAGATACTACGAGGGTTAGCGGTATTACCGCCTGCTTTGAAACCTGAAATAGGTAGACTAGCAAACGATATAAAAACTTTTATATCTAAGGAAATAGATCAAAAAACAAACGATATAGAAAAAGAGAGTATAAAAAATATTGTGTATGATGAATGGATAGATAATTCTTTGCCGGGGAAAAAGATAGAGATCGGTCATATCCATCCTATAACACAGTTTATTGAGCAAGTATATGATGTATTTGGTAGGATGGGGTTTGATATAGCTGAAGGTCCTGAGATAGAGACAGAGTTTTATAATTTTACTGCGCTTAATATCCCAAAAGATCATCCAGCAAGAGAGATGCAGGATACTTTTTGGCTTGATAATGGGTATGTGTTGAGAACGCAAACATCGTCTGTTCAAATAAGGTATATGGAAAACAATAGACCACCGATAAGAATCATTGCTCCTGGTAAAACTTTCAGAAAAGACAGTGATGCTACTCATAGCCCTATGTTCCATCAATTTGAAGGATTAATGGTAGATAAAAATATCTCTATATCTAACCTAAGAGCTGTATTAATTAGTGCGTTATCAGAGTTATTGCATTACGATCTTGATATACGGTTTAGGACATCGTATTTCCCTTTCGTTGAACCGGGGTTAGAGGTTGATGTCACTTGTGTTATGTGTGAAGGTAAAGGGAGAATAGGCAATGAAAGATGTAAAATATGTAAAGGGTCGAGATGGCTTGAGATGGGCGGTGCAGGGTCAGTGCATCCTAATGTGTTAAAAAATGTTAATATTAACCCTGAAGAATATACTGGGTTTGCGTTTGGGTTTGGTATAGAAAGACCGTTAATGATCAAACACCGGATAGATGATATGCGACATTTTTTTGAGAATGATCTTAGGTTTTTGCAACAGTTTTAGTGATGAAAAAGGATTTTTATAAAATACTTGGGTTACCTAAGAATGCATCTTCAAAAGATATAAAGAAATCTTATTTTAAGCTTGTTAAGATTCATCATCCTGATTTAAGTAAGAAAGAAAATTTAGAGAAATTTCAGAGTATTAAAGAAGCGTATAATACATTATTTGATCCTAAAAAACGGGAACTATATGATCAAAGATTAAATGATAAAAAGGTAAACAAAAATGTTACGAAAGAAGATCATTTAAAGAAATCGAATAAAGAAAGTGTTAGTAGTTACTATAAAGATAATTTTAATAAACTAGTAAAAAAAACAGTTAATTACTGTTTGATAGGTGGGGTGACCGGTTTAGTTTTTGTATTATTTGTAAGTATATTTAAGAAGGTTGATCTTATAGATAAAGTATTTATTATCGTATTTACATGTATAATATTCACATTCATAGCACTCGATCAATTATTTAAAATACCAAAAAACAGGTTTTATTTATTATCAAGGTCAGCTTCTATCCTTATAGGTAATATTTATCTTTTATCGTTTGTTTTTAAAAGAGTATCGATAGAACTGGTAATCGTGTTCGCTCTTTTGATTAGTTTGTTTAGCTCTAACCCAGAATTTATAATTCAGGTAAAAAACGAAGAAATAAGCAAAATACTAAAAAATATTCTGACTAATCTAATATACGGATCTTTAGGTGTTTTGGTTTCTATAAGTATATCAGGGTTACTAAACACTAACCTAATAGACTCAATAATATTAGGTTTTATACTAACTCTTGTATTTAAAGGCTTAATAAAATAATTAATATCTAGCGAAATGAGCAAAAGCTTTGTTAGCTTGAGCCATTTTAAATACATCAATTTTTTTCTTATAAGCGTTCCCTTGTTCTTGTGTAGCTAGAATTAACTCATCAGCTAATCTATCATACATAGGTTTCCCTTTTTTTGTTCTGGCAGCTTTCAGTAGCCATCTAATAGCTAATGTTAGTTGCCTATTAGGTTTAACTTCAACAGGTATTTGGTATACAGCACCGCCTATACGTTTAGGTCTAACTTCTATTTGTGGTTTAATCATATCAATAGCACGTTCAAAAAGTTTCTCAGGATATTTTTGTCCTTTTTTTACAAGTGATCGCATAGTATCTTTAAAGATTTTTCTTGCAATATTTTTTTTACCGTCTTGCATCACACAATTAATAAATTTCTCTATTAGATATGATGACCCTGTTGGAATAATAATATCTCTTTTGTTTGACATATTTCTAATTAAATTATTAATTTATTATTTAGGTTTTTTTACTCCGTATTTGCTTCTTGATTGTTTCCTGTTTTCTACCCCTTGTGTATCTAAAACTCCTCTAACTATATGGTATTTTACACCAGGTAAATCTTTAACTCTTCCGCCTCTAATTTTTACAACCGAATGGTCTTGTAAATTATGACCTTCGCCCGGGATATACGCGTTGATCTCAACACCATTAGTTAACCGTACACGAGCTATTTTCCTTAGAGCAGAGTTCGGTTTTTTAGGTGTCATAGTGGTTACTTTAATACAAACCCCTCTTTTTAAAGGTGCCCCTCTTTTTAGTTTTACATTCTTTGTTTTTATAGTGTTTAAAGTAAACTGTAAAGCAGGAGATTTACTTTTTTTCTTCATTTTTTTTCTACCTTTTCTAATTAATTGGTTGATTGTAGGCATAATATAATTTCAAGTTAAATAATTTTAGTATATTTTTAAGCTTATGTATTAATCTTTTTCCCTTGTAATCTTTTGTAATAATTCTTTTTAAAGATTTCACCAGCTTGTATAAGACGTCCGATGATGACATTCTCCTTTAATCCTCTTAAATTGTCAACTTTTTTTGTAACAGCGGCTTCTACAAGAACTCTTATAGTCTCTTGGAAAGAGGCGGCAGCTAGCCAGCTTTCAGTAAGTAATGAAACTCTAGTTAACCCAAGAAGCAGTCTTTCACCGTAAGCTTGTTTTTTGTCTTTAGCTATTAATGATTTATTTATCCTTTGGAACTTAATAATATCTACTATTTCACCTGGTAGGAAATCACTATCTCCAGAATCTACGATACGTATCTTTGAAAACATCTTTTTAACAATAATTTCGATATGTTTATCGTTTATTGTTTGACCTTGTGAAGCATATATCTCTTGTACATCTGTCATAATATATTTTTGTACTGTGTATACGTCTGCAAGGCTCATCAGCTCTTGTAGGTTATAATGCCCAGAGGTAAGCGGTTTTGATACTGTTACATAGTCACCTTTATCTACTTTTATATTATCATAAGCTGAGGCAGTATAAATTCTTTCCTGGTTAGGTAAATGTGAGATAGTAACAATACCATCTTTGATAGATTTTACTTTACCTGCTATTTTTGTTTTTATTATATCTCTATCGAGACTAGATTTAGCTATAGGTTGTTTTTCTGTTACCGGGTCTCCTTCTTTAACAAATAATTTGTATGTTGATGGCACTATAAATTGATCGTAGCTTTCACCATCAGTAATAATCTTTATTTGTGAGCCACCTTTTTGTAATACCTCAATATCAACAATTTTACCACTGACTTCACATAGTATACATGGTGTTTTAGGTGATCTAGCCTCAAATAATTCTTCTACTCTTGTTAGACCTTGTGTAATATCAGAGCCTTCAGCAACACCACCCATATGAAAAGTTCTCATGGTTAACTGTGTACCCGGTTCACCAATACTTTGTGCAGCTATTATACCAACAGGTGTACCAACTTTAACCCATTTATTGGTACCTAAATCTCTACCATAACATTTTTGACATATACCATTTTCTGTATTGCAAGTTATAATAGACCTTACTTTAACTTCGTTTATTTGGTACTTATTTATTTGTTTAATCAAATTATTATCTATAGCTACACCTTTCTCTGCTAATATCTCATTATTTGTCGGATTTAATATATCTTCAGAGATGGTCCTACCAAAGATCCTCCTTTCAAATTCTTCACCAATCTTTTCACTTTCTTCTCTAGTTATAATACTTTTATCTTCTGATCTGCAATCCACCTCTCGAATAATGATATCTTGTACAGCATCAACAAGTCTTCTTGTTAAGTATCCCGCTTCAGCAGTTTTTAATGCTGTATCAGATTTACCTTTACGTCCTCCATGAGTAGCAATAAAATACTCTAATATAGTAAACCCTTCTTTCAAATTAGATTTAATAGGTAGTTCGATCGTTTTACCGCCGGGATTAGCTACTAACCCTTTCATCCCACATAGCTGGGTTATTTGTCCCCAGTTACCTCTAGCACCGGAATCTATCATATAATAAATATCATTTTCTTTATCTTTCTCAAAATTTTCTATCATCATGCTAGATATATCAGATTTTGTCTCAGCCCATACTTTAATGGTATGTATATATCTTTCATTATCAGTAATAAACCCTTTCCAGTAGTTATTATTAATCTTTTTTACAATTTCATTAGATTGATCTAGGAGTTTATCTTTCTCACCAGGTATTTCCATGTCAGCAACAGAAATAGATATACCAGATTTAGTAGCGAATTTAAACCCAATACGTTTTAGGTTATCAGCTAGTTCAGCTGTAATACTTCTCCCAAAATTTTCGTACGCACTAGATATCAAATTAGATAGATCTTTTTTCTTTATAGTTTTGTTAATATATCCTAAATCTTCCGGTATAAAACTATTAAAAATCATTCTCCCGACAGTAGTTTCTATTATATCCCCTCTTACTCTAGCCTTTATTTTAGCTTGTAAATCAATAATATTCATCCTGTAAGCGTTTACTGCTTCGCTTAATGTCGCAAACACTATACCGCCTCCATCTTTTTTATTATCATGCATTTGTGTTAGGAAATAACATCCTAAAACCATATCCTGTGTAGGTGTGATTATCGGATCACCCGCAGAAGGTTTAAGCAGGTTTTTAGCAGATAACATATAGTCTTTTGCTTCCCTTTGTGCAGCAGAAGATAAAGGTAAATGAACAGCCATTTGATCTCCGTCAAAATCAGCGTTAAAAGCGGCACAAACAAGAGGATGTATCTGGATAGCTTTACCTTCGATTAATATAGGTTGAAACGCTTGTATCCCTAAACGATGTAATGTAGGTGCACGGTTTAGGAGCACATATCTGCCTTGAGTGACTTTCTCAAGTATATCCCAAACCTCTTTTTTGCCTGCTTGAATGAGTCTTTCTGCGCCTTTAACATTATGGGTGAACTCTTGTCTTAATAGTTCACCGATAACGAAAGGTTTAAAAAGTTTTAATGCCATTTGTTTTGGTAGTCCGCATTGATGTAATTGTAATTGTGGTCCAACAACAATAACGGAACGCCCAGAATAATCTACTCTTTTACCAAGCAAGTTTTGTCTGAATCTCCCTTGTTTACCTTTCAACATATCAGATAAGGATCTTAGTTTCCGCCTATCACCAGCAGTATAAACAGCTTTCCCTGATCTAGCTGAATTATTTAGTAAAGTATCAACAGCTTCTTGTAACATCCTTTTTTCGTTTCTACATATAACTTCCGGTGCGCCTATAGCCATCAATTTTTTTAATCTATTATTTCTATTAATAACTCTCCTATACAAATCATTCAAATCAGAAGCAGCAAATCTACCTCCGTCGAGTTGTACCATAGGTCTTAAATCAGGCGGTATAATAGGCAAAATAGACATTATCATCCATTCAGGACGTATGTTAGCTTTCAGTAGCGACCCAAACAATCTTATCCTTTTTACAATTTTCTTCTGTTTTTGACCTGAAATTTTTTTTCTTTCAATTGTTAGATTTGTAATCTCTTCATTAAGATCAATCCTAGACACAATCTCTCTTATCGATTCAGCACCGGTTCCAGCTCTAAACACGTTACCAAATTTCATATTCATTTCTCTATACTCAATTTCAGTAAGCACTTTACCTATCTGTAGCTCTTCTAGATCAGTTATAGCTTTATCATGTGATTTAGTTAGTTCCTCAATCTTTTTTGCTTGATCATTTTCTAATTTATCTATCAGTTTAGTTCTTTCCGGTTTCGTCATTTTTTTAGCGCTAATGCTTTTCAATTTTTCTTCATATTCAGTAACTATTTTCTTTTTGTAATTAGCAAACTCATTATCTAGTTGAGATCGCGCCTCTTTCTTATGTATCTCATCAATCTCAGTGATTATATAGGCAGCAAAATAAACTACTTGTTCAATAGTTTTTACAGGCAGGTTAAGTAACAAACCTATCCTACTTGGTGTAGATCTTAGGAACCAAATATGAGTAACAGGTACAGCAAGTTTGATATGCCCCATCCTATCTCTTCTAACTATACTACGAGTAACTTCAACACCACATTTCTCACAAACAACTCCTTGATACCTAATCCTTTTATATTTGCCGCAGAAACATTCCCAGTTCTTTGTAGGCCCAAAAATTCTTTCACAAAATAATCCATCTGTTTCAGGTTTTTGTGTTCGGTAATTTATGGTCTCAGGTTTAGTTACTTCACCATGTGACCATAACTCTATTTCGTCTGGACTAGCAATAGATATTGCAATAGCATTAAATGTATTAGATTTGCGTATGTTCCTTTGAAACATATATATTTTGTTAACAATTTTATTGTTGGCAACTAGTTAGTCTAATTGCCAATATATAAAAATATTAACTTAGTTCATCAATACTTTCATCAGCAGCTTCTAAATCGGTAAGCCCACTAGATTCGTGTTGCTCCATTGATGCGGCAGCTTCTTCACCATCTTCGTCAGTATATGGTGGTTCTGTTGGATCGTCGTGATGAGAGTAACTCCTTGATTCTGGTACATAGTCATCAGGTCTTTTATCTAACATAATCATATCATAGATAACTATTTCAGTTTTAAATACCCTTATACCATTTTCAGTATCCCATGATCTAGTTTTTAGATACCCTTCAACATAAACTAGTTTACCTTTTTTTAGGAACTTACTGCAAATCTCTGCTAACTTCCCCCATGCAGCAATATTATGATACTCAGCTAAGCTCTTTCTGTCTCCTCTCTTAGTCAACCATTCTCTATTGGTAGCTAAACCAAATGTTGTAACTGGTTGACCATTAGCCGTTGATTTCATCATTGGATCTCGTGTCAAGTTTCCGATCAAGATGACTTTGTTTATACTTCTCATACTCTTGAAGTTAAAAAATTAAAAAATAAATATATATTCAAGCTTGTTTAATCTATATCTTGTTCTTCATCCATAAAATCTTTCTCAAGATCCAGGATATTGACTTCATTCTCATTTGGATTCAACATCTCATCATGTGTTACAGCTTCAATATCAGGATTATCTTCAGGTATTTCCCCATTGAGTTCGATTTGTAGATCTTTTAGATTCTCTTTCTCTTCAATATTCAACTCGGCAATCTTGTTTTTATCCTGAATATCTTCTTTCTCAATCTCTTCATTATATAGCTCAACATGTACTATCTTTTTATCATTTTCTAAGTCAATTAAATCTATCTCTTCTGTAACAGGGATCTCTAATAGATCCACTTTTAACCCAAGACTTTGTAGCTCTTTGACAAGAACATTGAAAGACTCAGGAGTAGAAGGTTTTCTTATCGGTTCGCCTTTAACGATAGCTTCATATGCTTTTGCTCTACCTAATACATCATCAGATTTTATAGTTAACATCTCTTGAAGAGTATGTGCAGCCCCATAAGCTTCTAACGCCCATACTTCCATCTCACCGAATCTTTGTCCTCCGTGCTGTGCTTTACCTCCGAGCGGTTGTTGAGTAACCAAAGAATATGGTCCAACACTTCTTGCATGAAGCTTATCTTCAACAAGATGAGATAATTTTAACATATATACTTGCCCTACTGTTGTTTTATGTGCAAAAGGTTCTCCGGTAAAACCATCATATAACTGGATTTTTCCATCATTAGGCAGATCAGCAGCTTTTAAGAATGTTTTGATCATATCAGAGCCTATCCCGTCTAGCGCAGGTGTCGCTACTTTAATCCCCATTTTTTTTGCTGCCCATCCTAGATGTGTTTCAAGGATTTGTCCTATATTCATACGTGAAGATACACCAAGCGGATTTAATATAATATCTACAGGTGTACCGTCAGGTAAAAACGGCATATTCTCTTCTGGTACAATATTAGAAATAACTCCTTTATTACCGTGTCTACCGGCCATTTTATCTCCAACCTGAATCTTTCTTGTTTGTGCTACATATACCTTTATTTGTTTTATAACACCGGTAGATAATTCATCACCAGCTTCACGACTAAATACTTGTATATCAACGACTTTACCTCCGGCTCCACCAGGCATTCTTAGAGAGGTGTCTTTAACATCTTTAGCTTTATCACCAAATATAGCTTGGAGCAATCTTTCTTCAGCAGACAACTCTGTTTCTCCTTTAGGTGTTATCTTACCAACTAAAATATCACCTTCTTTAACAGTTGCTCCTATACGTATTATACCATCAACATCCAAATCTTTTAGTTTGATTTCACCAACATTTGGTATATCTCTTGTAATATTCTCTGACCCTAATTTAGTATCTCTTACATCAACAGAAAAAGACTCTATATGAACAGAATCATATACCCCATCCTTAACTACTCTGCTCGAAACGACAATAGCATCTTCATAGTTGTATCCTCGCCAAGGCATATATGCAACAAGTAAATTCTGGCCAAGCGCTAATTCCCCTTGTGATACTGATGCTCCATCCGCTAATACCGTCCCTTGTACTACTTTAGTATTCTTTTTTATCGCAGGTCTCATGTGTATAGCTGTCCCTTGATTACTCCTTACAAAATTATCTATCAAATAGATCTCTTTTTCTCCTGAATCGTAGATAACAGTTATTTGTTTAGCATCGACAGATACTACAGTTCCAGAACCTTTAGACACTATCGCTTGACCGGAACTCCTTGCAGCAACACCTTCCATCCCAGTCCCTACTAGAGGAGAAGACGGTCTAACTAAGGCAACAGCTTGACGTTGCATATTTGATCCCATAGAAGCACGAGTATTATCATTATGCTCAAGGAAAGGGATCAAAGCGGTAGTTAGTGATATAATTTGTTTAGGTGATATATCAATATGCGTAATATCTCTTATATGTGCAAGCGTAGGTTCAGATTTTTTTCTTGCAGGTACTCTTTTATTAACAAACTGTTTTTTCTCATCTAACTCAGAATTAGCTTGTGCGATCACCAAAGACATCTCAATATCAGCATCAACATATTTTATCTCATCATCAACATACGCTTGAACTTTTATCACATCTCCTTTATGGCTCTTTAGCGATACAATTTTTTTAGCTATCTCTTTTGTTATTATATCTCCTGATTCAATAATAACTTTTTTCCCGCTAACAATTGTTTCATCGATAGTAGTTCCTATAATATCTTTTTCAATTTTTTTTCTTGTATGTAAAACACTCCTATATGGTGTTTCAATAAACCCATATCTATTTATCTTAGCAAAAGTAGCTAAATGTACAACTAATCCAATATTAGGTCCTTCAGGAGTAGCTACAGGGCATATCCTACCATAATGTGACGGATGTACATCACGTACATCAAAAGAAGCTCTTTCCCTTGATAAACCACCTGGTCCCATTGCTGACAATCTTCTTTTATGAGCTAGTTCAGCAAGAGGATTCGTTTGATCCATAAACTGTGAAAGCTGAGAACTAGCAAAGAACTCTCTCATAGCGGCTGTTATAGGTCTGCAGTTTATAAGTTGTGTAGGTGTGACTGTTTCTAGGTCCATAACTGTCATTCTATCTTTTGCGATCCTATCGGTTCTAAGTAAACCTACTCTAAATTTGTTTTGTACTAATTCACCTACAGAACGGACCCTTCTATTACTTAAATGGTCTATATCATCTGATTCACCTATGCCATTATTTAATTTAATTAAATGTTTTAGTATATTAATGAAATCCTCTACTTGAAAAACTCTATGTTTTATATCATCAGGTGTTGTTGATCCAAATCTTTTGTTAAGCTTATATCTTGCGATGGTTCCCATATCATATTTCTTGAAATCAAAAAACATAGAATCTATTAACTGTTTTGCGTTTTCTGGTGTAGCTAAATCACCAGGCCTAATTTTTCTATATATATTTTGATAAGCTTCTTCAACAGTTTTTGCAGGATCTTTTTCAAGTGTTCTGAGGATAAAATCTCCTTTTAATTCATCATCAGTATCACTAAATTCTTTAAGTATATCTTTATCTTTTTGTAGCCCAAAAACTCTTAATAATTGTGTAACATATATTTTCCTTTTTCTATCTATCTTAACACTTATAACCCCTTTCCTATCAGTTTCTATTTCTAACCAAGCACCTCTTTTTGGTATAATTTTTGCGTTATGATGGCTAATAAACTCAGGATTATGTGAGAAGAAAACGCCAGGAGATCTTACTAACTGGTTTACTACAACTCTTTCTATCCCATTAACTATAAAGGTGCCTTTATCTGTCATTAGCGGGATCCCACCTAAAAACACATCTTGTTCTTTAATTTCTCCGTTTTCTTTATTGATTAACTGAACATGAACTTTTAAAGATGCTTCATAAGTTATATTTTTTCTTTTTGCTTCATTTGGAGTGTATTTTGGTGGAGAAAAAGAATGGCTTAAAAAATGTAGTTCCATTTTTTTTCCTGAGAAATCTGTTATTGGTGACACCTCTTCTAATAACTCCTTTAGCCCTTCTTTTAGAAACCACTTATAAGAATTTAGTTGAACTTCAATAAGAAACGGTATATTAGAAACAGAATCTGTCGGACTAAAAGTGTCTTTTTTGAAATAATATCTACCATCAATAACTTTAGAAGGATATAATTCTGATGAAAGATCTTTTATCGATTTATCTATCTTTTCATAAGCTTGGAAATTGCTGTCTTTTAGTATATCTTCGACAGAGACTTCTCTTCTGACACCTTTTAATTTTTTATATTTTGAAACTTTTTTCATTTCAATAATTTTTCTTTTCTTTAGGCTCTCTTTTTCATTCTCTATTACTATATTTGATTCATTTATTGAATTATCATTATTTGCTTTTTGATCCATAGGAATATTTTATTTATAGATTATTGTTTAGTTTAATTAAAATGACTAAAAATACAAAATTTTAAAAACGGATCCACTGTATAAAACCGCGGAATCTTTATGTTATTTGGATAAGTATTGGTTCTCCATATCTTTAATTTTTGACAAAATATACCTAGTCTAGGGTATAGATTTCTAGAAAAAAGTCAATAAAAAAAACAAAAAATAACCTAATTTTTAATTGACATAATTATAAAAATATTTTATTGGAATTATTTTTATAAATTATTTTTTGTTAGATGTTTTATTTTTATATCTTGCTTAATTAATATTTCTTTGGTAATATTCGGGCGTTTTACTATGTATTAAAAATTAACAAATGACTGAAGAAAACTTAAAAAGTCCTGAGAATCTTAGAGATATTTTGCCTGATGAACATGTTTATGCAACTTTTATAAAAAAAGTTTTTAGACATAGATGTAGACAGAGTGGGTATAGAAGGATTACGCCTTCAATCCTAGAGAAGAAAGAGTTACTGGAGATGGTATTGGGAAAATCTTCTAGTATCTATAATAAACTATATGTCGACAAGATAGATGGAGAGAATGTGCTAAGACCTGATTTGATGCCGGGTTTGATAAGAGCTTATATCCAAAATGAGTGTAAGAAGTTACCAAAACCTGTTGAATTATATTCTATTGAAGAAGTGTATAGGTATAAAGGAGAGGAAAAGAAACTTACACAACATATTCAGATGGAAGGATCAGTTATTGGGGAAGAAGATGCAGCTATGGATGCTCAAGTGATATATCTTGCACATAAAATTTTGAAAGATCTAGGGATAAGGGATTCAGTTGTTTTAAAAATTAATAACCTTGGCTCAAAAGAGTGTCAGTATCATTATAAAGAGGAGTTAAAGAATTTTTATTATGGGAAAGAGCATGTTTTGGGTGATGAAGGTATTAAATTGTTAGAAAGTAATCCGATAAGATTATTATCATCAAAAAATGAGGATTTAGCTATACTTGCACAATTAGCACCAAAATTTGAGAATTCTTTGGATGAATATAGTGTCAAGAATTATAATACTGTGAAATCTTATATTGAAGAGCTAGATATAGAGTATGAAGAATCACCAATACTAATAGGGAAAACTGATAATCATACAAATACAATTTTTAGTTTTGTTTCAAAAGATACCGGTGCTACTATTATATCAGGAGGTAGATATAATTGGATAATAGAAAAATTAACCGGAGAATATATCCCAGCTTTAGGGTTCTCTGGTAATTTTGATAAAATAATTGAGTTAATGAAGAAAGAAGAGATATATATAAAAAGTAAAGATACAGTAGATGTTTTTGTGGCTCAGTTAGGTATGGAAGCGAAGAAAAAATGTTTGCCTATAATGATGAAACTTAGGGAGGTAGGGGTACATGCTATAGGTGCTTTAGGTAAAGGGTCTATGAAAGAACAGCTTGCTATCGCTGACAAATTTAAAGCCTCTTGGACTATATTGATGGGGCAGATAGAAGTTTTAGAAGGTATAGCGATAATAAGGAATATGGCTGCTGGTAGCCAGGAAATTGTTCAGTATGATGAGTTAGTAGAAGAGATTATTCAAAGACTAGGTGAAGATATGCTTGATAAATACTCTGTAGGTGTAGAGGAGACTGTTTATAAAGGGAGTACAAAAATATTTGGTGAGGAGTATCCTCCGGAAGAGAAAGAAGAATTAGTTTGAATAAGCTAAAAAGAATTTATTTGATTTTTTCCGCTAATTCATCTTTTATCTCTTAGTTTCTTCAAAATTATTTTGTTTATTAAACTAGCAATCCAAATACTAAAGAAGATATTTTATATTAAATTTAGATGAAGATTTTAATACAAAGAGTTAGTAAAGCATCAATAACAATAAATAATTCAATCTATAGTCAAATTGAGAAAGGGGTAGTTGTTTTTGTTGGGATTACTCATACCGATACAGAAAAAAATATAGAGAAATTGGTTGATAAAATAATGAATTTAAGGATATTTGAGGATGAAAATGGCAAATTAAATTTATCTCTAAAAGAGATAAAAGGTGAATGTTTGATTGTATCTCAGTTTACATTATATGCTGATTGTAATAAAGGGAGAAGGCCTGCTTTTAATAATGTAGCTAAACCTGGAGATGCTGTTACTCTTTATAATCAATTTATTAAAGAGATGAAAAAACAGGATATTAAAGTTGAAACTGGTATATTTGGTGAATATATGGAGGTTGCTTTGGTGAATGATGGTCCCGTAACTATAATCCTAGAAAATTAATATTTATAATTTATATATGTCTAAAATTAAGTTAGAAAAATTGGTGTCTTTATGCAAAAGAAGAGGATTTATTTTCCAGGGATCAGAAATATATGGAGGGTTAGCTAATACATGGGATTATGGCCCTCTTGGGGTTGAACTGAAAAATAATATAAAAAAAAGTTGGTGGCAATTTTTTGTTCAAGAGAAAAACAATATGGTTGGTTTGGATTCCGCGATTTTTATGAACCCAAAAACATGGGAAGCATCAGGTCATCTAAGTAGTTTTACTGATCCTTTGATAGATTGTAAAGATTGTAAAACTAGGTTTAGAGGTGATCATATCTTAGAACAGTATCTTGGATCAGATCAGGTCATAGGTAAATCTTTAGAAGAAATAACAGAAATGATCAAAGAGAATAATATTAAATGCCCGAAATGTGGTAATAAAAATTTTACTGAGGCTAGGATGTTTAATTTGATGTTTAAAACACATCAGGGTGTTACTTCAGAAAAAGGGACAGAAATATTTTTGCGACCGGAAACAGCGCAAGGTATTTTTGTTAACTTTAAAAATGTGGTTAATAGCACGAGAAAAAAGCTTCCTTTTGGTATAGCTCAAATAGGGAAATCGTTTAGGAACGAAATAACGCCTGGGAACTTTATTTTTAGGACAAGAGAGTTTGAACAGATGGAGATAGAGTTTTTTGTAAAGCCGGGGACAGAAAAAGAATGGCATAACTATTGGAAGAACGAGTCTATAGCTTGGTATATAAAGTATTCTATAGATAAGGATTCTTTGCGGTTTAGAGATCATGAAGAAGATGAATTAAGTCATTATTCTAATGCTACTTCTGATATTGAATATAAATTCCCGTGGGGGTGGGGAGAGCTAGCAGGTATCGCTTCTAGGACAGATTTTGATCTATCTCAACATGAGAAGTTTTCTAAAGAGGATTTGAAGTATTTTGATCAAGCGAGTAACGAGAAATATATACCGTATGTTATAGAGCCTTCTTTTGGTGCTGATAGAGCTTCTTTGACTTTTATGTTAGATGCGTATAATGAGGAGGTTTTAGATGGTGGTGAAACCAGAACTGTATTAAAATTTCATCAGGATATAGCTCCTATTAAGATCGCTGTTTTACCTTTATCAAAAAAAGAAGAACTTTTATCAAAAGTGGATGAAGTATTTAATCTACTAAAATCAAAATTTGTGACAGTTATTGATGAAACACAAAGTATAGGAAAACGGTATAGGAGACAAGATGAGATAGGGACGCCTTATTGTGTCACTGTAGATTTTGATACACTGGATGATGAGTCTGTTACTATAAGAGATAGAGATACAATGAAACAAGTTAGGCTGCCTATAGAATCGCTTAAAAATTATTTTATAGAGACTTTTTCTTTAAACTAGTATTGTTTTTGTTGCTTATTAAAATAAATATATTGATATTATGATGATAGGTTTTAGTTCTTTTTTGGTATTATAGTGACAGGTTCTAAAAATCTTGAAAAAGTATTGTATAATCAAAAGACTAGAGATAGAGAAATACGAGGGATAACAGAAGCTATGAATATTTATGATTTAAAGGAAAGATTAATTTTTACTTATGATCGTAATGATATTCTTCTTAAATAAAGGGGAAACTATAATTATTCAACCTGTATGGGAATGGTTACTAGAAAACTAAATATTACTTATATCCCTCTTATTTAAATTCAAAAGTTTCGATAATATCCATTATTTTTTGATGGTATTTATCAAATTCACCTTTTTTAGCGGTATAAGTAAATACATACATTTTTTTATCTTTTTCTATATAAATTTGTAGCCCTTCAAGGTCGTATTCTCCCTGATTAAATTCGTATCTATGAGAAATGCCTTCCTTATTTAAAATATTTATTTTAGCATTATTAATGCTTTTATACTTAACAAGTACTGATGATAATTGTTTATCAGCATCTTTTAGGAAATCTGCCATAGAAATATTCTCTGGTAAATCTTCAACAAAAATATTTAGATTTTCTTTAAATTCATCATTCTCATTTTCTTTCGGTGATCTAAACACCACTTCAGCACCATATTTATTTTTTATTACTTCCCAGTTGTGTATGTTCTGTATACTAAATAAATTATTAGTATATGATTTATCGTAGCTTATATCTTCTTTCTCTGTGTTTGTATTACTACAACCTGCTATACTACAGAACAATAAAATACAAGTTAGAAAATATTTTAAATGTTTATACATAATTTTTTTATTAATAGTTGCTTTCATACTATCCTAAATTAAAAAAAAATCAAATAACTAGAATCTTTTTTTATCTCTTCATAGCTTCTTTACGTTTGTTAGGCGCGAGTTTTTCTACCGCATACCGTAATGCTGTCCTTGGCATTAGTTTTTTGTTTTTTAAGACGTAATAAAAAACTTTTTCTGGGTACAAATTACTTATCTCTTTTAACATCCAACCATACCCTTTTTGTACTAAATCATCTTGGTCTTGTAGTAAAATATCTGATATAAGAAACGCCTCATTTATCAGTTTATCTCGTCTAATGGAATAAATATAAATAACAGCAGCAGCACGTCTCATCCATCTGTTTTTTGATTTAGCCCATTTTTTTGGGGTTTCATTTGGGAACTGCATAAATATATAGCCTAAAGCGTGGGTACAAAAATCATCACATTTAGACCAGTTATCTACGTGTTTTTGTAAAAATGTTTCAAAAACTAAAAAATCTTTTTTTGTGTATTCTTTTTTTAGTCGAAAAAGCCAATCGAAAGCGATTTTAGACTCATCATTATATCCTGATTTTAGTAATTCTTTAGCTAGAAGAAAAATTTCGTTTTTGGTTAAGTCTTTTAAGTATTTAGAATAAAAATATTTTTGGGTTTTTATTACAACTGAAGTTTTCAAATTTCTAGTTTTTATTTTTTCTTTAAAATATTTAGTATCATCTGTAATATTAAGATTTTCTTTTGATTTAGCTAATTGATCTAATTCGTTTCTTATAAGTTTAGTTATTTCCATGGAAGATAATTTAGGGGTTTTAAATAATTGTATATCTTGAAGAAAAAAAATAAAACAAAAATCTATTGAAATGATATAGATAGAATGAGAATATGACACAGAACTATGCTTATATTTTTTTATTTTACAATTAGGAAGGATCTTGAATTATGTCTTGGATTGTAGATCTTAATATCTTTGATGATTCTTTTTATGAAGATCATCCGTTCTTAATATTATCTGTGTCTTTGTTTTTAATTTTTATGACAATCTATGGGATGATAATGGTATCTCCTCAAGATAAATTTGGTGCAGTATTTACATATGTTGTTGTAGGTATTGTTGGTATATTAGGTATTTGTAAAACTTTAAATATAGTTAAAAGTAACATATATCTTATATATTTAGATAAAAAACTTATATATTTCAATAAAAGACTTAAAGAAATACAATTTAAAAATAAATTGATAGTTGAAATAAATAAAAAATTAAAAATGGAGAGTTATAAATTAAGAGAAAAAACAAGAATCATAAAAGAGAGTAACGAGAGAAAGATGTTATTTAAAAAAAAATGAAAATAAAGAGATTTAGACAAAGGATGAAAAGAAAAAAGAAAAAACAATAATTTTATAAGTTTATCTAAACTTATTCTACATTAAAAAAAATGTTTATAGATTTTTTCTCTATAAACATTTTCTTTGCTAGTTTAGTATTTCCCTTTGTTATTTCTTTCTTTTCTTTTGTTAAATTATATCTTTTACCTGAAGTAAGAGAGAATTTATATATTTTTTCTATTCTAATTCCCTTTTCTTTTAAAAATAATAATTAGAAATTTACATGATTTAAGTATATTTATGTATAGTATGTTATATTTTTTTTGGTATTTGTTTAGTAGAATAATGAGGTTTTCTAGATAAAGCTATAAACATTTTTTGTCGAATAGTTTTACCTGGCTTGCTACATTCTAATATTTGTATAATTTTTCTATGCTAATAATAATACTGACTTCTACTTATTTTCATTATTTTACAAGCATCTTTCGTTGTTTCTCCTGGTTTGATTAGATTCTTAATTGATTTATATCATCGATAACTCTCTTTAGCTTTTAAAGTTTCTTTTACTTCACTTTCTAGTTTTTTTTTAGATTTAGTCATAGGCTAGTGTGCTTTAGTTATAAATTAGTTCTTTATAATTTTGACACGCTATCCGTCTTTTGTGGAGGGAATAAAAATATGGAAAGCTTTTTCAAATTTTAACACAATTTTTTTTCCTACTACGGCTGCTACTATGCTGTTAAATAATCATTCCCTACAAAATCTCCTGAGTTCCGCACAAGCTAAAATCTAGAAATAAAAATGGCTTGCATAAGGGGTTAATAGTTGGTTAATTTTGAAAAATGGGTGTTGCAAGTTAGAATAGAGTTATGTTTGTAAGAAAAATTAAAAATAGAAGCGGGAGTCAAAGTGTTCAAGTAATATCGAAAAAGGATAGAAAATATAAAGTTATAAAAAGTTTTGGATCATCATTTGACTTAAATAAAATACAAGAATTAGAAAAAGAAGCAGAAATTTTTATTTCAAATTTAGAAAAAAATAATAAGAATCAAATTTCATTATTTCCAGTTGAACATAAAGAAGATTCTTTCATTAAAGCTTTTATAAAAGGAGTTAAGAGTAGTGATGTCATAAATATCGGTCCCGAATTGATACTAGGCAAAATATTTGATTCAATAGGTTTAAATAAAATTGAAGAACCTATTTTTCGGCATATCGTATTGGCAAGATTGACTTATCCAGTTAGTAAACTTCGAACAACGGAATATTTGTTGCAACACCAAAACATCAGCATAGATGTAGATAAAATTTATCGTTTTCTCGATAAATTCCACAAAGAATACAAAGAGAAAATTGAAAAAATAGTTTATGAACACAGCAAGAAAATATTGGGAGAAATTCGGATAGTATTTTATGATATGACAACACTGTATTTTGAAGCAGAAAATGAGGATGATTTGAGAAAAATAGGATTTTCAAAAGATGGGAAATTTCAATGTCCACAAATTATGTTAGGGCTTTTGGTGGGAGAAAATGGGTATCCGATTGGATATGATATTTTTGAAGGAAACACTTTTGAAGGACATACAATGATCCCAGCCATTCAAAAAATACAAAAGAAGTATAATTTACCTAAGCCAATAATTATTGCTGATAGTGGTCTACTATCTAAAGACAACCTTGAACAACTTAAGAAGAAAGAGTACGAATTTATTCTTGGCGCTAGAATTAAAAACGAAACAGATCAAATAAAGAAAGAAATATTAGAAAAAAGCCAAACCATAACCAATGGTCAAAGTATTCGGATTACTAAATCAGATAGAAATATTTTGATCATTAGTTATTCAGAAAAACGAGCAAAAAAAGATGCTCATAATAGAGAGAAAGGGATTAATCGACTTAAGAAAAAAATTACAGGAGGAAAGCTTACAAAATCTAGCATTAATAACCGCGGATATAATAAATATCTTCATATGGAAGGAGAAACTAAAGTGACTTTAGATGATGAAAAAATTGAACTTGATAAAGCCTGGGATGGACTAAAAGGCTATTTAACTAATTCAAAAATACTTTCAAATGATGAAATTATTGCAAATTACAAACATCTTTGGAAAATAGAAAAGGCTTTCAGGCTTTCTAAATCTGACCTTAGAATACGACCTATATTTCATAGAAAAAGAGATAGAATTGAAGCTCATTTAACAATTGCCTTTGCTGCTTATGCTGTTTACAAAGAACTCGAAAGGCTTCTAGAAATCAACAAATTAAACATTTCTCCAGCTAAAGCTATTGAGCTAACTAAAACTATTTTTCAAATAACACTTACACTGCCTAAATCAAAAGAAAAATATACCTCTATTTTGGAGCCTTCACTAATCCAAAAAAGACTCATTAATTTATAATTCTTGTGGGTGTTGCATTGCGGAACTCAGGAAAAATATGGAAAGCTTTTACAAACCTTACCACATTTTTTATTCCTACTACGGCTACTACTATGCTGTTAAATAATCATTCCCTACAAAATCTGTCCAAAATGTGTGTGATGTATATAATACTTACCCTTATATAGGTTGACAACCATAAAAAAATTAGTATAATTGATAACAATTTATATAATAATTTAATAATAATGAAAAAATTCGTTGATATAAAAGAAAAATATCTAGAATACATTGAAAAAGATGGTATTACTTGTAAAGAGAATTTTATTAACGGAATTAATAAAATATGTAGAATGGATCTCAGGATATTATTAGAGCCTGAACAAGATGTTTATAAAAGATATTTGAAGAAATATAGAAAAGAGAATATGTTAGATAACATAGATGAAAATGAAACTGTAGAAGATATATTAATTGAAAGACTGAAATATAAAATAGCTCATAAGATAAAAGTAATACTAAAAACCAGACAGAAATATCAGAATGAAGTAACTACATCTGTAATAACCGGAATGATAAGATCATTCACTAAAAACCAAATTAAAACTTTATTAGAATCAAAAGATGTTTTCTTAAAGAAGGTGTTTTCGCAATATTATTATAAATCAATAACCGGGATGCAAAATGGTAGAGGGATGATTTTAGACAAAGAGTATGATAGATTAATAGAAATGGTCACCGATAAAGATGGTAATATCGATATAAAGTTATTAGCTTCTATCTCAGGGATGCAACATGGTAGAGGGATGATAAAAGAAAAAGATTATGATAGATTGATAAAAATGGTCACTACAAAAGATGGTAATATCGATAAGAAGTTATTAGCTTCTATCTCTTCTATGCAATCTGGTAGAGGGATGATAAAAGAAAAAGATTATGATAGATTGATCAAAATGGTCACTACAAGAGATGGTAATATCGATATGAAGTTATTAGCTTCTATCTCTTCTATGCAATCTGGTAGAGGTATGATAAAAGAAAAAGATTATGATAGATTGATCAAAATGGTTACTACAAAAGATGGTAATATCGATAAGAAGTTATTAGCTTCTATCTCTTCTATGCAAGCAGGTAGAGGGATGATAAAAGACAAAGAGTATGATAGATTGATGGGAATGGTCACCGATAAAGAAGGTAATATCGATATGAAACTATTAGCTTCTATCTCTTCTATGCAAAATGGTAGAGGGATGATAAAAGACAAAGAGTATGATAGATTGATGGAAATGGTTACTACAAAAGATGGTAATATCGATATGAAGTTATTAGCTTCTATCTCTTCTATGCAATCTGGTAGAGGGATGATTGCTGACAAAGATTATGATAGATTGATCAAAATGGTCACTACAAGAGATGGTAATATCGATATGAAGTTATTAGCTTCTATCTCTTCTATGCAATCTGGTAGAGGGATGATTGCTGACAAAGAGTATGATAGATTGATGGGAATGGTCACCGATAAAGAAGGTAATATCGATATGAACTTATTAGCTTCTATCTCAGGGATGCAAAATGGTAGAGGGATGATTTTAGACAAAGAGTATGATAGATTGATAAAAATGGTCACCGATAAAAAAGATGGAAATATCGATAAGAAGTTATTAGCTTCTATCTCTTCTATGCAAGCAGGTAGAGGGATGATTGCTGACAAAGATTATGATAGATTGATCAAAATGGTCACCGATAAAGATGGTAATATCGATAAGAAGTTATTAGCTTCTATCTCTTCTATGCAAGCAGGCAGAGGGATGATTTTAGACAAAGAGTATGATAGATTGATCAAAATGGTCACCGATAAAGATGGAAATATCGATAAGAAGTTATTAGCTTCTATCTCTTCTATGCAAGCAGGCAGAGGGATGATTTTAGACAAAGAGTATGATAGATTGATGGGAATGGTCACCGATAAAGAAGGTAATATCGATATGAAGTTATTAGCTTCTATCTCTTCTATGCAAGCAGGCAGAGGGATGATAAAAGAAAAAGAGTATGATAGATTGATGGGAATGGTCACCGATAAAGAAGGTAATATCGATATGAAGTTATTAGCTTCTATCTCTTCTATGCAATCTGGTAGAGGGATGATTGCTGACAAAGATTATGATAGATTGATAAAAATGGTCACCGATAAAGAAGGTAATATCGATAAGAAGTTATTAGCTTCTATCTCAGGGATGCAAAATGGTAGAGGGATGATTTTAGACAAAGAGTATGATAGATTAATAGAAATGGTCACCGATAAAGATGGTAATATCGATAAGAAGTTATTAGCTTCTATCTCTTCTATGCAATCTGGTAGAGGGATGATTTTAGACAAAGACTATGATAAATTGATAAAAATGGTTACTACAAAAGATGGTAATATCGATAAGAAGTTATTAGCTTCTATTTCTTCTATGCAATCAGGTAGAGGGATGATAAAAGAAAAAGAGTATGATAGATTGATGGGAATGGTCACCGATAAAGAAGGTAATATCGATAAGAAGTTATTAGCTTCTATCTCTTCTATGCAATCTGGTAGAGGGATGATTTTAGACAAAGATTATGATAGATTGATGGGAATGGTCACCGATAAAGAAGGTAATATCGATAAGAAGTTATTAGCTTCTATCTCAGGGATGCAAAATGGTAGAGGGATGATTTTAGACAAAGATTATGATAGATTGATGGGAATGGTCACCGATAAAGAAGGTAATATCGATAAGAAGTTATTAGCTTCTATCTCTTCTATGCAATCTGGTAGAGGGATGATAAAAGAAAAAGATTATGATAGATTAATAGAAATGGTCACCGATAAAGAAGGTAATATCGATAAAAAATTATTATTAGCAGCTATAAAGAATATTAAGGAAGAACGTATGTTTTAATAAATACTTTTATATAATAATTTAATAATAATGAAAAAATTCGTTGATATAAAAGAAAAATATCTAAATAATGAGGACTAGATATTTTTATATTATGATCCAATAGGTGTCCCATCTTTAAGAAAAATGATAAAAAAACTATAACCTTAAATTCATATTTTTCCCAAATGCGGATTTTAGCTTTCTTTTTTAGAGATAAGAGAATCCTATCATCTTTAATAATGATAATTGCGACAACCGATATTATTTTAAATGGCTTTCCACTTCTTGGTATAAAATATGTTTTATCGAATTACAAACAATCTAACTTTTCATAACTATGGCTAGATACATTCTTTCCTATCCAAGTTTGTTAATTGATTTATTTTTCTTAAAAAATGTTTTTTTTGGGACTAAATGTTTATATATAGCTTTGCCCTATAAACCTAAATATATACCAACCTTCTGCTTGACAAAACTTATTATATATAATACGATTAAATATCTTTAATTATTTTTTTTTATGAGAATAGAACAATGTAAAAACTCAAAAAAAAATGAGATTCTTAATTTATTTAAAAATACTGAAAAACAAGAGATTAAAGAGGTTAAAAGATCGGTTGAAGAAAAACGTATAAGTAGAATAGAAGGAAGAATATATAATTGGGCGAGTTTATTGTTTGAGATGTGGAAAGATCATTATCTTTTGACCGGAGAGTATATACCAGAGATTGATGATTATAATCATAACAGACTAGATCGAGCGGTTAAATATTTACCAAAAGATTTGATAAGTAATAAAAAGGATTTAAAGTATTTTATGTCAAAAGCTTTTTTGAAGTTAGGGAAACTGGATAATGAATTTAGAGAGGAATTAGGGGTAGGGTTTTCTTATATTGAGAATCAATATACAGTGTGCAATGTAATTGCAAAAGCTATAGGTTATAAGAAAGATTTATCTAAACTTGCGTATTTAAAGCCTGTTTTGTATAGAGAGGATGAATCGTCTTATAAGGAAATTAATATAGATGATAGACTAAGAGATCAGTTGCCAGCTAGATTTTTTGATAATCCAACTAAATTTATAGAAAAACTAAATGTAGTTGATAGAGATATATCAGGGTTTGGTTGTAGTATCGGTGATTTTATTGGGGTCCCTTATGATTTTACAAAAATCAAGAAATATAAGAAATTGGTGTTTAAGAGAGTTGATTTAACAAAAGTAAATTATGGTGTTGAAGAGATAGATGAATCCCAAAAAATAGCTAAACTATTAGAGGAACTAGGAGATCCAAGAATAAAAGTACAGGAGTTTAAAGGCTTTATTTATGATCAAGGTAATATTTATCTGATTTCTAAACTGATTAAGGCATATAATATAAGTGATCTTCTTATGGGGTATGGGCCTTTTACTGATTTCTCTTGTTCAGAAGGAAGAGATTTGGGGGATAAGATAAAAAATTATTTAAAAGGAGTTCATGTAGATATTGATGATAGGAATATGTTATTAGAATTGCTTTCTAATAAGGATTATACTGATCCCGATTCAGTAAAAGTAATTACAATAATAGATTTTGAAACAAAAAAATAAGCGGTTTAGTAATGACCAAAATGAGTATTTTATATTTATTTGGGATCTTTAAGGTGTTTTTTTTGTTAACAGTGAAAAACCCATTAAAAAAGTATTAATGGGTATGATAATGAGGAAATGAACCTAAGTAAATAAATAAAAACTTATTTCTTATTTAATTTTCTCCTTAGTCTCTTAAATTTATTCGAAATTATTTCGTTTTTTGGTAAATAATTTTTGTATTAGTTAATTTTTGCTTTAGTTGTTTGATCCCTTTATTTGTTATAAGACTACAATCAGATAGGTTAAGAAATCTTAATTTTTTTAGTTTAGATAGATATTGTATCCCGTTATTATCTATTATTTTATTACCGGTGATAGTAAGTATTTCTAAGTTCTTTAATTTAGATAGATGTTTTACCCCTTTATCTGATATCCATTTGCATTCATTTATACTCAACTCTTTTAATTTTGTTAATTTAGATAAATGTTGTATCTCTTTATCAGATAGGTAACCACACCAATATAGCTTAAGTATTTTTAAATTTTTTAGGTTAGATAAATATTTATAGCCTTCTTCATGTACAGTTTTACATCCACGGAGATGGAGTTCTTCTAACTTTTTCAATTTAGAGATATATTTTAGTTTTTTATCTGATATACTTCTAAACGAAAAAAGATAAAGGAATTTTAAACTTTTAGATCTAGATAAATAATCGAAACCTCTATGTGATATATTTGTAAATCGATAGAGATTAAGGCGTTTTAAATTACTTAAATTAGCTAAATTATTTAGATCAAAATCATTTACATCTCTACGACAATTAATTTCTAAAAATTTAAATTTTGATAGAATATCCAGATAATCACTATATTTATTGTCATAGTTTGTTATAGAAAGTATTAAATTAGGTATTCTTAAAAGCTTTTTTAAATTTTTAGGCCCTTTTAAACATGCATATAATTTCATTTTGTGAGCCACTTTGATTCTATTTGACTGAATTTCTTGATATCTACCATTGATAAATTGAATGAATTCACCATTTATTTTAGGTAAAACAATAAACTCTTGGCTTTTATTATTATTGTTTTCAGCAAAACAAAACAATGAAAAGATAAGAAATAAAAATATTGTATTTTTCATCGTTATATCCCTTTTTTTAGATTAAAATTTACTAAATATATTACTTTATTTAGACTGTTTTGTTAAAGAACAACCCGTATACTAAATATATTTTAAAGGTGTAGGTTCAGTCAAGGGAAAAAGCTTCCGATAAAAAATATGTGATAAAAAAAAAATTGCATGAACTAGTTGAGATAATCGAAAAAAATAAAAGGAGTTGAATACGAGAGCATCTGAAAAAATACAAACTAGCGAGCTGATCGAAAAACGTATCCTATATCGTTAAAAAACCCCATCAAAATATATTGATGGGAATACAAAGGAAATCATCTGAAAATATCAAAATAAAAATATATTAATCAATAATATGTATATGCTTTAGTCTCTTTTTATAAAACTTAATACCTTTTTTAGTTAATTTTTTACAACCTCTAATATCAACTCTTTTTAGTTGCTTTAGCTTTGACATATATCTTAGCCCGGTGTTAGATATATAATTACAAGAACGAAGAGAGAGATCTTCTAAGTTTTTTAACTTAGATATATATTGTAGACCTCTGTTAGATATAAAACAAAAACTTAGATTAAGGGTTCTTAAATTATCTAGACTAGCTAGATATCTAAGATTTTCGTCTCTTATTAGAGAATTACTTAAATTCAGATACTCTAATTTATTTAATTTTGAGATATGTTTGAGGCTATTGTTAGTTAAAGCTTCACAAAAATAGAGATCAAGAAACCTTATATTTTTTTTATTGGATAAATATTTAAGGCTAGTATTTTTCCCGTTAATATATAAACCGATATTAAGTTCTTTTAGGGTTTTAAAATCTGCTAAATATTTTAAACCTTTTTCTGTTATTGTGTTATAAAAACTAAGATAAAGTACAGTCAAATTTTTTAGAGTAGATAAATCTCTTAGATCAGAATTTTTTATGTCTGAACATTCTATCTCAAGAGATTGAAATTTTTTTAAAATACTCAAATATTTATTATATCTACTATTATAATTTTTAATGATTATTTTTATATTAGACAAATAAATAAATTTTTTTAAATCATCAGGGTTGTTTGTCACTAACAATAATTTTTTGTTGTGAAAAACTAAAATTTGTTTTGGTTTGATCTTATGTTTTTTGCTGTTAGTAATTTTATGTGATTCAACATTTATGTTAGATGATTTAATTGTATTTTCTTCTTTTTCGGTATCACTTTTATTTTGAGCGAAACACAGAAATGAAGAAACAGAAAATAAAAGAATAAGTTTTTTTATCATTAAATACCTTCCTATACAAAAATAAAGACTTTTTTTAATACAATTTAAGATAAAATATTTTATTAGACTATTTTTAAAAGAACAAAAATGATTTATAGCAAGTATATGTAAAAACTTATGAGATGGTCAAGTAAGAAAAAAAGGTGACCTATAAAAGTCACCTTAGCATAAGTTTTTTTGATGAAAATAAATTAGGTATCAGTTATACATTAAATGATAAATATATGTATATCATATTGTTATAAATGGGATAACTTTTTTTTAAAATTATATATAATATACCTTAAATAAAAAAATTGATATTTCTCAAAATGCATACAATGTATACTTATTTTTACTTGTATTATTATATTTTATCCCAGATATATATTTTCCAGTCTTTACTGTATTTAGCGCTATATAGACTATTAATTAGTACTTTAAATTCTTATTTTTTAAGAGTCCATTGACCTTTATTACTATCAAAGAATTTTATAGTGTTGTCTTTAACGCAGTAAAAAGCGACTGCATGTCTACTCCCTTTCGTTTTACCTAATGAAATAACACCTCCTTTTGCGGTTGCTATTTTTTTATCAACAAATGTGATTATTTTAAATAAATTAGGGTTTGTTATTGTAACATTTTCTACAAATGTTGTTTTGAATTTAGCAATAAAATTTTTTGAGGCTTCTATATTATGGGGTTTATTATTGTTTTCATAGAATTGCTCTCGAAACAGCATTGATCGACCGGCGACTGCTTGTCTAAACCTAGTATTTATAAGTTTGGTTGGTAATTTTTTTAAAGAATCATCTTCAGATTTATATAAAATAGTATCTTGTATAATTATCTCAGCTACAATTTCTTGAGCTCTTGTTGGAGTATCATCATCTTTACCTATCCAGTTTATGAATTTCGGATAGTTTTTTTTGCGTTAAAAGGAGTGTTATCAAATTGGAAGGCTAACCAGTAATATGCTAACCAATGACATCTTCCCCCAATATAATGAATATATGGGATATTGTCATTTGTTAATTTTTTTATTTGCGGTTGAGTGTTAATCCCATCCATACATAGATCCTCTATTTTCTGAAGATTTTCTTCAGAAAATTACATCTTGCCATGGCTTGTTTACGTCCTTTATGTTTAGATTGATGAAATACCCAATCTCTACTACTCATAATTTTCTCCCAAATTTTTATTATCTTCCTATTTAAGGTGGCGAGAAATAGTTTTATCAACGATAAAAAACTTGAAATATAAATAAGAGTAGGATAGCCTAAGTAAGGCTAAATATCGTTTTTTACGATCCTTAACAAAACTTTAGTAGAGAATTAGAGAGGATAAAAGTTGTTGTTTTTATTTTCGCTATGTTCTCTAGCCACAAGGTTTTATTAGATTAATCTATAAAAAGATACATTTTGTATGAAAGGAAGAATTAATATGGGTGATATTGAAAAACTACATGCATTCAATAATATAAGAACTTATCTTTCTACTGAGGATCAAAATTTTATACTGAAAAAATTAGGATTAAATTTAG
The DNA here is from genome assembly GCA_963663305.1 of Candidatus Altimarinota bacterium. Classification (GTDB taxonomy): domain Bacteria; phylum Patescibacteriota; class Gracilibacteria. Next base: position 646,575 of record OY760177.1, read on the forward strand.
AAAACAATCCACAACGATTAGAAGGATTAAAAAAAGAACATGAATTCTGTTTAATTCTCGACTTTTTAGAGGGTTGTAAACATATATTAGCATTTGATGAGGGAGTATCTCGGCTTACTAAATCAAAGACACCGGATATGTTAGTTGAACTTGCTAATGAAGAAAAATTTTTTATTGAGATCAAAACAACTGAAAAGGGAATCTTGGAACTTAAGAAAGGAAAGGAAAAAAGATTTATCAAACAAAGGGAGTTCTCTCAAAGCTTTGGATTCTCACTTTATCTTGCTGTTAAAATTGGTGAATTTTGGGCTCTTTATCATGAAGACGATTTTAAAACTGAAATATCGTTACCTGATCAATTATCTAATAAGTTGTTTGAAGAAAAGTTTGGAAGTCATTTTTATATTTTCCCAAAAGGGATTAGAGTTGAAAGTGAGTATTCAAAACAAGAAACTGGAATAAATGGTATAAAGGATAAAAAATATGGTGGATTAATATTATATCGTTTCTTTTTTGAAGATAATTTAATCTTTGAATCAAAAAAAGGGATTAATGAAGAATTAACAAGATATAGTGCAATACTAGAGAAATTACATGATATAATGGCAGCTCAATCTTATGAGGTCAAAGAATTACAAAATGGGAATACAATTGTTATTGAATCTCTAATAGAAGATACAGGTGTATATGATTATCATTTGTTTCTTGCTCCAATAATGCATACGTATAATGATTTTGGTTTAATGTATGATAGTACTTCTCTTTTTAAAAATTATTTAGAGACAAAAAACAGGTGGATTACAAAAACAATGATCATTAATGTTATAGAGTTTCTCTCTAATAAAAAAGTACCTATAATGCAAGCAGAGAATGTTAAACTTTTTATAAATGATGATAATGAGATATGTTATGAAGCTATTTTGAAAAGATGAACTTAATTATAAATGATTGTTTTTGTCGATTGAATAATATTGTATAAATGAGTTATAAAAAATATGTAATTAAGATTAAGCATTAATTTAATACGGTGTAGTCTTATAACTCAAGAGTTAAAAAAAGTTACAAGTAAATCAAAATACAGAATTAATTTTTTTACTTGTAACCCCTATTTCTCAGGTCTCTATTTGATTTTTGTGGTTTATAACCTGATAAATAAAAAGATCCTATATTTAAGGAGAAAAATATGGGTTTCCCTTTTAAAATTAAATCGTATGTAAAAGCAATTCGACGAATTCCGGAACGTGAGATTCAAATTAATAGTGGTTTCCTTGCATTAGTTGGACCAAATGGCTCAGGAAAAACATTGCTTTTGAGAGGTTTAAAAGACAATTTACAACGTGCCTTTAATGAAAGAAAAGAAGATTTAAAAGATTGCCCTTTTGGAAGAAAAGTACTGTTTCTGAGTTCGGGTCGTATCGGTGAGCTTGAAAAGTATAGAACAAATTATTATGGTACTCCATCACATACAATTAATTACAAGGATGCGTCTTTTGGAGAAGAAGGATCTTATATTACTAGATATATGAACGAGTCAATAAAAGGGTCTTTCCAGACTTTTCATGTAAGACCGGATATTCTGTTGAAAGTCCAAGAAAGATTAAAAAAACTTTTGGGCCGGGATTTAAACCTTTATTGGCATTGTGGAAAATTGAAAGCAAGATTTAAAAATATCGAAGCAGGTAATGAATATTATCCAGCATCTGAAGCCAGTGGTATAATTCATCTTGTTTCAATCCTTTCTGCATTATACGATGATCAAGTTGGAGCGTTATTATTGGATGAGCCTGAAGTATCATTACACCACCAACTACAAACATTTTTATTTAGGGAGATCCAAAAAGTCGCTGGTTACCCTGATGAAGAAGGGAAAAAACTTGTATTAATTGCGACTCATTCAACTGCAATGATTAAATTGCAATCCCCTAAAGATTTATCATCTATCGTGTTTTGTGATAGTATACAGTCACAACCACTTCAAATATCATTAGATAATGAAGTGCTAAAGAATAAAAAACTTAAAAGCTTGATTCAAAGGATTGGATATGAACATAAATTAGCATTTTTTTCTAAGCAGCCATTGTTAGTTGAAGGACCTTCAGATGCTATTATATGTTCGGGACTAATTAGAAAGCTAGAATTATTTCCTGAAGCATCAGGTAGTTATATCTTACCAGTTATTGGTAAAGGAGAGATGTCTGTAATTATTAAGTTGATGAAACTAATAGGTAAACACCCTATTGTTTTAGCTGATGCTGATGCGGTTATAGATGACTCGTCTTTAATCGATAGATTTGTTAACGATAATAAGAAAGCGCGTAGTTTAGCTGCTGAAAAAGGGCATAAAAGTGCGGCTGGTTTTGTTAAAGCGGTAAAGGAATCGTTCAGTCAAAAGGTATCAGAAAATTGGGGATCGATAGAAGATAAAGCGACTAATCATCCTTATTGGAAAGAAAAAGAGAAAAAGAATGATCAAAACAAAAAAATGCGAGCAGCGTTTTCTACTATTCTTTCAATGTCAGACGATGAAATATCTGGTTTAGAAAATCAAAGTGATTGGTGCGATATTAAAAAACAACTAATTGCACTTCTCGATTTTCTAGAGGATTTAGGGTGTTTCATCCTTAGGCGTGGCACGATCGAATCGTATTATGAGTTTGCTAAAACTCCTTCAAATAAGGTAAATGATGCGATAACTGAAGTAGAAGGGTTTGAAGAAAAAGAAATAAGTTTTGTAAAGAAACAATATAACGATATTGTAAGATGTTTAGAGTATGCATCAAAACATGAGACGATTAATGAAAAGGAATTATTGTTGCTAGAAGCAGTATCTGTTGTTTCACGGGCTTTGTTTTTTATTAAACGTAACAAAATTGTATCTGATGATGAGTTTAAGAAATTTTCTAAAGAATTACTAAGGGAAAAAACGGTGTTATTCAAACTAAAGCTAGAACATGCAAATGGTAATATTAGTGGATTATCTATAGATATTAATAGTAAGATTATTCCAATAGAAGGATTCCCAATTACTTTTAATATTGACGAAGATCCTATACAAAAGATACATAATATTCTGGCGTAGGAATAGTTATGCGCAATCTTTTTAGAAACGTAATTCAGTTTATACTGGTTACGTTTTTTTATTTTGTTTTAGGTTTATGGAACCACATATAATAGTAGAATAAGAATATTCTACTTGTAGGAATCTCGTGATATACTAAGGACTACCCTTAGTAAGATGCTAAATTTGTTGAAAAACAAAACCTATAAAGAAATTTTTGCAAATATTATTTACGAATAAGTCTATGAGACTAAAATTTGAAGCAAATCATCAATACTAATTAAGATATAAAGATTTATTAGAATATAAATTTATAAGAAACTCCTTTCCATTCATCGTTTTTAAAAATTTTAAATCCAACTTTTTTATATAATTTTTGAGCAGTAATGTTTTCTGTTTATGGTTGTACAACTATCCCACTCAAATTATTTACTTTAGCAAAATTAAATACATCTTTACAGATTTCTTTTTCTTATGCCACTTTTTCTATAACTCGATTTTTACCGTGGAAAGTAAGGTGTTTTCTTTCCCTATATGTTGCCAACATTTTCCAAAAAAAAAGTTTAAGAACTTTTATATGCCAATAAATTTTTCAAAAGCTATAAGGGCAAAAAAATAGCCACATAGCCTAGAAAAATTCAGAGGATATATAAAACTAATCAATAAAAAATCTACCTATCAAAAAGCTTTTTCACAATCTCTTCTTTTTCAGAGACTTTTTCTTGTAAAACCCCCAGAGAAGAATCGACGGGCAGAACATCTTCAACTTTTAGACGCCTCCACCTTTTATCCTTTTTACATAGAAGGTTTTTAAACAGCTGGAATAAGACACACAACTGCGTCAAACTAAATCTTGTTTTTCCTGACTCTATCGCGCTGTACGTGCTAAGCTGAATCCCTAAAGCCTTCGAAACTTCGGTCTTTGTCATAAAAAGAGCACACCGCAACTCAGCAAAATTATAAGCCGTATAACGTGCGACTAGCCCCTCGTATAAATCCATATTCTCAATGATCTCACCTAATTCTTTGTTAGTCAACAATTTCGCATACCTACCATCTAAAGTCAAAAAATTTGACATTACCATCAAAAGAAGGTATACATGAACATAGATTGTTTTTGTATACATTATAGTGAATAAATTACGTTTCGCTACAAAATTTTGTAGTGAAAAACTAAAAAAAAAGAAAAGTATACAATGAACAAAAATCCAAGAAGTATGCACTTGGTACCGAGAGAAATTTTCTCTCGGTTTTTTCTGAAAAAAAATACAAATCTCATAATTGGCGCAAAATATATTAATATAATCAAACTTTTTAAATGAAAAACTTTCTCCTGCTTCACAAAAACAAAAACCTATGATAATCTTAGAGAAGAAACAAGTTGCTTCTCTAAGGTTTTTACCACACATTATGAAATCAAACAATCCATTCAAAGATTTTATTAAAGAATCAATAAGCATTAAAACAGGCTTTTTCAAAAAAAAACCTACCAAATAAGATATTCGTGGTGTAACACTCCAGAGAAAAGAGCAAACTGTAAAACTTGCCAAAATTCTATAAAACAGTGTTATGAATTTGATGAGTTGGATCAAAACAAAGAAGATGAATATCACCTGATTCAGCTTTTTCTGATAATCCCAAAAACTCTTCAATAAAATCTTTTTGTGTTTTTTCGTCAGGACTATTTCCGGGATTAAGCTTTATTTTTTTGAATGAAAGTTGAAGTTTGTTTAAGAAGTTTTTGCACCCAATGGAGATGAAAATCGATCTAAAAATGATCTTTGATATAGTTCTTAGCTTCTTTTGCTGTATTGAATGGTTTCTTCTTATTTCTTCTTGATCTTCAAGAAAGAGAATAGACACTTTCCCTTTATAGCCTCATGAAAGAAGAGATTCCAATCCATTTTCAAAATACTTTTTTAACTATACACTGATTGTTTCTATGCGTATGCCCAAAAAAATTGCTATTTCTTTGTGCTTCCAGGATTTATCTTCGAGTCTTATACACTGTATCCTCTTTAATAAATGAGGATGTTTAACTTGTTCTTTCGCATTGCTTAACTCTTGTAATGTTTTTTTTGTGAGTTTGATTTTTGCGCCATTCCATAATGAGATCGTTCAAATATAACAATTCCATTGTAGTACTATTATTTTAGAATTTAAAGGCGGTTTAGTATAACATCAATGTCCCTCCTTAAAAATAAAGAAAAAAACCATCAAAATATTTATGTTTTGATGGTTACAATAACTTTATTAAACGGTTATGTTCTTATTCTAAGATATTTTAATTGTTCTTGAAGTTTTTTTACTGCTTTATCGCTTATTTGGTCACATCTATATAAATTCAGATCTTGAAGATTATGTAACTTAGAAATAAATTCTAAACCTTTATCGCTTATTAGATCACAATTTGCTAGATTTAGAGATTGAAGATTGTGTAACTTAGAAATAAAATTTAGACCTTTATCGCTTATTTGTGTACATCGCCATAAACACAGTGATTGAAGACTCTTTAGATTAGAAATAAATTCTAGATCTTTATCGCTTATTTGGTTACAAAAAGATAAATTAAGATCTTGAAGATTATTTAGATTAGAAATAAAATTTAGACCTTTACCGCTTATTTGGTAACATCGTCGCAAATTAAGATCTTGAAGATTATTTAGATTAGAAATAAAATTTAGCCCCTTATCACTTATTTGGTAACATCCCCATAAACATAGCGATTGAAGATTATTTAGATTAGAAATAACCCCCAATCCTTTATCGCTTATTTGGTTACAATTTGTTAAATCTAGGTTTTGAAGATTATTTAGATTAGAAATAAATTCCAGCCCGTTATCGCTTATTTTGTGACATTCCCATAAACACAGCGATTGAAGATCCTTTAGATTAGAGATAAACCCCAAACCGTTATCGCTTATTTGCTTACATCCCCATAAACATAGCGATTGAAGATCCTTTAGATTAGAAATAAATTCCAGCCCTTTATCGCTTATTTGGTTACAATTTGTTAAACCCAGCTTTTGAAGATTATTTAGATTAGAGATAAACCCCAAACCGTTATCGCTTATTTGGTTACAGGACCGTAAATAAAGAGAATGAAGATTCTTTAGATTAGAAATAAAATTTAGACTTTTATCATTTATTTGCATATTAGATATAATAGAACCACTTAATTCTAGATCTTGCAGATTATTTAGATTAGATAAAGTTTTTATTTCTTCATCACTAATATTTGTATAAGATACATCAAAATATTTTATCTTCTCTAGATTTATATCGGATAGATTTAATACTTTTTTCAAGTCCTCATTATTTTTTAGTTTTACTCCTAAATTCTCATTTGTATTAAGGATAATACGCCCTGAAGAGATTTGAGTTTTTTCGTTTCTAATAATTTTATAAAAACATCCTTGTATCTCTGGTAGCTCTATAGATATTTGATTTTCTTGTTTATCTTCTAATCTCTTCAGTATTTCTGTTGTGCTGGACAATCTATCTTTTCTTTTTTTCTGTAAAGTAAGTTTGAGTATACTGTTTATATTATTAGATAGTTTTTCAATATCTTCTACTTCTTCTTCACAAACCAGTTTATAAAAATGTTCAAACGTTTTACCATTAAATGGATGGATACCTGATAACATCTCATAAATTATAACACCAAACGCCCAAATATCAGTTTGAACCCCTGTTTTTTTGCTTTTGTATTGTTCAGGCGCCATGTAAGCTAACGTGCCTTTACAAGTAGTATTTTGATTATTTTGGGAACTTAATAAAGTATGTTTCAAATCTTGTGATAATCCGAAATCAAATAAATAAGATTCCTTGTTATGATCAACTAAAATATTTTCCGGTTTAAGATCTAAATGTAAGATATCTTTTTTATGAGAGTGAGCCAGAGCTTTAGATATACCGGTAAGTAACAGTATAGTCTCATCAAGAGAAAAGACTTTATTTTCTGATAACTTTTTTTTGATCATAAGAGATCTTAAAGTTTCACCTTCTAAAAAATCCATAACTATATAGCATTGCTGAGAGTTTTTATCGATAGAAAGATCGCGATACTGAACGATATTAGGGTGTAAAAGGTTTTTAATAAGACGATGATACTCTTTTTTAAGTAGCTCGTAACCATTACTGCCTAATTGATGAGGCAGGATTTTAACAGCAACAACTAAATCGTTTAAAGTATTGATACATTTATAAACAGTACCTTCACCACCGTGACCTAAAGTTTCTAGTTTTAGGTATATATTATTGATTAAGTTTATAGATGATTTAGTCCTATTAACAGTTTCAGTAAGTGAAGAAGCTATTTTAGGAATAACTTTTTGAAGTTCATTTTTAAAAGGACCTTCAATTAATATTTTTTTTCTTTCAATACCGGAACAAGAATTTTTAAATTCTTTTAAATGTTCAACTTCTTCCATTAAATTGAGGATAAGCGGTTGAATATTATGAAGGAAATGAGTTATTTCATGTATTTGGTCTTGAGAAATTTGTTTATTATATATATTTCCCTCATCGTCATAAACAGCTTTAGAAGCTTTAAGGAGATTAATAATCATCTTACCACCCGGGACAAGATCAGAGGCAATGTCAAGAGTGGCATCTAAGAAGTTAGAATGGTTGTTATACCATTTAAGGATAGATTTTTTAATATCCATATCATACCTCCACTAGTATTTATAATTTCAAAAGAAACTTATTTTACAATATTTTATAAATCTAATTTTTAAAGAACAAAAAAACACTGAGAAGAGAGTATCATAGTATGGACTAAATATAAACTTTAAATTTTGTCCAAATCTAAATATACCCAGAAATGGGGGAAGGAATCTAAGAGGGAAGGTGCTTCAAAATAGGTTAAGGATCACAAAACTAAATATTTACTGAAACAAACTTTCAAAAGTGATATATAAGTGTCTGTGAGATAACTCCAAATAAATACTTGTAACACTTACAGGGAGTATCTCCTAAAATTACAGATCCTGCTAAATATTCAGGTGATAGATATTTTTCAAATGTGATTAAAACTTGTTTATTAGTGCTGGATTTGAGTTAAACAATAAGAGTTTCTTAAAAGTTACATATTCATATTAGAATGGCTAACAGCCAAAAATTAATCCGGCTATAGTTGAATAAAATATGACATTCAAAACATATACAGCTGTTTTCTTTGTCCCAATCACATTTCTTACTACCAATATATTTGGCAAACTTAAAGAAGGTCCTGAAAGCAATAACGCCAAAGCTGGGCCCGAAGCCATCCCTTTAGTAATTAAAGCTTGTAAAATAGGTATTTCTGTTAAAGTGGAAAAATACATAAATGCCCCAAAAATAGAAGCGATCAGATTCCCTAGGATAGAATTACTTCCCACCAATTTTTCAATCAATTCTTTAGGAAGAAAAGGCATAACGAAACCTGCTATAAAAACACCAATAAAAAGTAATGGGAGTAGCGTTTTGCTCAATTCCCATGTCTCAGAAAGCCATTTACAGGTGATATGTTTCCTAAATTTCCAGCGAACAACTACTACAACACCGAATGTAAAATCGATCATTAAAAAATATTTCAGTATTTGGTTTATCTGTAAGCTGTTTACTACTAACACACCAACCATTAACCCGAAAAATACAATAAGTATTTGATTAGAAATTTTTGAATCTTTAGTCTCCTCAATTATGAGGTTGCCTGCATCTACCTTCTCCCGAAAAATAAACGCCATAGTTAATCCAACCAAAAGAGATAACAATACAGCCGATATAATTCTGGCAATTCCAATTTGTATTCCTAATACACTAATAGTTAAAAACATAGCTGCTATGTTAATGGCGGGACCAGAAAACAAAAAAGTTTCAAGTCAATGTTTTCTTTTGGGGAAGGGGTGCGACGATTATTGGAAGCATTATAGGTGGATTGATGGCTTCATATAACATGAAATTACCGTCATATGCCACCTTGGTTGCGGTTGTACTTGTTTTTTTTTCAATTTTACGTTAATAGAAACTAAGCATTAAATAGAGGAACACGAAACTTGGAAACATTTTAAAAAGATACTAACCGAAACTTTGCACAATAAAGCTCTTCGTTATTTCATTATTTTTACAAGCATAGGAGGTAGAACCGCTAAAGGGCTTACGTTAAAGGATCACTCAAAAAAGATTCCTGTTGAGCAGGAAACTGGAGCCGCCTTCGAGATTTGAACCCGAGACCCCTCCCTTACCATGTATTGTTTGTGGAGGTTTTGTTAAGTTTGCCGCTTAGATTAGCTCTTTTTGATTGAGCAAGGTTTTGGGCTTCGGAAATTTTTGAGGGGTACATCCAAAGCGAAATTGTAATGTGATCGTAACACAAAAAATGTTAAACTTGAAAAGTATTTTTCTTATAAAGAATACTACTATTTAACTTTTTAAAATGAAAGATTATGAAAAAATTATAAATCAACATGTACAAAAGTATAGATATTCTTGTATGCCATCTAGTGTAGAGATGATTCTGAAATTATTAAAAAAGGTGCCACATGATTTTTATGAATTACAAACACAGTGGGAAAACAACAAAATGGGAAGCTTTGCATATTTTCATAATTTTGAGAAAGAGGGAATCAGATTCAAACATGAGTTTACTCAATCACGTGATGAAAATTTTCCAATGAATGATTTATTTAAAAAAATTGATGATGAACTTAACAAGAATAAATATGTTGCTGTTTCCATCTCTAATGGAATAGGGTTTCACATGTATGTAATCTGTGAAAAAATCAAGAATGGATATATAGTATTGTCTAAAGGTGAAAACGGCACAATTAAAAATTCTCGTCTTAAACAGGATATTAAGGTTATGAAAGGTACAGATATATTGACTTATGAGATTATTCAATAATAAAAATTAAAAACACTAACTATAGATTATGACCAAAAAACAGCCTTTAAACCTCATGAAAGAATTAAAAGAAGCTAAAAAATATTTTTACAAAGAAACCCAAAGAATGATAAATGCAGCTGATAAAAAAATGTATCTTACAGACATCTATGCACTTGCTTGTATAAAGAGAGCAGTTTTGTTAATTAGTGGCTTTTGTCAACTAATTGAAGCAAAAAACTTTCTTAGTGCGGCACCATTAATACGTTTACATTTAGATACATTATTACAATTTTATGCTGTCTGGCTTGTAGAAGATCCAAACAAATTTGTAACTAAAAAAATGGCAGGAAAGCAGACAAATAACATAAAAGATAAAGAAAAAATTCGTATGACAGATTCTTATCTCGTAAAAAAACTAACTGAGTAAAACGGCTTTGATTGGATTAAAGATGTATATAATGAAACAAGCAAGTTTATTCATTTTAGCGATAAACACATAATTAGTGCTATGAAAATCAAGGATAAAACAGGACATAAACTAAAAATTGAGTCTTCTATTTCAGAAAAAATGGATATGCCTAAAGAATCCGAAAATGAAGCAATAATTGTAATGCTTCAAATTTTACAAGGATTACTTAAACTTATATCTAGTTGGACTTACACAAAAGATAATCCTCCTAAAAAATGACATATTACAAATATCTAAAAGATTACTCTTACTACAATGACCGTTATGATCGCATGACTGTCGAAAGTTGTAGATTTACTGAGAAATATTTTTTCGAAGACTCGGATAAACAAACTAAAAAACTCTCAAAAGATCAACAAAAATGGATTTTAAATTTGATGCTTTATTTTAAGACAGGAGATGTTTATGCCAAAAAGCCCCAAACAATAAACAAATGGATAGCAGTAGACCGAAATAGAGATGAAAAATTTAAAAAAGCAACTGAACCTAGAGGTATTACCTGTAAGTTTTGTGATCAACCAATGGAAATGTTCGATAAATCTTTAGATGTAAGGATTGATAATAAGCCGGAAAGGATTGGTTTCCTTTATAGATGTAAGGAATGCAAAGTAGCAAAAAGAATTTATGACAATGGGGAAGTGATAGATATTATACCGTGAAAATGTTCGAAGTGTTCAAGAAAGATGGAATCAGCTCACAAACGCATGGGGGACAAAATCACAACCAAAAATACGTGTAAATGTGGTTACACAAATATTAAAACCATTGACTTGGGAGCAACACAGAAAGAAAAAGGTAGTACAAAGGAGGAGAAAAAACAATTCAGGATAAATCAAGACCGATTTTGCATCTCTCAGAAAGAAGGACAAAAATATGTGGAATTCCAACGAAGATTGGAGCGAATATCTGAAATGATGAAGAAAGATGTTGACGAAAAAAAAGAAAAACGAAAAATAAAGACTTTTACTGTATTCCAAATAGAGGAAATGTTAAGAAAAGAACTGAATAAAAAGAAATATGTACAAATTACATTTTCTCCGCCTGAAATGGGGAAGGATGTTATTATTGAGTTTACAGTTCAGGAGAGTTCAGCACGAATTGAATATGATAGTAAAAAGCAGTTGAAAAAAGTGATTATTGAGATTCTAAAAGGGACAAATTGGTGTTTGATGAGTGAGGGAGTAAGTTATAGGTTGTGAGTACTAAGTGGTAGGTTGCGAGGCAAAGAAAAAGAGGGGACATAATCCCCCCCTTCTTCCCCTTACTTCTATCTAACACCACAAACAGGGTTATAATAAGATCGTAGTTCCTCTTCAATTTGCATACGGTTTGATGTATACAATGCCGCTACGCATAATCTTCCACGGGCATTTCTCTTCCAACAGTCTTCCCTATCGTGATTCTCAACTCGGGTTTTTACTTCTGATGATTACCCAATATCAACAACATAAGTGCTTGCTCCTTGGTTATCCAGTATGGCATAACCCCCTGGTCTGTCCATTAAATCATTTGTTGAGGTATAAGGGCCATCAAATTGGTAATGTTTTATATTAATCATAATTTAGGCATCTTAAAATATAAAATCTTTTTATTTCTGATTTCTGTTTTGAAAACTACACGGAACCTGATACTATACAAATGCTAATATGTTTTCTCAGGAAGCCCCTAGCATAGTTTCTTTTATGTTTGGGGCTTTTCTAAAAGGGAATTTTTAGCATACGAGTAATATATTATAAAATACCAATATCTCTATATTACATAAATATTGAAAAATTACAACCTTTTTTGTAAAAAAATCACAAAAACTATTGTAATTTTAGAATTATTTGTGTATAATTTAATTGAAGCTCTTAACTTCAACCACTATGCTCAAAACATTCAAATGCAAAAATTTTCTTTCATTTAAAGACGAAACAACCTTTTCTCTTGAAAGACAAAACAACGATGACTCACATAAAGAATCTTATTTTAAACTACAGGATGAAGAACTTCTAAAAAATACTGTTGTTTATGGAGCAAATGCTTCTGGAAAGTCGAATTTTACCAAAGCCTTTGTATTCTTCCATAACTTTATAGTCACCTGTTATGCAAATGCTTTAAACAATTTAGACGCTCCCATAATAACTGTTCCTTTTTTATTAAATACGAAAACTGAAAAAGCACCGTCCTTTTTTGAAATCGAGATAGTAACAAAAGAGAAAAAATTTGTATATGGCTTTGAAGTGTCTCGGAAAAAAATTCTTAAAGAATGGTTGTACCAGTATCCACAAAAGAAAATCCTTTTTGAAAGGAATACAAGTGAAATAAAATCTAACAAAATTCACTTCAAAGAGGCCACCTCCACGCTTGAAAAAAATACAGGGCCAAAGGTGTTATTTTTAAGTCTATTAGCAACAAATAACAAAAAGATATCTAGCGAAGTGGTTGAAGAAATAAAAAAAATAAATGTATATCCTGCAGAGAATCGAGATCTTATATTAGACATTGGTTTTAGATATTATAAAGAATACCCCAATGATGTTTTAAAATTTATTCAAGAAGCAGATTTTAATATTGAAGAATTCTTATTTGAACAAAAAGAAGTAGGTAAAGATGAATTTACAAACCTGTTTCCCTCTCAAATACCGCAACAATGGATAGATTTAGCAACTACTAATAGTAAAAAATTTGTGCATAGAAAAGTGTCGACAGTGCATACCAAATATGATGAAAAAGGACATAAAGTGGGCAAAGTGCCATTTAACTTTATGACACAAGAATCTGGTGGGACAAAGCAAATGCTTGGATTTGCTGGATTATCTACTCATGCACTTAAAGAAGGAAAAACTCTCATAATTGATGAATTAGATTCTAGTCTACATCCATTGCTTTGCAGATTACTTCTTAAAACATTTAATTCCAAGAAGAAGAATCCGAAAAACGCCCAGTTAATATTTACAACTCATGATGTAAGCTTGTTGGATAATGAAATATTAAGACGTGACCAAATATTTTTTGTTGAAAAAGATAGATTTGGTGCTTCAAAACTTTATTCTCTAAGTGATTTGAGCGAAAGAAAAGATATGAGTTATAGCAAGCGCTATTTTGAAGGGCGCTACGGAGCTTTGCCATATATAACATCATTTGAAAACGAATGGTAAAAACAAATAAAAAATACCGAATTTTTATATTATGTAATGGTGAATTGGCAGAGCCTTATTATTTTCAAGATTTCAAAAATTACCTCAAAATACCTGGACGAATTATCATTCCTAAAAAAAGCAATTTTTTACGCAAAGCTCCTTGGGATTTAATAAAAGCAGCGATTGAATATAAACAAAAACTCGAATCAGAAGGGAAATTTGTTAAAGAAGATGAAGATCAAATGTGGTGTGTATTTGATATAGATAATTATTGGAAAGAAAACCAAGAAGCATTTCAGGAAGCTATCAAATTAGCAAAACAGCATGATATTAAAATAGCTTGGAGTAATGAATGCTTTGAATTTTGGTTTCTGTGCCATTTTGCTCTTATAAATTCGTCTGTTTCAAGAACTCAATATTCTAAGAAACTAAAAAATTTCTTTAAAGACAAAAAATTAAATAAATATGAGAAAAATATGAAAGGAATATTTAATATGTTATTACCATTTCAAGAAGAAGCAATTAAAAATGCAAAAAAACTTTATAAAAAAGACCAGATTCAGAAAAATCCTTCCACCTCAGCACATTTTCTAGTTCAGGAGTTACTAGATCTGTTTGAGTAAATAGATTTTCTAATTTTACTCTTCCATTATTTCACTACACACTCCCTCAATATCACATTCATCATCTTCCCCGTATTTTTACCTTGAACAACAACAGCCTCTCCTTTTTGTTAAAGATAGCCTCAAAAACAATTATATTACTAGATTATTAAAAAATAACTTGCTATAATACCAAGATATATAAACTAAGTAGTATGAACCTAAGCGAATTAAAAAAAATTATATTATATATTACTGGCAGACATCCCTCTTGTTTGCATGAATTTACTGAAAAAGAAATTATAACTTTCTTTACAAAAGCAGGTATAGAACGGGATAGAATCATCTATCATCAAAGTACAAACAATTCAATATCAACATGGCTAGTTTCCCTCCTACGTGAAATACAAAGTAAGACTAATTTTGCGCAAGTTATTAAAAAATTACTAAGTGAAGTAAAGTTTTATAATCCAGAAGCGGAGATTTATTTAAAGAGTGTTGAGGAATCGATATCTGCAAGTAATAAAGTGGGAGTATTTTTAGATTTCTCAAAAGAGAGAGATTATTTATTTAAGAATATATTTGTTCAAGCAGCTAAAAATGTTGAATTAGAAGCGATTCGTGTCTCAGAATTAACAAATCCAGGAGAAGATATTTATCAAAATATTCAAAAAATGATCAAGGTATATAAATATTTTATTGTTGATATATCAGACTCTGGTAAAAATAAATTTGTAGAACTTGGACAACTAATAGCTTTAAGTAAAAAAATTGTTTTACTTAAAGAAGAAGGACATGAAAGACCTTTTAATGTTGCTCATCTGCAAATGATAGATTATCCAAAAGCGAGTTATGATACTGAAACAACTGAACAGCAAAATAAAAAATTACAGGAAAAAATTGAAAAAGCTTTGTTGGATTTAAAAAACTTGGATTAATTTAACAAATTTTTTTAAAGGGTTGTAATAATCTTTGATCTTTTTTTGATATACAGTAAAATAACCTTGCAGCCCACATCAACGATCAAATGACGGACACACTTTTATTCTTGTGGTGCAGAATGGGGCAACCTGTCTGCCACAGGAAAGTGTCCGTAAGGATTACTGATGTGGGCTGCCAGACGGTTGTCCCATTTTTTATTATTTTATTTTTCCCCCCATGTCAGACTCCAAAAAACATAACTGGTTTCGCCGCCACTGGATCATCACAATTATCCTCATCTTTATAATTATAGGCGCTTTCGGAAATGCCAAAAAAGATGAAGGAAGTAATTAAACACCGGAAAGCAAATCAGTAACTCAGGAAGAAAAACAACAAGTTGTTCCACTACCGGAATACAAAATTATTGAAACTGAAGACATATCTTTTGCATCTGCTAAACGTTATGCTATTCACGTTGTTATGAACCAAAATCCGGTCACTGAAGACCAGATAAAAGCAGTAACAGTAAAAATTACCAAAGACTATGAATCAAAAGGCTCCAATGCGACCGCTGTTTTCTTCTACATGCATGAAACAGAAGTCGGGCATGGGGTTATACCCGCGCCAAGGCTGAATGGGCCCCAAATGGGAAGTGGGAAGATGCCGATCAAAAATCAAATTATCAAATTACCTACGATTTTAAAAAGTATGTAGGAGAAGAAGTAAAAGATGCTCCTACAGAGGAGGAGCGGGAAATTGCGAAGCAGATTCGTGATCTGTATTACAAAATGAATGATGAAGTTGAGCTGGGGGAGTTTGTGGAAGAGAAAGAAGTGTATGAAATTCTTGCTCCAAAGCTGAATAAAACTGTTGAAGAGCTTGAGGCTATTCATAAAAAAGTGACTTTTTTTGAGGTAGGGATGTAAAAAACCAATCTCTTAAGATAGCGAAAATTTTACATAGAATAGCAAGAAGAATAGTGTATTAATACTATCCCTTAAATATTTAAAATGTTATTAATAGAAAATCTGTTTAAGGATGAACCAAAGAAAAAGTTAGCTCTAATTAAAAAAATACAAGAAATATCTACTTTTATTGCTGATATTAACGATTTTCCAATCAATTTGCAGAGATTTACACATCCAAAATCTCCAATAGGATCATCTTTAAATAAAGTTATTTCAGCTATCAAGCAATTCTCAGTTGAAGAATTACTAAAAATTATTTCGAAAATCGATGAAAGAG
Source organism: Candidatus Altimarinota bacterium (assembly GCA_963663305.1). Taxonomy (GTDB): domain Bacteria; phylum Patescibacteriota; class Gracilibacteria. The sequence goes on from OY760177.1 coordinate 662,863, forward strand.
TTATAATGGTTTGTTTTGGTCAGGAAAGAGATATTGATAAATTAACTATGCAAATTGTTATTAGAGATGTAAGTGAAATATTTCCAAATATTGATGACTATGTAATGTTAGATATCCATGAAAGTAAGGTATTAAAATCTATCCCCGATTTAAAACCTGACAAATACAAGCTCATTGATGTTGATGACTCTTTCGAATTGGAACATCATGGAATTATTGTAAATAATGAGCATCTCGTCTGTTATCATCCTTTTTTAAGAAGATTTTTTACTTCAAATTTCACAGAAACAACATTATTGCTTAAACAAATATCAAAAATAGGAAATATTAAATTAAAAATTGCTATTGATCCGCTAAGATTATCAACACCTGAAAATTTAAAACATTATTTTGAAGCTGACTATTGGCGAGGGCCAAAATTTTCACAAACAAAACTTAATGATCCAGAGTTTACGGGGATAACACTATACAAGAGATTAGAAGATAATAGTTATCCATGGGACATTGATAGAATTGAGCTTCAAATATCAAATACTAAAGAAGGATTAAAGGAAATACAAATTGAAGAAATTGTTCCACATCAAAAACGACGTTATAGTGATAATTATTTTTTACAAAAGTACGCACACCTTATTTGGGATAAATCTATAGAATGTTTTATTCATTTAGATTCTGCTGTTAAAGTTTATACGCCAAATGAGCATAAAAAACGATTTGCTTATGAGTGGAAACCGAAAAATATTAATGACGAATCCATGGTTTTAAATAAAATCAAGTTGTTTAGACTAGATGGTTCGATCCCCATTGATTTATCGATTGATCTTGTAACAGATTTTTTTAGATATAATGAATTAATTGGTGAATTTTTTGGAGGAAAGTAGGTACCTCACATAACCTCACTTTTTATTATCTTTTTATGAGCAATAAAAAACCCTAACAAAACCTAACATTTGTCCCCCTTTATCATTAAAATTTAACACCTTAACAAAACCTTACTTTCCCCCCCACCGCCTTATCTCAGCGGTAGAGCAAGCTCATGTAAAAATGCTAACAAATGCTAACATTTTGCCCCCTATTATAAACCGTATGTATAAGTTGCTTTGTATAGACAAATGAAAAAATATTTGCAAATATTTTTTATTGGATGTAGTCTGTAAATACCGTCTACAAAGCCCACATTTTACACACTGCAAAGCATAAATTCATTAGCTAATTTATGCTTCAATGTTATATCAAAACAAACAGAAAGAAGTTATTGAAAAGCTTTCTCAATTCCTTCCACGTAATGAAGAAATTCGATACCGAGCTCGTATAATTGAAACGGAGACGGCTCTTTGGGAGTATTGGGGAGAGTTTGTATATAAATACCTTCGTACTGGTCGAAGTAAAGTAACCGTAAGTAACGCTAAAGACGCTCTACTTTTCGTCGTTCGGAATTGTAATATTTTGACCATTCAGAAATGTAATAATGCCAAACTACTAGAAGATGCTCTGTTTGAAACAAAAGAATCCAGAGGTTCAACAGACTCAACATTTAATTCATATCTCAAAAATCTAAAAACATATTTCATTTGGCTCGAGAAACAAGAATATATTCAAGAGAATAATCTTAAAAAAGTTTCTAAATGCAAAGAAATAGAAAACGAACAATACACACTCAGCCACGAACAGGTAAAAGAAATTGTCCAACGGGTTCATGATTGGCGACAAAGTCGTTTGGAGCGAAAACGAAATATATTCTTCATTGACCTCCTACGGTTTACTGGCGCACGTCCTTGTGAAATTGAGGCTCTACAAACAACTGATATTGTTCCATACAAAAATACTTATAAAATAAAGATTAATGGAGCAAAACAAAAGGGGAAACCGCGCTATATTTCGATGCATTCGTTTATTCGAGACTCATACGAGCAATACATTAATTATAGAAATAACCTACGCCCTAAGGAAAACCATCTTTTTATTTCGTCTTCAAAAAATACAGGATGGACACAGAAGGGAATGACACAACTTTTTAAAAAGCTCTCCAAAGAACTAGGATTCAGGATTATTGCATATGGATTCAGACGCTATGTTTTATCAACGTTGTATTCCCGAACAAAAGATATGCGAAAACTGGGAGACTATGTTGGGCATACAAGAGCTACTACTACGTTACGGTATGTTGAACAATGCTGTGCGCGAACAGATGAGTGTGGGAAGATGATGGCTGAATCATTTTGTGCTTAGGTTATCAATTACTTTTTTCATCTTTGTGATATTTTTTTGAGCCTGTTCTTTAAATATTTCGATTATTTCTACTAAATTTTCATATTCAATAATTGCCTTAGAATGAAGTATTGCTAACATCATATCTGGCATTTGTCCTGTGTTTTCAAAGGCAGTTTTTATCCACTCTAATCTCTTTAAACGGCTACTTGTATAATAAGGCTCATTACTCATTGCTACCCCAAAAATAAAATCTATATATCGTTTAGCGTAAAGTTTTGCAAATTTACCCATCTCTTCTTTTGAAGGTTCAGGGTTTTCTTTAAGCCATTTCTCGAAGTCCTTAATATTATCCATTACATCAAAATTCAGAAGATATGCAAGTTCTAACCCCGCCTTTGGAAATTCTTCCTTACCTATTAAATCAGAGCCTTCGATTAATACCCCATCTGAATGAAGAATAAAACGTAACTTTCGCATTTCAGGGGTACTAGCAATAAATTCAGATTTACCTAATGTAACTAAATTCAAGAAAAATGCTTTTTCTGAAAGTTTTTCCTGAATCAAAGGAGAAGTATCTTTAAAAACAAAACATAAATTAAAATCAGAATACGCAAAATTATATTCTCCTCTAGAGGTACTACCATAAATATATATTGATTCTAGATCATCTTGATAATGCTTTTTAATATTATCTATGTATTCTTGTAACAAAAATTTAAATTTGGGAAGAATCTTTTCATAAGAAGATTCATTTATGATTTCTATTGATTTTTCAAATTGCTCCATTTTGTTTAAAATTTCAGTCATTGTATTTGGAGCGTATGAATAGTTAAAATGCTTAATAATTTTTTCACTTAAACTATCTAAACTTTTATGTACCTCTGCCAAGGTGTTTTTCATTTTTATAACTGTATCCTCAACAAGCTTACTTTTATTCTCTTGTTCCATCTTTGTAATTTTTTCTACTCCAAATTCTGATAAATAAGGTCTAGACTGATCTGCAAGCATTGTTTTCGCAAATTTTAAATTAAGTAGTTCCTTATTAAGCTGAAAGGGATCAATATAATGTTGATGATGAACTCTCTTTCTAAGTGCTACCTTTATTCCACTTGTTGACTTTGAGTCATCTATATCCCAAACAGCCAATAATGAATCAATATCCATATTTATTATTTCTTGTCGTTGCCTTAGTTTTTTAATTTTAATTTTCTGTTCATGTTTACCTTCTTTCGGCTTACTATCAGTTAACAAATTTAGTAGTTGCAGTATTTTTTCTTTGATACTATAAAGCTGATTAGTGAATACTCCTTGATAAAAAGGTACGAAATGAGATTCATCCCATCCTTTTTCCGAAGCAGCCTTTGATACAGTATTAAGATTTTTTAACATAAAAATGCACATCTTCATTTGATCGAGAAAATTTTGAACATCATTACAATACCTTGAACATTTACTTTGAAATTTAGTTTCATGAGACATCATACCAAGCACATAATGCTTTTTATCCTCAATATCAGATATTTGAGATTTTATAAGCAGTGCCTCATTCAATTCTTGGAAATGTGATTTCTTTTGTTCCATTCTGACAGATTAGATAAATAGCATTTGTATTATAAAGCATCAATTCAACACATGCATCTCCACCGACTTACTCATCTGCCCCTTCGAACACGATAAATAAATCGTTGTAGTCGTAATTTTGCTATGCCCCATAATCTTCGAAAGAGTATAAATATCACATCCCCCCTCAAGCATTAGCGTCGCAAAAGAATGCCTTAGCGTATGGGCCGAAAAGTTAAGCTTTGTCACTTCCCTTAGCCTATGCATAAGTTTTTTAATCCCTTTAAACCCGAAGGCTTCTTTTTTCCCGATACTCAAAAAGAAGTGAATAGAATCTTTGTCTACACGATCTCGTTCTTTCAAATATTCCTTATAGATTTGCAGAAGCCTGGCATTAATCGACACCATTCTGTCCTTCTTCCCTTTCCCCTGATTCACAAAAATCATTTTATTCTCAATAGAAACATCATTCCGCTTGAGATTCACCACCTCATACCGCCTAAGTCCGGCAAACAGCATAGTAGCCACTACCGCCCTATTTCGATATTTTTCAAGTTTATACCTGTATCTCATATGAAAAGAAGCATCAAGGACAAGCTTTGATTCTGCTCCGGTCAATGTTCGGGGCAAACGTGTTTCGAGTCGTGGCTTCTCAATAGAGTCCAAATAATTAACTTCCAACTTTCCTTCTTTAATAAGCCACTTTAGAAAACAGTTAATGTGCTTAAAATAGTGTTTGAAAGTAGCCGAACTCCATTTCCTTTTAAGGCGTCCATGAAAAAACCACTGTTCAAGCACATCCCGATTAATCTCATCCAGACTTTGTATTTTGGTGTCCCTGAGAAAGACTTTGAGCGTTGTTTTGTAGTTGGTAATAGTAGTAGGCGAGAAGTTTTTAATAACCGCACGGTATTGCAAATAGCGGTTATAACAGTTCTCAAGATTTGTTCCATCCATAAAAAAGCGATTAAAGAATAAATATATCGCTTGGATGATTTTTAAAACTTCTGGAGCCGCCTTCGGGATTTGAACCCGAGACCCCTCCCTTACCATGAATATGAGGTGGGTTGTTTTTAGTTTTTGCCGCTTGTGTTAGCTGTATTTTGGTAGAAAATCTTTGGTGATCCAGAATAATTTGAGAAGAACATCCAAAGCAAATACGGAAGTATAATAAATAATCATCTTCGAAGAATCAATCAATAAATAATTTATAATAAGTAAAATTTATTATTTAATGTTTTACATTATGTCTGATTATATTCATTTAAAACCAGAAAATTACTATGAATCATTGTATGATCGTTATACTGTTGAACAGTGTCGTCTTACTGAGAAGATTTTTTTGGGGGACTTAAAGTCAGCCAGTAATATATCTAGGAAACAAAAATTAAAGTTTCTGGATTTGGTATTATATTTTAAAACAGGAGAACGATTTGTTAGTAGAGCTACAACCATTTATAAATGGATGGAGGAAGACCGATTGCGAGATGAAAAAATCGCCAATACTCCCATTCCGACAAATATAATCTGTAAATTCTGCGAAACAGAGATGGAAGTTGGCAACAAATCTCTTGAAGTCAGATTGGATAATAAACCGGAAAGAGTAGAGTTTTTGTTTAGATGCGAAAGGTGTCATATAGGCAAAAGAATTTTTGATGATGGTACAGTAATAGATATTATTCCTTGGAAATGTCCTGATTGTTCCAGAAAGTTACAGGTAAATCATAAAAACTCGGAAGATAAGCTCATAACAACCAAAACCTGTGAGTATTGCGGATACAAAAATAAAGATAGTATTGAGCTTAGGAAGTCTGGTAACGAAGACTATTATTCAGAAAAAGAAAAGAAATCGTTTAATATTGATCTGGACCGGTTTTGTTTATCGAAGGCTAATGGAGATAGGTATATCGAAAATAAGCGTCAAATGGAACGAATGACGGCCATTATGGAGGAAATAAAAAATAGTGATAATCAAAAACCCGAACCATCGTTAATAATGCTCACTATGTTCCAACTTGAGGAGTTACTTCATAAAAAACTGGAAGACTCCAAATATGTAAAATTATCCATGGCTCAACCTGAGATAAGAAAAGAGGTTATTGTGGAGTTCACTGTCCAGGATAGTTCGGATCGTGGTGAATACGAAAGTAGGAAGCAATTAAAAGAAGTAATTACAAGTTCTTTAAAAGGTGTAAATTGGCGTTTGATGAGTGAAGGAGTAAGTTATAGGTTAGGAGTTTTAAGTGGAAGATTGAGGGGAGAAGAATTAAAAAAGGGGTAAAGTTTCCCTTACCCCTTAGAATTTCTACAGATGATCTTTCAACCACTTATCTCTACAAATAACCTTTCGCCAGGCTGCTTCGGTTCCAGATTTTATTACAAAAATTCCATCATCTTTGTCAATATATTTTTCCAAGTAATTTCTTACTTCACTCGCTTTTTTGCTGGTAACAATAGCCCACGTTGACTCGAGAATATGAGCATATGTACCATATGACTTAATCGCATCGTATAACTTGTCGTAATCACGAGCATTACGTAAATCATAATTTATAATATAGCAGTCCATAGTATTAATATTAAAATAATAAAAATATGTTTTTTGAAAACAATACCAAGACCTGCTACAATGATTTTGTAAATTAAAACTTACACAGGAAGAACCGGAGGTATTTGTTTGCGCTTTTATTTTCGGTTCTTTCTTATTTGGGAATTTTGAGCATACTAGAAACATTAAGGAATAAATTATTAATACTTACACCCTACATTATTTTTTTAAAAAAATCAAAAATAATGGTAGTAATAGGTTAATTAAAATTTACATAGTAATAATTACTGTATTAGTAACTAAAATTTGAATATTTTTAGGTAATGTGATAGTATAAGCAGGTAGAGATATGATATATGTTACAAAATACGTTTAATTTTAGTCAATATTACATATCTTACTAATCTTCATGAAAAATATATCAAAAACAATTATTCCTGGTCAGAAGCTTCTGGAGGCTCTGGAGAAAAAAAAGATGAACCAGAAAGAACTAGCACAACGAATTGGATTAACCGAGAAATACGTAAGTCATATTATTAATGGAACCGCCTCAATTACACCTGATACTGCTATCAAGTTGGAAGTAATATTTAATGATGAAGAATATTCTGCAAAAGAATGGAACAGGCTTGAAAGAGAGTTTCGTTCGGAACTAGCAAACAAGAATTATGTGGAACAACTCCAAAAAGAGGAGGATATCTTTTTGAACAAATATAAAGACTGTTATGAAGAACTGGTCAAAATTAAAGCGATCCAGAAAACAAATAACCCTCAAGATAAGGTACTAAATCTTCTTAATTTTTTTGGTGTCAGTTCCCTGACTTATGTTTCAAAAGTAAAAGAAGCCGTATTCCGATCTGTAAAGAATCCAAAAATTGACAAAGGGGCGTTGGAGGGATGGTTAAGAGTAGGAGAAAAAGAAGCCTTAAAAATGAATCTTCCTGCATACAACAAGCAAAAAATTAAAAACAATATTTCCAAAATAAAATGTATGACTCGTTCACCAGAAGACTTTGAAGATAAACTTAAAACAATATGTAAAGAATGTGGAATTGCCTTAGTTTTTACTCCCTACTTTAAAAAAACATATATTAATGGGGCAACCAGATGGCTAGGCGATAATCCTCTTATTCAATTAAACTTGCGGCTTAATTATAGTGATACCTTCTGGTTTACTTTTTTCCATGAACTTGGTCATGTTTTATTACATAGTAAAAAAATTGGGAAGAACGATTTTAACTTAAAAAATGAAGAAGATAATAATGATTTTCTGGAGTATACCCTGCCAGCTGAAACCGATACAGAAAGTAGACAACAGGAAGCAGATGCAAACTTTTTTGCTTCAAAAACCCTTATTCCTCCAAAAGAAGAAACTAGGTTTAAAGAATCTGGAGACTTTTCAGATGATGCCTTGAGTTCATTTGCTTACTATCTTGGAATAGATATAGGAATCGTTGCGGGACGCTTGGCTTACGATGGGTATTTAAAATACTCAGATATAGCACATCTGAGAACAAAACTAAAATTTTCTGATAGTTAACTTGGATAAAAAATTTATATTTTATAAAAACTGCTTATTCTCATATAAAATCTTATTAATAAGCAAGCACTTTTATAACTTTTTGGCTTATTATAAACAAAAATAGGTTTTCAATATTTAAATAACTATTTATAATATTTTAAATAAAGAGTTAATTTTTTGTATTTAAAATTAGAGAACATCTGGAGATATTAAAGAAATTAAAAATAAAAATACTTGAAATACCAAATACGTTTTATGATAAACAAATATTCACTATTTTAAAATTACTGAACCGTTTAATATGCCACAAAAAAAGAAAATAATTCCTCCAAATGACCCAAAAAAATCATTACGGGATTTAACTCCTGATCAAAGAATCGAAGCGGGGAAGCTTTGTTACGATCTGCTAGTATCTTCACATAACTATTCCGAAATCAACAGGCACCTGCACCAACAGTTCAAAATAAAGGGAACCTCACATCAGGATGCGATCAAGAAGTTAATCTCCGAATATGAGGAGTTATTAATTAAGGAAATCGATTTTACCAATGTGAACATTCAAAGAATCCGGTCCATTAAGGATGCCGAGAAGGTTCGTAATACTGCATGGAAACTGATTACGGATAAGCATTACAAAACAGTGGCTATGGATGAAGATACAGGCAATATGGTGGAAAAGATTATCAGCATTAAACCTTCGACTTTAAACAGCCTCCTCCACACAATAAATAATTGTAACGAACAAATAGCCAAGATTCGTGGTGCAATCAATCCGAATCTTCAATTTCAGTTTGTAAACCTCTCCCAATCCAATACTAATTATTATGAAACTCCTAGCGCCCTGGAGTGGCAAAAAATGTCGGTCCGGAAGCAGGAAGCTATTAAAAATTACTTCCAGAAACAACCGGATCATGAAAATTAGTAATAAAAATTATTACGAAAACAAAGTTTGCGGATTTCTGGACTTACTTGATGGTAATGAGGAAATGGCACACATGTTACAAATGTATATACGTACACAATGTTTTAACGAAACAGATTATAAATATGTTTATCAGTGGATTCGAGGTGAATACGGAAAACATTTGTATCCGGACGAAAGAAAGTGGAAGATTCCACCGGTCAGTATCGAAACCTTTGTTACACAAAAGTATTATTTAGGTAATTCCATCGGAAACAGTATATTTCCAGAAATACTCCGTATTGCGAAAGTAATAACAGCAAATGAAAGTTACTCGGAAGGTGTCATAGTGGGAGGCATCGGAAGCGGGAAAAGTTTTTTGTCCCAAATCCTGGCTGCCTACGCCACCCACAAACTATTGTGTATGGAAAATCCACATACCCAATTCAAACTGGCTCCTGATAAAGATATTGCTGTAATAAACATGGGAATAAACGCCACACAGGCCAAAAACGTTGTTTTTAAGGGTATTACCAATCTATTAACTAATAGTCCTTTTTTTAAAAGTTTTCAACCCCGAACTTTAAAAACGGAAATACAGTTTGAAAAAGAAAAAATACTTCTATTATGTGGAAATAGTAAGGAAACTACTCCAATAGGATTGAATGTTTACTTTGCCATCCTGGATGAAGCGGCCTTTTACCTTGATAATGATAACAGGTGTGTAGCGGAAGATATTTATTCAGCCCTTCAAAGACGTATTGTATCAAGGTTTGGTTCTGATGGAATGATAATGATGATTTCTTCCCCGAAGTACGAAGAGGATTTTATTATGAGAAAGCTTGAAGAGAGTAAGGGGTTAGATGAAAATGGTGAATTAGTTAATACTCATATTTACGGAAAACGGGTAGCAACGTGGAAGACTCAAGATAAGTATAAAAATATTCCCGACGAAGATCGGAAGTACTTTGATGTTGAGCATTCAGTATTCATAGATAAAGAAAAGGTAGATTTTAGTAAATGTAATCGTATTGAAGAGGAAGAAGAAGATTATACCAAAGCAAAGTATTGGGAAATACCGAAAGAGTTTGTACATGATTTTAAGGCAAATCCTGAAAAAGCGAAGAGAGATTATGCAGCGATTCCAAGTTTTACGCTTGAGGGATTCTTTCCCCTGGCCAAAGTAATTGATAATATGGCTAATTCAAAGCGGGAGAATCCCGAACAAGGACAAGGAAGATACTCATTCCCTGATCCGCCTGGTATTCCATATTATATTCATGTTGATCTTGCTTTAAACAAAAACGGAAAAGGCGACTATGCCGGACTAGCAATGGGAAGGTTCAATGGAAGTATTATTGATCCGATAACAGGTGAGAAGTACTCTAAAGTTTATATTGAACTTGTAAAAAGAATAGATAGAGGAGGTGGCCACGAGATTGATTTTAGTAAGATAAGACAATTTATTTACGATCTACAGGACTTTGGTTTCCAAGTGAATCTTGTAACTCTGGACGGATTCCAAAGTACGGACTTTATGCAGATATTACGTACACGAGGAATTAGAGCGGAGTATCTTTCGGTTGATAAAAATCTGGATGCGTACCTTACATTAAAAGAAGTTATAAATATGAAGCGAATAGATATATACAAGCATGAAATTCTGGAACGGGAATTAAAACATTTGGAATTAAAGAAAGGAGGGAAAGTTGATCATCCTGCGGGTTTTACAAAAGATGTAGCGGATGCTTTGGCTGCTGTTGTGTATAACTGTATCAGCGAAAATCAAAACAGACGTATTCGTATGACTTGAAACTAATAATATTTTTATGGACAGAACTATAATTCTGTCCATAAAATCCGGTATTAATTGTAATTAACTTAATATTTATCTTGACAATTATCTATAGAGTCCATTATAGTTAGACTTAACTATAATATATTCATAATAAGTCTACTATGAAATTCGTTGATCCAATCAGAGATATAAAAAAAATTTCTCTTATAAAGAACCTCCTACGAGGAGAAAATAAAATTCGTGATCTTTTACTTTTCGAGTTGGGAATAAATTCAGCATTAAGACTAAGTGATTTATTAAGAATTAAAGTACTCCATTTGTTTAATAATATGGAGATTAAAGAACATTTTGAGTTAAAAGAAGAAAAAACAGGTAAAACAACTAGGATTACCATTACTCCAAAGGTAAAAGATACACTTGCTCACTATAAAGAGCTATATCCATCAATTTTAAAAGAGAAGGACAATTATATTTTTTTCCACCAAAAAGTTACACCCTTAGGAAGTAAAAATATTGGACGGAAACAGGCCTGGCAGATGATAAACAATTGGACCAAGGCAGCAAGCTTAAATGGGAATTATGGTGGGCACACACTAAGAAAAACTTGGGGGTATCAGGCTAGAAAGAAAGGAATTCCTCTTGAGTTAATACAACACAAGTTAAATCATTCGAGTATGAAAGTTACTCAAAGGTATCTCGGTATTACCAATGAAGAAATTGAGAAAGCGTGTAATGAATTGGATTTATAAAATTTTACTTAAATACTCAAAAATAATCGGGAGAAAATCATTGTTCTTTATTGCAAATACCTAACGATTTGCTATTATTAACATGTCATAAAATACTACCATTTCATTATAGAAATATTATGGATAAGAAAACAATCGGAATCAAAATAAAGCTGTGGAGGAACAAAAAAAAATTAACTCAAGACGCTTTAGCTAAAAAAGCAGATATTCCATATACCACTCTCGCTAAGATCGAGTCTAATGCTATTACTAACCCATCTCTTCAAACTATTACTAAAATTGCTCAAGGGCTTGAGGTAAGCCTGGATGAATTAATTAATATTTAAAACATGTCTAATAAAAAACAAATATCATTTGAAAAATTTGAAGCAAATTTATTTAAAGCAGCCGACAAGTTGCGTAAAAATATTGATGCTGCCGAATATAAACATATTGTATTAGGTCTTATTTTCCTAAAATATATTTCGGACTCGTTTGAAGAATTACATTCTAAGCTAGAAGAAGGAAAAGGAGCGTATGAAGGGGCCGATCCCGAAGATCCTGACGAATACAAAGGAGAAAATGTTTTTTGGGTCCCGCCTAAAGCCCGCTGGGCTTACCTGCATTCCCGCTCCAAGCTTCCTACTATTGGAAAAGACCTGGATGAAGCTATGGAAGCGATAGAAAAAGAAAATAGTTCGTTAAAAGGAATCCTTTCCAAAGTGTACGCTCGACCTAACCTCGATAAAACTGCCCTGGGAGGATTGATTGACCTTATTGGGGATGTTGCGTTGGGGGATGAAGCTGCTAAAAGTAAAGATATTCTAGGGAGGGTATATGAATATTTTTTAGGTGAGTTTGCTAACGCCGAAGGAAAGAAGGGCGGGCAATTCTACACTCCAAAATCTATTGTAAAACTATTGGTCGGAATGATTGAGCCTTATAAAGGTCGTGTATATGATCCTTGCTGCGGATCGGGCGGAATGTTTGTAATGAGTGAAAAATTTATTGAAGAACATCAGGGGCAGATTGACGATATTTCTATTTACGGGCAGGAGAGCAATCAAACTACGTATCGTTTATGTAGAATGAATTTAGCGATTAGAGGGATTGACGGTTCAATGGTTAAATGGAACACCGAAGGATCATTTTTACATGATGCTCATCAGGATTTAAAAGCAGATTATATTATTGCGAACCCTCCCTTTAACCAAAAAGAATGGGGGCAACAACTACTTCAAAATGATCCTCGCTGGCAATATGGGCTTCCACCCCCGGGTAATGCTAACTTTGCCTGGATGCAGCATATGATTTATCATCTCTCTCCTCGAGGAATCATGGGGTTGGTGCTGGCCAACGGTTCTCTGTCCTCCCATACTTCGGGAGAAGGTGACATCAGAAAAAATATTATTGAAGCTGATCTCCTGGACTGTATTGTTTCTTTACCCAAGCAATTATTCTATAACACAGGGATCCCCGCCTGTTTATGGTTTATCTCCCGTAAACGGGCCGGTAATGGAGACCGTAAAAGAACAGAAGAGATTTTATTTATAGATGCTAGTGAATTAGGATTTATGGCTGATCGCACGCATCGAGAGTTTACGGATGAGGATATATCTAAAGTAGTAAATACCTATCATGAATGGAGAAAAACAGGGGGGAAATATGAAGATATAAAAGGTTTTTGTAAATCAGCTAATTTGGAGGAGGTTCAAAAACATAATTGTGTATTAACGCCTGGTAGATATGTAGGAATACCTGATGAAGAGGATGATGGTATACCTTTTGAAAAGAAAATGAAGGAATTAACGAACAAACTGGGGGAACAGATAAAGAAGGAAAAGGAATTAGATGAGGAGATTAAGAAACAGCTTAAAAATGTGGGGTTTAATTTATAAATTTTAATTAATATTAATATGTCTCAAAAGAATCTAGTAATTTTTGAAAATTTTAATATTCGCCGTCAGTATGACGAAGACTCCGAAACCTGGTATTTTTCGGTGATTGATATTGTAGCAGTCCTAACCGATCAAAAAGATTTTAAGAAAGCCCAGAGTTATTGGACTACTCTAAAAAGTCGCTTAAAAAAGGAAGGAAATGAGTCTGTCACAAAATGTGACAAACTGAAATTAGAAGCTGCTGATGGGAAGTTTTACAAGACAGATGTCGCAACAGTGGAAACTCTATTCCGTATTATCCAGTCAGTTCCTTCCAAAAAAGCAGAACCCATCAAGCTTTGGTTAGCCAAAGTAGGAAATGAGCGCCTGCAAGAGATTGCTGACCCTGAAAAATCCCTGAATAGGGCCAGGGAGAATTGGAAAGAGCATGGAAGAAGCGATAAATGGATACAACAAAGAATGATGGGGCAGGAGACCAGAAACAAGCTTACGGATTATTGGAGTGATCATGGGATTAAAGAAGGGCAGGAGTTTGCGATTTTAACAAACATTATTCATCGGGAATGGTCTGATTTCTCTGTAAAAAATCATAAAAAACTTAAAAATCTTGATAAACAGAACTTGCGGGATCACATGAGTGAGGCGGAGTTGATTTTTACTGCTTTGGCTGAATTATCAACAAGACAAATTGCTGAGAATATGGAGGCGGAAGGAATGAAACAAAATAAGAAGGCAAGTAAAAAGGGAGGAGGGGTCGCCAAAAAAGCCCGATTGGATTTGGAGGAAAAAACAGGGAAAAAGGTGGTAAGTACAGAGAATTTTTTACCAAAGGTGGCTACTAAAAAGAATTTAAAATCTAAGAATAAGAAATAATCTTTTAAAGACATGGAAAAAGAAACGCAAATCACAGAAGACCAAATAAAAACTATCTTAGGAGATGAGTTTAATATCTTTATGGAAAAGATTATCCCTAACTGTTTCTGCGGGGATTGCGGGGTGACTACGATTATTGATTATGAAATCTATGTAAATGATTTGTATGATGTGGTTTTACGGGGGAAGTGTGAGAAATGTAAAGGAGTAGTAGCTAGGTGTGTGGAGACTGGGGAGGATGAGGAGTGTGTGAGGAGGATAAATCAATTGCTTAACTAAAAAATTTTTTAACTTTTATATATTATGACTAAATCAAATGCAAAGAAGGTTACTAGCAAAAAAGCTGCAAGTGCTGCTAGTAAAACTTTAAAAGATGGCAGAACATCTAAAACTTCAAAAAGTGCGGCTGGTAGTGCACTTTCTCAACGAAAAGCGCCGAAGAAAATAACCAGCAAGAAAGCAGCGAGTGCTGCCAGCAAGACCCTGAAAAATAAGTCAACAGCAAAAAAATCTAAAACCGCAGCGGGGAGTGCGTTAAGTCAAAAACCTAAAAAGAAGAAATAATGATGCAAATAACTGATATAAAGCATAGTTGGACAGAGAAGAGATTGGGAGAACTATGTTTAAAAATAGGAAGTGGAGCAACTCCTAAGGGAGGAGATAAGTCTTATAAAAAAGCTGGAATATCACTAATAAGAAGTCAGAATATTCTTGATTTTGATTTTTCAAAAAAAGGGCTTGCTTATATTGATGATAAACAAGCAAAAGCATTGGCTAATGTTGAAGTCAAAAAAAATGATGTATTGATAAATATTACTGGTGATTCTGTTGCAAGAGTTTGTATTGTCCCTGACAAAATTTTGCCAGCACGAGTAAATCAACATGTAGCTATTTTACGAACTAATCCAAAATTGCTTTCATTTATCTATCTAAAATATTTTTTATTAAATCCAACATATAAAAAACATCTTCTTACTCTTGCTAATTCAGGGGGAACCCGAAATGCACTAACAAAAGGTGGATTAGAAAACTTATCTATTCTTCTTCCCCCTCTCCCCGAACAAAAAGCCATTGCCGCAGTTCTTTCTTCGCTGGATGACAAAATAGAACTGCTACGGGAAGAGAATAAAACCTTGGAGGATATAGCGCAGACGATTTTTAAGGAGTGGTTTGTAAATTTTAACTTTCCTGGGGCTACGGGGAAGATGGTTGATTCGGAGTTGGGGGAGATACCTGAGGGATGGAGGATTGGAAAATTAGAAGAAATTTTGTGGTTATCTTATGGAAAAGGATTAAAAACTGAAGAAAGAACAGGAATAGGCTTTCCTGTATATGGATCAAGTGGCATTGTAGGGTTTCATAATGAATATTTAGTAAAAGGTCACGGAATTATTGTGGGGAGAAAGGGAACAATGGGGTCAGTAATCTGGTGCGATGAAAATTTTTATCCGATTGATACTACTTTTTATGTTGAGGATAAATTAGGTGTTAATAGTCTCTATTTTCATTATTTTACTTTAAAAAAATACGATTTTAATAAGTTAGGTTCTGATTCTGCTGTCCCAGGATTAAATAGACACTCTGTTCATTCGATTAAAACCGTTATACCATCAAAAGATACTATTGAAAAGTTTAATATACTTGCACAATCTCTTTTTAATAAAAGAAAAAGCAATGGTTTTCAAATTAATACCCTCACCGCTTTTCGAGATACGTTACTCCCACAACTAATGCTGGGAAAGGTGAAGGTAAAAAACTTATAAATTCTATTTAAAAATGACTAATAAAATTAAAAATTCAACGAAGGAAACAGATGATAATCTTTTTGTTTTACAAAAATCTGTAGAAGCAGATGAAATGACACTAAATTCAATAAGAAAAAGTATTGAAAATGAGAGAAATAAAGCAGGTATCCTATTAGGTTTCTTTTTTTTGGTAATTATAAATGGTGTTTATTATTTTGAAAAATTACCTTTGTTTTTACGAGGAGTATGTTTGGTCTTGATAATTTTAGTCTTTGTGAACTTACTCAGAACCATTTGTTCTAAAAAAATGAAAGATGGTGTTATAACTGATGGCAACTTTAAAGAAGATTGGAATAACCGCAAGTGCGAATTTCTACATTTTTATCATAGAATTCTTAAAGATAACATCGAAGATCAAAAAACAGAATTAACAGATAATTCAAATAGGATTAAATGTTCTGTTTTATTTTTAGGAATAGTTCTTCTTATATTATTTCTTAATTTTAACCTACCTATGTTTAATAAAATATTTGATGGGGATGATACCCCTATGGAGTCTTCTGTTTCTGAAAATGCTCCATCTGATGAAACAGAAAATGAAAATCCAATGAAGTCAGAATTAATTGAATTATCAGAAGATTAAATGAATAATTTTTATGACTAAAATAATAAAAATAAAGCAAGTTAGAGCATCCCCATTCTCCTAAATCTTTCGCAATATTTTGCTTTCAGTAATAATAAAGGGAGGATAACGTAAATAATTTTACTTTATATAATTTAAAAGCTATGGCAACAATAAAATTTTCAGATTATAAGGAGGAAATCTTAAAAGCTTTGAATGAAAAAGTTTCTTCTCATGGAATTCTTGAGCCAACAAGCCTTATTGATGGATTTATAAATCAACCGATTCAGAAAGAATTAACAGGGGCATTTGTTGTTGGGGGGCCTACAATACCGATGGTGGCTGTTGTAGGAAACAATAGCGGGAAAATTTATTATTTTGCACTTAAAGCATTACTTCCTAATATAGAAATATAATATGTCTGATCCCGTAACAAATAATGACGAAAGTGAAGATCAAGCTGTAAATCTAAATGAGGAACAGCCAAACTATCAAGTTTCAGGACAAGGTGGTGATTATTCTCTTTCTCCTGAACTGCAAAATGCAATATCTGACACAGTAAAAGAAGAAATTAAAAAAGAAATTGCCGTTGATAAGGCCAGCCTTTTTACAGTATTTGGTATTTTTGCCTCGATAGTCACCTTTGTTTCTGTTGAGATCCAAATATTAAAAACTATTTGTGATTTTTGGAATGTTGCTGGTTTTAGTTTAATATTTCTTGCCTCACTTCTGATGTTTATTCTTTTACTAGACTATATTGGTAGAGGATGGAGAAATGATTTTATTTTTGAGATTAAAAATTTCCCATGGATTATTTCAATGTTTATAATCGCTATTTTTGTAACAGGTCTTTTATTGGCAAAATCTGGTAATGAAAAAAAGTGTACAGACGAATTGATTTATCAAAGATATGAAAAAGATTTTAATGAAAGACAAGTTGAGATTGAGGGGATTTTTGATAATGAATTTAAGGAACTTAGAGAGGATATAAAGAAAAACACGGAACAAATTCAATCTATAAAAAATACTCAATCATGACCCACATCTACGAATCCGACATCGAAAAACTCGTCATAGACCTCCTCGTCTCCCAAGGCTACACCTATTTCCCCCCTGAGGAGCAAGAAAAAGAACGACCCGACCTCACGGAAGTCATTTTGCACGACCGATTAAGAGAGGCCGTGCAAAACCTTAATCGTAACATTCCCGCTGATGCCAGAGATGATGCTTTAAAACAGGTCCGCAACCTTCCGAGTCAACAACTGGTTCAAAACAATGAAGCCTTTCATAAGATGCTAACCGATGGAGTTGATGTGGAATACATGAAAGACGGCCATAGTCGTGGAGATAAAGTCTGGCTGGTAGATTTTAAGAATCCGAAGAATAACGACTTGATTGTTACCAATCAATACACAGTTATTCAGGATAACGTAAATAAACGCCCTGACGTGGTGCTGTTGATCAATGGCCTACCTTTGGTAGTGATCGAACTAAAAAACCCCGCAGATGAGAATGCTACTGTAAAAAAAGCATTTACTCAGCTTCAAAACTACAAAGACGCTATTTCCAATCTTTTCTTTTATAACGAAATTTTAATCGCCTCTGATGGCTTCGATGCCAAAACAGGATCATTAACCGCTGGCTTGCCTCGTTTTTTGGCTTGGAAAACAGTGGATGGGGTAAGAGAAGATAAAAAGACCGTGCCGCAGATAGAAACCATGATCAAAGGGATGCTACGGCCCGATATTCTGCTTGATCTGATCAAACAGTTTGTTGTTTTTGAAAAAACCAGAAAAGAAGAAGAGTCTGGATTAATTCGGGTGGAGACCGTAAAAAAGATTGCTGCTTACCACCAATATCATGCTGTTAATACAGCTCTTCAATCAAGTATCAAAGCCAGCGCTGAAAATGGAAACCGCAAAGCGGGAGTAGTCTGGCATACCCAGGGCAGCGGTAAGTCTTTATCTATGGTTTTTTATACGGGTAAAGTAGTACTTGAACTTGATAATCCAACCGTCGTAGTGATTACGGATCGTAATGATCTTGATGATCAGTTGTTTGAAACCTTTGGCAACTGCAAACAGCTTCTTAGACAGACTCCTGTTCAGGCGGAGAACCGTTCAGATTTAAAGAAACTCCTTAAAACAGCGGGAGGAGGAATTATTTTTACTACTATTCAAAAATTCTCACCAGAGAATGGGGAGCCTGAATTTGATTTATTATCGGAACGAAAAAATATTATTGTGATTGCGGATGAAGCACATCGCAGCCAGTACGGATTTAAAGCCAAAACCAATATCAAAAACGGAGAAGCTTATACTTCATACGGGTTTGCTAAATACTTACGTGATGCTTTACCTCATGCCTCTTTCATTGGCTTCACTGGAACCCCGATTGAGAAAGAAGATGCCTCCACTTTAGCAGTATTTGGTAATTACATTGATATATACGATATTTAACAAGCCGTATTAGACGGGGCTACCGTTCATATTTATTATGAGTCACGCTTAGCCAAAGTTCACCTCAAGCCAGAAGAAAAAGAAAAACTAGATGCGGAAGTGGAAATGATTACCGAGGGAGAAGAATCTACCGCCAAAGAGAAAGCTAAAGCCAAATGGACGCAACTGGAGGCTATTGTGGGACATAAAGATCGATTAAAAACCGTTGCTCAAGACGTGGTAGATCATTTTGAAAAAAGACAGGAGGTGTTTGAGGGTAAAGCCATGTTTGTCTCCATGAGTCGTAGAATTGCGGTTGAGCTTTACGAAGAAATAATCGCTTTACGTCCACATTGGCATGATGAAGATAAAAGAAAAGGAATGATTAAAGTAATTATGACTTCCAGCTCCAGCGATCCGGCTACTTGGCAGATTCATAATACTACCAAGCAGGAACGTAAGTTATTGGGGGATCGGTTAAAAGACCCTCATGATCCCTTGAAGATGGTAATAGTACGAGATATGTGGTTAACGGGATTCGATGCGCCATGTTTAAAAACCATGTATATTGATAAGCCCATGCGGAGGCATAATCTTATGCAGGCTATTGCACGGGTTAATCGGGTATTTAGAGATATTAGCGGTGGTTTAATTGTAGATTATATTGGTATCGCTTCCGATTTAAAACACGCTCTCGCCACTTATACGGAAAACGGGGGAAGAGGTGCGCCAACGCTTGATCAAGCGGAAGCAGTGGCTACGATGCTGGAAAAATTTGAAATAGTGGATCAAATGTTTAACGGGTTTGATTATAATAAATACTTCTCCGCTGATACTAAGGAGAAAATGACTATTATTCTGGAAACGCAGGAGCATATTTTATCTTTGGAAGACGGTAAAAATCGATACCAAAGACAAACGAGCTTACTTTCCAAAGCTTTTGCTTTATCGGTTCCTGATCCTAAGGCTATGGAGATTAAGGAAGCAGTTGGATTTTTTCAGGTAGTAAAAGCCAGGCTGACTAAATTTGAACCAAACGGAAAAGGAAAAAGTGATGCTGAGATAGAAACGGCTATCAGACAGATTGTAGATAAAGCCGTAGTAGCGGAAGGCGTAGTGGATATTTTTGATGCGGCTGGGATTAAGAAACCCGATATTTCAATTCTTTCCGATGATTTTTTACAGGAGGTTAAAGGAATGCAGCATAAAAGTTTAGCTATGGAGCTTTTAAAAAAATTACTAGGAGATGAGATTAAATCAAGAGTTAAAAAGAACTTTATTCAAAGTAAGAAACTGTCTGAAATGCTGGAAAACGCCATTAAGAAATATCAAAATAACCTAATAACTGCTTCACAAGTAATTGAAGAGTTAATTGAAATGGCGAAAGAAATTAGAAAATCTGATGAACGAGGTAAAGGGTTGGGATTAACAGAAGACGAAGTAGCTTTTTATGATGCTCTACTTGATAACGGAAGCGCCAAAGAGGTGTTGGGAGACGATACTCTTAGAGAGTTAGCTCGTATTTTGGTTAAAAGAGTAAAAGAAAATACTACTATTGATTGGACGATTAAAGAAAGCGTACAGGCGAAACTTAGGTCTATTGTAAAACGCACGCTGCGTAAATTCGGTTATCCTCCTGATAAGCAATTACTAGCCACCGAAAACATATTACATCAAGCTGAATTACTAGCTGATGATTGGGCTAAATAACTAATTTCTATGTATATAACCGCTTCAAAGCTTTACGATTACCTTCAATGCCCGCATAAAGTATGGCGGGATATTTACGGGCCTCAGGACGAAAAAATAAAAGAAACGAACCCTTTTGTAGAATTACTTTGGTCAAAAGGGGTAAACCATGAAGAAAATATTATTTCTAACCTTGGGAAATTTACAGATTTAAGCGAGGGATCTCTTGATGAACGTTTCCAAAAGACTGTTGAAGCCATGGAAAAAAAGACTCCTTTAATCTATCAAGGTGTTTTAAAAAGTAAAAATTTATTGGGTATTCCGGATCTTTTAAAATTACTTCCTGATGGAGAATATATTCCGATAGATATTAAATCAGGTATGGGATTCGAAGGTGCTGATGAAGAGAAAGGAGAAGAAGGGAAACCCAAAAAACATTATGCGGTACAACTTTGTCTTTATAACGAATTATTAAAAAAACTAGGATTTGCAACTCATTCTAAAGGACTAATTATTGATGCTCATGGGGATAAGGTAAGTTATGATTTACTTTCCTCAATGGGGAGCAGAAATAAAACCACCTGGTGGGAATTTTATGAACAAATTAAAGAGCATGTTGGCTTTTTAATGAAAGATCAGTATAAAAATAAGCCGGCTATAGCGGGTATTTGTGGTCTATGCTGCTGGTATTCAAGTTGTAAGAAATGGTGTGAAACTAATGATGATTTAAGTAGACTATTTTATTTGGGCCGAAGTGTCAGAGATACAATGAATGATGATTTAATGATTGAAAAGACAAGTGAACTACTTGATTTGGATATTAAGGAAATTCTTGAGAAGAAGAAAAAGGATAAAAAATTTTTACCAAGAGTAGGAGAAAAATTACTAACCAAGTTTATTAATCGGGCCAGAATATTCCAGGAAACCCACCAACCTGTACTTTATGAACCAATTGATTTCCCTCAAGTTTCTTATGAACTTTTTTTTGATATTGAAGATGATCCTACGCAGGAGTTTGTTTATTTACATGGTGTATATGAAAGAACAAAATCAAATGAACGATTTTTAGATTTTACTGCTAAAGAATTAACTACTGGATCAGAAAAAGAAACTTGGAAACGGTTTTGGAATTATATTCATTCATTACCACAAGATGATTATGCAGTTTATTACTATTCTCATCACGAAAAGACTACCTACAAAAAATTACAAAAACTATATCCCGATGTAATATCCGAAGCAGAACTCGATACTTTTTTTGATAACAAAAATGTAATTGATCTGTATCAAATTGTACAAAAGCATACCGATTGGCCCGTGAGTAGTTATTCCCTTAAATCACTAGCTACTTACCTAGGGTTTAAATGGAGAGATGAAACGCCATCTGGAGCCCTTTCTATACAGTGGTTTAATGAGTACATAGAAAAAAATGATCCGAAAATGTTGGAAAGAATTCTTTTGTATAACGAAGATGACTGCAAAGCTACAATGGTATTGAAAGATGCTTTGGTAAATTTAAAATGTAGTTAGTCTTTTAAATAAAAGTTATAAAAAATATAAAACTTTCCTTATTGAGTTTTAACGTATTTAATTTTAAACTTGGTCCTCTGCTTTTAATTTTTAAAGAGCTGTAGGCCCCTCTAATTACTTTTTAAGAAACAGATAAAGTAGATTATTAGAACTAATAAATTTGTAAGTTGTTTTGGTATAAAAAAATAATTTAATCTTTACATTATAAAAGGATGTTCGTCTTATTTTTTGTTGCGTAAATCTCTGTTTAATTATTAAATATACAAATAAAAGTTATAAAAGTACTTGAAAAAGTTTCCTCTTTTTTCCTTTCACAAAACAAAGGGGTGTTTATTTTTTAAATATTTAATTATTGGCTTGCATAAGCCATTTTTTTAAATTACAATAAATACGTTATTACATTTGGAATATCTGACGGGTAATAAAAAACCAGTAGTCAGATTTATCCGGACAAAATATTTTTTATGCGTCCCAGGTTTGTCTTATTAATATGGACAACTGTTTTTTCCTGATATTGTTATATGAAGTATTCAATCCCCTCAAAATACCGACTGGTTGAACGGATTCAAAACCCGACTGTTCCCCGTAACGAGACAGTAATATGGAAATACTGGAAAGAATTCGTTCACAAATATCTACGGACCGGAAGAAGCGAGGTAACTGTCAGGAATGTTCTTGATGCTCTATTATTCATAATACGAGTCTGTAATATTGTTACTATTGAAAAGTGTAATTCCCCTAAGATACTTGAAGATACGTTATTCAGTATTAAGGAAAAAAGAAATCTGAGAAGTTCTACATATAATTCCTATATAAAAAACCTGAATACTTACTTTCGCTGGCTTGCCAAGCAGGAATATATTCAGGAGAATAAAATTAATAAAGTGGCGTGTTGTAAAGAAGAAAATAACGAGCAGCTTACTTTAAGTGAGCAACATATCCAAGCCATTGTGAAACAGGTTCATGACAGAAGACAAACACGGCTTGAACGGGCAAGGAATGTCTTTTTTATAGACCTGCTTCGTTTTACAGGCGCAAGGTCATGCGAAATTACAGCGATGAAAGTTGGCGACATCGAGCCACTTAAAGACAGTTACAAAATAAGAATAAACGGAGCAAAACAAAAAGGTAAGCCAAGGTATTATGAATTACCCTCCTCTTTACGTGATTCTTACGAAACTTATATGATTAAAAGAAACAAATCACGGCCCGATGAGGAGATGTTATTTGTTTCCTCCTCCAAAAGAACGGGCTGGACCTTAAAAGGAATGAGTGCTTTATTTAGAAAACTTTCAAATGAGCTTGGATTCAGGATTACCGCATACGGATTCAGAAGATATGTTGCTACAAGTTTGTACGAAGAAACCACGGACATGAGACATATTGGTGATTATTTTGGTCACACCAGAGCCAGTACAACTTTAGGGTATGTTAATAGCTGTTGTGCCCGAACCAAACCAGCTGCATTAATTATGGAAAAACGTCTTAATTCAGTACATGCATTTCAATCGACTTAGTCATTTGTCCTTTAGAACAGGATAAATAAATTGTTGTAGTTGTTATCTTTGAATGTCCCATGATCTTTGACAATGTATATATATCGCATCCTCCTTCCAGCATTAAGGTTGCAAATGAATGCCTGAGTGTATGAGCCGAAAAATTAAGTTTGGTAATGTCACGAAGCTTTTTCATGAGTTTATTTATTCCCTTGTGCCCAAAACCCGTTGCTTTTCCCAAACTTAGAAAAAAGTAAATGGAATGGGGATTAATACGATTCCTTTCTTTTAAGTATTCCCTGTAAATTGAATGGAGTCTGCCGTTAATTGGAACTATCCGGTCTTTCTTTCCTTTTCCCTGATTTACGAATATGGTTTTATTCTCCAGGGAAATCTCATTGAGTTTTAGGTTTACTACTTCATACCTTCTGAGTCCGCCGAAAAGCATGGTGGCGATTACAGCCCTGTTTCGGTACTTTTCAAAGCTGTATCTATACTTCGAATGGAAAGAGGCGTCCAGAACCAGTTGGGATTCATCCTTGCTTAATGTACGGGGAAGACGGTTCTCCAATCTGGGTTTCTCTACTTCGGACAAATAGTTAACTTCCAGTTTTCCTTCCTTGATTAACCATTTCAGGAAGGTGTTAATGTGTTTGTAATAATGTCGGAAAGTCACAGAACTCCACTTTCTTTTTAGTCTTCCATTAAAAAACCATTGCTCCAACATATCTCTATTTAATTCCCCCAACATTGTTACTCTGGTTTCCCTCAAGAACAAATTAAAAGTAACTCTGTAATTATAAATGGTTGTTTTACAGTAGTTACGGATTACTTCACAGTGTTGTAAATAGCGATTAAAAAAATCTTCCAGTTTTAAGTAATCCATAAAATAAGCGATTAAGAAATAAATATATCGCTTTGAATGACTTCTAAATTTTCCTGGAGCCGCCTTCGAGATTTGAACTCGAGACCCCTCCCTTCTCTTACACCTCTGTTTTATTTAAACACTATAGCAGAGGGCTAGACTGTATCTTAGACATATTCATAAAGAACGTAGTCTTCCTTGTCAGTCGTTCGGGCGTTTCAAAGATTGACGCCACGGTCTGAACCCGTGTTTGGGTCTTTACCCGTTATTCGGAATTCAATAGCCCGTTTCCGGACTAAGGGGCAAGAGACTTTTGAGTCTCACCATGGGAGTGCTCTACCACTGAGCTAAGGCGGCATAATGTTGTTTCAAGGAGCGCTTTTCAGGTGGATGTACCTCTGGACTACTGCTAAATGCTTGATTTGTGTTTACAGTTTCATATTTGTGTGCTTTAGCTCGAGGGGTACACCCTTACCATGGGAGTGCTCTACCACTGAGCCAAGGCGGCGTATAGTATACCGGTCTTGATTTTATCATATTTGTAAATCTTCTCAAGAATTATTTAGTAATTTATCAGCTTATGATATTACCATCTTGGTAATCAACTAAGAATTAGCTGAAAATATAATAAAAAACAAGACTTTTTTTATAATGTTTCCTCATTTGTTCAATAATTTCTTTGGAATTTTATACTGATGGATCAGTAATTTAAATACTAACTATCTAATAATATTATATGAATAATAAAAATATTCGATGGAAACAAAGATTTGAAAATTACGAGAAATCGTATAATTTTCTAAAAAAAACATGTAAAAAAGATGAATTATCTGAGATAGAAAGAGGTGGTCTTATAAAGTTTTATGAAATGACTTTTGAATTATCTTGGAAAATGCTTAAAGATTATCTGGAAGAACAGGGGTTTTTACTCAATTCACCGAAAGAGGTTTTAAAACAATCATTTCAAATTGGTATAATAGATTCAGCTGATATATGGATAAAAGCTTTACTCTCTCGTAATTTGACAACACATATATACGATGAAACCCAATGTTTAGATATTGTAAATCAGATAAAAAATTTGTATTTACCTTTATTTGATAAATTATATTTAGCTTTTAAATCAAAAATATGAAATTTGGGTTGAAAGAAAAAGATATTGAATCTATAGTAAATATATTAAAAAAGTATAGACAAATAAAAGCTGCTGTTATGTATGGATCAAGAGTTTTGGGTACATATAAACCGGGTTCTGATATAGATATAGCTTTAAAAGGTGATATTAGTTTCGAAATAATACCTAAAATATTATATGATATAGATGAGAAAACAGTTTTACCGTATTATTTTGATTTTGTGATATACTCAAATATTACTAATAAAAATCTTAAAAACCATATAGATACATACGGAAAATCACTTTTTTGAGGGTTTGTATAACTCTATACATATTTCTCTTTCTTCTTTATGGTTAACTATTTGTGGGGTATATAAATTTTGAGGTTTATGTATTAATTCAGGTTTGATATTTTTTATTTCAGGTATCCATGTTTTTATGTATTTACAATCTTTATCAAACCGCATTTGTTGTGTCCAAGGATTAAAAATACGGAAATACGGTACAGAGTCGTATCCTGTAGATGCTACCCATTGCCAGTTACCATTATTTACTGATGGGTCATAATCTATTAGTTTTTGAGCGAAATATTTTTCCCCACATCTCCAATTAATATGTAAATCTTTTACTAAAAAAGAGGATACTATCATACGGATCCTGTTATTAATATATCCGGTAGTGTTCAGCTCTCTTATCCCGGCATCTACTATAGGGAACCCTGTTTCTCCGGTACACCATTTATCAAAAAAAGTTTTATTTTTATTCCAAATAATATTTTTTTTATCCGGAGCAAAAATTTGGGGAAAATGGAAAGAGAGATGCGTAAAAAAATCACGCCAAAAAAGTTCTTTAATAAACTGTGTATCAGGTTTGAGATATTTAAGCGCTTCAAAAAGGATTTCCCTTATAGATATGTTACCGTATTTTATATACGGAGAAAGCTTAGAAGTGTGGTTTAGAGAAGGGATATTTTTGTGTTCGTTGTAACTAGATAAATTTTTTATGGTTTTAAGCTTTTTTATGCCTTCAGCTCTACCGCCTAAAAAATATTTATTTTTTTTGTGTTTTAATAATTCTGATATGGTTTCTAAATTTGTATCAAAAGCCCCAATCTTTTTTGTTTCATCATAATAATTTTTGTATTTATTTAGCGTGATACTTTTTATCTTTGATTTTGAAGCTTTATTATAAAAGAAACTGAATTTTGTATAAGGAGTGCCTTGATTACTTAAAATATCTTCTGGTTCTGTTAGAAGAAGATCGTTATAACTATTGAAATCGATATCACTAAAAACCCTAGATATTTCTTTGTCACGTTTTATACTAAACGGTGTGTAATCTCTATTAACAAAAATAGCATCAATCTTAATTTTTTTAGTTATACTCTTTAATACATCGATATTATCACCATAAAAAAAATATATTTTACCTGTAGTGATCTCTTCTTCTAAGTCTTTAAGGGATTCTATCATAAAATTAATAGATTTATTACTTTTATATTCGTTGTTTAGTATTTGGGTAGGTGTAAAAATGAATATAGGTATTACTTTTTTTGATAACCGTAAAGATTCTATTAGCCCGGTGTTATCATGTAACCTTAAATCTCTACGGAATATGAATATAGAAGTGTTGTATCTCATCTTAAGATAATTTTTATTTTATTGCTGATATATCTATATAATAACTTTTTACCCAATATATCAAGTTCCATTTTTAGCTTGTTTATATGTTTTTGAGTTATTTATACTAAATTATTGCGGTGATAGCTATCTTTCAAGATATAAAAAAAAACCCAATGAATAATCTTTTGGGTTTTTATTTTTGTTTTGACAATCTTTTAGATATATACGTTTTATATCTACAAACATTATATCTGAAAGAATCGAATGAACAGTAAACCAATCTATTCTAGTTTCTCTGCTTTATTTCGGTATTATTATTTATGCTCATTACCACATGAGTGCCCTGATCTCGTCTTGAAGCATAAAAAATACTAAGACAAGGGAGCTTAAGAACAAGTTATTGTAAGCAGTTAAGGAGGTTGGTTGTTAACTGCTATATCATAAAGCAAATATTTATATGAACTTTTTTAAAATTCTCATATATATTTGTTTTAGTCGATGGTGTTAAAGATCGCAGATTTTAGGTTCAAAAGCTCTATGGCTATTTATTTTAGCTACCCCGGATTTTAGGTTCAAAAGCTCTATGGCTATATTTTAGCTACTCCGGAATTTAGGTTCAAAACTTCTATGGCTATTTATTTTAGCTATCCCGGATTTTAGGTTCAAAAGCTCTATGGCTATATTTTAGCTACCCCGGGATTTAGGTTCAAAACCTCTATATAACTTTTTATAAGAACAAGGGCCCCTCTTTATAAATTTTTATTTTTGTTTTGTAATGATCAATCTAAGTCTTAGAAAATTAATATTAAATGAAGTTATTTTTTTATATTTGATTTCATTAACTTTCAATTTGTAATTTAATTTTCATATCATTATAACGATTAAAATTTTTTTGTAAAGATATTAAGGATGACATATTGATAAAATATTATAATATATATATCGGTATACTATATAATCGCTTTATCCTTTTAAATAAAGAGGTTAAATGAAAAATATATGCTAAATAATAAAACAAATAATTATTTGAAGGAGAGAATCTATATTGAAAGCTTATACTTAAGCTGTTTCAACAATCTTAGTTTTTTATACTGTCCCGTTTTTAGTTTCTAAGGTTTTTTAGTATATGTTTAATCTAAGCTTCTTAAATATGGGGGTATATAAATTAATATGTGTTTTTATTTTTTTGACTTATAAAAACAAGTAGGTATACTATAAGTATAGTTAAAGTATAATTATACCTATTATGGATTTTAAAATTGAATTCCCAAAAGAAGAGAAAGATCAATTAAAGTTATCGAATTTGTTTCTAGATAAACAAAAAGATTATATATATAAAACAGAGAATCCTGTTTATATGTGTTTTGATAAGATAAGGACGCTAAACTTAGATAAAGATATATCTAATAAGAGATTTTGGTTTATGATCAAGCAAGTACGTGATATAAAAAAGATATACACTCCTGTCAAAGACGAGGATGGCAAGTATTATTCATGGATCAATTTACCTAGGTTCCAGGAATTTTTGTATAAAATAGATAATGATCATAAAAATAATTTTTTTGAGTTTAAAGATATTGATCCAAGGATACGCCAAAAACTTTTAATAAGAGGGATTATGGAGGAGTCTATAGCTTCATCACAACTAGAAGGGGCTAGTACAACACGGAAAGTAGCTAAAGAGCTTTTACGTAGTGGTCGTAAACCGAGGAACGAAAGTGAGAAAATGATTTTGAATAGTTATCGCGCTATGAGAGAGATAGAAGAGATATATTATGAATCTAACCTGGATATAGATATGATATTTCAGTTACATTCTGTTATAACTAACGAGTTATTGCCAGCGACAGAACAAGGTGTTCTAAGGTCGAATAAAGATAAAGTTGTTGTTGCCACAAAAGATGGTACTATCTTTTATCAATGTCCAAGAATCGAGTTTGTTGAAAAAGAGTTAAGTAGCTTTATAGATTTTGCTAACGGGAAAAATGATGAGTATTTTATACATCCTATAATAAAAGCTATAATCCTTCATTTTTGGTTAGCTAATTTGCATCCGTTTACTGATGGGAACGGGAGGCTTGCAAGGATTGTTTTCTATTGGTATATGGTTAAGAGAGGGTATGATTTTTTTATGTATTTACCTGTCTCTAAGATGATAAAAAGCTCGCCTTTTGATTATAGTATGGCCTATACGTATGCAAGGCAAGATGATTGTGATTTAACGTATTTTATTGATTATAATTTATCTAAAATAGAGCTTGCATTAAAGAATTTTAAAAAGTATCTACAAAAAAAATCTGAGGAGAATGTACCTATAAAAGTATCTTCTCAACAGAAATATCAGTTTAATGATCGACAGATACAGTTGTTACAGTATTTTTTTGAGAAAGGTGAAAAATCGTTGACTACCCTTAAAACACATATGAGTATATATCAGGTAACGAAAATGACTGCGACAAAAGATTTACATTCTTTAAAAGAGGAAGGGTTTTTAATATCAGTTAAACAGGGTAGGACTATAACTTATTATGGTACAGCTAAGATAAAAGATATTTTCAAAAATTAGTTAAAAACGAGGATAGATGGGTTAATAATAAGGATTAACCCTAGTATAAGCATAAGTATCCCGCCTACAAGGTTAGATATTTTTGAGTATTTGGTTGTTAACCCTATCTTGTCCATGCTATAGATAGCGATACCGAAAACTATTAAATCATCTATCATATAGAAAACAGTATATATCCCCATATACATATGTTTTGATAGCATCGATAAATTATTTAGGTTAAGAATTTCTGTAAAAGTTTGTGGGATCCCGATAGAACAAGCGAACTCAATAACATTTACTGACAAAGCTAACCCTAAGATCCCTAAAAATGTTAGGATACTCCATTCCGCATTAACAAGCGTTTTTATCTTTTTTGTTGTGTTAGCACGTTTGCTGGCGTTTGTTACTTTACATGTGCCATCAGATGTTTTCCATTCATAGAGGAAAAATATCCCGCCGCCTATAGCGACTAACCCAACGATAGGTGAGATAATATTATCAAGACCGACAAAATCCCATACGGTAAACCATAGGTTAAGTATTAAGTAATACATTATTGTCTCCGCTATAATAAAAATACCTGCTATCCGCCACATTTTTTTTCTTGAGCCTACTTCCATTAAAACTATTATGAACGTTACAAGCACCCACATAGCGCAAGGGTTAAACCCATCTATGAACCCTAGGATAATTGAGAGTACTGGTAACGGGTAATCATTTTTTTTTATTAGTCCAAGGAACGGGATAGAAAACTCTTTTTCGTCGTTCGGGGGGATTAAACATGTATCTTCGTCACAAGTATCATTTTCTAATCTAATTATTTCTTTTGATCCGCCTATTTTGATAAATTCTTCTGCTGATCTGTTTGTTTTACCTTTCCTTTTATCTATAAGTTTCTCGATTATTTTGCCTGTTGTATCTTTGGATGCGAAACCTTGAATAACGGTGTCTCCTATAAGGGTTATTGGTGTCACTTTTGATAAATTCTCTAGGTTAGTTAATCTGTCCCATAGATCTCTGCTCTCGTTTATCCCAATATTATGGAATTTAACAGAAAAATCTTTTCTTTTTAGTTGTAGCTCAAGAAAGAAATCTTTTTCTTTATGGCAATGACTACATTTATCTCTTATAAATACTTCTATA
Organism: Candidatus Altimarinota bacterium; assembly: GCA_963663305.1. Taxonomy (GTDB): domain Bacteria; phylum Patescibacteriota; class Gracilibacteria. Next base: position 693,717 of record OY760177.1, read on the forward strand.
GGGATATTATCGGTATCACAATTTTCAGTAGATGTATCTGCATAACATATATTCGAGGATATGAATACTGATACAAAGATAAGTGATAGTATAATTGGTTTCAAGTGTGTTTTCATTTTTTTTTATTGATAAAAAATAACGTTTTACATTTTATATATATTTTTTTTGGTTTTCAAAGATTATTTAAATTATTATAATATAAATAATAAAAATTTATTGCATTTTAATTAAAATTATAGTTAGATGTATTGGGGGAATTTAAAGAGTACGGCTAAGATATTTGAAAAACAATATATTATACTAAAGAGGGTTTCTTATGGAGGAGATTGTTTTTTACGTGTTTTTAGGTAGTGTAATTGTTATATATTATTTAATGAGGTATGAAAGAAAATGAGAAAGAAGTAATTAGATTGTATAATAAACTTAAACATGTAGGTTGGGATAAAACTGATTGCGAGATCTATGCGCCTTTGACTTTAGAGATAAATAACCTAAAAAAAGAGAAAGATATTATTATTTTAGCGCATTCGTATCAGAGCCCTGATATAATGTATGGGGTAGCTGACTATATCGGTGATTCGTATGGGCTTAGTGTGAAAGCTAGAACAGTGAAAGAAAGAAATATTGTTTTTTGTGGTGTATATTTTATGGCTGAAACAGCTAAAATACTTAACCCAGAAAAAGATGTGTATGTAACAACGGAAGCCGGTTGTTCGTTAGCTGATTCTATTACAGTAAAAGATATCGAGAATTTAAGGCGGAAGTATCCAGGGGTGCCTGTTGTTTGTTACGTTAATACAACATCAGACATAAAAGCTGTATCAGATATATGTTGTACCTCTGCTAACGCTTTGAAAGTGATAGAATCTGTCGATTCTGAAAAAGTGATTTTTGTGCCTGATCAGTATATGGCGAAAAATTTTTCTTGTTTTACTGAAAAAGAGATAATTACATGGGATGGTAAATGTATTGTACACGAGAATTTCTCTTTAGAGAAATTATTAGAACTAAAAGAGGAATTCCCTGATGCGAAGATACTTGCGCATCCTGAATGTAGTCCTGAGGTTGTTAAACTAGTAGATTTTATGGGTAGTACGACCGGGATGATAGATTATATTAAAAGCTCTGAAGCTGACGATTATATATTGGTCACTGAGTGTGGGATAACTGATAGGATACAAGCTGAGTACCCAACAAAACGTATTTTAGGTACATGTAATATATGTCCGTATATGAAAGAGATCAATATCAGAGATATATTGGCGTTGGTAAAGAGTTTACCTGAAAAAAATAAGATACAAATTTCGGAAGATATTTCTGTACGGGCAAGGTTAAGTTTAGATAGAATGATACAAATATCTTAATTTTTAATAATCATGATAGATAAACATAAACTACAGAAGTTATCTGATATAATCGTTAATTATTCTGTTCAAGTAAAAAAAGGTGATAAGATCTTGATAAGAGGGTACGGGTTTGATAGTTATCCCTTGATTAAATTGATATATACCGGGTGTATAAAAAAAGGCGCGATACAAGTTGATGTCAGGTTCTCGCATTCGGAGCTATCAAGGATCTTTATGGAGCAGGCTAATAAAAAACAGCTTCAGTATATTACTAAACTTGATAAGGATATAGCTGAAAGTTATGACGCGATGGTACAGATAGTGGCTGATAGTAACCCGTATGAGATGTCGGGGATAGATATAAAAAAACTTAATATGAGACAGAAAACGCTTAAACCTATATCAGATATATTACATAAAAAACGGTGGTGTCTGTTTTACTACCCTAATACAGCGTACGCGCATGTAGCTAAAAAAAGTTTAGAGGGATGGGAGGATTTCGTTTTGGATAGTTGTATCAAAGATTGGAGTAAAGAAGAAAAACTACAGAAACAGTTTGTAAAAGTAATGCAAAAAATTAAGACTGTTAGGGTCATTGGTAAAGATACTGATCTAACGTACTCTATCAAAAACCAGAAATGGAAAACTTGTTCAGGCCGATGTAATTTGCCTGACGGTGAGATATTTACTTCTCCTATAAAGGATAGTGTTAACGGGTATATAAAATTCAATGTACCTACACGGTATATGTCGAAAGATTTTGAATGGATAAAACTAACTTTTAAAGATGGTAAAGTTATTAAAGAAGAAGCTAACGCTAATACTAAAGAGTTAAGTGATATACTAAACACTGATAACGGTGCTAGATACGTTGGTGAGTGTGCGTTCGGATTAAATAATAAAGTAAAAGAAGCGACCACCTTGATAATATTTGATGAGAAAATGGGTAAAAGTATGCATATGGCGTTAGGTAAATGTTATGAGGAAGCGCCTAACGGGAACGATTCTAATATACATTGGGATATGATATTCAATTTTATTTGGGCTAACGCAAAAATATATTTCGATGATAAACCGGTTTTTGCTGGTGGGAGATGGATAGATAAAAAACTTTTATTTTTAAATAAATGCGGGTAACGGGAACCTAATATTTTCGTCTACTGATTTTATCTCTGTCACTTTATCCGGGTTTAACTGGGTTATTACTTCTTGAACCAAAATCTCGGGGACAGAAGCGCCTGCGCTTATACCTATAGACCGTTTTGATAACCATTCTTTTTTTATTTGGGTTTTATTATCTATCAAATACGAGTCTTTATTGTATTTTTTCGCTGTATTGACTAGCCTGACCGAATTAGAGCTGGTTTTAGAGCCAATAATAATCACTAACTCACATTTTTTGGAGATATGTTTTACTGCTGTTTGTCTGCTTTGGGTTGCGTAACATATATCGTTTTTGATAACGATACCTGGGTATCTGGTTTTTAGGTGATCAGTTATATCTTTTGTGTCGTCTACTGATAATGTTGTTTGGCTTAAACATACAATTTTATTGCTTTTTAGTTTCAGTTGATCTATATCTTGTTTCCGTTCAACCAGATGCATAGGTGTCTCACCCATAGTGCCGATAACCTCTTGATGCCCGATATGCCCGATAAGTATGATCTCATGAGCTCTATATTTTTTCGCCTCTAAATGAACTTTCCTAACAAGAGGGCAGGTAGCGTCTATCACTCTAAAAGCTTTGGACTCCTCATACACTTTTGGGCTAACACCATGAGCACTGAATATAACTATGCTGTTTTTAGGGATATTGGTTAGATCATCTACAAACATAACCCCTTTTTTTTCTAAGGTGTTTACTACATACTCGTTATGTACTATCTGGTGTCTTACATATATCGGGGTGCCGTATCTTTTAATTGATTCTTCTACAGTATTGATAGCGCGTAACACACCGGCACAGAACCCCCTTGGTTTAGCTAGATATATAATCATCTGTTCTTTTGTATTATACCGCCGCCTAGACATAGGTTTTGGTCATAGAATACTGCGAACTGGCCAGGTGCTATCCCTTGATCAGCGCGATCAAGCTCAACGTATCCGGTATCCTTATCAGTAAATTGTAATTTACAACCATATATCTCAGGCCCGTGTCTTACTTTAACAGTTAAATCATCAAGGTTTACCGGTTTTTCCGGGATCCAATTAAATTCAGAGACATAAAAACTTGAACTGGTTTCAGGTTTGTAGGTTTTAGAGATATAAACAATATTTTTCTCGGTGTCTTTTTTGGTAACATAGAACGGGCCACCGGATAGTTTTAGACCGTGTCTTTGACCGATAGTATAAAACCAAAACCCGGGATGTTCACCCATCTTTTTATTTGTTTCTAGCTCGATAATATCACCTTTTTTCTCTCCTAGATGGTATAAGATAAAATCCCTAAACTTTATTTTGCCTAGGAAACATATACCTTGGCTGTCTTTACGTGTTTTGTTAGGTAGATCATAAATATCTGCGAACCCTCTGATCTCTTTTTTAGTGTAACTGGATATAGGGAAAATCGCTTTTCTTAGCTGGGCTTGTTTTAAATACGCTAAGAAATATGTTTGGTCTTTGACCGGGTCAGGGGTTTTTATTAGATACTGGTTGCCATGTTCCTCTAGCTTCTTAGCGTAATGTCCTGTCGCTATATACTGATACTTATCAGATATCTCGTCCAAAAAAACACCGAATTTTATATGTGAGTTACACATTATATCGGGGTTAGGTGTATACCCTTTTTTTATCTCTTTTATGGTATAACTAACAACTTTATCCCAATAATTTTTTTGCATAGGGATGATATGTAACGTTGTACCGGTTTTATCACATATTTGTTTTACATACGATAAATCTTCCTCCCATGGGCATTCGCCAAGGTAGCTTAGCTCGTCTTCTAGCCATATTTTTAAGTAAAACGCGTCTACATCATAGCCTTGTTCTTTTAGTAGATATAGAGCGACAGAGCTATCGACACCGCCGGATATAAGTAACGCGATTTTCATATAAAAAATTATATTCTTTTGTATTACATTTGGTATAATAGGTCTGTATAATAATACAGTATAAAATGAAATCAAGAAAAAATTTTGTGTTAGTAATCTTCGGTGCCTCAGGGAGTTTAGCTAAACATAAGATATTCCCTGCTATATACAAGATGATAAAAAGGGAGTACGAAGCCAAACAATATATGGTCTTAGGGTTCGCTAGAACTCATAAAACAGATGAAGAGTTTAGAGAAGAGTTTAGAGAGTCGTTGGATTTATCTGAGACAGATAATATACAGGGAGTACTGAAAAATATCTTTTATTGTAGCGGAGATTATAGTAATAAACAGGATTACAAGAAGCTGAAAAAGATTATAGATGGATACGAGAAAAATCATTTCGGTGCAAATACAAAGTCAGTAAGATGTTTTTATTTAGCGATCCCGCCTGTTGTTTTTGAGCAAGTAGTAGAAAATATAGGTTTATCAGGCTTAAAAGAAGATAGAGCGCATATAGAAAACAGGTTGATTATAGAGAAACCGTTCGGTAGAGATTTAGTGACAGCTAAAGCGCTAGAAACTGTTTTGATGAACTATTTTAAGGAATCAGAAGTATACAGGATAGACCATTATTTAGGTAAAGAGACAGTACAGAACCTGCTTATATTCAGGTTCGTTAATAAATTTATTGAGCCTCTTTTTAATAGTAGGTATATATCTAATGTGCAGATCACTTCTGCTGAATCTGTTGGGGTTGAAAACCGTGCAGGGTATTTCGATCATGCAGGGATCGTGAGAGATATGATACAACCGCATGTATTACAAATGTTGTCTTTAATAGCTATGGAGAGGCCGACAAGTTTTAGTGCTAAAGCTATAAAAGACGAAAAAGTTAAGGTGCTTAATCTTATAAGACCTGTATCGATGAACAACGATACCATAAATATAGTCCGGGCTCAGTATACATCAGGTGTTATAAGAGGTCATAAAGTGCGTTCGTATAGGGAGGAGGAAGGGATAGGTGTCAACTCTCAAACTGAAACTTATGCTGCTTTGAAGTTTTATATAGATAACGATCGCTGGTTTGGGATACCGTTTTTTGTACGTGCAGGGAAAAGGATGAGTAAGAAATCTACTGTGATCAATATACAGTTTAAGGATCTACCGGCTTTGCAAACTTTTAGTAAATGTACACCTATACCTAGTAATATCCTTACTATAAAGATCCAGCCGGAAGAATCGATATTCATAAAAATGTTTACAAAAAAAAGTGGTACAGATTTTGATATTAAACCTTCGCAATTAACGTTTTTTCAGAGCTGTGATGATTGTTTGGACGCGTATTCAAGGCTGATCAATGATGCGCTTATAGGTGATAATACTTTGTTTATCAGGTATGATGAGATAGATATAGCTTGGCAGATAGTGGATCCTATACTTTTGTCGTTTGAAAAAGAGAAACTGCCTAGGCTGGATTATTATGCGTCCGGTAGTGATGGGCCGGCGCGAGCTGATATAATGCTACGAGAAGCAGGGTATAGCTGGATAGATTACTAATTTAATATATTATGATTTTTACTAAAATTATTAATAGGGAAATCCCTGCTGATATCAGATACGAGGACGATGATTTAATCGTTATAAAAGATATTAACCCGAAAGCGCCGGTACATTTGCTTATAATCCCTAAAGAGGTGATCAATACGGTTGATGATTTCAACGAAACTCATTCATCGCTTATCGCTAAGATGGTATTTATAGCGCGAAAGATGGCTAAAGATAATAAAGTGGCAGGGTATAAACTACTATTTAATGTACATGAGAAAGGTGGGCAGGAAATAAATTATGTGCATCTACATTTATTAGGGTACTTCTAGTTAAGATCTCTAAATCTTTTGTGTAAGATCTTTGCTTTTTTGGGATCGTATCTTATAGCAACATTTATATCTTTCGTAAACTGATTAACATACTTATTATAAGTATTATGATAATCATCCAGGTTTTCATATAATATATCTGCAAACCGGTTATGGTTATGTTGATCTAATTCAGATAAAGACAGCTCCATAATGTAATTACCAAATATTATATAATTTTTGTTTTTATTTCTTGGTTGTATACATTTATGTATAGTATTTTTAGTTATTCTAGGTGAACGTAAGCAAATATATTTATCCCAATCAGAAGTATTTCTAATAATATAATAAATAGCTATATCTTTGGAGGTGTTTTCAATTTTTTTAACAAAATTTTTGTCTATACAAAAAAGATGATCTGTATTCATTGTAACTTTTTTGTTCTTGTGTAAAATAAATTTTAATATTAAATTTGTCATTAAATTATTAAACTGTATATGGTTGTTAAAATTTATTTTTATTGTTTTTTTTGTTTTCTTTACTGACTGAATAATAGGATGATTAATGTTATTAATTATATTATGTGTAGTTTTTGTTATATTCTGTATTTTAGATAACCATATTAAAGATATAGAATACGTATCACCTATTTTAATTAAGATATTAGTATCTATTAGATTATTTAGATGGTTATATATAGTCTGAAAAGATACTTTTTTTGGTAATACTGTATTAACATCATTATATATAGATTTAGCGTTTTTAATCCCTGTACAACAAATACTTTCTAAAATTAAAGACGAAATAGGTGTGTTAGGGAAAATCATATTAATTCGTTTATTTAAAGTAATAATATAAGATCTTAGAGATTATTACAATACGGGTTTTAAAGGAATCTTTTAAAATATATGGTGTTTTTTATATAAAAATGGGTATATCAGAGATATATTTATCCTTAATCCTTAGCCATAACCTTAGGAGTTTAAGATAAGAAATTCCTTTTTATATCCTTAAAACTTAACCTTAGCCATAACCTTAGGAGTTTAATATAAGAAATAACTCTTTTTTTTATTGTTTGATATAATAGTGGTTATTTCTGAAAAAGGAGCGAAAAATTATATTAAGAAAAATATTTCCTTAATCTGAAATGAAAGATATCCCTGTCTTTTACTCCACCATTCAGATGAATAAATTTTTGTATTTGAGAATTTCAACCCTCTGCATCAGCATTAGTATCTCTTGTCTCAAAATAATTTAATATAGTAATAAAATACCTTTCAACCAAGCTTTTAAAGTTTATTATTTCTTCAATATCTTCATCTTCTACTCTTTTATACCAATGATTCAATTTTCTTGTTAATTCCTCAAAACTTTTACCAATATTTTTTTTTCATCCAGTTTCTAAATTCACAAGTTAATTCATATGCTTTTTTCAGTTTAGGATATTCTTTAAATAATATTTTAGCTCTTTCTTGTTGATAATCATCCCACTTCTCAGGAAACTTATATAGTAAATAACGACTCTTCGCGAGAAGTTGAAGTATTGTTTCTCCATTATTAAGAAGAGGTTCTTTATATTCATATTTTTTCTTTTTATAAATAATGTTCTGTTGTTTACATTCTTGGCTTCTAATTCTTTCTAACTTTTTGTGTTTTTCATATTCAATTCTTCTCTTTGTTAACTCTTCTCGTCTATATCGTATTCGTAATTCTTGAAGTGAATCTAAAGCATGTTTAATTACGTGAAACTTATCTGCAACTCCGAACCGCACAGGAAAAGATCTCTCTAATTAGACAATGATAACCATTCGCCATATCTCGTGTAACTTTTTTAACACCAAATGATATTTGTACAGGTAGAAGAAGAAGAATCTTTCTTAAGATTTTTAATTTTGTGCTAGATATCATTAATGCTATTTCCCCTGTAGCTTTATTCCTGAAAATTATATAACCAAGACCTCCAATATTTTTATCATCCGTACTCATCTCTTTGCCAAAATTCCATGGTTTAAATATTGGAACAAAAACTTTTTTGGGTTTTTTTGTCTTACGATCAATTATATTTCTATCTTCTGTATCATATTTATGAAGTTTATGTTGTTCTTTCTTATTAGTGAAACCACTTAAACAATCTTTGTACCAATGTTGTATCTTTTTCCCACATATCCCTATACATAGGCCAAGTGTTGAAAAATTCATCAAGTTCTTGTCTATCAAGTTCTTTTAAAAAATCTGCTAATTCCTTCGTTGTTTTTATACCTGGATAGTGAAGATCATAACTATTTGTGAAGCTTTTTCTTCTTCCTTTTGTTACCCATCTTCGTCTTTTAAATATAAGATAAACAGCTTTGCCTCCCACAGGATGACTCATTAATTCTATCGACTTACAATAACCATTTAAACTTACTTCTTTGCTTTTTATTTCTTCCGGTACTTTATCTGTTTTTTCAATAAGTATTATTTGCCATTCTTTTCGTTTTTCTTTGACCTTCTGTATCGTAAAAGATTCTAAAAATTCTTTATTTACAAATATTGATGCTAGCTTATTTAACATCTGAAATTCCGGATGAAGCATTATCTATACGTTATTGGTTTCTTCTCTTATTATACATATTTATATTTTTCCCGCCTCCTTTTCTGAAATTACCCTTTTGCGAGATCTCACAAATTGGGTCAGTGAGTAATTACTACCTATTTAATTGACTTTATGCTTAAAGATGTATTATCTTATATTAGATAGTTTAACTATTTTTTGTTCTTTTAAAAAAAGGTTAATAAATTTGTTTTAATTTATTTTTTCATTATTTTGAGTATTAACTTAAAACAAATATAAAGATTACTATATTAAATATTTTTTTTTATAAGTTGATAATTATTTTTATTTAATTTATTACAAATTTAGAAACGAATAAAATATTTATAAAATGGACAAAAATATTCTAATTAATAAATAATAATGGATAATTATCAGATTATTATAGGGAACTTTTTTAATTGTAAATAACTTATTACTATAAAAAAAAGTTCCAAGTACAAAGTTGTTAAACTTTACACTATGTTCTTTTATTTTTGGAATATTTTTTATTTTTTTGTTTCTAGTAAAAAAAATAGAAACTGAAAAAATTACAACATCTTCAAATTATAGGATATGACTAAGTTTTGTTTAAGGGGATCTTTTATGAAAAAATTTGTTTTGTTGATTTCGATTTTTTTCTTAGGATGCGGTTCTTTACAAAGATCTTTTGATTTATCAAGAGATTTAACAAAAGATGACATGGCTTATATTCAAAAATTACCAAGAGATGAGTCTAATTCTAGATATGTTGTTAACGGGTTGACTGTTAATCCTAATGCATTTAAAGTTTATCCTTTTATTCCACTTTGGTTTGGCATGCAGGGAGTTGGAGATGCGGGTCCCGGTTATACTGCTGCTAAAGCTAATTCAATTATCCTTTTATATCTTTATAAGGGAGCTGGATGGAATCGTGTTACAGGAAAAAGAGAGCTTGAAATTGGTGCGTTTTCTATTTTTTGTTTATATGGAACTGAATGGGGATATGATTTAAGAACTTATAAAAAAATAAGGAGTGGTCATTCAATTCTCCCATTACCTTTAATAGGTCCTTTTTTCTCTTGGGGGAGTAATCCGAAAGGTAATGTATACCAAATCTTTTTCTTTCGCTGGGGGAGTGGGACTTAATCTTTTTAATAATTTAGTAAATTAATATTCTATAAATAATTACTTTAAATAGTAATAGTAAAAATATATATATAATCTTTTTTAAATTTGATTAATAAAATATTAGCCTTAAATCCCCCATTAATATAATTTTTTAGATGGGGGATTCTTTTTTTATAGTTCTCCCAATGTTTTTCGTATGGGAAGACCTTGTATCCACATTTCTAGTAACCGTTTCTGAATTTCTGACAATTTATTAAAAAATACTTATATTTTTATGAGAAATTTAAGATTCCAATTCATGCGCAATTTTATTTTCCAATTGATATTATTTGTAAACATAATAAATAGCAAAAGTGATCGTTGAGTGAGTTTCAATTTTATCTCTTTTTCTGTTCAATATAGTTCTAATCCTAAGATTAGAATTAGAAATTCTATACTGATTCGGATTTGAGCTTATATTATCACACTCTACAAGATTTTGATAAACTCATCGAACAAGAACTCGGTATCTTTTGGGCCAGGGTTAGCTTCAGGATGGAACTGGACAGAGAAGAATCTCCCTGACGTATGGATAATCCCTTCGCATGTGTTATCGTTAGCGTTTTTCATCCATACCCTCCAGTTTTGAGGTAAATTAGTATCATCTACAGCGAACCCATGGTTTTGTGATGTGATATAACACTGATCATTTAAAAGATTAATACATGGTTGGTTAACAGATCTATGACCGTATTTCAATTTATAAGTATTACAACCTATAGATAAAGATATTAGTTGATTCCCTAAACATATCCCGAATAACGGGATATTATGGTTTATACAATACAGTATATTAGAGCTGACGGTCTCAGCTATCATCTTAGGATCACCAGGCCCGGGGCTCAAAAACACACCATCGTATTTATATTCTGTTTTAGTTAGATCGTAATCCCAAGGCACCCTGATAATTTTTGTGTCTCTTTTTAAGAAATTCCTTATAATATTTAGTTTGATACCGAAATCATATAGGATAATAGTTCTCTTAATTTTTTTTGGTGTATATATTTTTATCTCGGTTGTGCTAACCTCGTTAACGAGGTTAGTTAGATTAGGATCACTAAACTGACCTATCTCTTGTTTCTTTTTAGTAACTATCTTACCTAACATCACTCCTTTCTCTCTTAGTTTTTGTGTTAATGATCTAGTATCTATACCATAAATTCCCGGAATTTTATATCTTTTTAACCAATCACCTAACGACTGTTGTTTGTTCCAGTGCGAAGGTGTATCACAATACTCGGATACAACGAACCCTTTAACCTGTATCTCATCTGATTCGATATATTTTTTGATACATAGCTCCTCTTTGGTATCATCAGGGATCCCGTAGTTCCCTATCAAAGGGTAGGTAGATATCAGGATCTGGCCTCTATAAGACGGGTCGGTAAGATACTCTGTATACCCGGTCATCCCAGTGTTAAACACAACCTCTCCTTCGCTGTCCCCGAAAAACCCGAAGCTTTTACCTTTTATATAGGTACCGTCTTCGAGTAATAGGTATATATCTTTATTGTCTGGCATTATTATTTGAAAGTTATATCAAGTTCTAATGTATTCTATATAAAGGATACAGCTTTGTAAAGGGGTAAAATTTAAAAAACTATTTGTAGATCTTCTCTCATTTTGATAGCGGCAGCTCGCGCAGCATCAGCGTAATTCGCTTCAGTATACTTATCATCTTTTTGGTAAGCGAAAATAATACCTCTTGAAGAGTTAACTATAGCACCTCTACCGTCAGGCAAGAAACACGGTTTAGCGTCTTTCGCGCCACCGCCTTGTGCACCGTAGCCCGGTACCAAGAAAAACGCGTGCGGCATAAGCGTGCGCAGGTATTTAGCCTCCTCTGGGTATGTTGCGCCACATACAGCGCCTATAGACGATAGCCCGGTTTGGCCTATACATTCGGTGCCCCAGCTCTCAACTAATTGCGCTAGATACTCGTGTACAGATTCATCGCCTATTGATTGGTCTTGTAGCTCGCCTGAGGACGGGTTAGATGTTTTTACCAGTATGAATATACCTTTACCGTACTCCTTACATTTATTAACGAACGGTTTGATCCCGTCTGAGCCTAGATACGCGTTAACGGTTAGCGCGTCAGCGCTAAACGCACGGAATTTCTTGCCGTATATCTCTTGTTCGCCCAGGAACGCTTCTGCGTACGCTTCACATGTTGAACCTATATCGTTCCTTTTAGCGTCCGCGATAACCATCAGCCCTTGTGATTTAGCGTATTTACAAGTAGCTTCGTATACCCATACACCTTCAGGCCCGTAGATCTCGTAGAACGCGATCTGTGGTTTAACCGCTGGTACGATATCTTTTATCGCGTCTATGATCCCCATATTGAATTCTAAAATACTTGCTGTAAGTGATTTTACGTTCTCTTTGAACTGTTCTTTGTTTTTGTTGATGATAAAAGAAGGGAGCTGGTTGATACGTGGGTCAAGCCCTACGACAGAAGGGTTTTTTGTTTGTTCGATTTTGAGTGTGAGATCATCAGCGAAATGCATATTTAAGAAAATTAGTGATTATATATTGTTTAATAGTTTATATGAAAATTTGGGGGTTGTCTAATTTTATGGTTTAAAATAATATCAATAAAAATCTGTTATACTCAAATGCTTCAAAAATCTCAAATTTTTTAGACATGAACCGGCTGAGCGAAACTAAGATTTAGTGATATAACTTTAAGATCCTAAACAAGGTTTAAGTATAACCACCCCAAACTATTCTTTTTTCCTGTACTGTAACGCTTCTGATATATGGTTAAACAAGATATTTTTTGAGCATTCGAGATCAGCGATAGTACGAGAGAGTTTGAGTATCCGATGGTAGCTCCTAGCGCTTAAACACAGTTTTTTTACCGCTTCACGTAAAAATGTTTCTGCTGTTTTAGGGATCTTACAAAATTTATTTAAAAGTTTTAGGTTCATTTCGCTATTAGTTTGTATCCCGGTATCTTTAAATCTTTCTTTTTGAGTATCTCTTGCTTTTTGAACACGGGTTTGAATAGACTGAGAATCTTCTTCGTCAGAAGTATTTTGTAGTTTATCGTATTTTACCGGTGATACATCTACATATAAATCGATTCTATCAAGTAACGGGCCTGAGATTTTTTTTTGGTATTTGTTTATCTGGTATGTATTACATATACACGATTTAGTGCTATTAGGGACGTTATAGTACCCACAAGGACACGGGTTCATAGCAGCAAAAAAGATAAACTGTGCTGGATACGTTATAGATCCGTGTGCTCTGTTAATAGTTATTACTTTATCTTCAAGCGGTTGTCTAAGGACTTCTAATACATTATTCGGGAACTCCGCTATCTCGTCGAAGAATAGTACACCTCTATGCGCAAGAGATATCTCGCCGGGGTTAGGGATCCTACCGCCACCGACGATAGAGATATTGGATGCTGTATGATGTACACATCTGAACGGTCTTTTAAGGATAAGAGGATTTTTTTTTGGGAGTCTATTAGATACAGAATATATTCTTGTTACCTCAAGTGATTCTTCTAAAGACATTTTAGGCAAAATGCTGGAAAACGTTTTAGCCATAAGTGTTTTACCGCTACCGGGAGATCCGTTAAGTAGTATATTATGTGCACCGGCAGCTGATATTTCTAAAGCGCGTTTAGCTGTTTTTTGGCCTTTTATATACTTAAAATCATAAACCGAAGTATTGGTTTTGGTGTTATATATACTTATATTTTTGTATTTAGGTATAAGATTTATACTATTTAAATGATCAACAAGTTGTTTTAAATTATTTACAGGGTATATATTTATATCTTGTATAACTGATGCTTCTTTAGCGTTACATTCAGGTAAATAAAAGTTTTTTATATTATGTTTTTTAGCGTATATAACCATAGATAATATACCTGTTATATGTCTTAGATGGCCGGTAAGTGATAACTCACCTGCAAATACACTATCTTTAGTAAATGAAGTATCTTTTATTTGCCTTGAAGAGGTTAGAAGCCCTATAGCTAAAGGTAGGTCATAGCTAGGACCGTTTTTCTTTAGGTCGGCTGGTGCTAAATTACATGTGATACGTCTGAATGGGAAAAGTAGATCAGAGTTTTTTATAGCACTAGTCACTCTATACGTGGCTTCTTGCACAGATTTATCTCCTAATCCTACTATAATAAACGCTGATTGGCCTGTTGATATATCTACTTCTACCTCTATCTCTGTACAATCCAACCCAAAAGTAGCTAGTGATTTTAGTTTTGATAACATAATAAAATATTAATAAGTCGTAACTAAAACCCTATCAAACATAACATGTTTTGACAATGTATAAAATTATACATTTTTTTTATAATAAACTGATTAGTTTCGGTTTTATTAAGCTAATATACAAATATTAATTTATTTAAAAAAAAGACCGATATTATCTGGTACCGACACAATCAAGTATCGAGATATATAATCAGTACAAATTTTTATCAGTCTTTCTAGTTTTTTTATCCGCACCCACAACATCCGTCGCATCCAGAAGATGTTTCTTCTTCCTCTTCACCATAATAGAAAGTCTTTTCCATATATAGTTTATTATTTAATAATCGATCGTATATTATCTTAAGTGTTTTGTTTTTTACAAGAAAAAAAATAAATAAAATCGCTTTCTTACAAAAGGATTTATTTATAATAATTATAAAAAGATAACAAAAATAACTTCAAAAAAAGTATTATAAAACATAACTTACTATTCTTTACCCGAGACATTATTTTTTTGTCTCGGTTTTTTCAAAATCAGGAAAAATAAATCTTTAATACCAATAGTATATATATTTATTTAAAATATTTTTATAATATTTCATAAATTCTTGGTAACTAGTTTTTTCAAAAGCAGTAATTACATCTTTTGGAGTAAATCCAAGAACAGGAAACTCTTCGTAAAATAATTTATCATTATTTTGAAGTTCTGCAAACAAACAATTTGTTTTCAAGTTCTCATACTCTTTTTCTGATATAACTGATGGAAAACTAAATTTAGCAGGAACAGTATCTGTTGTATTAATATCTAATCCATGTAATATATAATAAGGTTCACACCATAACTCGCTTCTAAGTGTAGATGATTTACCTTTTTCAATATATTTTTTTGAAAAAAACGAAATAAAAAATCTATTGATAATTCTCATATACACGTATGAAATTGGAGTATTTTTAAAAACAAAAAATATATTATAAGTATATTCTTTTACAGGTTCGTACCAATCCAAATATTTTCTTTCTACAGAAAGATTAATATTAAATTTTTGATTAGGAATTTTCCATTGTTTTTTTTGAATATCATTACAAGATGGTCCTACTATTAATGCTCTTGCTTCTTCAAAATAAAACCCATTTTTCCACATTTTTTTTGGATCAATAATAGATGCTGGATTATTTTGCATAATTAATTTATATTGGAGATTATGTGATAACTGATGAAATGAATCCATATCATTATTCTCTTCTTTTATAATTTTCATACGTTTTTGTTCTCCTATTGGGAGATCAGTGAGTTTTTCTTTAGGTATAGATTTGATTAAATCTAGTAATTTTGGTAAATATTTTGGGTAACAAGTGAAACATACCCAAAATCCTCCATATGTTGAAACAACATCTAAATCAACATTATTTTTTGGTACGTGTATTAATCCTCCCAAATATTTTTTAATATTTTTAAGAAAAATAAAATGATGTTCAATAGAATAAAGTAGATCAGGTAATACGATTTTTTTTGTAGGAAAAAATATCCATAAATAATTTAACTCACAATTTTTGTTTATATAATATGTTTGCATTGAGAAATAAGAAAAAACTAATATAAATTTAGAACAGATGTTATAAAAATGCAATAATAAATGATCAATATCCAGAGACATTATTTTGTTGTCTTGGGTTTGTTTAGACTATTTATTTTATTTAGTACAGTAAACAAATTCAATGATTGAAAACTTTTATCTTTGATAAATATTTTAAACACAGGATTTTCTCCCGGTTTAGTTATTACTAAACTAAAAGGGGCAGGTGTAGTAATATTAGCAGTTATCCTACCGTTAGATATATCAAGTTTGGATATATCAGATAAATACTGAGAGAAGGTTTGTAAATATTTTCTAGCCGAACAAAATATCTTTTCTTTTAGTTTAAGGTCAAGATTCTCCAGATGCTGAGTGTTATTCAAGTTCTTAAAATTATTATCGATAAATTTACGCCCGTATATTTGGGCTGATTTATCGATTATCTCTGTTAAAACATTGGTCTCTGAGATCGTACAATGATTGATAAACTCTTCCGGTGTTTTATTAGGTATTATAGTTTGTAGTAACCCCCAATTAGATTTTATATTACTGATTTTTAAATCAGCTAATTTTTGTATTTGATCAAAATTAAGGGTATGAAGCACATTATCATAAACTTCTATCTTCTCTTTCTTGTAGTTAGCGCCTAACCTGAGTAGATTAATACGGTCTTTGAATACAGATTTGTTATTTATGTGTTGTAGTTGTTCAAGTATAGGTTTACCTGATTTATTCTTAGAGAAAAAATGGATATCACGTAAATCTATTTGTATATCTTTCAGATGAGTGTTCGTATTGATATACCCTAAAACCTCTTTAACAGAATCTTTGTTTAATATATTTTTGAAATACTCTATCGGGGTTTGATTGTTCTTAGTCGCTTCGTTGCTGTATCGCATCAGGAAAGACAAATCACCTGCGAACCCGAACTGAATATTATTATATTTAAGGTTTTTAAATATCCCGATATACTCTTTCTTCAGTGCAGGTGTGTTCATCAGCTTAAACGCTTTATTATCGGCTTCTTTAGGGTTGTTATTATCAAGATCACCTAACATCCCTTTAAATATCTTCGATAAAGGATGGTTCCTATTTTTAGTAAAACCTTTTAAGAATCTAGTTAGGAATTTTATTATCTTACCGAAAAACCCGCCGAAAAACGCGTTCTCTTTTATGCTTTTAGATATATTTTTAGGCGGTATATCTTTTGGGGTCACCGATAGTAGACCGTTTACTAAACCAAATTTAGATCCATCTATTTTGGAATGGAGCTTGAGCATAGGTAACAAATGGTTATTTTTTTTCAGGATATACTCACTGTATCTATCGATAAACTCTGTTTGCGCGTTAGGGTGCTGTTTTTTTATCTCTTTTTTAATATCTTTTATAAAACTACCTACAGGGTTTCTCTTTGTTATCTTTAGAGCGGATATAGAGATAAGGTTGTTATCCATTTTCTCTAGGTAATACTCCCATTTATATTGTTCTTTTAGGTTAAGCTTATTTTTTGATGTGATAATATCTGATTTGATTATCTGGGAGTCTAGCTCCATAGACTCAGTTCTCTCGTTATTAAGTTTCAGCCGGTTTTTAATAACCAGAATAGAACTTTCAACTTTTTTTATCTCCTCTTTATTTTGGGTTTGATCGATCCCTATATTGATCTTTTGTTGTGCCTTAAGGATTTTGAGCTTAGATCCTAGCTGAACTAGCATCTCTTTATCGTTTTCTATCAACAATTTCCTTTTAGATTGTTTCTCATCGATATCCTTGATCTTGAGTGTTTTTGTTTGTTTATCCAAACTAATATACTCAGAATTGATATTAGATTTCTTTGTCATAAAAAAAGTTTCGTTTTGTTTGTGTCTTTGTATCTGAAGGAATATATCTATTTCTTGTTTGATTGTTTCAGGTGGAGTAGATGTTATATATACAAACAGGTTATTAGTATTAATAGAATTATCAGTATTGATAAGCGTTAACCCAATACTTTCACCGAAACGTCTGATATACGATTTAATATCTTTAAGTTTGTTTTTATCTAGCTTATCTTTGAAATTTTTGAATACATCAGTAAACCGGTCCATAACTTTCTCTATACTGGAACCAAGCGAATGATCAAGTATTTTAATATTTTTATTAATGATATCTTTGATAGCGGTTTTATCAACCTCAGCCCATAATCCTTTTAGAATTGTATGAGGATCTCTAGTGTTGAGTGGTTTGATCCTAACCAAGTTATTAGTATCTAACATCGCTATCATTTCAGTGATCTTATCTATATCGCTTGAATCAAGCCCGTAATTTTTTATCTTATCTCTAAATCTAAATTTTTCTTCTGCTTCCTTCAGCCATGTTTTAACGTTCTCTTTACTGCGATAGGTAGCAGGTTTTACAAGTTTGTTTATTTTTGGTCTAGATAGAAGTTTCTTTCTTAATTCATTAGCTTTTGATTGAGCTAATTTTATTTGTAAATCGACTAAATCTTGTTTCTTCCTCAATAAATCCAGTTTAAGCTCTGATACCTCTAACTCGGTTATAACACCTGATCCCTCTAACTCGTACCCTAACATTTTCTTCTCTTTTGTTATACCTGTTATATCTGTGGTTTTCCCTGTGATACTAGCTATACTCGCCCTAACAGCTTGACTTAAAAGATGTTTTTGGGTTTTGAGCTTAGATATCTCTTTAGTATACGTCTCATAAAGATCATCAAAATACTTGTTGATATGTTTTTTGAGCTCGTTTATTCTATCGGTATCCTTTGTTTTTAGTTTATCTATACGTGCGAGTATACTTGATTTAGTCCTATCAATTTCTTCTTTGGTTATATCTGTATCAGATACGTTTTCGATATTTAATTGAGAGATTTTTTCAACACTCATTTATAATGGGAATTAGAATTCTGCTAGTAAATCATCTATATCTTTTAGTTGGTTTTGTGTATTGATCCTATCTGTAATCTCGTCTTTACTCATCAGTAGTTGTATAGTTTGGAACGCGAACATTTTCATTTTGTTCCTAAAGATACTATTTATTTCTTCCTCGGCCCGGTTGAGTCTTTCGGTCTCTGACTCTTCTCTGTATAGGAGATCTCGTAATTGTATCATTTGGTTAGTATCAAGTGTAGGGAGCGTAGAGATAAGAGAATCTTTCTCTTGTAAGGATAAGGAAGTGGATTTAAGGATAAGGTTTCTTAAAACTTGGTTTTTAGTCATAATTTTTTTTAATGATTCTAGATATTCTATCAAATTTTTATGTTTTTAACAAGATAAAACCGGTATTTTTAATATAACTATTTACATATACTAAAAAATTTTTTAATATATTTCTAAGTTTTTATGATATTTATGAGAGGCAAACTTTTTTTAATCATCGGACCTTCTGGTGTAGGTAAAGGTACAGCTATAGATATAATAAAGGCGAAACATCCTGAGTTCGTTTATCCGTTATCAGCAACAACAAGAGATAAACGTGAGGATGAAACTGATGGAGAAGTATACCAGTTTATGTCTAAATCAGAGTTCAAGGATAAAATCAAAGCTGGCGAGTTCCTCGAATATGCGAAGGTACATAACGATAATTATTATGGTACACTAAGGCTCCCTATCATTGATGCTCTAGATCATGGTAAAATAGTTATAAGAGAGGTGGATATCCAGGGTCTAGTTAGTATCCGGCAAATATTATCTAAAGATAAATATATATCTATTTTCGTGTCACCAAAAGATTTTGATCAGCTAAAAACAAGGATAACACATAGATCGAAAATACCTGATGAAGAACTACAACGAAGGATACAGAGCGCTACAAAAGAGATAAGTAGATCAGGGCTATGTGATTACCATTTGAAGACTAAAGAAGGGTACCCGGAAGAACTAGCAGAACAGATCTTACAAATTATATACAAAGGATACTGATCGGGAGTAGCCAAGTGGTAAGGCGACGGTCTCTGGCTCCGTTATGCGGGGGTTCGAATCCCTCCTCCCGAGAAATTTGATTGCAAATTTCTCCTTAACTTTAGGCTTAACCTTAGCCTTCTTCAAAAAATAAAAGCAAATTTCTAAGAATAAGATTAAGAATAAGATTTAGAATTAAGGAATAAATCAAAGCGCAAAATCTCTCCTTAGGCTTAACCTTAGCCTTCTTCAAAAAATAAAAGCAAATTTCTAAGAATAAGATTAAGAATAAGATTTAGAATTAAGGAATAAATCAAAGCGCAAAATCTCTCCTTAGGCTTAATCTTTGATATACCCAAAGAATAAAAGCAAATTTCTAAGAATAAGATTAAGGATAAGATTTAGAATTAAGGGATAAATCAAAACGCAAAATCTCTCCTTAGGTTTAATCTTAGTCTTTTCTCTAGCGAAACTGTACTAGAATCTAGAATATATAATATGTTTAGATTTGAGAAATTAATAGCATAAAAAAACTGGTACAATCTCAAAAGTTGGAGACTAAATAAATGATTAGTTCTTCCTTTTTTTGTGTAACAAAAGAGGGTTGATTAACAGTAAATTTTCTTATGCTTTCTTTTTTGTAAGATCTTATTTTTTATATTTTGGTAGTTAAAATTTTTTTCTTCAGAAAAAAAGATTGTACCGCTTCAATCCAAATACCCAAAAAGAATATGATATAGATTTATGTTACATTCATGCAAAAAATATCTCTTTAAAAGATATTTCAATTTAAAAAAATTGGAGATTTGTATCCTTATTATTATTACAAATTAATTAGAAATTTAATCTCCCTCTTAGTTCTTTATTGATCTTAAATCTTATACCACTAACCTCTTTATCTATAAAATACTTTTCAGGTACTAATAATACAGATCTGTTTTCTATATTACCATTATAATAATGAGCATTTTGTACAACGATATGTTGTCTACCACTAAAATAAACTTTATCACCAAACTCACCATACGGAGGTAAATTACTTAAGGATATATCTTTACCGTATTTTTTCTTTAATTCTCTCCCTGATAAACTGTATCCGGTAAAAGGGATTTTATTTTTCTCAAAATAATTTATTTGTTTCTCTTTGTTCATATGTACCATATCCCATAAAGAAATCTTATCAGTATAGTTTTTGGATAAATATTCGTTTTGTTTTGGTTTTTCTAACATTTTGGTAAATTATAACTTAATATATTATTATAGCATATTTTAAGATATAAGTCTATTTTTTTAAGAAAGAATGTCCATATTATATTGAAATATTTTTATAGATATGTTATTATATAACAATATATAGATATGTAAAACGTATGAATCAAAGTGATGATTATCGGTTTATTACAGTGCTTGTATTTTTGTTTGGATTAATATGTTTTATTTGTTCAATCCTCCCAAGTAAAGATCCTTCTAGTTCAGCAGATATAGAGGGAAAAAGTATACATAGGGTCTCTTATTATGCACTTTTAGGTAGTAAAAATATTATCAAAAAGGAAGAGATAGGTGGTTGGATGGAAAGCTATCTTAAAGCTACAAAAGATTTATAAAAAAACAGACTATCAAATTGATAGTCTGTTTATGACAGAATTACTATAAACAAGAATTAAAAAATATAATTTTATTTTTTTATTCTATTTTGTCTTCCAAAAATTTAAATTTCTAGAGAGATTATTTAAATTTCAGATAAGTAATTCAAATACTAAAAATATTTATCTTTTATATAGATTAAGTAATTTTTTTGCGTATGATAGTTGGTCTTTTAGTGTTTTTATAATTTTAGGCTCTATATCTTGAATTCCTTCGTATATTGTTATAGATTGTTCTAAACTAGGTATAGCTTCTGTGTATTGTTTTATTTGAAAATAAATAGAAGCTATTTTTGCATGGGATGCTCCTTCTTCTTTAGAGAGTTTAAGCTCTTTAAATGATTTAGCAACTTTTTTTAAAAATTGTAGAACTTTTTTATGTTTATTTTTTTTAGAATACAATTGTTTCAAAATCTGATCAACTAAAGTATCAATTATATATTTTCCTTCAGGTGATGGGTGTTTCTTATAATAATTTGTTATTAAATTAAAAGCTTCTTTTTTAAGTTTATGGTCGTTTTTCAATGTAGCAATTATTGATTTGACATAATCAATTTGTTTAGCCATATTAAGTTTAGTGTAATAAGTTAAACTTGTCTCTAAATATTCAAGAGCGTTAATTGTATTTCCTAGATGAATAAAGGATTTACCAATAGTCGAAGATATAATAGCCATAGGTTCTAAGTATTCTAATTTTTTAAAAATTTTTAAGGAATCATTGTAGTATTTTATCGCATTATCAAAATCTCCATTTTTGTCATGTAGATCACCTATATTATTTAGTATTACAGCTTTAATCTCTAAATATTTATCTTCTTCTAAACAAAGATTTAAACCTTTATTAAAACAATCTAAAGCATGATCAAATTCCTCTTTACTATTATAACACAGACCTATATTACTGTAGTTCCCAACTATACCTAAATTATTATTTGTTTCTTTATTGTACTTTAATGATTCTTCAAATAAACTTAATGCTTCATCTATATCATTTTTTTCAAAAAAATAGGAACTAAGATTACTAATAGAAATAGCAAGATTTTTTCTATCTCCAAGCATTCTATTAATTTCAATAGATTCTTTTATTAATTCAGGCTCATAATATTTTTTTACTTTTTGGTATACATTATTTAGGTTATTAAGATGTGATGATTTACTCCATATATCTCCTGTTATTTCATCTATTTCTATTGCGTCTTTATAGTATTTAATAGCTTGACTAAACTGACCTTTTTTCTCATGGATATGACCTATATTGCCGTATATGTAGGCTAGGTTCTTATATTTTGTTTCATTAGTAAGATTATTAGTAAGATTAAGAGCTTCATCATAATGTTTGAGAGCTTCATCATTTTTATGTTGGGAAGCAAAAACACTACCTATATTATTTAATGCTGTAATAGTTATGAGAGGATCACAGGTTTTACCTATTTTAAGCGCTTGATCATAGTATCCCAAGGATTTTTCCTCTTCACCTTTTTTATGGTGAATTGATCCCATACTATTAAGAGCTTTTGCTTTCAGTTTGGAACTATTAGTTAGCTCAATCATTTTATTAAAACAAGCTAGCGCGTCATCGAATCGACCTATTTCATATAATAATTCACCTATAATATTATAAGCAAGATCTTTAGAGATATTTTTTTTGGCCCATTTAGTTAAGGAATCTAATAAGTTTCGATTTTTTTCTTCTGTTAACTTTTTTCTCTCTGCATCAGTATATTTTTTTGTATCAATATTCACTATTGAATCAAAACTAGCTGGTAATAATCCATACGTGACTAAACTTTTATCACCATGGATATCAAGTAATTTTTTAACGTATTTATTTGGGGTTTCTTTATCATTATATAGATTCCATATAACTCCTTTATCTTTGTTGCTTTCTAAACATAGATAATCGAGATTGATTTTGAGATCAGCACCACTATACCCCCACAAAATAAGTATATATTTTGAGAGTAGATAATTAAGCGCATGTCTTTTATTCAAAGATAAACCACGTGCCTCTTGTTCTATTTTAGTGATAATAGAATCAGGGCTACTAATACAACCGTGTATTTTAAGTAGATGTACAGTATTTGATTCAGGATGAGCAACAAAATTCTTGAATTCTTTCTCGTCACGATAAACGTTATATTTAATATTGTTTATGCTAAGCGCTGATTCGATAAAAGTATCAAAGTTAGTTGTAACGATATACTTTAAGTATCCGGATTTGGCAAGTTTAGCTAGATAGATATGGTTATTATTGGGGCTACCTGCTTCTAACGATTTAAAGCTTCTGAAAAAAGTGTTACAGCTATCATATATTTTAGAAAAAACTACCTCTGGGATCAACCCTTTCTGGCTATCTCCAGGGAAGATTCTTGTTTTAGTAAGGATATCAATATAAGTGAGAAGCTCATTAGCTATTGAAGTTATAGCTTGTATTGAGTAGTCCCTTAGTATATCCCATCGGGGCGCTAAAGCGGGCGGATCTAAGCTGATACCTGAACCACAAAAGATAACACCTTGGCGCTTCTTGAGCGTATCTGTAATATAATTTTTACTCATTTTTTTTACCTCTTTTTTTTTAAAAGTATCTATATAAAAAGAATAAAACGTACGAAAATATTTTTTTTTATTTTCGGACCTTTACTCTTTTTGATGGTTATAAAGATCAAATTAAAAGTAATTATGTATATAATATTAGAGTTTAAAAAAAATCACAATATCTTCACATTAGTTACAAATTTTCTCCATAAACTTATACTAAACTAAGCAGTGTTAAAACATTTTATTTTTTAATTACAAAAACATGAAAACAAAAAAAATTGCTTTAGCGTTACTTATTGCTGCGGTTATATCACCGGTGTGTATGACAATGGTATCAGCAAATGATTTGCCTGATACAGAACAAAGACAGGAGTTCCAAAAAGGATCTCATCATGGGCATAGAGGAGAAGATAGAGGAGGCCAATTTATAGAGAGACTAGCAGAGGTCTTAGGGATGACAGAAGAGGAGCTAAAAGCGGAGATGGAGGAAGCGAGAGAGTCAGGGATAAGTTTTGAAGATTATCTAGAGAGTAAAGGGTTAAGCGAGGAGGAGATACAAGAGATCTTACCTAAAAAAGGACCACGTGGAGAGCATGGAGGTAGATGTGGTGGCGGTAAGCTGATAGAGAGACTAGCAGAGGTCTTAGGGATGACAGAAGCGGAGCTAAAAGCGGAGATGGAGGAAGCGAGAGAGTCAGGGATAAGCTTTGAAGACTATTTGGAGAGTAAAGGGTTAAGCGAGGAGGAGATACAAGAGATCTTACCTAAAAGAGGCCCACATCCAGGACACGGAGGGGAATGTAAAAGAGGTAAATTTATAGAAGAATTAGCAGAGATTTTAGGGATGACAGAAGCGGAGCTAAAAGAAGAAATGGAAGCAGCAAGAGAATCAGGGATAAGCTTAGAAGATTTTCTAGCGGGTAAAGGGTTAACTGAAGAAGAAATACAAGATATTTTACCTAAAAGAGGACCACGTCATGACCATCATGAAAGAACAGAACAATAATAAAAAAATAGCAGAGAAATATAAAAAAAGATCGTATGTAGTACTATGATCTTTTTTTTTATATGAATAATTATTGTTGTGTCTCAGTAAATAAATCAAATCCAATATTCTCTGATTCATTTGCTATATAAATAGCTTTTTGGGGCGCAACTTTTTTAATTTTGTCGTATTTAGATAATAGTTTTTGTTCTAAAACCTGGATATCAAGGTTGTCAGGTAAAATCTCAGATTCAAAACGTTTTTTGTACCGTTTTATTGCTTTATACCGTTTAAAAAGTTTGGGGATATTTGTTATATCTTTATTTAGTAATTTATTGTATTTATACGATATCAAGTTTTTCATTTTAGTTTGTTGTAGACGTAATGTCGCTGGTATATATAACGCTTCAAATATCTTGTATGCGATATAATTCCTTCTGATACTTTTAGGGTGTTCCTCGATATACTTAATATGTTCTTCGATCAGATCGGTTTTTATCTTACTGAATTTGGGGTTACTGAAATTATGTGATTCATTTTTGAGTATGCTTACAGTTTTTTGTATCTTAGATATACTTTTTGTTTTAGATAAGATATTTTTTATATCAAGGATTTTGAGGTATGAGCTGATCTCTTGGTTGTTATAGGTAAAAGCGTCTCTATATTTTGTGGGGTGTTCTTCTCCTTTGACAAATTTTTTATTTGTGAAAGTAAAACTAAAATTATCGCTAAATTTTTTAGCAGCATATATATTTAAATAGCGCCCGTTGAAAACTGGCGTGTATTTTAGGTTAGTTTGACCTCTAATAATCTTGCGGTCTAACACGCTTGTGACGAAAATATTTTTTGTCTCAGATAGAAAATCTTCGAGTTCCGCTTTAAGTAGCCTGTATCTTGTGCTAAGGATGCTGTTTTCCTTATCGTCTATCAGATGAATATCTTTTTTTATGTTGTTTGGGGTATTATATATAATGTTAGCAAGTTCTTTGAATCGGTTGAACCTGATATCAATAATCTCTGATTTCTCTTTATTACTTAACTCTTTGCCGTTAACAGTAGGGAAATCACTAAAAAAATCATTTTTGATGGTATCAAGTTCCAACTGGTATTTCTCTAAATTATGTATATGTTTTCTTCCTGTTTCTGACGCTAGGAAGATATCTTTTTTGTCAGAAGCTTTTACGTTTTTTTGTATATGATGCTCTAAAGAGGATTGTAGTAAAGAAGATATAAACATTTGCATAGTTTTAAGACCATCAGTGTATACCATATGATTCTTTTTGGTTTCCTTGCTAAACAGTTTCTTTATTTTAGCGATAGCAACTTCTTTTTCTAAAGCAACACCCTCTTGGCCTTTATACTCTTTTTTATATGGGATTTCACTAAAATTGGCTAAAGATTGAAGCACCCTTTGTTCAGCGATATCATTATACTGAAACGTTTTCGCCTCGAATCTCTTTTTAGTTAGTTCGTTTATGGTTATTATACTGTTGATCATCTTATTGAATATCTCTGGATCAATAAACCCTTTTTCTTTCGCTTCGTAGAGGGTTTTTATGCTTGATATTTCCTCTTTGATGTTAGGTGTGTTTTCAATATTTTCCATATTTATAGGTTATTAAGATCTTTTTCGAGTGTCTCTAATGCTTCCTCGTCCGCTTTTGTTTGAGTGTTTCTTGATAATACATCTAAATCTTTTATCGTTTTTTCTGTTTCTGTTTTTAGGTTATTAAAATTTGTCTCCATAATTATTGTTCTTTCTTCTATCTTTTTATGTATCTCTATTAGTTTATCAATCTGGGTTTTATTAATTTGTTGCATACGTAAAAAAATAGTTTATCTGGATATAATATCATATTATTTAAGATATATCCAATATTCTTTTATTAAAACCCACTTTTTTTAGTATTTTTTGTGCTTTTATTTTGGATATGATAAGATCCTAATCAGAACTTTTATTGTTCTTTCAAAAATAGGCTAATAAATATTGTATGAATTATGAGAATAGTCTTTATTTTCAATATTGATAGTATTGGAGGTTAATTATGGATATAAAAAAAAGTATCCTGAAATGGTATAATCGCCATTCAAATTTTTTGGATGCTATGTTCGATATTGCTTCTGAGTTAGTCCCTGGAGGTAAAATAATAACTAATATACTAAAAGTTTTTAAAGGTATTTTTGATGATAAACAGGATTTTATTAACGAGCAAGTATCTGAAGAACAAATACGTGAAATAACAAATTTCCTTGGGGTTATACGTCCGAAAATTATAGATTTAATGGAAGATATTGAAGAATTAAAAGAGTTTCAGGATTCAATTTCTGAACAAGAAAGGAGAAAAATCTTAGAGGAAGGTTCTTTTAAAGAAGAGGTAAAGAAGATTATCCCTGATATTACCGCTCCATTAACAGAAACTGTTAATAGAACTAAATCAACTAAAAACTTACTCAATGATCGTTATCTTAAATTAAATACTTTAGGTCAAGGCGGTCAAGGCACTGTTTATAAATGTATTGATACTAAAACTGATCTGGTTGTTGCACTTAAGATACTCCCTCATAAGATGGGTAGTGATGGATATGAGTTACTTAAAAAAGAGTATCATCGACTTATAAAGAGACTATCGCATCGTAATATAGTGCAGTATAGAGGAATTGATATAGATATAAAGACCCAAGATAGTTTTCTTATAATGGATTATTTGGAAGGAAGAACATTACGATCCTTGATGATAAAAAAAATGTTATCTACAGATCAAGTATTTTCTCTCGAGGAAACAATTTCCTTACTTACAGGTATAGCGAAAGCGCTTGATTATGCACATAATAATAATGTATTACATTTAGATTTAAAACCGGAAAATATTTTAGTTGATCATAACAAAGAATCATATTTATTTGATTTCGGATTATCACAAGATATACAACATACCATATTAACATCTGGAGCTAATCAAAACACAACATCTAAAGGCACATTAGCATATATGTCTCCGGAACAGTATAAAGGCAAAAAAACCGGTATACAAACTGATATATGGGCATTAGGTGTTATAATTTATGAGATGTTATCAGGTATACACCCGTTTAACGGTAGAACTTTTGAACATTTTTATAAACTTGTTTGTGATGAAGAAATAGAAGAGATAGAAAATGTATCTGATGCTATAAACAAAATCCTTAAAAAGTGTCTAAAGAAAAAAAGGAAAGATAGATTAAAATCCGCAATTGAAATACTAAAAGAATTAGAAACAAAAAAAGATATAGCAAGCCAGGACACAAAAGAAAATATAGAAAAACTTTCAGCTAAAACAAAACTCAAAGATACCCACACGAAACGTGAGGGATTAAAACATAAGCTTGGGGACAAATCTTCAAACAAAAAAGATATAGCAAGCCAGGACACAAAAGAAAATATAGAACAACCTTCAGCTACAACAAAACTCAAAGATACCCACACGAAACGTGAGGGATTAAAATATAAGCTTGGGGACAAATCTTCAAACAAAAAAGAGCTTCCTAATGTAGAGTCTGATGATTTACAAAAAAACAAAAAAAAGACTAAAAAAGAAGATAACAAAAAGGTCGTACAAGACGAAGAAAACACAGGAATCTCTATTGAGATACCTGAGATAGAAGGTGATTTTTATAAAATTAAGGGAGATAAGAAAAATATAATTGATACCAAAAGTATTGAACTTGATAAAAATGAATATCTAGGAATAAAAATTGTAACATCTGAAGGTTTTAAAAAAGTGATTAATTTATCAGATTCGATTCTAGATAAGATAAAAGATTTTGATTTATCAGGTTATAAAGATGTTACTAATAAAGAAATAGGGGATTTATCTGTTCTTAAGAATCTTCAAATTCTTGATCTAAGCGAATGTAAACAAATCAGTGATAAAGGTATACAAACTATTTCTAAGCTAAAAGAGCTTAGAAATCTTAATTTAGGTTTTTGCGAAGCAATTAGCGATAACGACATAAAAACGATTTCAAAATTAAAAAAACTTCAATCTTTGAATTTAATTAATTGTAGAAAAATTACTGATAACGGAATAAAACATTTGCTTAATTTAAGAGATCTTAAAGTACTAAATATAGGTGTATGTTATCAAATTACCGATAATGCAGTTTCGTATATGATTAAACTAAAACATCTTAAAACACTAAGTTTATGGGGGTGTTATCAAATCAGTGATAAAGGGCTCGAATTTATATATAAATTACAGGCCCTAAAATACCTTGATTTAACCCATTGTAGTCAGATCAGTGATAAGGGGCTTGAATTTATAGCTAAGCTAAAAAATCTTCAAATGTTATATTTAAAGCGTTGTTATAAAATCAGCGATACAGGGCTTCAATATATTGCTCAGTTACAACACCTTCAATCCCTTGATTTGTCTAGTTGTGAAAAAATCAGCGATACAGGGCTTCAATATATTGCTCAGTTACAACACCTTCAATCCCTTGATTTGTCTAGTTGTGAAAAAATCAGCGATACAGGGCTTCAATATATTGCTCAGTTACAACACCTTCAAACGTTAGATTTAAGAAATTGTATAAAAATTGAAGAGAGTGAAATAAAAAAGCTTCAATTACAATCAAACTCTCTTAGTATTATTAGATAAAAATTACAATAATAAAATTTTATTAGTTTATTATAGGCATCAAAACACAAAATTTTTATTAGTTTATTATAACCATCAAAAAAATATATTTTGATGGTTTTTCACTTAAATAAAAAAAATATTGATTTTATTCACCTGATATTTTATCCAGTATCTCATCATCTATATCAAAATTCCCACACACGTTCTCGCAATCATCATCATCTTCAAATTTTAATACCAGTTTAAGTATTTTTCTCGCGATGGTTTCATCTGTTATTTTTATATAACTATCAGGGATATGAGTTGTTTTCGCTTGTAGTATTTTATAATTAGATAGTTTGTCTTTTACTGATAAAAACTCATCAGCATCACATATAACAGTTATAACCGAATCAGAGATATCTATATCCTCAGCACCGGCATCTATAGCTGACAACTCTATTTCTTCAGTATTACCTGTATTTTCTATGTTTATTACACCTTTGCGTTTGAACATCCAAGAGACACTACCATTCTCCCCCATACTTCCACCGTTTTTACCAAATATTGATTTAATATTAGAGACAGTACGGTTCTTGTTATCGGTTAAACAGTTAACCAGTAATGCTATACCGTTTGGTCCGTACCCCTCATAAGTGATCTCTTCGATTATTTTACCGTCTTTTAGCTCACCTGTCCCTTTTTTGATCGCTCTTTCTATGTTAGCATTAGGGACATTATCAGATTTAGCATTATCTATCGCTACCCTTAAAGACGGGTTCATCTCAGGGTCACCTCCAGCTCTGGCAGCAACCTCAATTAATTTGGCATGTTTAGTAAATACCTTGCCTCTAGCAGCATCAGCTGCTCCTTTCTTATGTTTAATCGAGTGCCATTTTGAGTGTCCTGACATTTTTGTTAACAAGTTAGATTATAAAAACCATTGTTTTATCGGTAGAAAGGTAGTAATGCTATTATCCGTGCTTTTTTTATGGAAGAAGCAAGCCGTTTTTGGTGTTTTAAGCATATACCAGTATAATACCTTGATTTTATTTTACCAAAATAATTTATATACGGTCTTAGATGTGGTAGATATTTGTAGTCTATATGTTTTATATTATTCTCACAAAAAAAACATTTTTTTTCTCTTGGAGAGGTGGATCTTAAGACTTTACTTATTGAAGCTATATTGCTTTTTGATTGGTTGTTCGATGTATTAGCCATAGTTTGTTTAGATTAAAAAATTTATATTTCGCCATCAATGATATCCTGTAATTTTTTCTCAAAATCTTTGTCTACAGGATCATTACTTGACTCTTTTTTCTCTTTCTTTTCTTCTTTTTTTGTTTGTGATTCAACTATTTTGCCTATTTTAGTGGTTTGTGATGTTGATTTTAGATCTTCTGTTTTATTAGCTTTTTTGTCAGCTATATACTTTTTATCATCTTTTACCATTTGTTCGTAATCAAATTTTTTGTAACCAAGTTCGGTCTTTGTACATATATGTCTGATAATAGATCTTTCTAGAATAATATTTTTTTCTAGGTCTTTGATTTTATCAGGAGCTATATCGAAATTGATTAAAACATAAAAACCTTCTTCGTAATTTTTTATTACGTAAGCTAGTTTCCTATCACCCCATGTGTCGGTGCAGTTGAGTTCGCCTTTAGAAGCAGTAATATTGCTCTCAATCTCTTTGATAATTTTTTCCTGCTCGTCCGTACTTCTGTCGGGAGCAAGGACGAGGATTAACTCGTAATTGTTTTTAGTATCCATATTTTTTTGGATTAGAGAATAAAATTTCGCTCTAATATTTTCTTTATCTAAAGAAAATAAAAAATTCTTTGCTAGGAAATATTATATAAAAACCGCGGTTTTGGCAATATTTTTTTCTATAAATAGAAATAAGATATTCCGAGTTTTATAAATATAAGAAATTTCTATTTTGCTTTGACATATTTTTTTTATAAACAGATTAGGATATTCCTACTTTGTTTTGACATATTTCCACCAAATTTGCTAACTTATTTCAAGAATTTTTCAACAATATGTATAAAAAAACCTTTTTATTCCTATCAAATATATAGTAAACTGCTGGTGTTTAAATTTATATGTTCTTTGACAATATATGAGAAAAGTAACAAAAATGGAGAAAACTGATTTAAGTAAAAAGATTAAGTCTTTTTATAAAAAATTGCCTAAAGATCTTCAAAAAAGATACGATTTTTTTATAGACCAAAAAAATGGGTATAAAGAGAAATTCCTTAATATATTACCTTTTTTAGTAGCAAGCAAGAATAAAGAAGAACTTTTTTTTGAGTTTTTATTGCAATTCCCTCCTACAGAAGAAGGGGAAAAGTCTATATTAAACTATTTTTTTCAAACTAATTTTATGTTTGATGATTTTAATGAGTACTATGGTAGCGATATTATAAATACTGTTTTAAATATTTTAGGTGATATAAATGAAGATGGGGGGTCGCATAGCTATAAAGGGATATATTATTGGTCCCAAGTAAGGCAGACTATAGAAATATACTTAAAAGATGAGAAAGATTTCTCTAATTTTGAGGAGATATTAAGAAGTAAAGAGATGGAACTTCCTCGAAAATACTCAGGTTTGGAAATACTAGATAAAAATTTGAGCCCTGATATTATATCTTTCTTTTATGATAAGATAGATTATGATCTTCAAGAAAGATTTAATTTTTTTATAGACCCAGGAAACGGATTAAAAGAGCAATTTTTAAAAGTACTACCTTTTTTGATGGCAGAGGAGAATAAAGAAGAAAAATTTTTTGATTTTTTATTACAGTTCCCTTCAACAGAAGAAGGAGAAAAAGCTATATTACAGTATTTCTTTCATGAAGATTTCATGTTTTTTTATTTCGAAGAGTTTTATCTAAATTGTGATATAATATGCTTTGTCTTAAATATTCTTGGTGATATCAATGTAGGGGGTGAATCTAAAGAGTTTGCTGGTGTCCGGTATTGGTGGCAGATTAGAGATACTATAGAGATATATATGAAAGGTGAAAAAAGTTTGTCAAATGCAAAAAAAATATTAAAAACTAAAAGTATAAATACTTAAAGAAGGAGGTGTTCGATGTCTCAAAATAATAGAAACCAAAAAGTTTTTATGGGGACAAAATATGAAGGATCTGTAGAGAAGAAAGTTGTTGTTGTTATTCAAACTTCTGATAGTAGTCCTGAGATTCATACTTATGTTATAAAGAAAGAGTTACTCTCTAAACAACAATTAGATACATTGTTTAATGGGGGGTCGATATTTTTCCCTAATCCTCATGATCATAGTATACATGATGCAAGAACGAGCGATAAAATACCTATTTATTGTAGAGTAAATCGGCCTGATATAATTGATTCTATCGGAAAACAACAACATCATAAAGCTTTGAGCTTGAAGCATAGAGATATACTGAAAAAAGAGATACAACTTTTAAGTAATAAAGTGAGTAGTATTTCTTCTTATAATAAAGATTTATTTGCTAAAGCAAGATTTATCTCTGATAGTATAAAAGATTTGAGAAGTAATAAAAAACTTCTTGGTGAGCAATCAAGAGAACTGAGAGATGATTTACAAAAAGTTTTTGATAGGCTTATTAAGCTACGGGAGGATGACCAAAAAAAATATGAGAAAGAATGTGACTCAAATTTCCGTGAGATGTCTAACAAAATAAGTAATTTACAAAGATATGTAAATGGAGCGAAAGATTTCCGTGAAGCGAGAAATAAAGTAAAGGAGGTAAGAGAAAATTTAAAAAAAACTAATCCTGTAAAAAAAGATCAACGAGATAAATTATGGGATATGTTAAATAGAGCAACGGAAACTCTTAATAAAAGACAAGATGAAGACAGAAAACGGTATGAAAGGGAATGCGAAAGTAATTATCTTAATGCTAGAAGTAGAGTATATGATGCTAAGAATGCTACTAGCCATACTGAAGATTGGAAAGGAGGGATGGCTAAACTTAAACAAGCTAAACAGTATATATTTGATGTAGGTAATATGAACAAAGAGAAACGGAATGAGCTTAAATCTGTTATAAAAGATGCTATGGATAATTTTTGTGCTAGAAGAGAAAGGTTTTTCCAAAAAAAACAAGAAGAATTTAAACAACGTATACGTGAAAAGATCAGACGTAAAAGAGATAGTATTGAGAAGATACAGTCTTCTATATATAGGAAAGAAGAATCTATTAGGGACCAATACTCTCGGTTAAGAAATGTTAAGCCGGGTAATAGAGCTTACGAAATAAAATCTAGTATAAATAATAGAATCAGTAACATGCAAAATGCAGTATCTGATATGAGAAGGAAAATAGATAGTATAAGGTATGAAATACGTGATCTTGAAACTAAGTTATAGTTTTCTTTAAGACCATGGTTTAAGTATCATGGTCTTTTTTTTTAATGGATTGACTTTAATTGTATTTTAGTATAGATTCTTGATACAAAATTATGATCATTAAAAGAAGAAATAAACTGAGAGGTAAGGTATATTTGGGTAATTTCTAATTTTTAGAAAATAATATCTATTAAAATTAGGGATCATCCAAAAAAATAAAGGAGGAAGACATGAAGGATTGTTATGCTGAAATTGGTCTTTTATATCAAAGAGAAGCAATAAATTTTGGTATAAAAATTGCTCCGTTTGAATTAAAGGAACATCTTCAATATGTAAAAGATGAAGGGTATGGGAATACTCAAAAATGGAGATTAAAAGAGGACCCGAAAAGACCGATGTTTTTATATATGCATATTGATGATGTTGAGACGGTTTATCTTCCGTATTTAAACAGGATCTTTCAATCAAGAGGTGGTAAAGCATCAGTAAAATCCTTATGTGCAACCAATAGTATGTTGCAAAGGAAATTCCATCATGAAAGAAGTATTAAAAGTATTGGTATGCTAACAAGATATTTCGATAATGAAGATCTGATAAAAGTTAAGAATACTAATATAGAACAAGTGGCAAAATTTAATACACCTTCTTTATTAGTAGATCAACCAAAAACATTTAATGAGTTTTTGTTAGGTTTATCTGATAATAAGGATTTGAATGATGAAGATGATGATGAAGGTTATATAGATTTGGAGGATTTTGATTTAGATTTAGAGGATTTTGAGGATGATTTTGGCGAGGAAGATTTCAAGGATGTAGATTTTGATGAGGATGATTGGTAAATGATCATTCTTCAAGGGGGGTGAATTTTGTATCTCCCCTTATATTTTTTTTGTTATATATAAAAATTTGAAGTTTGTTGAAAATAGATGAAAAAAAATGTAGTATGTGTACAATAAAAAAATTTTATATATTGTATAAAATGGATAAGAAAAACGAAAAACCAAAAAATATTATAAATATTAATGTTAACGGAGAAAGTTTGAGAGAGAAAGTGGTTGTAAAAAAAAGAAAAACCAAAAAAATATTTAAAAAAGGATTTGAGGAAATAAAAGTTAATCAATTTGAAGGGGAAAAAAATAAGGAAGAAAACATTGATAAACCTATCAAGAGAAAAACTACAAATAAAATAGTTTTCAATAGAATTGAGCCTGAAGATAACTTGTTATTGAAAAAGAAATCTATAATTTTAAAAAACCGGAAAAAGTTAGGTAAAGAAAAAAAAATATTGATTATGAAGTTTATGCGTTGGGTTATATATAGTTTTATTACTATTTTTGTTTTAGGTATAATTTTTTTGGTGTACCTATATAATATCGTGCCTTATAAATTAGAGAACTATTTCCATGCGCAATCAACTATAATTTATGATAGAGAAGGTAATGAGTTGTATAGTATACATGGGGAAGAGAATCGTACTTGGGTGACTTTATCGGAAATACCAGAAGCTTTAATAAAATCTACTTTGGCTATAGAAGATGATGATTTTTATAACCATTTTGGGATCGATATAGGAGCAACAACTAAAGCGGTAATACATGAGTTCACTGGGCTGGGTAGTAAAAGAGGTGGTTCAACAATAACTCAGCAATTAGCTAAGAACCTCTTTTTTACGACCGAAAGAAGCTATATGAGGAAACTGAAAGATATGATATCAGCGATCAAAATGGAACGTAATTACTCTAAAGATAAAATTTTAGAGAGTTATCTAAATACTATACCGTATGGTAGTAACGCGTATGGTGCTATGTCAGCTGCTAAATTGTATTTTAATAAGGAGTTAAAGGATCTTACGCTAGCTGAGTCTGTTGTTTTGGCGTCTTTACCTAATGCGCCTAGTCTGTATTCACCGTATGGCCAAAGAAAATATAGTTATTTAAAAGTTAGTTTAGATAGTTTAAAGAGTAGGGAGATTAAAGGCGAAGAAGATTTAAAAGAGAAAGAGTTTGTTAGAGGGTTGATAGGTAAACTTAATAGTATAAGTGATACAGAACAGATTTATATAAGGGGTAGGGTAGACCTTGTTTTAAGAAGGATGCATGAATTAGGGTATATAACAGAGGAACAAAAAAATCAGGCGTGGCAGGAGAGCCAAAATCTTGAGTTTAATAGATTCAGAGAGAATATAAAATTCCCGCATTTTGTTATACATATAAAAAAGATATTGGAGGAACAGTACGGTAAAGAGTTACTGGAGCAGGGTGGTTTAAAAGTTATAACTACAATAGATCCTGTCTTACAAAATGCGGCAGAAGATATAGTTAAAGAGATAGGTGAAATAAACGAGAAAAAATATGGTGTTAAAAACGCGTCTTTAGTTAGTCTTGATACGGAATCAGGCCATGTCTTGGCTATGGTTGGATCAAGAGATTATTTTGATTTGGATAATGATGGGAATGTTAATGTCGCGTTAAATTACAGGCTACCAGGATCATCTTTTAAACCGTTCGCGTATTTATCGGCTTTTTTGGAAGGTTATGCGCCAGCGACTGTTGTGTATGATTTGGAGACACAGTTTGATAATAACTATAGACCCAAAAACTATGATGGGACTTTCTCCGGGCCGGTAACATTACGTAAAGCGTTAGGACATTCTCTCAATATACCGGCAGTGAAAGCAGGGTTTTTAGGCGGTATAGATAATTTGATCTCTATAGTAAGAAGGATGGGCGTCGATTTGCCTCAGGATGATAGTTGGTACGGGTTGTCTTTATCTCTTGGCGCTGGTGAGGTACGGCTTATAGATATGGTTAGCGCTTATAGTGTATTTGCGCGTAACGGGATAAGGAAAGAGCCTGTGTATATACTTAAGATAGTTGATAGTAATGGTAATATTATCTTAGATAATACTGATATATTTGAAGGTGAAGAGGTGATTAACCCGCAGGCAGCGTATTTAATAACTGATGTCTTATCTGATCCTGGTGCTAGGGGGCCTGGTTGGAATCAGTATTTACAAATAGATAATCAGGTCATAGCGTCTAAAACAGGGACTTCTAATAAGAAGGTAAATAATACTACAGTACCTTCAGATGCATGGACTATAGGGTATACACCTTATATAGTAACAGGTGTATGGGCTGGTAATAATGATGGATCGCCATTAAATTTTAATGCTGCTGGGTTAACAGTCGCTGGCCCTATTTATCATCAGTTTATGGAGTTCGCGCACAAAGATAGAGAGAACAAAGATTTTACTAAACCGGAGGGTATGAAATGGGTCAGAGTATCAAGTATAAGCGGTAAACGTCCTTCTGAGTATACACCTGCTGATAAAATACAAAACGAGATATTTGCTGATTTTAATCTACCGTCAGAGATCGATGATAGTTATAAAAAGGTAGAGATAGATGCAGTAACAGGGTTGTTAGCTTCTGATGAGTGTCCTAAAGATGCACGTGAGATGAAGACTTTTGTTAATTACCATTCTGTAAGACCTGATATAGAAGCATGGGAAACCCCGGTACGTGAATGGGTAAAAAAGAATTTTGAGGATTTAGGTGAGGCGCCAACAGAGTATTGTACTATAAAAGAGGGTGATCCACGGTTAAGTAAACCGAAGATATTTATTTCTTCACCTTCTAACGGTGGGTTGGTAGGTGCGCCTGGTGTAGGTATTTGGGTAGAGATATCTTCTGAGAATGATATTAAATCTGTTGAGTATTATTTTGATGGAGAGTATGTAGGGGCTTCCAATTCTTATCCGTATAAAGGTACTATATCGTTAGATTACCCTGAGGGGTCGGTACATACAATCCAAGCGAAAGTTATTGATGAGTATTATAATACTGATACGGATACAGTAGAAGTTGAAATAGGTGTTGATAATACACCTCCTGAGATTAGTATTGTTTATCCTGAGGACGGTGATAAGATTTATGCTGGTAGTAGTGTGACTGTAAGAGTAGATACAAGAGATGATATGGGTGATGTTGATTATGTTGTTTATAGTATCGGAGATAAAACACTTGCTAAGAAGCTTAAATATCCGTTTGATTTTATTTTTAGTATACCTAAAGATAATGGTGTTTATGATTTAAAAGCTGAAGCTTATGATAAATCAGGGAATAAAAGTTACTCAGAAATCAGTTTTAAGGTTATTGATAAGAAAAATACCAGTGATTTTAGTATAGATATATTGTCGCCTAGTAACGGTAAAACTTTTTCTCGAGATGAATGGATACCAATAAAGATATTTGTTGACTTAGAGTATACTGAGCAATTAAAACGTGTTGATCTACTTGTAGATGGTGAAATTTTTGAACAGATCCATGAGTTTAACGAGACAGGGTTATTTGAAATCTCTATCAATAGGTTAAAATTAGGTGATCATATACTTCAATTGAAAAGCTTTGATGATGATAATCATGTTAAATACTCTAAAAAAGTAGAGCTAAGTATTGAGTGATAGGGGGGTAGATATAAAGTTACTTGGTTTTAGTGTTTTTTTAGCAAATTCTTTTATTGATTTCAGGTCTTTCCTTTTTTTCTAACAAAAAAGCGATAAATTTGTTTAAAAATTTTATATTTTTTGATATAATAATAAATTAAATAATATTTATCAAAATGGAAGACAAAAAACTATCTTCAAGAATTTTATATGAAAATGAGTATAAAGAAGGGAATAAGAAACAAAAAATAACTTAAATATTAGCTATAAATAAAAAGATATCAGGTGTATGTAAATTCCTTTTAGATTTTGATTTAGATAAGATAATCGGGAGTCATAATATTGATATTAATACTTTGAAGATACCAGAAGATATTCAAGTGACTGTTAGGTATATAAAAAAAATGTTTTTTAACAATGAAGGATATTTTGTTCACTATATACGAGCGCTAATGATGAGGAATAATGTACCTGAATCTTTAGATAAGTGGGAACGATTTACCAATTCTTTTTATACAAAATATATAGGAAAAGAAAAATTTAATACAATAATCCAAGATGATAAATTATATTTAACAAAAAAGGTAAAACAAATAGTAGAAGATATAAAACAACAAAATAAGGATATGGATTTAGATCGTGATGATTTACAAAATAAAATGAAATTTGTTCAATTATTGGCAATAGAATTACAAAAGGAGTTTTATGATAAGGATTCTGGAATTCCTATAGAGAATCAATTCGATTGTAATGATATGGTAATAAGTATAATAAATATAGCAAAAAAATATGGGTTTTCAGGGTTAGGTATCGCTGTTATCAATAATCATATGATACTAGAATTGAAAGGATTATCACTTTATTTTGATCCTTTAGATTTATGTTTTCGAACAAAAGAAGAAATTTTTATAAAACATAATTGTTCGTTCCTTATATCTGAAGAAAAATATTATAAAAGAATGGGGTTAGATAATATATCAGAAATTATGGATTCTTCTGAGCTGTTAACTTTTTCGAAAGATGCATTGAGTACATTATTATTAGATTATGTTGCATTTTTGTTTGATAATAAAAATTATGATAAAGCGATTAATTTGTGTATTATTACAAAATATATTAGCCCCAATGATCATCTATTGTATTTACATTTAGGGAGATTGTTTGCAAGACGGAATCAATTTGATAAAGCAGAAGAAGTATTATTATATGGCTTAAAAAATATTACTTGTAACCAAATATCATATTATGCTGAGTTAGGTACTATCTACCATCTGAAAAAAGATTATTATAAAGCAGAAAGATATTATACAAAAGTATTATTAGAAGAGAATGATGCAACTACTCAATATAATCTTTGTGAATTGTATTATGATAAAGGCGATTTTTTTAAATGTTATGAGTACCTATCAGATTTTTTTTCTGATCATAAAAAAGATGTTAATCCAATAAAATGGGGTATAGAACTTATGGGAAAATTAGGGGAAAAATTTTTAGAGAATAAAAACTATAATAAAAGTATAGAATGTTTTGATGCAATATTAAGATTTTCTCAAATAGACTCACAAGCATTTTTTTATTTGGGATACAATCTTTTATTAAGTATTAATGATATAGAAAAAATTGATAAAGAAAATAAAAATAATATTATCAAAATGTTTCGAAAATCGATTTACTTTCATAATAATAATTTAGAGCAATTATTACAGATGAGAAAATTTTTTCTAACAACAGATAAAAAGAATGAGGTAAAAGAGATTGATAGAATTATTGAGCAATTGAAAGAATCAATTAAATAGTTTTCTCTTAATGTTACTTGTTTTTATCACTCGAATATGGTATTATACTAAGATTTTTAAGATCAATTATAATGAATACAAAAAAATATAATTTATTCAAAGAAAACCGATTATTACATATGAGTATTGGAGCAGGTATAGGTGAAGTACTAGGTAAAATATCAATAGGGCTTCTTAGTGAAGCTAAAAATCTTATTCTTTCACAAGGTGGGTTAACTTTTTTGGGTACACTGTTAGGAGGTAAAGCGTTTCTTAATTGGAGGAAAAAGAGAAAAATAAAGAAAGAGAAAATCGCTGAAGAGATAGCTAACGGTACATATAAGGGGTTACCTAAAAGAGTTGTAGAAAAACTAGTTAAAGGAGGGACAAATTTACCTAAATGGATGTATAATAAATTGCCTGAAGGGTTACGTAATACTACTGGTAAAATCGCTAGTGGAGTGGCTTTTCCTGTTTTAACACCTTTTAGAGGTGTAGGTGCTACAATAAACCAAATAGGTAATACAAAAGATTTGATATTATCTACTCCTAAAATAGCGATCAATACCGCTTCAACTATCGGGAAAACAGCTGCTAATACAGGGATAGGTATATGGAACACGATAAAAGGTACAGTTAAACTTGGTGCAAAAGCTATAACCCAACCATTGTCTGAGTTCTTGCAAGGTGATCAACCTAATCCTATGACACAATTACTAGAGAAAACGAAGATCCTAGATAAGACAGAATATGTTCATACTAATGAGAATATTAAAAATGTATTTGATCCGATAAAAACTTATGCTGGTGAAACACATAAGAATATTATGTATATACTATCAGGTAAATCTGATACTAATAAACCTGATACAGTAATCCAGTCAAAAGTATCTAGTGCTAATAGCGCTGATAATACAGGCGATACTGATAAAGATGAAGATAATTAAGCCAGTTAATTATAAGAAGTGATAGTAACTTTCTTGATAACGATATCTGTTATAGGTTTATCATTATTATCAGTTTCTTGAGTAGCTATAATATCAACTATATCTTGACCTTCAAATACTTGTCCAAAAACGCTGTAATTGCCATCGAGGCTATGGATATCATCATGAGCGATATAAAACTGGCTACCGATGGAGTTAGGTAAAGATGATTTAGCACAAGCGACAGCACCTTTATAATGTTTTAGGATTAATGCGCCTTTTTCGTCTGCTAACCCTTTACCTTTATAGCTTTCTCCGCCTCTACCTGTGCCTGTAGGGTCGCCGCTTTGGATAACAAAACCTTTTATAACCCTATGGAATATAGCGTTTGTGTAGTATCCGCGGTTAGATAGCTCAATAAAATTTTTTGTTAGTTCCGGTGCATGGTCTTTAAAGAATTTTAGTTTAATAGTACCCATACTAGTCTCTATAACAGCTATCTCATCGCCTTCGTTAGGCATAGATAATTGTTCTTCTTTTGTTAAAGGTTGAATCATTTTAGTTGGATTATTGGTTTCAATTTCTTTGATAACTTCTTCTTGTTTTTTTGAGTTATCTTTATAGTTTTCATCGAATTTAGTGTCAGGGTTACTATTAGCGCATCCCCCTAAGATAGCTATAATCGATATAAAAAATATTGTTTTTTTCATATATTTTATTAGGAATGATTTTTAGTTTCTTAAATTCTATAACATAAATAAAAAATTTTAAAGATAACTTATGATTATTTTAGCAATTTCTCTTGCTCCATCAGTCTTTATAGTGTAATTTATTTTTTTTTCTTTTTTATTGAGTAGAATATCTATGCTATTTTTGAGTTTATTTGGAGAGATCTCTTTTTCCTTAATACATATCCCTAGACCATTTGTTTCTATATGTTTAGCGTTATAATACTGATGGTTATTTGCGCTGTTTTCTAATGGGATAATAACCATTGGGATATTATTAAACATTAGTTCAGTTAGAACATTAGCGCCGCCTCTTGTTATAGCGATATCAATTATCTTGTATATATGGGCAAGAGTATTATTATCTATATACTCGAATTGTTTATACAATTTATGTGTGTAATCAGTTTTTTTGTTTTTACCGGTTATATGTATAATAAAATACTTTTTTACTAACAGAGGCGCTATGTTAGAGATATTATCATTGATCATTTTTGAGCCTTGGCTACCGCCTATAACCAAGATGATTTTGTTTTGTCTATGGTTTATCATTTTATAGCCTTTTTTTTGGTCGCCGGTTTTAATAGCTCTTCTTAAGGGGTTACCGGTAAATATATATTTTTTGCCTTTAATATCGAAACCTGTGCATATTTTGTTAGCGAATAGAGATATTATCTTGTTAGATAGTCCGGGGATAGTATCAGATTCATGCGCTATGATTTTTGTGCGTGTTATGAAGCCGGCGATAGCGACAGGGATACTAACGAAACCGCCTTTGCAAAAGATGATATTAGGGCGAAACTTGAATATTATTATTAAACTTTGTATTACCCCTATAAGTAGCCCAAAAACCTCAAAAAAGTTTTTTATATCAAAATATCGTCTTAGTTTCCATGTATATATAGGTTTATACACGATTTTATTTTTTTTAAGGATATCTGTATCAAGTTTGCTTCTTGAACATATATATAAAATATCAGTGTTTTTGGATAGGAATTTTATTTCATCTATAATAGCGAGGTTGGGGATTATATGACCGCCTGATCCGCCTCCTGCGACTAATACTTTGTGCTTCAGGTCTTTCATTTTTAGAGATATTTAAGAGTATACCTAAACTGAATAAGGTTGTAACTAAAGAGGAACCGCCATAACTCATAAGCGGGAGTGTTATCCCTGTTACAGGCGCTAGGTCGAGATTAACGCTTATGTTTAAAAAAGCTTGTGAGACTATAGCTATTGTTATCCCCATAACTGTAAGTCTAGTGAACCTGTCAGGTGATTTAGTTGATATTATATACCCACGGTAGAAGATGTATACGTATGCTATAACTACCCATATAACCCTTATGAATCCTAGTTCTTCTGCTGTACCGGAAAAAATATAATCTGTTTCTACTTCCGGTAACCAGTTATGTTTTTGTTTAGAGTTATTGTAGCCTACACCGAATACGCCGCCTGTGCCTATAGCTATTAATGACTGATAGGTTTGGTAACACTCGTCTTGTCTACAGTCTTCTGGCGGGTTAAACCGAGCGA
The DNA here is from genome assembly GCA_963663305.1 of Candidatus Altimarinota bacterium. Lineage (GTDB taxonomy): Bacteria > Patescibacteriota > Gracilibacteria. Next base: position 736,924 of record OY760177.1, read on the forward strand.
ATACACGTTCTTGTAACCGTGGACTAAAATATATTATGACTGTTACTGTTAGAAAAACTATTAAAGCGCCTGTTATTAGATGCGATATTTTAGCGCCAGCAAGGAAATATATACTTGCTGCGATGATAGCTATTACTAACGCTGATCCGTAATCAGGTTGGATTATTATAGGGACGACGATAATACTTGTGAGCGCAGCGAAAGGTATCAGCCCTTCCTCGAACGTACGGATCTTATCAGTTTTCCTGCACATCCATGTAGATAGATACAGGATTATCGAGATCTTAGCGAATTCTGAAGGTTGGAACGCGGGTAACGGGCCTATATTGATCCAGCTCCGGGCGAAAGTGTTGAATTCGGTGCCGAATGGGGATACCAGGACTATCAGTAATAACAGGAAAGAGCCTAGGAATAGTATGATAGAGGCTCTTTTCCAGAATTTGTAAGGGATTACCATCCCTATCCCTAGACAAATAAACCCTGCTACCATATGCCAAAAATGTTTCCACATAAATTTGTCGTTACAGTTGACACCCTCAGCAGTGCAATCGATATTATCTTCTAGGTTGATTCTGTATGACGCTGGCCCGCCAAGAGAAGATACCATCATCCATCCGAAAACAGTTAATGTAAAAATAGTTAGTGCCAACGGTAGATCTATCTTTCTCATTGATTATATTTGTTAGTTTAGATATATTATAAAAAAATATTATTTTTTATTTAATGAAAAAGTATTTAATTATTGCGTTTTTTCTTGTTTTGGTTGATCAGTTAACAAAAATGTTTGCTGAACGGGTGTTAGTTATGCCTGTAGATATCGTGTCTGGGTGGTTTCAGTTTGTATTAAGGTATAATACGGGGATAGCGTTTAGCTTGCCTGTACCGATGTATCTTGTTATACCTTTAACAATAATTTTTATTACTCTTGGCACAATACTATCATATTTATATTTAAATTGGGAAAATAAATTATACTCAATATTTTTTTGTTTAGTTTTTTCTGGAGCTATAGGTAATTTAATTGATAGAATAGTTATAGGTAGAGTGATAGATTTTATCAAGATATGGTTATGGCCGGTTTTTAATTTGGCTGATATATATATAACGATAGCAGCATTAATACTTATTTATGACACAATCAGTAATAGGCCCACGCAAACCATCGATGACAGTATACCTTCTTAGGGTTATCGGTGCTTTAGCCGGTGGGATAATAGGAGCTTTATCTATTTTTGCGATATATATCCTTGGGTTATCAACAGGGGTATCAGAAGGTGTTAACCCTCATTCTTTGTTTGTTGTTTTAGTTTTGGTGTTCGGTGCGTCTCTGATCACTAATATAGCTACAACGGTTTTGATAACTGTCTTGGATAAAGAGCTATACCCTAGATACTTAAATATTGTTACCCAAGTATTTATTATACTGTTAGTTTTATTTGTTTTCTCTACTCCTATGTATCTAATAATAGCTAGTATCCCTTTAGGTGATACATATATTAAATATATAGCTGTTTTACATCTTTTGTTGAGTATCCAGGTCGCTTCTATAGTGATGGAGCTCTTTTCTAACAGTTATTACAAAGTTGTATCTTTGTATGGGATAGCTTTCGGTTCGATATTAAGTATCTCTGTTACTATTATCATGTATATGTATGATCTATCTGTTATCCTATTTTTCGTACTACCTTCTTTAGTATGGGTGAGTATAGAGTTTTTTAGAGGGATAGTAGAGGTGCTGTATTATTATTTTTATAGGTTTTATGGGATAGATGCATTAAATACTGATACTAATTTAACTGAAGATGAATAATATATCACAGAAATTTATTGTTGAGGGCGGTAATACGCTTAAAGGAGCTGTGAAAATCAGTGGCTCGAAGAACGCTGCTTTACCTATAATAGCTGCTGCTTTACTTACCAACGAAGTGAGTATAATAAACAATGTCCCTGATATAGGTGATATCCATGTATTTATAAAGATCCTTGAATCACTTAATGTTGAATGTGAGTACAAAAAAAATAGGCTTAGGATAGATCCTAGCGCTATCTCTTATAAAGAGATACCTGTAAGTTATGTTAATAAACTTAGAGCGTCGATCCTGTTGCTTGCGCCTTTAATTGTTAGGAATAAAGAGGTCCAGATATCGTATCCAGGCGGGTGTGTGCTAGGTAAGCGGTCAGTTGAATCACATTTAGTCGCGTTCAAAGGGTTAGGTGTAGCTTTTAACAGGAGTAATAACAAACTGTGTCTTAAATCAAGGGGGCTTAGAGGTGGAGAGATAGTATTACCTGAGCCGAGTGTTACAGCGACAGAGAATCTTGTGATCGCTTCAGTGTTAGCGAAAGGTAGAACGGTTATCAAACTAGCTGCTGCTGAACCGCATGTACAGGATCTATGTTTATTCCTAAAAAAAATGGGTGCTAAAATTAAAGGGATCGGTACACATTTCTTGGAGATAGATGGGGTGAAGAAACTGAGAGGTGTCTCTTATAAAGTCACTTCAGATTATTTGGAGGCAGGTACTCTCGCTATAGCGGCAGCTATAACTAAAGGCGATGTGTTAATAGAGGATGTTGGGATAGATCATTTAGATAGCTTCTGGTTAAAATTAAATGAAATAGGTGTTAATATGGAGCTTTATAAAGATAGTGTTAAGATACTCCCTCCTAAAAAGAGAGGGTATACTGCTATAAGGAAGCTTGAGACAGGTGTTTACCCTAAATTCCCTACGGATTTACAAGCGCCGTTAGCGGTGTTATTATCTCAGGCTAAAGGTGTGAGTAGAATATTTGAGACGCTTTTCGAAGGTAGATTAGGTTATCTATATGAATTAGAGAAACTGGGTGCTAATATTGAACTACTTAACCCGCATCAAGCTTTGGTTATAGGTAAAACTAAACTGAAAGCCAATTCTATTACTTCTTGTGATATCCGTGCTGGTGCAGCTATGTTGTTAGCTGCTTTAATCTCTAAAGGTGTAACAGAGATAGCTGATATCAATTATATTGATCGCGGGTATGAGTATATAGATAAAAAACTGAATAGTTTGGGTGCTAATATAAAAAGAGTTAACTAATATAAAAAAACCTGTTACAATGACCGGGCAGATATAATTTAATTTATTTATAATGCAGATAGTTTTTCATGGGTATAGTTGTTTTACAATAAAAGGTGATAGTATAGAGATAGTTACAGACCCTTTTACTGACGAGCTAGGGGTGGTTGTACCTCAACTTACAGCTGATTTAGTTACTGTAAGCCATGACCATAGGAATCATTGTAATACTGGGATCGTATCAGGGTCACCTAAAATATTTGATTGGCCCGGCGAGTATGAGTATAAAGATGTTTCTTTGAAAGGTGTGTCAACTTTCCATAATAAAAAAGATCAGGATGATAGAGGCGAAAATATATCGTTCGTTATTGTTGTGGATGATATCAAAATCTGTCATTTGGGGTCGCTTGGTTCGAAGCTAACTGATAAGCAGTTAGAGTTGTTAGGTGATATTGATATTTTGATGATGCCTATAGGCGGAGAGACTACTATTGACCCTAAAAAAGGTGTTGATGTGATCGAACAGATAGATCCGCGGATAATTATCCCGATGAGATATAAGCTACCTGGGCTTACAAGGGAGCTAGAGTCGGTAGAAAATTTCGCTAAGCTTTTGGGTCATGAGGTGTTTGAAACAAGCCAAAAACTAGTTACAAGTAAACTTAAATTACCTACCGATACTGCTGAGTTTGTGGTATTGGAACCAGTATAGAGAATTTGCCCTCATAGTTTAATGGATAAAACAAGGTCCTCCTAAGACTTAGCTGCAGGTTCGATTCCTGCTGGGGGCATAAAAATTTTCGATACGCTCATTTTTTTGAGGTTTTAAATGTTTAGTATGAAAAGCGAAATTTTTTTCTTGACCTCTAATTTCTAACACTAGTTGCTTCCTATTGATCACCTAAGTATGTTTTAACCCTTTTTAAAAGCTGAGATATCGTTTCTATTGTAGGCCGTGTTTTAGGTGCTATAGATAAACAGTGTTTTAGAGTGTTCTCTAGTTCCAGCGATAGTTGATCACTCAAATAACCTTTAGTATATTCTTGTATACGGAAATTTAGTCTTTCAGGATGGTTAGATTTATTAGATTCTATCAAAAATAGATCCCGGATTTGATTAAAACTTATCCCGGAGTTATATACTTTATTACACCAATTACTAACTTCTTTTATATTTGTTTCTTCTTTATTATTATAAAACTGATAAAACCATTTCATCAGTTTAACAGTATATATTTTATCTAAATCATTATTATGGGTTTTCGGGATATATCCGTCTTTTGATATAAGATCAAGAAGGAAAATATTTTTTGTTATACATTCGTATATAATAGCGCCAAAGCTGTATATATCGCCTTCTTTTATATATTCTTTATTTATTCTTTCAGGGCTAAAATATAAAGGCGAACCATAAACAGAGTTCTGATTAGCAAATATATTCATAAAAAAACTATTCAGCCCTAGATCTATCAGTTTTGGGGTCACTTTTAGTTTATCGAAACTAACAATGATGTTTTGTGGTTTAATATCATTATGTATTATTTCGTTATCGTGTAAATATTTTATAACATCTGATAACGAATAAAGTATATCAATTATATACTTAAATGTTGGTTTATAGTTATGTATTAACTCATACAAATTAGGTCCTTTAATATACTCTATAGCAACACTTTCTTTGAACCTTGATTCATGGTTTGTTTTGTTGCTGACCGGGATCTTACCATATACTTTAGGTAGATTAGGATGGTTAAGTGATTTAAGTAGCGCGAATTCGAGATTAAAAGAGATCAAGTTCTCTTTGTCGTTATCTTTTGGGTATTGTATCGTAAAAGTATCATTTAAAAATAACGGTTCGCCGTAATCTCTTAGTATTTGACATTTATTTGTTTTGACTAAACATAACTCTTTTGATCCGCCGCCGGATAAATCACAAATCTTTTTTATATATATACTGTTTTTATCGTTCATAACTAACTCTTGTATATCAAAAGAATTAATAAAATTCTCCATAAATATCTCTTGTTTTATCTCTGTTGTTGTTATATCTTCGTAAACTATATGTTTACCTGTATCTTTGAATTTACGTGTATCATGGGTTTTCTCTTTTTTAAGGAAAAGATCATTAACAATAAATTGAGGGAACTCAACTATATAATAGTTATCGTCAGGCAATACTTTTATTTTGTCGATTACAAAAAACATGTTTTTTATAAACCAAGTATCTATATTTTTTTTGATATCATCTATATCGTTGGTAGCGGTAGCATCCAATATATTCATAAAATAGAATATTTTTTTCCCGTTTATTAGATCATTTATAGTTATTTCTTTTTGAATAAAATTATATATATCTTTATCAAGATCCGGTAACTCAAAATCGATATATTTTTCAGTCAATAATGTATAGATATTGTTTTTAGGAATAATTATTGGGATGATATTGTATACGCTAGGTTTAATATTGTTTTCGATCTCTTTTTGTATTTCAGCGCATTCTTCATCTAAATTATACTCTTTTATATCACCTAAACTATTATTCAATACCTCAAAATATAATTTCCCTTTAGTTGAGTTCATTTTATTAGTCATTTTAGTAAAAAAAGTTATCTCCAACCATACATTTTTGTTTGTTTTTAATAAATAAGCAAGTTTTTTGAAAAAAATATTTTTTTATTACTCAAATTGAATATACTTTCTTTGTGTTTTTACACAAGAATGAAATTCATATAATTTTCTTTATGAATACATCCAATAAACGTTTAAATAAATTATCAGATCCTGACCATGAGTAACTTGTAGCCCAATTAAACCAACCATAATACCATGAAAGATCACTTTTTCTATCAACTTTTCTATAAGGTTTACCACCTGCTTCTAATAATTATTTAGTATTTGAATTACTGGTCTGGAACGTAATAATTCCGATAGAAATCATGGAGTGGCAGATGAATTAACGTAAAAAATGAAAAGAATTTATACTATTTTAGATTGATTTTTTTCAAATGTAATGTGTTAAATTGTACACTTTTATATTATTTACCCCACTAGTGTCCGGTAAAAATATAGGTTTACGAATAGAAAAATAATAGAATAATAAATTTTTAGGAAGTTAATGTATAAAATAATACATAAATAATCTCGCATATTATTGCTTTTATAAAAAAATATTATACAATTTAAGAATATTATATTTTTTAATTTTTTTGTGTATGTTTAGTGTTCAAACTAGTGTAAAAAAAAATATATAATATTGTGGATTCTATCAACAAAATATATAATATTATTATAATTTTATTTAAGATATAAAAAAAATTCTTAAGAAAAACAAACTAGAGAAAGAGATATTTATAAAGGAAGGATATACCTTTAGTAAATTTTATACGCTTACTTTTATAAAATCTAATATATACTATAAAGCTTTTTACTTAACTAAAGTTATGGCGGATATATTTAAAAACATAGAAGTTACAAAAAAAAGGAGGATCAGTTATAAAAAAGATGATTGTAAATATTGCAAATAGGATCAAGATGATAATATTAATCTGTATTCACATATTGTTATATTTTATAATTTTATTTAAATAATAAATATTATGCCAAAAGACAAAGATTTTATTGATAGATATATTAAAGAAATAGAAAATTTAGGGATCCAGTGTAAACCTAATTTTATAAAAGGGATAAAGAAACTAGCTAAGATGAATTTAACATCTTTGATATATAAAAAGAAATGTAATAAAAAATATAAAAAAAGCTATATAGGAGGTGAAAAGTTTAATAATGCGGATGAACTAAGACATAAAATAGCGGAAAAATTAGTAATGATTCTTAAGATAAGAAAAAAACTGGGAGATAATGTAACAACCTCTGTAGTAACAGGAATGATGGGTGATTTTACAAAAAGCAACTTATTAAGTCTTTTAAATGCAACAGATACTTTTTTAAAGGAAGTTTTTTCTAAAGATTTTTATAAATCTATAACAGGAATGCAATCAAGATATGGAATGATATCAGAAAAAGAGTTTAATCTGTTAATGAAGATGTGCTTAGATAATGAAGGGAATATAGATAAAAAACTATTATCTTCTATTACAGGGATGCAGGCACGACGCGGAATGATATCAGAAAAAGAGTTTAATCTATTAATGAAAATGTGTTCAGATAATAAAGGTCATCTAGATCAAAAGCTATTATCCTCTATTACAGGGATGCAAAATGGGAGAGGGATGATAAATGAGAAAGAGTTTAATTTATTAAAAAAGATGTGTGTTGATAACGATGGGAATCTAGATAAAAAATTATTATCCTCTATTACAGGTATGCAAGCAGGACGTGGAATGATAACAGAAAAAGAGTTTAATCTATTAATGAAGATGTGCTTAGATAAAAATGGAAATCTAGACAAAAAAATACTTTCTTCTATTACTGGTATGCAGGCAGGACGCGGAATGATATCAGAAAAAGAGTTTAATCTATTAATGAAAATGTGTTCAGATAATAAAGGTCATCTAGATCAAAAGCTATTATCCTCTATTACAGGGATGCAAAATGGGAGAGGGATGATAAATGAGAAAGAGTTTAATTTATTAAAAAAGATGTGCCTGGATAATGAAGGGAAATTAGATAAAAAACTATTATCTTCTATTACAGGGATGCAAAGAGGAAAAGGGATGATAACAGAAAGAGGTTTCAATTTGTTAAAAAAGTTGTGCTTAGATAAAGAAGGTAATCTGGATAAAAAACTATTATCTTCTATTACAGGTATGCAGTCGGGAAAAGGGATGATAAATGAGAAAGAGTTTAATTTATTAAAAAAGATATGCTTAGATAATGAAGGGAAATTAGATAAAAAACTATTATCCTCTATTACAGGTATGCAATGTGGAAAAGGGATGATAACTGAGAAAGATTTTAATCTGTTAATAAAGATGTGTTCAGATAATAAAGGTCATCTAGATCAAAAGCTATTATCCTCTATTACAGGTATGCAATGCGGACGAGGGATGATAACAGAAAGAGATTTCAATTTGTTAAAAAAGTTGTGCTTAGATAAAGAAGGTATTCTGGATAAAAAACTATTATCCTCTATTACAGGGATGCAAAGAGGGCGAGGGATGATATCGGAAAAAGATTTCAATTTGTTAAAAAAGTTGTGCTTAGATAATGAAGGCAATTTAGATAAAGCTATACTTTCTTCTATTACAGGTATGCAATGTGGGAAAGGAATGATAACAGAAAAAGAGTTTAATCTGTTAAAAAAGATGTGCTTAGATAATGAAGGTACTCTGGATAAAAAACTATTATCTTCTATTACCTGTATGCAAGCAGGTCGTGGGATGATAACAGAAAAGGATTTTAATTTATTAATAAGAAGCTGCTCCGATAATAAAGGGAAATTAGATAAAAAATTATTATCTTCTATTACAGGTATGCAAGGAGGTCGTGGGATGATAACAGAAAAGGATTTTAATTTATTAATAAGAAGCTGCTCCGATAATAAAGGGAATTTAGATAAAAAACTATTATCTTCTATTACAGGTATGCAATGTGGGAAAGGAATGATAGCAGAGAAAGATTTTAATTTATTAATAAGGATATGCTTAGATAAAAATGGAAATTTAGATAAAAAACTATTGTCTTCTATTACAGGGATGCAAAGAGGACGAGGAATGATCTCGGAAAAAGATTTTAATCTATTAATAAAGATGTGCTTAGATAATGAAGGCAATTTAGATAAAGCTATACTTTCTTCTATTACAGGTATGCAAGCAGGAAAAGGGATGATAACAGAAAAAGATTTTAATTTATTAAAAAAGATGTGCCTAGATAATGAAGGTCAGCTGGATAAAAAACTATTATCCTCTATTACAGGTATGCAAAATGGAAAAGGGATGATAACAGAAAGAGATTTTAATCTGTTAATAAAGATGTGCTTAGATAATGAAGGGAAATTAGATCAAAATCTATTATCCTCTATTACAGGTATGCAAAGAGGACAGGGAATGATCTCGGAAAAAGATTTTAATCTATTAATAAAGATGTGTTTAGATAAAGAAGGTCATCTAGATCAAAAGATATTATCCTCTATTACATGTATGCAGGCAGGACAGGGAATGATCTCGGAAAAAGATTTTAATCTATTAAAAAAGATGTGCTTAGATAATGAAGGTCATCTGGATCAAAAGCTATTATCCTCTATTACATGTATGCAGGCAGGACAGGGAATGATATCGGAAAAAGATTTTAATTTATTAAAAAAGATATGTTCTGATAATAAAGGACATCTAGATCAAAAGCTATTATCCTCTATTACAGGTATGCAATGTGGGAAAGGAATGATAACAGAAAGAGATTTCAATTTGTTAAAAAAGATGTGCTTAGATAAAGAAGGTCATCTAGATCAAAAGCTATTATCCTCTATTACAGGGATGCAGGCGGGAAAAGGGATGATATCGGAAAAAGATTTTAATCTATTAATAAAGATGTGTTCAGATAATCAAGGTACTCTGGATAAAAAACTATTATCCTCTATTACAGGGATGCAAAGAGGGCGAGGGATGATAACTGAAATTGATTTTAATTTATTAATAAGGATATGCTTAGATAAAAATGGGAATTTAGATAAAAAATTATTATCTTCTATTACAGGTATGCAATGTGGGAAAGGAATGATAGCAGAGAAAGATTTTAAATTATTAATAAGGATATGCTTAGATAAAAATGGGAATTTAGATAAAAAGCTATTATCTTCTATTACAGGGATGCAAAGAGGACGAGGAATAATCTCGGAAAAAGATTTTAATCTATTAATAAAGATGTGTTTAGATAATGAAGGGAAATTAGATAAAAAACTATTATCCTCTATTACATGTATGCAATGTGGAAAAGGGATAATAACTGAGAAAGATTTTAATCTGTTAATAAAGATGTGCTTAGATAATGAAGGTCATCTAGATCAAAAGATATTATCCTCTATTACAGGGATGCAAAGAGGACAGGGAATGATCTCGGAAAAAGATTTTAATCTGTTAATAAAGATGTGCTTAGATAATAAAGGTCATCTGGATCAAAAGCTATTATCCTCTATTACAGGGATGCAAAGAGGGCGAGGGATGATCTCGGAAAAAGATTTTAATTTATTAAAAAAGATATGTTCTGATAATAAAGGACATCTAGATCAAAAGCTATTATCCTCTATTACAGGGATGCAAAGAGGGCGAGGGATGATCTCGGAAAAAGATTTTAATCTATTAATAAAGATGTGCTTAGATAATAAAGGTCATCTAGATCAAAAGCTATTATCTTCTATTACAGGGATGCAGGCAGGACAGGGAATGATCTCGGAAAAAGATTTTAATTTATTAAAAAAGATATGTTCTGATAATAAAGGTCATCTAGATCAAAAGCTATTATCTTCTATTACAGGTATGCAAAATGGGAGAGGAATGATATCAGAAAAAGAGTTTAATCTATTAAAAAAGATGTGCCTAGATAAAGAAGGTCAGCTGGATAAAAAACTATTATCCTCTGTTACAGGTATGCAACGTGGAAAAGGGATGATAACTGAAATTGATTTTAATTTATTAATAAGGATATGCTTAGATAAAAATGGGAATTTAGATAAAAAACTATTATCTTCTATTACAGGTATGCAATGTGGGAAAGGAATGATAGCAGAGAAAGATTTTGAGATTTATCTTAAATCTAGAAAAGATTTTTCGTAGAAAAGATTTTTCGTAGTAAAAATCTTTCATAAAGTATTATTTCATAAAAAAGATTGTTTCAATTTTTTCTACGCTGAGCCTAGATTTTATAGTTTAAAATGTATAAACTTATTCCTTTCAGTATGTAAACTTCTGTATACAATTATGAAATAATCTATCTTACTTAATCAGAAGATCAAAAATATCTTATGTAACATTTTACAAACATATCAACCCAAAAAAAATATATAAAAAAAGTAAATATATAAAAAATATGCTAGAAAACAATAAAAATACATAAGATTTTTTATACAATATAAATCAAATACGTCAAAAACCTATTGACTTCTAAAGTAATTCATAATAGTATGAGTGTGGGAAATTATCTAAAATTCCGTATATCTTAAAAACAAAGCATTATTAAAATATAATCATTTAATAACAAGACATCATGGCTCCACGAATATCCACAAAAGCTTCTCACGATACCAGAAAAAAGTATGGGGAAGGTAGTTCGCGTAATAATCTAGTTAATGGTAACTATCTTAATGATAACTATCCTAGTGTGGAGTTATCGTCGCAAGAAGAGTATCTACAAAGTTTAGATTTAAATGGGTTTAATGCTAGAGCTATGGGTGTTATTAATAGTGAGCCGGGGCTAGGGGGTTTTGCTGGTAATGATCCTGATATTGGGAGTATCGCTATAGGTGAGTCTATTGATATAAGTAGTGAACCACCAATAGAGGCTGTTAACGATAAAAGGAAAACTCCTAGTGGGATACAGACCAGTAAGATGTCTAGGAACCAAATAAAAAGTGTTGTTGACCAGAGGACTAGTAGTACTAATAGAAATATAGCTAATAGCCCGCAGGGTAGGAGTAAGAGCGTGAGGGGTGTAAGTAATACCGGGTTACGTAGAGGTAAAAACGAACTTAGAACCGGTAACACCGGGGCCGGTAACACCGGGGCCGGTAACACAAGCCTAGGTACCCCAGTTATAGAAAGTAGGGATAGGGTTACCGGTAGTAGTAGAGATACTGTAAGGCGGTCTGGTGTATCAAGTAGAGGGGATACTAGTCCTAGAGCGGTTGTTAGGAGAAGAGGTAATAGAGGTAGAGCTGGTATAAGGGACAGGAATACAGCTCCAAAACTTGATCGACCAAGTAGAAGAACGACAAGGAATAAGTTAGATAGTAATCGTAATAACCGTCGACGAGAGACAAGGCGAGACTATAAAGAGGAGAATCTATCGTTACCAACCCGGATAGAGTTCCCGGAGGTAAGTATAACAGCCGAAGCTCTAGAGCGAGCGATCGGTCAGATAGATCAGTATGTATTACTAAAAAGGTTAGGCCAAGGCGGGATGGGGCAGGTGTATTTAGCGATGCATAAGGATCTAAAAACAGTATGTGTTATAAAAACTATCTTACGTAAACATAGTTCAGCCCAAGCAAAACAAAGGTTCTTGAAGGAAGCGCAGATAACAGCGCAGGTAACAACAAAGCTACCTAAGAACTCCGGGATAGTTAATGTGGTTGATTACGGGCATAGTAGAGAGCACGGAGATTATCTGGTGATGAATTATGTAGAAGGTTTATCGTTAGGCGAGATACGAAAAGAGTTAGAAGCGAATAATGAGATAGTGCCTGATATAACCGCTATCAACTGGTTATTGGATGCATCGAAAGCTGTATCACATTTACATAGTAAAGAGAATAGGATAATCCATCGTGATATCAAGCCGGACAACATAATGTTGAGCAAAAAAGGTCAGATCGTTATATGTGATCTGGGGTTAGCAAAGAAGGTCTCAAAAAGAGGTGAAGAGGAGGAGCTGTATGCTGATAAGCTGGTGATAACCGATAATAAAGAGGAGCTGAGTTTAACGCAAGGCGGGATAGTAGGTACGATAGGGTACGCGTCGCCTGAACAAATCGATAAAAAGTATAGGAAGCATATGGATACAAGGAGTGATATATACTCGTTAGGCGCGACGTTTTATACGTTGTTGACAGGCGAGCGAGTATATCAATCAGAGAATATAATGGGGATGATGATGCAGGTAACAGATATGAAGAAACGCCCTAAAGCGATCCATAGATATAATGCTAATATACATCCTGAACTGGAAAGGGTGATAAACAAGATGATGGAGAAGCGGGTGAGTAAGCGGTACCAAAACATAGAGGAGGTGATAAAGGATCTAGAGGATCTGAAGCTGAAGATGGAGACAGGCGTGTTAGAGTATTACTATAAGAAGAACCCTAAGCTGGTTTTAAGCGTGGTAGGTGGGATAGTGTTAGCAGTATCAGTAGGTGTAACAGCAGTATTGGGTCGCGGGCAAGAGAAAGCGCAGACGTTACAAGAGCAAGCGGAGATATACGCAAATGATGGAGATAAATTGTATAGGGCCGGGATGAGTATCGCTGTATACCCGCCAAGGGATCTAAAGGAGGCGGATATGAGGAAAAGGGTTGAGCTACTTAAGAAGAGTGTTGAGTTGTATAACAAAAGCAGGAGATTTGATAGTAAACAAAAAGAGAAATACGATAAAGCGTATGTACAGTGGAAGTTGAGTGAGGCGATGGTGCCGATAGCGAAATATGAGAGTAGTGATAAGAATTATGAAGGAAAAGCTAAAGATTTATTCAAATGGTATGACGAGATAAATAAGGAAGTTAAAGTATCAGTAGAGATATTTAAAGAGCTGGAAATTAAATATCCTGAAATATTTAAAAGTGATAAGAATATTCTATTTTATTTTTTTCATTCATTATACCTTAAAATGAAGTCAATCAAAATAAAAGCATTATTATATAATCATATTTATAAAACTGCAGATGTAACGAATTTATATCATGAGAGAGATACGAGTGTTAAATCTTTTTATAATTACTATGAAAAATACAAAGAAATAATTGGGAAAATAGAACCACAAAAAAGAATCAATATAGAACAACTTTATGCAATGATATGTTTTTATATGTCAAAAATATATGAGTTAAAATTAGGGGAAAAACAAGAGAGTATGGAAATGATAAAGAGGTCTTCTATATCATGTTCTAAAGCAATACAACTATTTGAAAAATGGGGAGGGAGAGTCAATAGTATGCAAACTATGAATATGTCAATTTTATACGTTAGATCAGCAAATAATTTAAGGGAAATAAATAAAGATCAAAAATATACAAAAAAAATCAAAAAATATTTGTTGAAAGGAGTGATGTATGATGCTTATGCATGTAAATATTTAAAAGAAACGTATAATGAAGGTCAGATAAATAAATTATATAATAGTTATATAGATGATATAGATAAATTTAATTTGATATTAAAAGCTGTATTAAAGATTAACCCTAAACAATTGGAAGCGAAAAAATATCTAAAAAAGTATCCAGCTAATAGAACTATATCTGATAGGGAAGTTGATAGATTTATAGAAGATTTCAAAAGAGAGAACCCTAATTATAATTGTTCAAAGAGATAATAGTATTTATATATATAGATTTTTAATATATTTAAGTAGAAATTATTTAAATGCTAGTAGATACAATATTATTTTGTTTTGGAATAGTTTAGAATAATGAGATTATATTAATCTAATTTTTAATAAACTAAAATAAGTTAGCTCTTCCTTTTTTTGTGTAACAAAAAAGAGAGAAATTTGTTATATTGTAAACAAATATGAATAACAAATACCTAATGTTAAAAAATCTAGAAAAAGTAATTGGATTAGATTTAGAAGAAGTAAAAATAATAAAAGATGAATATAAAGAGAATAGTATAGAAACAATAGAAATAATAATAAAAACAAAAGGATATGCAACAGATATGCATAAAGGATACGCAAATACAGTAAAAGAAGTATTAGGAGGAGAAGCATTACATACAGTAGATCCGGCACATTTGGTATTTCTAGGGAATAGGATAACAGATCAGGTTAGACAAATGAATGATTGGATGATAAAGATGGGATATTTTGAAAAAGAAAGGGAAATAGATATATCAACAAAAGAAGGGTTAAAAAGAGGAAGAAAACCAAAAAGGATTAAACAAAAAGATTTAGAAAAAGAAGATAATTATATCCAAACAATGTGACAAAGGACTTCTATTCTATTTGTTGTGTATATTAATGCCCTGATATTTGCTGAAAATCTGAAAAGATTTACAGGAGCGAATCCTAAATATAATAACAGGCAAAAATGCAGATAAAAAAATATTGTTAGTGTATTAATAAAAATGATATTATTCAATAGAAATGAATATATAATCTAATATAAATGGGAAATAGAAAACATGAAGAATTAGATAAATTTGATGTTATGAATACTGAAAGAGATAGACTCGTTTTACCTGAAAATAATATAGATGAAGACCAAGGTAGTTTATTTATAACTGATGATTTTAAAGGGAAAGCAATAAATATAATAGAAAGCGAGAATAAAGAAGCAATTAAAACTTATCAGGATAAAGAAAATAATACAAAAAAGAGCGCAAGAGTAAAAAGGATCAAGAGGTATACTACAAAAACCAAGAAAAAGATAAACACTAACCGTCGACGAGAGACAAGGCGAGACTATAAAGAGGAGAATCTATCGTTACCAACCCGGATAGAGTTCCCGGAGGCAAGTATAACAGCCGAAGCTCTAGAGCGCGCGATCGGTCAGATAGATCAGTATGTATTACTAAAGAGGTTAGGCCAAGGCGGGATGGGGCAGGTGTATTTAGCGATGCATAAGGATCTAAAAACAGTATGTGTTATAAAAACTATCTTACGTAAACATAGTTCAGCCCAAGCAAAACAAAGGTTCTTGAAGGAAGCGCAGATAACAGCGCAGGTAACAACAAAGCTACCTAAGAACTCCGGGATAGTTAATGTGGTTGATTACGGGCATAGTAGTGAGCACGGAGATTATCTGGTGATGAATTATGTAGAAGGATTATCGTTAGGCGAGATACGAAAAGAGTTAGAAGCGAATAATGAGATAGTGCCTGATATAACCGCTATCAACTGGTTATTGGATGCATCGAAGGCTGTATCACATTTGCATAGTAAAGAGAATAGGATAATCCATCGTGATATCAAGCCGGACAACATAATGTTAAGCAAAAAAGGTCAGATAGTGATATGTGATCTGGGGTTAGCAAAGAAGGTCTCAAAAAGAGGTGAAGAGGAGGAGCTGTATGCTGATAAGCTGGTGATAACCGATAATAAAGAGGAGCTGAGTTTAACGCAAGGCGGGATAGTAGGTACGATAGGGTACGCGTCGCCTGAACAAATCGATAAAAAGTATAGGAAGCATATGGATACAAGGAGTGATATATACTCGTTAGGCGCGACGTTTTATACGTTGTTGACAGGCGAGCGAGTATATCAATCAGAGAATATAATGGGGATGATGATGCAGGTAACAGATATGAAGAAACGCCCTAAAGCGATCCATAGATATAATGCTAATATACATCCTGAACTGGAAAGGGTGATAAACAAGATGATGGAGAAGCGGGTGAGTAAGCGGTACCAAAACATAGAGGAGGTGATAAAGGATCTAGAGGATCTGAAGCTGAAGATGGAGACAGGCGTGCTAGAGTATTACTATAAGAAGAACCCTAAGCTGGTTTTAAGCGTGGTAGGTGGGATAGTGTTAGCAGTATCAGTAGGGGTAACAGCAGTATTGGGTCGCGGGCAAGAGAAAGCGCAGACGTTACAAGAGCAAGCGGAGATATACGCAAATGATGGAGATAAATTGTATAGGGCCGGGATGAGTATCGCTGTATACCCGCCAAGGGATCTAAAGGAGGCGGATATGAGGAAAAGGGTTGAGCTACTTAAGAAGAGCGTTGAGTTGTATAACAAAAGCAGGAGATTTGATAGTAAACAGAAAGAGAAATACGATAAAGCGTATGTACAGTGGAAGTTGAGTGAGGCGATGGTGCCGATAGCGAAGTTTGAGGAAGAAAAACCGAATCATGATTTAACTGAGGATGAAGAATTAAAGAGATACGATAGGATACACAAAGAGATGAAAAAGTCAGTAGCAAAATTTAAAGAGATAGAAAGGAAGTATCCTGGGTATTTTAAATCTGACCAGCATATACAACTGTATTTGCATTATGCATTATGTTTATCTAGTTTATTAATTAATTCAAAATCTGGGATAATAATGAAGAAACCATCTGCTACTATTCAAGCAGAAGCATTAAGAGAAGAAATCAATTTAGTTCTAAATGATACGATAACATATTACGAAAGATATAAATCAGAAATTGATAAATATCCAACAGAATTACAGATATATATAAATCATTTTTATGCATGGTCCTGTAATTATTTATCTTTTATAGATAAACTATACAAGCGTGACTATAACAGTTTTAATTTAAAATCATTAGATACATATATAAAAACAATAAAGATTTTTGAGAATTACAAAGGAGACTTTAAAGATCTTAGGTGTTTGACAATAGGGGCTTTATATGTAATAGAAGGAGTAATAGTTAAGAATCTTTCTAACTGTAGAAAAAAGAAGATCTTATTAGAGAGAGGTAGAATTAATATTTGTAAAGGTATAATGTATCATTCATATAGAGGGAAAAATGATAATAGAAAAGATAGTTGTAATGTAAGTTTAAATACACTATATTTTTACTTTAAAAATAATAAGGAGAAATTATATATCATATTAAAAGCAGCCTTAAAGATTAATCCTATAAATATAGATGTAAGAAAAAAAGTTGATGAGTTATCTAAAGAGGTAATAATAGAAGATATAGATAGAAAAGTGGATAAATTAATAGAAGATTTCAAAAGAGAGAACCCTAATTATAATTGTTCAAAGAGATAATAGTATTTTTCTAATCACTTTGTAACTTATTTATTGTTAGTATATAGATCAAAATGGGATAGGAGACAAATGTGAACATGGATGTGAAGAATGTCAAATTTATATAAATTCGGATAAAAGATGCAGAAAATTTAATGATTTAAAAAATGGTTTCTTGTTCCTATTTAAAAATATGCTGAATAATGGATTACCTAAAAAAGTAGAAGAAGAAACAGAAATAAAGAAGGCAGCATATATTGATGATAAAAATAAGTTAGTTAAGTATATTGATGATTATAGAACTAAAATGAGAAGAATCTTTATAGAACATTTCTTTAAACAATTAAAGGAACTTAGTGATAACGGATGTTTTGGAAAAGAATTAAAAGATAATGAGAATTTTGAAAAAGAACGTGATAATATTATTAAGAAATTTCATTTACCAGAAAAAAAAGCTATGAATTCTTCTAACCTTACTTCTTCTCTTATAATGCCATCACCAACACCAGTAGACACTAACCCGGAAACAATCCTTAAAAACATCATCAAAGGATTAGAAGATCTATCAGTGTTACTGGAAAACAACGCTACAGCAGAAAAGATACAAGAGAAAAAAGATGAGGTGATAGGTAATATGAGCTTGATTATACAGATGATAGAGAACGGCGAGAAATATATGGTTGATACTTCTAGTATAGAAGATAAGGTTAGTGAATATAATGAAACTACTTATTTAGCTCCTAATAAAGTAGTGTTCACTTATAGTTTAGATAAATATACACCGCATGTGATGATAAAAGTTAACGACGGTGACTGGCAACAATACAAAACAAGGTATAAAGATGTTGAGGTACCGGCACAAAAACTTGAGCTAGGGTTAAACAGGATATATTTCACCTATACAACAACCAGATACGATACTATTAATAAAGAGGTAAATGTATATAAGATAGATAAAAATATATCTGAATCTCAATTAGAAGAGCTGAGATTGGTGTTCGCTACTCTATCTGATTACGCTGCTAAGAAGATACAGAAATCTAAACTAGAGTCCAATAATCTTAACTTCGATGCAGCTAAAACTGAACTGGATATAGCGTTAGATTCGTTAGAGCAAGCGTATGAGGTATCGATAGCTTTAGAGAAATGTAGTTTAGGTAGGGCTGATGCTAATACTGTATCAGATATAACAGAATCTCTTAACCTTAATATAGAGAAAGTTAAATTACTACAAAATGATTTAACTGAGCTAGAGACTAATAGGCTTAAATTCGCTGAGTTTGAATCAAATGTTTTGGAAGGCGCTGAAAATATCTTGGATACTGATCTAAGTGAAGAGATAGAAGAGAATCTTGAGATAAGCCAAAAAGAGTTTGATGATAATGTGTCTGAGATAACTAGTAACGAAACCACCGGCCTTAATACATTGCGAGCTATCAAATTTACATATAGATAATTTGGTACGCTAAAAATTAATTTTCACGAAGAGAGGAGGTTTAACCCTCCTCTTTTAGTATCATAAAGTCTTATGCAAAAGCTGAAAGCACTTAATTAAGGTCAAAAAGGATATTATATATATAGTTTCGGTAACTTGAATGAGAAAATCAGATACTAAAAAAAATCATAAATGAGAGAGACAAAAACCTACTTCTTATTGTTTGTAATTATATAAAGGATTTTCTCTCTTAAAATCCTCTATAAGTTTATTAATTTTTTCGGTTTCGTTATTGATCCTTATATTATGAGTAGAAATTAAGCTTTTTACATATCTATCATTAGGATTGATCCTTAAGATAGCTTTTAAGGTTAAATATATCTCTTTTATATTATCATAATCATATATTTTATATAATAAATCTATGCTCTCTTTTTTAGTTTCTTGTCCTGTTCTTTTTTTCTCATAAGCTTCATATAATACTGATTTAAGTATATATTTTTTAGATTTTGCTATATATTGGTTTGTAATAGCAACATTTTTATTACAACGTTTTCTCATATAACAAATATTTTGAATTATTTGGGTTGTTTTTAAATATATACTAGCAATATTTAAATGTTTTATATTATCAAAATTTTGTAAACTTGCTAAACTATTTATTATTTTATTATATACAAGATATGCTTTTGCTAATTTATTTTGGGGAATATAAAAATTTTTTGTATCTTTCTTAAAATGTTTCTCATATAACTTATAATAAGTATCACCAGCAAACATATTCAACTGTATCTGTACCCCTACAGGCAATTTATTGATCCCTGGTTCCAGGTCTTTATATATATCTAACACCGCGTTAGCGTATCGCTCTGTCCTATCGCTTTTCGCGTGTTCTGATTGTGATCTTATATATAGCCCATAGCATAGATAGAATTTAGCTAGTTTATTATCTCTAAACTGATCAAAATACTTTTGCTCTAGCTTCCTTAACACGTTAACCATAATATCAATCTTTCTTAGCATATAAGCGTTTTTAGTGTCTCCCTTCTCGTATCCCAGTATCGGTATCACCGCCTCTGTTAACCTTAGCTCCACACATATCTTCTTATATCTCTCCTCTAATAACGGATTAATCTTTTTAGCTTTAGCAAATATTACAGCAGCTTTTTTAAGGTAAGAGATACGGTTATTTATATCTGATTCGTTTAGGTCCTTTAATGGATATAACGGTATACTCATCCCTTTTCTATATAGCCTATCACCTTCTTCCTTATACTTAGAGGTTTTCTTTTGTATGTTATCTTCTATCCCTTTACCTTTACCTGTTAGTATCGCCACTACACCGATCGATACAGATAATAGTATCCCTCCTATCACACTTAACAACAGCTTAGGGTGCTTCTTATAATAATACCCTAAAACCCCTGTCGTCAGCTTCAGTTTAAGCTCCTCTAAATCACGTATCACCTCCTCTATCTGCTGATACCGTCTCTTGATCTTTTTCTTCATCATCTTCTCTATTATCTTTTCCAGTTCAGGATGTATATCAGGGTTTAACTCAGACAACTTCACAGGTCTTTCTTTCATGTTAGCCACCTTATACATCAACCGCATCGGGTTCTTATCCTCGTAAGGTTTATTACCTGTTAATAGCTCATAAAACGTTGCACCTAACGAGTATATATCACTCCTCGTATCCATATTCTTTCTCTCTTTTGCATCTATTTGCTCCGGTGACGCATACGCTATTGTTCCGACTACACCGCCCTGTGTTAAACTGACATTTTGGTTATCTATCTGTATCTCTTTTATCGCTGCTTCCTGATACTCCTCGTCAGCCTCCCAGTTTTGAGGCACTTTCTTTGCTAACCCTAAATCGCATATCACTATCTTACCCTCTTTAGTTAACATAATATTATCAGGTTTGATATCACGATGCATTATATTATTCTTCTTATCGTGTAGGGATCGTAGCGCTTTAGCTGAATCCAGTAACCAGTTAATAGCTGTTATATCTGATAGCACCTTCTGCTCTTTATTAATCAGTTCACCTATATCCCCTAACGATACACCATCGATAAAATTCATCACCAGATAATCCCCAATCTTCGGTTCAGACCCAAAATTTACTACTTGTACTATCTCCGGATCTGTAAGTGATTCTTTTGATATATTACTACTTATCTGATTAGTTATCCCCGCTGTTATCTGTGCTTCTTTTAGGAACCGTTGTCTTGCGTGTTCTGTGTTAGTTTTACGTAATATGCTCTTTATGACATACATAGTATTAAGCTCTTTATGTACAGCCAAAAATACTTTGCCCATCCCACCTTCGCCCAGCTTCTTTATCAACACATAATTCCCTATCCGGTTCCTAGGATCCTCTTTCGCTTTGTTGATCTGAGCTTGCGTGATAGTTATATGCGGGAACTCTATATGTACCGGTAATACTAAGTTCTCTCTTTTGAGCTTTTTGGTTGGTTTACTTGTCTTCTCTTTTTTACCATTTATCTTCTCTTTTGGGATTCTACCTGTTTTCCTCGATTTTATCTTACTTATCCTACTCCTTCGTTTCTTTATTGTACGATTACTTTTATGAGGTTCTTCGTTTATCACTATATTTTTTTCTCTTACATCCTTATCACTCCTTACGTTTGAATTTCCCATAGCTTCATTACCGTATATCTCTTGGTTACTAACAGCTTTATTCATTAAATCTTTTCTTTGTCCGTAATCTACTGTTTGATCAACGGATGATACTACTTCTGATTCCTCGAAGAACGATAGGCCTGTACCTTTTTTTGTCTCTGGCCCCTCGAAGAACGATAGGCCTGTACCTTTTTTTGTCTCTGGCCCCTCGAAGAACGATAGGCCTGTATCTTTTTTTGTCTCTGGCCCCTCGAAGAACGATAGGCCTGTACCTTTTTTTGTCTCTGGCCCCTCGAAGAACGATAGGCCTGTACCTTTTTTTGTCTCTGGCCCCTCGAAGAACGATAGGCCTGTATCTTTTCCCCCGTCTTTATAAGAAGATCCTCCGATATTAGGTATATTACGATTCGTTTTAGGTTTTGATGTTGGTATTCTTGACTGTATTGCGCTACTTGGCTCTTGATCTAAACCCCCTAGAATAAATGATTCATCTATATCAGCTGTATCGAATTGTGATGCGTTGTAATCTATATTGCTCGCTCTGTTATCTGGTACTCCGGCCCTATTATATCCTGGGTTGTATCCTCTGTTGCTATTGAGCGTGGGGTTGTTATTATTATATCCGGTATTACCGGTGTTGCCAGGCAAAATATTATTAACTCTAGTATTAGCATCGTTTCTAATACTACCCGGTATATCCAAACTCTCAAGTTTTTGATCATCTATCCCATCTAAATTTAAGTCAGGTACATTACTAGATCTTAGGTTCTTAGAATTAATTTTCTTTCTTGGGTTACGAGGATTAACCATATTTAATTAATAAGCAATTATAATATGTTTTGGTTTATATAAAAAAGATTGTTTTTAATCTTCTTTTCAGTATAGATAGTATTATAAATACCGCTTTAAGTCAATAAAATTTGCATGATTTGAATAAATATTTTCTTATATGGGTTTTATTATTATTTTTTTGTATATGAATAGAATAGGAAACAGAATTTTTATTATACGCTATAAGCGATAACCAATATGAAAAAATCCTATTCTATATTTATGATCTCAAAAACGTATAATTATTAGTTTCTATACGGTCGGTATGAAGTTGATATAATAGATTAGGTGGAAATATCCCCCGAACGCTGATATACCGGTTTTAAGATGATAGCGGAGTATATTTCCCCCGGTAGTTTTGGTACTTTTGCTATCAAAAGTACCAAAGCTATATTGAGTTTATTAATTTTTAGAAACATAGTTTTTATAATAACTCGTTTTAAGTTCTCAAGTTTTTTAGTATATGCACCATAGCTTAATATTATTAAATAAAAAAAAGTATAACTTTATATTTTATATACACTGAGCCTAGATTTTATAGTTTAAAATGTATAAACTTATTCCTTTCAGTATGTAAACTTCTGTATACAATTATGAAATAATCTATCTTACTTAATTAGAAGATCAAAAATATCTTATGTAATATTTTACAAACATATCAACCCAAAAAAAATATATAAAAAAAGTAAATATATAAAAAATATGCTAGAAAACAATAAAAATACATAAGATTTTTTATACAATATAAATCAAATACGTCAAAAACCTATTGACTTCTAAAGTAATTCATAATAGTATGAGTGTGGGAAATTATCTAAAATTCCGTATATCTTAAAAACAAAGCATTATTAAAATATAATCATTTAATAACAAGACATCATGGCTCCACGAATATCCACAAAAGCTTCTCACGATACCAGAAAAAAGTATGGGGAAGGTAGTTCGCGTAATAATCTAGGTAATGGTAACTATCTTAATGATAACTATCCTAGTGTGGAGTTATCGTCGCAAGAAGAGTATCTACAAAGTTTAGATTTAAATGGGTTTAATGCTAGAGCTATGGGTGTTATTAATAGTGAGCCGGGGCTAGGGGGTTTTGCTGGTAATGATCCTGATATTGGGAGTATCGCTATAGGTGAGTCTATTGATATAAGTAGTGAACCACCAACAGAGGCTGTTAACGATAAAAGGAAAACTCCTAGTGGGATACAGACCAGTAAGATGTCTAGGAACCAAATAAGAAGTGTTGTTGACCAGAGGACTAGTAGTACTAATAGAAATATAGCTAATAGCCCGCAGGGTAGGAGTAAGAGCGTGAGGGGTGTAAGTAATACCGGGTTACGTAGAGGTAAAAACGAACTTAGAACCGGTAACACCGGGGCCGGTAACACCGGGGCCGGTAACACAAGCCTAGGTACCCCAGTTATAGAAAGTAGGGATAGGGTTACCGGTAGTAGTAGAGATACTGTAAGGCGGTCTGGTGTATCAAGTAGAGGGGATACTAGTCCTAGAGCGGTTGTTAGTAGAAGAGGTAATAGAGGTAGAGCTGGTATAAGGGACAGGAATACAGCTCCAAAACTTGATCGACCAAGTAGAAGAACGACAAGGAATAAGTTAGATAGTAATCGTAATAACCGTCGACGAGAGACAAGGCGAGACTATAAAGAGGAGAATCTATCGTTACCAACCCGGATAGAGTTCCCGGAGGTAAGTATAACAGCCGAAGCTCTAGAGCGAGCGATCGGTCAGATAGATCAGTATGTATTACTAAAAAGGTTAGGCCAAGGCGGGATGGGGCAGGTGTATTTAGCGATGCATAAGGATCTAAAAACAGTATGTGTTATAAAAACTATCTTACGTAAACATAGTTCAGCCCAAGCAAAACAAAGGTTCTTGAAGGAAGCGCAGATAACAGCGCAGGTAACAACAAAGCTACCTAAGAACTCCGGGATAGTTAATGTGGTTGATTACGGGCATAGTAGTGAGCACGGAGATTATCTGGTGATGAATTATGTAGAAGGTTTATCGTTAGGCGAGATACGAAAAGAGTTAGAAGCGAATAATGAGATAGTGCCTGATATAACCGCTATCAACTGGTTATTGGATGCATCGAAGGCTGTATCACATTTGCATAGTAAAGAGAATAGGATAATCCATCGTGATATCAAGCCGGACAACATAATGTTAAGCAAAAAAGGTCAGATAGTGATATGTGATCTGGGGTTAGCAAAGAAGGTCTCAAAAAGAGGTGAAGAGGAGGAGCTGTATGCTGATAAGCTGGTGATAACCGATAATAAAGAGGAGCTGAGTTTAACGCAAGGCGGGATAGTAGGTACGATAGGGTACGCGTCGCCTGAACAAATCGATAAAAAGTATAGGAAGCATATGGATACAAGGAGTGATATATACTCGTTAGGCGCGACGTTTTATACGTTGTTGACAGGCGAGCGAGTATATCAATCAGAGAATATAATGGGGATGATGATGCAGGTAACAGATATGAAGAAACGCCCTAAAGCGATCCATAGATATAATACTAATATACATCCTGAACTGGAAAAGGTGATAAACAAGATGATGGAGAAGCGGGTGAGTAAGCGGTACCAAAACATAGAGGAGGTGATAAAAGATCTAGAGGATCTGAAGCTGAAGATGGAGACAGGCGTGTTAGAGTATTACTATAAGAAGAACCCTAAGCTGGTTTTAAGCGTGGTAGGTGGGATAGTGTTAGCAGTATCAGTAGGTGTAACAGCAGTATTGGGTCGCGGGCAAGAGAAAGCGCAGACGTTACAAGAGCAAGCGGAGATATACGCAAATGATGGAGATAAATTGTATAGGGCCGGGATGAGTATCGCTGTATACCCGCCAAGGGATCTAAAGGAGGCGGATATGAGGAAAAGGGTTGAGCTACTTAAGAAGAGCGTTGAGTTGTATAACAAAAGCAGGAGATTTGATAGTAAACAGAAAGAGAAATACGATAAAGCGTATGTACAGTGGAAGTTGAGTGAGGCGATGGTGCCGATAGCGAAGTTTGAGGAAGAAAAACCGAATCATGATTTAACTGAGGATGAAGAATTAAAGAGATACGATAGGATACACAAAGAGATGAAAGATTCAGTAGCAAAATTTAAAGAGATAGAAAGGAAGTATCCTGGGTATTTTAAATCTGACCAGCATATACAACTGTATTTGCATTATGCATTATGTAACTCTAGTTTATTAATTAATTCAAAATCTGGGATAATAATCAAGAAACCATCTGCTACTATTCAAGCAGAAGCATTAAGAGAAGAAATCAATTTAGTTCTAAATGATACGATAACATATTACGAAAGATATAAATCAGAAATTGATAAATATCCAATAGAACTACAGATATATATAAATCATTTTTATGCATGGTCCTGTAATTATTTATCTTTTATAGATAAACTATACAAGCGCGACTATAACAGTTTTAATTTAAAATCATTAGATACATATATAAAAACAATAAAGATTTTTGAGAATTACAAAGGAGACTTTAAAGATCTTAGGTGTTTGACAATAGGGAGTTTATATGTAATGGAAGGAGTAATAGTTAAGAATCTTTCTAACTGTAGAAAAAAGAAGATCTTATTAGAGAGAGGTAGAATTAATATTTGTAAAGGTATAATGTATCATTCATATAGAGGGAAAAATGATAATAGAAAAGATATTAGTAATGTAAGTTTAAATACACTATATTTTTACTTTAAAAATAATAAGGAGAAATTATATATCATATTAAAAGCAGCCTTAAAGATTAATCCTATAAATATAGATGTAAGGAAAAAATTTGATGAGTTATCTAAAGAGGTAATAATAGAAGATATAGATAGAAAAGTGGATAAATTAATAGAAGATTTCAAAAGAGAGAACCCTAATTATAATTGTTCAAAGAGATAATAGTATTTATATATATAGATTTTTAATATATTTAAGTTGAAATTATTTAAATGCTAGTAGATACAATATTATTTTGTTTTGGAATAGTTTAGAATAATGAGATTTTTTGGTAAATTTTTAAATAAAATTTTGTTTTATAAAAAAAATATGTTATAATTATAAGATATAAAAATTAACAAGCAAAAATGAAAAACCAAAAAAATTCTTATTTATGGAAGATATTCATATGTTTATCTTTTATTTTTACTGTTTATATCCTTTGTGGGGGTACACAAAAGGATGTATTAGCTTTGTCTGCCGGAGTTGATATCGTGGACGAAACAGAAGTGCAAATTGATTCAAATGGCAATCAGGAGGCTATAACTGATACTGATTCAAATGGCAATCAGGAGGCTATAACTGGTACTGATTCAAATGGAAATCAGGAGGATTTAACTGATACTGATTCAAGTGGCAATCAGGAGGATTTAACTGATACTGATTCAAATGGCAATCAGGAGGCTATAACTGATACTGATTCAAATGGAAATCAGGAGGCTATAACTGATACTGATTCAAATGGAAATCAGGAGGATTTAACTGATACTGATTCAAGTGAAAAAAACGAATCAGATATAGATTATGAAGATGATCCTCTGAATGATCATCAAGAAAATCTAAATGATGAAAAAGGAGCTAATATTTTAAAAAAAGAAGATTTGAAAGAAAAAGAGAATAAGATTGATACAGAAAATGAGAATGAAGTAATACAAGATATTGTAACAAAAGAATCAATAACAGATAAAAAAATTTCAACTGAAAATGAAGTAATAGAAACAAAAGCTGTAATGAAAAAGATGGGTAATACTTGTGATGGAGAAGGTGTATGTTTAGAAGCAAATAATGATAACACTATAAATGCAAACGTAAATCCAACATCTAATGGTAATTCAGGTGTAGCTGCAGGAAGAATATATGCAAATGATGACGGTTATTGGACTTTTGGTAATTCTCTATGGAATTACTCTGATCCTTGTGGTTCAATGAAGATAACTGACGTTAGTGTTAATCCCGGGACAATGAACTATATAGCACTTTCAGGGTTTTATGACCCAGATAACGATTTTTATTGTGAGTTTACTATTTCCGGATA
The DNA here is from genome assembly GCA_963663305.1 of Candidatus Altimarinota bacterium. GTDB lineage: Bacteria > Patescibacteriota > Gracilibacteria. The sequence continues at coordinate 764,483 of OY760177.1, forward strand.
TTTAGTTTGTCATTTTGTCAAAGATGGAGTTCATTATTCTGTATCATCAAATACTCAATTTGATCTTACTAGCACTCATGATGTAGAAATCGATATAGCAAAAGTTGATGGTAAAATACAGGTTTCACTTAAAGTAGATAATAATACAGAGTCAACTACGCTTACCGACATAAATTCCAGTATTTTACCTAATGCAGTAGCTCCTGCAATAGGAGGAGGTGTTATAGGTAGTGAATTTTATTTCACGGGGTATTATTATAATTCTATTGACTGTGATAGTGGAGGACAAAAAACAACAGGTGGTGGAGGTGGTGGTAGTGCATATGGTGATAATGGGTGGAAAATTGTTGAAACTACTCTAAAAAATTATATCCCTGGATATGATATTGATAAGCAAGAAGAAGAAGAGCCTGAGAAAGAAGAAGTTCAAAGTATATTTGGAATCACTATTAATAGTTACAAAACATTACTTCTAAATACTTTGGGACTGAATCCAAAAAATTTTGATAAAGAAAATAATAATCTTTCTATAACCGTATCAAATCTTTTAGGCAAGCAAACAGATACAAATAATATCTCTTTTGTTGGTGATTATTCAGTAACTAAAGAAGGTGATAACTATATAGTAGGTTTTATAAATAGATTTGGAGGTATTTCACATTTTAAAGCTAAGACTAAAGAAGAGCTAGAGTATAAAATAGATAAATGTGATTCAGAAAATACGAATGAAAAACTTGAGTACGAAATAGTTAATTTAAAAACAGAGAAAGATATATTCCAATGCTTTGCAGGCAAAGATGATAATGAGAATGTTTTAGGAATGGATGTGGTAAAATTTATGATAGGAAGTGGTTTTACAGGGGGTATTAATAATTCTAATTTAATTACTGCTGATACTGAAGAAAAAGATATATGGTATAGAAAGAATCCAGATGCAAGAGAATTTGATGTGATGTTTGGTTGGAATATAGATCCGGCTAAATATGTTAATACAGATAAATTGGCAGAGAATTTGAGTGATTTAAACGAATTAACTTGTTTAAATGTTGAACAAAAAGAATTTTTTACTGAGGAATTGAAAAAATTAGATATAAATAATGATAGAATTACTCAATTAAGTGAACTGAAAAATATGGTATTATACGTTTCAGTTGTTTCTAATCTATGTTCAATCCCAGATGGTAAGGAAATGTATAACCCAGGGGAAAATAGGATTTTAGAATGTGAAGATCAAGAAATAAATACAGATATCCCTGCTTGGATAAACAGTTATACTAATGATAATTATCCTAGCACATGGGAAAAAAATCCTAATGGATCTTATAAACTTCCTGATGGAACTAATGGTTATACAACAATAATTAATCTTCAGGAACTAGAAAAATTTTTTAAGGAATATAAAGAGAAACTTGATTCTAATTTAAATACTAAAACTATTAAAGAAATGATAGAAGAAATGAAAGATAATAATTTTGATTATGAAAATAGTGAGGGAGGTGATTCTTCTGATAAGGATCAAGACGGTATTAATGATTATTTAGATAACTGTCCTGATGTTTATAATCCTAAACAAATAGATGAAGATAAAAATAATAAAGGAGATGCATGTGAAAATAAATGCTTTGATATATGTGAAATTTATATAAAGTCGGATAATGGATGCAGAGAATTTAGTGATTTAGAAAAAGATTTCTTGTTCCTACTTAAAAATATGCTGAATTATGATTTACCTGAAAAAATAAAAAAGCAAACAGAAATATATAATAAAATATATCAAGATACCTCTAACTTAGATACGACTATTGAAGCTTATAGAATGGAAACGAAAAAACGTTATATAGAAAATATCTTTAAACAATTAAAAGAACTTAGTTCTAAAGGATGTTTTGGAAAAGAATTAAAAGAGAATGAGAATTTTGAAAAAGAACGTAATAATATTATTAAGAAATTTTATTTACCAGAAAAAAAAGCTATGAATTCTTCTAATCTTCAAGCTTCTCTCATAATGCCATCACCAACACCAGTAGATACTAACCCGGAAACAATCCTTAAAAACATCATCAAAGGATTAGAAGATCTATCAGTGTTACTGGAAAACAACGCTACAGCAGAAAAGATACAAGAGAAAAAAGATGAGGTGATAGGTAATATGAGCTTGATTATACAGATGATAGAGAACGGCGAGAAATATATGGTTGATACTTCTAGTATAGAAGATACGGTTAGTGAATATAATGAAACCACTTATTTAGCTCCTAACAAAGTAGTGTTCACTTATAGTTTAGATAAATATACACCGCATGTGATGATAAAAGTTAACGACGGTGACTGGCAACAATACAAAACAAGGTATAAAGATGTTGAGGTACCGGCACAAAAACTTGAGCTAGGGTTAAACAGGATATATTTCACCTACACAACAACCAGATACGATACTATAACTAAAGAGGTAAATGTATATAAGATAGATAAAAATATATCTGAATCTCAATTAGAAGAGCTGAGATTGGTGTTCGCTACTCTATCTGATTACGCTGCTAAGAAGATACAGAAATCTAAACTAGAGTCCAATAATCTTAACTTCGATGCAGCTAAAACTGAACTGGATATAGCGTTAGATTCGTTAGAGCAAGCGTATGAGGTATCGATAGCTTTAGAGAAATGTAGTTTAGTTAGGGCTGATGCTAATACTGTATCAGATATAACAGAATCTCTTAACCTTAATATAGAGAAAGTTAAATTACTACAAAATGATTTAACTGAGCTAGAGACTAATAGGCTTAAATTCGCTGAGTTTGAATCAAATGTTTTGGAAGGCGCTGAAAATATCTTGGATACTGATCTAAGTGAAGAGATAGAAGAGAATCTTGAGATAAGCCAAAAAGAGTTTGATGATAATGTGTCTGAGATAACTAGTAACGAAACCACCGGCCTTAATACATTGCGAGCTATTAAATTTACATATAGATAAATTGGTACGCTAAAAATTAATTTTCACGAAGAGAGGAGGTTTAACCCTCCTCTTTTAGTATCATAAAGTCTTATGCAAAAGCTGAAAGCACTTAATTAAGGTCAAAAAGGATATTATATATATAGTTTCGGTAACTGAAATGAGAAAATCAGATACTAAAAAAAATCATAAATGAGAGAGACAAAAACCTACTTCTTATTGTTTGTAATTATATAAAGGATTTTCTCGCTTAAAATCCTCTATAAGTTTATTAATTTTTTCGGTTTCGTTATTGATCCTTATATTATGAGTAGAAATTAAGCTTTTTATATATCTATCATTAGGATTGATCCTTAAGATAGCTTTTAGTATTAAATATAGTTTTTCTGTATCATCTTTATATAATGAATACAATAAATCTGTACTCTCTTTTTTAGTTTCTTGTCCTGTTCTTCTATTCTCATAAACTTCATATAATACTGATTTAAGTATATATTTTTCTCCTTTAGATATATACTGATTAGTAATTTCCTGATTAAAATTACATCTTTCCCTCATATAAATAAGATTATCTATGCTCTTGCTTACTTTAAAATATATACTTGCAATATCAAAATGTTTTATATCATTTGTATTACCTTTAAAATTTTCTATTATTTTTATAATTTTTTCATAATAAGATACACTTCTAGTTTCGTTATACAAAGGTTTATGCCAATACTTTTTTGTTTTATCAAAATACTTCTCATACAATTTATGATAAGTATCACCAGCAAACATATTCAACTGTATCTGTACCCCTACAGGCAATTTATTGATCCCTGGTTCCAGGTCTTTATATATATCTAACACCGCGTTAGCGTATCGCTCTGTCCTATCGCTTTTCGCGTGTTCTGATTGTGATCTTATATATAGCCCATAGCATAGATAGAATTTAGCTAGTTTATTATCTCTAAACTGATCAAAATACTTTTGCTCTAGCTTCCTTAACACGTTAACCATAATATCAATCTTTCTTAGCATATAAGCGTTTTTAGTGTCTCCTCTCTCGTATCCCAGTATCGGTATCACCGCCTCTGTTAACCTTAGCTCCACACATATCTTCTTATATCTCTCCTCTAATAACGGATTAATCTTTTTAGCTTTAGCAAATATTACAACAGCTTTTTTAAGGTAAGAGATACGGTTATTTATATCTGATTCGTTTAGGTCCTTTAATGGATATAACGGTATACTCATCCCTTTTCTATATAGCCTATCACCTTCTTCCTTATACTTAGAGGTTTTCTTTTGTATGTTATCTTCTATCCCTTTACCTTTACCTGTTAGTATCGCCCCTACACCGATCGATACAGATAATAGTATCCCTCCTATCACACTTAACAACAGCTTAGGGTGCTTCTTATAATAATACCCTAAAACCCCTGTCGTCAGCTTCAGTTTAAGCTCCTCTAAATCACGTATCACCTCCTCTATCTGCTGATACCGTCTCTTGATTTTTTTCTTCATCATCCTCTCTATTATCTTTTCCAGTTCAGGATGTATATCAGGGTTTAACTCAGACAACTTCACAGGTCTTTCTTTCATGTTAGCCACCTTATACATCAACCGCATCGGGTTCTTATCCTCGTAAGGTTTATTACCTGTTAATAGCTCATAAAACGTTGCACCTAACGAGTATATATCACTCCTCGTATCCATATTCTTTCTCTCTTTTGCATCTATTTGCTCCGGTGACGCATACGCTATTGTTCCGACTACACCGCCCTGTGTTAAACTGACATTTTGGTTATCTATCTGTATCTCTTTTATCGCTGCTTCCTGATACTCCTCGTCAGCCTCCCAGTCTTGAGGCACTTTCTTTGCTAACCCTAAATCGCATATCACTATCTTACCCTCTTTAGTTAACATAATATTATCAGGTTTGATATCACGATGCATTATATTATTCTTCTTATCGTGTAGGGATCGTAGCGCTTTAGCTGAATCCAGTAACCAGTTAATAGCTGTTATATCTGATAGCAACTTCTGCTCTTTATTAATCAGTTCACCTATATCCCCTAACGATACACCATCGATAAAATTCATCACCAGATAATCCCCTATCTTCGGTTCAGACCCAAAATTTACTACTTGTACTATCTCCGGATCTGTAAGTGATTCTTTTGATATATTACTACTTATCTGATTAGTTATCCCCGCTGTTATCTGTGCTTCTTTTAGGAACCGTTGTCTTGCGTGTTCTGAGTTAGTTTTACGTAGTATGCTCTTTATGACATACATAGTATTAAGCTCTTTATGTACAGCTAAAAACACTTTGCCCATCCCACCTTCGCCCAGCTTCTTTATCAACACATAATTCCCTATCCGGTTCCTAGGATCCTCTTTCGCTTTGTTGATCTGAGCTTGCGTGATAGTTATATGCGGGAACTCTATATGTACCGGTAATACTAAGTTCTCTCTTTTGATCTTTTTGGTTGGTTTACTTGTCTTCTCTTTTTTACCATTTATCTTCTCTTTTGGGATTCTCCCTGTTTTCCTCGATTTTATCTTACTTATCCTACTCCTTCGTTTCTTTATTGTACGATTACTTTTATGAGGTTCTTCGTTTATCACTATATTTTTTTCTCTTACATCCTTATCACTCCTTACGCTTAGATCTCCCATAGCTTCATTACCGTATATCTCTTGGTTACTAACAGCTTTATTCATTAAATCTTTTCTTTGTCCGTAATCTACTGTTTGATCAACCGATGATACTACTTCTGATTCCTCGAAGAACGATAGGCCTGTACCTTTTTTTGTCTCTGGCCCCTCGAAGAACGATAGGCCTGTACCTTTTTTTGTCTCTGGTCTCTCGAAGAACGATAGGCCTGTATCTTCTTTTGTCTCTGGCCCCTCGAAGAACGATAGGCCTGTATCTTTTCCCCCGTCTTTATAAGAAGATCCTCCGATATTAGGTATATTACGATTCGTTTTAGGTTTTGATGTTGGTATTCTTGACTGTATTGCGCTACTTGGCTCTTGATCTAAACCCCCTAGAATAAATGATTCATCTATATCAGCTGTATCGAATTGTGATGCGTTGTAATCTATATTGCTCGCTCTGTTATCTGGTACTCCGGCCCTATTATATCCTGGGTTGTATCCTCTGTTGCTATTGAGCGTGGGGTTGTTATTATTATATCCGGTATTACCGGTGTTGCCAGGCAAAATATTATTAACTCTAGTATTAGCATCGTTTCTAATACTACCCGGTATATCCAAACTCTCAAGTTTTTGATCATCTATCCCATCTAAATTTAAGTCAGGTACATTACTAGATCTTAGGTTCTTAGAATTAATTTTCTTTCTTGGGTTACGAGGATTAACCATATTTAATTAATAAGCAATTATAATATGTTTTGGTTTATATAAAAAAGATTGTTTTTAATCTTCTTTTCAGTATAGATAGTATTATAAATACCGCTTTAAGTCAATCAAATTTGCATGATTTGAATAAATATTTTCTTATATGGGTTTTATTATTATTTTTTTGTATATGAATAGAATAGGAAACAGAATTTTTATTATACGCTATAAGCGATAACCAATATGAAAAAATCCTATTCTATATTTATGATCTCAAAAACGTATAATTATTAGTTTCTATACGTTCGGTATGAAGTTGATATAATAGATTAGGTGGAAATATCCCAAGAACGCTGATATACCGGTTTTAAGATGATAGCGGAGTATATTGCCATCGGTAGTTTTGGTACTTTTGATATCAAAAGTACCAAAGATATATTGAGTTTATGAATTTTTAGAAATATAGTTTTTATACTGACCCAAGCGATAGAGCTACCTAAATGATGTTAGTTTATTCGATATAAAAGTTGATTTCATATATAGAACATATTTTTAGCAAGCGCATTTTTTTTAATATATTATACTTTTTTGTGTTTCGCTTGACATTATTGATTCGTGTTTATCCGCATAAATAAGGTATTTTTAATATTTGTGTTTGTTGTTTATATAACGGAAACTAATATCTGTATACAGAAAAAGTGTATAAATTAACACATTGTGCTTAGGGATTTTTGCTATAGAATTTAAGTTAAGCTTATTTCTTAATTTAAGCTTATTTTTATTTCTTAACTTTTTTCATCTATGAAAAAACTTAAAACTCTGATTGTCGTAATGCTGACGATCACAATGCTAGCTCCGCAGCTAGTAGGAGCTAAAGACCAAACATCACCGGCTGATCTCGGACAGCCTAGTGTCAAAAAACAAACACTAGAGCCAGAAACATCAAAGGCAACAGAAACACAAAAAGAAAAACAAAAAACAGAAGAAAAACAAACATCAAAAGAAAGAGAAACACAAAAAGAAAAAAAGAAAAAGCTTATCACATCACCTGCTATCCAGAAGTATGAGATTTTTAAAAGGGATTATGAGTTTGATAAAGATAATGCTATTGAAGCTTTTTGGGGTGATGTAACAGACGAAGAGTTAGTGGAGATCTTAAAGTATATGGATAAGAAAGGAGAAGAAGATAAACAAAGAGAGCTAACAGGTTCTGATTCGTTTTGGGAGGAAGCTGAGCAAATAATGGGAGAAATAGAAAAATTAAGTGAAGAAGAGCTTATGGAAAAAGAATTAGAAAAGAATAGGCCTAGATTCGATAATAAAATGGAAGAGGTAAATAAAAGACATAATAGAATTAATCAGATTATGGGAAAAAATATAAGTAACAAAGGCGGAGATCACGGTCCAGGGGATGGGAATGCTCTTTCTTATAAAGACTTAGAAAAATGGGCAGTAAAAGGTGATATCTTGCTAGGTGATAATGTAGGTAAATCTATTCAAGGAGATATAAACCATGCAGGCATATATAATGGAGAAGCTTCTAAATATAATGGTAATGTAATTTTAAGTGCACAACCCGGTCCAGGAGTTTTAATGGAATCAATAGGAAAATGGTCAGATGATAATAATCTTGTAATGATTGTAACAGTAAAGCATATATCAGATGAAGAGAAAGCTAAAGCTTATGATACTGTGGCAGCTGTAGCTGATATAGGTGAAGAGTACTCACTTTTGACTCTAAAATTTACAACTAAAGAATGGTATTGCTCAAAGATACCTTGGTATGCATATAATAATATAGATAAACATATAGATATAGATGCTGATGGAGGAATATTTGTTTCACCAACTGATATATATAAAGATAAAGATATTGAAATAGTAACAACCATTTTATAACTAATATATATGATACCATTAAAAAATATCTCTAAAATTGTATTATTCGGAATATCTTTCTTATTATTTGGTTGTACATTTAATGATTATAATCTTGGAGAGAAAGCGAAATACGAATTATATGTGAAAGATAGGTCTAGATTAGCATACACAAAAATCTATGATAATTTTGATATAGATGACGTGAAATATATTGATTATTATCAACCTTTTAAATTAGGGACAAGAGATATGGAGATAAGTAATAATGGTAATATGTATCAAGCTATATGTAAAAATATTAATTTAAACAGATTATTAGAAAAAATATATACTGTAAAAGGTGATAAGAAAATAGAAGAAATTGATACACCTGAAGTATGTCCAGAAAGTTTATTTATTGATAATAATATTCTCTATGTATTTTATGTAGCAATATTTAAAGGGACAAGACCGGATGGCGGATTATTAACAATAATAGATACTAACACAAACAAAGTTATTGATAATAAAAGAATTTTTGGAGCTTTAGATAGGATACCTAAAGTATATAAAGATAAAATAAGATTAATTTTTAATGATGCTAATAAGCTAGGATATAAAGAGTATTCTGATAATTATATGGCTGAGATAGATAGAGAAACATACGAGTTTAAGAAGTTATTTGATTTAGAGAATATAATAGATTTTGATATCCATGAAGATCATATGTATATGATAAGAGCTATTCAAATAAGTAAAGGGAAAGAATTATTCTATCTTGTTAAAACCGATATGGAAGGCAATGAAATTAATCAAAAAAAGATAGATTATGAAGTAACAAGTATAGAAATACAAGATAACGGTAAAGCATATATGTATAATAAGTATTTTAAAAGTTCGTTTTATATTTATGATCTCAAAGAAGAAAAACTAATAAAAGAGATAAAAGATTTTGATATAGTAAGGAATATAGAGTTTATAGATAATCTATTATTTGTACCAGCGTATAAAAAGAATAAAATACTAGTGATCAATAGAGATAATTTTGAGATAGTAAAAGAGATAGAATTTCCTGATAATATAAATTTTTCAGGTATAGCAATAAAGAAAGCAGAGTAAATATTTAAAAGAGGAGGCAGGAGTGTCTCCTCTTTTTCTTTAGTCTAAAACTTAAGGTGTTTATTGTATAGGAGCTACCGGGCTTAAGTTGATAATACTTCCTATATAAATTATGGAAAATAAGATGAGGAAATAGGAGAATAAATAATATAGTTTGATACAATAAACGTATAATTATTAGTTTCTATACGTTCGGTATGAAGTTGATATAATGGATTAGTTGGAAATATCCCCCGAACGCTGATATACCGGTTTTAAGATGATAGCGGAGTATATTCCCATCGGTAGTTTTTGTGCTTTTGATATCAAAAGTACAAAAGATATATTGAGTTTATGAATTTTTAGAAATATAGTTTTTATAATGACCCAAGCGATAGTAATACCTAATGATGTTAGGTTATTCGATATAAAAGTTGATTTCATATATAGAACATATTTTTAGCAAGCGCATTTTTTTTAATATTTTATACTTATTTTTGTGTTTCGCTTGACATTATTGATTCGTGTTTATCCGCGCAAATAAGGTATTTTTAATATTTGTGTTTGTTGTTTATATAACGGAAACTAATATCTGTATACAGAAAAAGTGTATAAATTAACACATTGTGCTTAGGGATTTTTGCTATAGAATTTAAGTTAAGCTTATTTCTTAATTTAAGCTTATTTTTATTTCTTAACTTTTTTCATCTATGAAAAAACTTAAAACTCTGATTGTCGTAATGCTGACAATCAAAATGCTGGCTCCGCAGCTAGTAGGAGCTAAAGACCAAACATCACCGGCTGATCTCGGGCAACCTAGTGTCAAAAAACTAACACTAGAGCCAGAAACATCAAAGGCAACAGAAACACAAAAAGAAAAACAAACATCAAAAGAAAGAGAAACACAAAAAGAAAAAAAGAAAAAGCTTATCACATCACCTGCTATCCAGAAGTATGAGATGTTTAAAAGGGATTATGAGTTTGATAAAGATAATGCTATTGAAGCTTTTTGGGGAGATGTAACAGACGAAGAGTTGGTGGAGATCTTAAAGTATATGGATAAGAAAGGAGAAGAAGATAAACAAAGAGAGCTAACAGGTTCTGATTCGTTTTGGGAGGAAGGTGAACAGGTAATGAAAAAATTAGAGGAGTTACCAGAAGAAGAAGCTCATGCGGAACTAGAGAAACTTAACCCTGAGATAAATAAGAAAATGGAGATAATAAACAAAAGATTTGATAGAATAAATACAATCTTATATGGTAAAAATGGGATAAAAGAGCGAGGCTGGGGAGGAGGCAATGGTGGAGGTAATTCATTTAGCTATGCAGATCTGGAAGATGATGATATAGTTAAAGGGGATATAGTGTTTGGTGATCAATCAGGTGGTGAAATATATGGTGAGATAACACACGTTGGTATATATGATGGTGAAGCTTCATGGTATAATACAACTGTTATATTAAGTGCATTACCTGATAATGGGGTATTAAAAGAAAATACTGAAGATTGGTCAAGATATTATGATTATGTATATATATCAACAGTAAAAGGATTAACAGATGAAGAAAAAGCTGAAGCTTATTATACTGTGGCTGCTGTAGCTGATATAGGAGAAAAGTATTCAGTATTAGCGAGTAAAGAAGAAACAGATGCGTGGTATTGTTCTAAAATACCATGGTACGGATACAAAAATGCTTCAAATTCAGTAGATTTAGATATGGATGGAGGACCGAAAGTAACACCGGAAGATATATTTGCTAATAAAAATAAGATTAAACATATAAGAATATTCAATTAAAAAAAACTCTATGAACTTTATAAAAAAAACATTGATTCTGACATTATTGGTAACAATGAGTGGATGTATACTAAATGATAACAAAGAAGCCAAATATGAACTATATTTTCAAAATAGATCTAAACTAGGATACATGGAAATATATGATAATTTAGATACAAGTAAGATCAAATATGTTGATTATAAAAAAGATTTTAAAGTAGGTGTATCAGAAATAGAAATATCAAACAATAAGTTATATCTTGCAGCTAATAGGAATGTAAGTATTAATAGATTATTAAACAATCTATATATAATAGATGAAGATAAAAAAGAAGAGGAGATAGAATTACCTGAGACAGGACCTGAAGAGATGTTTATAGATAATAATAAATTATACGTGTTTTATGCAACATTTTTTAGTGCATATAGACCGGATGGCGGATTATTAACAGTGATAGATACAGATACTAACAAAGTAATAGATAATAAAAGAGTATTCGGTAGTTCAGATAGGAAACCGAAAATATATAAAGATAAAATAAGATTGATTTTTAATGATGCTAATGAATTGGGGTATAAAGAGTATTCTGATAATTATATGGCTGAAATAGATCGGCAAACATACGAATTTAAAAAGCTATTTGATTTAGAGAATATAATAGATTTTGATATCTATAAAGATCATATGTATATGATAAGGTATATAAAAATAAATAAGAAAGAGCGGTTAATGTATTTAGTAAAAACTGATATGGAAGGTAATGAAATAAGTCAAAAAAAGATAGACTATGGGGTAACTACTATAGAGATACAAGATGATGGTATAGCATACATGTATAACCAGTATGTGAAATTCCCATTTTATATTTATGATCTCAAAGAAGATAAGTTAATAAAAGAGATAAAAGATTTTGGGTTAGTCCATAATATAGAGTTTATAGATAATCTGCTATTTATACCGGGTTATAAAGGGAATAATATATTAGTAATCGATAGAGATAATTTTGAGATAGTAAAAGAGATAGAGCTACCTGATGATGTTAGGTTATTCGATATAAAAGTAAAGAAAGCAGAGTAAATGTTTCTAAAGAGGAGTCAGAAGTGTCTCCTCTTTTTCTTTAGTCTAAAACTTAAGGTGTTTAGTATATAGGAACTACCGGGCTTAAGAGGAATAATTTCTATCAAGGATTTCACTCTGTAACCCGCTAATTCAAATACTTAATGGTAAGGTTATAAATATTCATCAAAATCAGTCGATATAGATGGAAATGGAGTAACTCATGTAAGACCTATAGATATATTTATTGATGATGATATAGAAATTGTAGCAATATTTTATTAATAAATATATATGACTAAATCAAGAATTATCTCAAAATTAATATTCTTTTTAATTATTTTTATGTTACCAATTGGTTGTATATTGGATGATAATAAAGAGAAAGCAAAATATGAACTATATTTTCAAAATAGATCTAAACTAGGATACATGGAAATATACGATAATTTTGATACAAGTAAGGTAAAATATGTTGATTATAAGAATTTTTATAAAATAGGAACAAGAGATATTGCTATAGGAGGAAATGATGTATTATATAATGCTATTTGTAAAGATGTTGAAAAAACAAGACTGTTGAAAAAGATATATATGGTAAAAGGAGATGCAAAGATAGGAGAGATTGAAACATCTGATGATTGTCCATTAAAATTTTTTATAGATAATAATAAATTATACGTGTTTTATGCAACATTTTTTAGTGCATATAGACCGGATGGCGGATTATTAACAGTGATAGATACAGATACTAACAAAGTAATAGATAATAAAAGAGTATTCGGTAGTTCAGATAGGAAACCGAAAATATATAAAGATAAAATAAGATTGATTTTTAATGATGCTAATGAATTGGGGTATAAAGAGTATTCTGATAATTATATGGCTGAAATAGATCGGCAAACATACGAATTTAAAAAGCTATTTGATTTAGAGAATATAATAGATTTTGATATCTATAAAGATCATATGTATATGATAAGGTATATAAAAATAAATAAGAAAGAGCGGTTAATGTATTTAGTAAAAACTGATATGGAAGGTAATGAAATAAGTCAAAAAAAGATAGACTATGGGGTAACTACTATAGAGATACAAGATGATGGTATAGCATACATGTATAACCAGTATGTGAAATTCCCATTTTATATTTATGATCTCAAAGAAGATAAGTTAATAAAAGAGATAAAAGATTTTGGGTTAGTCCATAATATAGAGTTTATAGATAATCTGCTATTTATACCGGGTTATAAAGGGAATAATATATTAGTAATCGATAGAGATAATTTTGAGATAGTAAAAGAGATAGAGCTACCTGATGATGTTAGGTTATTCGATATAAAAGTAAAGAAAGCAGAGTAAATGTTTCTAAAGAGGAGGCAGAAGTGTCTCCTCTTTTTCTTTAGTCTAAAACTTAAGGTGTTTAGTATATAGGAACTACCGGGCTTAAGAGGAATAATTTCTATCAAGGATTTCACTCTGTAACCCGCTAATTCAAATATTTTAAAGCCGAATTGTTTCATCTTGACTTAAATAACAAGTATAACAACTATTCCCCTGCCAGATAAAAGTTGAGTTCATATATAAAATGTATTTTTATCAAGCGCATTTTTTTAATATTTTATACTCATTTTTACATTTCACTTGTCATTATAAATTCGTGTTTATGCGTATAAATAAGATATTTGTAATATTTGTATTTGTTGTTTATATAACGGAAACTAATACCTGTATACAGAAAAAGTGTATAAATTAACACATTGTGCTTATAAAAAAATTATTTAGAATTATAGATAGATTTTTTTATTTTTTAATTTTTTAATATGAAAACAAAATTGAAATCTTTTATTTTATTATCAATCATGCTAATCTGTATTAGTAGTACATTATTTGTAAATGCAAAGAAACAAGATGAAAGCGTAGAATTAATCCCTCAACCTGGGACAAGAGATGAAGAATGGAGAAAAGAAATGTTTGGAGATGTGCCTGATTGGTACAAAGAGCAGGAAAAAGAACCTGAAGAAGAAGATACGAATCTCGAGAGATATTATATTTGGGAATACGATAGAGATAAAGCAGCACAATATTCAGATAAATATGCATACCCTGATGATCCTGAGAAAGCTAGCCCTGGATATAGACATTATGGGCAAGATAAAGATTGTACTAATTTTGTTTCTCAAGCGTTAGAAGCAGGAGGTAAACCTTATAAAAAAGGTGATAGAACAAGTAATCGTTCATGGTATTATGGTTGGTTTAGTTGGACTACGAGTTACACATGGGGAGGATCTGATAATTTATTTAAACATTTAAGAGATTACACTGATTCAGAAATAACAACAAATATGAATAATTTAGAAAAAGCTGATTTAATATTTATTGATATTGATAATGATGGATATACTGACCATACTATGATAGTAAGCAAGCTAAGTAACTCTGATCTCTTATTAAATTATCATAGTATAAATAAAAGACGAGAACCTTTAAGTAGAATAAAAAGTAAATACCCAAAATCAAAATTCTATGGAGTAAAAATAAGAAACGGATGTGGTCAAGAAGGATGTAAAAATTAATTAAAAACATTAACTAATAAAACATGAAAAAATTATTAACCGTATCTATGTTTATTATGATAACTATATGCGGATGTGGTAGGGACGAAAATATTCATGATAATATAAAACAGTTCTTGTATAACGAAGCAAGTATCTCAAATATAACAGAAGCTTTAGTTAAGCACGAGTTATTAGAAGAAGATTATAAACTTTATCAAAAAGGCAAAATAAAAGGGAAAGTGTTTTGTTCTTATGGTGTAACAGGATATGGTAAAGAGACACAAGATAGTATAGAAGCGTTTTTACAAGCTAGTTGCTCAAATTATATGGCAGTAAATAATGAAATAGAGTATGCTGAAGGAGAGATAACAGCGGGATGGGCATTACCGTTATCAGTAGTGATGCAAAAAGAGCCGTTAAAAATTCTTGAACACAAAATCCCAAGAGATCTAAAGTATTTAAAAGAAGATTTAAAAACTATTTTTCCTGGTGAATACTATAGATACGTAGATGAAAAACCTAAAGATGCAACAATTAAAAGTATAGATCAAGCAAAAAAATATTATGGTATAGAATAATATATGATGAGAAAAAGAGGAGAGAGTGTCTCCTCTTTTTCTTTAGTCTAAAACTTAAGGTGTTTATTGTATAGGAGCTACCGGGCTTAAGTGGAATAATTTAGATATAAATTATGAAATGGAAGATGAGGAAATATGAGGATAAATAATATAGTTTGATAAAACAAACGTATAATTATTAGTTTCTATACGGTCGGTATAAAGTTGATATAATAGAGGTGGAAATATCCCACGAACGCTGGTATGCCGGTTTTAAGATGATAGCGAAGTATATTCCCATCGGTAGTTTTGGTACTTTTGATATCAAAAGTACAAAAGCTATATTGAGTTTATGAATTTTTAGAAATATAGTTTTTATAATGACCCAAGCGATAGTAATACCTAATGATGTTAGGTTATTCGATATAAAAGTTGATTTCATATATAAAACGCATTTTTAGCAAGCGCATTTTTTTTAATATATTATACTTATTTTTGTGTTTCGCTTGACATTATTGATTCGTGTTTATCCGCACAAATAAGGTATTTTTAATATTTGTGTTTGTTGTTTATATAACGGAAACTAATACCTGTATACAGAAAAAGTGTATAAATTAACACATTGTGCTTAGGGATTTTTGCTATAGAATTTAAGTTAAGCTTATTTCTTAATTTAAGCTTATTTTTATTTCTTAACTTTTTTCATCTATGAAAAAAATTAAAACTCTGATTGTCGTAATGCTGACGATCACAATGCTAGCTCCAAAGCTAGTGGGAGCTAAAGACCAAACATCACCGGCTGATCTCGGGCAGCCTAGTGTCAAAAAACAAACACTAGAGCCAGAAACATCAAAGGCAACAGAAACACAAAAAGAAAAACAAACATCAAAAGAAAGAGAAACACAAAAAGAAAAAAAGAAAAAGCTTATCACATCACCTGCTATCCAGAAGTATGAGATGTTTAAAAGGGATTATGAGTTTGATAAAGATAATGCTATTGAGGCTTTTTGGGGTGATGTAACAGATAAAGAGTTGGTGGAGATCTTAAAGTATATGGATAAGAAAGGAGAAGATAAGGGAAGAGTATTAACAGGCGCAGTACTATTTTGGGAAGAATTAGAGGGGAAAATAGAGAAATTAGAAAATAAAAAATCTAAAAAGGAAAGGGAATCTCTAGAATTACAATTTACTTTGGAATACAACAATGAAAGGATTGTTTTAGAAGAGAGAGATAGAAGGATGAGTAAACTAGTGACAAAAACACTTAGTAAATCAGGGTGTAAAACTATTGGATTGAATTGTGGCCCTGGTGATGGTAATAAGTTAGACTATAAAAAACTTAATAAATATGCAGTTAAAGGAGATATACTTCTTGCTGATAACGATGGATGGGTTTTGCAAGGTGGGGTTAATCATGCTGGTATATATGATGGGAATGCCACTTCAGATAATAATAAAGTTATTCTAAGTGCACAACCTTTTAAAGGAGTTTTAATAGAATCAACAGACAAATGGGCAGAAGACTACAATTATTCTCATATTTTAACAGTAAAAGGTTTAACAGATGAAGAGAAATCTGAAGCTTATGATACTGTAGCTGAAGTAGCAGAAATTGGAGAATGGTATAATCCTATAGCATTTAAAAATGATAGTAATAACTGGTATTGTTCTAAGGTGCCTTCAGGAAGAATTACTTTGAATTAACTTAAAAATTAAAAAAATATAAAATTTTTTTTATTTTTTGCGTTAATTCATCTTCCACTTTATAATTCCTATCGGAATTATTTAAGTTCCAGACCAGTAATTCAAATACTTATTGGTATGCTTATTACAACATGGATAAACACATAGATATAGATCAAAATAGTGATTTTCTTGTAACACCTTCTGATATATTTAGCGATGACAATATAGAAGTAGTAAAAACTATTGATTAATAATTTAAATATGATTAACCTAAAAAATTTCTCTAAGATAGTATTAATTTTAGTGATTATCATGGCATTTTCTAGTTGCTCATTTAATACAGAAAATAATAAGGAGAAAGGTAAATATGAAATATATGTAAAAGATAGATCCAGATTAGCATACACAAAAATATACGATAATTTTGATATAGATGCTGTAAAGAATATAAGCTATAACCTACCTTTTAGCCTAGGGACAAGAGATATGGAGATTAGTAATAATGGTAATATGTATCAGGCTATATGTAAAAACGTTAATTGGAATACATTATTGAAAAAGATATATATAGTTAAGGGAGATAAAATAATTGAGAATATAGAAACACCAGATGATTGTCCATCAGAAATGTTTATGGATGGAAATATTTTGTATGTTTTTTATGTAACATGGTTTAAAGGGACAAGACCTGATGGTGGATTATTAACAATAATAGATACAAATACAAATAAAGTAATAGATAATAAAAGAGTTTTTGGTACTTTAGATAGAAGACCAAAGATATATAATGACAAGATATATTTAATATTAAATAATGCTAATAAATTAGGCTATAAAGAGTATACAAACAAGTATATGATAGAAATAGATAGAGAAACATACGAGTTTAAGAAGTTATTTGATTTAGAGAATATAATAGATTTTGATATATATGAAGATCATATGTATATGATAAGAGCTATCCAAATAAGTAGAGGTAAAGAATTATTCTATCTTGTAAAGAGCGATATGGAAGGGAAAGAAATAAGTCAAAAAAAGATAGATTATGAAGTAACAAGTATAGAGATGAAAGATGACGGTATAGCTTACATGTATAATAAGTATATAGAATATCCATTCTATATATATGATCTAAAAGAAGATAAACTAATAAAAGAGATAAAAGATTTTGGTGTAGTAAGGAATATAGAGTTTATAGATAACCTATTATTTGTACCAGCGTATAAAAAGAATAAAATACTAGTGATCAATAGAGATAATTTTGAGGTAGTAAAAGAGATAGAATTTCCTGATAATATAAATTTTTCAGGTATAGCAATAAAGAAAGCAGAGTAAATATTTCTAAAGAGGAGGCAGGAGTGTCTCCTCTTTTTCTTTAGTCTAAAACTTAAGGTGTTTAGTATATAGGAGCTACCGAGCTTAAGTGGAATAATTTCTATCTAGGATTTAACGCTGTAGCTCGGAAATTCAAATACTTAATGGTAAGGTTATAAATATTCATCAAAATCAGTCGATATAGATGGAAATGGAGTAACTCATGTAAGACCTATAGATATATTTATTGATGATGATATAGAAATTGTAGCAATATTTTATTAATAAATATATATGACTAAATCAAGAATTATCTCAAAATTAATATTCTTTTTAATTATTTTTATGTTACCAATTGGTTGTATATTGGATGATAATAAAGAGAAAGCAAAATATGAACTATATTTCCAAAATTCAAATAAACTTGGATATATGAAAATATATGATAGTTTTAATACAAGTAAGGTAAAATATGTTGATTATAAGAATTTTTATAAATTAGGAACAAGAGATATGGCAATAAATGATAAAGGGGTATTATATCATGGGATATGTAAGAACGTTAATTTGAATACATTATTGAAAAAGATATATATGGTAAAAGGAGATAAAAAGATAGGAGAGATAGAAACACCTGAAGATTGTCCATCAAAATTGTTTATGGATAAAAATATTTTGTATGTTTTTTATATAACATGGCTTGGCCCTTATAGGCCAGAAGGGGGATTATTATCAATAATAGACACAGATACAAATAAAGTAATAGATAATAAAAGAATTTTTGGTACTATAGAAGATCCTCCAAAAGTTTATAAAGATAAAATATATATGATACTGAAAATAGCTAATGAGTTAGGGTATAAAGAGTATTCAGATTCATATTTAGCAAGTATAGATAGAAATACTCACGAGATAAAAAGATTGTTTGATACACCTGATATACTAGATTTTGAAATATATGAAGATCATATATATATGATAAGGTATGTTGAAGTGAGTAAAGAAAAAGAATTATTCTATCTTGTTAAAACCGATATGGGAGGCAATGAGATAAGTCAAAAGAAGATAGATTATGATATAACAAATATAGAAATAAAGGATAATGAGATAGCATATTTGTATAATAATTTTAGTGAATCATCAATATATATACATGATATAAAGAAAGATAAGTTAATAAAAGAGATAAAAGATTTTGGTATAGTATGGAATATAGAGTTTATAGATAATCTGCTATTTATCCCGGGTTATCAAGGGAATAATATATTAGTAATCAATAGAGATAATTTTGAGGTAGTAAAAGAGATAGAGCTACCTGATGATGTTAGGTTATTCGATATAAAAGTAAAGAAAGCAGAGTAAATATTTAAAAGAGGAGGCAGAAGTGTCTCCTCTTTATCTTTAGTATAAAACTTAAGGTGTTTAGTATATAGGAACTACCGGGCTTAAGTGGAATAATTTAGATATTAATTATGGAGTAGACGATGAGAAAATAGTAGGATAAATAATTAAGTTTGGTAAAATAAACGTATAAATAAAAGTTTCCATACGTTCGGTATGAAGTTGATATAATTGTATAGGGGTCCGGGGGAAATATTCCCCGTACGCTGATATACCGGTTTTATGATAATTGAGGAGTATATTTCCCCCGGTAGTTTTGGTACTTTTGCTATCAAAAGTACAAAGAGATATTGATTTTATAAATTTTAATTTTTAAAAATATAGTTCTTTTTAATAAAATCCTTTATTGGGTTTTATCGAAAACTCGACTTGACATAAAAATCGCTTTCTAAAGGGGAAAATATCAAAAATAATACACGAATATATAATTTTACACATTGTACTTAAAAAAAATATTTAGAATTATAGATAGATTTTTTATTATTTAACGTTTTTTGTGTATGGTTAAGTATTTGAATTAATGATCCGTAGTGAAATAATCTCGATATTAATTATGGAGTAGACGATGAGAAAATAGTAGGATAAATAATTAAGTTTGGTAAAATAAACGTATAAATAAAAGTTTCCATACGGCCGGTATAAAGTTGATATAATAGTATAGGGGTCCGGGGGAAATATTCCCCGAACGCTGATATGCCTGTTTTATGATGATTGAGGAGTATATTTCCCCCGGTAGTTTTGGTACTTTTGATATCAAAAGTACAAAGAGATATTGATTTTATAAATTTTAATTTTTAAAAAAATAGTTTTTTTTAATAAAATCCTTTATTGGGTTTTATCGAAAACTGGACTTGACATAAAAATCACTTTCTAAAGGGGAAAATATCAAAAATAATACACGAATATATAATTTTACACATTGTACTTAAAAAAAATATTTAGAATTATAGATAGATTTTTTATTATTTAACGTTTTTTGTGTATGGTTAAGTATTTGAATTAATGATCCGTAGTGAAATAATCTCGATATTAATTATGGAGTAGACGATGAGAAAATAGTAGGATAAATAATTAAGTTTGGTAAAATAAACGTATAAATAAAAGTTTCCATACGGCCGGTATAAAGTTGATATAATAGTATAGGGGGCCGGGGGAAATATTCCCCGAACGCTGATATGCTTGTTTTATGATGATTGAGGAGTATATTTCCCCCGGTAGTTTTGGTACTTTTGCTATCAAAAGTACAAAAGATTTATTGATTTTATAAATTTCAATTTTTAAAAAAATAGTTTTTTTTAATAAAATCCTTTATTGGGTTTTATCGAAAACTGGACTTGACATAAAAATCGCTTTCTAAAGGGAAAAATTCTAAAAATAATACACGAATGTATAATTTTACACATTGTTTAGAAACTTTTTTACTATAAAATATAAGTTAAAGTTCCATTTTTATTTCTTAACTTTTTTCATCTATGAAAAAAATTAAAACTCTGATTGTCGTAATGCTGACGATCACAATGCTGGCTCCGAATCTAGTGGGAGCTAAAGACCAAACATCACCGGCTGATCTAGGACAGCCTAGTGTCAAAAAACAAACACTAGAGCCAGAAACATCAAAGGCAACAGAAACACAAAAAGAAAAACAAACATCAAAAGAAAAAGAAACACAAAAAGAAAAGAAGAAAAAGCTTATCACATCACCTGCTATCCAGAAGTATGAGATTTTTAAAAGGGATTATGAGTTTGATAAAGATAATGCTATTGAAGCTTTTTGGGGTGATGTAACAGACGAAGAGTTAGTGGAGATCTTAAAGTATATGGATAAGAAAGGAGAAGAAGATAAACAAAGAGAGCTAACAGGTTCTGATTCGTTTTGGGAGGAAGGTGAACAGGTAATGAAAAAATTAGAGGAGTTACCAGAAGAAGAAGCTCATGCGGAACTAGAGAAACTTAACCCTGAGATAAATAAGAAAATGGAGATAATAAACAAAAGATTTGATAGAATAAATACAATCTTATATGGTAAAAATGGGATAAAAGAGCGAGGCTGGGGAGGAGGCAATAGCGGAGGTAATTCATTTGTAACTATTCAGATTTATAGGGACAAGCCAAAAACAGGGAGATTTTGAATGATAGATAAATTCTGTTTAGCCCAAGTTTGAACGATAGACATGTTAATGTCAGTAGCTTTAATACCACGTTTTGATTTGCTGCCACCACTGATTTTACGAAAAATAACCATTGGTCGTATCGCTCGTTCAGCAGGATTATTTTCAGGACAACCATACTCATATTTGAGAAATTTAGTAAGTCTGTCCTGATGTCGAATAAGCCACTCTTTTATAAAAGTCTGAGAATCTTTTTCTTTCCATTCTCTGGTTTTCCAAATATTTTGCAATAGATATTTCATTCGTTTTTCATATCTATTTCTCTCTTCTTCTGTGTGTTTTTTTCTGTGCCATCTATTCATTCTACGATAACAGGTTTTGAGTACATCCTTGAGTATAATCATTTCTGAACTTGATCTTTCTCTTGAACAATATTCATGAGCTTTGCGAAGCAAATGTATCCAACAAATCTGTTGCTCCGTATCTACCCCATTATAACTATTGTATCCGTCTCGTATTAATAATCCTTTAAATGTTTTTAAAAGTTTTTCAGGGATTCCTCTTCCTCTCGTTTTTTCTGTTGTATAGAGACTGATATCATCATTTGTCCATAACCATGTCCACCAGTTTTCTCCATTCACTCTCCATCCTGTTTCATCTCCATGTATCTTGTTACCATCTATTAATAATTGTTTTAATTCTTCATACTTCTCTCCAAACTGTACTGATGCTTGATAAAAAAGATTTTGTATAGCTCCTGTACTTATTTTTAATCCATGCATTTCTCTAAAACATTCTGCTATCTTTTCTATAGGTGTTTTCATTCTGTATCTATAAAACAGTGCTGCTCCAAATACGTTTTTCCCAAATGGACTTTGTCCCACTCCTTCCTTAGGTTTTCCTGATATCTTTTCTCCACAATGTTTGCATTCATATTGATGTATCCAATACTTAATAACTTCTCTTTGGGGCTGAATAATTATATTTTCCACAATTCTTGAGTATTTTCTCCGACATCCTCCCAATTTTTTATTACATTCTGGACATCTTGATACTTTTACATCTATTTCCTTATTTACCAAATTTGCTTCCGGTTGTTTTCTTGAAACTCCCAAATGCCCTTTTTTTCTTCCTCGTTTCACATGACTTGTTTTTTTGGTTTTTCCTTTAAACAACATTTTTGCATAAGTCTTTCTACATTCTTTTAAATTATCATTTTCTTCTTCTAATCCCTTTATTTTTTCTTCCGCTTCTTTTAGTTTATTCCTTAATTCTTCTACTTCTTTTTCAGCTTGCTCTCTCTTCTTTTCTTCTTTCTTTAATAATCCTCCCAATCGTTTTAATTCAAAATAATACAGTGTTGCCGTTTTATCTTTTGGTTGTTTTATTTTCATACTTTTATTTTCCTTGTTTTTTATATCAAAAACAACCCTTTTTTCTTTATAATATGCAGTTATACAATATGTTTTTTATGAATTTTTGTATCTTAAATTGTACAATGACTTATTGCTTTATCTTGCCTTATTCCTGCAAGTTATTTGCATCTTTTTGGGTTTTTTGTCATTGCATTGTTAGTTTGTTCTTTACTGCTCAATACAGAGCCTTTTTAATTTTTGCTCAATTCCTGTCAAGTCGTTTTTTTTGGGCTTACCCTATAAACCTAAATATATACATTCATTTAGCTATGCAGATCTAGAAGATGATGATATAGTTAAAGGGGATATAGTGTTTGGTGATCAATCAGGTGGTGAAATATATGGTGAGATAACACACGTTGGTATATATGATGGATTAGCTTCAAAATATAATAAGAATGTTATATTAAGCGCATTACCTGATAATGGGGTATTAAAAGAAAATACTGAAGATTGGGCAGATTACTATGATTATGTATATATATCAACAGTAAAAGGATTATCAGATGAAGAGAAAGCTGAGGCATATGATACAGTAGCATCAGTAGCAGAAATAGGAGAAAAATATTCAGTTTATACAGGTAAAAAAGAAACAGATGCGTGGTATTGTTCTAAAATACCATGGTACGGATACAAAAATGCTTCAAATTCAGTAGATTTAGATATGGATGGAGGACCGAAAGTAACACCGGAAGATATATTTGCTAATAAAAATAAGATTAAACATATAAGAATATTCAATTAAAAAAAACTCTATGAACTTTATAAAAAAAACATTGATTCTGACATTGTTGGTAACAATGAGTGGATGTATACTAAATGATAACAAAGAAGCCAAATATGAACTATATTTTCAAAATAGATCTAAACTAGGATACATGGAAATATATGATAATTTAGATACAAGTAAGATCAAATATGTTGATTATAAAAAAGATTTTAAAGTAGGTGTATCAGAAATAGAAATATCAAACAATAAGTTATATCTTGCAGCTAATAGGAATGTAAGTATTAATAGATTATTAAACAATCTATATATAATAGATGAAGATAAAAAAGAAGAGGAAATTGAATTACCTGAATTTGGTCCATTAAAGATGTTTACAGATAGAAATATCCTCTATGTATTTTATGTAGCAATATTTAAAGGGACAAGACCGGATGGAGGGTTATTAACAATAATAGATACTAACACAAACAAAGTTATTGATAATAAAAGAATTTTTGGTACTATAGAAGATCCTCCAAAAGTTTATAAAGATAAAATATATGCAATTTTTAGAATTGCAAATGAGTTAGGATATAAAGAATATTCAGATAATTATTTGGTAAGTATCGATAGGAAAACATATAATATAGAGAGATTGTATGATATACCATGGATACTGGATTTTGATATATATGAAGATTATATATATATGATTAGATATGTAAAAATAAGTAAAGAAAAAGAATTATTTTATCTTGTTAAAACCGATATGGAAGGTAATGAAATCAGTCAAAAAAAGATAGATTATGATACAACAAA
Organism: Candidatus Altimarinota bacterium; assembly: GCA_963663305.1. GTDB lineage: Bacteria > Patescibacteriota > Gracilibacteria. Next base: position 789,147 of record OY760177.1, read on the forward strand.
TATCGTAATAAAGGATAATGGAATAGCATATTTTTATAATGATTTTAATGAATCTTCAATATATATACATGATATAAAGAAAGAAAAATTAGTAAAAGAGATAAAAGATTTTGGTATAGTAAGGAATATAGAGTTTATAGATAACCTATTATTTGTACCAGCGTATAAAAAGAATAAAATACTAGTGATCAATAGAGATAATTTTGAGGTAGTAAAAGAGATAGAATTTCCTGATAATATAAATTTTTCAGGTATCGCCATAAAGAAAGCAGAGTAAATATTTCTAAAGAGGAGGCAGAAGTGTCTCCTTTTTCTCTTTAGTATAAAACTTAAGGAGTTTAGTATATAGGAACTACCGGGCTTAAGTGGAATAATTTAGATATTAATTATGGAGTAGACGATGAGAAAATAGTAGGATAAATAATTAAGTTTGGTAAAATAAACGTATAAATAAAAGTTTCCATACGTTCGGTATGAAGTTGATATAATTGTATAGGGGTCCGGGGGAAATATTCCCCGTACGCTGATATACCGGTTTTATGATAATTGAGGAGTATATTTCCCCCGGTAGTTTTGGTACTTTTGCTATCAAAAGTACAAAGAGATATTGATTTTATAAATTTTAATTTTTAAAAATATAGTTCTTTTTAATAAAATCCTTTATTGGGTTTTATCGAAAACTTGACTTGACATAAAAATCGCTTTCTAAAGGGGAAAATATCAAAAATAATACACGAATATATAATTTTACACATTGTACTTAAAAAAAATATTTAGAATTATAGATAGATTTTTTATTATTTAACGTTTTTTGTGTATGGTTAAGTATTTGAATTAATGATCCGTAGTGAAATAATCTCGATATTAATTATGGAGTAGACGATGAGAAAATAGTAGGATAAATAATTAAGTTTGGTAAAATAAACGTATAAATAAAAGTTTCCATACGGCCGGTATAAAGTTGATATAATAGTATAGGGGTCCGGGGGAAATATTCCCCGAACGCTGATATGCCTGTTTTATGATGATTGAGGAGTATATTTCCCCCGGTAGTTTTGGTACTTTTGATATCAAAAGTACAAAGAGATATTGATTTTATAAATTTTAATTTTTAAAAAAATAGTTTTTTTTAATAAAATCCTTTATTGGGTTTTATCGAAAACTGGACTTGACATAAAAATCACTTTCTAAAGGGGAAAATATCAAAAATAATACACGAATATATAATTTTACACATTGTACTTAAAAAAAATATTTAGAATTATAGATAGATTTTTTATTATTTAACGTTTTTTGTGTATGGTTAAGTATTTGAATTAATGATCCGTAGTGAAATAATCTCGATATTAATTATGGAGTAGACGATGAGAAAATAGTAGGATAAATAATTAAGTTTGGTAAAATAAACGTATAAATAAAAGTTTCCATACGGCCGGTATAAAGTTGATATAATAGTATAGGGGGCCGGGGGAAATATTCCCCGAACGCTGATATGCTTGTTTTATGATGATTGAGGAGTATATTTCCCCCGGTAGTTTTGGTACTTTTGCTATCAAAAGTACAAAAGATTTATTGATTTTATAAATTTCAATTTTTAAAAAAATAGTTTTTTTTAATAAAATCCTTTATTGGGTTTTATCGAAAACTGGACTTGACATAAAAATCGCTTTCTAAAGGGAAAAATTCTAAAAATAATACACGAATGTATAATTTTACACATTGTTTAGAAACTTTTTTACTATAAAATATAAGTTAAAGTTCCATTTTTATTTCTTAACTTTTTTCATCTATGAAAAAAATTAAAACTCTGATTGTCGTAATGCTGACGATCACAATGCTGGCTCCGAATCTAGTGGGAGCTAAAGACCAAACATCACCGGCTGATCTAGGACAGCCTAGTGTCAAAAAACAAACACTAGAGCCAGAAACATCAAAGGCAACAGAAACACAAAAAGAAAAACAAACATCAAAAGAAAAAGAAACACAAAAAGAAAAGAAGAAAAAGCTTATCACATCACCTGCTATCCAGAAGTATGAGATTTTTAAAAGGGATTATGAGTTTGATAAAGATAATGCTATTGAAGCTTTTTGGGGTGATGTAACAGACGAAGAGTTAGTGGAGATCTTAAAGTATATGGATAAGAAAGGAGAAGATAAGGGAAGAGTATTAACAGGCGCGGATAGGTTTTGGGAAGAAGCAGAAGAAATAATGGGAGAAATAGAAAAATTAAAAAATGAAGAAGTTATGGAAAAAGAATTAGAAAAGAATAGACCTAGATTCGATAATAAAATGGAAGAGGTAAATAAAAGACATAATAGAATTAATCAGATTATGGGAAAAAATATAAGTAACAAAGGAGGAGATCACGGTCCGGGGGATGGGAATGCTCTTTCTTATAAAGACTTAGAAAAATGGGCAGTAAAAGGTGATATCTTGCTAGGTGATAATGTAGGTAAATCTATTCAAGGAGATATAAACCATGCAGGCATATATAATGGAGAAGCTTCTAAATATAATGGTAATGTAATTTTAAGTGCACAACCCGGTCCAGGAGTTTTAATGGAATCAATAGGAAAATGGTCAGATGATAATAATCTTGTAATGATTGTAACAGTAAAGCATATATCAGATGAAGAGAAAGCTAAAGCTTATGATACTGTGGCAGCTGTAGCTGATATAGGTGAAGAGTACTCACTTTTGACTCTAAAATTTACAACTAAAGAATGGTATTGCTCAAAGATACCTTGGTATGCATATAATAATATAGATAAACATATAGATATAGATGCTGATGGAGGAATATTTGTTTCACCAACTGATATATATAAAGATAAAGATATTGAAATAGTAACAACCATTTTATAACTAATATATATGATACCATTAAAAAATATCTCTAAAATTGTATTATTCGGAATATCTTTCTTATTATTTGGTTGTACATTTAATGATTATAATCTTGGAGAGAAAGCGAAATACGAATTATATGTGAAAGATAGGTCTAGATTAGCATACACAAAAATCTATGATAATTTTGATATAGATGACGTGAAATATATTGATTATTATCAACCTTTTAAATTAGGGACAAGAGATATGGAGATTAGTAATAATGGTAATATGTATCAAGCTATATGTAAAAATATTAATTTAAACAGATTATTAGAAAAAATATATATTGTAAAAGGTGATAAGAAAATAGAAGAAATTGATACACCTGAAGTATGTCCAGAAAGTTTATTTATTGATAATAATATCCTCTATGTATTTTATGTAGCAATATTTAAAGGGACAAGACCGGATGGAGGGTTATTAACAATAATAGATACTAACACAAACAAAGTTATTGATAATAAAAGAATTTTTGGTACTATAGAAGATCCTCCAAAAGTTTATAAAGATAAAATATATGCAATTTTTAAAATTGCAAATGAGTTAGGATATAAAGAATATTCAGATAATTATTTGGTAAGTATCGATAGGAAAACATATAATATAGAGAGATTGTATGATATACCATGGATACTGGATTTTGATATATATGAAGATTATATATATATGATTAGATATGTAAAAATAAGTAAAGAAAAAGAATTATTTTATCTTGTTAAAACCGATATGGAAGGTAATGAAATCAGTCAAAAAAAGATAGATTATGATACAACAAATATCGTAATAAAGGATAATGGAATAGCATATTTTTATAATGATTTTAATGAATCTTCAATATATATACATGATATAAAGAAAGAAAAATTAGTAAAAGAGATAAAAGATTTTGGTATAGTAAGGAATATAGAGTTTATAGATAACCTATTATTTGTACCAGCGTATAAAAAGAATAAAATACTAGTGATCAATAGAGATAATTTTGAGATTATTAAAGAGATAGAATTTCCTGATAATATAAATTTTTCAGGTATCGCCATAAAGAAAGCAGAGTAAATATTTCTAAAGAGGAGGCAGGAGTGTCTCCTTTTTAGAACTACATTTTTATGTTTTATTTCTATTACTATTTTACTCTGCAACTAAAATGTAAAGAATACACAAGATATTAGAATGGGAAAAAATTACTTTTGTTTGCAAAAATACCAAAAATATGTCATAATTATAATATCTAAATAATAAAAACAAAAAAATGGAAAAAATAATATTAGCTCTTTTAATTGGTGTTGTTTCTTTATCTATAACGTTAGGGATTCAACATGTATATTGTTCGTATCCAAGCCAAGTAGATGGGGATAATGTTTATGAAATGTCACAATCGCAAGGTACAGGAGAAGAGTATAAAGAAATGGATAAAGATATTATAATGTCAGATTTTTTTGTAAAAGCGTATGTCTCTGATATGATAAAAATACTTGGGCCGAGCTTTGTCTCAAGGCTTAAATATATAGTTATTGATGGGGATGAGTATGATGTTAATGTGGTAGAACGTGATGAAAGTTATATAATCAAAGTTAGTAATGGTGATAATTATCTTTTATGTGGAGAGAATATTATCCCTTATAATGAACAACAAGAGATTATATTGGCATATGAGTATGATCCTTTATCAAAAACTTATTCAGTTGAAAGTTATGATACTTTTGATGCATTTTATAAATATGTAAAAGATGGTTCTATGTTGCAATTCTCGTATCCTATGGTTGAATCGTATTTTGTTTATAATAAGAATGGAGAGAACTTATATGATTTTCTGTATGGTTCATTAGATAATTGTATGGAATATCTTGATACTGAAGATAATGAGAAATATGATCTATGCGAACAGAATAATATGAGTATATTTGTATCTAAATCTTTAGAATTTATGACCGGTAAAGAGACAAAAGGTGATGTAATAGAAGAGTATATAGAATTTGCTGATACGTACGATCTGAATGTAACTGAGAGTAGTTTAAAGAAACAGACAGATATCTTAAGGAATAATTTAAAGATGATTAATAAAGGATATAAGATGGTATCGTTTAAGTATACGAAGCTAGATACTATATCAGATATTTATACTTATCGACGGTTAGTATTAGATAATAAGGAGACATACTTACTAGATGCGGGTTTTAATACTGAAGAAATACTTATTGAGTATGAAAATGGTGACACTAAATCTTATGATGTGGTTGATGGCGTACTGGTTATCCCTGTAAGTGATTTGAAGGAAGGTGATAATATTATCAAAATATCTTATACCGATATAACAGATAGGACTAAACTATATGAAACAAATTTAACGTTATATAAATTATCTAAAAAAGAGTATGCAGGTTATTTAGATGCTATAAAAGGTTATATGGTACAGAATATTTTTGTTCTAAAGACTAATGATCAATATGATATTTTACAAGAAGCTTCTAGGAACTTATTAGGTGCAGCTCGTACTTTACAAGTCAATTTTAAGGATAAAGATGAAGGTTTTGTGGGTCAAGTATCAACTATCCTGGCTAATTCATTGGGGTTACAGGATCTTATAGAGGAAGGTGAAGATTATTATAAGTATATAGATCTGTTACAAGAGAAAATATCTAACTTATAAGGATTATAATTATATAAAATATGTTTTTTTTAAGATCTCACTTAAATATGTGAGATCTTTTTTGTTTATAAAAAAGTATACTCTTGGTAGAATAACTACCGAATAATTAAACTAATATATATGGACAAACATGTAGTGATAATAGGAGGAGGTGCTGCGGGGTATACTGCTGCTATTTATACATCAAGAGGTAATATCCAAACAACTCTAGTAACAGGGCCACAACGTGGTGGTCAGCTTGCGACAACTACTGAAGTAGAGAATTTCCCTGGGTTCCCGGGAGGTGTTATGGGGCCTGAAATAATGGATAATATGCGTAGCCAGGCTGAACGGTTTGGGACTGAGTATATAGATGAAACTGTTAAAGAGGTTGAGTTAATGGGTAAGAAGAAAATAGTTAGAACTGGTACCAAAACGATAGTATCTGATGCTGTTATAATAGCTACGGGGGCTAAAGCTAAATGGTTAAACTTACCAGAAGACGAGAAATATAAGGGTAGAGGGTACTCAGGGTGTGCGACTTGTGATGGTGTGTTTTTTAGGGGTAAAGAGGTTATTGTTGTTGGTGGCGGTGATACTGCTATGGAAGAATCAGTGTTCCTTACTCAATTTGTTAACAAGGTTTTTGTTGTGCATAGACGTGATACGCTAAGAGCGACAAAGATAATGCAAGACCGAGCAAAAAGAAATAGTAAAATAGAGTTTATATGGGATTCAGAAATAAAACAGATCAAAGGTGATACTCGTGTTGAATCTGTGTTGTTATATAATAATAAGACAGGGGTAACAAAAGAGATGGGGATAGATGGTATTTTCATGGGGATAGGACATACTCCTAGTACAGAATTTTTGAGGGACCAAGTAGAACTTGATGCAAGAGGTTATATCCTAACGAAAGATAGGACTATGACTAATCTCCCCGGAGTGTTTGCTGCTGGTGATGTTAGAGATACTATATATAGACAAGCGATAACAGCTGCTGCTGATGGGTGTAAAGCTGCTATCGATTGTCAAAGATATTTTGAACAATAATAAATTCCCTTCTTTTAATGGGAGCACGTCTTGGTAAATAAATCCTAAGAGAGGTGTTAAAAGAAGGGAAGGAAAATATACTCTTATTAACGAATCTTTTTTTGTATCGTGTAAGAGCGGTGTTGAAAACTGCCGATACAGTTTTTGAAGTGAAGAAAAAAAATGATATTTTCTTCGCTCCCTACCGTTCTTTGGTGAAGATGTGCTCTCACCTGGCAATTATTTTATTTTTGTTTTAAAAAACTATTTTTTTAAATTTTTTATTTTTGTTTTAATATAGCTTCTTTTTGTTGCTACTTTTTGGTAGTTGGGAGCCTTATCGGGGCTCCACTATCGAAAAGTAGGGAGAAAATTATTTTTTAATTTTTTTTAAATAATAATCTTTCTTTCTACTTAATGTATCTAACCATTATAAACTTTTTTTTGAAATAAAGCAATATTTTTTGTTTACAAAATGAGTTGTTTCGTATTAATATACAGTTAGATCTTTCAAAGCACTAAGAAAATGTTTACTTTAAGTGAATAAGAAAATCTTTTATTTGGTTTGATGGTAACTATTATCATGATTTTTTTTTCGTGAGGTAAATTATGTTAGATACATTAAATAGTTTGATGAAATCCAATAATGTGTATGTGTTTATTGATACATCATGGATAATCAATTTTGTTCAGTTCGATCTGTTACAAGATATAATTGTCGAGCCTCCAGGTAAACCTTCTTGTACTGATGATTCACCTTTTAAAAAATTAAAGGGATATGGTTATTATCCTGATAGTATAAAACCTTTTAATTATAATGAGATAATAAATCATTTTGAAGGTACAGATATTATTAAGAGGTTAGAGAGGAATTTTAAATTTTTTTTTGATAATCTAAAGAAAAAAACATCTGCAAACAGTACGAATGTCTATTTTTATTTTATTGAACCTATTGAACAAGAATTAACTGTGATAAAAGATAATGAGAAAAGAGATTTGTTTACAAGAGTTTCAGCACATTTTGCTTTAGCTTTGATAGAAAAAAGTAAAAATGAAGGTTTTTATGCTAAGTGGACTGAAGGGATATTAGATGCCAGTGGTGATGCTAATTTTATATATATAGCTTCAAAGTTTTCTTTTAATGCTTCATTAGTTTTTTTGACAAATGACTATGCTTTAGGATATAAACTGTATAAGCTGTATAATTTCTTGCAACATGATGCGTCTGATAAAAGTACTTTATTAAAGAAAATATATGTGTTTGGGTTTTTTGAAAAAAATGGTTCTAAAGATAATAATAGTTTGATCTCTCCAGATAATTGTTTCGTTCAGACAGTAAAAAAAGCTCATAGTTTAATTTTAAGTAAAGAAGAGTTGACAGGTTGGGTTGACAAAGGAGAAGGTGTTACTAATACTCAGAAAACATATTATGATAGTAATTTTTCTGGTGAGGATAATATTTTCAATATTATTTCTAATTTATTAGATAAATCTTCTGCTCCGGCTACAATCCTCACATCTACAATGGTGCCACCTACAACGGCTAAAGGTAGCGAGCCTCTTGACTCAAATATAAAGCACCTTAAAATTGAGTTAAAGAAGAAGCAAGAATTACTTAAAATTAGAGGTAAGACTTATCAAAAGTTGAAGGAAGAGAAAGAATCTCTAGAGACGAAATATCAAGAATTAGAGAAAGAGTTAGAAAAAACGACAAAGGAGTTAGCACAGCTAAAAGACTCAGGGAAAGAGAAAGAAGACATAGAGAAAGACCTGAAAGAAGAGAAAAAAACATTAGAGGAAGAGAGAGAAAGCTTAAATGAACGGATACAAGGCTTAGAAAGAGTGAAAAAAGAGTTAGAGAAAGACCTGAAAAAATCAAAAGATCTGGAAAAAGAGAAAAAAACATTAGAGGAAGAGAGAGAAACCTTAGAGAAATCCAAAAAAGACCTAGAAAAAGATTTTGATGAGATGGTGAGCACATTAGAAACAAAGATAAAGGAGTTAGAAGAAACACAAAAAATTTCAATCTCAAAAGATGAAGCGGTTAAAGATCTCCAAGAAAAGATCAAAGAATTGCAGGCGACAAACGGTGTTTCTGATCCTAGTACAAAACAAATTGATGAACTCCAAACGAAGCTAAAAGAACAAAAAGAGCAATATGATCATAAAATCAAAATTTTGAAAGTTACATTAGATGATTCGAGCAAGAAAGTTGAGGAACATAAAGCATCAAAGACAGAAGAAATAGAGAAACTAAAAAAGAAGTTGGAAGAAATAAGAAAAAGTGCGGAAGAGAATCAAGAAAAATTGCTTGAAGAGAAAGAAAGACTTAGTACTGAGTATGAAGAAGAAAAAAAGCGTTTAGTTAAAGAGAAAAAGCAAATACAGACTCTCTTAGATGACAAATTAATTGAAGTCAATAAAATTGTTGATAGAGATACTGAGAATGAAGAACTTAAAAAACAGTTATCAGCTGCTAATAAGCTTTTACAGGAACATGATGCAAAAAAACAAGCGGAATCTTCAAAAGATGAGACTTTTGTTGTATTAGAGGATTTACCAGATGGACCTAGGGTCGATTTTAGCCCGGATAAAGAAAACAATACAACTAGATCTGATTCTAATTGGAAATCAAATATTTTTATAACCTTACTTATTTTAGGTGTATCATATTGGAACTTTATGAAATCAGGAATAGTTTCTGTGGTGTTTTTATATATTACGATTTTGTGTTTATATGTTATCCCAGTTTTTATTTTTAAAAACAGTAAATCCAAAACAGGTTTTTTCGCACATATTATTCCAGCATTATTTATTTTTGGCGGAGCATATTGGATCTATGGAAGAGGTGGCATAATAAAGACAATCTTGTTTGTTAGTTCGGCATTATTAATATTGTGGTTCAATAATAAACCTAGATCTTAGTGCGTAATTTCAAAGTGAGGGGGGATAGTTTTATTTCCCTCTCCAACTCTCTAATTAATAATTTTAATTTCATCAATCCCTTTTTGTATAGGGGGGTACTAATTCTAGAATCCTATTTTTAGGGATCAGGGGTTTTTGCTATATAAATAAGCTTCTTATCTCTTAAGGATGTTATCTAAGAATCCTAAAGCTTTATAGATATGATTCCTTTCGTTTTCAATATTAGTGATATTAATATAATACGATAATATTTTTTCTATATAAATAAGTTTATTAATAATATATTTATCTATTTTTATATTTGAATTTATTATCATAAATATATATCCCGTATAAATACGGGTATGTCTGGAGTTATCATTATCGTTTTTTATCATAACAAATAATTCATCAAATATCTCTATAGCTTTATCTATTTCACCTATATGCGAAAAACAATAAGCTTTGCAAGTTAAGAGATCTATTTGGTTCTCGATATCATCTATTTTCTCTAGAATATATAAAGCTTCATTATATCTTTTCAGCTTCCTTAGACATTCAGCATATATTGGTGTTAATACTAAATTATGTCTTTCCAATAAATTTATAGCTTTTTGGTATTCGTTTTGCTCATAATAAATATATGCAAGTGTTTCATACTCGTCAACTATCAAATTAATAATCTTATCGATAACATTTTTTGAGAAGAAAAAAATATATGATTCTATATAGTAGAGTTTATTAATACATTTCAGATTATTAATAATATCTAATATGGTTTTATTGTTTTTGCAATTTATTGCAGCGTTTAAAGCGGTAAGCCATTCGGTCTTAGATAGTAGTTCTTTTTGAGTTTGATTCCAAATATTTTCAATTATAATTGAGCTACGACACATCCCGGCAGCATTTAAAATAATACCGTATATTTTTTTTGATAAATATTCTTTAGGTATTTGGTGCCATATCGTTTCTAGTAGATAACTATTTTTGCATTTACCTACAACGTTTAAAGCTATAGCATAAAGTTTGTTTGATAATAATGTAGATGGTATTTGGCCCCAAACTTTTTCTAGTAAATTACTATCTTTACATTTACCTATAGCTTTCAAGAGAACAGCATAAATTACTTCAGTTAAAAATTTTCTAGGTATTTTTTCACATATTGTTTCTAATAGCTGACTGTTTTGGCATTTACCGATAGCGCTGAAAGCGGTGATATAGAGTTTTTCGGTTAGAAATTTTTTTGGGATATTTCCCCATATATTTTTAAATAAAAACGAATTTTGACATTGTCCGATAACACTTAAAGCGGTATCATAAATTTTTTCATTCAAAAATTGTTTGGGGATATTAGCCCATATCCTTTCGAATATAACTGAGTTTTTGCATTGGCCAGTAGCGTTTAAAGCAATATCATAAATTTTTTCATTCAAAAATTGTTTGGGGATATTAGCCCATATCTTGTTAAGTAAAAACGAGTTTTGGCATTGGCCGGTAGCGGTTAAGGCAAAAATATAAACATTTTCAGTTAAGCATGATGCTGGTATCTTATCCCATATTTTTTTAAATAGAAAAGAGTTTTTAGATTTACTAATAATATTTAAAGAGATAGAACAAAATTTTTCATTTATAAAATGTGATGGGATATCGCGCCATATCATATCCAGCAGAGTAGAGTTATTGCAATTCAATATAGCATTTAAGACAGTATGATATATCGTTTCAGTTAAAAAATCTTTGGGGATACCTTCCCATATTATTTCAAGTAAGTAAGGGTTATTACAATTACCTGTAGCATTTATAGCTGTATCATATATCTTTGCAGTTAAAAAAGCTCTAGGGATATTTTCCCATATTAGATTTAACAAATTAGGGTTATTACAGTTACCAGCTGCGTTTAACGCTGTACCATAGATATTTTTGTTTAGATAATATTTAGGGATACTTTCCCATATTAGATTTAACAAATTAGGGTTATTACAGTTACCTGCTGCGTTTAACGCTGTACCATATATGTTTTCACTTAGGAGATCTTCTGGGAGATCTTCCCATATTCTATCCAGTAAAGCCGGGTAATTACAATTACCAGCAGCATGCAAGAACGAACCATATATATTGTCATTGAAGAAATCCGTAGGGATAGTTGCCCATATTGTATCCAGTAAATCAGGGTTATTACAACTACCTGCAGCATTTAAAGTAGTCCCATATATTTTTTCAGTTAAGAACGCTGCAGGGATAGATGTCCAAATTGTATCTAATAAATTGGAGTTCTTGCAATTACCTGCAGCGTTTAAAGCGGTACCATATATATTTTCAGTTAACAAATATTCAGGGATATTCCTCCATACTATTTCTAATAATTTATTTTTCCTTTGTTTGCCTAATGTATTTATTAGGCGTCCCAGACTTTTTTGGATATTTATCTCTATATGATTATTCCTATTACCGAAATGAATTTTTTTTAGTATCTTGAAATTGTTTAAAATAATATTAATATTTTTTTCTTTTATATCTAAAATACTGCCTATATTAAATAAGGAATGATTAATTTGTATAAGTTTTTTAAGTGATATCGATTTGGCTTCCTTTTTTTTCCTCTCTTTTTTTTCTAAATTCTCTTTTTTTCGCGCTTCTAGTTTTATCGCTATACTAGGGTTGATCGCAGTATCAATAACTTGTTTCCTTATATTTCTAATCTTATTGATAAGGGTTATATTAATCCTTAATAGATCTGAGATCCCATCTTTTAATAGATACAAATACTCTAAAATGTTTTCATGTGTTTCAGTATTTTCTCCTTGTTCTAATAAATTTAAATACTGATCTTCAAAATTAATAATCAAATTGCTAATAAAACTTATTAGCTTAGGTTTTAACTCCTCAAAATCTCCTGATTGATTTTTTTTACAACTACGTTCACATTTTTTTAACCAATCATTAATACATTTTCTATGTTGTTTTAGGATACTTGTATCTGTAAGATACAAGTTAGATAAACCGTTAAATAGGTTGTGAGCAATATTCTCTATATTTATGCTTTTCATGAAATTATATTAACGCAAAAAAAATATACATTTTTTTAGGTATTTAACTCTAACATATTTTGTAGAGTGCAACAATGGCAGAATCCATCTCTAACTTAAAAAAGCTAAACTTATTTATAGTTACTATCGATAAACAATATTGAAAAATTAAACCTCTAAAGATAGTATATCTTCTAATTTCTCTCTCTTTTTTATTAACACTGTTTCATTGTTTTGGGTTATTAACACTTCAGCAGATTGAGGGAAAGAGTTATAGTTAGAGGCACACATAGATGAGCAATAAGCGCCGACACCTTCTATAAGTAATAGATCACCTCTTTTAGCTTTTTTAAGTAATCGGGGTTCCATTTTCTCCCCATCATGTTCTTGTGGTGTGATAGTATCACTTGTTTCACAACAATGTCCAACAACGATATATCTATCAGATTGATTCGTGTCTTTGACTTTTGGTACAACTATAAGCGGATGTTTAGCCCCGTATAAACAAGGTCTTAAAATCTCTGTCATACCGGCATCTATTTTGAGGAACTTGTTATTACTTGTTTCACATGTGTCTTGTATTGTGGTTATAAGTGTACCAGTATTAGCTGTAAGGAAAGTCCCCGGTTCTATCTCTAGATGTATTGCTCTTTTAGTTTTGTTATAGAAATCTAATAAAGCTTCGGTTACTGCTTCGCCTGTCTCTTCCATATAAGTACTTTTTTCGTAACTCATACGCCCTATTTTAAACCCACCACCTAGATTAATTGTTTTGACTGTTTCAAACTGTTTCACAAAACTAAGACTTAATGAGGCTACTTGGTTCCAGATACTGGGGTTCGTACCTGACCCTATATGTGTGTGTATCTTATCAAGACTCAAAGAATACTTATTAAGTATTCTTTTTATTTCTGGTATATGTTCATACCATATACCAAAACTTGAGTTAGCTCCTCCAACAATAGTTTTTTTTGGGATACCTGACCCGATACCGGGGTTGATCCTTATACTTATTTTAGTGCCCCGGAACGATTTCCCGTATTCTTCTAGTTGGTATAAAGAGGAAGCATTAAATAATACATCTTTATAGAACTCTTTAGGTAACTCCTGCGCGGTGACCATTATTTTTTTTGGATCTATCCCAGCGATAATCGCTCTTTTAGCTTCGTAGCCTGAGCTAGCGTCTATATGTATCCCTTCGGAATCAAAAATTTGTAAAACTTTTTTTAAAGGATTAGCTTTCATAGCGTATCTAACAGTAAGACCGTACGGTACGTTTATAGATAAAACCTTTTTAGCTTGTTCACGTAGCTTTTGTTCACTGTAAACGAAAACAGGGGTACCATACTCTTCAGATATTTTTAATGCTTTATCGTTATCAAGGAATTTTGGTGTTTCCATAGAAAAAAATAAAAAAATATCAGGATGATTGTACAAAATTTTTTCAATATATTCTATCTTTTTTAAAAAAGTAACAAAGAAAAAATAAGGAATTTGCATTTCTAAATTATAGAAGCTAAAATATTTTGGAAATACTTATAAAAAACTAAGGTGATATCAATAAAAAATGTGACCAAAGAATATACGTTAGGGAATAGTACTTGGTATATGAAAAATATCAATATCGATATAGCAGATAACACTTTTTGTGTTATAACAGGTATATCAGGTGCAGGGAAATCAACATTAATGCATATTATAGCCGGTCTTGATCAGCCTGATTCAGGTGATATATATTTAGATAATGAAAATATTGGGGTAATGAATGATAGACAGTTATCAATATATAGGAACAAAAAAATAGGGTTTGTATTCCAAAATTTTTATTTGTATCCTGATATCAATTTGATAGAGAATGTATCATTACCGTTACTTGTCGCGGGTATCAATAGGCCGGAAAGAGAGAGAAAAGCTTTGGATGCGTTAGAGAAAGTAGGACTAAGTGGTTTTAGGGACCATTCTATTACTCAGATCTCAGGCGGTCAAAGACAAAGAGTCGCTATAGCGAGATCTATAGTTAATACACCTAGGATCCTGATAGCTGATGAACCTACCGGTAACTTGGATTCAAAAACTGGTAAAAATATACTGGATTTATTTCTGTACCTAAAAAAGATACATAAGATGACGCTTATTATAGTTACTCATGATGAGTATATGGCCAAAAAAGCTGATAGGGAGATAGTTGTACATGATGGGCAGATTATCACTGATACTACTAATTAAAAAAATATGAAGCTAAAAGATATTATATATTTTGCTTACTTGAACCTAAAAAAAAGGAAATTAAGGACATCGTTTACACTTTTAAGTGTAGTTATAGGGATATTAGCTATGTTTTTTTTCTTGGGGTTAGGTGAGGGTACAAAAAAAACTGTTTTTACTGAGATATTTAAATCTTATTCTCTAAAACAGATAATAGTTAAAAATGATTATTTAAATACAGCTATTTTTAAAGTGAAAAAAGATCAAAAACTACAGATGACTGATGATATTATTACTAGGTTCCGACAGATAAGTGGTGTCAAAGAAGTGTATCCGGTTCTAACACTGAAAACACCAGCAACGATACGGATATCTTTGTTTAATATGCGGTTCGAATCTGATGTGCCTTTGTTTGGGTTGGATCCGGAAATATTTGTTGATCAGCCTGATTTATATAGAATGTTTTCTGTAAAAGATGATAAGGTAAGAGGGATTTTACATGGTAAAGTAATAGATTATTTTAATGCTGGATTCGCTGAGAATTATAATTTCCCTTTATTAAATAAAGATGTAGCTGTAGGTAAAACTTTCGATTTAATACTCGGTAGGTCCACTATACTAAATAGCCAAATAGGGGAGTATAAATTAGTTAGTGGTATAGGTGCTGGGTTCTCTGATAGGGTGCCTGTGATGGGGCTAACTATACCTATATCATGGGCGAAGCAAATAGCTTTAGAATATGAGAATAGAGATTCAAGTGTATATAATATGGTCTATATAGATGTAAAATCACCTGAAGATATATCGTATGTTACGAAACAGATAGAGGATATGGGGTTTAGAACTGAATCAGCATTGAAAATACAAGAGGAGATAGGCTCAGTTATCCAAAATATAATTAATGTTTTTAGTATAATCAGTTTGATAATTTTGGTAGTATCGTTATTCTCTATCACTAATACTGTTTCTATGTCTGTTATTATGAGAACAAAAGAGATAGGTATTATGAGAGCTATAGGTGCTACGAGATTAGATATTATTAATATATTTATGATAGAATCATTGCTTATAGGTGTTATCGGAGGCGTATTAGGTATTCTTTTTGGGTATATATTAGGGTTGATATCAGATTATTATCTACTATCAATAATACCTGAATTAAGCTTTAAACCTATATCTTTCTTTTATTATCCTTGGTGGGTTTTTAGCTTCTGTTTTATGGTATCTGTTATTATAAGCCTTATCGCAGGGGTTATACCGAGCAGACAGGCTGCTAAACTAACACCGATAAAAGCGTTAATGTTACACTAATCGAATAGATTGTTTTCGTTAGTTTGAATTTGAGTGAATTTGATATCGTGGTTCAGATTCTTTACTAGCTCGATAAATCTGGCCCCTCTCTCTTTATAGTTTGCGAATAAATCAAAACTCGCTGACGCAGGAGAGAGTATAACTGAATCACCGGGTTTAACTTTTTTATGCGATATCTCAAACGCGTCTTCGAGTGTTTTTGTGACGTATACAGGATAATTTTTGTTACTACTGATAATAGAGTCTCTTATCCGAGTGCCTGTTTTACCGTAACAGATAGGGATAACAAGGGCCTCTGTTATTTGTTTGCCTAGCTCACTGTAATCAGAATATTTTTCTGAGCCACCTAAAAGTATAACTAATCTACCTTTATCAAAAGATTTTATAGCTGCTATAGCTGTTTCAGGTGTTGTTGAGAATGAATCGTTGTAGTAATCAATATTATTTATTGTACGTATATATTCAAGTCTATGTGGTAGACCTTTGAACTGTGATACTGTATCTCTTATAGATTCTATACTGCATCCCATAATCTTAGTTACGCATACAGCAGCAAGTATATTCTCTATATTGTGTGGTCCAAGCAACCCTACTTCATTTGTATCCATGAGGTAGTCTTCAGTATTATCTATCTTGATAAATATTTTATTGTTGATAACAAAAGCGCCTTGTTCTACTTCGTATTGTGTGCTTAGTTTATATACTTTCGATTTAGTATTCTCGATAAGTTTTATAGGTGTCTCGTAATCATCGTTTACGATAACTATATCGTTTTCTGTCTGGTGTTTTACTATATTTTTTTTTGCTTGGATATACTCTGATAGATTTGTATGGTAGTCAAGATGTTCTGGGGTTATATTAAGTATAACAGATATATTGGGGCTTATATCTGAATCTTGTAGCTGGAAACTTGATAACTCTAATACAGATACAGAATCATTCGTTAAACTATCAATAAAATTAATAGGCGGTTCACCGATATTACCTCCTATATAACTGTCTCTACCTGAAGCGAGTAGTATCTTATGTATCAATGTTGTTGTAGTGCCTTTGCCTTTTGTCCCTGTTACACCGATACTAACCCCTTTCGAGTTCTTTAAAAAATATTTGGTTTGGCTAGTGAGCTTCTCTTTGTTTTTTAGTATATTAGGTGTTATATACGGGATCCCGGGGCTACGAAAAATAATATCGAATCGTTCTAGGTTATCAAGATATTTATCGCCTAAACATGTGTTTACTAACGGAGATAGATTATCTATAAAAGATCTTTTATCGCATATAGTGATATAGGGGAAATTTTTTTTGAGAAGGTACTCAGTCATAGATTTACCTTCTAGCCCATATCCTAAAATAGCGATTTTTGAGTTTGTATTAATCATATATGATATTTACTAGTTATAACTACCTAAAAACTTGAGTTTAATATTAAGTTTTTCAAGTTTCTTTAAAGCTTTTTCTTTGGATTCTTTTAAACCTTTGAAATCTATATAAAACATATATTCACCAAACTCTTTCCCCGTAGCGAACGTCTCAAGTTTAGATAAATTAATATTCAAATCAGCAAAAATTTTTAGTATTTGGTATAAACTACCCGGTTGGTCTTTATAAAAATAGAACATTATCGAGGTGATATCACCTTCTCCTTGTCGCTCTTTATTTATAACGATGAATCGCGTGCTATTATTTTTTTCGTTACCTATGTTTTCTTTTAGTATAGCTAACTTCATTTGTGAAGCACAATTCTTGTTCCCAATACCAACAGCATCGCTAATATTTTCTCTAACAATTTTTTTCATACCTTCAGCAGTACTAGTCGTATAGATTGTTTTTGCGTTCGGTAAATATTTATTTATAAAATGGCTACATTGGTTTATCGGTTGTTCTTTAGATAGAATATATCTTACTTTATTTAATCTGATATTGGATAAAGCGACTAAACAATGGTTAATAGGTAAGATTATCTGTTTTTTTATATACAGACTAGAATGGAATAACTCATCGATAGTCACTCTTATACTACCTTGCCCTTTAACTTCTATAGGTACAACCCCTGCTTTTACCTCATTATTCCTTACTTTCTCGAACACTTCGGATATATTTTGGCAATAATACCTATTAGATTGAGGCTCATATTTTTTTGCTGCTTCATCACTAAAAGTATTTGCAGGACCTAATACAGCGATATCAGTTTTTTGGGGTTTTTGTTTAGGGGTATGGATTTTGACTAGCTCATTTAATGTGTTTACAAGAAAGTTGCTCTCTCTCATAGCTGTGTCTTTGAATTTACCCAGATATTTAGCTCCACTATTAAAAAAAGTTATGAATTTCTTTTTTTCTTTCTTTTTTGCTATCTTACGCAATAGTTTTTGAGTATTTATATATGTATCAATAACTTTTAATCTGTCAGGATTAGAAAAAAGGATACTACCATATAAATCGGGATCTTGAGCTAGTATACGGCCCACCATATCGAGTTTTAATCTATAAGGAGGGCTTTGAAACTCGAGGAATTTTTTTAGGGGTATATTTAATTCTTTTAAAGCATAAGCTAAACTGATATCAGAGAAATGTGTTAATACTTGTATAACTGCCATTAACTTATCGTGTTCTTCAGGTGTTACGATTTTTGTTATCCCGCCACCTTTTTTTATTGTTTTTTTAAACCATGGTAACCATTTCTTGCCTCTAGCAGGGCATAAAACAACTACTTGGTTTTTAATACCGCTAAAAGGACCGAAAATAGGGTGGCATCCGATCACCTCTGACTTACTTTTTAGCATCTCTTTTACAGGCTCAGATTTTATTGATGTTAAATCTGTTAAAAGTGAGCCTTTTTTGGTGTGAGGTGTGATCTCTTTTATAACATCTAAAGTTTTACTTATTGGGACAGAAACTATTACTACATCAGATTGTTTTGCTAACTCGATATTAGTTAATTGAGTTTTAATATCAGAGATAATTACTTTGTAATTGAGTGATTCTAAATATCTAGTGAAGAATTTCCCCATCTTTCCATTACCTCCAATTATTCCGATAAGATTTGGTTCCATAGGTTTTATTTAGTTTTTTGTATTTTACATTTTTTTATTTTATAAAACAAATAATTGAATTATAGTTTCTTATAACATAGAATCTTATTTGTATTTATATATAAATAAAATAAATTATTATCATAAATAAATGGGAGCTAAAGAGACAATAAAAATATTTACTGATGGTGCTTCAAGAGGCAACCCGGGACTATCAGGATGCGGTGCGGTAATATATGATAAAGATGGTATTGAGATTTGCAGGATAAAAAAATTTTTAGGGATAAAAACTAATAACCAAGCTGAATATGAGGCATTACTTATCGCTTTAAATAAAGTTGTTAAAGAGCTTAACCCGAAATCTATAAAATGTTTTTCTGATAGTTTGTTGTTAGTCAATCAACTTAACGGTAAATATAAAATCAAATCACCGCATCTAAGAAACTTTATATTAGATATAAAAGAGCTTGTATCAGGTGTCGCTGATATATCATTTAATCATATACCAAGAGGAAAAAATGTAATAGCTGACTCTTTAGCTAATGAGGCTATAGATGAACGGTAGTTGTTTTACAAAATTAATTTTTTTTGTTATTATAGAATAATATAAAAGATTTAATGATGAAAAAATTGAGTATTATCATATTTTTTTTTGTTAGTATTACGTGCTTTTCCACTTATGATAATTATGCTAGTATTTTTTTTGTAGATAGTAATTTTGAGTCAAATAGTTTAGAGCGAGAGATAGTTATAGCTGTTATTGATACAGGTATAGATAAAAATAATAAATTACTATTTGATTCTTTATGGATAAATAAAAAAGAGAAGTATGGATTAACCGGTATAGATGACGATTATAACGGGTATATAGATGATATTTATGGGTATAATTTTTATGATGATAATAACCAGCCTTGGGATAATAACGGGCATGGTACACATATATCAGGGATAGTTTTGGGTATGGCTTATGGTAAAAATCTTAATTTAAATAAAAACTTATCTATCAAACTGATGCCAATAAAAGTTATTTCTGGTAATACTCTTAAAAGCGAACGAGTTTATAGTATGCTTAGTGATGCTATTTTGTATGCGGTAGATAATGGTGCGGATTTGGTCTCTATAAATGTCGGTGTAAAAGAGAATAATCCTCTTATTCAAAAGAGTGTAAATGATGCGAAAGAGAATGGTATCCCTATAATAGCTGCTGCAGGTAACCATGGTCAAAATATGAATATCTATCCCGCTGCTCTAGACTATGTTATTTCGGTTAGTTCTTGTGATTTGAATGGTCAAATCTCTGGTTATTCTAACTACTCAGAGGATATAGATATTTTTGCGGTTGGTGAAAATATATATAGTTTTACTTTTGATGGTATAGGATTAATGAGTGGCACCTCACAATCTTCAGCATATATCACTAATCTGGTTGCCGGTCTAATTTATAAGCGACACCTGAATAGAACTCAAATCCTTGAGAAACTAAAAGAGATTTTAGAGTAGCGGTCTTTTTTTATGCCATTCTGTACAGTTCTGATAAGTATTAGCTACTTTAAGTATTTTTGATTCACTAAACTGTGGACCAAGCAGTTGCATACCTATGGGAAGATTATTTGTTGTAAACCCGCATGGTATCGATATACAAGGCATCCCAACAAGATTAGCTGAGACAGTAAATATATCTGATAGATACATTTTTACAGGGTCACTATTTTTCTCGCCTATCTTAAAAGCTACTTCTGGTGTGCTTGGTGAAAGTATTACATCAACTTTTCTGAAAGCTTCGTTATATTCATTTAAAAGCATTTTTCTCACTTTTTGTGCTTTTATATAATAAGCCCCGTCATACCCTAATGAATGTATATATGTGCCTACCATTATCCTGTTTTTTACTTCTTTGCCAAACCCTTTAGACCTGGTTTGAAAATAATGGTCTACTAAATCCTTTGATTGCTTAGATGGCAAACCATATCTGATCCCATCGTATCTAGCCATATTAGAACTTACTTCTAGCGATACTATCACATAATATACAGGTAAAACATATTTAGTGTTAGGTAAACTAACCTCAATGATTTCAGCACCGAGCTCTTTTAGGTTAGTGATAGCTGTTTCTATAGCTTCTTTTACTTCTTTATCGATCCCATCAACAAAATACTCTTTTGGTAACCCTATTTTTAGTCCTTTTATGTTATTATCAAGGTGTTTTATGTAGTCTGGTACCTCAACCTTTGGTGTTGTAGAATCCTTAGGATCATGACCAGCTATGTACCTTAAAATTATAGCTATATCTTCAGCTGATTTAGCTATCGGACCGATACTATCTAATGAGCTAGCCATAGACATAACACCAAACCTTGAGGTCCTACCGTAAGTAACTTTTAATCCTGTTGCTCCACATAAAGATGATGGTTGTCTGATACTACCTCCTGTATCAGTCCCAAGAGAAAACATACACATATTACTAACAACTGCAGCGACCGGACCGCCACTTGAGCCGCCTGCTACCCTTGATTTGTCCCATGGGTTTTTGGTTACACCGTGTATAGATGTTTCTGTTGAGCTACCCATAGTAAATTCATCTGTATTAGTTTTACCTAAGACTATAGCACCTGAATCTTTAAGTTTTTTTACTACTGTTGATTCGTATGGTGGGCAAAAATCTTTTAAAATATTCGAACATGCTGTACTCTCCGATTCTTTTGAACAAAAATTATCTTTTAATGTGAAAGGTATCCCGCAAAGTGGGTTTGAGAAATCACCTTTCTTGTCTATTTGCTCAGCTTTATTTAAAGCGTATCCTTCGTTTAACGATGTAAACGCATTTATTGTTTTATCATATTTTTTTATTCGAGATATATATTCTGAAACTAGTTCTTTGCTTGAAATACGTTTGTTTTGTAATAGAATATTTGTATCTTTTATGTTTAAAGAAAGTATATCCATAAATTAAATATTGTTAGGGTTATTTAGATTTTTTAACTCTTATCATATTATTCTTTTTGCCCATCGGAGAACAATCGATAAGTTTTTCCATGTCAGGGAATGTCTCTATATTATCATTAAATATAACATTTTTTAAACCCGTTATTTGGTCTATTTGTTCAATATTTGATGTATCAATTTCATCGAGTTGTTTGATTAAATTGAGGATCGAGTTCAGATCAGGCAGTATCCTTTCTATTTCATCATCAGTTAGATGGATCCTAGCATGATTCGCTATCCTAATAACCTGGTCTTTTGTTAGTTCCATTTTTAGTATATAAAAAACTTAGCGTTATTGTACCAATAAAAACCAAATAAAACAAAAAAAAGTATAGAGAAATATATTTAAGTATCTATAAAAGCGAGTTGATAGCTTTTATCCTATTTGTACTTTTAAATATATATGACCCGGAGATCAAAGTATCTGCACCTGCTTCAACACATTTTTTCGCTGTTATATTATTTATTCCGCCATCTACTTGAATAGAGACATTATATTTTGATAAATATTCTATTTTAGGTAGCATATCTTCGATAAAAGTTTGTCCTCCGAACCCTGGTTCAACAGTCATTACAAGTACTATGTCCACTAGATGGATCAAATCCTTGATCGTTTCTAAAGGTGTTTTAGGTTTAAGCGATACCCCCACATTTAAACCAAGTGTTTTTATATCATTAATAAGTTTTTTAGGGTTATTACTTGTTTCTACATGGAAAATTATCGCATCGGATCCCGATTTTTGGAAATCTTGTATATAAGTTTCAGGGTTGTTTATCATTAAATGCGTTATAAGAGGCAGTTTTGTTTTAATGCATTTTATTACTGGTGGTCCAAAAGTGATATTCTGTACGAAGTGTCCGTCCATTATATCTAAATGTAATGAATCAACATGGTCTTCGATAGATTTTATCTCTTTGTTTAGGCTACCAAAATCTGATGATAGGATAGAAGCGGATATTTTAGGTTTCATATAATATCTGGTAATACAATATTTATATATATTATTATACCAAGTAGTAAACATGCTGTAATAAAAATCAAGATTTTATAATTTTTATAGATACTTTTATCAAGATATAGGCATATACTTGTTGATACGTAAAGAAGAGATACAAAAGCAAAAGGTATATCAATAATATTGAATAATATATAAGATTTCGGTAAATAAACTTTATTGTATACAAATAAAGCTAGTAAAAAATAAATTATACCTATAGAGAAAAAGAAGTATCCTGAAACTTCCTGTATATTTTTTGTTACCATAAAACTATATTATTTTTTTTGAATTATATATATATTATTTTTTAAAATAAAGTAAAAAACTGATTGAAATTAAAATATTAAATATGATAGTATTTATCAAACTAAAGTACTGCCCGACCAAATATTTCCTCTACAGCATTATTTAAGGGAGCCAATGCTCTATCCGGCTCTATTGGACCCGGGAGGCGGGCACCCACCTGATATAAACGGGGATAAATATGGGAAATAATAGCGGTGGTACTTTAGAATGAAATATTAATAAAAAAAGATGGTCAATATTTTATTTGTTGATGATGATATAGCTATAACAGATTCGTTTTCTGCTTACTTGAAATCAGAATCATTTTATGTGACTGTTGTTAATGACGGGGTAAGTGTTATTGAAATGTTTAAGAAAAAAGAGTTTGACTTGATTATCCTTGATATAATGTTGCCAGGTAAAACAGGGATAGAAATATGTAAAGAGATAAGAGATATATCTGATATCCCTATAATAATGTTAACAGCAAAAACAGAGGAGATAGATAAGATCGTTGGGCTTGAGATAGGTGCTGATGATTATGTGTCTAAACCGTTTAGCCCGCGTGAGCTTATAGCAAGGATCAAAGCGCTACTTAGACGTGCTAGTAAATTTAATGAAGAGAAAAGTATCTATGTCTTTGGTGATATAGAGATGAATTTAAAACAGTATTCTGTTAAAAAAAATAGAAGGACGCTTAGTTTAACCAAAAGTGAGTTTGCTATATTACATAAACTAATTGAGAACCCTGATCAAGTTGTTACAAGAGAAAAATTAATGAAAGTTATTACTGGGTTCGATAAATATATTTTTGATCGGACTATAGATACACATATAAAAAATCTAAGGAAAAAAATAGAAGATAATCCTAAAAAACCTGTTATAATTAAAACCGTGAGAGGTGTTGGGTATAGATTAAATAAAAAAATATGAATTTCAAAACAAAATTATTGATATTTACGGTTATAATAGTTTTTGTTACTGTTATCTCATGTTTGATAGCTGTACGGTATCTGGCTGTAAAAAGTTTTGTTAATTATTTGAATCAACAGGAGATATCAAGAGTTTTAGAGCCGATGCCAAAAAGGGATTTGAAAGTTATTGCTGAGTATCTTGAGATGGATGAGGAGGAATTAAAAAAAGATCTAATATTTTTGAAAAATAATGATGGTGATATACGGTCATATCTAAAGGATAAAGGTGTAACTAAAGAAATTATGGGAAAGTTGTTACCTCCGCATAGGTTTGAAAAGGGGATAAAAGAATGGAGGTTAGAGATACTTACTACCCCATTATTTCAGGAGGGTTCACCTGAAAGCCATTTTACATCACGTATTTTTACATCGATTATATTAACAGGGTTAGCAGTATTGTTTGTTATGTTACTTCTAGTTTTTCATTTTTCTTCTGTATTGAGCAAGCCTATACTAAATATTATTGAAGCTTTAAAACGGTTAAAAGATAAAGATAAACCGATAATCTTAGAAGTTGATTCTAATGATGAAGTAGGTTTACTTGCCAATATAGTTAATGAGTTAAGCTGGAAACTTAGTAAACAAGAAAAAATAAGGTCGCATTTTCTAACTGATATATCACATGAAATAAAAACGCCATTAACTTCTTTGAAATGCTATATGGAAGGATTAAAAGATGGTGTCTTTAAACCTAATATCGAGCTTTATAATAAGTTATTGGATGAACTTGAGAGAGTTTGTAATATGGTTGATTCTTTGATGCATCAGGCTAAATATGAGATAGAAGGTGTTAAATTATCAAAAAATAAGGAGGATATAGTAAAGATAATTATAGAGAATGATGAACACCAGCAACCGATGTTAAAACGATCTAACCAGGAATCTAGTATAAAAAAGAATGGTAATATCAATAAGATTAGTATAGATAAAAATAAAATTATCCAAGTTATACAGAATATTTATAGTAATTTTAGCAAATATGCGGGCGAAAATAAGAAATTGGAAGTAAGAATCTCACAAAACAAGAAAAATACTATAATAAATTTCCGTGATAATGGGGTCGGTGTGAGCGAAGAGGAGATAAAATTTATATGTGAAAAATTTTATCAAACGGATAAAGCTCGTTCAGGTGACTATAAAGAGAGAGGGTTAGGGGTTGGGTTAAGTATAGTGAAAGCTATAGTAGAAGCGCATAAAGGGTATGTGCTTATAAAAAGTAGATGCAAAAAGTATTTTGAGATATGTGTGGTTTTGCCGAACATATAATTATCTACCTTAAGTATCAATATATTTTTTTCTTCACGCAATCTTCACAATAAGTTCAAACTTTCTTCATAAGTAATATGTATAGTATGCATGTTTATTTTATTATTTAAATATTTAAACATGAAAACAAAAAAAATAACTTCGTTGATACTGATAGCTAGCTTCGTTTATGTGTTTGGGTTAAGTTCAGTATCTGCTAAAAACTCCAGTTTGTGTATTAATGAGACACAAATTTCAAGAGGTTTTGATAAACACCAAAATAAAAAACTTAAAGAAAGGATGAAAAAGATTGTTAAGTATTTTGCTGATAAATTAGAGATGTCGCTTGAAGAGTTATATGGAGATTATCAACAAACCGGATTATCGCCATACGATTATTTAAAAGAAAAAGGGTTTACTGATAAAGAGATAATTGAACCATTTACATTTGTTGAGAATAGCAGAATAAAAGAAAGGATTGAAGAATTAGCTGGGTTGATAGGGATGGATTCTGATTTATTAAAAGAGGAATTGATTTTAGCAAGACTGCAAGGGAAAAATATTGTTGAGTTATTAGAAGAAAAAGGTTTAGCAAAAGAACAGATACTTGATATTCTCCCTATCCCAAAACATATGAAAGAGATGAGAAATAAATTAATAAAAAATATATCTAATAAATTAGGGATTACTCAAGATATTATCAAAGAAGAATTATTGAAAGCAAAACTAGAAGATAAAAACATATTTGAATATTTAAAAAATAAGGGTTTATCGGATGAAGAGATCAAAGAAATAATCCCTAAAAAACGGTTCTCTAAACTAAAAAAGGGGTTTGAAAAAGTTTCTGAAACATTAGGATTAACTTCTAATGAATTAAAAAAAGAGTTAATTGAAGCAAAAAAGATGGGGGTTAGTTTAAGAGAATATTTAGAGAACAAGGGTATAAGTAATATTGATCAACTATTATACCCAAAAAAACGTAGTGGTAGCTTAGTTTAATATACATTTTGTTTGGTTTTACCTCCGGAAGGGGTTTCCCCCCTTTTCGGGGGTTTGGAAAATTTTTTTGCACAAATTTCCCTCCTTAGTTCTAATTACTAATCTAAATTACTATATTTTAGGTTTAGGATTAGAAAGAAAGTAGGATTTTTTTCTTCTTGCTAATTACTTCTTATGTTAAAGTCGTTTTTTTTTGTTTGTTTTAATAAGAAATTTCAATATAATCATTATATGAAAAATATTTTAGTTATAGGGGAGTCACCTTTACCCAATATAAAAAGTAAAAACAGAACAGCTTATTCTTTGCGTACATATCAGTTTTTTCAAAGTATTTTGAAAGCTCAGTATTATGTAGATTTATTAACAATAGATACAGAGGCTGAGAGTTATGCTATGTCACAAAAATCATATAACTATAAACATTTTGTGTGTCCAAGAAAAAAAAGACTTGTTATTAAGTACATAAAAAAGTTTTTAAAGACATATAAATATGAAGCTTTAGTTAGTGTAAATAATTACCCTAGTTATTTATCAGCAAAAGCAAAACCGAAAATACCGTTTTGGGCAGATTTAAATGGATGGATAATGGCTGAAGCTACTTCACAAGCTGCTGTTATCAATGATAACGCTTTTTTGTCTTTTTTTTATGAAAGAGAGAAGAAGATTTTAATGAGAGCTGATAAGATTTCTACTGTTTCTTTAGCACAAAAATATGCTGTTTATGGGGAGTTGGCATTTATTGGTAGGTTGAACAGTAAAACTAACGGGTATGATTTTGTTTCTGTTATTAAGAATGCTACAGATAATTTTAATGAAGATATAAAAGATAAAAAGGTTTTCAGAGGTACAAAAATCCCTGAGGATGCGTTTGTGGTATCTTTTATTGGTGGGTATAATACATGGGTCGATGAGATTACGTTGTTTAAATCTCTAGAGTTGAGTATTAAAATAAACCCTAAAATATATTATGTCTCTACAGGTGGCGCTATTAAAGGTTTAAATGATATTACTTATAAGAATTTTTTGAGTTTAGTTAAACAATCTAAATATAAAGACCATTATTGTTTTTTAGGGTGGGTGAAAACTGAGGATATCCCAAGTATATATAAAGAAAGTGATTGTGGGATAAATACAGATAAAATGTGTATAGAGACTTTGACAGGTGCAAGGAATAGGATCAATGAGATGATCAAATATGGTTTACCGGTTATCACTACTGAAGGTTCAGAGATATCTAAAGAATTAAAAGGTGTATCGTTAGTAGTAAAAAATGGTGATTTCGAGAAGATATCTGAGTATATAATAAAGCTCGCTTGTAATAAAGAGCTATGTAAAGAGATAACAGAAAACCAAAAAACATATGCATCAAAGAATTGGAACTATTTGTGTACTACTAAAGATCTAATAGCTTGGTTGCAGTATCCTAAAGTAAGTGATAAAAGTATTTTTGTTATGAGAACAAAAAAACGGTTTAGAGCGTTTATTAGATACTGTAAACAAAAAGGGGTATTAGAAGGGATAAAGAGGATTTTTAGGTAGATTTTTTGAACAAATTTTATTAGGATAACATCCTTTATGTTTTATATATGAAATGTATCTCCAAAAAGAATATTTTAAAAGGAAATAATAAATATAAGTATGGTTTTGTTTCTAATATAGATAGTAATATATTTGAGAAAGGATTAAATGAGGATGTTATTAAGATGATATCAAACAAGAAAAAAGAACCGAAGTTTTTATTAGAGTATAGACTAAAAGCATACAGTATTTGGAAAGAGATGGAGCCTCCTAAATGGGCGCATCTCAGGATCCCTAAAATCGATTTCCAGGAGATAAGCTATTATGCTGAGCCAAAGAAAAAGGATAATTGTGTAGTTGATCCCGAGATAGTAAATACGTTTGAGAAATTAGGTGTACCGATATCTGATAATGATATCTTGAAAGGTGTAGCTGTTGACGCGGTTATTGATAGTGTCTCTGTCGCAACTACATTCCAAGAAGAGTTGAGTAAGATAGGTATAATATTTTGTTCTTTTTCTAAAGCAGTAAAAATATGTCCTGATTTAGTACAAAAATATTTAGGCAAAGTAGTACCGATTAATGATAATTACTATGCTACGCTCAATTCAGCTGTTTTTTCTGATGGATCGTTTTGTTATATCCCGCCATCTGTTAAATGCCCAATGGAATTATCAACTTATTTTAGAATTAATGCTGCAAATACGGGTCAGTTTGAAAGGACGTTGATAATAGCTGATGAGGATAGCTCTGTTAGTTATCTAGAGGGATGTACTGCGCCTATAAGAGAAAACAATCAATTACATGCTGCTGTTGTGGAGTTATTCGCTCATAAAAACGCAGAAATAAATTATTCTACTGTTCAAAATTGGTATCCGGGAGATAAGAACGGTAAAGGCGGTGTTTTTAATCTTGTTACAAAAAGGGGGTTATGTGATGGCGATAATTCTAAAATATCTTGGACACAGGTTGAAACAGGGTCTGCTATAACATGGAAATATCCTAGCTGTGTACTTAAAGGTGATAATTCTAAAGGCGATTTCTTTTCTATGGCTGTTACTAATAATCATCAGCAGGCTGATACTGGCACCAAAATGATACATATAGGTGAGGATACTAAAAGTACTATTATCTCTAAAGGAGTGTCAGCAGGTAAAAGCCAGAATAGTTATAGAGGGTTAGTGTATATGTCGAAGAATGCAAAAAGATCCAGGAATTATTCGCAATGTGATTCATTATTGATAGGTAATAAAAGTGGTGCGCATACGTTCCCTACTATAAAAGTAAATAATAATAGCTCTGTTTACGAGCATGAAGCTACAACATCTAAAATATCCGAGGACCAAATATTTTATTTGAACCAAAGAGGGTTAAATACTAAACAGGCTGTATCTATGATTATTAATGGGTACTCGAAAGAGGTTTTGAATAATTTGCCTATGGAGTTTGCAGTGGAAGCACAAAAATTGTTGTCTTCAAGCCTTGAAGGTAGTATCGGTTAATATAATATATTATGCTAAAAATAAAAAATTTAAATGTATCGGTTGGAAAAAAAGAGATTATTAAAGACTTGAATTTAGAAGTCTCTAAAGGAGAGATCCATGCTATTATGGGGCCGAATGGCGCTGGGAAAAGCACTTTAGTCTCTTTTTTGGCCGGTAAAAAAGGGTATAAATCTATGAAAGGTGAGGTGGTTTTTAAAGATAAAAATATCTTAGAGCTTTTACCTGAAGAACGAGCAAGAGAAGGGTTGTTTATAGGGTTCCAGTATCCTGTCGAGATACCGGGTGTTTCGTCTTTAAATTTCTTAAAGATGGCGTTAAATGAGATACGTGAATATAAAGGTTTAGAACCTTTAGACGCGATAGATTTTATGGACTATGTAGAAAAAAAGAAAAATATTTTGGATTTACATGAAGATTTTTTACATAGATCAGTTAATGAAGGGTTCTCTGGCGGAGAGAAAAAAAGATTCGAGATATTCCAAATGGCGTTACTTGAACCTGATCTTGCGATTTTGGATGAGACAGATTCAGGGTTAGATATAGATGCGTTAAAAGATGTTGCGGACGGTGTTAATAAACTTAGGTCGAAGAATAATTCTGTTGTTTTAATAACACATTACCAGCGTTTGCTTAAATATATAGTGCCAGATAAAGTACATATTTTTTATGATGGTAAAATCATAAAATCAGGTGATAAATCTCTTGCTAGTTATCTGGAAGAAACAGGGTATCAAAATATTTTATGAAACTAAAAGAAAAAATCATTTCTTGGCTTAATAAAGGAGGAAAAGAGTTAGATCTTTATAAGTTTAATGAGTGTGGGTTAGATGATTATATTGAGTATTTTGATCAAACGTATAGAACGGTTGCAGGTGATTATAAAGAAAGGATTGATGGTATATGTTCAAATATTTTGGTTTTTATTGACGGTGTTTATAATAGTGAAAAATCTGTTTTCAATAATGATATTGGTATAACTGAAACTGGTTTAGATTATGTGTTTGATGGGAATCTCTTAGATAATATTAATAGAGAATTTTTTACATCAAAGTTAGAGATAGAAGTTAAAGGTGATTTACATATTATTAATATTTTTACACAAAAAGGGGCTATTAGTCAGCTAAGGAATTGTTATAAAATCGATTCTAATGCTAATATATATGAAACTTTTATGGTGAAAGATACATGTTTTATTAATAATTTTAATAGGTTTAAGGTGAATAGTAATATTAGGTTTAATTATTTCCCTTTACATCTTAAGGATACTCAAGGGAAAGAGTTTATTACTAATAAAATAATCCAAAAAAAAGAGTCTATATGTAATATTTATGGTATAAATACTGAATGTGATCTTTTAAGGAATAATTATATTGTTGAGCTACAAAAAGGATCAACAAATAATGTTAATATATTATCTTTATTATCAGGTAATAAAAGAGTTGATATTAATGTGACTATGAATCATATATCTTCGTATACTAATAGTGATATAAAGGTGAAAGGTTTTCTAAACGATCAATCTATGCATTCATTTGTTAGCAATGTTTATATAAAAAGAAATATAAAAAAAGTTGTAGCTTCTAAACTAAATAAAAATCTTGTTTTATCTGAGGATGTAAAGATAGTCTCTGAACCTAATTTTGAGATATACTCTAGTGATGTAAAATGTTTTCATGGAGCTTCCTCTGGACATATAGATGAAGAAGCGTTAATCTATTTAATGTCACGAGGGATATCAAAAAATAAAGCTACAACTCTTTTATATCACTCTTTTGTTAATGATATGATCACAAAAGATATTTCTTCACTTGTTAATCCGGTAATAGATAATATTATTTCAAATGTCTAAACTTAATGAGCTATATAAACAGGTAATTTTAGACCATAGTGCAAAACCATGTAATTTTAGGAAAATCCAAAATTCAAATTATTGTGCTCAAGGGTATAATAAGTTGTGTGGGGATAGGATGAGTATAGAGATGGATATCCAGAAAAACATAATAGAAGATATAGCTTTTACTGGGTGTGGTTGTGCTATAACTAAAGCTTCAGCTTCAGTAATGACTACCTTAGTAAAAGGGAAAACAGTTATTGAAGCTAAAGATATATTTACTCAATTTAAAAAAATGGTTACGGAAGGGAAAAAAATCGATAATTTTGAACTAAAAAAACTTAAAATATTTGCAGGTGTAAAAAAATTCCCTGGTAGGGTAAAATGTGCGATGTTGCCTTGGCATACAATGTATAAAGCGTTACAAGATTACTAAACTTTAATTATAGTCTGCTCTTTTAAACAGTCTTGAATTAATGTATTTATATCAATATTTTGTAAGATCTTGATAAAGTTAGTGTAATTAGTTGTTGTTAACGGGTTCTTGTTAACTAAACTACAACAATCTTTATACGGTTTAATACTTAGGGCAAAAGTATCGATCTCTTTTGATATATTTATTATCTCTTCTTTTTCGTATGTTATTAAAGGTCTTAAAATAGGTATTTTGATAGAGTAACTGGCTGCTTTTAGATTATATATCGTTTGGCTTGCTACTTGACCTAGGTTGTCTCCGGTTATTATTGCGTGATAGTTTTTCTTTAACCCAATATATTCTGCATATTTTATAAGGAAATACTTGAAAAACACTAAATTATAATGTGATGGGATATTACCCATAAGAAAAGTATCATATATTATATAAGGGACAAAATATATCTTACTTTGATCCTGGTATCTATTTAAAATTTTTACTATATCGATGATTTTTGAGTTTCTAATATCACCTATATGGTTATAAAAATGTATAAAATCAGCTTTACACCCGCGTTTGAGGATATTCCAGGTAGCTACAGGTGAATCGATACCGCCAGATAAAAGTACTAAGACTTTACCACTACTGCCTACTGGTAGCCCACCATAACAATAAATCTTTTCTAGAGAGAGATATATAAAAGATTTAGAGATTTGTATATATATTTTTTGACCGTTAGTATAATCTATTTTGATATTATTAGCGTTTGCTAGTTGACCTATTTCTTTGTTTATTTCTATTGATGTATAAGCGAAAGATTTATCTTCTCTTTTTGTTTGAGGGCTTAAAGATAATAGGTTATTGGAAAGAATAATTTTTTTTATATGGTTTAATAAAGATTTGATATCTTTTTTTGTCTCTTTTACAAACATGAAATATTTTATACCAAAAACAGGTTTGAGAGTTTTTGTTATTAATTTTTTTTCTGAATCAAAATCAACTATGATTTTCATATGTTTATCAACAATATTTTTTATTAGACATTTATTTTTATTTGCTGATGATTTAATGTTTTCTATAAGTTTATTTTTGAAGTATTTTATATTTTTACCTTTTAGCCCTATCTCAGCGAAATGTATATGCGCTAGCATTATTATTTGTATATTATATATTTAAAAATGTATAATATATTTATCAGATAAATCAGAAAAATGTTAGAAAAAAAAATTAAAATCATTATGAAAGAATTAAAAACGCTTTTCCCTAACCCAAAGATAGCATTAAATTATAAAACAGATTTTGAATTATTAGTAGCTGTTATCCTTTCAGCACAATGTACAGATAAGAAAGTAAATGAA
Source organism: Candidatus Altimarinota bacterium (assembly GCA_963663305.1). Taxonomy (GTDB): domain Bacteria; phylum Patescibacteriota; class Gracilibacteria. Next base: position 822,283 of record OY760177.1, read on the forward strand.
GTAACAAAAACATTATTCAAAAAATATAAAACTCTAAATGATTATATTGATGCTGATATAAAAGAGTTCGAAAATGATATAAAATCTATAGGGTTATATAAATCCAAATCAAAAAATATTTTAGACTCAGCAAGGCTGATTCATTCTATATATAGAGGTATTATCCCTGACCAAATGAATGAATTAGTGAAACTGCCAGGAGTAGGTCGTAAAACAGCAAATATCGTTTTATCTATTTTATATAATAAATTTTTTGGTATAGCTGTTGATACTCATGTAAAAAGATTGTCAATATATTTCGGGTTAACACAATATACAGACCCTATTAATATAGAGAAAGATTTAATGAAATTAGTCTCTAAACAAGAATGGTCAGATTTCTCTATTAGATTAATACTTTATGGGAGACAGTATTTACCTGCACATAAATGTAAATCAAAATACAATAATGACCCTATATCAAAAGCTTTAAACAACTTATAGTTTGATGTATATTTGCTTATAAACTCTATACACTTTATCTATTATAAAGATGGAAGTTAGATGCAGATATTTTTTTCTCTTTCCGAATAAATGCCTTAAGAAAAGCTATATCTTCTTCAACATTTATAGATTTATTTATAGAAGATTTAGGTAACCTAGCTGAGATATATTTTCTCTTTTTCTGCTCCTTTTTTGATTTGAATATATTATTGATTGAATCAACGATATATTTTTTATATAGGTTACGTAACAATTCTAAAGATGATTCTAATCTATTTTTAGGTTTTAAATCTGTATTGGTTATAAATAGATTATTAATGCCTGATAATTTTGTAGCTAAGGATTTTTGTTGCTCAATATTGTTATTTTGAGTGTTTTCAGCAAGATCTTTTGAAAAGCTTTTAATTTTTGGTAACTCTATTTTCTCTCTTGGACTAATAGTATTATTATTTGGTCTAGGGGTTATATTTGTTGCTAATTGATTGTTTTTATTAGGGTTTAATCTCTTCTTCGTATTTATTTCCCTTTTTTGTATAATCTGTTTATCTTTTTTCTCTTGTTCTTCTATCTTTTTGATTATCTTAAGCACATTTTCAGCGGTTAAAGGTATCTCAACATTGTTTATCAAAAGTTTTCTGTCTTCAGGTTTTTTCTTTAGCATTGTACTAATAAGCTTTTTTAAATCTTTAGGCATATTATCAGGCAGTTTCGGTTGATTTTTAACTTGTTTATTTAAGATTCTTAATTTTACAGGCTGACGTCTCATCTTATCATTTTCTATACTAGCATCAAAAGCTTTGTTGCCGGTATAAAGTTCAAATAATATTAAACCTAATGAATATATATCACTTTGTTCAGTTAATCTAAACGGCTTGTTCCCTTTTTTTAACAGAATTTCTTCTGGACATATATTGAACGGACAGCCTTCTATTGGGCCTGGATACATTATCTCTTCTTTATCTATACTTATACCAAAATCAGATAATTTAATTTTACCTTCATTACTTCTTATAAAATTTGATAATTTTATATCTCTATGTATTATCCCTGCTTTATGTATATCTATTAAGGCGTATAATAATTGTTTCGCTATATCAAAATATTCCTCAGAAGTTAAAATTGAATTTGAGTTTTTTATCTCTGCTATTTTTTTCTTTCTCAGAAAATATACATCTAAATTTTGGCCTTTTATATATTCAATTATCATTGAATTGATAAACCCTCTTGTCCTATTAATATCAGTACTTCTGTACTCTCTTTTCATATAAAAATGTTTAACAACATTCTCACTATCAATTTTTCCCATTAATCTAGATTCTCTAAACAGGTTTTTATCTTTTGAATCATCAGTATTATTAAATGTCATTTTTTTATCTTTTCTTTCTTTACTGATTTTTAAAGCGATTTTTTTATCTTTTGGTGATCTATCTATTGAGAATGCTATTGAATATTTATTCACTAATTTATTTAAATTAATACTTCCGATGCAAACTGATTGCATTTTCTCAGTTTTGTCATCATATCTTTGTTGGATTGCCAATAATTTATATTCTCCATCTTTAGTTTTTGTTATTTTTAAATCAGCATACTTAATTTTAGTATTATTACTACTGTTATATATTCCTATTATATTTATATCATTTAAATTCTTTTTAGTATCTAAAAAGCTAATAAAATCATCTATCATGAGTTTATTATATGTTTTACTTGAATTATTGATGTGAGCTTCATATACTTCACCCATACCACCATCACCAAGTTTTTTTATGGACTCAAATCTATCATTCAATTTATTAAGATTACCCCATATCTCATCTGTTTTAACATCTTTTTGAGTTTGTATATCAAATGTTAAAGTCTCTTCTTTATTATTATCTCTCTCCCATATAGGTAAAATACAAGTATTTGGAAAGATTTTTTTTAGAGATAGCAAAATCTCCCTAGATTGTTCGCTTGTTGCATTTGGATATCTCAGTTTATATACAAGATGGTTTTCATCATCAGCTTCTACTTTTATTTCAGAAACAGTTTCTTTATCTATTTTCTTTCCTTCCTTCTTTTTCTCTTTTTTTATATCATCTAAAAGTGATTGGTTTATTTTTCCTTTAATATGCATCATCCCATCTATCTCATAATATGATCCTACAATATCATTTCGTTCTAAAATAATATGTATATACGGTTTTAAATCTTTAGAAACTTTTATTTCAAAAATATCACCAAGATTTAATCTATTTGTATGATCTTTTAATATTTTTTTTGCATTACCAAGGTGTTTATAAATACTACATAAATTATGTGTTTCTTCCAAAAGCTGATTAATTTTTTCTATTTCATCTTTTTCCTTTTTTTCATCATTTATTTCATTATTTTCTTTTTTTTCATCTAAACCTGTCTTTGAAAGAGACATTTTTTTATTTACTAATCTTATCTGACTAGACCATTGGCCTTGATAGATATCATCAATGTTGTAGGTAGTCACGTTGAACATTTTGTTAAAGTTAAGGTTGTGAAGAATGAATATTTTTCGCATAAAGTGGTAGTTTTATGCTATCTATTCAACACACTTCCTCATTTTTATTATTTCATACAATTTGTATAATAACAAATATTTTTTTAAAAAAAAGAAAGAAGTAATGTCTTTGTTAATTGATACGAATAAAGCTATATATTGGTAACATAATTTTTTTATAAATTATTTGTTATATTTTTTGATTTTTGTTTTGTTGATAATAAAAAAAGACTGTCTATTATATCTAGACAGTCTTTTTTTATATTATATAATTATATTTATTATTTTATTTCACCTGATTGGTCAAGTTGAAATGTTAAATATTTTTGTATTAATACTTTAATATCTTCTGTATTCTCAGGGATGTTAATATCTTCAAAATTATTATTACCTTTTGTTTCATCTTTAATACTAAAATCAGCTTTACCTTTAGGGTGAGTAAATATACCTTTTAATTCAGTTATTATATTATCTTTGATAGAACTAAAATTGATTTTTATATCAATTATATCTGCAGGTGTTGCTTCTAAATTCATTCTAAATTTAGTATTCTCTTTATTAGATAAAGAATCGAATTTAATTAATCCTTCTTTGATGCCAAATTCATTATCAGGTAGACTATCTATTTTTATGTTACCGTCACAATTTGAAGTCATATTATCTTCAAAAATATCTTTTGTGTATGAGTTGATTACTCCTTTGATTTTAAGAAAGTCTTTTATGTCGATATCTACTTTGATTTTATTTTTTTCTCTTTTAAGGTTTTCCCATTCAGAATCTATATTAAAACTTATTGATCCTTTCTCTTCATCTAGAAAACGGAAATTGCCAGTAATACTTCTTGTCTCATCTGTTAATTTATATATGAAATCAACAAAATTTTTCCCTTTATCTTCATAATTATCATAACGATATTGAAGGATTTTTAATCTATTGTCTTTGAATGTCCCTTTAAATAGATATTCTGTTAAATCTTTGTTTTCTTCTATTTGAGATTTTATTTCTTTTAAATCATTTATTATAGATTCTTTATCTCGTTTACTGAATACAGGAGATAAATTTTTAATATTCTCGTAAGATTCCTCTATAAATTTTATATGAGCGTCAATTATATTTATCATAGATTCTTTTGTGATTACTAAATCATAAGTATCACCTAGATCACTATTAAATACTTTATCCATTTTAACTTCGAATATATCTGTGTTTAGCCATACTTTATCTAAATATAATTTTAACAAGTTAGCGTTGTCTCTTTGAACGGTTTCAGGTTCAAAAATCTCTTTGATAATATTTTTTGCCATAATTTTTTCGTCTTCAAGAGGGATAATTTCTATTATATTATTTGGAGACATATTAGCAAATGGTGTATTAGATAGCTCGTTTACTATATCAGCTTGGACCCATTTGTTTATATTATCGTTAATAAAAGATACAACAGGTTTATTTATCTCGAATTTTCCTTTAGAAGAAAAATTATTTAGTTTGATATATAAAGCTCCATTTTTTATAATTATATCCATACTAAACTCAATTTTGCTTTTATCTTGTTGGTCTTTAGTTTCTAATACCCCTGATAAAGATGTATTGAAATTAATTTTATTAAGTATTTCAGCTACTGTCATATTCATTGAAATATCTTTTAACATGTCAATATTCAGGTTATAGTTTGTATCTATACGGCATTTGATATCACCAAAAAAACTATCTTTAAAATCTAAATCAAATGTTTCTTTACCGTTTGCAGGTATATTTATCTCTTTATTTGATAGATAAGAGATAGATTTTTCCATAGTCTCATTTATCTCATCTATTAACATTTTTTTCTCTTCTAATAAAATATCTTCTGGTGTTTGTGCCATAAAAGAACAACCAGTAGCTAAAATTATCAATAAGCTAAGACAAATAACTTTAAAATTTTTTTTTGAGATCATTTTATTTAAGTTAAAAAAATATTTTATATAATTTGCTTGAGTTTATAAAAAATTTATTTTTATTGCAAGAAATTATTTTCTATTTTAACTAAAATACTGAATAATTGATAAAATATCTTAAAATAAGATATGATAAGATCACAGAAATATATTTTATAAATTATAACAAGTGAACCAAATTACTATAAGAAAACCTGATGATTTCCATGTCCATATTAGGGATGGTGATATGATGAAACTACTTCTTCCTCAGTTAGTTAAAAGGTATAGAAGAGCTATTATTATGCCGAATTTAAAACCTCCTGTATCTACTATTGATGAAGTAAAAAAATATAAAAAAAGGATTTTGTCAAACATCCCTGCAAACTCACAGTTTGAACCTCTGATGGTTTTATATCTAACTGATAGTATATCTAAAAAAGATATAAAGAACGCAAAAGATATAATCCATGCAGTGAAAATGTATCCGTTAGGAGCAACAACAAACTCCGATTTAGGCGTTACAGGTATCAATAATGATGTTTTAGGTGAGATGGAGAAACAACGGATTCCTTTGCTTGTCCATGGAGAGGTGACTAATAAAGAGATAGATATTTTTGATAGGGAAAAAGTTTTTATAGACAAAATTTTAAAAGAGATTATTAGAAGATTCCCTGAACTTAAAATAGTGATGGAACATATAACAACAGAAGAGTCTGTTTTATTTATAAAAGATTCTTCAAAGAATATTGCTGCAACTATTACTCCTCATCATTTAGTTTGTAATAGAAACGATTTGTTGTCTTCAGGGATCAAACCTCATTATTATTGTCTTCCTTTATTGAAAAGAAAAAAGGATCAAGATGCCTTGATCAAAGCTGTATTAAGCGGAAATCCAAAATTTTTTGGAGGATCTGATAGTGCACCGCATTTAAAAGAATATAAAGAGAATGATTGTGGGTGTGCTGGATGTTATAACGGATCTGCGTCTTTAGAACTATATTTTGAGGTGTTTGATAAATATAATGCTATAGATAAAATAGAACCTTTTTTAAGTGAATATGGAGCGAAGTTTTATGGTTTACCTCTAAATAAAGAGACTATATCTTTAGAAAAAAAATCCTTTTTCATACCTTTAAAATATTATGTGGGTAAAAATGAAATAACACCATTTATGGCAGGAGAAAAACTTAAATGGAGCATATCGAAACTTATTAAAAAGAAACATCACTATTAAATTCTTTGGGGATAGTATAGTGATGTTTAAGAGAAGGGGAATGGTCTTTTATTGAGTAGTGTCTACTTCAAGCAAACTAATTTTGTGTTTAATTTTCTTGTTCCATTTGGATAAAATATAGTCAAACTTATGAGCTTTTCCATATATAATAAAACAAATCTTTTCTTGGGATTTATTATCTTTTAGATAATTGATTATATTTATTACAGCACTTTTTTCTCTTTGAAGGAATAAAGTATCAAAAATAGTCTTATTTATATCCTGGTTTTTATTACTAAAACTTTTATTTACTAAATTTATAGAGTCTCTTTTGTTTTCTAATGTTGTCCATTTAATATTATTCAAAAGCATTAGCTGTTTTATTAGTATTAAACCCTTAATGGTATATTTAGGGTTCTCAGTTACTAATTTTATTTTTTTTTCAACTATTAGATTGAGAAAAGAATTATCATTATTGCTGTTTTCTTTTTTCTGAGTTTTTAAGTTTTTGTAAGTTTTCTTTTTATCCTTTGATCTATCCAAAAGATTGTTTATATCTTTTATTATTCCTTTAATTTGTTTATTTGCTTCTTTAATCTGTTTTTCAAATTTTATATGAGAAATGTAATTTTTATCTAAGCCTTCAACCATACCGATATTTATTTTATAATCAGTAATTAGTTTAGATAAAATTTTATAGATATTCTCTGGAGATTTTTTTTTAGTTTTTAACATAAAAAGAAGGTGATTTTTTTCCTTTTTGTAATTTTCTTTATTATAAAAATTGAATTTTTGTATGATAGTATTATCAATAATTATTGAAATAATTAAATTTTTATCATCAAATTTAGCATGTATTGGTGAGTTATGGATTTGTTTAATATGAATTAATCCATATTTTGCGTTAGGATATAAAAAAAGTTTTACTGGATAATACTTTCCTATACCTTTTTTTATTTGCTCAAGTTTTTTGTTTACATTTGTATCTTTTTTTAATGATTTCTGATAAAATATCTCTTTATTATAATTAATTTTAAGTTGTTCATTTTTTATTGATTTATTAATGTCAATATTAGCATAATAAAATTTTTTTTGGTTTGTGCAAGAAATAAGGAATAGGATAACTACTAAATAGAGTTTATTCATTTTTTTCCCCTTTTTAAGGTTTTTATACAATGTTTTAAAATATCATTGGAATTAAATAATATTTATAACTTATCTATAAGTCAAACTGAAAAAATATTGACATATTGCTATTAGCACTCTATAATTAAGAGTGCTAATGCTTAATTTTTTAAATATGGATTTAAATAAATTAACTATTAAAAGTGCTGAAGCTTTGAATCAAGCTCAAATATTTGCTAAGGCTATGAGGAATCAGTATATAGATGCTGATCACCTTTTTTTGAGTATTTTGAATCAAAAAGATACTATAATTTATCCGATACTGGAAAAATTTGGGGTAGATATAAATAAAATTGTTAAGGAAGTTGAAGCGATTATTAATAAGAAACCTAAAGTAGGTGAAACAAAAGCTTATATATCGACATATTTAAATGAAGTTATTAATAAATCTTTTGAAGAATCAAAGAATATGGGTGATGAGTTTGTTAGTATAGAACATTTATTGATATCTCTATCAGAGGTGGATACAGAGATAAGAAAGTTACTTATTAAGTATGAAATAACAAAACAAAATATTTTAACTATATTAAAAATGGTTAGAGGGAATCAAAAAGTAAATGATCAATCTCCTGAGTCTAAGTATAATGTTTTAGAGAAATATACTATTAATCTAACAGAACTTGCTAAAACAGGGAAAATAGATCCTATAATAGGAAGAGATGAGGAGATTAGACGGACTATGCAGATACTTTCAAGAAGAACAAAAAATAATCCGGTTCTTGTGGGTGAGCCTGGTACAGGTAAGACAGCCATCGCAGAAGGTCTAGCTCAAAGGATTATTAATGGTGATGTGCCTGAAACGCTTAAAAATAAGAAGGTTTTATCTCTTGATCTAGGTGCGCTAATAGCCGGGACTAAATTTAGAGGTGAATTTGAGGATAGGTTAAAAGCTTTAATAAAAGAGCTTAAATCGCATTCAGGTGAGATTATCTTATTTATAGATGAGTTGCATACTATAGTTGGGGCTGGTGCCAGTGAAGGAGCTATGGATGCATCTAATCTGCTTAAACCGGCTTTAGCAAGAGGCGCTTTAAGAGCGATAGGTGCTACAACAATAAAAGAATACAGGAAATATATTGAAAAGGATGCTGCTTTGGAGAGACGGTTCCAGCCAGTGCTTGTAACTGAGCCGTCGAAAGAGGATACTATAGCTATATTGAGAGGTATAAAAGAAAAATATGAGTTACATCATGGTGCGCGTATAACAGATTCAGCGATAATAGCTGCTACTGATTTATCTATACGGTATATAACAGATAGGTTTTTACCCGATAAAGCGATAGATTTGATAGATGAGGCTACATCGTCATTGAAACTGGAACTTGAAAGTCAGCCTGTAGAGATAGATAAACTTTCTAGACAAATAATAAGGCTTGAGATAGAAAGAGAGGCGTTAAAGAAGGAGACGGATAAAGATTCTAAGAATAGGTTATTGAAAGTTAAAAAAGATATAGCTGATTTAGAGGAAGAGAAAAAGAAGTTGGAATTGAAATGGAAGAATGAGAAAGATATTATAAAAAGTATCCAGGACGCTAAAAGTGATTTAGAAAAATATAAGCTTGAGATAGAGAAAGCTGAGAGAGAACTTGATTACCAGAAAGCGGCAGAACTTAGGTACGGGAAAATCCCTGAAGCCAAAAAGGTTTTATTAGAAGCTGAAAAACTGATGAAAAAAAATGATAAATCTATTCTAAGGCAAGAAGTAACAGCTGAAGATATAGCTAATGTTGTTTCTAAATGGACAGGGATACCGGTAACAAAACTACTTAAAACGGAATCTGCTAAGTTATCTTTGTTAGAAGAGATTTTACAGAAACGAGTTATAGGACAAAAACAAGCGATACAGTCTGTGGCTAATGCTATAAGACGATCGAGAACGGGATTGAATGAAGAACACAAACCTACCGGGTCATTTATTTTTATGGGGCCTACAGGTGTAGGTAAAACTGAGCTTGCTAAATCGTTGGCTGAGTTGTTGTTTAACGATGAAAACGCTATTATAAGGATAGATATGTCTGAGTATATGGAAAAACATACTGTTGCAAGATTGATTGGTGCTCCGCCCGGGTATGTTGGGTATGATGAGGGTGGTCAGTTGACTGAAGCTGTAAGGCGTAAACCGTATTCTATAGTCTTGCTTGATGAAATAGAGAAAGCGCATCATGATGTGTTTAATATTTTATTACAAGTATTAGATGATGGGAGGTTAACTGATAGTAAAGGTAAAACAGTTAATTTCGCTAATACTATTATTATAATGACTTCTAATATAGCTTCAGATAAAATCATAAATACTTTGGATAAAGATGATGAATGGAAACAAAATGTTTTTGATATATTAAAACTACATTTTAGGCCTGAGTTTTTGAATAGGATAGATGATATAATTATTTTTAATCCTCTAGAAGAGTCACATATAGAAAAAATAGTTGATATACAAATAACTATTTTAAGAACAAGGTTAGAAAAGAAAAAAATAAGTATAGAAGTAGATAATTTAGCAAAAAAATGGTTAGCTAAAAGTGGGTATGATCCGGTGTATGGTGCAAGACCCTTAAAACGAGTTATACAAAATTATTTGCTTGATCCTTTAGCGTTGTTAATTATAGAAGGTAAAATAAAAGAGAATAGTAAGGTCAAGGTAAGTGTAGGTAATGATGGGAAATTGGAATTAGATTTATAGTAATAAACTCTCAAGATCTATAGAAAGAAACATGGTTTTATCTAAATTGATTTTGTCTCTTATATCAGAATTATTAGCAGAATTAGATTTATAGTAATAAACTCTCAAGATCTATAGAAAGAAACATGTTTTTATCTAAATTGATTTTGTCTCTTATATCAGAATTATTAGCAGAATTAGATTTATAGTAATAAACTCTCAAGATCTATAGAAAGAAACATGTTTTTATCTAAATTGATTTTGTCTTTTATATGAGAATTATTAGCAGAATAACAAATTTTTTTCGTTTTTATATTGTTCCCAAAAATTATGTGATTATTTTTTTTGAAATAATTATTATTTTTGTTTAGAAATATATATACGTATTTTTCAAGATTTTTATTTTTAGTTTGTATATTATATTTGATCAGTTTAGAGATGTCTGTTTTGATGTTAATATTAAAATCATTATTAATTTGATTAATAAATTCCCAAGAAACACTATATTCTATAGATACCTTGTCTCCTTTTTCTGTTACGTATATATAATAAAAATAGTAGTCGTCTCTAAGATTTTCTTTTATTAGTATGGAGTGAAGTGATTGTATTTTATATATATTGTAATTATTTAATAATCTTAAATAACTTTCATACCATTGATTAAGCCAATTTATTATATAAGTTTTTTCTAAAAATAATGGAAGTAGATCATTTTGTAGATTTGTGAAATTTACTTTTTCTAATTTTGTTGTAAGTTTTTTAAAAAGAGTGTTAATATCGATTATTTGTAGCTTTTTTTTATTTAAATACCCTATGTTAGGTATGATTTTTTGTTCCATGTACCATATAAGATCATAAATATCTCTGCCTTTTTCGTCATATATATTTCTACCTACTATACGATCTTTTCTTAAAAGGACAGCAGCTATTTTACTAGCCATAAGGGTTGATATATTGTACGTCTGAATGGAGAAAGATAATTGATTATGATTTATAGGGATCTTTTGAGTAACAAAATTTTTGTTATAGAAATTATTTAAATCAATTCTAACACGTATTTGGTTAGATTTATGTTCTATCCCTAGATCTTTACATATAATGAATTTGAGCATAATCCCTCTTTTTCCTGATACTTTAATTTTCAATTTATCTTGACTTAAATATGTGTTATAAAAATGATTTTCTATATCAGATTTAAATTTATTTAGATAATCTTTAGTACATATCTCTGATATTTCAAAATCGAGATCTACTGACATTCTATTAAGCTCATAACAAATACGTAAAACTGATCCTCCATACATAATCCAATTACAATATTTATGATGGTGATAAATAAAATTAAGTATATAATAATGGATCTCTTCTTTTACGATATTGCGTAATATCTCTGCATTACATGGATAATAACTTTTAGTATAATCTATCATATTTTTTAATAATAACAAAAAATGGTTGTTCATTTTTTTATATGGTTATTAAGTAAAATCTCAAAGTTTTTTTGCTCTTTTATACTCATTTCTTCTATATCTATTCTATATATATCAATTAAAGAGTATACATTTTCTTTGGATAGTCCTCTAAACTGATTATGTTTAAAATATAAAAAATCGAAAAGAGCTTTAGAAGGTGTCGCAATAAAATAATTAAAATTTCCTTTTTCTAATTTATAATCTTTAAAAAGATTATTTTTGATTGAATGATACTGAAAATCACCTGCAATATTTTTATACGATCTAGGGATTTTGTTTGTGATAGATACTGTGCCATATGTGATATCTGTCATAAGATCATAATACTGTAAAGCGGTATAACTTGAGACATAGGAAGGGTAACGTAATATATTTGCAATATAAAAAAGATAACTTATATCATCTTTATGTTTAGCAAAAAAGGTATTGGTAACATAATATCCTTTTTTTAGTTGAATAATATCTTTTCTGATTAAAGAGAGATATATATACCTATCTATACTAGTAAGTTTTATGTTTTGAGATAACTGGATAAGCGTTTGTTTATCAAAATATGGCATCTCATTAAATCTTTGAAGTATCATTTTATTAAATTTCATATTTGGCATTTCAGAATGATACGATAATTATATCAATTCTGAAATGCCAAATCAAGAGTTTTTGTATTTATTTATTAGTTCATTAAATTTTTGTTCTCCCATTTTCTGTATTAATTGGGTCTTAAGTTTTTTTAGTATCGGTGGACTATCCTCGGTTATATTAGATAGTTTTTTAAACATATCTTTCATTTTATACTCGGTTGTTTGTGTTTTTAGGTTTGGATTAAGATAGGATTTTAGGAGTAGAATCATAGATTTTTTTACTTTTAAGGGTATTAAATTGTTATTAGGGATTTTAGTATCTATTAATTCATTTATATTATTTATATTATTAATAATATATTTCCCTACTTTTAATGTGGGTTTTAATCTATTATTAAACTCTCTTAGCTTTAGTTGGTATGTATTAAGTTTATGGTCTTGATCTTTTTTTACTAATAAATATGCTCCTAACTCAGGCGATATATCCCCGGTTATAGGTACTAAATCGTAGTTAATCAGATCAAGAGGTTTTCTAGATATTTCTGTAGCAGGATATATTTTTAGATCATAATTCCTGCATTCGATATCATTTTTCATACAATACTCATAAAATTCGATTATTTTATCTGTGTTTTCACCCGGGACAGATGTTATGTAATCTATTACAAGACGTAGCCCGGTTTTTTTAGTTATTTCGACCAGGGTTTTAACTTTTTCATATGTATTTTTTGGTCTATTAAAAATTTCGCATATATTTTCTTCTATTGATTGTACTCCTATAACTATTTCGTCGGTACCGGATTGTTTCATCAGAATAAAATCTTTTGGATCAAGTAGTTCTAACACATTTATATGGTGGTATCCATTCCAGTTTATATATTCGTTTAACCCCCTTTTAATCATTTCATTACAGAACTCTCTTATCCAGTCTGAAGTATAAAACATTACATTAGTATAAGTGAATGTGTATCTAAATATCCCTGTGGTTTTAGATGTATACTCTATCTCGTCTACAACTTTCTTGGGGTCTCTTGAAACAACATATCTGCCTAGAAAAGGGATAGAACAAAAAGAGCATTTAAAAGCGCATCCATGGTTAGTATCAAGCCCCATATACCCGTAAAGATCGGATATGCTGTTATCACCTAAATCCATATTATCTATACATTTCATTAAATATATTTGTGATATATTGAATTTAGGGTTAAGTAGAGGTAAAGAGTTTAGTTCGGTTTGACTGAACTTTTGTATTGTACCTTTATGCGTATACCCTTCATCGTATACCCATGCTTCTTTAACATCTTTTAGGTTATAAAGTATTAATTTCTCTAGTATGAATTCTCCATACCCTTGTACTACCCCAATTTTTTTAAGCCCGATATTTATAAGTGAATCCATTAGCGGTTGTGGTGCAGCTGAAGCTAAAGGTCCACCAAACACAATTTTTTTGTCTAGGAAATTAGAGGTTTTAAGAATGTTTAGAATATATGTTATATTCCAGGATGTTAAGTAAAACCCAAAAACAGAAAAATTGTTGTGGTTATTATTTAAGAATTTAGATAAAGTCTCTGGAGTGTTTTCTCCTTTTATACCTGTGGTGTTGAGTATAGCAACAGAAATATTTTTGTTATCAAGATATGTCGCAAGCCTGTTTAATCCTAGATGGTTATCAGGTGGAGCATAAGTGCCTAGCTCAGTTTTAGAGAAATCAGGGTTTATAAGGATTATCTCAGCTTTTTTCGTCCCGATAGGGAGTATATGAGAAAAATAATTCATAAAAGATTTGATATTTTTTATATTTTAAATCAGAATAAATTAAATATAAAATATATTTAATTATTATGCTAAAAAAATTATTACTACCATCGGCTATGATATTTTTTGTGCTATTGTCTTTTTCGCATGTATATGCTAAAAAAACGAAAGGGATAAGGATATGTAATACTCAACTTAGTCCTGTATGTGGTACAGATAATATAACATATAAAAATAAATGTATAGCTCAAATGAGAGGCGTTGATATCGCGTATGAAGGTGAATGTAAGATATGTTTTGATACTGATAATGGTACAAATATTTATGAGGCAGGTGAAGTACGGATAGGGCAACAAATCTTTAGGGATTATTGTGAAGAGGATTATAGAACTATGTATGAGGCTGAATGTTTTGACGATGCGATAAAATATACTAAATATGTCTGTGAGGCTGGATGTTTATACGGTAAATGTTTAGAAAATACTGTTCCTGAGATAACAGTTAGTTATCCTAACGGAGGTGAAATAATATATAAAGATATGGATGATGCGTTTGTTGCTGAAGCTATAGTTATGCCGTATAACCCTTTAGATACTGTTTTGTTTGAGTTGATAGATTATAATACCGGTGAAGTAGTACCTTATAATTTAAACGGGTTAACAAATTTGTCTCAAGATATTATATGGATACAGGTAATAAATACTGCTAATTTACCGGTAGGAGACTATATAATCAAAACTTATGTTTATAGAGATGATGAGTTGCTTGCAACCGATACATCTAACAAGTATTTTAGTATAAAAGAATCAAATCAATGTTTTGATAATACCGGGTGTTCATCAGATTATTTTTGTAGTTTGAATAATTGTATGGCGGAGACAGGTGTGTGTAGACCTAGACCAGAAACATGTGTATGGATATATCAGCCGGTATGTGGGTGTAACGATAAAACTTATAGTAATGAGTGTGTCGCACTACAAAATGGTGTGAATGTTTATCATGAAGGTGAATGTGATGATTAATTATTGATAAAATCTTTCAGGTTATCGTAATAAGGTTTCGGTAGATATATATTATAGGTTTTATCTTTAGGTAGATAATTATCTATAGTATAGGTTATACGTAAATGGCTGTTATAGCTAATAAATTCAAGGAAATCTAGGCCGGAAGCAAAAGATAATGTATATATATTTATATCTTCTTCCGGCATAAACTCAAGTTTATGTAAAATTAATTCAGGATACTCATTATCTGTATGGAAACCGTATTGTTTGGGGTTATCTAGAATAATTTTTAAAGCTATTATACCAGGGATATATCGCATAGTCTCGCTATTAGTATAACTACTAAAATAGTCTTTGCTGCCTTGTACATCAAGCATCTTTAGTACATCGCCTTCACCATCGTTATATGCCGCCATAGCTGAAATTATGTCGCCTTTGAAATAAGTATTAAGTTTTTTTAGGTATTTCATTGCTGCTGTTGTTGAAAGGTATATATCACATCTTTCATCGATATAATCGTTTATAGTAAGTCCGTAATCACGTGCGGTACCAGCTATAAATTGCCACCATCCTTTTGCGCCTGCTATTGATTCCGAGCAGTGGAGTAAACTGCTTTCTTTTATCGCTAGATATATATAATCGTGATGCATCTCTTCTTTATCAAGGATAGATTTTATAATTTTCCCGTATTTATTCATCCTTTTTAACCATAATTTTATTTGACCTCTTCTGTCGTTAACAAGTATTTGGAATTCAGTGTCTATACGTTCATACGTTTTTTGGTCTTTCAGATCTATTTTTTGTCCGGCAAAATATATCTCTTTAGGTAAAATATACTCTGTATCATCTTTATGATATTTTTTTGCAAATATAATGATAAGTAATACACATATAATAAGAATATATATTATATGTTTTTTGTATTCTTTGTTTTCCATATTAGTTTATTAATTTGAAGTTAGTATAACAGATTTATATCAATTTAAGCTAATTCATATTTTGCTATAAAATAAGATATTATAGTTGTAGAGTTTTTTTATGTGATTTTTGTTTTAAAAATAAATCTATTGAATTTAAGTTTTAACCCTGCTATTATAAAAATATATTTAGTTTTAACCCTGCTATTATAAAATGTATATAAAACGTTTATTGGAAGATAAGATAAAAGAATATCTAAACTATAAAGAAATAATTGCATTAATAGGCCCAAGACAAAGTGGAAAGACGACATTATTAAAAAGGATTTTTAAGAATCTAAGAAGTGCAGTATATTTGAGTTTTGATGATCAAGAAACGTTAAGTTTATTTTTAAATGATATTAAAGCTTTTGCACAATTGTATTTAACTGATAATAAGTATATATTTATTGATGAATTTCAATATGCGAAAAATGGAGGGAAATATTTAAAATTTTTATATGATCATTATCCACAAAATAAGATTATAATTTCAGGTTCTTCCGCGTTAGATTTAAGTTTACAAGCTGTAAAATATCTTGTTGGTCGAGTTTTTATTTTAAAATTATTTCCTTTAAATTTTGAGGAATTTTTATCTTTTAAAGATGAGAATTTTTATAAAAATATTTATTTGTTATTAAAATCAAAAATAAATTTTAATACGTTATCTTTTAAACAAGTAAAGATAAATAAAGTTTTAATAGAAAAATGTAATAAATATTATAATGAGTATTTGAGGTATGGAGGATATCCTAGGGTTGTAATAGCGAAAAATGAAAAACATGATGTTTTAAAAAACATTTATAATACATATCTATTAAGAGAAATCAAAGATATTCTTGGCTTTAAAAATGATTATAAACTTATAAAACTTATCAAATTATTAAGTTTACAGATGGGGAATATAATAAATTTTAATGATATTTGTAAAAATCTGAATATTACTTTTTATGAGTTGAAAAATTATTTAAATGTTTTTGAAAAAACATTTATTTTAAGGATGGTAAATCCTTTTTATACTAATAAGAGTTTAGAAATAATAAAAAATCCTAAATTATATTTCATTGATAATGGTTTTAGGAATATCATTATTAATGATTTAAGAGAATTAGAAGATAGAATGGATCAAGGAGCATTAAATGAAAATTTTGTTTTTACTGAACTTTATAAAAAGGATTTAGAAATAAAATATTGGAGAACTAAATCTAAGGCAGAGGTGGATTTTGTTTTGGAGCAATCTAACGGAATATTACCAATTGAAGTAAAAAGTAATAATATTAAACAATTGAGATCTTTTATAAGTTTTATAGAAAAATATAATCCAAAAAATGCTATTATTACTAATAATTTTGAAATTGATATAAAGAAAATAAATAAAACACAAACCTTTTTTTATCCAAATTGGTTTATATCTGTATAAAAATTTTAAGAAAATGTGTTTTTTTATACATTTTCTTTTTTTGAAAGAATCTTTAAAATACTAAATAGGTTTTATTATTTAAACATTATTTATATGAAAGTGGGAATAAAAAGGATTGTTTTATTAGCTGTAATAGCTTTTACTATAAACACGACTAAAATTGTTGATGCGAAAGAAGAAGTTGAGTTAATACCTCAACCGGGGATACAAGATGAAGAATGGAGGAAAGAGATGTTTGGTGATGTGCCTGAATGGTATTCTATACTAGAGACAACATATATCTTTATTAGAGATAGTCTAAAAAAAAGTGTTAAATTATTGATTTCTTCGGTTTTGTAAGTTAATTAATCCTATTTTAGGATAAGTATATATAAGATAATACAAAAATTACTCTTTACAATATTATAAAAATGTGTAAAGGTGTTAGTGTTGTATTCTTTTTAAAGAACAGATGGATGAGAAACATATATTTGAATTAAATGAAGAAGATTATTTATCTAATCAAGTTAAACCGAAAGAGGATCAAAATTTGGTGAGTATCGAAAAATGTCAATCGTTAGCTATTTGTGAAGATTGGCTATTAAAGATAAAAAATACTATTAGAGTTTCAATATTGTTAGTGGTTTTATCTGCGGTATCTATTGAGGGTGAAGAACCATCTAAAGTATCTTCAAATATATTAAAAGAAGAGAAAAAGTATGATCGGCTTGAGAAAGATAAGAAAGGACAAAAAGAGGCGTCTCAAATTGGATCTATAAAAAGAAACAAATATATAGTTTATAAAGAGAGAGAGGATTTAGAAAAAAAATATTTAGTGATAGATGGGAAAAAAGTTTTGGTTGAAGAGAATATTGGCGATAAAAGAATTTGTATGCAAAGAGTGTTATATCCGTTACATCCTGAGTTTAATAATAATTGGAAAACACAAAAAATTGCAAAATATGTTTATGAATTAAATATGCGTACTTCAAGGATTTGGAGTGAAAGTGGGTACGATGAAAAAGGTAGACTTATTTTTAAGGTCTCAGGGAATAATAAAAGATTGGTTAAATATTTTGATGATGGGACTAAAGAGGAGAGTAAATATAGGGAACATGATGGTAAAATGAAGCTAGAAAGATGGGAGAGAACAAAAAAATATAAAAATGGTGATGAGTATAATAAAGAACTAAAAATAGATTATTATTTCAAGAAAAAATATTGGCATGAATCGTTTTTTGGTGATATTAGTAGCAGAAAATTCAGAGAGTTTCATGATAGGTATATACCTGAAGTTTTTACTTATGCTTCTATACATAATACTATGATTCAAAATCTTGAAGGTAAAATATTGAGTAAAAACTACAAAACATATATTCATTTAAATAAATCGAGAGAGGGAAGAACTTGTATGAGTGATAAATTTTATTCATCTGATGGTGCCAAAGGTGAAAATACTCTTGTGTTTAGTAAAGACGATAAAAATATATATGCTAATTATATTAGTACTACTTCATCAAGGTTTATACATAAACGGTTATCGTTTATCGATGGTAAAACTAAATTAATGTTTTTTGTGTATAAGGATAAGCAAGTTTCTTTTAATGTTATGCCTGTGGGAGTAGTTGATAATGACCAAAATATATATATGTATAATATTAAAGTGTTTAAACTATATAATAACAGTAATAAAATAAATGGTCACTTGGATATATCATATTCTAATAGTGTTTTGAGTCGGTTGGATAAATATATTCAATATATAGATAGTAATTTCTTTCGTAATATTGTTTTATCACCTGCGTCTGTTATACCTGATTATCCTAATAATAACAATAAAGGAGTAAGGGTGAGTTCTTATGATTTTTACTTGTATAACAAAAAAAACAGTTTAAAAGGCAGGTATGTATATAATTTTTTGCCTGGTAATTATCATTATGTACATGAAAGTTATTATAATAATAGGTGTTCTAGACGTGCTGTGGCGAATAAGGAGAGAGGGAGTATCGAAGTATATAATAAAAAAGGTGAGGTTATGTTCCAAACATGTTCGGAAAGGAAGTATCTTAAATCTAGGAGAGATAATTTTATAAAGTATTACAATAAAAAGGGTGAGGTAATATATCAGTATAGGTTGACAAAAAAAATTGGGAAATATCGTAATGATTCGTATTTGAAGGAGTATTTATCGAAGGATGGTAATAACGTTTATAAAATAGTTTTCCATGAGTATTTAGGAGGTGACACTACTAGTAAGTATTTGGAAACTTTTTGTGATCAAGAGTCGGGTAAGTATTATGTACTGGAAAGAGGGATGTATGGTGATGATAAAAAAGTTAATGGGAAACCGGATATGTTAATAAAAATGACTCAGATTAATAATATAGATAAATATTTCCTTGAGTTATGTAATATTTTTGCTGATATAGTATGTAACGAGGTTGTATCCATCAAAAAGAGTAGTTGGCTTGTTAAAGATAAATTAAAAGAGAATTTAGTGTATATCGGTTATCATATGGTTAAGAAATCGAAAAAAAGGAATAAGGTTGAAACTGTTTGTGATATAGCTTTTTGTATGATCGAAGCGATAAGGAAAGGGTTATTATGGTTTGAGTCTATGATAGAGGATAGAGAGGTTTTGGATGAGGAAATCGAAAGGATATATAAAACATTGCCATCTATGTCTTCGATAGTGATAAGTAAAAACGATATGAGGAATATGTTTTTTGAGATATGCGAAAAAAAGAATTATTTGGAGATGAAAGTGATAGAAGCTATATTCCTAAATATCTTCGATAAAGCGTATAAACCTTTAAATAAAAAAGAGTTTAATAAAATAATGGAGAAATATAAAAGAGTTTTAAAATAATTTGTATCTTAAAGGAGGATAATAAAACTATTTATTTGTTTGTAATCTCGAAGAGATTATTAGTTTTAATACTGATTCAACACATTCTTGAGTTGCTTCCTCTATAAATTTGTTTTTTCCCCAATCTTGATTTTTATATGGTCAGCTAAAACTACTCCTTAAATTTTTTTAGATTTAATTCTTACTTCAAAAGGATACCCTTTAGTGTTGGATGTGATAGGACACGCTATGAGTAAACCTTAAGAAAAATGTGTTTTTTTACACATTGATATTTTTGTATATAGCAATAGAATATATAAAACACTAATAAATATATTATGGTTAATGAATATTATATAGCATGGAGTACTATAGAAAATTTTAGTTATAGTAAATACAAAAAAATTTTTGGGGTATATGGGTCTTTGGAGGATGCATGGAACAAGATAACAGATTGCGAGATAAAACAGATAACTAATAAAGAGTTCGCTTCTGAGTTTATAAATAAAAGAACAAGCTTTGATCTATCCAAAGAACAACGAAAATATATAGGTATAGATATAATATGTATCTCTGACCCTGAGTATCCTGCGATCCTTAAAGAGATCTCTGATCCACCTGTGTTTCTATATAAAAGAGGTAATTTTAATTTATCTAAGCAAGATAAAATAGCGTTTGTTGGCAGTAGGAACAACACTTTATATGGTAAACAATCAGTAAAACATTTAATTAAAGGTTTACAGAATTTTGTTATTGTTAGTGGGCTTGCTAAAGGGATAGATAGTTTATCACATATAGAAAGTTTGAATAATAATATACCTACAATCGCGGTGTTGGGTACAAGTATAGATAGGATATATCCGAGTATTAATAGGGATCTCGCATTAAAGATAATGCAAAACGGTGCTATAATATCAGAGACATCGCCTGGTGGGATGATAAGTAAATTCTCTTTTGCTAAACGTAATAGGATTATATCGGGTTTATGTGTTGCAACAGTTATTATCGAAGCGGCAGCAAAATCAGGAGCTTTGATAACAGCAAGGACTGCGCTTGATCAAAACAGAGAGGTTTTTGCTGTGCCCGGACCGATATTTAGTGATATGTCTCAAGGGACTAATAAGATTATATCCAAAGGTGAGGCTAAGCTTGTTTCCTCTTATACTGATATATTACTAGAGCTAGGTGTACCTTCGTTGTTTAGACCGGAAATAAGGTTGGCTGATAAGAACGAACAAAAAATATTTGATCTGCTCAAAAAATCTTCTTTACATACAGATATAATATCGCAGCAAACGTCGTTACCGCTTAGTATTATTAATTCTACTTTAACTATGCTTGAGATAAAAGGGGTAGTCTCTAACTTAGGGTTTAATACATGGGCTGTAAACTAAAGATGTTTTTTTATCCATTTAGTGGTAATATATACTATATACCAAACCCAAGAAAAAATTATTACTTGTGTTTGAGGGTATATCTCTATCTCACCACCAAATTTTAGTTTAAACTCTTTAACACCTTTTAAATGGTCAGGGATACCCAAAAAATCATATATTTTTAGGTTATTTTTTTTTGCTTCTTTTATTGAGTGCCAAAGAAGTAAGTATGGTGCCATAAGGTTCCGGTACTTGTTACTTGAAGCACCATAATAGTATATCGCTCTATCACCGACAAAACAAAAGATCCCGCCCGCTATAACTGTCCCATTATATTGAGCAAGATATAGTTTACAGCTATCTATAGTATCTATCATTGATTTATAATAGTTTTTATCGTGACTACTAAATTTATCTCTATTAGTAGTCTCTTTAAGTATCGAAACAAACTTGGTAATATCGTTTGATTCGCATATTTTTACGCCTTTTTTATCTGCAAGTTTAATATTATACCGTCCTTTCTGTTTCATTTGTTTTAGGAGAGCTTCTTCTGTTAACTCCAGGTTAAGTGTTAAAGTTTTTTCTGGGTGTGTATCTTTGCTAATTTTTTTTGAGGTAATAGTTGTGTATTTGTTAAAAGGGTTGAACTTACAAAAGATAGCGTTTTCTTTTTTTGATAGTGCTTTTAAATATCCAAAAAAATATTTTGAGGTTCTATTAAGATCGCCTAAAGGGCCTCTAGGTATTTCAAAAAAACTCTTATTCCAAGGTAGATCATGCTTTATTACTAAAGCTGTAAGTATAATTTCTCCTTTTTCTTTTACCCCGATAATGAAAGTTTTCCTGCCTATAGATTCCTGGAAGTTTTTCCAATCTAGGGATTGCCATAAAGAATAGTATTTATCTTTTATAACGAAATTATTGTAATCTGATATTTTATCAATAATAAAGCTGCGCATATTAAATTTAGTAATTTGTATTTATATAATATAATAAAACTGTATCTGAAAAAACCCGATTTTTTCCCTTTAGTATTGACATAGGAATATATTAAGGTAGAATGTAAAACACTATTTTTAATATATTTTATTTTGGTAAACAAATTTGAGCTTATCTCTAGTTTTAAGCCTACAGGCGACCAGCCACAAGCGATAGAAAAACTAACAAAAAACATAAAAGAAGGAGAAACTAACCAGGTGCTTCTAGGGGTGACAGGATCAGGTAAAACTTTTACTGTCGCTAATATTATACAAAATATACAAAAACCGACTTTGATACTTGCGCATAATAAGACTTTAGCGGCACAGCTATGTGCTGAGTTCCAGGAGTTTTTCCCTAATAACGCTGTATGTTATTTTGTTAGCTATTATGATTATTATCAGCCTGAAGCTTATATAGCTAAAACTGATACATATATAGAGAAAGATGCTTCTATTAATGAAGAAATCAATAAATATAGACATGCGGCTACAAATAGTTTGCTTACGAGGAACGATGTGATAATTATCGCATCAGTATCAGCTATATATGGGCTTGGTGATGTAGAAGATTACTCAAAACTATCTATCGGTTTAGAGGTAGGGAAAGAATATGTACGGAATAACTTATTAAGACGGCTTAGTAATATCCAGTATATTAGATCACATATGGAATTTAAGCAAGGGATGTTCCATGTTTTAGGTGATTGTATAGAGATATTCCCGCCTTCATCAGATAATATTTATAGATTAGATTTTTTTGGTGATGAATTAGAAAGTATCAAAGAAGCTGATTCGTTTACTGGCGAGCTGATACGGGAATTGGAGTCAGTAACGATATTCCCGTCCAAACATAATGTTACTACTAAAGAGAGTATAGAAAATGGGGTATCAGGTTTAAGGAAAGACCTGGAGGAACGTATAAAGTATTTTAAATCTATAGGTAAACTAGTTGAAGCAGAGAGATTACAGACTAGAACTGAATACGATATAGAGATGCTTCTTGAGACAGGTTATTGTACTGGTATAGAAAACTATGTAACGTATTTTACTAACCAGAAAGATGGATCGCCTCCTATGACGTTACTAGATTATTTCCCGAAAGATTTTTTGCTATGTATTGATGAATCACATATAACTATACCTCAAATAGGAGGTATGTATGAAGGTAATAGATCAAGGAAACAGAATTTAGTTGAGCATGGGTTTAGGTTGCCTTCTTCTTTTAATAATAGACCGCTTAAATTTGAGGAGTTTGAGAAATATATGAACCAAACTATATATATCTCTGCTACGCCAAGGAAATATGAGAGTGAAAAATCAAAAATTATTGAACAGATTATACGGCCTACCGGGTTGCTTGATCCTGTGATAGAAGTGAAAAAGACAGAGAATTATATTGATGATATAATGAATAATATATCAGAAACTATAAAAAAAGGTGAAAGGGTGTTGATAACAACACTTACAAAAAAATCTTCTGAGAACCTAACAGAGTTTTTAGTTGAAGCTAACCTGAAAGTCCGGTATCTACATAGTGATATAGATACAATAGAACGTATAGAGATCCTTCGGGATTTACGGTCAGGAGTAATAGATATAATTGTTGGGATAAATTTATTGAGAGAAGGGCTTGATTTACCTGAAGTGTCTTTGATCTGTATACTTGATGCTGATAAACAGGGGTTCTTACGTTCACGAGATGCTTTAATCCAAACAATAGGTAGAGCCGCAAGGAATGCTAATGGCAGAGTTATTATGTATGGAGATATAATGACACAAGCGATGAAAGAGGCTATAGATGAAACTAATAGACGTAGGGAAATACAGATGGAATACAATAAAAAACATAATATTACGCCTAAAACGATAGTGAAAAATATAAAAGATATATCAAGATCATCTTCTCATGTAAAAGATTATAAAGTAAAGAAGGTACCTAAAGAAGAATTAAAACGGTTAATAAAAGAGCTTGAAGACCAGATGTCTATAGCTTCTATGAACTTAGAGTTTGAGAAAGCAGCTGAACTAAGAGACCAAATAGATTCTTTGAGAGATAAAATGTAGGGATATATGTAAAATAGCCGGACTAATCATTCTTGTAAAGAAACTTAAAAATTTATAAATCAAACATTCCTTTTATGGTATTTTTACGAATATGATTAATTAAACTTTTTGGTAAAAATCCAACTTCATCAATTATCAGAGCTTCCTGTACCATAGCAATCCGATGAGCTTTAATTAAAGAAATCTTTCTTAAACCCGAGTTTATAAAAGTATCTGTTCCTTCTCTAACTAAGCATACCTATCCACGAATTAAATTTTTAGGCAAAGAAGAAGTAATATAAGCTAAAATATATCTTCTTTTAGCAATTATTTCGTGGTATTTCTCTGAACTTATCACTATACCATAACGTACTTTCGATGTATTGATGATTTGTTATATTATTTTCGCACTTTTGCATATAACCAATCATGATTTGTTGTTGTTAGTTTAATCTCAGCTTCTTTAACAAATTCTTCTACTTCTTGCTTATTATTAGCTTCCACTAAATAGATAAGATATATTTTTCCCTTTGAAAAATGCCAAAGCACTTGCGGTTTTATAAAAAATTCTTTTTGGTATATATATTTACTCATATCATTAGTAATCTCTCCATCAATAGGACTGAAATCAAAAGGCACAAAAGAATATGCCTGAACAATAAATTGTACTAAATAATATTCTTTATCCGGATTTATTTCCCATTCATCTTTTTTCATTGAATTAATAAAATTTTGATCTGTTGAATCTAATTTTTCTATAAAAAAATCTTTTTTATAAGCGTACGCATAACCAAAAACGAGATAGAATATAACTACTAAAATAATGAGTATGACTGTTACGATTGATAGCCCAAAGAAAATTTTTTTCATATATTTTTAGTTAAAAGAAATAAGCCAATATTTATTCAAATGACCTTTATATAAATTCCATATAGAAACATCAACTTTATCATTTAGGTTATCTGAAACCGCTGTATGAATAGTTTAGTTTTATTATTAGGGGGATTAATCATTTTGTTATTTTTGGATTTATTTATATATGCAGATGCGTATTGGATAAAGTTCCTTTCTTCTTGTAATATATCAAAATCAATGTATTTGTTCCATAGAATATCCATAATAATTTTGGTATGTTGTTTATTATCAGAAAATTTTGTTTTAAATTTAGTATCCATTATTTGATAGTGACATGTTGCCAATTCTTCAAAAATTTTTATCTCAGAGTATAAATCTAAGTTTTTTCATCTTTTTATCAAGATTTGAATGAACTACATTAAGTTTACGTGCAATATTACGTAAGTACAGATTAGATTCTGTATTTAAAAAGAAATATGAGAGACTTTTTTCCCTAGTAAAGATTTAATAGTAAAAATTTTATGGTAACATATAACTACTTTTGTAGTATATAAAAACCTCAATATATACACAAATAAAATAGTATCCAAAATTATTAATATTTATTTATATTGTGTTAATTCTTCTTTTACCTTATGTCTTAACTGGATAGGGACATTATTAAGAAGATTATTTAAAACATTTTTTTTGTATTCTGATTTACCTCCTAAATCCTTTAGTTCGCCAAGTAATTTATTATATTTACCTTCGTAAGAGATATATATATCTATGGAGTTTAGGATAAGATCAGCTTTCTCTTTAGCTTTTTCATTATTTTTTTTTGTCCTAAGCTCGGTGATCTGTTTCTCGTATGCTAACCTTCTTTCATCTTCCTCTTCTTTTTGTTTGATAGCGAGTATCATTAATTCTTTTTTCCTTTTCTCTTCTTCTATCCTTTTTTTGTTTTCTAAATCAGTTTTTTTCTTATTTAATATTTCTGTTGTTAATGAAGAGGTTATATCGGATACCAGAGATCTGGTATTATGTTTTATATCTAAATTCTCTACTTTATTGATATTCCTCTCTTTTTTTATATTAGTACTTCCAAGAATAATATTATCGTTTGTATTGGTAAATTGGTTTTTTATATCTTTTATCTCTTTTTTTAATAAAAACACATCGGAATCAGATGATATAGGTAGAAGATCTTTTTCTTTAGATACTAAATCATTATATATTTTAACTTTCAAGTATTTATCATTAGATTTATCTAAAGCTGTTATAACATCCTTTTTGTATTCTTCTATTTTAGTTTTAGCTCTTTCTTTGTCCCCGGTTTTTATATAAGATAAAGCTTGTTTATATTTATAATTCATACTAGCAATAGTTTCTTCTTTATCTGATAAATGGTTATTATCAAAAAGTTTTGTTATAGATTTGTTTAGCAGTTTAGATATATAGATATTATCTTTTTTTATATTAGATTTTATATAGTTTGTATCTTGTGTTTTAGTTTTAGATACAAAATAATTATCTTTGTATATATTAATTTCATCACTATTATTAATAGAAGTATTAGCTATAATTTTCTTTTTCTCATTATTTAATACTATGATATCTATATTATTTTCATGCGATCTAATAGATGTTTTATTGTTGATACTGACAGAAAAAGCAGCGTCGTTAGTTGTTATTATAGCGTTATCTGTTTTTACTATATATCTTGAAAACTGATCTTTTACCTGGAACACTCTATTCCATATTTGGCCGGTAATAAGTTTTAGATCAATGATACCGGTTTTAGGTATATATGGATGTTTGGCTAGTTTTACTATAACTAGTTCAGTATTAGGATCAAGTCGTAGGATACTATCATCAAAAAAATATATTGTAGCCGAAGATTTATCACCTGTTTTTATATTGGAGCCAATAACTAATTCAGAGATATCTCTGATAGGATGGTATTGGTCGTCCCATGGGTTTTTTACCATACATTCACCTTTGTCGATATTAATATAAGAGAACATGTCTCTAGGGACGACTTCTGGTGTTTTATAAAAATAGAAAAATAGAAGTATGATAGGTACCACAAACGAAAAAACAAATTTCGGGAATTTCCTCTTATCACTAATTTTATGGTTGGATCGTTCTATCCTTTTCATTAACCTATTTTTTATTTCATCTTTTATTTTGTCAGGCACACTAAAACTACTATTTAATTTATGCTTTTCATTCGATTTTTTATAGCCTTCAAATAAATCTGAAGATTGGATCTTTCCCTTTTTCATATATTTAAAAAAAATACCTCTTCCAGTACTTACAACGTAAAATTTACGAAAATGTTACTTTTTTACCATCTTTTTTAGTTGAGAGATACCTCTGTGAACTAATACTCTTACAGCGCCTTCAGTTTTTTTCATAGCATCAGCTATCTCAGTGTAATTAAGATCGTGTATAAACTTCAAAATAACAGCTTCTTGTATGGTTTTAGATAGTTTTGAGATGAAATGTTTTAGTCTTACAATATCGAATTGTATCTCAATATCTCTATAAAGATTATCCTCAGATTCTAAATCATTTAATTCCTCTATATATTCATTATTTCTATAGTAATCAATAATTATATTATGAGCGATCCTGTATAACCAAGACGTAAAATTACAGTTTTTAAGTTTTTCGTATTTATATAAATTCTCCCAGGATTTATAAAAAATTTCTTCTGTTAAATCTTCGGCTATATTCTCTGATGTTTTAGATCTTACATACCTATATATATATGGCATCAATATATCATACATTTTACCAAACGCATCGGTATCACCTTTTTTAGCCTTGGTAATAAGGGTTTCTATCTTGGTTTTTAGATTTTTATCCATTTTTTATTCATAAAACATTCCCCATTCTACCAAAATGAAAATATATATCAACTTTTTAGGAAATAAATTTATTTAAAGTTATAAGAATATACAAAATTAGAAAATTATAGATAAAAAAATTATAGTTTTATTTTCCTTAACATGATATAAGAATCGCTTTATAAAAAGTTAAAGACGTAAGGGATGCTAACAATAATTAAAAAATGTATTAATGTGGACATAAACAACTTACTATAAAAAAACTCTCTTTTTTTGTTGAAAGATGAGAGATAATAGCGTTACATGTTATTTAAATATTTAAAATTTGATAGATTTTTTCTTTAATATATGCTAAAATTAAAAAATATATTATTTAATAAATTAAAATGACAGCTAAAAATAAAAAAACTTTTATGGAAATATTTGTTTCTGAGTTGGTTAACTCGATGAAAAAAGCTTATGAGATAGTTAAGTTGAATAAGAAGGTAACTGAAGAAGTAATAAATAGTGAAGAATCAACAAAATTCGCTTGGATATATCTTACAGCTCCTGCCTTGGTTTATATATTATATGAGTGTCTTTATTATAAAACCATAAGTATGGTATCTGTATTTTTATTACCAGCTTTATCTATTATTCTTTCTATTTATACTATACACTATATATCTATAAAATTTTTTAGAGGGAAAGGTGATTTATGTAAATATACTAGATTGATTGGATATATTAATAGTATCCAAGTATTAGTATTTTTAAATATTTTATTGGAATCTATTGGTTTAGCTAATATATTTAATTTAGTATATTTAGTTATATCTGTTTTAATGTTGATTGTTACTTACAATTACTTGGGAGATGCTTATAAGATTAATCAACAAAATAGGATAGCTGTTATGGTTATGGGGTATGCTTTAGTTGGAGTATTAATGGCAATCCTACAAAATATTATGGTATAAAGAAAATATAATATAGTATAAATTTTTTCATTAATTTTAAATTATTTGGTATACTGCAAATAATTTGTAATAAAATTTATGAAAAAAATATTTGTATTTATTTTATGTTTCTTACCTTTTTCCTTATGTTCCGCTCAAAATTCAACTGATATAGTTTTTTCTGATGAGATATATTTGAAAGCAAAAATATTAGAGATAATAGAGGAGAATGAAGCTGATATAGTAGGTGATAAAGGTGTCTCACAGTTATTAAAACTTATAATACTTGATACACCTGAAAAGGGTAAGATTATCAATATTAATCATGGGAATTTACTTACTGTGTTTGAAGACCAAAAACTAAAAAAAAATGAGCAAGTGGTTATACAAAAACTTGATAATAGTTATATGATAGTAGATAAGTATAGATTACCTAATATCTGGTTCATGGTAGGTGTGTTTTTTGTTTTAGTGATAATTATTGCGGGGGTTAAAGGTGTTTCATCGTTATTAGGGCTTGTTTTAAGTATATGTGTTATTGTTGCATTTGTTATACCTCAAATTATTGATGGGACTGATCCTCTGTTTGTTTCTATTATTGGATCTTTTATTATAGCTACTTTAGGTATATATTTAGCTCATGGGTTTAATCAAAAAAGCTCGGTTGGGTTATTGAGTACTCTTATTACGCTAATCATATCCTTTATTATTTCATATTTTTTTGTGTTTTTGTCTAAGTTGAGTGGGTTGGGGAGTGATGATTCTTTTTATTTACAGATATTTGCTGGTAATGGAATAAATTTAAAAGGGTTGTTACTTGGCAGTATAATAATTGGTGCGCTTGGTGTGTTAGATGATGTGGTGATCGCTCAAACTGCTTCCATATATGAATTGAAAGAAGCTAACAAATCTTTTAGTTTCGCTGATTTATATAACAAAGGTATGATAATAGGTAAAGAACATATAGCGTCTATGATAAATACTTTGGCGTTAGCGTACGTCGGTACATCTTTCCCATTGCTTTTATTGTTTCATATTAATAAAACTCAACCTTTGTGGGTGATACTTAATAGTGAGTTTATATCTGAGGAGATAGTTAGGACTGTTACAGGGAGTATCTCATTACTTCTTGCGGTCCCGATCTCTAGTATTATTGCTGCTTATTATTTTTCACCAAGAAATAAATATATATCAAAATAAAAATAATGTATAATACTATCCGAAATATTTTTTATAATAGTCTATGAAATATAATAAACCTGAATTACTAGCACCTGCAGGTAGTTTCGAAAAGATGCAGTACGCGTTTATGTATGGTGCTGATGCTGTGTATGCTGGTATCCCGATGTTCTCTTTAAGAGCAAGAGAGAATAGATTCTCTATAGATGAGGTGCGGAAAGCAGTAGAATATGCTCATAATTTGAATAAAAAAATATATTTAACAGCCAATATTTATGCGCATAACCATAAGATAGAATCTTTTATAGAAGCATTTGATGAGATGATCAAACTGCGACCTGACGGGTTTATAATGTCTGATCCCGGGTTGATAATGATAGTAAGAGAAAAATATCCGAAATCTGTTATACATCTATCTACGCAGGCTAATAATGTTAATTATGCGCAAGCTAGGTTTTGGAAAAAATATTTGGGTGTTGAGCGGATAATACTTGCTAGAGAATTATCTATCAAAGAGATAGCAGAGATACATAAAAAGGTGCCTGATATCGAGTTAGAAGCGTTTGTACACGGTGCTATATGTATGTCTTATTCAGGTAGATGTTTGATATCTAACTATTTGACTGGTAGAGATTCTAATCAGGGGATATGTTCGCATAGTTGTAGATGGAAATATAGATTATATAAAGAGGAGGAAGGTGAATTCTTAAGAGAAAAAGGGTCTAATATACAAGGTAAGTATTATTTGGAAGAGCAAGAGAGACCAGGTGAGTTCTTACCTATAGATGAAGATGAACATGGTACTTATATCCTTAATTCCCGTGATATGTGTGCTATCAATGTTTTAGAGGATTTGGTTCGAGCTGGTGTTATAAGTTTAAAGATAGAAGGTCGATCAAAGACTTTGAACTATCTTTGCACTACTGTTAAAGTGTATAGAGAGGCTATAGATAAAGTATGTGATGGTAAAAAAATACCTGATGAGCTTATCAATGAGTTAGCTAGTATAAGTAGTAGAGGGTTTATCCCAGGGTTCTTTAAAGGTAGTATCGATTCTATAGATTATACGGGGATGTCGTATCAAACGCACCAGTCTATAGGTATAATTAGGAATTTTGATAACGCTAACAAAGTGATTGATATAGAAATGAAAAATAGGGTTAGTAAAGGTGATGAGATAGAGATCTACGGTCCAAACGAGATCTTTACTCAAAAAGTAAAAGAGATGTGGTATACTGATGACTCTGAGAAGGAGATGTTAGATACTGTTCATGGTGGACATAAGAATGTGTCTATGAAAATAGATAAACAGATATCAGATTTCTATCTAATAAGGAAAAAGATTGGTTGAGATTTTTTTTCTTAGATCATATTTTCTATATCCTTTATATTATGTACTCTTTTCTCGAATATATCTTTATCGATATCACCTTTTTTATATAGAGCCAGTAAATACTCATCAAATAAGATATTACCTGATTGATGTGAAGTTTTAATTTCGTTATGTATACCTTTTAAATCACCTGATTCTAGAAGGAGTTTGATAGATTCATCAGGGATTAGTATCTCTCTACAAGGGATTAATTTATCTTTGTTCCTTATTAGTTCTTGACACATTACTCCTTTTAGTATAAGAGAAAGATGTTTTTGTATAGTGTTTTGGTATTCAGGTGGATACATTTTGATAATCCTTTCTATACTTTGTTTCGTGTCAGTAGCGTGGAGACTGGTTATAACAAGATACCCTGATTCACAAAGTTGTATTACCATATCCATTGATTCATGGTTTTTTATTTCACTAATAAAAACCATGTCAGCATCTTGTTTCAAGATATCTCGCATACCATCAATATAGCTTAATGTGTGTTTCCCTATCTCTCTTTGTACAACTAATGATTTTTTCATCCTGTGTACGTATTCTATAGGATCTTCAAGTGTTATTATATTCTTTGTTTCATTTGTATTTATTTTATCTATTATACTATTTAGAATAGTAGTTTTACCTGAGTTATTAGGACCAGTGATAAGTATTATACCGTGTGTTTGGGTGAGTAAATTAATTATAGGTGAAGGCATATCTAAATCTTGGATATGCGGTAATTTGTTTGGGATAAGCCTAAAAATACACCCGTAACCGTTAGTTTGATAGAATATACTTACCCTGTATCTGCCTATTTTATCGAAATTTTTACTTATGATTATACTTCCTGTTTGTCTTAGTTTGTCTTTCTCTTTATCAGTTAAAAGGAAGTTAACTAGTTGGTTAATCTTTTCTGATGATAAAATATGAGTATTAAATTTGTTTATGAGCCCATTTGCGTCTCTGAAACACGGGAATGTCCCACATAATAAATGTGTGTCAGAATAATTGTTCTCTCTTTGTTGTTGTAAGTATTCTAAAAAATATTGCATATTTTATTGGTTAAGATTGAATGGGTTTGATGGGAAGTTGTCTGTAGTATCTTCCATATCAATAAAAATATCTTGGTCTTTAGTGCGAGTCTCGTCCTGGATAACGTCTTTTTGATCTTGAGGGTTAGGGGTTTTATGAGTGAGATCCTCGTTAGTATTGATAGGATCTACAAAATACTTGTTTCTCTGATCTTGAGGGTTAGGGGTTTTATGAGTGAGATCCTCGTTAGTATTGATAGGATCTACAAAATACTTGTTTCTCTGATCTTGAGGGTTAGGGGTTTTATGAGTGAGATCCTCGTTAGTATTGATAGGATCTACAAAATACTTGTTTCTCTGATCTTGAGGGTTAGGGGTTTTATGAGTGAGATCCTCGTTAGTATTGATAGGATCTACAAAATACTTGTTTCTCTGATCTTGAGGGTTAGGGGTTTTATGAGTGAGATCCTCGTTAGTATTGATAGGATCTACAAAATACTTGTTTCTCTGATCTTGAGGGTTAGGGGTTTTATGAGTGAGATCCTCGTTAGTATTGATAGGATCTACAAAATACTTGTTTCTCTGATCTTGAGGGTTAGGGGTTTTATGAGTGAGATCCTCGTTAGTGTCTTTAGTCCCTACTTTATATCTGTTTTTAGATTCTTCAAAACCATTATTTAAATTTTTATTATGATTTTTTTTGTGGGGTTTAGTTATTTTATGGTTATCATGGATATCTTTCAAGTTAGGTCCTTGTTGTTGATTAATATCTTCTTTAATATGTTCTATGTTTTTTTTATTACTAAGATTTTTGTCTTGAAAAGGTTTGTGGATCTTTTTCTCAGGTATCGGTTTTTTTAGAGTCTTATTTTTTGTATGGTTATTAGTTGATTTTTTTGATACGATATTTTCTTTATGTGTATCTTGCTTGATAGATTTATGGTTAATACTATTAGGTGGTGTTTGATCTTCTTTGAAGCTGACAGTATTATGGTTTTTGTTTATATCAGTTTCGTCACTATGGAAATTATTTTGAAAATAATCTTTTGCGTTTTTAAGACTGCTTACACCTACATTTTGTATTTTAGTTAACAGATTTGTGTTGGTAGGAGTCTCTTTTATATGTGTGTCCAATAAATCTCTTAGTTTTTGTTTCTTCTCATTAGAAGCGTTTTTCAGTATTTGCGGGTCATCCAAAAGAAGATTAAGGATTTCGTTAGGAGGTAATGAACCACATAAATCTTTAATAATTTGTTGTGCTTTTTGTCCTTTAGGTGAAAAGAAATCTAACATATTTAATTTTTTTAAGTTTATCTATAAATTATATCAAATAAAATATATATAATCTAGTGTAAAAAAACACCTTTTTTTAGTAAGGTGTTTTTATACATTAAAATTCAATGGTATGTCAAAAGATTTTAGTCTTCGTTATTGCAATCAGTATATTCAATATTAGTGCTTATATAAGGTATATAAAAACCTTCTGATCTGGTACCGGTAAACTCACATACAGATTCTTCTTGATCATAACAGTTAGGATCATGTTTTATTAATTCATCACCTCTGTACCATCCTTTAGCTTTATCTTCATCGAAATTTTGTAAACATATAGGTGGGATAACATCATTTATACTACACTCTGAGTATTCTATTAAAGTGATCTCTCTTGGTGGATACCATCCCTCAGAGAAACTGTTGTTAAATTTACATTCAGCTTTGTACCCTTCTTTACAAAATAAATCTGGTTTGATTAGTTCTGAGTTTTTGTACCATCCTTTTATTGGTTCTTCTTTACATACAGGTGGTTCATATATTATTGGGGGATTACATTGTGTGTATTCGATGACATCATCTATTAACGGTAAATAGTAGCCTTCAGATTTAGTCTCCACATTATCACATTCAGCTTCTGATTTATGTTCACAAAAAGGATCAGGTTTGATCAGCTCATTATCTCTGTACCATCCTGGAGTATCTATCCCATCATTTAGACATATTGGTGGCTCAATTTCAGAACATATTGCGTATTCTATTAGAGAGTTAATCCTGTTTGTGTACCATCCTTCATTAAAAGTATCTATGTAACTGCATTCAGAAATATCTTCTTTATTACATCTAGGATCATATTTGATTAAAGTGTTATCGATATACCAACCATGTCTTTCGTCTCCGTATTCTATACATACAGGAGGTGATGATATATCAATTTTTATACCGGAAGATTTTAGATTAATATTTTTGTAGAAACTGTTTTCAAACTTATCAGCATTATTAATTTTTGTAAGTATGAGTCTAGCAAGAGTTTCAGCTATTTCAGCACGTGTAATAGATATGTCAGGTTTGTATTCACCGGTAATTAATTCCAACAAATTTTTATCTAGTGCGTAACTAAGGTATTTTGTGTACCACATAGAATCATTTGTATCACTAAAAGGTAACTTAAAAGACGCTTGATCTAAAAGATTATCCTCAAAAATTTTTACTACCATTTTTATCGCCTCAACTTTATTAACCATATTATTTGGTTTATAGGTACCATCATCGTACCCGTTAACCCAATTTTTGGTTTTAGCAAAACATACGTATTTTGCGTACCATTCGTTTTTTACATCAGGGAAACAGTCAGAATAATCGCCTATATCTTCTCCTTTAGCTTCTACAAGTATTTTTATTAGTTCTGCTCTGTTAATAGCATTCGAACCTTTAAATTCACCGTCAGTGTACCCTTCAAATATTTTTTCGTCTTTAAGGTATTTTATAGCTTCAGCATTTTTGTGATTGGTATCAATATCGTTAAATATTTTTGGTTGCGCTTGTGGTTCACAATCAACTAAATGACATTCACATTCTGTGCCGTCAAAAAAACAGTTGTTACCGATCAAGCCTGTCCATCTATCCAAATGTACTAGATCGTCATAAGGAGAACAATTATTTTCAACTGATACTTTAATCTCTTCTAGAAGTTTTTGGTATTCATCATTTGATTGCTCAATAACAGAATATCCTTGAGAAACAAAATCACTGAGGATCTTTATATCATTATCATTAAAATGACATGAACCAGATTTATCAGTTATTTTTGTTACCACATATTCTTTGTTATTATAATCTTCATTGAATTCAATAAAACAATCAGTATGATCTTTTATATCTATTGTTGGATAAGTGATACATCCAAAAGATTTTGGGGTGAATACAAAAAAAGATAAAACCCCAAGGATAAATGTAATTTTTCTCATTTTTTAAATTATTTATGAAATTTTACATCATTTTCCTATTTTTTTCGGGTTTTTTCAAGATAAATATTAAGATTTTTTATCTTTCTTGTTTTTTTTAAATACTGCAAATATTCTTTTTTATTTGATGCTTTACAACAATTTGTACCTGTATCCATAAAAAATAAATAAATTTTGTAGAATGCATTCTAGCATGTATGGGTTATTATGTCAAGAGATAAAGATTAATTTTTTTAAAATACCTTTTAAAAAGATTTTATATTTTGGTAGTATTTATGACCTAATTATTAATATATATATTTATGTATATAGGATTAACAGGTTATATGGGGGCAGGAAAAGGGACATTAGCTAATATGTTGAAAAAAAAGGGGTTTAAGTATATCTCTTTATCTAATGCAATAAGAAATGAAGCGACAGATAGAGATATCGAACATACCAGAGAGAATTTACAGGGTATAGGGAACGAAATGAGAGAGAAATTTGGTGGAGGTGTGTTTGCTGAAAAGATTAAACAAATTATTGAATCTGATACTTATGATCAGTGGGTAATAGATGGGATACGTAATC
Source organism: Candidatus Altimarinota bacterium (assembly GCA_963663305.1). Lineage (GTDB taxonomy): Bacteria > Patescibacteriota > Gracilibacteria. The sequence continues at coordinate 858,668 of OY760177.1, forward strand.
CGGCTGAAGTACGAATATTAGATGGGTTATCGAATTTCCATTTAGTTGGGATTGATGTTGATAAAGATATTTTAGTTAATAGAATTATAAATAGAAATAGGGCGGGGGATTCTATTTCGAAAGAAGAAATACTTTTGAAAATAGATAAAGAGAGTGGGAAAAACGAACCAATACATGGTCAACAAGTAAAAAAGTGTTTGGAGATAGTAGATTATTTGATTCTAAATAACGGTGATATAGAGGAGCTATATCCTAAAATAAACCATTTCCTTGGGTTATTAAAAGGTACTGAACGACAAACATTTGATGAAATATTTATGGAGATATCGTATACATGGGCAAAAAGAGCGACTTGTTTGCGACGTAAAGTAGGTGCGGTGATAGCGAAAGATTATCAACAACTTACTGCGGGATATAATGGTGCACCAAGGGGTGTTAAACATTGTGCGGAGTTAGGTGGTTGCTTAAGAGAGAAAATGAATATACCGTCAGGCCAAAGACATGAGATATGTAGAGGGACTCATGCAGAACAAAATGCTATTACACAAGCAGCTAAGTTTGGTATAGATATAAATGATAGTATACTTTATTGTAATACTTTCCCGTGTGTTATATGTACTAAAATGATACTTAATGCCGGGATAAGAAAAGTTGTTTATGATAGTGATTATAATGATCCACTTTCAAAAGAGATATTGGATAGCCAAACAAATCTTCAAATAGTTAGATATGAAGGGTTAAAAAATAGGAGAGCATGAAAGTTTTTGTATACTACGTTGTTTTTGAGATCTTATAAATGAGGTCGTATTGTCAATCAGTGTATTACTATTTATATTTTTTAGAGCCTCCTTTTTTTACCGGTTTTACTTTCCATTTAATATGTTCGTTATTAACCGGACAATATTTAGTGAATTCTATAGATTTTTGGTCTTTCTTAATCCTTTTTGTATAAACTGTTCCACCTTTTCTTTTTTTTGGGTCTGCTGGTATCAATGTAACAACCATTCTGTTTCCTCTAGGCATAATTATATATTTATAATATAAGTCTTAGCTAGTTTACCATAATATATTTTTATTTCAACTTTTTTTTGGACTCTTTTCTTTTGAAAAAACCATCAGGATATTTCTGATGGTTATAATTACTAATGATGATATCTTGTGATACTAAGTAGAATGAAAAGAATAGTAGTATAAAAGTAATATTTCGTTTCATTTCTATACTTTCTTTTAAGGTTTTTTTTTAAATCAAAAAATATTTTATTAGCCTAATTTTTAAAGAACTACTAAAAGTACTTAAAAAGAAATTACTTAAAACAAAAAGTATCGAAATTAATAATTAAGCACAATAAAAAAACTCTTTAATACTAAGAAATTATTTTTTTGTGTCTTTTAAGATTTTTATATTGATGTTAGTTTTTTATTTCGTATGTAGCATATAATGTAAGAGTTATTTCTATTTTACCAGGGTGTATAACATTATTCATTATGTCTGCTTCTCCTCCCTTACTGTATCCATCCATATAAAATCCATCAGATGTGTTTTCTGAAATACTGATTATTTTACCAACATTAAACCCAAATACATCACCTAGTTTATTAGCTCTGTTTTTAGCGTCTTCTGCTGCAAGGATTCTTGCTTTATTTAATAATGTGTCTTTATCTTTTATCTCATAATTAACACCACTAATATTAATATTCCCTATTTCTGTTATTTTACTTAATATCTCTGATACTTTATCAAGCTCTTTTATCTCTACGGTTAGTTCATGGGTTGCTCTGTATTTTTTTATTTTGTCTTCGTAGTCTTTGTAATTATATTCAGGATATACAGTATACCATCTGGTTTTAATATCTTCTTTGTTTATATTCAGTCCTTCTAATACTGAAAAAAGGTTTTTAGTGTTTTTAGCGTTCTCATCTTGTGCTTCTTTGGCAGTTTTACCTATACTCCAGATACCTAAATTAATTATAGCTGTATCGGGGTTAGCTTCTATTTTGCCTCTACCTATAACTGAAACACCATTAGGTTTTGTATCGGTGTTCGCTTTGATAGTAGGGGTGAACATAAATCCTGATATTAGGAACACAAGACTTAAACAGACAATTTTTTTGAGATTCTTTGACATGATTTTAATAATTAAAAAAATAAAAATATTACAAATTATTATACGGTAATAATGATCAATATGTAACAAAAAATATTATCATTTTGTTCTTTCTAATATTTTTTTTGATTCTTCACTATTTGCTAACCTCGCTTTCCATAAATCCTCAATTATAATAGGCGTTATTTTATATCCTTTTATAGATTTATTCTCGAAAACTATTTCAGATAAAATCCCTTCTTTAGTGCCATCGAAATACTGGTCAAATACTAAATTGCCTAGAGAATAAAATATAAGCCCGTCTTTGTATTGTTCTACAGGTTGTATAACATGCGGATGGTGCCCTATAACTAGACTAGCGCCACAATCTATGGCAGTATGCGCGAAATCTTTTAATCTCTGTTGCGGATATTTTGCGTATTCTATCCCTGTATGTATAGAGATTATTACTATATCTGCTGAAAGTTTAGCTTTTTCTATCTGGGTTTTTAAGGTCTCATTATCAGGTATTAACGCGTACCCGCTAGTATTTTCCAACGCAGCATAATAAGGAGATATATCTGAATACCCTAAAAACGCGAAAATTATGCCTTTTGATTCTATATATGTTGGGGTGTTCGCTTCTAAAGTGTTTTTACCTGCACCGGTATAATATATATGATTATTTTTTAGTTGGTCCATCGTGTAATCCATACCTTCTCTTTTGGAATCACCAAAATGGTTATTAGCTAATGAGACTATATCTATACCCGCATGTTTTATTCCTTCGAGAGATTTTATGTCAGCACCAAAGACCATCCCGAGTGGTTGATGTAAAGGGGTCGGGGAGAATGGTGATTCAAGGTTAACAAAAGTTATGTCAGCAGAAGACATATACTCTGATATCCCTTCAAGAGGGCCTTTGTAATTATTGTTTTTTATCATTTGGATATCTACATATCTTGATAGCATTACATCACCACCAAAAATAAGTGTGTTTATTGGGGGCGGGGTCGTATCTTCAACATAAGAATTTACTCTTTTGATTATAGTGTATTTGAATAGTATCTTAGGTAGACATAAAACAGCTAAAAAACTGAATACTGATATGATGATTACTAGATTTTTGTTTATCCTAAATTTTTGAAGGTTTTTCATTATTATTAGATTTATATAGTTGTTTGTTCATTAATTAATATACATCCGCACCCGTTTTCATCATTAAAAGGTTTTTCACCGACTTTATGACACTTTATCTCTACAGATTTACATATATGTGTTTCTGTTGATATATATTTTTTCTCTATTTTTGCTATCTCAGTATCACTAAAAACATTGAATAAAGCATTTACTACGATTTGTACAATTATTAATATTTCTTTCATAAATTTAAAATTACTTTTGTAATCTATTAATAGATACGAAAAATATTAGATTATGTAAAAAAAAGCAGTATACATGTTGATTAAATTATTATATAGTACTTAAGTTAATGTCACCTAGATCTATATCGTTGTTATTTATATTTATAATATCTAGGTCTTCTATTTTAAAAGTTTTTAATTCTTTATGTTTAGGGATAATGATACCTAATATATATGTACCGTTTATTGTATTTTTAAATATAAAATTGCCTTTATTATCAGTTTTGGTTATAGAGATATGTGAGATATTAAATAAGTAATCCAGTAGCTCAATATTGTCTGTAAAAATTTGATTATGTAACTCTTTTTTGATTGTATCTATTACAGTGTTTGTAAAAGGTTTATCATCTATTTTAGGGAGTTTGAATAATAGGATTTCTGTATTGGATAGAAACTCGTTATTTAGGTTTAGCTGACCACTAATTTTGTGGTTTTTTGTAGGGGTAGGTGGTACTGAAGTATTAATGAAATAGAGTAGTCGGTTTTGTATGTTTTTATTGAATGAATTGAAATGCGTTCTACCGTAATCAACCATTTTATCATAGTCTTTTCTAATTAAACTGTTTTGGAAAGAAAATATCATGTTATAATAATCTATAGGTGTTGTTAGTGTGTTTGGGTATGTTATATTATCTTTGCAATCAACAAAATCATAAGTTTCGATATGTTTTTTAGAAAAATACGGTGGGATGAAGTATGTGTAGCTTGGATCGTCGTTTATACATATATTGATAGGTAACTCATATACCTCTAAAGGGTTTAATTTTTCTATTAGTGGGATGAAATAGTATGCGGTTAAATCTTTTGTTTGGATTTTACATTGATCTTTTTGGGGTGGTAGTATCTCAAAAAATAGTGGGGGTTTGTTATCTAAAGGGTAGACTGTTTGTGTGCCGTATATTATACCAAAATATGTTATAACTAAAAGTATGATAGGTAATAAATAACTTTTTCTTTTGACTATTTCATATATATAGGAGAAAGGAATAAGTAGTGCTAAAAAATGTATGAAGAAGTTTGTTGATACTGTTAGTAAACCAGGATTAATATATTTATTTGAGTGAATACTTAAAAGCTCAAATATCTTAAATGGGTATATATATAAATGATAAGAAACGATGATAACTAATGTTAGGCCTAATGCTTTTAGGAATGATAGGAATATGTGCTTTAGTATCCGGTTTTGTTTGTTAAAAAAAAGTATCAAAATATATGTGTTGATGAAGATAGTGATATATGTATTTATGTCTTTGATATAAATAAAAGAGTATATATTACAATTTATTAAACATAAGAGAATTATTATAGTATTTATGATACTATTTTCGGTTTGGGTAGGATTATTGTTTAGTATCAATAGAATAAAATATATAAAAATTATTAGGAGTAATATAAAATAAATTATTATTATATATTGTGTTATATTGGATAAGCTACTAAAGTTTTTTATTTGTGTTATAAAAAGGTTCTCTGTGTTTATATTATGGAAATCAAAAAAATTGTATTTAGTAAGGATACTTATACCAAATAAAGAGATTAGCCCCATCATAAGAGAATAAAGTAAGGATAGCCCAGTATTTTTTATTATGTTTTTCATAGGTTTTTAGTAAAAATTTTAAGTATTTATCTTCCCTGTACCTGATAACATGATAGCTATAGGCCTAGTGGATGGGAATTTCGATAGTATTATATTGATTATTACAGTTATCGGTACACATAAAAACATGCCTGTTACACCCCATATTTTACCCCATAACGCTAAAGAAAGTATGATAACTAACGGACTTAGATTGAGTGAATGTCCCATAAGTTTTGGCTCAAGGATATTACCTATGGAAAACTGTATAGCTGTAAGCATTATAGTAACGAGCGCAAATTGATGTAGTGTCTCAAATTGGATTATTGTTATTATGACCGGGAATATTACAGCTACTATAGAGCCGAAAGTGGGGATATAATTTAAAAGGAATACTAATAACGCCCAAAATGAAGCGAAATCCACGTCTACTACTATTAATATTATATAGCTTAAAATCGCTGTTAATAAACTAGTAAATGTTTTTACTTTTATATATTTTCTTATATCTGTGTTTATCTCTTGCATAACTGTTTTGAAATATAAGTATTTCTCTTTGTCTTCTAGTGTTAAAGATAGTTTTTTTTTGAATGTGGGGTATTCCATTAGTATTAATAAAACAAAGATTATTATCATCCCCGTATAGCTCGCAAGTGAGGTTAGGATATTGGTTATAACACCTATGATCTCTTGTATATCTAATGAAGAAAAAAGGTTTTTTATGGTGAAGATCTCAGATAAATCAAAATATTCGTAAAGTTTTTTTATCAGGATCTCAAGTTTCTTTTGATAATGCGGGCCTTCTGCTATAAGTTGGTTAACGTTATTATTTATTAGTTGTATAAAGAACCAAATAATACATGTTATTGTTATTATTGAGAAACTTATTGATAACCATCTTGGTATCTTGATGATATTTATTTTTTCAAATTCGTTTGCGATATTGATTATTAAGTAACAAACTACTATTGAGATAACTAACGGGATCAAAAAAGATTTACCTGCTTGGAGCAAGAAAAAGATAAATACTAGTAACCCTAAAGTAATAGTGAATTTAAAAAATTTCATAGGCTGATTTTATCAGGTTTTTTTTATCCACTCAATAAATTAGTTATTTAAATATTTTTTAGTTTAGTTATTTGTGTATCACATATGTGCTCTAACGGAGTATCACAATCTCTAGTATAGTTCGGGTATCGTTCTCCCATATACTTCTTAGTTGTAACCCCTTTTTCGGCTAATGATTTAACTTCTTGCCAGTATTCTATAACATCTTCTATATATTCAGGTATATCGAAAGCTCTTGATCCGGCATCATATATAACACATCTTTCTAGAGGGTAACTAATACAATCGTTTTGTGTGTCTATAAGCTCAGGAGATAAAATAGCGTCTCTTTTTAATAGATCAGTACCAAGGAATTTTATTTGTACTGGTGTTTTAGTATCAGCTAAATGGAATTTGCCTTCTATATATACTAAATCGATACCTTCAAAATCAGAAAAAATTGTTCTCCATAAATTATAGTATTTTTTGAGGATTTTTTCTGCTTTATGGCAACCGATAGTAAAAAATATAAGTTTCTTTATTGATCCTTTTTGGTTTTTTATTATACGTGTTAGAGAGTTTAAACCGTGATCAAGTGTTACGCCTGTCGCTACTACATCGCCAAGGAATACTGTACTACCTTTTTGTATGGTTATTTTTTCGTAGCTATCTTCTTTGATGAACCATCTGCCATGCTCGTCTACTGATCTTTGTGAGCTTAAGAAGCTTACATTATGTGTGTTGAAATTAAAACTGTTTGCGATAGCGTCTCTTAGATAAAAATTTAGGCCGCCCCTCAAAAAATGCATTACATTTACGTGTTTTTCTTCGAGTGTTTCTTTTGATATTTTAATGTATCTAGATAAAAAGTATTCTATCCCTATACGTAATTTGTTTGTGTAGTCTATCCCAACTAATAGCGGGTCATTAATTATTTGTCTAGTCTCTTGGGTAGAAAATATGTATTTTTTTATACCTTTGCAAGGTATATCAGAGAGCTCGTAAATAGAGATTTGAGGGTTCGAGATAAGTTTATTTAGCATAATTTTTTTTTATTAATTGGCCACAAGCAGCTTCTATATTCTGTCCCATACTGAGCCGTCTGGTGACATTAATATCTTGAAGCATATTCATGAACTGAGTGATACGTTCAGAGTTATCAAAATCACTTTCAGTTTTATTATAGGGTATTAAATTAACTTTAGCATGTCCAACATTTTTGATAAATTTTAAAAGTTTATAAGCGTCCGCCTTAGTATCGTTTATGTTTTTTAGCATGATATACTCGAATGTAAGGTAATGCCTTTTATTGCCGTGTGTTTCTAAATATTTTTTTGACCATACTAGTATATCATCAAGAAATTTGTCGGTAGATGATGGCATGATCTTTTTTCTTGTTATTGGGTCTGCGCTGTGGAGTGATATAGCGATACGTATATTTGGCCAATTACTATCTTCTAGGATTTTGTTTAGTACCGGTAATACACCAGCTGTAGATACAGTTATATATGTTGGACCTATATCGGTATATTTTATTATATCTAGTATAGATTTTTTTATATTGATAAAATTGTTTAAAGGTTCGCCCATCCCCATGAATACTATATTGCTAATCCTTTTATCTTCGTTTTTTAGGAATATTTGCCAAAACCGTAGCTGGTCAGATATTTCATCACTTGTTAAGTTCCTTTTAAACCCCATTTTACCTGTAGCACAAAACGAGCAGTTCATGGCGCACCCTACCTGTGATGATACGCATATAGTATAAGCATCTTTTTTGTTTTTCATTAAAACTGTCTCTATAAGATATTTGTCCTGGAGCTCTACTATAGCTTTATGTGTGTTATGATCTTTTAGAACCTTTTTTTGGGTGAAGGTTATCCATGGGATACTTTTTTGTATTTTTTCTCTTATTGTTATAGGTAAAGTTGTTATTTCTGCCCATGAGTTATACTTGTTTGAAAAAAGGGCTTCTTTTATTTGGGTTAGCCTAAATTTCTTTTCGTCCGGGAATAATGTTTTGAACTGGGCTTCTCTTAACGGATACATCATAGAAAATTATTTTTTTGTAATTATATATAATTTTTTTGTATATAAAAAGATGATTTTTATTTACTAGTATATATAATAACAAAATGGCTTGTGGTCTCTTTATACTGTGGTACATTTAAGATATTTGCGGAATTGGTATGAAGGAGCTCTAAGATATTATCGAAATTACGTATTTTAGATAATTTTGATACTAGATAAAGACAGATAGGACAATCAGTATTATCGGGATTATTAAGTTTTAGGAGTTTATTAGGATCGTTATTTTTTATTAGTTTAATACTCTCTTGGTCTTTTAGGTTGGATTCGTCTAGAGATAAATAATGAGAGAAATCACTACTTACTACAATAACAGTGTCGTTCGTGATTGCTTTATTTATAATATCAACTAATATCTCTCTCTTTGAGAACCATTTCTTGTCTACTGATACAGCTAGAGGTGTAACTTTTATATTATTGTTTAAATAAGCTATATAAGGTAGGATGGTATATATACCATGTTCTTTTATAAAAAGATCTTTATTAGTGTCGATAAGAGGGTTATAAGCGATACTAGAAGTATGTATGTTACCGAAATAGGTCTCAAAAACACCGGAAGCAATACATACGAAGTTCTTGCATTTATTAAAATGGTCAGGAGAGATAAGAATAATATGCTCTGTTTTGGGGCTGATCATTTTTATACCGGTAGCGATATTTTTTGATGCTAACAAATGATGAGGGACTATGATACCTTTGATCTTTTTGTTTGGTTTGATGGATTCAGTCTCGTATAAGCCTTTGATTATTTGAGCAGGGGTATCAAAAGGGTTTTTATAGTAAGTATGATTAATACTCTCTTTTGTGGCCGGTAAAAAAATAACAGACATACTAAGTATGCCTGTTATTATAAATATTTTAATCATTTTTATCTAAGTATTGGGTTATACCAAAAACTGTGTTTAGGCCAACTCTTTAGCTCTTTGAATATATATGGGAAATATGGGTCTTCATTATTATAAAAATTCTCTTGCCATTCTTCGTCTGTTAATCTCTTACCGCCATATTCTTTGGTAAACTCGTAATGAGAATAAGTGAACCCTACAGTAAGTCTTGGCCCGTTAATATCCTTAACAGCAACAAAAATAACTTTTGGTACGCCTATACCTTCATACAAAATTTTTCTTGGATTGTTTCTATCACCACCAGTATGTACGTCACTTATAATAGCTACCCTTTTATCTTTGACTGAAACGTTTTCACCGTCAGTGTATATCGGTTTAGAAGCAATTAATCCATTAAGTATTTCAGCCCTTATATTTTCCCAATCGCTTTCTTCTACTTGGTGATACCTACAGATCCCGTCAGGTTCTGAGATATCTTTTTCTTCTAGTATAATAGTTTTTTCATTAAATTTTGTGTTATCAAGTTCTTTCTCAGTATAACTAATAACTAAATCCATTAATTTGATAAAATCTTCAAGCGGCTCAGTATTCTTTAACTCAAATCCCTCTGCTTTTAACCCTTCTAATGTTTTTTTGGATAAACTATGTAATCTATAATAAGTAAGCAACTGTGGTTCGATATACCCTTTTGGTGGCTCAGGTAACGGATCTTCATTACAATCTCCTGCACCGCCTCCCATCTCAGCAAAACTTTGTTTAGCATACAAGAGAGTAGCATGTCTTAATTCGGTCCAAAACCCTGATGCAGACATTAGTGTTTTTATCGCCCAGTTATCTGAGGACATAAACTGTGGTAAACTATCTTTATAATTCTTTTCGAATGTAAATAACCCTTTGATAGTATATAACCATCCATAATATACGTTTTCTTGCCAAACTTTTTTGTCTATAGAGTTTGTTTCTTCTTCAAGTTCTTTGATAGCTTGGTCTATCGCTTCGTTATGGTTCTTATAAAAATCAAGACTTTTTATCTGTGTTTTAGCGTAATCTGATCCTAATAATGTCATAACTTCCAAAGAAGAAGCCATAGGAGGGAGTTTCTGTGTATAGCCTTCTTGGATATCTTCGTCTCCTTGTGTTAAATAATCGGTCCAGTATGAATCTATAATAAATTTACCACTAAAAAATCTCATACCTTTTGTACCTAAGATAAGTTGTGTAGGGTCTACGCTGTAGTTATTATACTCGGCAGCTAAAGATTTTATTTTCGGTGTTTTTATTGTTGTGAGATATTTCAATATATCTTTCTCTCTATCAGCAGAATCTTTAGTAGATTCAAGTGATTTTATATAATCGATAGGCATTAAATCATCGCTTGTCCCAACAAGAAAATTTATTGTACTTTCAAGCTGATTATAATCTGTCAACTGTTTTTCGTTTTCAGCAAGCAGTTTGGTTATTTTAAATGCGTAATCAGTTAGTTTAGCACTCCTTATAAAAAATGGTGTATCTATATACCATTTCATAGCTCTAAAATACTGTCTTCTTAAAGAAGAGCCGGTATAATGACTTCTTGGTGTAAATTGAGAGTAATCTATTTTGTATTTGATACCGTATTTTGTTTCTAATGTCTTATATTCTTCTTCGAATATTGTAGGGGTATCAGTACCTTCAGCATCATATACTATTTCAAGATCCTTTATGATCTTATCTTTAGATTCCTGGTCTATATCAAGTGTTTTAGCGAATGCTATGATTTTCTCTTTAGTGTCAGTGTTTTTGTCTTCTTCTTTATAGTTTTCTTCTACGATGAACGGATCTAACCATTCACCGGTGGTCGGGTCTTTATAGTTATAAATATTTTCTGGTCTATGCGTAACGTTCTTTAATATTATATAAGGTATAGCAAAATAGTTCCTGATTTTTATCCATGCTTCTTTATCTGTTTCAGTTTCGATTTTGTTATTAGCATCATTATAAAACTTCTCACTTAATTCCAACATATTTTGATAGAAATACTTGTTTTCTATCTCTTTTAAAAGCTCGGTATATAAAAGATTATATGAATGCATAAACACATCTGATGTCCAGAAAACAGTGTTATGTGGCGCCCTATCTTGTTCGCTACCCCCGTAGATAGCACCGTATAAACCAACGAACTCTCGTCCATAGTTATGGTGATCATCATTGTCTTTCGGTCTTATATTTGTTTCTAATAAATTTTTTATTAAGAATTTGTTCTCTTCAAGATATTTCAAATCAGGTTCGCTAAATTTTATATCGTATGCTTCTTCAATATCTGTTAGATTAGTTATTTCGTCTATTTTGAATTTTTCTGATATATCTTTGTTGATTTTAATATCTTTTGGGTCATTATACGATATACTCTCACCAAAATTATTTATCTTGGATATATCTGATTTGATATCAAGGTTAGCTTTAACTACGGATACAAGTTCTGTTATATCTTTGTTTTCTTCGGTGTTACTATTATCACTTGGGGTGGTTGAACATCCAGTTAATACTAGTATTAAAGACATACAGATTAGTTTGTTTAATGTTTTCATATAAAATTATTATTAAAATATTTATATTATATTGTTGTAAGAACAATTTTTGTGCCTATAGGGAATTTCCTAATAAATTTAGCGATATCTTCAGCATGATCTTTTGATTTACCTATCTCAGGTATAATCTTACCTTCAAACCCTCTACTAGACCCGTTCCATATACAGCATTTACCTGGGTGTCTACCTAAATACTCGGTAGGGATAAGTGTTAAAGTCTTTATTACTTCGTTAGTATCAGGATGATAACATCTACCTATTAGGGATTCTTCATCTAAATTAACTCCAAGATGTTTTACTAACCCAAGCACGCCGTCTTGATGTGTTGATAAACATTTACCGTTTAAATAATGATCTTTATCTATAAGGATCAACTCATTAGGCTCAAGTTTGATATGATTTAGATACTCGTTTTTATCTACTTTAGATATTTTGAAACCTGGAGGCGCACCCCCTTCTGATATACCATTTAAGATCTGTACATAAGGGAAATTATGTAGTGATCTGAATTGTGTGCCTTGTGAGATATCCTCGAACGCCTCATTCCCAGGCATCCCATGTATAATATATAGTTCCTCTATATAATCAGAAAAAACAGAGAACACTTCATTATCTACGCCTATAACATCATGCAAAACTTTTGTTTTTGGGTCAAGGACCCTTGCCCATAAACAATTAGATCCTGCTGCTTTCTCTTTTTTCTTGTGTTTGGATCTATCTGCGTTATTGACCATAATAGATAGATTTAAAGCTGTATTCATTTTATGTTTATCTAAATATATCTCTGCTGATTGACCTATTATTTGCATGACTTGAGCACCTGTATGGTATGATCTGCCTGGTGTAGAGCCAAGGAAATCAATATTTATATCGATACCAAAAATCTTCCCGAGGATCCTGTATCTTTCTACTATCCTGGAGTTGGTTGTATCTGTATCTCTTATAGTATCTGATAAATAATGGATATATACTCTTGTTTTTTCGTTAACACAATTAAGTAAACCGAATACTCCTGCTCTTGTTAATTCTTCAGGCACACTTATATTTTCTTTCTCATATATAAGCTTGAGTGTTAATATGATATGGTACCAAATAGTGTTAAAACGGTGATCTATAGGGGTCTCCCATATACATTTTAAGCATTTTTGGATATACTCTTCGTTAGCATTTTTTTGAACGAAATCATTCCATATATCCTTTTGTTTATTTGAATTGGATTCCAGCTTTTGTTCTAATATACCTGTTAGTTGTTTCCTTGAATATTTTTGGAAATTCTCATCAATAGTTTTGATACCGGTTATCCAGTCTTGTAAATCATTTGAGTTGATTGAATCAAGTGTAGAGCTATCAAGATCAATTTTCTCTTTCATACTACTATCAATCCTTTTAAGATAATTATGTAGTCTTCTATCTTCGGGTGTAAAAATTTTGGATGCATCAAGCAGTTTTTGTAGGTTTTTCATAATGTGAAAAAAGGTTAAAAAATAACAGACAGTTTTTATCTATAAATAAGTAATACTAGATTTATCATAAATTATTATTGTTATAATCCTGAAAAATATCTATAAATATATGTTTTGTTCGAAAACTGAAAAATTTGTACATCGAAAGATTATAGTACTTAACATGTGTTGTCAATATTTTTAGTATATAAAAAGTATATTATTTTTTAAAGATTTTTTTAAAAAAAAGGAGAGAAAAAATTATCTCTCCATACAAGTATTATGATCATCCCCATTCTTTTAAGATTTCGTATTTTTTACCATTAGAAAGTTTCATGAAGATTGTTTTCTTTTTTATTACTACAGCTGTGGCTGTAATAACTCTTAATTGAAACAATCTTTTTTCGCTCTCTTTCGCGCTCATTTTTATTTCAATAACGTTAGCAAGCATACTGACTGTCTCAAGTATATCTAACCTGTATTTAACAATATTTTTAAATTGTTTAGCTATCTCGTCATATAGTTCAGGTATATATAGATTTATCATCCTGAGACAGTTCTCTTTTATTAAATATGTTTTATTAGAGTCTATTAACTTGAAATGTTCTTTTATCTTGTCTATTTCTTTTTCTATCCCAAGCTGTTTTTCCATATCAGCTTTTAAGATACAGTCGTCTTCTATTATAGGAGATTCTTTATGTGTTTCATTATTAAAACGCCATCTAATATATTCGGTATATGAGTGTCTTTCTGTATTGCCCTCATGATTTATTTCTTCAATATATTTAACTTGTGGTATATCCATAACGTCTCTCCTTTTTAATGGGGCTTCACAATGTGTAAAAAGAAGAGTTTTCTTCTCTTTACAGTTATGAAGGTAGTGTTTTTTAAATAATCTAATTGGAACAGAAAAATATCAAATTTAGTGTGTATAGTCAATTAATACTTTTTGATATAATTTGATCTATATTTCTTATTGAAATTTATTTTTTTTCTTAAAGCTCCTATAAAGTATTTTCTTCTTTTCTTTATCTGGTATCTTATCTATATAGTTTTCGAAAAAATCTTTTACTACCGGATTATCATGAGCGGTACGTAACACCATCTTTTTATCTATCTTATATAACCCTTTTATCCTTTGTTCAATAATCTTTTCAGTTGAAGGTATAGGTTGCCCACCACCACCGATACATCCGCCAGGACAAGCCATAAATTCTACATAATCAAATAATTTAGGATCTTTTTTGATCTCTTCTAACACGATCCGAGCGTTTTTTGGCATACATACTACAGCGATATTCAATCTTTTCCTACCTATTTTTATGCTAGCCTTTTTTATGCCTTTCATCCCTCTTACCTCTTTAAACTCTATTTGCGTGTTTTTTTCTCCTGATAAATAATAGATAGCGGTCCTTAACGCTGATTCCATAACACCGCCGGAGGCACCGTATATGCTCGCAGCTCCAGAAAATACTCCGTATTTATCAACCACACCCGGTTTTAAATTAAGTAAATCAATATTATTTTTCCTTAAAAGGACAGAGGTCTCTCTTGTCGTTAAAACATGATCAACAGGTTTAAGTCCGTTTATATATAATCTTTTATTCCTAGCTTCGTATTTTTTTGATGTACATGGCATAAACGAAACAACAGATATATCTTTTGGGTCTAATCCTTCTTTTTTAGCCCACCAGGTTTTGTATGCGCCACCAGAATGTATTTGAGGTGATCTCGATTGAGTTAAATGATCTAACATCTCAGGGTAATAAAATTCAACAAATTTTACCCATCCAGGACAACATGATGTAAACATAGGTAGTTTCCCGTTACCTTCGAGCCGATCTATCAGTTCCTTGGCTTCAACAATAGTCGTTATATCAGCGCCCATATTAACGTCGAACACTTTATCAAACCCTAACACCCTAAACGCTGTATACATTTTACCGCTTAAATCTGTGCCGATAATCGCTCCGAATTCTTCACCTATACTAGCTCTTACTGATGGAGCCATCTGCGCTATAACGATTTTGTTTTTATCTTTTAAATCTTTTTCTACTGATTCTATATGGCTTTGTTCTCTTATCGCTGTGACCGGACAATGAACAGTACATTGACCGCAGTATATACAATCGATATTAGGGTCTTTATTATAAGTTATACGATTATTTGCGCCTTTACCTTCTAGTTTTAGGAACCCTATACCGATTTTTTCGCATATCTCTACACATTTATTACAAGAGATACATGCGTTAGGATCAAACTCAGCAGCTGTACCAAGCTGATGGATATTTTTTTTGATCTTTTTCTTCTGGTATTTATTCTTGATCCTATATTTTTTTATTGTTTCAGCTGTTTTACAATAATGGCCCTTAATACATCGATGGCATGTTTTTTTGTGGCCGGATAACAGTAATTCGAGATTCTCTTTCCTGAGGATTTTGATGTTTCTAGTATCTGTATAGATTCGCATCCCTTTCTTAACCTTTAATGTGCAGGAAGTAGTGACCTCTTGGTTGTATTCAACTAAACAAGTACGACAATTTGCATCTATTGGTAAATCTTCATGATAACAAAAATGAGGGATATCAATACCATTGTTTAAAGCTACTTGTAATACGGTATCAGATTTATTGCAACAGTATTTTGTATCGTTGATAAATATATATGTTTTATTTAGCATTTAAGTTTTTTTTATATTTTTTATATAGCTTTTTATCGGTACTTCTATAGAAGCGCCTAACGCACAGAAAGAAGTTTTACTCATAGTATTAATAATAGGAAGAATTTTATCCCATTTAATGGTTTTACTGTTTTTCACTATATTATATAGTTGGTAACTACCTTCTCTACAAGGAGTACATTTCCCGCAGCTTTCGTCTTTATAAAATTTGAACCATTTAAGTAATAGCTCACGTTCTTTTATCTGATATATCTCGATAGAGCCAGCGCCACCTACTTGCTTACTGTTTATTTGGTTCTTATTATATACAGGTCCGCTAGCGCTACCTCCGGCTTGAACAAAGAAATCAGTATCAGGTAGATTATTGCTTTCTTGTAGGATCTTTTTTATTGACCAGTTACTATCATAATAAAAAACTCCACAGTTTTTACATTTCCCAAACACAGAATAAAACCTTTTATCTTCGTATCTATTATCAAAAACTTTAGAGATATTAAACAGTGTTTCAACGTTATGGATTAATGTCGGCTGACCGAATAAACCTATACTACCAGGGTAAGGCGGTTTGAGCCTAGGTTGGACCTTTTTGCCTTCTATTGCGTTGAGTAAAGCAGTTTCTTCGCCACCTATATAGCTAGGTTTCTCTTCAAAGATCCTAAAAATATACCCTTTCGCTTCGTATTTTTTGATGATAGCAGTGATCCTTTTTTTTACCGCGTTATAGTATTTTTGGTTAAAATTAAAATACGCGTACTTGGTTTCTAAGAAATCCATAGCTATTACCATCCCTTTTATTACAGTCTCAGGGAAATGGTTGAGTATGTAAAAATCTTTACATAACCCAAGTTCACCTTCGCTAGCGTTACATATAACGTATTTGATATAACCTTTAGCTTTTTTAGTTGATACCCATTTAATATATGCTGGGAACCCAGCACCGCCTCTACCTACGATATTATATTTTTTAAGCTTTTTGATTATATTCATTGGATTTTAAGAGAGTAAATATACACTATAATACTGCCTAATATAGCTGTTATTAGCTGTAAGTAACCAAACTGTATACTAAAAAAAAGTTTAAACAAAACAAAAGTTGTAATAAATATGAATTTACTTATAGAGCCTATTAATAATCTTAAAACTAATGTTAATTTTTTTGTATAGAATAATGATAACGATAAAATTAGGTTACCGAGTATTATTATCGGGATAACAGAAGAATAATCTATTATCCCGGATAAAAAAGCGATAGAGCTTGGTATTAACCCAATAATACATCCTTCATATAACCCTATATATAGTGTAGTATAAATTATTAATGTATTTATTATGGAGCCTGTTATTATTTGGTTTGTACAAACCATAGGGGTTATGATCGCGCATACAAAAATACATATTAAAACCAGGTTATTAGTTATATATTTTACCATATTTATGAGTAATATCCGTAGTATGTAAACAGACCACCTACGCATATAGCAGCTAACGATGCGCAAGCAATTATAACACTATTTTTATGTATTAGTGATGTGATCTTTATCAGATAAGAAGGGAGAATCAAAATTAATGATCCTTTGACTATCGCTATCACCCCGAAAATAGTGATAATAATCTGCCATGAGTATACCCATATATTATGGAAAGTTAAAATCAAAAGCCCTATCAAAAGAGATAAAAACCCTGAAATGAATAGTAACCCGTTATCTCTCATAAATTTTTCAAGAAAATTTTTATACATATTTGGATTAATCAGCATGGATAGACCAGTAATGAGATATATAGGTCCGATGATTTTGGCTATCAAATAAGATATTTCCATATATTAAAATATTACATAATATGCAACTAAAATAACTTAAGGATTTTTTAAAAACAACTAAAGTTTTTATTTACCTAAAGAACTCAATAAATCTCTTCTGTGTTCTTCTTCGTCCATTAGTATATCTTCTAAGCTTCTTCTGATACCGTATTCGCCTAGACTCTCTGCTTGGCTAACCCTTTCTTTGTACCGGCTTATCGCTAGCTCTTCCCCTTCCAGATCTTGTTCAAGCATCACTTTCGAGCTATCAGAGACCCATCTTTTCTCTACGTCTATAGTTGGTATACCGCCAAGATCGCTGATCATCTCTGATACTTTTTGTGCGTGAGCCATCTCTTCGTTAGAATGAACAGTTAGCTCTTTAGCGATAGAGTCGTATTCAGGACCTGTTATTTGTGCTGCATGCTGAACATACTGTACAGCGGCTGCGTATTCCCATTCAAGATCCTTGTTTAACTCTTTAATGAACTCTTCTTTAGTGATATTCATTTTAAAATTAAGTTAAGTATACTTTTATGAAAACATTTATCAATATTATTATCAATGTTTTTTTTGAAAAAAAGCGATTTTATAAGTTGAGCTATATTACTGCCATTTAAGAGATTTTATTTTATCATTGGTAATTTGTGGATAGAAAAAATTTTATTCTCTTTTTTAGATGCTTCTGAGAGATAATTATAAGCTTTTGGTAGATCTTTTTTCACGAATATCCCTTCTCTATAGAAATATGCTAAACGAATCATTGAGTTGGTGTTACCAAGGTTAGCTGCTTTTTCGTGATACTCTATAGATTTTTGATACTCTCTTTTTATATTTTTGACAATTGGCTATAACTGTTATAAAATAACTTGGATTTTTTATTTGATTTTTTATTTTTTAAAAATATTATGGATATATATAATATAGCGGTAGTTGCGCATGTTGATCATGGTAAAACAACACTTATCGATTCTTTATTGAAATCAAGTGATTTATTTGATGATAGAAAAGGTATAGAAGAGCGCGCTATGGATACCGATGATCAGGAGAAAGAGAGAGGTATAACCATTTATTCCAAAAATGCTTCTATTATATATAAGAGTAAAAAGATTAATATCGTTGATACTCCTGGACATGCTGATTTTGGATCAGAGGTGGAACGTGTTTTGCGTACTGTTGATGCTGTTTTATTAGTGGTTGACGCTTATGAAGGGCCTATGCCACAGACAAAATTTGTTCTGAAAAAATCTTTGGAGTTAGGTCATAAAATATTAGTAGTTATAAATAAAATAGATAAACCTATGGCTCGACCGGAAAAAGTTTTGGATTTAACGTTCGATCTTTTTGATAAGCTTGGAGCGACAGAAGATCAACTGGATTTCCCCTATATATACGCTATTGCTAAAAATGGTATAGCTATAAATGATTTAGATGAAGAGAAAAAAGATATAACACCTATGTTAGAATTTATTCTAGATAACGTAACACCTGCTTCAAATAACAAAAATGAGGGTTTTAGGATGCAACCGGCTACATTAAGTTATGATAATTTTTTGGGGCGTATAGCTATAGGCAGAGTATATGAAGGTGTTTTAAAGAGTAATCAAAATGTGTTTATCTTTGATGTTAATGGTGATAGAAGAAAAGGTAAAGTGACTAAACTTTTTACTTTTCAAGGGATGGAAAGGAAAGAGGTAGATTTAATAGAAGCAGGGGATATAGTAGCTATAGCTGGATTACCAGATATTTATGTTGGTGAAACAATAAGTTGTAATGATAATATTGAACCTTTACCTAGTATTAAGGTTGATCCTCCGTCTATGGCTATAGAGTTTATGGTTAATGATTCACCTTTTGCCGGTCGTGAGGGTAAATATGTTACTAGTAGACATATTAAAGAAAGATTAGAAAAAGAGATAGAAACTAATGTCGGTCTGAAAATAGAGCTTAACTCTGATACTGATTCAATAAAAGTGTATGGGAGAGGTGAGATGCATATAGCTGTATTAATAGAGAATATGAGAAGAGAAGGTTTCGAGCTACAGATCTCGCAGCCAGAAGTGATTACAAAAATTGTTGATGGGGAAAAACATGAACCTATGGAGAGTGTTTCAATAAATGTGCCTGAAGGGATGTCAGGCTCGGTTATAGAGGCGTTAGGTAAAAGGAAAGGTATAATGAAAAATATGGGTTCTCTGAATGGTAATACATATATGGAGTTTATAGTACCTACAAGAGGGTTGCTTGGGTTTAGGTCTTATTTCTTGCTCTTAACAAGAGGAGAAGGTACGTTCTATCATGCATTTGATCATTTTGCTCCTTTTGTTGGTGAAATAAAAAAACGTAGTGTCGGCTCGTTAATATCAAGTGTCACAGGTATCACTATGGCTTATTCTTTATGGAAACTACAAGAAAGAGGGCCATTGTTTGTTAAACCAGCAACAGATGTTTATGAGGGGATGATTATAGGCGAACATAACCAAGGTCGGGATATCCCTGTTAACCCGACAAAAA
Source organism: Candidatus Altimarinota bacterium (assembly GCA_963663305.1). Classification (GTDB taxonomy): domain Bacteria; phylum Patescibacteriota; class Gracilibacteria. Next base: position 878,733 of record OY760177.1, read on the forward strand.
ACAAGAAATTGACGAATGTGCGTGCTTCTGGGTCTGATGAAGCGCTTACTTTAATACCACCTATACAAATTAATCTTGAGAAAGCTATAGAGTATATTAAAGAGGATGAATATGTAGAGATAACCCCTACTCGAATTAGATTACGAAAAAAATATTTAAAGGAGATAGAAAGAAAACGTGCTAGATAATGATTAGTGGGGGTGGGGTTGACAGAATAAAGATTCTGTTATATATTATTTAATAATCAATATTATTTAAATAAATATGAAAGATTTAAATAAAGAAAAAGATAATCTTTTCAATCAAATGTCTGATGAGTTATTAGAGAAAGCAAGAAAGCTAAAAGAGAATTATGATAGCGCTAATACATATATAGATAATTTTGATGATGATTACGATGAGTTGGATGACGATTGCGATGAGTTGGATGACGATTGCGATGAGTTGGATGACGATTACGATGAGTTGGATGATGATTTTGATACTGAGTATTATGCAGGTAGAGCTGAAAGATCTGATATGCTTGGGGGGATTAGTTATACTGATCCTGTTGAGTTAGTGGATTATGTTGATCAATGTTTTAATGATATAAGTTTTTATGATTTCAAACAGGATATAATAGATATTAGAGACAAAATATCTCAGTATATAGATTTTTTGTATGATGCGCCTCATGTGTTTCCAAAGAAGTTAGATCATTTCTCTCAGGCGAAAGAAAAATTTTTATATGAAAAAATATTTGGTTTTATTTTTGAGTATCTTAATTATAAAATTGAGTTTTTGGATAGGAACGAACATCCTAAGATAGATAGTTTAAATAGTTTCTCTAAAAGGAACGAGATAGAAAGAAGGGGAATAATAAGAAAAAAAGTACAGAAGAACCTTGAAACAACAAAAAAAGTTAAATTGTTTATGGATACAGTAAAACAAATTTTTATTTGTTTTTATGAGCGATATAGAGCGGGGGGATGGTGTTATACAAGTATACTCGCTAAGATGAAAGAGAAAGATTTAGATATACCTAATGAAGTATATGAGACCATTGAGGAATCAGAGATATGTGATTACGAGTTTTTTTCTCAGGCGTTACAGTATGCTAAAACCTCTGTTTTATTAACAACTAGAATGATAAAAGAGAGGTTTGATCTAATGATAGATATACTAGATGGTACACAAACAAGTTTGGTGCCAGAGATATCTGTTAAAAGCTTTAAAAAGACGACAGAAAAGTTTATAGAGTATATTATGTCGAAGGATGAAAGATTTGATCAGAAAAAAGAGAGAAAGGAAGTGATAAATGAGTTTAATATACCTTTAGTACTGATGTGTGATACGTCTATCCGGTTTATATCTTTGCCTTTTCTAAAAAAATATAGAGAAACATTAGAAGAAAAATATTGTATAAAAAAAGGTGAGTATAGCAGGGCTTATTTAAAACCGCGGTATATAACATCTTATAGAACTAACTTGGCTTTTAAAGGGTATAACGATATTTTAATGATTGATCAATTTGAAAAAGAGTCTAATAAGGTTTTTAGCGAATTTATGTCTATACATTCTGGGATGGGGATAGAAGAGATAGATAATAAATATTTTAATTGTACATTAACTGAGATTGAATTATCTGATCATTTGAAGAAATTGGAGGTTATGAATAATTTCTTGTTACAAAATGATATAGAGGGTGAGTTGAGTGAGGTAAATGAGTCTTGGGAGAGTATCAAAGATGAGTATGAAAAAAGATTGAAAACGTCAAAATATATTCTAACCCAATTTAAACAAGCAAAAAAATATTTATTAAATACAGGGAACGATGTTTTTATAATAGATAGAGTAGTACATTCAGGGGCAACAGTCTTTAATACAATAAATATACTCGCTAATGTAGCAAACGAGATGCGAAAAGATATAAGATTCCATTTCATGGTGTATGGAACAACTTTAGAGAAAAATTTTAGGGATTTTTTTGGTGGTATAAGAAAAAGCTTTTTTGGTGGTGGTGATTTAAAAGAGTTCCCGTTTGAAGTTAATTTAATATATCCCAAGAAAGAGGAATACAAACCTGAGAGGAATGATTTGGGGATGGTATTTGCGGGCGGGAAACTAACATACATGCGAGTAAAGAAAAGCGAGGAAGGGATAGAATCTGAGTATGGGATCCCTGATACCGGAAGAAATATATCGTTTGATGAGGAGCGTTTGGTTTTATCTAAAGACAATTTGGAGATAGGAGCTTTGAAAGACAGGAAACAATGTGTTAAATTACAAAGGTTTACTGTTAGAGCGATAGAAAGAATAATGGGGTTATAAAAAGAATCCGATATATTAAATTATATATCGGATGAAAAATCATTACTATTTTGTTATATGAAAAATATCTTTTATTATCTCTCCATCTTCTTTAGGTAATACAGTTATTAACTGCTTTATCATTCCAGGTGAGATAGGCATAGATATATTGTTTATTGCAAGTATCTTTATAAACTTTTTAGCGTTTATCATTGTCTCGCTTACACGAGGGTATAATTCTTTAAAAAGATTTTCAATTTTGTTGTTTCTATGAAAATCTTGAAAAAGGTTTATCTCTCTTTGGATTATATCCCAAATACTATTAATTTTTTTTTTGCATTTGCTACATGTTTCTAGATGTTTATTAATATCTTTAGATTGATCGTCATCAAGTAAAATATTTCTTATTTTATCTAGGTCTTTCGATAGTTCATCAATCTTTTTACATGTGATACCCATTTTTATCCCTTTTTCCATGAATTTAGTAATGATTTAAATTAACACATTCTAAATAATAACATAAAAATATCATTTTTCAAGAGTGAGCTTTATAATAACATTAAAAAAAATGGGTTTATTAAGGTTTAAGAAAAAAATCCCTTGAGAACGAAATTGAACGGTACTCAGAGGGATTAAATTTTTTCCACTATAACACGGAAAATCTTTTTTAGGTGATTCCAATTTAGCAAATTATTTCAAATAAGTAAAATTAAAAAAATAGTAATATCACGGGGAATATATTTTAATACTTATTAGCTAACCTTAATCACAGATAGCCTTGCTTCATTTTTTTATTTTGTATATTCCATCATGAAATAGATCGTATTGTTTTCCATATTATATATCTCGATACCTGTGTTTGGTATAGGTATACCTTTTTTGTTTAGATATTTCGAGAATGCAGGATATATTCGTATCGGGCCTAATATATAAGAAAATTGGTTTTTTATCGGGAACTCAGCAACAAGATATTTTGTTTTTGCTAATGTTTTAAATTGGAATTTATCTTTATATTGTTCGATTTTATCCATATCTTTTGCTGTTATTATAGAACCTATATGGCTTCTAAGTTTATCTTCAGGAGTTTTTGAAGGATCATCGAAATAGATACCAATACCATTAACAGAATTAAAACCTGCTTCTCTTAATTGTGTATCAAGCTCCATCATAGGTTTGCCTACTTCCATGTATGGACCTATATGTTCTATATATGCGAAAGTATAAGGACCCATCTCTTTCTCTTTGATATCTATTGATATAAACATTCCCATATAGTATAGGAAAATAGTTATGACTAAAATGCTTAATCCGAAGATCCCTGATATGATTATTAATATTTTTTTCATATTGGTTTGTTTAAATAGTATTACAATATTATTAACAAATTTTTTTTATAATATCTAATTTTTTAAAAAAACAGGCTGTAAAGAATAATCAGCCTGTATATATTTTTATGTTATAGTAATTAGAATTATCTTTTGTAGTTTACTGCCCATTTAATAAATTCTTTGATTTTTTCTTTTTCACTTATAGATACCATAGGTATTGTCCATTTTTTGAAATACGTGAAACCTCTTTTAAGATCTTTTTTTACATATCTCCCTTTGTAATATAAAAAAGATAAATCTACGTTGGCATCTAAACAACCCAATTCAGCTGATTTTTTATATAAATCTATAGCTTTTTTGGTATCCCTTTCGAAGTAAATACCATTTTCATAATAATGAGCTAGTCTATACATAGCTTCGCTAGATTTTAGATCACAGCCTTTTATGTATAGTTTAACAGATTCAGACTGATTAGTTTTTTCATATATTTTCGCTAGCGAAAGTATCGATTCGATATGGTTTAATTTCACAGCTTTTTTGTATAGATTTATCGCTTTTGTTAAATCCTTTTTAATACCTATAGAAGTATCACCTAACTTGTATATAGATGCTAATTCATATATACATGGAGCATGGTTCTGCTTATTGCCGATCAGCAATAATTTGTATAATTTTTTTGGATAGGTATTAGATGTGTCTTTTTCTATCGTTTTATATAGCATCAATTCAGGAGTACTTATATTCCTTTTTAGATGTATATCATATAGAAATAATAGTCTATTAATGGTATAGTGAACTGGTTTTTTCTCTCTTAAAGATATCTTTAGTAGTTTCTCATATAATTTTTCAGTTTCTAGTAAAGTCTTTTTCGTATTTTTTTGGTATCTATAATTTCTTAATTTGAAATAGTATATTTTTGCTAGGCGCCTTATAGATTCTAAATGGTTTAGACTACTACCTTCCGTTAATAGTTTAATAGATTTAAATCTATCCTTTTTTATACCTAATGATTTAGAACCGTCATAATATCTTGTACCTAAATAAAATATAGCTTCGGGGTATTTAAGCTTAGCTGATTCTTCTAACAAAATTTTATTGTCGGTATATATACCTGTTTTATACAAGGCTATAGGATGCTTAAGTTTTGATGCTTTTTCTAGGTATTCTTTATAGGTTTTATAACTTATTGGTTCATAGATCTTTGCAAGGATATAAGTTGATTCAGGATGATTAAGAGTGCTAGCTAGTTTATAGTACTCGATACCTTTTTCTTTGTTTTTTGTAATACCTAAACCTTCATAATGTAGTTTCCCCATGTAATATAAGCCTTCAGGATAGTTTTTAAAAATATTGAGATTTATTAACCTATATAGCGTGTTATACTGTTTCTTTACAAATAATTTTTTGAAGATCTGTTTTGATCGTTTTTTAAGATAATTAGATATCTCTTTTTCTGTTTTTATTACTTTATTAATATTATCTTTTATTATATTTAGATCTTTAATCTTTAGTAAAGTTTTAATCAGTTTAGATAAATCTTTTTCTGATTTGATTAAGTCCCTAATATCTTTTTCATGGTATATCCTTTTATCTGATTCAATACTCTTTGTTGGTAGGCTTGTCTCGCATTTAAAAGCCTTTTTCTTTACTTTATCTCGTATCGGATCAACTAATGGTTCGATGAAAATATAGATTAGCAAAGGCAATAAAATAACTGTTATAACTATCCCTGTAATCGAAAAAAATAATTTTAAAAATTTTTTTGATATAATGCGTTTCATTTCCTCTTCCCTCAAAAATTTAATTACTATAATTTAAAAGATCTATCTTTATTTTATCTTTAGTATCCTTATAAATAAAAAAAACGGTTCGAAATAAAAACTATAGAATTTGATCAAATAAACAAAAATGCCGGTTAACAAAACTGTTGTTAGTGTTTGTCAACATGATTCTCGTAACTATCTTAGTCAAATTAGTATTGTGTTTTTATATGAAATGACTAATATATAAAAAATGCCGTTTAAAAACATAGGTTAAGGGGAAAGAAGTGAAAAAAAATATCCTTTTTATATTAATAATCCCATTTTTATCTGGTTGTATTTTTAGATCAAGATTAGCTCATATTTCGTTGTCTCCAGAGAAATATGGTAAACAAACTCTTATTGTGGGGTTGGAAAGAAAGAGATTAGGGTATATCGAAAAAATAAAGAAAATATGGGGCTGGGATATAGCTGTCATGGAGAATGGGATAGTTATTTATCCGAAAAAAAGTATTGTAAAAGTATTTAAGTCTGTAACTGGAGAAAAATTTCGTGTTAGATATTTCTATCTAGCACCAGAAAATTTCTATGGGAAAATAAAGTTCGTGGTTTATATAGGTGATAATATATCAGGGTTTAAAGAGAAAGAGGATCTGGTCTCAACAAAAACTTCTTTTTATTCCGTAGCTGATTTCTTTAAGTTAATTAGAGGGAAGAAATAGGCATCTTATGGTTCTCGATATATCTCGATATATATAGATATTATTGAGAACCTTTTTTTTGTGTTAAATAGTTTTGACAACAAGTTTTTAAGTATTAGAAGTCTCTTTTTTAAAGCCGAAACTTGATATTGATATGTAATCCATAAATTAATTATTTTTGTATCTTCAATTAGTATTGAGATAGAAAATAATTAACGATTTTTTATGAACGATACTATTAATAAAGCTAAGATGTTAGAATGCACCGATAACCTCAGGATGGATCAAATACATGATGGTTTAGTTGAAAAGCTAAAGAAATATAGTCCGGATTTTTTTGAAGATGAGCACGATGAAATTATGTTTAGCGAAATTAATGATATATCAGAAGTTTGTATCAATATGAGAGAAAGAATAATGGATACATTTTTCGAAGTAGATAAAGTTGAACAACTTAAAAGAGCTATAGATATACAGGATATAGATAATAATGTCCTTTTTAATGTATTGAATACATCTTATCCTGATAAAAAGAATATCCCATCTATAAACCAAATCTTAGCCTATGTGTCAGAAACTACTGAAAAAAATATTTTGTTGATCCATAAAAGATTAATGAGAAGAAGGATCGCAGTTGTTGTAGGACCAACAGGTGTAGCGAAAACCTCTATGATAAAAACTTTAGCTTATCATTTAAGGTTACCGTTATACCAAGAAGGAGCAACAGAAGAAAAAACTTTTCAGGCTTTTACTGAATCGGTAAGGATAAAAACAGGGAAGAATAAAGCGGCTGTGACTGTTCCGGGGAAGCTAATAAAAGCTGCTCAAAATGGTGGGATATACCTTTTGGATGAAGCTAATAATCTTGAGGGGGATGTTCAGTTATCTATAGCGCAAATGATAGATGATGGGTGCGTTTTATTACCTAACGGGAGAAGAGTAAAAACAAATAAAAATTTCTTTCTTGTTTTTACAGGTAATAAAAATTATTTAGGTACAAAGAAATTCAGTGATGCTGTTTTACGTAGAGCAGGAGGTGAAATAGGAATTGGTTATCTACCGTTGGAAGAAGAAAGTGATACTGCTACTCAATTGTATTTTAAACGTATTATGGATATTAAAAGTATAAGAGGATTAAACTATTATCCAAGGATAAAAGAGCGTGAAATTTTGGGAGTAACTGAGTTGTATAAGAAAATACGTGAAGATATTACCTCACTTTCAATAGAAACGTCAAGGAAAGGGTTAGATTTAACTTTAATGCATGATATGGTCAGGTTTGCAGATGTGTTCTCTTTGAAAGCTTTAGTAGATATTTTGGAGATGGCTGATACACAGGATATAAGTAATTTCTCTGATTTGATAAATATGCGTTTTAATTTTGATCTTATTAAAAATGATCGTGGTAAACAAAAGATTATTGCGATAGTGAATAAATGTGTTTCTACTAATTTATTAATAAGATTTAACCATCAAATACAGAGTGTAAGAGATGATACAGAGTATTTGAGCAAATTTGAGAAATGCGTTGACTCACCACCGGGGGGTGATGAGATATTACTATCTAAAAAGGATTTACTGGATAGTATAAGGAGTAGAAAAAAACAAGGATCTATTTTTGTTAAATTTAATAATAATTCAGATTATACTGATAATAAAGGACATTTTGTGTTTAGTAATTATATAGGGAGTAAGAAAAATAACTCGTTATTAGAAAATTGTTCAAGGTTAAATCGATGTGATTTAAGTTTTGAGGCTAAAGATGAGGGTACAAGTAATTACCCCGTAATAGAGAGGAATAAATTAGTCGAAGAAACTTATAATATTTTGTATGATTACTCGATAGAAAAAAATGAAAATCCTTATATCGATAGATTGAAAAAAATTATAAGCTTTCAGGTTAAAGATAAGAAAGGGTTTATTGTTTTTGGGTTTAGAGTAAATTATCGTGATGTGAAATATAGGTCTCAAGCGACAGCTAAAAACTATGTTCTTAATTCTGATAGACAAAAAACTATCCAATATGTGTTTGTTGAAGATCAGGTTGGAGATACTATAATCAATCCAAATACCGGAGAGATACGTTTTTTAGATAATAGCAAAATAAATGAATATGATGGTTATATTAGATGTAAACTACAAGAGCCATTAAGTTCGATAAATTTAATTATCGCTAATAAAATAAGAAATATTTTTGTTAATACTGAAGTAGAAGATAACGATAATTATGAGAGAATAGTAACAAGAGAGATTATACCAGTTTCTGAGGGTGATGATATATCTGAACCTCAATCTCTAGAGGATATAGGTAAATACCTTAAATATCCGGTTGAAACTCAAAAAAGGATTATGGATATGATAGGGAACGCTCATGCGTCTAGAGATTCTGTCCTCCTGTATGGGCCTTCAGGTACAGCTAAAAGTTCTATTGTAAAAACGTATGCATTACATTGTGGTTTAAGGTATATACCTGTGCAGTTTAATGAAAGATCAAGAGAGTCAAATATCTTAAAGAAATTACAGCTTAAAGATGGTGAAATAATAGAGGTGACTTTACCATTATTAATGGCATATAAATATGGTTGGGTTGCTGAATTAAAAGAGCTCAATATGGCGTATCCTTCTGATATAGCGTTTTTAAATGTGTTTTTAGATAAAAATTCACAGGTTTTATGTAATGATGAGATAATCAAAAGACACGATGATTTTTTAGCTGTTGCAACTATAAACCCTTTTGATCCGAATTTATATTTAGGGACGAAGCCTCTTAATGTTTCTTTAGGTGTTACAAGATTTGCAAAACAAATAAAAGTAGATTATTTGGATACTGATGATGAGGTATATATTTTAATGAAAACATTACAATATGAGAATCCTGTACTATGGGGTTGTTTTGAGGGATATAAAGATATAAAGAAAAAACTTATAAAAGTGGCTCCATATATTGTTAGTCTGCCACGGTTTAACTCAGAACAAATTGGTATAAATGATTTTAGAGAATACGTTTTGAATAATATACTAAAAATTCTTGTTAAAGTATCTAATATCTTTAGGAAAGGGTTATTAGGAAAAAACTTAGATTCAACATTTAGAGAGTTTTTCCAGAAATATAAAGTTACTACTGATATTTTGCAAGATATAGTAAGAGAACCAAAAGATTTATTGGAGCTAGTTAATGATGTGTACACAAAGATAGTACCCCAGGAATCAGAAATGACGCCAGAAGAGAAAGATGTATTTGATATTATTGACCAAGGGACATCTATTGTATCGTCTGTTAAAACGGTTCTGATAGATCTTGATATATATAAAAAAATATCACTAATTATGGAAGGAAATGAATAAACTTAAAATGAATGAAAACTTAGATGATTTATTAGAAACTTTAAAAACGACATCTTTTTCTAGTAAAACATTACAAGATATTATAAATCTTGCACTTGCACCTAAAGGCAAAAAGCTTATTCTTCAACCGGGGGCGTTCTGGGCTACTAGTGGTGAAATAGTATCTTATCCTGAACAAGCATTGAGAGATCAACAATATAATGGGTTAGAGATTTTAGGGATAATAGCCCATGAAGTTGTGGGGCATAATATATATTCAGATTTTTCACATTATAAAAGAATGTCTGATATGTGTGAAACTGATGAGAGGATAAAAAAAATGTTACAAGAGTTAGAAGATGAAGGGTATGGATATCCTCTTAACTTAAATGATGAAATTTTCCATGTGTATTTAAATTTTTTTGAAGATCTAAGAGTTGATCAGATACTTCTTGAAGAAGAACAATTTGGGTTAGCTATATATAATGTTTGTAAGAAAGGTATGAAAATGTTAGATAATGATGAGAAAGACTATATGGATTACTTGTATTTACAGTTTGTGGTACAGGCAAATTTTTATTGGAAACAAATAATATTCTGTGAAAAAAATAAATATTTGCCTGGTCTTAATAATCAAGTGAAAAAAGTTTTTGATGAATGTTTGCCTGAAATATTAAAAGCTATATATACTCCATACAAAAAAACTATAAAAGAGAGACAAGAATGTTTTTTTGGGACTATGATCTCTGATCCTCTTTTTTCGGGGTTTCTTTCTCTTGTAAAAGAAGATATTAAAAATATTAGTAAAGATCAGAAATCTAAAGAGGATAAAGAGGATAAAGAGGACAAAGAGGATAAAGAGGATAGAGAGGATAGAGAGGATAGAGAGGATAGAGAGGATAGAGAGGATAGAGAGGATAGAGAGGATAGAGAGGATAGAGAGGATAGAGAGGATAAAGAGGATAAAGAGGATAAAGAGGATAAAGAGGATAAAGAGAATAAAGGGAATAAAGAGGATAAAGAGGATAAAGAGGATAAAGAGGATAAAGAGGATAAAGAGGATAAAGAGGATAAAGAGGATAAAGAGGATAAAGAGGATAAAGAGGATAGAGAGGATAGAGAGAAAAAAGGGAATAAAGAGGATAAAGAGAATAGAGAGAATAGAGAGGATAGAGAGGATAGAGAGGATAAAGATAATATAGAGGATAGAGAGAAAAAAAGAAATACAATGGATTATCTAGAGATGTTAAATAAACAAGCTATAGAAATATTAGAAGATAGAAAACCGAAGTTTTTAGGGGGTGAATATGATTTTAAAATACTTCAAAAGATATATATGCAAGTTCAAAAAAAATTAGAAGATATTGAGATAAAAGACTCTTTGGAATACTCAGATTTATCGGTAGAAAAATATAAGGAGGAATACGAAAATGCGTTAGATTTGGCAAGAAAATATTCTGATAGGATTATTGAGTCTTTGAAATGTTTAGAAACAAAGACCCAGAATGATTTTGAGCAAATGAGATTAGAATTTAAAAAAAGGGGAATAAGGAATAATTTAGATGAAGGTGATTTAATTGCTCTTGATACTGAGACTCTTTTGACTCTTGGTGTTGGTGTAGAAAATAATATATTTTCTAAAGAGTATAATAATATACTTAGAATTGATAATAAATCAGAATCAAAAAATTGTCATTTCGCTATAGGTTTAGATTGTTCAGGTAGCATGGATGATAGTACAGTAATATGCGATAATCAAGGTTGTGATGATATTAGTACTTTTGGTTTCCAAGAGATAGGGCCTGATAATTCTAAATTGTGTCATTCTGTAGTGTTGGTGTTAGCTATAGCTCAAATATGTGCTTTTTTTAAGATGCCTTTAGATATAGTTTTGTTTGCTTCAGAAGCTTTATATCTTAGACCTAAAAAACCTTTTATTGATATATCTTCAGGTGCGATTTGTCATAAAAGTTTATTAGAAGAGTTTTTTGTGAGGGTCTTGGAGCTAAGGTTATCAGGAGAAGGTTTAAAAATAGGTGAGAGTAATTTTGCTAATGCTACTGGTGCAAATTTAACTATTAAAGCTCTTTCAGGGATATCAGATAGAAGGAGATTAGGTATTATTATTTCTGATGGTGATGGTGGGCAGCACTCTTTTCTTACGTGTGATAATAGGTTGTTCTTAAAAGAAGAGAATGTTTATGGTATACCTGAAATACAGGTTGTAGGTTTAGGAGTTGGTGATGATGCATGTAAAGAATCTATGTATAGTGATAAAAATGGTAAAAAGTTGTCTGTTATAGAATCACAATTTTATACACCTGAAGGAGGGACAAAAGGTATAAACTCATATGATGCTGAAACGATGACTAGCTTGTTAATCAAAGAATTATTTAATTTTATGAGTGATCCTTTGTATGTGTTTTACACTTAGAAAAAGATATTATTAATTTATATACTATGAATAAATACCCAAATTACAAAGAAACATAATTGTAATATGGCTTGCAAAAATTGGGATTATATTGTACGATGAGACACTAACAAAATTTATAACTTTTTTTTAATGGAAAGTAAAGAAAAATTTAATAAAGGAAATAATGATAAAGAGAATAGTAATAAGAATAGCGAAAATGTATCTTGTGAGTGTGTGCAAATAAATGCGATACAGAACAATAGAGGTAGTGAGATAAAAGCTTTAATAGAAGGGAGTGAGCCTTTAAAAGAACAAGTAATTGCTTTAGATACTCCTCGGATTACAATAGAGAGTTTGATGGGTATACTAGATGAGTATCAAATAAATGAAGATAACACGGAAAGACTTAAGCTGAGTAATTTTAATAAGAAGTTTAATGAAAAGGATATTTTAGATGTATTTGTTCCTGTTAAGTTAAGCTATTCTTCTTACAAAAAGGAAGACAAAAAAATTATACAGGTTACTCATTTTATTACCTTAGAAGATATAGTCTTTGGAGGGATAGAAAAAGAGGAGGTGATAGGTGATAATAGTTTATATATTATATGTGGGAATATAAACACAGGTAAAAGTACATACCTAAAATATTTTCTTAAGTCGAATATAGAAAATTATAAAACTAAAGAGCCTAAGCGTGTTCCAGTTTTTATGGGCGCGAAAGAGTTACTTGAAAAGATTACTAAGAAAGATACTGAGGCTGTCCCTTTTATATTGAATAAGAGAAATGCGTTATCAAAGGATATAAAAAAAATAGATTTTTTTATTGATGCGTTAGATGAAATAGAAGAATCAAAAGATCGTATCTTTTTACTACAGAGTTTACAGGATCTTAGTAGGAGCTGTAATGTTATAGTAACAACTAGAAGGACCGATGAATTGAAAGATTTTGTTATTACACCAGGGTATGTAAAAAGTTTATATGAAACGGGGACAAAAGATACAAAAAACAGGTACAGATTAATAGAACTAAATGGGTTTTTATCTGATGAGCCAGAGAAAAGGGCAGAATTAGTAGAGAACAATTTATTGGGGTTGAAGAGTAGAGGTAGAGAGATAAATAAAGAAGATATAGGACCGTTACTAGAGTTGGTTACTAAAGAAGGTGATGATATCTATGATCTGGCTCAAGCGCCAGGGATGATAATAAATATTTGTATAGCGTATATACAGTTTTTAGAAGAGAATAGTTATGATACATCAAAACTGCATTTAGAAGAATGGACTATCTCAAAAATATATGAAAAATGTTTTGATAAATGTCTTAGTGAGCTTGAAAGTTTGAAAGATCATAAAGATGTTTTTGGGTTTATAGCGTATGAATTATTTAAGAGGCAAAAGATAAATCAGAACGAGATTAGTGTGAAAGAGTTAAAAGCAGGTATAAACTCTTATGTGTTATTCAAGAGGAAAGAAAAAGAAGAGAGAGAGGATTTGAGCGATTTGCTTGAAGAAGAGATATTGAAATCCTCTTTCATATATATGAAAGAGAATGGTGTATATGAATCGTCTCATCTTTGTATACTCCATTATTTTTTGGCTAAACATTTGTATCGAATGGATGAAGAACAAATTATACCTTTTAAGAAGATAGCACTTAATGATTTGGAAATTTCTGATGAAGAGAATCAGGTTTATGGCAAAGGCGAGATGGAGATATTTAGGTTAAGAGAAAAGGATTTAGAGAAATTTAATAGTAACGCGTTTCAAGAGGTTCTGAAGATATATATTAATATGGAGGGGGTTAATGAAGCACGGTTTGAGGTTCTCATAAAACGGTTGTTATTTTATATAGATATTAATACTGGTATAGATTACAGAGATATAGATAATTTCGGTGGTAATATATTTGCGTCAGAGCTATGTATCGCGACTTTATATAAAACTCTTCTAGAGTGTAAGAGGTTTAAAAAAACTGTATACAAATATTTTGAACCGTATATTGAGATCCTTGATACTGAGATCCTTGGGAATGAGTTTGAGATCGAACATAGCGGCGCTGAAAGTATACATTATCCGCTTTGGGATGAAAGCAACATTGATAAGAAAGGTATTATTTATTTAGCTAATAAATATAATTTTATGGGAGTCTTAAATAATTTAAGCCCAGAAGAGATTTTTGAGACGCTAAAACCCCAAATAGATATAGGAAAGATCGAGGGGGTAGCTAATTTTAATTTAACTATACAGAAAATATTTTATCCTTTGAATAAAAATACTTTATCTAATCTAGAGTATATTATAAAAGAGACCTTGCTACATGATGATAAAGGGAACAGGAAAAATTTGCTTATGGTTATCGCTTGTATCAAATATATACCTCAAGAGAGAGTTTATGAATGGGTAAAAGATATTTTAAAAAATAAAAATATTGAGATATCTGTTAGGATATTTATTTTAGTTATATCTTATTACAGGTCCCAGGACACAGAGCTGCTTGGTATCTTAGAGGGGTATCTTGACCAGTATAAAGCTGTTTGTGACATAAACAATCATAAACCGGTATCATTGATCAATACTATTACAACTGTGTTTGAGGACGCTTATACTGGTTTCCAACGATTCAATAAAGGTAATTTCTTAAACAAAATATTAAACACTTTTTATTTTCATCTTGATATAATGGATTTTGTGGAAGGTTGTTCTGATACACATAATAAAATGGAGAGATATATTCACGAGTTAGATATGTCTTCTTTAGCTGCTATAAATACAAGTTTAGTATTTTTAATCAATACAAGATTCAGTGATACCTTATATGAGGTAGTAGAAAAATATGTAGATATTTTATCTAATACCAAATACCCTGATACAGGTTTGTTTAGTGATGGATTAGCGGTAAATGATAAAGGTAAATTTGTATTAAATGCATTTTTACCTTTTTCGTATATGTATCATTCAGTAAAAACAGAGAAACTTTTATTTAAGATTCAAAAAAGTGTATTATCTTGTATAAAATATTTAAAAAAATATGTTGCTAGATTAACTGATAAAGATATAGATGATGCGACCATCAATTTTTTAGATAGAGATTTTATCATGCAAGATTTTCCAAAAAATCTTCTTGCTTGGTTCGAGTGTCAAACAGATATAGAAACACAATCTGTTTATGGTTGGCTAAAAAAGAATAATTTTAGTTTAACTAAAGAAAGTTTTTTGAGTTGTTGGTTCGGGCAAGAGGTTAAAAAAGAGATAGAAGGTGATACAAATAATATAGATAATAGTTTTGAGGGGAAGATGAGGTTTTATAGAGAGTGTATGGAAGTGATTGAGAGAATTATAGGTAAAGACGGCAAGACCGGAGAGTTAAAGCTCTTAAGTGATCTTGTAGGATTGAAAAAACAAGATATAAAGGATAATGAAGTCTCAAAACCGCTAAACTCTGATATAGTCCTAGATAATATGAGAATAAGATTGAATAATTTATCAGATTTTATAAGAGATAGATTTTGTAATACAGCAGAGTTTTGGTTCTCTTCGTTCGCTGATACTAATAAAGAAGTGTTTAAAAAAGGATATGTGAGTAAAGCTAGATTATTTTATGAGAGTTTGGAAATAATGTCTATTTCCACAGTAAAAGAGGTAGAAATTGCAAAAGAGATACTAGATGATGTGTTTGATCTAACTGAGGGTAATAAAATAAGTATAAGACAGTTATTAGAGGATATAGGACATTTGAAAGCAAGAGAATCGAATAAAAAAATAGGTAAACTAAATGATATTTTAACTTATAGGCCCAAAGATAATCCTGATGTTATTCTTTTAGCATCACTACTGAAAAATATATCAGATTTCGATAGATTCCCGACATTAAAAGGTATGAATTCTAACAATACGGTTTTTGGTAACCTATTAGCTGTTTCTAAAAGGTTACAAAAGAGTGGTATCGCCACAGCTTTTTTATTAAGACAAGCAGAAATGTTTAAAAAAGAAAGAATAAAGTATTTTGTAGTAAACGTTGACTTATATGATGATCAGAATAATTTGTATATAAATACTTATGGCGCTAAATCGTATTCAATGTTAGCGCGCCCTAATGCAGACGGCTCTGAGCTAAGAGCAGATAGATATTATCTAGTATGGGATATTAATGAGATACTAAAGAATATGGATTTAAATAAAGATAGGTTACCTCGATTAGGAGAGAAAATCCTTGGTGATGAACCGGAAATAGTAATACCTAAAGAATTATTTGAAAGAGCCTCAATGATACCTAAAGATATTTTATTACATTATCCATATAAGGAATCAGAAGAAAGTATGCGGTTTTGTAAAGATGCGAGAAATTATTTAAAAAAATATCTAACAAAAAGAATGGTATTAGAAGTACCACATAAAGATAGATTAGGAGAGAATGAATATCCCATAACAGGTGGGATACAACTTATCAACAAGTTTGTTTATTATATAGTACAAGAAATAATGTTTTCTGAAGGATATATAGTAAACGGAGCAAATTGTAAAAAAAATAAGCATAATAAAACTGAGACTATACAGTATCTTTTTACTAAACCTAAAGTAGTTAAAAATATTCTAAACTTTAGCTAATTCCCAGAGAAGAGCAAAGACAGATTTAAAAGTATTAGCAACAGTTTTGCTTTCTATCCTGATCCCGTATAAATTATTTGTGTTAGAGATGTTAAATAAAGATACTTTGTTATTATATATTTGTACGGAAACATCTAAATTGAGATATTTTTTTGATAAAAATCTTTGTTCTATTTGTGTTTTATTGAAGTTATTTTCTATGTATTGATTATGTTTTTCTTCTTGTAAAGCAATAATTTTCGAGGTAGCGTTTTTTTGTTTACGTCTTTCAGGAGTATATTCGTTTTCTAAAAACGATAAGACTTTAGGACATATATCGTATTTTAGTATACATAACTGAGGTGTATTAGATTTGATGATATCATAAAGCATAGACTTAATACCTTCTAGCCCCTCAAAAAATTCAACATTTACGCCTTTTGTTTCTCCTTTAAGGTTACGTAGTATAGGTAAAAATTTTTCTAGGTTGTTTACATTGTGTTGTAAGATACTGGCTTTCGTTTTGAATTTATCAAGCAAGATATCAGGATCGATAGCAGAAAAATGTTTTAGGTTTTTTTTTGTTATACAAGTGATATACCCTTTTTTTATCATCTTATCAAGGATGAAATAAGTATTAGATCGTTTTAAACCACATTTTTTTGCGATTATACTACCGGGGACTTGTTTTAAGGCAAGGATTGTTAGATATATTTTCACTTCCGACTCAGTAAGTCCAAGCTGTTCTAGTGTGGTTCTTATCATTTTAGTAAAAAAACTGTTATGTTATAATAATATAAAAAATATATAAAAAGTCAAAAAAAACCATCTATATAATTTATAGATGGTTTACAACATAGAAAAAACTTGGTACTCAATAAACAACTTTTAATCGTGTTTATATTGATTCTTTTACTGTTTTTGATATATTAGGATAACTGTTATATTCAGATATTCTAGGGATTCTATTTTATATAACTTCTTAATGCTTTCATTAGTTATATATTCATCTATTAATAAAGTTTGATTTGAAAGATCTAGTGATTCTATTGTATTATTATGTTTTATTTGATTTAGAATCCTTTTTTTAAAAATAAAGTGACCATAATTTTTTACCTTTTTTTGATATTTTTATTTATTACATTTTTTTATAAGTAACCATAAAATTATTAATTGTTCCAACCAGAATATGATGAAATATAAAGTTAATCCAAGAAATAATAGTAAATTATCTTTTTCTTTTGGATCAAAGAAATATACTATATATGAGGTTATTGAACCAAAGAATAGTAAACATGTTAGGTATATTGTAACTATAGGGATATGGTTATAGCTTTTTATATATATTTTTATTATATCAGCAAAAAACATAATAGTAACACCAATTATCCCGATAACGATAGTATGTATTATACCTGTTCTATCAATTTGTTTATAATCAAGTATAATTTGATTAATATTTGGGGTAATAATGAGGAATAAAAATATAAAAAATCCTATAATAAGTTTTTTTAGTAAATTTCTAATATAATTTATTGTTGCAGGTATAGTAACAACATTTTTGTTAGGCAATAACTTACAATTAGGACAAAACTCTAAATCTAAAGATAGTTCAGATATTTCATATATATATCCACAAAAATGACATCGATAAAGCATCTTTCTACTCCTAATAATCCTATGATTTTAAATATCTATTTATAGTATATAAGTATATTATTATCGTTATAAAATTTATCTTTAAAATGATAATTGTATTTTTAGCTTATCTTAAATGAATACTAAAAACAGTTTTTTGTTGATAGTGTTTGATAACAGGTTACTTAAGAAAAGGGTTTCATATAATGTTATAGTTAACCTTATTTAAGAATCTAAAATTTCTATCACCAAAGTTTGTTTTGGTCAGGCAGATGGTGATTAAAGAAAATAAGATTTTTGAGACGGTTTTTAGTACATATAGTAAATAATGGATAAAAGAGAAGTAAATTCATTTTATTTTTATTTGTATTTTGTTTGTTCTGAGTATAAACTCACTATTGGTGTAAAAAATATGTTTTTTGTTAAACTATTTTTTACATACATTATATTTAATAATACGTATATGAAAAGAATCATTTTTAGTTTTTCTCTAGCTATAATCTTTTGTTTTAATATAGTTTTAGCTAGCCAAAACAATGAAGAGATATTGTTTTATGGTAAAGGGTGTGGGCATTGTGCTAAAGTAATAAAATATTTAGAGGAGAATAATATAAATATAGAACAAAAAGAGATATATCAAAACAGTGATAATGCTAAAGAATTTAATATGATCTGTGATAAATATGGGATATCTATGTATGAGCGTGGTGTACCTATGATGATATCTAATGATAGGTATTACTCAGGTGCGGGTAGGATAATCGATTATTTTAAAAATATTAAGGGAAAAAATGGGGCTGATGCTTCTTCAAATAATGAGGCAGGTATATCTGGTAAATTAACAATACCATTACTTATAGGTGCTGCTATTGTAGATGCGATAAACCCTTGTGCGTTTGCGGTGTTATTGATCTTGATGACAACGATACTTGCTTCAGGAGAAAGAAGAAGAGCTCTTTTCTCTGGTATAGCTTTTTCTATATCTATATTTATTTCATATTTTTTGATGGGGTTAGGGTTGTATTCGGTCATAGCTAGCATAGAGTTTTCTGTTATATTTACAAAAATTATTGGGTGTGTAGCGATTTTGCTTGGATTACTCAATTTAAAAGATTTTTTTTGGTATGGGAAAGGGGTTTTAATGGAGGTCCCAATATCATGGAGATCGAATATGAAAGAATTTATACGTTCTGTTACAGGACCTATAGGCGCTTTTTTGATTGGGTTTGTAGTAAGTTTGTTTTTATTGCCTTGTACAAGCGGGCCTTATATTGTGATTATTAGTATGTTAGGACAAAAAGAGACTTATCTCACAGCAGTTATACTTTTATTAGTTTATAATATAATTTTTGTTTTACCTATGATAGGTATTACAGTTGGTACTTATTTGGGGATGAATATAAAGAAAGCGGAAGAAAAAAGACAAAGGAACTTGAAAATACTTCATTTAATAGCCGGTATTATTATGGTTATTATGGGGATAGTAATATTTATGTGATTAGTTTGTGTTGTAATATTATCTGAATAATAAGATGAGTTTTTGATACTGTTTTTTTTATGTATAAGTTTTAGAAAATAAAAATATCAATACTAATTTTAAACTTTAAGTTTAAAATAGGTGCTGATTTCTTTTTATAAAAAAATTATTATCAATATATATTTTTTAAAAGTTATCTTATGACAAAAAAATTAAAAACATTATCGGTCCTATTATGTATCCTATTTATCGGAATATGTACGAAAATAATACATGCACAAACACTAAACCAGGACGATTTAGTAGTTATAGCTGTTATAGATACAGGGATAGTTAAAGACAATGTTGATATGGGGAATTATATTATAGATGCAGAAAATTTTAATGATGAAGACAAATATCCAATAGATTCTTATGGTCATGGTACAGCAGTTGCAGGTACAATACGGTCTCTTTTGACTAAAGTATTACCTCAGTATACTCAAATATCAGGTAAAGTGAAAATAATGGTATTAAAAACAAATATTGGAAGGCAACAAGTAGATGTTGATCAAAGGACAGCTGATGCTATTGAGTATGCAATAGATAAGGGTGCTGATATAATAAACATGAGTTTTACAGGGGATCAAGAACATTTTTTAAAAACTATAGAAGTTATGAAAAAAGAAGAATCACAAGATGTATTATTTATTGTAAGTGCAGGGAATGGAACAGAAATAAATGGATGGTCAACCGGTGAATCTAATAATCATGAAGAAAATAATGTATATCCTTGTGATATTATTTTTGAGGAAGATTTTGATCATGATGGGGATATAGAAGAGAGAGAAGGAAATATTATTTGTGTAGCAGCTCTTGAAGATAAAGATAATTTAACCGGATGGTCGGATTATGGTAACAAAACTGTTGATATAGCTGCGTCAGGTAATTATGTAAAAACTGTAAATGTAGAAAAAGAAAATATCTTTAATGAAGATTTCCAAAAAGGAGATGATATAAATCCGATATCTGATGAAGATAGTTTATCAAAGTTTTCTTCTGAAAGTATGGAATATTGGGAAATAGAACAAATTGATGGATTTATAAGATTTGGTTTAAGTTTTGCAAAAGAAATTGATGGTGAGCCGGTCCTTTATAATCCTAGAATAACTCTTAAGGAAAGTTTGGATACTACTGATTATGATGGGTTAATTATTGATTATGGGGTGTATTGTACATCAGAAAATCAATCTATAGTTTTACAGTTAAAAAATAAAAATGGTGAATGGATTACTATGGATACTATAAATAAATCTAAATTAGATGATATGGGATGGGATCCTAATTTTTCTGTTGCTCCTGATTATAGATTCTTTTTGGATTTAAGTGTTGATGATATTTATGATGGTATTACAGAATCAGATTTTTTTTATAATGGTTTTCAATTTAGGTTCCAATATGAAAATATAGATCAATCAGGTCAATGTCTTATCTCACAAATAACATTAAATGCAATCAATGGTAAGGATGATATTTATGAGCAAGAGATATCTGGTACATCTTTTTCTGCGCCGTATATATCTACGTTAGCAGGTCTTATAATGGTTGATGAGAATCTATCAGTTCTTGATTTAAAAGATAGACTTTTTGGATATGCTGTAATAAATGATCATTTAAAAGATAAAATAGTTGATGGAAAAACCTTAACACTAGATGCGTTACCGTATTTTGAAGAATGTTTAAATATAGGTGAAGAAAAATGTGAGGATTATGTATTATATAAATGCAGTCAAGTTGATTCCGTTAGTAATGTATGGGAAGGAGTGGGTTCTTGTGATAGTGATTTAAAAGAAATAGTAGAAATTAGTGGTAGTTTGGAGACACAAACATGGACAAACGATACGGTTTATGTAATAAATGAACATGCAATATTAAGTGAAAATAATATTTTAACGATAGATCCAGGAACAATAGTTAAATTTAAAGAGTGGAGTGATATACAAGTTAATGGGGAACTATATGCTGATGGAGCGATATTTACATCTATCAATGATAAAAGTTATTACGGGCCGGAAACGGAGATTGATCCTAAAGAGGGTGATTATGAAGGGATAGTAGTGTATGAAGGCGGGTATGCAGAAATAAAAAATTCGATTTTTAAATATGGGGGAGGTGATGCTTCATGGTCTGGGGTATATGATAATGGGGTTATAAAAACTTATGGAGGTAAACTTGATATATCGGATAATGTATTTGAGTCTTTAGAGATAGGTATCTATATAGAAGATAGTCTAGAAAGTAATATATCTAATAATACTTTTAAAGATTTAATCTATGAGTGTATCCGAACAGAAACATCTGATGTATCTATTAATAATAATGTTTTTAAAAACGATCTTTCTTTTGCTATAGTTGAAACTGGTACAACAGGTGAGATAACTAATAATACTTTTGAGGATGTAGGGTCTTTTATTCATAGGAGATATCCGATAACATTAGCTTATTCTACTCCAACCCTTTACGGTAATAAATCTGTAGGAGATAAAAATAATGTTATATTTATAAGTGAAATAAAGGATGATGAGGAGACACATATATATAAAACTGATCATATGGTATACGATTTAGGGTTAGCAATACCTACAACAAGTACTCTTACTATACATCCTGGTGTTATAGTTAAAACATCAAGCTCAAATGATCCGCGTTTAATAAATAAGGGGGTATTGAATGTTAATGGTACATATAATGAGCCAGTAATATTTACATCGTATAAAGATGATATATATGGAGGTGATACTGATGGTCAACCGGATACGCCTGCTTTGGGTGACTGGGGCGGTATAGAAGTACAAGAAGGAGGAGTGGTATATATGGATAATGCCGTATTAAAATATGGGGTTGATGATAATTCAGTGGTAGGAGAGAAAGATAGTTTAATGAAAATCCTTGGAGGTAAAGTTTATATTAATAATTCTGATTTTAGTTATTCCGATTATGGGATATATGTTGAACAAGGGCAAGGAGAGATAACTAATAATATTTTTAGTGATATTGTATATCAACCTATAATTATTACAGATAGTGATATCACTCTTTATAATAATAAATGTGTTGGGTGTGAAGAAAAAATCTATGAAGATTTTTTTACAACACTAAAAAGTCAATTATTTGATGTATTTATTGAAGGGACATGGGATGAAGAACCAACAATAGAAGACGGTAAACTTACTTTTATTGAAGAGAAATTAGCTGTTAGATCAATTAACCAAAATGATAAGCGATTATCTAATTATAGACAATCGCTTGATATAAATTTATTAAGTGGGTATACACCTGATGATATACCGGTGGAAATAGTATCAGTTGGTAGGATAGATCCCGATACAAAAAATTATTATATGTGTTCAGGCTCTTTGAACAGAGTACATTTATACAAAGTTATTGACGGAGAAAAGAGCCTTCTTACTGAAACAACTAAAAACGAAGACGAGTTTTTTGTTAGAAGATATAATGATTATAAAACTGAATTAGAATTTGATGGTAATAAAATAAGTTGTTCTATGAGGGATGCAGATACACAAGTATCTGATACATGGGATATAGAATACAGAGACACAGACAATCCGGTAATGTATGGGTATTTAGGTTTAGCTGCTAATGCGTCTAAAGTACAATTTGATAATTTAGAGGTGTATAGTTATCCTGAGCTTGCTAAAGATATAGTGTATGAAGATTATTTTATTGATGATAAAAGTAGTTTTGAAACGATCCTTGAACAAGGTGGGTGGAGTAATGATCCTGTACTTATACCAGAAACAGGTAAGCTAGAGTTTACTAATCAGTTTTGGACAGTACGTAGTTTATTAGGTACAGGCAATTATAGTGATTATGATCAGGAGCTTGATATAGATTTTTTAAGTGATTATTCACCCCAGGGATATATAGGTGTGGTAGGTAGGATAAATGGGAACAAGTTTTATGCTGCTATAGCAACACAAAATAAAGTATATTTATACAAAGTAGATAACGATAGCTGGGAAAAACTGTGTGAAATCGAGGTGCCTGATCTTTATATAAAAAGATACTCAAAATATGTTACGCATTTACAGTTTAGAGGTAATACAATACGGTTTAAAGTATGGGATAACGGTGAAGAGGAACCAACAGATTGGATGATAGAATACACAGATCTGGATGCTCCAATAGAAGAAGGGAAAATAGGGTTAGCTGGTTATTACTCCAAAACACAATTTGATAATTGGATAATATATTAGTTGATGGGATAGAGTTTTTTTAAAGACCGTAGAAATAAAATCTCTACGGTCTTTTTGAAAAAAGAAATAATTTTTTTATTGATAATAAAAATTTATTTTTTTAACATAAAGACATTATTTCTTAATAATTATTTATGAAAAAAGCAAACATGAAAATTTGTGGCTTAGTTATTTTTGTTGCAGTATTTTCGATATTCTCGTCGGCGTTTGGTTCTTTTCAAATTAATACGGAAATAAAAGGATTAGTAACAAATAGTATAAAATATAAAGTAGGATACAATTTTAGCCCTTACAAAGATGGTCAAGATCCAAATAAATGTATCGAAATAAGTGAGGAGCAGATAGAAGAAAGATTAGATATTATAACCCCATACACAGATAAAATACGTACATTCTCTATGACTCATGGTTTAGAAGATATCCCTAGACTAGCTAAAAAAAGAGGATTAAAAGTAGTAGCTGGTGCATGGATAGATGGGGATTTAAAAACTAATGAAGAAGAGATAGAAGGTCTTATAAAAGCTATTAAAGAAGGTTATGTAGATGTAGCAGCTGTAGGGAACGAAGTCTTATTACGTAATGATACAACTGTTACAAAACTTATAGAGTATATAAATAAAGTCAAAAAAGTAGCGAAACCTTTAAATGTGCCTGTAACTACTGTAGACGTATATTCTAACTATAATAAGTATCCTGAATTAGTTTCAGCAGTAGATGTTATATATGCTAATATGTATCCTTTTTGGGAAGCAAAATCTTTGGATATAGCTATGTGGTCTTTGAATAACGAATACGAAAAATTATTAAAGAATTCACAGGGTAAAAAAGTAGTAGTTTCAGAATCAGGTTGGCCTAGTGCTGGATCCCCTATAGGTAAAGCGGTACCATCTTTAGCAAACGCAACAAAATATTTCATCAATTTCGTTTCATGGGCAAGAGCTTTAAATATTGAGTACTACTACTTTAGTGCGTTTGATGAAAAATGGAAAAAAGAGGCTACAGTAGGACCTCATTGGGGTAATTTTGATTCTTCTGGGAACTTAAAACCGGGGATGGGAAAGGTGTTCTTAGGTGAGACTGTCCCTGATAATTGGAGTGCAAATAACCTTATAGGAGGACCTGGAGATCCAAAAATAGTTGTTCCTAATCCTCCGGAATATGGGACAACAGAACGGTTGAAAGGTAAAGTATATCATATACAGCCTAAGGACTATAGAATTGTAATTTATATATATGTGCCTGGTGCCGGATACTGGATTAAACCTTATAAGGGATCAATATTGGATATAGATCTAGATGGAGGATTCTCATGTAGTGTTACTACTGGGGGTAGTGATACAAAAGCGGAAGAAATACATCTGTTTTTAGTTAAAAAAGATTATAAACTCCCTGGTAATACACCTATGCGTGGAGATTTCCAACATACAAAAAAACATGCTGTATCTCATTTATTCATTGAGAGAGATCCAAAATAGTAGGTACCAAAAAATATAAAAAATAAGGAGATTACAACGTAATCTCCTTTTACTTTTAATCCATTGTTTTTAAGAAAATCTATTTTTTTTTAGGTCTTTCAAATTTTATTTTGAAGAACCCAGAAGTAGGATTGTTCTCGTCGAAATATTCAGTATTGATTTTAAATACACCAAATTCTTTTCTATCAGCTGAAAGATAGAAAAAAATAGCGTTAGCGATTGTTTTAGATAAATCTGAGTGATATTGAAATAGTACTTCTTTAGAATCTTTTTTTATAGCTTTTTTGCTTATTCTTACCCCTTGAAAAACTATTTCTATAGAGTCCTCTTGTTGAACTGTTCTGCCATCATCCGCTTTGTATTTTAACTTAAAAGAAGGAGATTGTTGTAATCGTTTAAGATAAGAATATTTGAAAATATTAAAATCATAATACTTTTTATTCAATGTAAGTTTTACTGATCCAACAAGTTCAACAAATCCTATATCTTTACTATCTTTTTTGCGCCATATTTTAGGGTTATTAGTAGAGATATATTGTTTATCATTTTTAGGATGCCACATTACATCTTTTTCTAAATTAGCAAGTTCCGTAACACAAAAAGGTTTTTCTTCTGTTGGGAAACGGTTATCTGTATTATCCTGATTTGTTCTAGGTCCGATAAATCCTATACCAAAAATTGAGTTTTTGGCTTCTTCTTTAATATCCCCGCTAGCGACACTTTTTGTTTCACCAGCTAAAACAAACCCTTTTTCAGCAAATTTGCCTTGAACATTCAAATTCGTTTTATAACCTTTAGCGATTTGAAAGTTATCAAGCGTATAAAACTTTTTAGGTAACCCCCAAAAATCAAGATCAAGAATACCTTTATATCCCCTATCAGCAATAAGTTCTTTTAAGTATATGGTATAATTTGTTAAATATGGGTTACCACTAGCTTTAAATACATAAATAGAGGAATAAGATGCACCACCATCTAATAGAGTTAAAAAACTAAAATTGCTTGATCCATCAGATTTTAGAAGGATATCAATAGTTTCAGTTACTGCACCTCTTTCAAGTTTTAAATCATAAAAATCGTGTGTATCATATTTAAATTTACCTATATCTTTATTTATTATGATTTGTGAATGCCCTTTTATATATCTAAGAGGTTTCTCATTATCTTCTTTAAGATTTTTTGCATCTTGTAAGCTTTTTGTTATTATATTGCCACTACCTTTCGGATCAATATAATCAATATAATATTCACCATCTTTTTTATAGATAAAACCGTTTGATTGATTATATCTAATTAATTTTTCACGAGGTATAAAAGGAATTTTATTCTTTAACGCTTTTTCAATATTTGGAATTTTTGCAGTTTCCTCATTATGCTCATACTTAATCCATGTATCTGTATCAAGTTGAATCACATGTTTTTTTACATGTGGTTTAGTCCTACTGCAAGATATTGAAAAAAAGATACATGTTATTATAATGCTAAAACCCAATATCTTTTTATACATTTTATAACTCCTAACAAAACCATTTCTTTAGGTTCTATCCTCTAGTTTTGTTAGAGGATATCCGACTTGTTAAATAACAATGAATTCAGATTAATTATAAATAGGTAATTAAAGTATGTCAATTTTAATAAAAATTTTCTTATGCAAAACAAGGAGATTACTTGATAATCTCCTTTATTAAATTCATTGTTAAAAAAGAGTTAAGGTCTTTTAAATTTCACTTCGAAAAATTTTGATGTTGTTTTGGTCTCACCAAAATATAGGGTATTAGTCTTGAAAACACCGAAACGGTATCTGTCTTTAGAAAGATAAAAATAGATGGTATTATCTTCTGTATTGGATAAATCTGTATGGAATTTATATAACACGCCAAGTTGTTCATCCTTATTAGTTTTTGCATGTAAAATTATATTTTCTTTTTTTATGTTTTTATCGTTTAAATCTTTCTTGCTGATATATACACCCTCAAACTCTATTTCTACAGAGTTTGCTAGT
Organism: Candidatus Altimarinota bacterium; assembly: GCA_963663305.1. Classification (GTDB taxonomy): domain Bacteria; phylum Patescibacteriota; class Gracilibacteria. The sequence continues at coordinate 905,983 of OY760177.1, forward strand.
TTACCTTCGGCTTGTTTTGTCGGATCATCTTCTCCCATTTTTAACTTGAAAGAAGGGGATTTTTGTAACTGAGGTGAATAATAATACTTAAGGATATTATATTGAAAATACTTTTTATTTAGAGTAAGTTCAATTTGTCCTACATTCTCAATATATTCTACCCCATTAAGATCAGGCATCATGTCATTTGTGTTTTTTTTATCAGAGTTTTTACCTAGCTCTTTATCAACATTAATCTCATTATCGATCTTTCTTTGCCATTTTTTATTATTTCTAGTAGCTTTAAACCTTGGATCATTTGAAGGATCCCAGATCGCATCTGTTTTTAAATTAGCGAGATTAGTAATATGAAAAGGTTTATCTTCGACAGGGAACCGGTTCTTAGTTTTATTATTACTAGAGATATATTTTGGTCCTATAAATTCCATACCAAAAATAGCATTTTGTATCTCTTTTGTATTAGATCCCTTAGCGATGTTTTTAGTTTGCCCGATTAGGATAAACCCTTTTTTAGTAAATTTATCTCCTAAGTTAAGTTTTGCGCTATATCTTTTTTCAGTTTTAAATCTATCAAGAGTATAGAATTTTTTTGGTAGACCCCATAAATCTAAATTAATTATCCCGTTATATCCTCTATCCATAATTAGCTCTTTTATATATAAGGTATATTTTGCTGATAAAGGGTTGCCTTTAGCTCTAAATATCTTTATATAGGAATAAGATGCACCACTATTTATTTTATCAGAATATGAGATACTACTCTTACCTCTAGATTTTTGTATTATATCTATAGTTTCAGTTATCCCGGTTTCTTCGAGTTGTATATCGTAAAAATCATGTTTCTTGTATTTAAATACTCCTAAATCTTGGTCTAAAATAATTTTTGGATACGAATCTATATAACGTAGAGGTTTATCTTTAAGCTCTTTAATATCTTTAAGTTTTTTTGTGATAATTTGGTTTTCACTATTTTCATAGTCGATATAATCGATACCGTTTGTTTTATAAATAAACCCGTATATTTGGTTATATAGTTTCAATCTTTTCCTGGGTAAAAAAGGGATACGATTTTTCAATACTTTCTCAATATTTTTACATATATTACCTTCAGGTTCATATTTAATCCAACTATCAGAATCAAGTTGTACTATATGTTTATCCACAGGGATATAATTATTATTGTCACCATAGTATATTTTGTAACAAATATATCCGGTTACAAATATTACAAACAAAGTAATAGATAAAACAAATATACTTTTTTTATATATCTTGTAAAGCCTTTGAACCCATCCTTTAAATTTTTCTAAATTTCTTTTTTCTTCTTTCTTAGATACCTCTTTTATAATTTGGATCTTTCCCTTTTTTTTGGATTTTTTCTTTTTAGATTTCTTTTTAGACATTATTTTAGCTCCTAAAAACCCTTATTTAATTATGTTTTATCCTCAAATGTATTAGAGGATATCCGAGTTGTTAAATAACAATGAATCTAAATTAAGTTTAGATATGAAAAAGATGTGTGTCAATTTTAATATTAAAATATATAAAAAGAGAGGGGATTATCTAAGAGATAATCCCCGGTATTTTAATCCATTGTTATATAATTATTCTTTCTTTTTTGGTCTTTCGGCTTTTAATTCAAAGAAATTTGAAGTAGGATCAGTTTCATTGAAGTAACTATTATTAGTTTTCAAGACACCGAAGTTCTTGTTATCGCTAGAAAGATAGAAAAATATAGTGTTTGCTAAGGTTTTTGAGTTATCTGTTGTAAGTTGATGTAAAGTTTTATCTTTTGCGAGCTCCTTTGTAGGTATTAGAATCCCATTAAATTGGATACGAACACTGTTTTTTGTGTTAGTGGGGGTAGGTTCACCTTTTAACACGCAACGGAAAGACGGGGATTTATGTTCTTCCGGAGGATAAGAGTATTTGTATATAGTATATTCGTATAATTTATTATTCAGAGTTAATTCTACGAATCCTATATCTTCTTTATCACCAGGTTTTTCTTTGCTTTTTTCCCCTATTCCCACAAGCTCAGTAACATAAAAAGGTTTTTCTTCAGGCGGGAACCTGTTATCAGTACTATCCCTAGATATTTTTTTTGATCCGATGAACCCTACTCCAAATACAACATTTTTGGCTTCTTTTGAGATAGAACCTTCGAATTTGGTTCCTGTGTTACCTGTTAAAACAAACCCTTTTTCCGCTAATTTCCCTTGAACATTTAGTTTTGTTGTATACCCTTTTTCAATTTTAAATGTATCAAGCGTATAGAATTTTTTTGGTAACCCCCAAAAATCTAGTTTTGACAGACCAGCATAACCTTTTTCGGCAATAAGTTCTTTTAAGTATATGGTATATGTCGCTATATAAGGGTTACCGGTCGCTTTAAATACTCTAGCGTATTTGTATGAGACTTCACCGTTTATAAAAGTTACAAAACTAAAACTACTTGAACCTTCAGAATTTTCTAAAATATCAATAGTTTCAGTCATACCACCTCTACTAAGATTTATATCATAGAAATTACTTGAGCCCGGTTTAAATTTCCCTAGCTCCTTATAAAGGATTATTTTTGGGTATCCTTTTCTGTATCTAAGCGGTTTATCTTCTTCGTTTTGGATATTTTTGGCGTCTTGGACTTTTTTTGTTAATAGTTTGCCGGTTCCTTTAGGATCCATATAATCGATATAAAGTTCACCGTTTTTCTTATAAACAAACCCATAGGCTTGATTATATTCTATTAATTGGTTTCTATTAAAAAATGGCATTTTTTTTCTTAAAGAATTTATAATATTCGTAATTTTTGCTGTTTCTTCAGTATTCTTATATTTAATCCAGGAATCAGAATCTAGTTGTACAATATGGTTTGCAACTGGTATTTTTTCTTCCGGACAAAATATACCAAATACTGAACAACACCCTGTTGAAAGTATAGTGATAGTTATGGTGAGTGTAAGAAATAATATTTTTTTATACATGGTGTATAACTCCTAACAAAACCTTTTCATTAAGTTATATCCTTTATTTGGAAAAGGATATCCGATTTGTTAAATAACAATGAATCTAGATTAAGTGTAGATATAAAAACGATGTGTGTCAATTTGAATATGTAAATTTTAAATAAAAATTAGTTATAAATAATTTTTATTTTAATTTGAATAAAAATAGTTTTTGATGGGATATACTTGCATATGATTATATATTAATGGTAAATTCTGTATAAGGAACGAGTTTTTTAAAAATTTAAAATAGTTGAAAAAAATGGGAATTTGTATAAAATTTTCATTTTAGTTCAGCTGTTGTGCAGATTTTTTTTGGGAGAAGAATTATGAGAATAATAATACTTGTTTTTATTTTCTGTTTGGTTGGTGTAGTATTTGCAGATCCGGTTAATAATCAGATAAAAATAACTCCACCAATAGATGGTATGTTTCAGTTATATCCTGAGTCTTGGATATCATTTAATGGTGATAATCCTAATGTGTATACGGATTGGAGAGATAAAGGGTTCCCATATTTGGAAAGAAAAAAACTTTTGGATCTCAATTTAGAGTATGGGATAGTTAGAGGTGATATGATAACTTTTATAAACCCGCATTTTAGGCAAGGTAAAAAAGAAGAGATACCTGTTCCCCAAGCGAAAACATTACCTGAGAACCAAAGACCATTGAGGTATAAACAAATAATACCTCAAATGATAAAAGTTAAACGTAATAGAAATGCATATAAATATATTGATATAGACGTAAATAATCTTGATAGAATAAGCAGAACTCTGATTATAGCGTTACAGAGAAATTTTATGTTACTACGAGGGATGTTAAATCCTAATAAAAATAATTTGTTTGTAATTAATGCTGTAACGATACCATATCGTTTGCAATACCATATATATATGGAAGAATGTATTAAAGAGGAGTCAGCGCGTATAGATCAACTAGATTTTTGGGGTCTACCTAAAACTTTATATGCATTTGAGAATAGAGGCGAAAAGCCTATTATTGCATATAAAATAAAGGTAAAAAATATTGGGGCTAATAATTTAGTCGCCGGAGAGATTGATATTGCTAAGCCAAGAGAAGCAATTATTTGTTTTAAAAAGAAAGTGTATGGTTTTGGGTTTCCAAATAATAAAGAATTGAAAGTGAATATTGACCAAATAATAACTAAAGAACCATCTCCATTTATAGTTGTAAAAGGTAAAGAGTTAAAGATTGGTGCTGCTGTCCCAAATGTTATAAATGTTATAAAAAAACGCTTAAAATTAACACAACAAGATACAATAAGAAGAGTCCCAAATGCAAAATTAGTTTATACTAATAGTATGGGAGTAAGGACTTTTGATGTATACGAAGTGCTTAGAAACGGTAACGAAAAGAAAAAAGAATACAAGTTTTTGTTAGTGCATAGACGTCTAAAAAATGAAAATGACACAGAAGGTGTAGAGATCCATTTGGAAGGATTGAAAGTTAAATACAAAGGTGATTTACAAGAAGGTCCTTTTTTCCCTGTAACTGATCCAGATCAATATAAAACTAATCCTCATAATGCTATATGGTTTAGGATGGAGTCAGAAGACAAGTTCTCTATCTTTAAAATACGCGAATATTTTAGGGGGCTTGAATACTATTCTTTTGAATGGCGAAAAGGAGAGATGGGTGATACCCAATTACTCTTTGATGAGGGTAATAAAGGTTTCACTGAAGAAGTTAAGCCTATTAGTATGAATAATCTTCTGGATAAAGATGTAACTAACTGGTCACGTGGTAAAAAAATAAGAGAATTAATGGAGAAATTCCCTAAAAACGATAAGAAATTTTTTATTGATTCCTACGAGATAGATGAAACGGATACAGAAAACAGTAATAAGAAATATTCTAGCTATGATTTTGTGTTAGGGAATAGGACTAACAGAGCTCTTACAGTAGATAAAATAGTTATTTATGTTAGGAAGAAACATAAGCGTATGGGTGGAGCTGATTACGGAGATAAGAGACGTATATGGCATGTGATATTCCCGTTTGAGCGTGGTTTATATGCGTTTAAAGCGAATAACTCTCTTTTGATACCGCGAGGCAAAAAAGTTAAGATCAAGTTACGGTTCTCTGTATATAATCATGATCGTCAAAGGTTTACTGCTATCTCAGAAAAAGGTAGTATAGATGTGTTTATAATGTTTTTAACAAAAGGTGGTTTAAGAGCTAATGCAAGTAAAGCGTATGAAGGTTTTCAATAAGGAATAAGTCAATATCTGCACAATAATTGAATATTATACAGGCTGGTTTTTAAAATTTATTAGCCTGTTTTTTTTGCAAATTTATAAACTTTTGCCTAAAATTCAATCAATGTTAAAAACACTAAAAAGCGTTAAATATGTGGTGATAAGATATTATTTATGATCTAAGAGATACATAAATATACAAGATTACTACATTGTTAATGCTTTGTACTTAGAAGTGGTAATAAGCTTAAAGGGTAGGAGAGATAAATATGTTTAAAAAAAAGTGGCTGGTTGTTGTAATAATTATTTATATAATATTAGGTATTTTGTATGTTGCTAATAAATTTTTGGTAGATACAAAAAAATGTTTAGTGAAAGCAAAAAAAAATAATAAAAAGAAGGAACAATTACGAGAGAAAGGTTGTATATACTATTTAGAGAAAGCAAAAAAATATCAAGAGATAGGGGATTTATCTAGCGTTAATAAGTATCTTTTGGAACTAGCTCTAAGAATTCATAATATGAATAAAAAAACTGTAAAAACAAAAACAATGTTAGCTTTTATTTACTTAGAAATAGGTAGAAATTTTATTAAATTAAAAAAATTAAAATTAGCTCTAAATAATTTCCAAAAAGTGTTGTTATATAAACAAATATTAGATAAAAAAACAATACTACAGGTTTTGATTAATATACAAAAGATTTATTCTATATTAGGACAATATGATAAAAGTTTCGAATATTATGAGAACGCGTTTAAACTGTTTGCTTTAGTTTATAACAAAAAAGCTAATTTGTATAACTTCTATTATAGAAATACAGAAGCATATTTAAGGTTATATAGGGACGACATATCAAAGCTAAGAAGGATAGTAAAGTATTTTAATATACTTTTAGAATACGAAAAAAAATGTGATAGACCTAACAAAATGAGAATAAATTATCTGGTTTTTTGTATGGCTTATTCTTATAAGCTGTTAGGTAATGAGAACAAGGTTTTTCAGAATTGTAAATATTTATTAACAAATAAGAAATACTTCCGATTTTTAAGTAATATAGAAAAAACCGCATATTTTTTGATGATTGCTGGTTCATTCGAAAAGAGATGCTATTTTCATCAAGCTATAAAATATTACCATAAACTTTTATTAATTTATGAGAATAATAAAATTGGAAAAAATAAAATTAATAGAATAAAGATTTATTGTCAATTAGGTCATCTATATTTTGAATTAAATGAGTTCCACAAAGCTGAAACATATTTAACTAACGCATTAAAGTTGATAGGAAATAATAAAAATTGGGATAAAAATATAACAAAATGTTTATTAGGTATTATAGAAAAATATATAATTTTAGGTAAATACGGTTGCGTATCACAAAATATTAAGAAAATATTTAAAAAAGAATCAGACCCAATATTAATTGCTGTTGCTAATGAATGTATGGGTAGATTAAATCATAAAAAGAGCCAATACAATAAAGCACTTCAATACTATCGAAAAGCAAGTATAACATATATTAAATACAATAATATTGATAAAGAAAGAAATATAAATATTTTAAAGGCTAAAACTTATCAAATGCTAGAAAACAAAGAATCTCAATTGAATTGTTTGAATAAAGCTTTATATCTTTTTAGAGGGAAAATACGGGATAAGTTTTTAGATTATCGAGATAAGCGCAAGCTAGTTAGTTTGTATGTAGAGTTCGCCGAGTTTTATATAAGTAATATAACAAAAAGTAATGAATATTTGTTGAAAGCAAAAAAGGTCGCTACGGGTAACTATATACTTTTATCAAAAATTATATTGATGTTAACAGAAAGGTGTTTGACAACAGGGGCTATAGATAAAGTAAAAGAATATATTAAAGAGCTTAAGAATATTCATGATAAGATAAAATCAAAAGTTGTTTTATGTAGATATTATCAAATAAAAGGGATACTAGATTTTTATTGTGGGAATTTAAGAAAAGCTTTGAAAGATTTCCAAAAAATAGAGGAGATAAATCCGGATTCTTATTTATCCTATTTTCATATTGGACAAATTTATGGACATTGGGGTAGTAATTATAAAGCTATTTATTATTTAAAAATAGCAGTAAAGAAGCTTAAGAATAAAAAAGATGTTTTATCAATATTAAATCTAATTGACGTATATGATAATCTTGCAACTATTTACTTATCTCTAAATAAAAAGGCTCAAGCATATAAGTATCTAAAAAAAATAGAAAATTTATTAGTATATTGTAAGGCTTTTAGACTTAGAACATTTATGGTTATATTCGAATTGGCGTATAAACTTTTAGAGGTAAAAGAAACTAACTGTGTATCGATGATAAAAAGATGTAAACGTTTCCTTAATGAATCTCAAAAGATAAATAATATCTCATATATTATAGATTTAAATTGTTTTATAGGTATTTTGTATAAGAGAGAGAATAAGATTTATGAATCTTTGAAATACTATAATAAAGCCTTAGAAATTGCTAAAAAGAATGGAGATATAATTAGGCTAATATCTATCAAAATAGATATAGGGACAATTTTTCTTGAAAATAAGCAGTATGAGAAAGCGATAAAAACTTTTGTTCAATTGATAGATTATTTAGAGAGACGACGGTTGACAGCAAAAGGGATTGTAAGACAACAGTATTTAGAACAATATTTTTATGTTTATTGTATTGTAGCTACGATATATGTTAAGCAAAATAAGTTTGAAAAAGCATATCACTATTTAGAGTTATCCAAAGCTAAAACATTTTCGGAAAATGTATTAAATGTATCTCAATCAGTATCTCCACCATCATTAGAAAAATTCCAAAAAAAGATTCAAAGAGATAAATTAATATTGATGTATGGAGCAATAAACTCATATGAAAATATTAAGCTTATAATAAAAAATAATAATATATTTGCCAGAATATCAAAAATAAATAAACAGAACTATTTTTTTCATAAGGAATATATTACTCAGATTCTGAAGGCCTATAAAAGATTTTATGATAAACGAAAATTCAATATCTTAATTTTGTCTAAGAATATTAATTATAATATTTGTAGCAAGAAAGAAGCTTTTTATTTAAGTGCGATAGTATATTACTATCGCTATATACTCGAAAAAGCTGAAACAAAATACTTAGAAGACATAAGTAGTGAACTATATAAATATCTTGTAAGTGATATAAAGAAACAAATAAAAGAAAAGAATTTAGTAATAATCCCTGATGGAGCGTTAGGTCATCTACCGTTTGAGACACTGATACGTAAAGATAATAACGGAAGGAAAAGATATTTAATTGAAGACTATAAGATATCGTATATCCAATCAGCAAAAACTTATGTATATCTATCTAAACCTAAACCAAAATATGAAAAGAATATCTTAGCTTTTGGAGGGATACATTATAAAGACGAAAAACCAGCAAATAAACAAAGCAAAAAAGAAGAAAAAGAGGAGGATGAAGTAAGCGGTCAATTAGGCTCAAGAAAAAGATTTAAATATAATAGAAGGTATTTGAGGTATATATCAAAAGAGATCAGAAGGGAAGGAGGAGAAATCCCAAAAAGTTTTAAGGAAGATATAAATGGATGTGAAAATCTTAAATGGACAAAAAAAACATTAAAAGAGATAAAAAAATATAATGGAGTAAAAACATATAAAGGGAAAGACGTAACACTAAAGAAACTAGAAGAGCTATCTAAAACCGGAGAACTAGAAAAATATAAAATAATCCATTTTGGAGCGCATGGAATAATATTTCCATCAGTACCGGAATTATCAGGGATAGTAATATCTTTAAATAAAGATGACAAAAGACCGATAAGCAACTATTTACATGTAAACCGTATCTTAAAACTTAAACTCAAAGCAGATCTGGTGGTACTCGCAACGTGTCAGAGCGGAGTAGGCGAAATAACGGCAGAAGGATTAAACGGGTTAACCGAAGCATTTATGCAAGCAGGAGCACGTAATGTGTTAGTAACATTATGGAGTGTGTATGATGAGTATACTCATATATTCATGAAAAAGTTTTATGAGTTACTTCATCAACATCCTAAATGGTCTTATAGCAAGGTTTTAAGAGAAGTAAAATTAATGAGCATAAGAGGTGAATTAGGAGAAGGTAAAGATAGAGAGAAATACAAATCTCCGTGTTTCTGGGGAGCGTATGTATTGTATGGGAGAGATTAAAAATTTTAGCTAAGTACAAAGTAAATTTTAAAGCCACAGAGAAATAAATCTGTGGTTTTTTCTACAATATTATGGTTCAAAGAAAATTCTGTATTATTATAATATGTAGTTCTAGTTTAAAGTATTATTATGATAGAAATGAAAGATAGGAAAGTAGGAGAAATTATATTAGAGATAAAATTTTTAAGTTTTTTGTAGTATTTATATAGGATATATAAAAAAATTCAAATATTGTTTGAAAAAAAGTAATGAAAAATGAATACTATTTGTTGTTAATATTTTTAGTTTTCGTATAATTTAATTAATATTAAAAACACTAAAAAGCATTAAATATGTGGTAATAAAATATTATTTATGAGCGCTTAGATACATAAATTTTTGTATTACTACATTATTACTACTTTGTATTTAGAAAATTGAGTAAGTTAAATGAAAGGGGTATTCATATGAATGAAATAGAAAAAATAGAGAAAAGAATTTTTATTATTAAAATTATTATTTTAGGTTATACTATTTGTATTTTAGTATTAGGTATTTTAAATTTGTGTTTTTGGAAGATAGATTTAGTTGATGAAATGATTATATTATGTAATAGAAAATATGTGGTCAAAAATAAAAAACAAATTCATAAAAAAGAAAGGATAAGTGAAACAAGATTATTTGAATTAAAAGAAGATGAAATACAATTGGCTTTATTAAAGGAAATACAGTTTGATAAAACATTTAATATAGAAAAAGTAATTGAGGAAAATAAAGATTGTTTAGAATATGAAAATTATCCTACATTATGGATAAGAAAATTAAAAAGAATTAAGGATAAAGTAAATATAAACAATTGCAGAAAATATCAATCTTTTGATATACAAACTGTAATCTTATTTAACCTAAACGAAAAGATAAATAAAGAACAATTAGAATATCTTTATTCAGAGTTATTAAATATTTATTGTGCTTTGATTAATAATTATGATCTAGATTCTTATGAATTATTGCGAGATACGGAAAAAATTTTAAAATATAATAATACTTTTTCTCAAAAAGATTTAGTAAATATTTATTTGAGATTAGGAGAAATTTATTTAAGGTTAAAAAAATATAGAAAATCCTTTTTTTATTTGGAAAAAGTGTTTTATTTATGTCATAGAAGTGAAAAAAAAATTTATTCAAAATATTTAGTACTTCTAACTAATCGGTTAGAATTTATTTATCCATATTTATCAAAAGATAAAGATATATCAAAAAGGGTAATAAAAATATTTGTTACTATTTGTGATGAGCAGAATCAGTATCAACAGTATATTGATATAAAAACTATAATAACGTTTAATCTTGCAATAGGGTATTATTATTTTTATTATAATTCTTATCAAGACTCATTAAAATACTATCAAAGAATTGTTAATAATAAGGTTTTTTTAAGTGATTTGAATAGTAGAGGGAAAATCCAGTTATTTTCTTCATTAATTATAATTTATAAAAAATTAGGTAAAAAAAGAAAAGAGGAAGAAATTTTAAAGAGACTGATAGAAATTTATAAGAATAGTGATATTTTGAAAGAAAAAATGATACAAATAGTCTTATGTTTTAGATTGGCGAGATTATATGAAGATTTCGGGGAATTAAAAAAGAGTTTGCAAGTATATGAAAATATATATAGTTTAGTGAAAAATTTAGATACACAAAAGATAAAATTATCAAAAATTTTGTTGAATATAGCGTTTGCATATATTGAGTTAGAAAAATACGAATTAGCAAAATTAATTTTAAATGAAATACTTTGTAAAGAAAAAGATCCTATATTAGTTGCAAATGCTAATAAAATTTTTGGGATATTATATTTCTATAATAAAAAATATTCAAGGGCGTTGATGTATTTAAATAAAGCAGAAAGGGGTTTTATCGAATATAAAGATATGACTAAAAATATTGATATTAATATGTTAAAATCTTTGATTTATTCTCAGTTAAAATATAGGAGATTGTATTTTTATTGTCTTAATAAAAGTTTATTCTTATTTAAGAAGATAAAAAAGGAGGAAAGAACAAAAAGTGTTAATATTAACCGGTTGGTTAACATATATTTTGGGTTCTCAAAATATTATTTTGATACAAAACGAAAAACAGATCTCAAAAAAAGTATATCTTATTTGTTAAAAGCAAAAGATATTGCACAAAAAAATGATATTTTATTATTGGATGTTTTAAATAATTTAGTAATACGATATATATTTTTATATGATATAACTAAAATTAAAATATATTTGGAAGAAATCAAAAATCTAAAAAGAAAATTTAAAACAAAAATGAATATTTGTAAATATTATGAAATTATGGGTAAATTGAATTTAGGTTTAGGAGAATTTAATAGAGCTTTAGAAAATTTTTTAGAGATAAAAAAGATAGATCCTAATCGATTCTTTTTAAATTTTAATATAGCTCAAATTTGTGACCAATTAGAACAATATAATGAAGCTATTTATTATTATAAATTAGAAGCAGCTAAATTAGAAAGAAAATCTGTTTTTTATTATAGATATTACTTATCCAAAATTTATACAAAAATATTGAATAGTTACTTGAATCAAAATATGTATAAGGAAGGCTATAAGTATTTCTTAAAAATTCAAAAATTATATCCTAAGGAGGATTTAGAATATAATCCTAATATGTTTATAGCTTTAGATAAACTGGAATCGAAATTTGTAATGAAAAAGAAAGATAGTATTTATTACAAAAATCGGCTAAAGAAATTAATCAAGTATTACAAAAAAAATCTTGTTTTTAATAATTGTTTCTGCGATGAATACTTTATACTTAAAATAGCAGATTTATATTTTGAACAATCTAAATTGAATAAGGCTTTAAAATATTATAAAAAAGTTTTAGAAGTTTCTGAGAGAACAAAACATAATGGGATTATTATAAGAAGTCAATTAAATATTGGATTGTTTTATTTCTTAAAAAAAAATTACTTGAAATCAATTAATTATTTGAAAAAAAATATAAAATTGATTAAAAAGGAGAGATTACAATTAGTTAGATTTGATAAATATATCAATAGTTATATAAAAACTTGTTTGTTGTTATCTTTGATATATACGAAACAAGGGTTACTAAAGAAAGCCTATTATTATTCAGAGATATTGAAAGATGTACTAAATAAAAATGATAAATTAATATATTTAGAATTAGTTAATTTACAAAAATTAATTAGATCAGACACAACAATGATTATATATGGAGAAACTGGTAGTAACAAAAACTATAAGCTTTTTATAGAAAAAGGTAAATTATATGGTAAGTTATATAATTTAGATCTAGAGAATATAATTTTAGATAATTGTAATAATATTAGTTCAAAAGAATTATTATTTTCTAATAATTATAAACAAAATTTTTTGAATGCAGTAGTATATTACTATTGTGATTGCTTAAAAAGGGGTAAAACTAAATATTTAGATATAATAAGTTCTAAATTAAATGAGTATTTAATTGATCCCATAAAGGAGTCTGTAAAAAAGAAATCATTAGTGATAGTATCAGATATTGTGTTAGGTCCTTTTCCTTTTGAAACATTAGTAACTAGAAATAGGAATGGGGGAAAAAGATACTTAATTGAGGATTATAAGGTATCGTATATCCAATCTGCAAAGACTTATGTATATCTATCGAGACCTAAACCAAAATATAAAAAAAATATTCTTGCTTTAGGAAATATCCAATATAAAAACTATATATATAATAATAATAAATATATTACTAAAATTGTTGGTCCAAGAAGAAACTTTGGATTTAATGAATATCAGTTATTAGTTTTATTGGAACAAATCAAGAAAGGTATATTTTTTGGAGAGATCCTAAAGAATTTTGAAAACGATTTAAATAGCTGTGATAATTTGTTATGTAGTGATCGAATTTTAGAAGAAATAGAGAAATATCCAAATACAAAGACATATAAAGGTAAAGAAGTAACACTAAAAAAATTGCAAGAGTTATCCAAAACCGGAGAACTAGAAAAATATAAAATAATCCATTTCGGAGCGCATGGAATAATTTTCCCAGCAGTACCTGAACTATCAGGGATAGTATTATCTTCAAATGATAAAGCTATAAGCCCCTTAAACAATTATTTACATGTAAACCGTATCTTAAAACTTAAACTCAAAGCAGATTTGGTAGTACTTGCAGTATGTCATAGTAGCGTAGAAAAGATAACATCAGAAGGATTAAACGGATTAATCGAAGCGTTTATGCGAGTTGGAGCACGTAATGTATTAGTAACATTATGGAAAGTATATGATGAGTATACTTATATATTCATGAAAAAATTCTATGAGTTACATTATAAACATCCTGAATGGTCTTATAGCAAGGTCTTAAGAGAAGTAAAATTAATGAGCATAAGAGGTGAATTAGGTGAATTGTATAAATCTCCGTGTTTCTGGGGAGCGTATGTATTGTATGGGAGAGATTAATTATTTTCAAAAGTTTTTCTAAGTACAAAGTAAAATTTAAAGCCACAGAGAAATAAATCTGAGGTTTTTTTTATTTATTTTTATTTAATTTAATGATAATTTTTTTATGTTAGATATAAGATTTTTTAAAATTTATCAGCCTGTTTTTTTTGCAAATTTATAAACTTTTTCCTAAAATTAAATCAATGTTAAAAACACTAAAAAGCGTTAAATATGTGGTGATAAGATATTATTTATGATCGCTTAGATATATAAATTTTTATATTACTACATTGTTAATACTTTGTACTTAGAATGAAAAGAAAGGGGAAAAGATTATGTTAGGTAAAAAATGGAAGTATCTAATACTTATTAGTATTATTATATGTACTGTATTATGTGTTTTTTATGTTATTCAGAGAGCTTTAGTAAACAAAAAAGATACTAAAGTGACTAAAGAGAACAAAGAGAATAATGAAGAAAAAAAAGAGGCTGATGAAGGTGATCAGCTGGAGTATTTCTTAAGAGAAGCGCAAAACTATAGACAGATAGGTGATTTATCTAACGCTAATAAGTATTTCTTAAAAGCGGTAGAAAAAATAGATAAGACTAATAAAAAGAATAATGAAGGTATTTTTAGTATATATTTCGAGCTAGGTACAAATTTTTTGTTTTTAAGGAAACCGCGATTAGCTTTAAGTAATTTTTATAAGGCTTTGGAATATAAAGAAGGTGTTAAAGATAAAGAAAGATTAACGCTTCTTCTGTTTTTTATTCAGGATATATACTATTCGTTAAAACAATACAATGATGGTATTAAGTATTTAGATCAAGCATTAAATGTTTTTGAGACGTATAAAATCAAAAGAAGGAGAATGTATCTTCTTTTATATAAAAGGGTACTTGAATACTCAATAATATATAAGGATAGTATCCCACAATTAAGAAGGATCTCAAAATACTTAACAAGACTTTTAGAAATAGAAAAGGCTTGTGATAACCCTAATAAAGCGATAATAAATACACTCTATTTTAAGAAAGGATTCTGTTATTTCAATATAGGTGATTACAATAAAGCGTTAAAATGTTATAATTATTTTTTAGGGAATAAAAAGTTTCTTTATTATTGTAAACCTGAAGATAAAGCTGTGATTTATTGTTTTGTTGCGAGAATATATAAAAAATTAGGTAAATATAAGAAGTCTATAAGATTTTTTAAGGAAGCATTAACGATTTATCAACCGATCAAATCAAAATATTCTAAACAATCTAAGTACCATATTTTATTAGAGATGGGATCAGTGTATATAAGCTTAAGAAAAAATGATTTAGCTTTAAAATGTTATAAACGGATATTGGAAGTTACAAAAGAAGAGATATCATATATATTACCGTATATGTATATAGGTGAGATCTATTGTTCGTTGATGCGATACAAAGATTCGTTAGAGAGCTATGAAAAATCTTTGAGAATAATAAGGAAATATAAGTCGATATATCAAACCCGAAAAGATATTTATAATCAGGTGAAGATGTTAGAAGGTGAGGCTAATGTTATTTATTTTATGTCTCTTCTTGAGGAACAAAAAGGTGATTTTAAGAACCAGTTGCTATTGCTTCAAAAATCATTGTCTGTATTAGAGACAGTAAAAAATAATATATCTTTGGATATTAGAGGTACTAAACTTTATTGTAATATACTGTTAGGGTTTTCCAGGTTTTATGATCAAAAAGGCGATTTCAAAAAAAGTGTTTCGTATTTGTTGAAAGCTAAAGAAGTCGCTAGTAGTATAGATACAGTTTTGGTTAATGTATTATTTTCTATAATAAAAACGTATTATGCACGACGTGATATGAAAAAAGTAGAAAAATATTTAGATGAACTTAAAGTAGTTGCTGATAAATTAAAAACTGAAATAAGTATTGTTAAGTATTATGAAACTATAGCTAGACTTAGTTTATATATAGGTGAATACGATACATGTTTAGAGTATTTTAAGAAAATAGAGAAAATAAATCCTGGGTATCCGATGCTTTATAATAATATAGCGGAGATACATATAGGATGGGGTAATTATATAGAAGCACTGAAAAACTTAAAGAAAGAGGAAAACAGACTAGAAAAATTATCAGGATATGAAATAAAACGGTTCCTGTTAAAAGTTCGGAGTCATATAGCTGATATATATATCAAACAAAATAATTATAAATTAGCGGCTAAGTATTATAAAAAGAATATAGAGACCCTAAAAAATTGGGGACCGAATTACGATTTAGACAGGTTGTTATTGTGTGTACATATTAAGATATTATCAGATGAGAAACTTAAATATCCTTACCTGTTAGAGATCTTAGGAAAAGGGTTAACAAAGAGTGAGGATTTAGGTAGGAAACAGTTCTCTTCTATAATATGTAGGATGATATCACATTTGTATCTATACAAACGAGATTATAAAAATGCTTTGAAATATTTTTTTAAATCATTAAGCTTAAGCAAAGAGATGTGTCAGGTCCCGGCTTTAATTTATTGTTATGGTAGTATCGGGTATATCTACTATCTTCAAAATGATTATAATAAAGCGATAGAGAATTTCGAAGAAGCGATAAAGATAATCGAAAAGATACGGTTAACAGCAAAAGGTTTTATAAGACAGAGCTATTTTGAGAATTATAACTATATATATTTGTTTATATCGTTATCGTATTTAAATATAAATAAATTATATCATTCTTATCATTATTTGGAACTGAAAAAAGCTAAAACATTTGCAGAAAAGATTTTGAATAAGATTGAGCCAGTAGCTCCGCCAAAGTTTGAAGATCTTATTAAAGAGATAGATAAGAATACAGATATCCTGATGTATGGCAACACTGATTATAAAGATCGTATACAGTTTGTAATAGATTCTGATGGGATCAAAGGATATATAACAAAAAAAGAGTTAAACAAAGTTTTTAAGGCGAAGGGCTATAGCGATAAGATCTATATTAGATTCAAAAATATGATGGAAGAAAGGAAAGAGAATATTATATTAGCATCTAAAGAGGATCTCTATAATATTTTTAGTCAGCTACGGGAAGATAATTTAACGATATTGGTCTACTATTATAGAAACTTATTAGAGAAAGGGAGTACCTCAAAAGAGAAAAACTTTTTAAAAGATATAAGCGAAGAGTTATATCTGTATCTTATTAAACCAATAAAAAAATATATTAAAAGGGAAAATTTGGTTATAATCCCTGATGGCGCGTTAGGTCATCTACCGTTCGAGGTATTAATATGTAAGGATAAAAATGGGAATAAAAAATACTTAATAGAAGACTATAATATATCGTATATCCAATCAGCGAAAATGTATCTATATCTATCTAACACTAAACCGAAATATGAAAAGAGTATAATAGCGTTTGGAGGTATCCAATATAACGAAAAAAAGGAGCTAGAAGCAGATGATACTGAAGAAGATGATGGAGGATTAGGCGACGATAATGATAGTAATAGAAGATCGATAATAAACCGACGGAAATTATTGGAAATAGTGAAACAAATGAGACGAGGGGTGAGAATCAAAGAGGGATTTTTTGTTGATAGTATAAATGATTTGGAGAATATACCATCAGCATTAAAGACCTTAGATGTGTTGAAAGGGTATCCCGGTGTGCAGTTATATAGTGGTAAAGAAGTAACACTAAAGAAACTGGAAGAGCTATCAAGAACCGGAGAGTTAGCGAAATATAGGATAATCCATTTCGGAGCGCATGGAGAGATATATCCGTCAGTGCCAGAACTATCAGGGATAGTATTAGCATCAAATAAAGATGACAAAAGACCGATAAGCAACTATTTACATGTAAACCGTATCTTAAAACTTAAACTCAAAGCAGATTTGGTGGTACTCGCAGCGTGTAAGAGCGGAGTAGGCGAGATAACGGCAGAAGGATTAAACGGGTTAACCGAAGCGTTTATGCAAGTAGGAGCGCGTAATGTGTTAGTAACATTATGGAGTGTGTATGATGAGTATACCCATATATTTATGACTAAATTCTATGAGTTACTTCGTCAACATCCTAAATGGTCTTATAGCAAGGTTTTAAGAGAAGTAAAACTAATGAGCATAAGAGGCGAATTAGGAGAAGGTAAAGATAGAGAGAAATACAAATCTCCGTGTTTCTGGGGAGCGTATGTATTGTATGGGAGAGATTAAAAATAATTTATTCTAAGTACAAAGTAAAATTTAAAGCCACAGGTAAGATATGATCTGTGGTTTTTTTATATTGATTCGATTTTCAGAATCTTTAAATTTTTTGCAAAATCTTTTAAAATTACTTAAACTTTAATAAATATATTAAAAACACTTAAAAGCGTTAAATATGTGGTGATAAGATATTATTTATGATCTAAGAGATACATAAATATACAAGATTACTACATTATTGATACTTTGTATTTAGAAGGTTTGATAGGGTAAGAAAAAGGGGAAAAGAATATGAAAAATAAAAAATTTTTAATTTTAATGGTGTTTTTTTGTGTGATATGTATTTTACAGGTTAATGGAGAGGTGACGTTTGTTTCAGATAAGGAGAGATTTCAATATTATATAAAAGAAGGTTTTAAATATAGGACGATAAAAGATTTTAATAACTCTAATAGGTATTTTATAAATGCGTTAAATATAGTTGTAAAGTATGAGAAAGGGAATGAAAGAAAAATCTTTTTTCTCATTTATTATATTGGGATAAATTTTATAGAATTGAGGCAATCAGAGATTGCATTAAAATATTTTAAAAAAGGATTAAAATACAAAACATATATTTCTAAACAAAATTTATTTAATCTTTACCTAACAATAGGTAATCTTGAATATAATGAAAGATTTTTTGATGCATCTTTAATTTTTTATGAAAAAGCATTTTATGTATTGCATAAGAATAATTATAAAGTTCGTTTAGAATGCGTAAAGTATATATTTGAATCACTAAATTTATTTTTACTTAAGGTATCAAAAAGTAAACAAGAAAAAATAATAAAAATCTTTGAGATAATCTGTAATGATGAAGAAGTATATTATAAATATATATCTAAAGAAAATATAAGAAAAACGATTTTTAAAATAAGTGTTTATTATTTTAATAAAAAGAATTATAAAATTACCTTACAATATTTGAAAAGAATAGAGAACGATAAAGATTTTATTGATAGGTTAAACTATCAGGAAAAAGTAATATTATTTTCTGTATTTGGGGAATGTTATTATCAAACAGGTATCTTAGAGGATTCAGAAAAATATTTTAAAAGAGTATTATTGATTTGTAAAAGAAATAATTTAAAAGTAAATAGTAGGAAATTCTTGTTAAAAACATACTTAAAATTGGCATTAATATACAATGATTTAAAAAAACACAATGAAGGGCTTGTCTATTTAAAAAAAACATTAGAACACAAAAAATATCTATCAAAAAAAGATTTGATTTGTATATATTCATTAATTGGGGATATATATTTTTATTCCAAAAGATCATATGATTTATCTTTAATTTTGTATGAAAAAGCTTTTTATATACTTTATGAGAATAGTAATAAAATTACTCCTAAAATCATAAGACGAATAATAGGTCAACTAAGTTTGATTTTTTTATATGCGTCAAAAGATAAACTTATAAAAATAATAAAAATCTTTAAAATAATTTGTGATAATAAGAAAAGATATTATCAGTATGTATCTAAAGAAGATATAATTAATATGATTTTAGAAATAAGTTTTTTTTATTTAAACAGACAAAATTACAAAGATTCGTTAAAATATTTTAGAAAATTAGAAGAGAATAAAATGTATCTTGATTTTTTAGGATCGCAAAAAAAAGGATTAATATTTAGTACAATTGCTCTTCTGTATAAGCAATTAGGGGAAGTGAAAGAGTCTATAAAATATTTGCAAAAATTTTTATTATTTACTAAAAATACTAATACAATACTTATCAAAAGAGATAGGGCAGTTGCATATCTAAATTTAGGGAAAATATATCGATCTATTGGAAGATATAAACAATCAATAGTATTTTTAAAAAAAGCATATAATTTAGTAAAAGATGATAATAATGGGAAACTAAATTTATCTCAAGTTTTAATGAGTATGGCATTTACTTATGTAGGCTTGAAAGACTATAAATTAGCAACATATGCAGTTAATGAAATATTAAAAAAAGCATCAGAACCGTTATTAATTGCAGATGCAAATCATTTATTAGGTCAATTATGTTATTTGAATATGAAATATTTAGAGGCTATAAAGAGGCTTGATAAAGCAAAAAAAAGATATATTAGGTATGGAGATATATTAAATATGATATTTATATATAACCTAAAATTTCAGATATATATAAAACTAAGAAAGTTCAAGGAGCAACTAGACTGTTTAAATAAAGCTCTATCGCTTCATGAAGGAAATAAACATAAATTTATTTTTGATTTTAATTATAAATGGGCAATAGCTCATGTATATTTGGGATACGCAATATACTATGAAAATAAACAGAATTTGCGAAAATCGATTACATATATATTGAAAGCAAAAAAAATATCTTATGGTAATAATTTACTTTTGATGAAAGTAGTATCAAATCAAGTAAAGGCGTATTTTGAAATAGGTGATATGACTAAACTAAAAGATACTATAAAGGAATTAAAATTTATTGGAAATAGTTTAAAAACAGATTGGAGTATATGTAAATATAATGAGATAATGGGTCTTTTAAATTTACATTTGGGAGAACTAGAAAAAGCATTAAAAAATTTTAGAGAGATTAAAGAAATTGATGATAATTATCATATGATACATAATTTTATAGGAAAAGTGTATGAAAATTGGGGTAGTTATAATAGGGCTATCTATTATTATAAGAAGGAAGAAGAATTATTAGAGAAAAAAACTATTTGTAATAAAGGATACTTAAATGCAGTTTATTTAAATATAGTTAATACATACTTATGTCAAAATAACAGAAAAGAAGCATATAAATATTTTTTGAAGATAAAAAAATTATATACACTGAAAGATTTAAAAAATAATATAGATGCATTAATAACTATTGATAAGTTTGAGTATAAATTTATGGAAAAGAAGCGAAACAAAATTTATCTATTAAAAAAGATTAAGCAATATAAAAAATTTTTAAAAAATACTAGAGAGAAAAAATCAATATTTACTTTGTGGTTTGTAATGAAATTAGCAGATTTGTACTTTTTACAGAATAATTTTAATGAGGCAATAATCTATTATCAAAAATCTCTAAAAATATCTCAAGAACTAAAAAATAATGATTATGTTATGGCCTGTAAGGTGCGTTTGGGGGTGATTAATTATATGCAAGGTGCTTATCAAAAAGCTTTAAAGTATTTAAAAGAAACAGTAGAAATGATTGAAAAACAACGTTTAACAGCAAAGGGGCTTATAAGGCAGCAGTATTTTGATAGATTATCCTATATATATGATTTAATAGCATCGATATACTTAAAGAAAAATATGTTTAATCAAGTGTATCATTATCTAGAATTATCGAAAGCAAAAACTTTTTCGGAAGATTTATTGAATATATCTAAACCTGTTTTATCACCAAGGATATTTGATTTTCAAAAAACTATTGAATCAGATATAGAAGTTTTGATGTATGGAGAATCATATTCTAATAAAAGTATAAAACTCTTATTAGGAATAAATAGTATATTTGGAATAATAAATAAAATTGATTTAAGAGTAATTTTATTAGATAAAAAATATTTTTATGAAATACTTAAGATACGAAATATTACTTTAAATAATAGGAAGAAAATAATATCAGAATGCTCTGAGAATATGAATTTAAATGTATTTAGTCGTATAAGAGTTGATTTTTTTACAGCAGTTATATATTACTATAGGTATATACTTGAAAATTCAAAAAGTCAATATTTAGCTGATTTGAGTTCTGAGTTATATAGATACCTTATAAAAGATATAAAAGGTTACATAAAAACTAACAATTTGGTTATAACCCCTGATGGAGCACTAGGTCATCTACCGTTTGAGACACTGATACGTAAAGATAAGAACGGAAAGAAAAGATACTTAATAGAAGACTATAAGATATCGTATATCCAATCAGCAAAAACTTATGTATATCTATCTAAACCTAAACCTGAATATGAAAAAAATATCTTAGCGTTTGGAGGAGTACATTATAAAGACGAGAAACCTAAGAATAAACAAAGTGAAAAAGAAAAAAAAGAGGAAGATGAAGCAAGTGATCAACTATGCCCAAGAAAAAGATTTGTGTGTAACGAAAGATATTTAAGATATATATCTAAAGAAATTAGAAGAGAAGGAGGAGAAATACCAAAAAGTTTTAGAGATAAGATAAATTCGTGTGAGAATCTTCTATCAACTAAAAAAACATTGGAAGTCTTAAAAGGGTATAGAAAGGTACAAACATATAGTGGTAAAGACGTAACACTAAAGAAACTAGAAGAGCTATCTAAAACCGGAGAACTAGAAAAATATAAAATAATCCATTTTGGAGCGCATGGAATAATATTTCCATCAGTACCGGAATTATCAGGGATAGTAATATCTTCAAATAAAGAAGATAAAAGACCAATAAGCAACTATTTACATTTTAATCGTATCTTAAAACTTAAACTTAAAGCAGATTTGGTGGTACTCGCAGCGTGTCAGAGCGGAGTAGGCGAGATAACTTCTGAAGGCCTAAACGGGTTAACCGAAGCGTTTATGCAAGCAGGAGCGCGTAATGTGTTAGTAACATTATGGAGTGTATATGATGAGTATACTCATATATTCATGAAAAAGTTTTATGAGTTACATCATAAAAATCCTGAGTGGTCTTATAGCAAGGTTTTAAGAGCAGTAAAACTTATGAGCATAAGAGGCGAATTAGGAGAGAAATATAAATCTCCGTGTTTCTGGGGAGCGTATGTATTGTATGGGAGAGATTAAAAATAATTTATTCTAAGTACAAAGTAAAATTTAAAGCCATAGGTGAAATAAATCTGTGGTTTTTTTATATTGATTCGATTTTCAGAATCTTTAAATTTTTTGCAAAATCTTTTGAAATTACTTAAACTTTAATAAATATATTAAAAACACTTAAAAGCGTTAAATATGTGGTGATAAGATATTATTTATGATCTAAGAGATACATAAATATACAAGATTACTACATTATTGATACTTTGTACTCAAAAAAATTGATAGATTAAAGTAAAGGGGATAAAATATGAGAGATAATAGTAAATTGTTAATTTTATTATTGATCTTATTACTATTATTTGGGTTTTTTGTAATTAAATATGATAACTCAAACCCTAAGAGAAAAAAGAATCTGCTACGAAAAGAAAAAAGACAAAACCCCAAAACAAAACTACCTATAAAATATTCAATAAAGAATATTACTTAAATAGGCGAGTAGTTTTTTTAGATTTTATAAGCGGATGCATATAAGTATAAAGTGATTTTTTTAAAAGCCATAGGTAAAAATAAATCTATGGTTTTTTTATACTGATCTACTTTTTTTGAATCTCAAATTTTTTTTGCAAAATCTTTTAAAATTTCCTAAACTTTAAATA
The DNA here is from genome assembly GCA_963663305.1 of Candidatus Altimarinota bacterium. Classification (GTDB taxonomy): domain Bacteria; phylum Patescibacteriota; class Gracilibacteria. Next base: position 929,476 of record OY760177.1, read on the forward strand.
AATATATTAAAAACACTTAAAAAGCGTTAAATATGTGGTGATAAGATATTATTTGTGATCGAAATGTCCGATACATAAATTTTTGTATTACTACATTATTGATACTTTGTGCCTGGATTATTTAATTGGATTTTGTAATACAGGGGTAATACTTATGAAAAAATTAGGGATAGTTTTATTGATAGGTGTATGTGTTTTTGTGCGTGATAGAGATCAAGTAACTAAACCAAAAATAAATAGGTTTAATAAAACTCAAGAGATACAATATTTTTTGAAAGGCAAGAAACTCTTTAAAGAAGGCAAATACGATATAGCGTTAGGCTGTTTTAAGAAATCACTAGAGCTTAATAAGAATAATGCTGATACAAATAAATATATAGCTTTTTTATATATTATAAATAAAAAATATAATAAAGCAGAAGAATATCTTTTAAAATCGATATCCATTAATTATAGGGATAAAAAATTTGCTGATGTAGCAAAGGATTATAATAGTATCGCTAATATATATCTTCTAAAAAAACAAGAAAAAGTAGCTTTAGATTACTTTCAGTTAGCATATATGTTCAATAAAACAGAGAATAATCTTTATGAGATGTCTGTGAATAATATAGATATCGGTAATATATATTATTATGATCAAAAAAGAGATAAAGCTATAAAATATTTCAAACAGGCGATAAATAATTTTGAGGAAGCCAATAAAAATAACGGGTTAGTGTTAAAAGATAAAAATAAAATATCTTATACTTATGACCTTATTTCTTCAGACTATTTTAGGAAAGATGAATATCCGAAAGGGTTTATGCTGATCCAGAAATCAAAAAAAATCTCTTCAGCTACCGGGCAGCTAGGAGAAGATTTTTATAAGGATCTAACTACGTTAAAAGAGATGCAAAAAACACTCGCTCCCAACCAAATGATCCTTATCTATGCTAATTGTTATCCGGATAAGGTTATTAGGATCACTGTTACTAAAGAAAATATTGGTACTTATAAGATAAGTTTTAAAAAGATAAAAGAATTTATTGATAGTGTTAGTTATAGTAATAATATCAAAAATTATTTATATGCTATCAATATAGAGAGGGCTATTAATAGGAAACTTTTAGGTTCGGATAATAAAAATAACTATTTAATGGATGATTATTTAGCTGCGTTGCTTAACTATTATCTATATAAATTAGAACAAGGGGCTACAAAAAAAGAGAAACAGCGGATAAAAGAGATCAGTATAAAACTATATGAATTCCTTTTTGAGAAATTATCAGTGGAAAATAAAAATATTATTTTATTCCCTTTTGGGGTGTTCACTCATCTATCTTTCGCGGCTCTTAGAGACGATAGATCATATTTAGTCTCTAAATGTTTAAGTATGAAATATCTCCATAATTTCTATCGAAACACAAAAAAAATAATTAATAAAAGAGATATCATAGCGTTCGGTGGTATGGTTTATGATCCAAAGAATTATGATAAAGATATGAAAAAATTTAAAGAGATGCGGAAAAGGAAAAAAGTTAATTTCGATGATTTATTCGCATATTTATACATGGACCCAAAAAATAAGAATAAAATCGCAATAGATAACCAGCTATTAGCACATCTAAAAGATTTAAAGAAAGGTGATACAGTATATAAATATCTCGAGAATAAACTAAAAGAGTTCGATAATTTGCCTTGGACCTTGCAGACAATAGAAGATATAAACACTAAATTAGTAAAAAATTTTGGGCTAAAAAACTGTCTTTTTTTTGTTGGTAGAAAAGCGACTTTAAATCAACTGAAATCTCTTTCTAAGGCAGGCCGTCTAAAGGAATTTAATATCGTTTATTTAGGTGCTCACGGTCTAGTGTTTAAAGGCGCCCCTAATTTCTCAGGGATAATTTTTTCTACTACTGATACTACAAAAAAAATACAGGATATATATTTAGGGCTTCAAGAGATATCAAAACTAAAAATCGAAGCTGATTTAGTTATTGTATCAGCATGTGATAGCGGGTTTGTAGAGGTTAACGGTAGTAGTTTGAATAGTTTTATTGGTGCTTTTTTCAAAGCGGGTGCTAATAATGTGTTAGTAAGTTTATGGGGGTTAGATGAAGAATTTACTCATAAGTTTATGATGGAGTTTTGTAGGATATTGTTTGAACAAAAACAAAAAAAAGTTAATCAACTATCTTATGAAGATATTTTACGTAGAGTAAAACTTAACGCTATAGAAGGTAAATTTGGTGAAAGATATAGATCACCAATGTATTGGGCTCCATATGTTATATACAGTAAATAGTCTAAGTATAAAATAAAAACCACGTATTATTTATGTGGTTTTTTTATGGTATTCATCTATACTTTTTTTGATATTTATCGGTTTATTATACTACTTAGTTTTTAGTTTCTAGCCTTTTAATATATACTATTGTAGCTTATAATAAATAATAAGTATCGAATTATTAACATATAAATTCTTGCTTTTATAAGCTAACTTATATAGTAAAATAAAATTACGGAATTTTTTAAAAATTTTAATTATGGCTTTTATCGCTGATTTTCATATACACTCAAAATACTCACGCGCTTGTAGTAAAAGTTTGGATTTATCTAATATACATGCATGGTGTCAGATGAAAGGTATTGATCTTGTCGCTACCTCAGATTTTACATATCCTAAATGGTTTAAAGAATTATATGATAAACTAGAGGAATCAGAAAAAGGTGTTTATCGGTTAAAAAAAGAGTATAGGAATATATATGTACCTAAAACTTGTGTACGTGAAATACGGTTTATATGTTCTACTGAAATAAGTTTGATTTATAAAAGAAATGGTAAAGTACGGAAAGTTCATCATATTATTTTAGCACCTAATCTTGAGGTAGTATCAAAGATCAATATAGAACTAGAAAAAATAGGTAATATTAGTTCTGATGGTAGACCTATTTTAGGACTAGATAGTGAGAATTTACTTAAAATTCTGCTTAGTATTTCAGAAGAGATACAGCTTATCCCGGCACATGTTTGGACACCACATTTCGCTATTTTTGGGTCTAAATCAGGGTTTGATACAGTAGAAGAATGTTTTGGTGAGTTAAGTGATCATATATGTGCATTAGAAACCGGTCTTTCATCTGATCCTTTGATGAATTGGAGGATAAGTAAGAATGATAAATATGTTTTAGTATCTAATTCTGATGCGCATTCACTACAGAAACTAGGTAGAGAAGCAACAATAATTGAGGCTGATTGTGATTATCCATCTATACTAAATGTTTTACGTAATGATCATCCTAAAATAAAAACTATTGAGTTTTTCCCTCAAGAAGGGAAATACTATGCTGATGGACTTAGAAATGAGGATTTATGTTTTAGCCCTGAAGAGAGTAAACGATATAATTGTGTATCACCTAATACCGGGAAACCTTTAACTATCGGTGTCGCGCATCGTGTGTCAGATATATCTGATTATCCTTTAGGTAGAAAACCTGATACAGCTAACGAGTATTGTTATATTATTCCTTTACAAGAGATCCTTTCTGAGATATTAGGTGTAGGTGTAAATACCAAAAAGGTCCAGCAAAAATATTTTACGTTATTAGAAACACTGGGATCAGAATTTGAGATTTTAAAAGATATACCTATAAATGAGATAAAGCTAGTAGATACAGTATTAGCAGAAGCTATTAAACGAATGAGGGAAGGGGATGTTATAATCAAACCGGGGTATGATGGTGAGTATGGTGTTATAACGCTTTTTGATGAGACTGAACGGAGACCGAGTAACCAGATGGTTTTATTATAAAAACTGATTTGATATTGGCTAGAAAATATATGATAGATGCGTAATAGATAAGAATATATTAATTCAATAAATATCTTTTGTAGGTTTGATCTTTTTATATATCCCTTCAGGTAGGTTATAGCACGCTAAAACCTGTTTAGGTATCTTAGAGTAGATATCACCATTTATGGTTTTTAGGAAACTGAACTTGCTTGGTAAGCTAATCAGACTACTAAGATCTAAGTTGCCACCGATATTTTCGGGGAACACGCTATCTTCCGGGATAGAGGTGATACTACTAAGATCTAGGTCACCGCTGATATGTTTTGGGAATACAAAATCTGCGGGTAGAGAACTGATATTACTGAGATCCAAACCACCACCTATGTTTTTAGGTAATACGCAACCTTCCGGTATATAACTAAGGCTACTAAGATCTAGATCGCCTACTATATCCTCAGGGAAAACATAATCTACTGGGATAGTAGTAACGCTACTGAGCAAAAGATCACCGCCGATCTTTTGTGGGAATACTATTTTGTCTGATAAAGATATGACACTACTTAAATTAATAGTGCCATCGGTAGCCTCGGGTAGAACAGTCGTTTCAGGCAGAATTGTTAAGCTACCGAGCCCTAAATACCCTTTTATATGTTTAGGGAACTTAAAATTATTAGGTAGTCTCTCCAGTTTATCTAAATCCAAACGCGAAATTATGTCGTTTGACAACCTAAAATTATCCGGTAGCGCTAAAAGGTTTTGTAGGTATATATTATCGATATCTTGTGGGATATTGATATTATTTGGGAGATAAGCTACTCGCCCTAGCCCAAGATAGTTTTTTATCTCTATAGGTAAGATAGTGGATGCAGGTATAGAACAGAGGTTGTTGAGGTATAGTTCGTCGATCTTCTTTTGGAAACAAAAATTATCTGGTAAGCATTCGAGTTTGCTCAGGTCTAAAACGTTACCTATCTTTTTAGTGAACGTAAAGTTTGTAGGGAAACAAGATAGGTTATTAAGAATTAGATCACCGTATATAACCTCAGGGAAAAAAAAATTATCCGGTAAGGTTTTATAACTACTCATATCCAAATCACCAAGTATTGTATGGGGAAGCTTTATGTTAGGTTGAAGCTTTTTTATAGGGTTTAGATCTAATGTACTGTAATGGTATTTGATATTACCTTCTAAAGATTCTTCTGGGGTGGTGCTTATCTCATCAGGTAGACAATCATATACTATAGATAAATCGTATCGCATATCTCTTGTCGTTAACATATCTTTCAGCCTAGCATCTTCACTGTACCCGAACCCTTGGATCTTTTCTTCTATTTCGTATATAAAAACAATCTCTTCTGCTGATAAATTAGTACCATTTAAATGTTTATTATATATCTCGCCTAATTTCTCCATATGTTCACATTTAACAAAATATTTTTCGCCTTCAGGATAATTTAGTATTTTTTCTTTTACTACCGGAAGTATATATTCATCAAGATTTTGGTTTTTTTGTACACCTCTTACTTCATTAACTCTACCATTAACTATATGTATAGCTACTCTTGGGTTACTTGTACTCCCTTCTTTATCTTCACTAAAATATATTTCTAATATCCCTCTTTTAAGATAATTTTTTGCTGTGTCGAGATTAGCTATACAAAATCCTGAGTTTTTTCCTTGTAGTTTCTTAAATACATTTTCTGCATCAGGTTCTCCTTTAAAACTAAACCATTGCCCAGAAGTAATCTCCCAGTTTTTTTCTATATATTCTTGTAGTTTAGCAAACTCTTCTGAGTAGAGGTCTTTGAAGTTCGGTGATTCAGATTGATCAAAATCTTGAATTCTGTTTATAACATTATGTAGTGCTTCCTGGTTGAGCTCAGGGAACGGCGCAGTAGTAGCTTTCTTACGTTTCTCGAATTTTTTTTCTTTCCTATTATACGGACCAAGGTTAACCATCCTTTTGAATATCCAGTATCTGATATATTCAGGGATATCGTTACTCTCAGCTGAGGTAAGATAATCATACCAAATACCTAAAGACTCGATTTGTGCGTTTATTATGTTTTGTGTCGTGATTTTTTTTATTCTTTCGATATAGTCTTTTTTGTATTTATCAGATAGATCGTAAACAGCGCCTCTCGCTACAGCGTTGTTCCAATGATGTTCGAAATAACTTGTTGGGATATTTTCAGGTTTAATAATAAAATTGTTTATAACGGAATCCTTGAATCTTGGGTTTTCTAGAAAGTTCGTTATATATTGGATCTGTGAGTTGATCCGGGCTTGGATATCTTTGTACTGTGAATGTTCATTGTCAGGGAGTACATTCTCTTTTACTAAAAATGGGCATTTTATATCTTCTTTAGTAAATAAATTGTTTTCTAAGCTCATATGTATTTAGTAGTGATTATAAATAAAGGATAAAGAAAAAATATTATAATCGCAAAAAAATTACTAAGTAAATTCAATAATCCTGTTATAAGTCTTATCTGAATACTGTATTAATATTACTCCAACTAACAATTTTAGCATACTCCTTATTTTGGTTCTTAGTACCCACGTATACTATTGTTAGGATTTTAGTTTTTTACTGAGACCGGATAAATTTAATAACTGACCAGAACGACCGGCACAAAGTTTAATAAACTTTTGGGAATTATCTAGATTAATAATTTGTTTTATTTGATGTAACACAAAAATAAGGGTGTTTAACTGTTAATTTTTTGATTATTTAATTGAAATAAATGTATGATATAGTTTCTGTTTTATAGCAGAACATTAAGTAGGAAATAAAAATTAGAATCTGCTAACTTAATGACTCAATTATCCTATCAATATCAATTGCAAAAAGTTTGTTTTTCATTTTCTTAAAAATATCTGAAGTTTGAAAACTATTTTGGAGTAGAGCGTTTAAGATGGTATCGCTAAAATTTTTAGCTTGGTTTGGATTGCTTATTTGGTTGCCGATAATATTTAAGGCTCTTAGGAAATCATGATCACTAAATAATTCTGATATTTCTTGTATAATTTTATAAAAAATATTACTTATTTCTTTTTGGGTAGGATCCCTACCTGACAAACTTAAGAATCTCTTTTGGATATATTGAGCAGGGATCTTAATATCTTTCCATGTCTCTTCATTTATATTATTGAGCCCTTTTTCTAGTATCTTTTTATAGTATTTTTGATATACACGAGTATAAGTATTCGATATACCTGCCAGATACATGATAACTTGTCTCTCAGGGTAATTCTTCTGGAATCTTTTTTCATCTTCATCGTTTAAACTGGTTTCTCCTGCGTTAAGATTAATTTTTTTGCCTAAGATACTAATTCGCTCTCCGAATAATTTGATAAGTTTTTTACATGTATCGCCTCTTAAAATACTAATATTTACTTCTTGGATCTTTTGACCTGCTAATAAGTAGACTAAAGCGTGCCCACTTTCATGTCTCTTAATATACTCTTTTTCTCTATTAACCTCTTCCCTACGAAATATCCTAAAGAGAATTTCTCTATATCCTTCAATAATTAGGTTGCTAATATCATTAGCTTTTTCAATTATTTCCATAATAAAAGATTTTATATTTTTTTATATTATAACATATAATCCTTCTGTTTTATATTTTTCTACCAAACATAAATATCTGAACCAAGAGGATAAATATTTTCAGCGGGAGCGATAACTAATCCTGTGCCAATATCTAGATTTGGATAGGTTTTTTTTTAAATTTTATTTTGCAATCAAAATTTTTTTTTTACAATAAAGATCTAGTTTATTAATCTTTTCAAAATGGAAGTTTATAGTGATCCTAAGGAGGTGTATCAAGTTCTATATTCGCTGGGGTTTGAAAAAAAAGAGGCTGTTTTGTTTCTAAAAAGTTTGGAGATAAAACATCCGGCTTCAATAGGTTTCCTTGCTAAAATCGCAGGGATCAAACGTACTACAGCTTATAATATTGCTTATAATTTAAAAGGAAAGGGGTTTTTAAATTCATCTATTATTGATGGGATAATACATTTCCAAGCGGTTTCGATAGAAGAAATCAAGGGGATTTTTAATCAACAGGAAAAAGATCTACAATTAAAAAGAACTATCCTACAGAAGAATTCACATTTATTTGAGGCAATAAATGTAAATAATGAATATTTTAACCAAATTGAAATATTTACTGGTAGGAATGGGATAGAAAAAATGTATAAATCTTTTTGTTATTCCAAGCCGCATGATGTATTTTCTTCTGCTTTCCCTTATGAGTCAGTTTTCCCTTCAAAGACTTTGTATGGAGCTTTTTCTCTTGATAATCTTAAAAGATGTCATACACGACTTCTTCTTACTTGTACTAGAGGTTTAAAAAGGTGTGCTGAAATCCATAAAATGGCTCCAAAAACTAAAGTTAAAAGTATTAAACATAAGGAGATTATAACTAATAATATGATTTTTGATGATTGTATAGCTATAGCTAATTTTGATATTGAGAATATATATGGTATTAAAATAAGTAATAAGCTTTTACTGGGAAGCTATAAAATGTTGTTTGAGCAATTATGGCAATCAAGTAAATTGGTCTAAACTATAATGAAATATTCTTGTTTTTTTTAATATCTGTAAATCTTTATTACAATACTTTTTCTGTTTAAGAGTATAGCGATCAAAGAGGATGGTACAAATGATACTTGGCCATTATTTATCAAAGAACAATAAATAAAAAAATATATATAAAGGGCTTGAGTCTCTTGCGAGCGCTTTTATAAGAAAATATAAAAGTTGATCAAAATTTGTAATTCTTATTTATAGATGATAGATTAGGTTAACTAAATCTTAATATTTTTTATATCTAAAAAATATTTTGTTGATAAAGAGCATTCAGTTATGACAGAATATTACGATTTTATTGATGATCAGTATCTTCTTATGGATGGAACGGAAAGGAAAAAACTTATAAGAAAGTATCATCCGCTAACATAATAAATACTGTATTATAAAGACATACAATTTAGGTTTTATAAGCTGAGTTGATAACTAATTTTTAAAATTATAATAGAGAAAATAATGAACAAAGATATAGATCTTAAAACAACTAATATCGAGATAAACAGTGAATTCGCTTTCGCTCTCAAACTCCTTGAAAGTACTAATAAAAGTGTTTTTATTACCGGTAAAGCAGGTACCGGAAAATCCACCTTACTTCAGGTCTTTCGAGAGAATACTAAGAAGAATGTCGCTGTACTGGCTCCAACCGGTGTCGCTGCACTTAATGTACACGGCCAAACTATACATTCTTTTTTCCGGTTCCCTACAACTGTTACTCCACAAACTGTTTGTAAGAAAAAACCTACGAGACTTTTTTTGGAAATGATAAAAAAGATTGATGCTATAATTATAGATGAGGTCTCTATGGTACGCGCTGATATGATGGATTGCATCGATGCAGCTTTACGGCTTTGCTTGGGAAACAGGAACCCGTTTGGCGGTATCCAGATGATTTTTATCGGTGATTTATACCAATTACCGCCGGTAGTATCAGGTAAAGATGAGAAAGAATTATTTAAAACATATTATAAAAGCCCTTATTTTTTTGATGCGAATGTTTTTGGAGATTTTAATATGGAATTTATAGAACTGGAAAAGATCTATCGACAGAAAGATAATGATTTTATTGTACTTCTAAATAAGATACGTAATAACAGTATAAAAGAAGAAGATATTGAACGTTTGAATAGCAGATATGGTCTCGTTTTTGATGAGGATCAGGACGGTTTTTATATAACGTTAACTACAACCAATAGATCAGCTGACGCGATAAATAATAAAAAACTTGCTCAGCTGGATACACCGTTAAAAAGCTATACAGCAGAGATAAAAGGCGATTTTGAGCCTAAGTATTATCCTACTGCGCTTGAGTTGGAGTTAAAAGAAGGTGCACAGGTTATGTTGCTCAACAATGATACGGCTGGTCGTTTTGGGAATGGTAGTGTAGGTAAAATAATTGAAATTGCTGATAGAGTAATTGATGATGATCTGCTGGTTATTGAGTTAAGTAACGGTAAGATAGTGAAAGTCTCTCCTTATGAATGGAAAGTCTCGCGTTATTTTTATAACAAAGAAAAAAATATATTAGATAGTGAGGCTATTGGCTCGTTTACTCAATACCCTGTACGTTTAGCGTGGGCGGTTACAATCCATAAAAGTCAGGGTAAGACTTTTGATCGGGTGGTGATCGATATCGGTCAAGGATCGTTCGCGCACGGTCAGGTTTATGTTGGGATCAGTCGATGTACTAATTTTGAAGGTCTTATTTTAAAAACACCTATTTTAAAGCGACATATTTGGATGGATTGGCGTATAACGAAATTTATAACACAGTATCAATATAAAAAATCAGAGGAGACTATGTCGCTAGATAATAAATTAGCGCGTATCCATAGGGCTATCGCTGATGATGAAACTTTAGAGATCGTTTATCTTAAAGCCAATGATATAAAATCTAAGCGCAGTATCAAACCACAAAATGTAGGAGAGATGGAGTATCTTGGTAAACCTTTTCTCGGGGTTGAGGGATACTGTTTAAAGCGTAAGGACACACGTGTGTTTCGTGTTGATAGGATCTTGGAGATCAAATAGGGGTGGAGATTATGAGCCAAGTTAAAAGTTTGTGATTCTTAAGTCATTTTGATAGTTATTATAACTAATGGTCTAATAGTTTATCTTTAACGCTATCTAGTATTTAGTTAAAAACTATCTAATAATATAAAAGATTTATATATAGTTATTATAAATTTTGTGTAGGATTTTATTTCGTTTATGTATATTTTGTTCTTCTTTTTCCCTTAATTGATAATCTTCTAGGTTCATTCTGGATGGATATTTGTTGAGTATTTTTTTTATATGTTTTCTTAACCATTATCTCTGGATCATCAGGGAAAATATTTGTTAGCTCTGTTTTAGTTTCTTCTATGTCGAAATCACTAAAACCAAATAACCTAAAAATTTTTGTTCTGGTGATATCGATGTTTTTTTTAGATCAGTAATAAAAGTATTATTTTTTTCTTGTTGGAGGCTTTTGTATGTGGTGGCTAACCTCCGGATAGAGAAATATATACGGTAAATATAATTATTGGTTATATTGGTTATACTATCGATGGTATTCAAGATAATAACAGTTTTTAATCCAAATACTAAGTTGAGCATTCTGATTAAAAGAAAAGATTTTTGTATAATATATTCTAGTGGACCGGGAGATCCTGATTCGGAGCTAAGTAGTTTTGATAAAAAAGGTAAATCTTTTTCTTAAATATTGTTCGGGTTCAACCAGTTTCTCATATTCTATCATTATGTTATAGATACCAGTGTCAATCTCTTCTTTAGTTTCAGTTTCTTTTTTGGCTTTAAGATCTTTGATTTCCGACTCAGGTTTAAGGATTTTTTTTAGTAACGTATTAAATCTTTTTGCAAAATGTGACAAAACTTTTTTGATTTTATGTTTAGTAGGTTTCTTTTTTTTTATAGAAATACATTTTATTCTTTGGGTAACTCCTTTTTCTTGTTCTAATAAACTTCTTTTGATCCTATTAGATAATCCTATTTCTTCCGGTGAAAGAATTAACCGATGTCTTTGTCTAGGAAGTAACTTGATAATAAAAACAGAAAAGTTTCTCAAAAAAACTTTACAAAAAAGTATATTAGCGTCTGTACCATACTCACAAAACCTGTATGAAGAGGTGAGCATAAAACCGTGGTATGATGTAGCATGGGGGATCGGTAACTAGTTTTAGCTTTGTCTTTAATATTTATTTATCAAAAGAATTACCTAAAAAATGGGATAGTGGAATATGATACTCTAATAAGAGAGATAATGTTTTTTTGAAGCTATTTTGGGATCGAAATATGTAGTTTATCTAAAAGTGTGATATACCCAACAATGGTTAAAGCAAAAAGAAAGATTATTATAATTAGTTCCAGTTTTAAGTTGTGTTTATGATGGAACTCTCTATCTTTGTGATGAATAAGATCAATTAGCTCATCGCTAAACTGGACAGATAGGAATGTCCCAAAACCAGATAATATTATAATCCCCCAGTACGGGAACGGTGTTAGGAGTATCTTCTTAAAAAGATGTGTAATAAAAAGTTTGTCGTATAGATTAGAATTGATTATTAAAAATAAGATATTGATACTGATTGCGATTACCCATACGACAAATTCAGATAAGAGCATACGAATCTGAAAAAGTAGTCTTAACGGGAAATCAAGTAGAAACCCGGCATCTGCTATAGGTGTACATAATACAAAGAAACTCCAAGTGATTATTGATAAAACTCCACCATCTTGCCATCCGTATTCCCAGGCAAGGAAAGTCGTATATACTGATAAGATAATAATTAATAGTATAAATTTAATGGTTACATGTTTTTTCGTTTTATGTTCAAAAATATGTTGCAAATTGATCTCTTTTGTTTTTTTAAAGGGGAATTGATATAACATTATTTATAAGTATAACCGATATAGGTCCATGATACATCTAAAATAGAATAATCTCAAATAAGCTAAAGCCCCTTTTTTTTATATTAACTATATTTTGATTCGTTTGGTGGTATATTTACTATTTTTGATGTAATATATTTATACGGTAATAGTATTTTTAAGATATGTTATGATTTTTGTGTTGATGGTTGTTTGTGTGTAAAGCCCCTAATAATAAGATAGATACAGAGATACATTATGAATAAAACGGTAGTAAAAGAAGCGGTAAGAAAGACATGGAACGGTATAAAAACCGGTATCCCTGTGATGGTAGGTGTATTACTTTTGATATCGCTTGCTATTAGTAGTATCCCAAAAAATTTTTATGCGAAAGTGTTTACAGGCAGTAAGATCCTTGACCCTTTTATAGGTGCTGTTTTAGGGAGTATTGCAGCAGGCAACCCTTTAAACAGCTATGTGATAGGAGGTGAGTTGCTGGCGCATGGGATAAGTTTGATAGCAATTATCGCTTTTATTTTAACATGGGTAACAGTGGGGATAGTGCAGTTACCTGCTGAATCGCTTATGCTTGGCAGAAGGTTCGCTATCTATAGGAATTTATACAGTTTCTTAACTGCGATAGTTATCGCGATATTAACTACTTATACTTTATCGTTGTTATGATAAATATATTCTCAAAACTTAATGGTGGGATAAAATTTTTATTTGTAGTGGTGTTATTATATCTGGTAACCGCTGTTTTTAGTATCGATACATGTAGATCATCATTAACAGGTTTTTTCAATCTGTTAGATAAAGTTCTTCCGATGATTTTGGTTGTATTTGGTTTGATGTTTTTCTCTAATCTACTACTTGACACAAAAAAGATATCGAAGTATTTAGGTAATAACCCGGGTGTTTTAGGATTCTTGATTACTATTATTTTTGGTATACTTTCAGCTGGCCCGATCTATATGTGGTATCCGCTTCTTTCTGATATGAAAGAGAAAGGGATGAGTAGCTCATTAATTGCAACATTTTTGTATAACAGGGCGATAAAAATCCCGCTTCTCCCGATAATAATCTATTATTTTGGGATAGAACTTACTATTATTTTAACTGTTTATATGATAATTTTTTCCGTTATTAACGGTATACTTGTAGAAAAAACTTTAACTATAAAAAAATGAAAATTGCTATTGCGTCATCCAAAAAAGATATAAGTGGTGATATCGAGGTAAGAGCCGGTCGAGCCAGATATTATCTGATTATCGATGATTCGGGAGAACTCCTGGAAACGATCAAAAATCCGTTTAGTGTTGGTGGTGGCGGTGCGGGGTTCGGGGTAGCTAAGATGCTGGCTGATAAAGGAGTGAAAAAAATCGTAGCGAATGACTTTGGCCCAAATATGATCCAAGCTATGATGGATAGAGGGATTACTCATTTATCTGAATCAGGGTCTATCGAAGGTTTTATCGCGGTTATGAAAAAAAATGATCTTTGAGAACTTGGATTATGTTAATGAATCAAGGAAATCAGAGATTTTATTTATTGGTAATATATTAATATTGTTTTTAATAGGGTATAACTCATTACCCGGATAAATAATAAAACCTTTTTGGCATTGTAGATCGTTATAGGCATTCCAAAACCCTTTTGATATATTGGGAGAAGCGGAATATTTTATTTCTAGTGCTATAGGTTTTTTATTTGGTTTATGAAGGATTAGATCAATTTCTGCTCCAGCATTTGTTCTAAAGAAAGATATTTGCCATCCTAGAGGTATAGAAGAGAATATTTGTTCGATTACAAATCCTTCCCAGGAACTTCCTAATATTGGATTTGATTGTAGTTGTTCTAAATCTTGTATTTGCATTAATGAGTGTAGTAATCCACTATCTTGGATATATACTTTAGGAGATTTAATGATCCTTTTTTTGAGGTTTATATAATATGGATACAAACGTCTGATAATGAAAGTGTTTTCAAATATATTCAAGTAATGCGAAATAGTAGGACTCGTTATATCAAGACTATTTGCGATTCTACTTATATTTAGTAATTGTCCATGTGAATGACATAGCATCAAAATGAATCTATAGAGTTTTATTGAATTAATATTAATTCCTAATTGTGGTAAATCTCTTGCAAGATGAGTTTTAATAAAGGATTCTCTCCATTGAAAGCTTATAGAATTATTGGTAGCTAAAAAACTACCCGGATACCCTCCTCTAAGCCATAGTTTTTTATAATTTGTTTTATTGATCTCACCCAAATTAAAAGGAGATAACGTATGATAATAAATCCTTCCTGCTAAACTTTCTGAAGAATTTTTCATTAAATCAGGAGAGGCAGAACCAAGAATAAGGAATCTGCCATTTTGTCTATTTTGATCAATGAGAGCTCTTATAAGTGGGAATAGATTAGTTTGTCTTTGAATCTCATCAATTATTACTAGTTTATTCTCATGTCCTTTTAAATAGAGTTCCGGTGAACGTAGTTTGTTTATATCTGAAGGTAATTCAAGATCCAAATAAATAGACTGTTTTTTGATCAGTTTTACAATTTGTTTTGCTAAGGTAGTTTTACCAACTTGCCGTGATCCTATTATCCCAACTATAGGGAAATTATCTATAGAATTAAGGATAGCTGATATAAGTTTTCTTTTTATCATACTTGTATTTTATAATACTTGCTTTAAAATTACAAGTATAAATCAGAGCTCTTTTTTTTATTGTTTGATATAATCGTAAACTAGGCCAAAGATTTTTATTTTTTTTTAGTAATTTGACTTACTATGTTTAGATATTAAAAAAAATCCTGTTATGGTGTAGAGGATTTTGTTTTGTGTCTCTGCAAAAAACAACTGATTCGTTTTATCTGTAAAATCATAATCGCTACTTAAGAGAAAGTAAATCACATACCTTTTGGTCAAACCGTTTCTTTAGAAGATCGAATATCTCTAATCTTTGCTAGAAGTTCATCAAAATAATAGGTAAGATCAATATAGATGATCTTGATATAATAAAGGAAATTAAAGTGATAAAACCGCCTAAATTTCTACCTAAGTTCTTATTATAGGAGTGATTAAAAAGATCATCTGATTTATCAAATTTAATAGTTTGGGATGTATCTTGATCTTATATTTTATACTCAACCGCTTCAAAAATCTTAATTTTTTTTATCACCAACTGTCTTAAGCAAAGCTAAGATTTGGTTATATAAATTTAAGATTCTAAACAAGGTTTAGTATAATTGACAATTTATACTTCAAACCGCACCTAATTATCTAATTTTTAAGTTTATAATAGAAAAGAAATAAGTGTATAAATGATGATTTGTTATATTATTTTCGCACTTTTGCATATAACCAATCATGATTTGTTGTTGTTAATTTAATTTCAGCTTCTTTAACAAATTCTTCTACTTCTTGCTTATTATTAGCTTCCACTAAATAGTAAATAAATATTTCCCCTTTTGAAAAATGCCAAAGTACTTGCGGTAATATAAATAATCGTTTTTGGTATATATATTTACTCATATCATTAGTAATCTCTCCATCAATAGGAATGAAATCAAAAGGTACAAAAGAATATGCCTGAATAATAAATTGTACTGAATAATATTCTTTATCCGGATTTATTTCCCATTCTTTTTTTTTCATTGAATTAATAAACCTTTGATTTGTTGCATCTATTTTTTTTATAAAAATATCTTTTTTATAAGCGTACGCATAACCAAAAACGAGATAGAATATAACTACTAAAATAATGAGTATGACTGTTCCGATTGATAGCCCAAAGAAAAATTTTTTCATATATTTTTAGTTAAAAGGAATAAGAATACCTAATTATCTAATTTTTAAGTTTATAATAGAAAAGAAATAAGTGTATAAATGATGATTTGTTATATTATTTTCGCACTTTTGCATATAACCAATCATGATTTGTTGTTGTTAACTTAATTTCAGCTTCTTTAACAAATTCTTCTACTTCTTGCTTATTATTAGCTTCCACTAAATAGTAAATAAATATTTTTTTCTTTGAAAAATGCCAAAGCACTTGCGGTTTTATAAAAAGTTCTTTTTGGTATATATATTTACTCATATCATTAGTAATCTCTCCATCAATAGGACTGAAATCAAAAGGTACAAAAGAATATGCCTGAACAATAAACTGTACTAAATAATATTCTTTATCCGGATTTATTTCCCATTCATCTTTTTTCATTGAATTAATAAAATTTTGATCTGTTGAATCTAATTTTTCTATAACAATTTCTTCATTATAAGCGTACGCATAACCAAAAACGAGATAGAATATAACTACTAAAATAATGAGTATGACTGTTCCGATTGATAGTCCAAAGAAAAATTTTTTCATATATTTTTAGTTAAAAGAAATAAGCCAATATTTATATTTATGACCTTTCTTGCCATTTAAATTCCATATAGAAACATCAACTTTATCATTTAAGTTATCTGAAACCGCTGTATGATAAGTTAAATATACGGTATTATTCCCTTTTTTGGTTATAATCATACTATGTGTTTTATTCCCACCTTTTGATGGTTGTAACTGCACAATATCGCCTGGTTCAGCTTTAGAAATTAAAGTTGATAAGTTGCTATAATCAAATACTTCGTATGTAGCATTATTAGTAAAACTAGTATGATATTTCCAAAAATCTACGACTAATGACCAAGTAGTTGCCCAAGCCCATTTATCCGTTAAGCAATACCATGATGAATCTCCTACATACCAATATTTATCTGTTCTTTCATCTTCACATCCTCCTTCTCCTACCATTCTAATACCTCCAGCATGAATAGCTTGACTAACAAAATTGGTACAGTCATATTTAAAGCTAGGATAATCAGGATTACGTTTTTTAGCCCCATTTTTTGACCATTTGTACGCATATTTCACTATTTTTTCTTTATCGATACTCATAGGCACAAGATTATTTTCAATTTGGTTCCTATTAGACAGTTTAGCTTTATTTTTAGGTAAATTAATTATTTTGTTATTTTCGGATTTATTTATATATGCAGATGCGTATTGGATAAAGTTCCTTTCTTCTTGTAATGAATCAAAATCAATGTATTTGTTCCATAAAATATCCATAATAATTTTGGTATGTTGTTTATTATTAGGAAACTTTGTTTTAAATTTAGTATCCATTATTTGATAGTGACATGTTGCTAATTCTTCAAAATTTTGATTCGGATTATTATCTTGATATAAAAAGATTTGACACTCCGGAAACACTAAGTTTTTATGCTCTTGAAGATAATGAATAATGATATTTCTTTCATTGTTATTGAATTGAGAGGTATCCACATCCCATATTATGTTTTGTAATGCAACACTTTCTGATAAATTGTGCTTATTAAAACTAACTTTATACTTTGCTGCGTATGTATCCAAAATTTTCTCTGCTTCTAGTATCTTCAGAGCTTCTCCATCATTACTTTTTGTAATAGTGTTGCCTATACCAAAAAATAATATTATAAAACTGATTAATATTGGAACTTTATTTTTCATAATCTTGATTTAAGAAGTATCTTCCATGTTATAGATATATATTTCTAAAGTCAATAAATCTGAGGAACTCTTTTTTTTATTGTATCATAAATATTACTTATAAATTCGTGTAATATACTATTCTTATCGCATTTTTCAATATAATTTTTTATGATCTTACTATCAGCGATTTGTGAATATTTTTCTTTTTCCATTTTATTATATTTAGTAGTTTGGGAGTTTACGATTATATTAATGTTAGGTCCATGATAGCATAAAGTTATTAAGCTATAAAATCTAATTGTTTTTACTTATCGTCAAATTGCGGAAAACATGAAAGCTGAAGGAATGTGAGAAATCAAAGTAGCGGGAAAGAAAGGTTGGAATATTGCTAAAAAAGCGAGACTTGACCTGTAAGAAAAGACGGGGTACAAACTTTTTTTCTGAGTAAAAAAAGTTTGATTACCAAGACGTATAATATGGATTGACAAAATAAGGTTACCGCGTTAGAATTTCAGCCATAAGAAGTGTCAATTTTTAGTCCATATGAGTAATATAGGTACAATCAATGGCGATCTACCAACTCCTGAGAAATAATAAGTGCTCTCGAGTTAGTTTTAAAGAAGCTTGTTTATGAAGTAATAGGAGAAACTACAACACAATTGGAGAGAAAGGTTGAAAGTTTTATTGATAAATATGATGAGATGATTCAGGGTAATATCTTAAAATCAAAATTATTTGAGGAATATATTCCTTATCCTGAAGAAAAGCTAGAATTAAAAAAAAATTTTTTAGTTATCAAAGTCTTATATGCAAGAACATTGATAACTGCGATGAGAAAATTAGGTCACGATCCTGATACTCCAAAATCTTATAAATATTACTTAGATGCACTGGAGATAATAAATTTGGATTATTCATATGACGATATTATTGATGTTATTAAAAGGGTGCAAATTTTTGACCCAAAAAATTCTACAGAAATTGAATTAAAAAGAGCATTTTTTGAAGGATTTATGAAGCCAGAAAAACGATATTTACTTATAAATTTAAAGCCACAGCAGATTGATACACTATATTTGGTCTTACAGGCTTCTCAAAGAGGTTCCTATCCAACAACTCTTTCGGAGGAGCCTATAAATCCTGAAATATCCTCTATTATTGATAAACAAATTGAAGATATTTCGGAGGTGCTTGGAGTTAATCCAAAAGATGAAAAAGGAATAAACAATGATGATAGAGAGAGAGAGTAGCTTGCGTCTCAAGAAAAAAGAAAAGCACGTATTGAACTATGCAGGAAAACGCCTTTACTTTTAACTAAATTTAATCCGGAAATTAAAGAAGAACGAGAACAGCTTTTTGGATTAAGAAATGAAACTATTATTAGAGGTTATGATGTGTTATGTGCTATGCTTGTCGAACAAGGAGTTATTGATGATAATTTCTTTTATGGCCGTAATTTGTTAGAACGGCTTGGAGGGTTAATGTCTTATCTCTCTGAGGAACAATTGTCACACTTGTTGAAAGAAGATATTAATATTATTAAAAACAAAAAAACAGGAGTTATTCTTGGTGCATATATAACAACACTAAACATCACTTTAAATGAACCTTGTACTCCACAAGAGTTGGTAGGTCTAGGGATGAGTTGTGGAAAGGCTTTTAAGGAAGATCTAGTTTGTAAAACAGAGAGAGAGCAAGATGTAAGGGGAAAAGCACTTCATGCAATTATGGGCTCTCAACTAGCTTTATGTGCATACTTGTGCACAATTCGATTTTTTCGAAAAAAAGGGCTTGCAACTATACTAAAAGCTATTACTTTTCATAATTATTTGCAAAAAAATATCACACATGGCTTAGTAGATATTTTTTCTATTGAAGGGGTTTATAAAAGAATTGGGGGAAATGTTAATGCTGAAAACAGTTATGAAAGAATTCATAAATTTCAAAATCCAATAAAAAATATTGGCAGTCTATCTTTAAATAAAAAAATAACTGAATGTATGGGATATGTCCCTGTTTATAAAAAAGCTCTTGAAATGCTAGACGGATCTTATACTAGAGAAAAAGTTAAAAAATTTATTTCTCGTTATGGTGCAATCTCTTCAGAAGAACTTGAGAATTATTATGTACGAATTGATGATGTATATTATTTGATTGATTTTGCTAGAGCAATGGAACATTTAAAACAAAAAATTAATGAAAAATAATTATTACATGCTTTTTCAATAGATCCCTCTATTATGTACTAGAAACTGAATTTAGTATTTTTATGATAATTTGAATTTCCACTTTTTAATATTATAAAAGCTTCAATAATTGAGAGTGTATCAATACCAAATGATGCAGTCCAAATAATTTGATTAATACTATTAGGTGAAATAATATTTTTTGCCATTTTTTTTTTAAATCTTTTCCAATCTCTTTCGTAAATAGAAAAAGCATTCAACTTTTCTGGAGTTGTTACATGGTATGATTGAGTAACCTCAAGCGTTACTTTATTTTTTCTTTTTCTGGTTCATCGTTTGGCTTAATTAGTCTTAACTTAATTGCATTAAAAAACTTGGAATTTCTACAAGTAACTTAAACTACAGGATTTATTGCCGAATTTCCTCCATGCAATTCTCCTAATTCAAATACATTCCCTCAAACATCTCATTCATTTTTACCATAGATAGAACAGACCGTTGTCACTTTCCAAAATTCGTTCTGTTTATTTACAATTTCTTCTAGTTGTTTTTTTGATAATTTTATATTGATAACGTAAATTGATGTAAAATCATATCATTTCATTTAATCATAATTGTTAGATATGACTTTATGCAAGAAAAATGCTAGTATGCTTCTTTCCTTAAATCTTTTGGTAGTGTTATTTCTCCAGCATAACTTTTCCCAATCATCTCTTCTTCAATAACTTGAAGTCCTTTATCAGGATTATTACCTATTACGTGCATAAGTTTAACTGTAGCTGCTGATGTAGACATATCTCCTACGTTTCTTACTCCTGCTTTGTGTGCAGTAATTGCATCTTCATCGTGATCTTGCATAGCGGTACTAATTCCAGATTCACCACAACTCGAGCTTAAATAGACAGGGTACCCTCTTTTTACATGCTTTGAAATAACATCTACTAGCTTTCTAGGGACTGCACCGCTACCGTATGTTTCTATGACTAATCCGATATCACCTCTAGCTTCACAAATCATATCTATTATTTCGAGATTCATTCCTGGTTGCATTTTAATAGCGGTAACATGAGGGTTGAATTCTGGTAAAAATCTCAATTCGTTTTTCCTTTTTCCAGCTCTTCTTCTAGCTCCAGTCATCAATTCAACACCTCCAGCAGTAAAGTATCCAACAGGTCCGGTTACTCTTGATTCAAAAACTTTCATCCTTGAGTCATTTGCTTTTGTAACTCTTGTCGCTCTATGAATTTCTCCATTTGCATAAGCTACTACCTCTGCAATATCACCAAATGCTGCTATCTCCATTGCACCAGTTAAATTAGGAAGCCCATCACTTCCTCTATGACCTAAAATTGGTATTTGAGAGGCTGTAAATACTACAGGGATTGCTGGTTGCTGTAAGGCATATGCTGTGGCTGTTGAAGAGTATTCTAAAGTATGAGTGCCGTGTCCTACTACTACACCATCAACTCTGTCATAGATAGCTTTAATAGTTGTTGCAATTGCTTGCCATATTATTGGGGTAACTTCTTTAGAGTCAATATTTTCAATGTAAATACCTAAAAGGTTTACTGCATCTCTAATATTTGAGACTAATTGAGTAATCTCAAGAACTTTTGCAATATCAATTGCACCTTCAAAGGAAAGTGCGCCTTTTTTTTTTCTACTGGGGACCATCATTAAAGTTCCGCCAGTATGCAAATATGCGATTGTAGGTTTTGAAGAATCAGGAGTTTCCTCTTGAAATTTAATCTCTGGTACAGAGTCACCAAATAGTCTTCTTTCTATTCCCTTTTTTTCAGCTTCACGTAAAAAGGTTTTTTGATCTTCCGTTAACTCATCTGTAACATTTACATCTAGTTTTTGATGTTGTTCTGCCATAATAGTAGTTTTTCCTATAGGATGACGACTATAATTTTTTTGAGTTTGAATGTCAAGGTTTTGAATAGTATTTCATATCGCAGAACAAAAATATACTGAAAAGACCATTGGTCAAAAGATTAAGGTGTGGAGAAATTTAAAAAAGATGATGCAGGATTCTTTGGCGAAAAAGACCGATATATCATATACAACTCTCGCGAAAATTGAGAGCAATGTGATATTAAGTGTCAATTGGAAAATAAAAATGTGCATAAATTGGAATCTGGAATTGTGCATAAAAATATAAGTATTAAGAATAAAAAATAATATAAAATTAATTTTTATTAGTAGATTGTTTATAACCTTTAACTCTATAACTTCTACCTTTTACATAAATTGGATAGCAATGATGTATTAGTCTATCAATAATAGTAGTAGCTAATATTTTATAAAAAAATATATATTCCCGTTTTTCAAATGATTTATTTGAGGTTATAACAATAGATTTATGTTAATATCCTCCTATTTTATATTGAGTTTTATTAATATCCGGAAAAAATAACTTTATAAAATCTGTATTTTTTGGCATAGTATTTTGGGGGTTATGTTTTGCACAAAAGTATCACCCATTTTAAGTATAATGGCTACTTTTTCAGCAATCATTTATTTAGTCCCCAACTTTTGAGATTGTACCGATAAGAGAGTGAAAGTTTTTCTGAAAGCTATGGAAGTCTAAATATCTTCACCAATTTTCCATATACCCTTTTCTCGGAAAGAGGGGATATTTTGCCTTTTGGCGGCATTAGTTACGGCTGATGGGGTTTTGCCATGTCTTTCAGCATACTCTTTTAGAGAGATAATTTTTTGTCCCTTGAGGTAGGCGATGCGCTTGTGTAAAGACTCGGTAAGTGCAAGTGTGATCACCTTTTCCATTAGTTTAGTTTCTTTTTTGTTATTGTATACCCGAAAACCTTCGTAATAGTCCTGCTTTTCGCGATCTCTAAGGATTATTACGGGAAAACCAAGATGTTGGAGCTGATAGTTGATAATCACACGCCCAATTCGCCCATTACCGTCATTAAATGGGTGAATGGTCTCAAAATCCAGATGAAACTTAGCTATTTTATCAATTGCAAAACCTTCTAGAGAACTTACATATTCTTCAAAGAGAGCTTCAATCATGCGTTCAATATGCTCTGGTGGCGGAGCGATATGCGTACCAACTCGCACATATTCTCCCTTTTGCCGAAACCTGCCCGCAATTTTGTCATCTATACTTCCAATCAGCATTTGATGTAGAAAGATTAGTAAGTCAACATTCATATCTCTTTCTTTCATTTTATCTCTCACATATTCCATCACTCGGGCGAGATTTTTTGCTTCAAATACCTCACGCACAGAAACATTACGAGAGACCTCCATTTCCAAAAGAATTTTCTCAGTCTCTTTGAGCGTAAGCGTAGAATTTTCTATGGCATTGGAGTTGTAAACACTCTCGGGAATCTCTGCTTCATCAATCATCACCAGTAAAGATTCTTTACCTTTTTTGAGTCGATCGAACTCCTTTTTGAGTTCAGAAATGCGCTTACGAATTGGAGATGTTGTAGTCATTTTTACAAAAAATAGTGAATAAACCGTGATTATCATATTCTATTCACTAATAAATTGCAAGATATAGTGAATAAATTGAAGATGACAACAGTTTTTACTTTTTCATTTAGTAATGATAATATATTGCTTATAGTCTTGTAAAATAACTACGCCAAGCTAAAACTTCTTGTTTTCTGCATGTACTAGTTTCAGACATTTTGTACAAGGTATTTTAAAGAAGTAATATTTAAGCCAAACTTGTCATTTGCAAATTGTACAGGTGAGCGCCAATTTTTAGACGGAGTAGCGCGTTTTAAATTATAAAAACGGACATATTTTTTAAGGTATTTTTTCATTGATTTAAAGCTGTTAAACTTATGTTTTCTCCACAGTTCTTCATTGTCAATTCTATGTGTTCGTTCAACGTGCGAATTAAATGTAGGAGAGGCAGGAGGTATACAAACATGTTGTATTTCAAGTAATCGACATTGAGTATCAAAGGGATGTTCTTTCTCAATTTCTGGATGTAAACGCCAAGTATACTCAAGTCCATTGTCAGTTTGTACCCGTTTTATTTTAAATGGATAATAGTTAATTATGTTCAACAGAAACTTAACAGATGAAGAGGGTTCTATGGTTTCAAAGAGCTGTTTATATATAATTCCAGTGGCAACATCAATAGCGGAATATTGATAATATGTTTTTCCTTTAGCTGTTTTGACATATTTTGTATCAACTTGAATTTTTTCTCCTGGTAGATACTGTCGGTTAATATATTTCTTTTTTTTCTTTTGGTGGTACTTTCTAGGTTTTATTCTTCCTTCTCTTTTTAGAACTTTGTATATACCAGTTTCAGACAAGGTAGTTTGATATTTAGTAATTAGATAATAACGGATATATTCAGCACCTTGATTAGTTTTATCTCGATATTTTAATATGATATTCTCAATTTCTTTTGGTATTTGCTTAGGAGAATAATGAGGTTTTCTTGATAGAGCTAGAAACATTTTTGGTCTAATAGTTCTTCCTGGTTTACTACAATCTAAAATTTGTTTTATTTTTCGGTGCCAATAATAGTATTCACTTCTACCAATATGATACTGTTTGCAGGCATCTACAACTGATGTCCCTGTTTTAATGAGCTTTGAGATCCCTTTGTACCATCGGTATCGTTCTTTAGCTTTTAAAGTTTCTTTTACTTCACTTTCTAGTTTTTTTTGGTTATATTTAGTCATAGGATAGTGTGTTTAAGTTATAAGCTTTTGGGTTTATAATTTTGACACGCTATCCGTCTTTTGTGGAGGGAATAAAAATGTGGAAAGCTTTTACAAACCTTACCACATTTTTTATTCCTACTACGGCTGCTACTATGCTATTAAATAATCATTCCCTACAAAATCTGTCCAAAATGTGTGTGATGTATATAAAATAAGAAAGATTATTAGTTGCTAAAAATAATGCTTATTATAAAATATAAATGTACTAATTAATTTGTTTTATATGAAAAGAGAATCAAAAATATCACTGGGATTAGAATATGGTATTCCTATTACTCATAAGCCACCACCTAAGCTTCTCTCTATGGAAGAACTCAAACAAAAGTATCCAGAAGCCTATAAAAAAATAATGGAAAGACAAAAGAAAATAAAAGAAATGATAAAAGAATTGGATGTGGAGGCAAAAAAAAGAGAAAAAATGTCTGTTGACGAATGGTTAAATGCAGAAGAAGAGGATGATAACCTTGAGTTTATTGAAGACAATGATAAGGAAAAATAAAGATCGTATTGCTAATGCAAAAAGCTAACAAGTATGTTCAAGTCGGACTATCCCCTCCAAGACTCCCTTAAAATCTGCAATTACTTCCTTAATCGCACTTACCCATTTGGAAAATTCGGAAAACAGACTGTCTGGTATATTATGGAGTAACAATAGTATTGCTTATTAATATTCATAACCTTCACTAAGTTCATTTTCGGCATGTAAAAAGCATTCTTTAGGTGGTAAAATAGATTTGAAAGATGTAATAAATGAAAATGCAATTAAAAATACCGCCAAAAGAAGCTTTAAATATTCTGAGAGACCTAATAAAAGAGGGGGATGCTCTTTATGAGTGGCTGAAAAAAGACTATGATTCAATTGAAGAAAACATAACAAAAGAAGAAAAAAAATCTGTTCTCCTTTTTAATAAGGAGAAGGAAAAAGAGAAACAAAAGGCAAAAAAACAAGCAGAATTAGAGATAAGAAAAAATCAGGAAGCAATTAAAAACGAAGATCGAATAATAGATATAGATAAAAATTGCAAAACCTCAAAGTCAACTTTTGCAAGGCTTCAAAAAGACCATAAACAAGCGATTGAACAACTAAACAATACTCTAACCGCAGTTACCAAATCTCATTTTTTTCAGCATTCAAAACCAGCAGAAAAGGATGGAAGGTTGACTATTAATGATAAGGAATCATTTTATATAAAAGCTATTAACAGTTATAGAGAAAAAATTCAAAAATGGTTAAAAAAAGTAATCGATGAGCTATCCTCAATCTCTGGTGATTATATTTATTTTCGTCACTTTGAAGAAACTAAAGGAGAAGTGTATGTAGAGCAAACCAATATTATGACTCCCATATTAGGCAACAGAGTTGATAACAAGTTTGAGGATTATATTAATCTCCGCAATTATCTTGTAGCAAAAATTGAATTTATTCAAAAAATTTATTTGGAAATAGAAAAAGATGCCCGTGATCCACTTTTTTATATTCCAGAAAGGAATACTATTTGTTGGTATAACCGTATTTGTGAGCTTAATGCTGATTCCAACTAAGCGGAACTATGTAAATTTATTTTCAATTCCCTATCGGCGCAAAAAAAGAATTTATAGACGCATACTGTTTTATTAAAGGGGAATGCGAAGAGGATAATTTTGATCGTAAAGTAATTGTTAATGCCATTGATGAGATAAAAAAAAACAAAAAAGATTTTTGGATTCCCATTATTCCATAAAGAAAAGACTTTACTCTATATTTGTACGCAAAATTTAGATTAGGGAGTAATTTGACCGTATTTTAGAATAATAATTTAAGCCCCCCCTATTCTTTATGACCATAAACAGGTAAAGCTTATTTAAAAGCCATATTAAAGACTCCACTCTTGCCAGTGGGGCTTTTTTTTATGCTGTTTTCATAATTTTACTAAAATTAATTTTTTATTTCGATTACTTCTCGTGAATTATTATCATCGTAATCATTAACAACTTGTTGCAAATTAAAATTGTCATCTAGTTGTTCTTGGAGAAATAGAGCAATCCAACCGTGAGTAACAATGAGAATTTTTTTGTTTTGATAGATTTGATTTATTTCTTTAATAAATTTAATGGCTCGTTTTTTTGCATCTAATAAGCTTTCTCCATTGGGAAATGGAACTGACTCATCTTTATGTTTCTCAAAAAACTCGTCACTTAATTCATACTTACATAATTCAAAATCTCCAAAATATACTTCTCTTAAAAGAACGTTTTCTATAACCTCACATTTAGAAGTTTTGCTAAAAATTTGAGCGCTTTCTTTAGCTCGTCTAAAAGGAGACGTAATAATAAAGTCAAAATTATTAAATTTTTGGGCTTGCAGTTGCATTTCTTTTCTTCCTTTTTTAGTTAAACCAAATTGATTTTTGTTCTCTAGCTTTGAAGAATCTATACATAATAGATTATTTTCGGATTCTCCGTGTCTAACGATGAAAAAGTGGTTGTTACTCATTTTAACTAATTTGTTGGCACCAATCATAATATGGCAGTAGCTCCTTTAGCTTAACAGTTTTGTTTTTATCCAAAACAACATCAGTCTCAAGATTCTCTTCATTAGTTTGGTGCATAAACTCACGACACTGACCACAAGGAGGCAGGATAAAAATATCTCCTTTATCGTCCTTCCATACGGCTACAATCTTTTTGATTTTATACTCTTTCTGGGTAATCATTTGACTAATAGCGGTATGTTCAGCGCAAAACCCCATGCCGGAACTGGTATCAATGCAGACGCCCTTAAAAATCGTGTTTTTATCAGTGATTAATGCTGATCCTACGCCACCCATTTCTGAATCGCCAATAGTTTTGGGATTGATGACTTGGATAGCTTCTTTTATTAATTCCTCATTGGTCATAGTAAAAGTAAGTAAGAAATTATATTATTTAAAGTATCGTCAAAATTTTTATCGGTATTAAAATACCTCAAATCCATATTTTTTTGCCTCTTTTTCAAAAATATTACTATAATTCGCAATCATGTCTGCTATTTTGGGGAATATACTCTTTTTATCTTTTGTTCTGGCTAGAATCCAATTATTTGGGGTTTTGCTATGTCCAAAATATTCAATTAAAGTATTTTTATCACTTTTACACAAAAAAACGGCTTTAATTTTATCTTCCCCGTATTTTTTGATTAATCTATCTGCCAATTCAGGGGTAACATGATAACCTTCAATAGAAAAATCGTTGCCATCGGTAATTTCGCATATTGTAAATATTTCTATTGCGTTATAAGAAGTTTTTCCTTGTGTTATGTAGGCATTTACAATCTCCTCAATAGAGTAATTGTGATATTTTTCATCATTGTTTTTTCCTCTCTGGGCAGTTGTAGGAAACTTTTTATTATGTTCATCTTCATTAATATAAGCCCGAGCGACATATTGCAAAGTATCAGCCGATACCCAAGGAATTTTGTATTCTCTTGATAATAATTTTGCTAGAGTTGTTTTCCCTGTTTTTGGGGCTCCTCCGATTAAGTAAATCATTTAAATTATATCATTTTTAAAGTAAATATTTTGAGTAAGATTTAATAAGATCGAGTGTAGCAGGACTAATATTTTTAGGAAGATCGTTTAAATTAAAGTATTTAATATCAGAAAATAATTTTGTTTCCAAGATTTGAGGTTTTGAATCATTAGCAGGAATCCCCAGATAAATAAAATTTAACCAATGAGTATTGTCTTCAATGGATTCTCCTACAGTAAGCAACTTATTAATTGAGATTTTTATTCCAGCTTCTTCATAAGCTTCTCTAATAGCCGCTTCTTTTGTAGTTTCGCCTTTTTCAACTGCACCTCCTTGATAAACCCAAATATCTTTAACAATCTTTACCTTATCCCCATTTCTAATTTTCCCTTCCTTTTTAAGACAAAGCAGTACTTTGTTATTGGCGATTATCAAGGTTGAAACGGTCAGAATAGTTTTCATTTATTATTAAATGCTTAGAGGTAATTACATTTACCATTATATATTTTTTAACCACTTTTAGGAAGAAGACTTGATCAAAAATCGATTTATTTTAGATATGGCGTAAGTTTGGAATCGTAGTTACCCAAAAATTACATTTTATTATCAAAAAAGCTCCAAAGAGGTCAAAGAATAACAAATTATGATATTTGGAATAATGATTACTATTTTTAAGTAAAATTTCAGTAATTCTCGATTCTCAAATATAATAGTGATGTCGCTCAACATCATCGAAGCTTTTCCCAACGGAAATTTATGGATTCCGGCTAATCTTGGGCAACCCTGATCAGCCATCGGAATCCGATCCCGTTTGGGAAAAGATGATGTTGGGCGACCTGTGAAGGGTTGTCCATTTTAGTATTGTTTAACTTTTTTCCATTATGAACCAACAAAAAAATTCCTTACTCAAAGAAAAAATCATCGGCTGGGGAACTGTAATATTTATAATTATGTTCTTTTTATTTTTTCTCTTTGATATATGGACTAATGATGAAGAACAGACTCCCCCCATATCTAAAGAACAACCTGTAATTTTCAAAAAAAATATTGTGGGAGATGGAGATGAAACAACCATAAAAGCTTACGATAATACAGGTGTTGCTTATTTGTTTTTAACAAAAGAAACATTTAGTGCTTGGTCGGAAGCAGTAGTTGAACGGAATCAACTTGTTGCAAACCAATTATTAGCATCCGGGAAAATTCTTGAGATACCGGACGGAACGAGAATTAAGTTACTTATTATGCAAGCTATTGATGGGGAGTCGATGTATAGAATCAGAATTTTGGAAGGAAAATACAAAGGTCAGGAAGGATATATTTATAGTAATAGTTTTGTTAGTGAGAAAAAATAGAGGGACAAAAAAAATGGGTTTTTGTTGTCCTGTTGGCAGATTTTAATTCATTTAAAATGAAAACAAATATCCAATAATAATAAAAAAATGAATGATGTCTGCCTTATTTACTGCCGTGTCAGTACCAAAGAGCAAGCCAAAGGAAGCTCTATAAAAAATCAGGAAGGAATGTGTAGAAAATATGCTAAAAAAAATGGATTAAAAGTTTTTGATGTTTTTAAAGATGAAGGGAAAAGCGGAACTACTTTAAAGAATCGAGATAGTTTGGAAGAAGCTTTGTCGATTATTGCCGATGAAAAAATCGGCTACTTTTTAGTTACCGAAACAGACCGCTTAACCAGAAAAGAAGTAGATCACTTCGCTATCAAAGCGTTTCTTCAAAAATCTAAATGTAAGCTTATTGCAGTAAACCAGCCTTACACGGAAATGGATACGGAAGAAGGTGAATTGGTTGACGGAATTATGGCTAATATTAACGCTTTTTTCAGTAAAATATACGGGAAGAAGACCAGAAAACATTTAATGGAAAAAGTTTTGAAAGGGGAATGGCTCGGAGCTGCTCCTCTCGGGTATATTAACGTTAATATCGGGACAAAAGACAAACCACAAAATATTATTCAGATTGATAAATATAAATCACTGTTAGTATTTCAGGCTTTTGATCTATTCTCGACAGGCGTATACACTGCTTCCCAAATTCTTAATATTATGTATCAAAAAGGCTTAAAATCCAAAAATAATAAAAAATTACCAAAATCCTCTTTTATTAATATGCTGAAAAATCCTTTTTATTATGGCGAAATGCTGTATAAAGGAGAATTATATTCAGGGAAACATCAACCGCTGATTACCAAACCTCTTTTTGACAAATGTCAGGCTGTTTTGGAAACACACAGTAAAGGAGCCGATCGAACGAGAAAACATGATGAGAAATTCTATTTAAGTAGTTATTTAAAATGTGGTATCTGTGGGGGTAAAGTTACTGGTGAGATACATAAGGAAAAGGGCGTATCTTATTATCATTGTTCGGGAACAAAAAAGAAACATAGTAATAAAGGACAAAATATTGATGATGATGATTTGGAAAAAATGATTGCCAAACAGTTTAAATCGATTGAGTTAAGCAAACCGCTAATGGAAAAGATTATCGATAGAGCAAAAGATATTTTAAAAGAAACCCACAAAGGTGTAGATGTAAAAAAGAAAGTATTAAACCAAAAAATAGATAGAGCAGAAGGCTCACGAAACTCGCTGGAAAGAAAGTTTATTGACAACGATATAGATAAAGACATTTACGATCGCCAACATAAACTACTTGAACGGGAGATTAAGGAATATAGAGTACAATTAAGCGAACTAGACGAAGACCGGACGGAGAATATTGAAATTTTTGATAAATTTATGGCTTTAACTGATGATTTACAAAAAACCTTCCTCAAAGCAGATCCTCACCTAAAACGCCATTTACTTTCTTTATTCTTTGAAAAATTCACTATCAAAGATAAAAAAATCACTTACGTTAAATACACCAAGATAATGCACGTTCTTCTTGATAATGAGCAGGTTATAATAAATCAGAACTGGCTCCAAAGATTGGAATACATTGCTCGTTACTTTGCCTTTGAAAAGGGTGCGTATTGCCCGAACCTGAGACTTGAGGAAAGGATGGCGAATGAGACGGATGAGTGGGTGATGTAGAACAAATTTTCAGTTGAAATTCTATTGACATCAGAATAGTAATGGGTATATACTCATTATAGTTTTAACATTTAATTTTATTATTATGCCCAGCTTTGATAAAACAGGACCAGATGGAAAAGGTTCTGGCACAGGACAAGGACATGGATCTTGTATGGAAAATCAGCAAAAACCACCCAGAGGAAGAGGTTTTGAATGTTGTAGAAACGGCGGTGGCAGAGGACTGTTTTTTAAAAAAAGTAAATCTATCTCATTAGATGATCAAGAAAAAAATCTGGAAAAAAGACTTGAAGAGGTATGTGGCGCTAAAAAATCAACTAAACTCTAATAACAATGCCCAGACCTAGAACATGTAAAGAAATTGGGTTTAATCCAATAGCTACTTTTTATAAACCGCAAGGAGTTCCACTAAAACAACTAAAAATTATGGAGCTGAATTGTGAAGAACTAGAATGCTTAAGGCTCAAATGTGTTGAAGGATTTGACCAAACTCAATCGGCAAAGAAAATGAACACCTCTCAAAGTACTTTTCAAAGAATTTTATCTAGCGCTCAAAAAAAGTTAAGTACAGCCATAGTTAAAGGAATGGCAATTAAAATCGTTAAAATTTAAATCAGATGAAAATCTTACAATTATTACAAAAAAATCTTACATGGAGTATCCCTGCATTTATGATTATGGGAATTGCTTATGGTAATTTTTATGATTCAAATATTTTAAAATCAGCTATTCTGCTATTTACATTTTTGATGGTGTATCCAATGATGGTGAATTTAAATCTCAAAAAAGTATTTACCAAGGGAGACACTAAACTTCAAATCGTTACTCAGCTCATAAATTTTGCGATTATTCCATTTTTAGGGTTACTAATCGGTAAAATGTTTTTCGCAGATTCACCACTTATTATCCTGGGGCTTTTATTGACTTCACTTTTGCCCACCTCTGGTATGACTATTTCATGGACAGGTTTTGCCAAAGGCAATATGCCAGCTGCTGTAAAAATGACGGTTATTGGCTTAATAATGGGCTCAATTCTTGCTCCATTTTATTTGCAAATTTTAGTGGGAACGACCATTAAGATTCCACTTTTGAAAGTATTCCAACAAATTGCCATTATTGTCTTTTTGCCAATAATTTTAGGATATGCCACTCAGCAGTTTTTGATTTGGAAATATGGCATGGCAAAATATCAAAAAGATTTAAAGAAAAAATTTCCACCTTTTTCTACATTGGGGGTTTTAAGCATTGTTTTTATAGCCATGGCATTAAAAGCTAAAATTATAATTTCTGAGCCGACATTGCTTTTAAGATACCTTTTACCCTTGGTAGTTATTTATAGTTTTAATTTTTTACTAAGTACAATCATAGGAAAATATTTTTTCAAACGTGGAGATGGTATTGCTTTAGTTTATGGAACAGTAATGAGAAATCTTTCAATTGCATTAGCAATTGCAATGACAGTATTTGGAGAGAATGGTTCAGAAATTGCACTTATAATCGCACTTGCTTACATTATTCAGGTTCAGGCTGGAGCATGGTATGTAAAATTTACAAATAGAATTTTTGGAGAAGCTCCTCCTGATATAGCGGGGGATATTATGCATGAAGGAGTTTTTGCTCTGCATAATACTGATCAAATCCAAAGCGCAATTCATCTTCTTGAAGAAGAACATATTCACTCAATTGCTATTTTAAATGACAAAGAAAAAGCAATTGGTCTCTTAACTGAAGAAATTATTTTTAATTATTTGGTAGACAAAAAACATAATTTAAAACAAGAGATTCGTCATACTAAACTTGCTCCTATTTTAAATTTTACACAGCAAGTACCTCTGGCAAAAGTCATTAAGGGTATGAAGAAAAAACATAACTATAAGGTAATTATTACTGATCAATCAGGGAATATGATGGGGGTTATTACTGAATCAGATGTTCTAAAAAATATTTCTAAAAAATAATTTATTTCTTACTTAAAAACACTATGAAAAAACTTCTATCAAACCTCTTTCTGGGGAAAATCGTATATAAGGTGTCTACTAATGAACCTTTTGAAAAAGTAATTAAATCTCTGGAAAAAACAATCAAAAATAATGGATTCTCAATCCCAGCAGTACATGATCTAAAGCAAACCTTTATTAAGGAAAGTTTGCCTTTAGATAAAAATTTTGAATATAGAATTGTGCAACTCTGTAACGCAAAAAAATCACATAAAGTATTGACAACTATGAGTTACGATATGGGCATTATGATGCCAAAAAGCATCATAGTTGCCAGCGAGAATGGCAAAACTACGCTTCGTTTTATGCAAATGAAACCGTGGATGATAGGAATGATGTTCCCCGAGATAAACATAGCTCCTATGTCTAAAAATGTAATGACAACAATGAAAAAAATTGTAGCTGATACAATCAAAATTGTTGAAGGCTAATTATTTGTCATGATAAAAAACTAGAGAAAAATAAGCTCTTTATGGCTTTATACAACTATATTTTGTTTCATAACAAGACATAAAAGTCCTTCCAAAGATTGGAATACATTGCTCGTTACTTTGCCTTTGAAAAGGGGGCGTATTGCCCGAACCTGAGACTTGAAGAGAGAATGGCAAATGAGACGGATGAGTGGGTGATGGCGAGGTAAAGTGCATAATTTGCACATTGGTTAATTTCCACGAAAGGGATTGTAAATCCCTGTGTTTTTAGTACAATAGTGTTGACTTTTAACTGCATGCAAAATATGGATAGCAAAACACCCTCGTCATCCTTATCTCTTGGGAAAAGGATCAAAGAGATTCGTAAGAAGAAAGGACTAACTCAAGAAGAATTGGCAATAAAGGCCAGTGTTTCCTATACCACCCTGACGAAAGTGGAGAATGAGGCAATTAAAAACCCCTCTTTTGAAACCGTTGTAGCGATTGCCAAGGGTTTGGAAGTGGATGTTAATGAATTAATCAAAAATGAACATGAATAATCATAAAAATGAAGCACAAACTCGGCAAGATATCATTGATAAGCGTCTGAAAAAAGCAGGCTGGGATGTAAATAATCCTGCACAAGTAACTTCTGAGCTTGATATATGGATAGGATTGCCAGAAGGCGTTGAAGAGCCTATGCACGAACACCAAGGTCATCAATATGCTGATTATGTTTTACTTGGGAGCGATGGTTATCCATTGGCGGTTGTTGAAGCAAAGAAAACTTCTAAGGATGCACGTATTGGGCAGGAACAATCAAGACAATATGCTGAAAATATCGCTAAAAATGCAGAAAAAGACATGCCTTTTGTTTTTTATACAAATGGAAATGATATTTATTTTTGGGACACAGAAAAATCTCCTCCTCGAAAAATTCATGGTTTCCCAACAAAAAAAGACCTTGAGAGACTTTTATTTCTTCGTAAATCAGAAAAACCACTTTCTCAAGAGTTGATAAATAGAGATATTTCAGGAAGACCCTATCAAATTGAAGCTATTCGATCTGTTTTAGAAGGCGTAGAGCGATCTAAAAGAAAGTTTTTACTCGTGATGGCAACAGGATCGGGAAAGACTCGAACTTGTATCTCTTTGGTTGATGTTCTTATGCGTACAAATCGAGTACAACGTGTTCTATTTCTTGTAGATAGAATCGCTCTGAGAAATCAAGCTCTTGATGCATTCAAGGATTTTTTACCAAATGCTCCAATATGGCCGAAAACAGGTGAAAAAGAAATCGTTACAGATAGGCGTGTATATGCGGCAACTTACCCGACAATGCTTAATATTATTGAAAAAGCAGATTGTCCACTGAGTCCGCACTTCTTTGATCTAATAGTGGCGGATGAAAGCCATCGTTCAATTTATAATGTTTATAAGAATATTTTCGATTATTTTGACGCAACGCAAGTTGGATTAACAGCAACACCAAAAGATGCATTAGAGCATAACACTTTTGGACTTTTTGAATGTGAAGACGGGGTTCCTGATTTTGCCTACTCTTACGAGGAAGCTATAAATAACAAGCCTCCGTTTTTATGTGATTTTGAAGTAATGCGTATTCGTACAAAATTTCAAAAGGAAGGTATTCATAAAGAAAATATCCCACTTTCTGAACAGCGAAAATTATTAGCAGACGGGAAAGAGCCTGAGGAAATTAATTATGAAGGGACTGACCTTGAAAAAAAGGTAACAAATAAAGGTACAAATGCCCTTATTGTGCAAGAATTCATGGAAGAGTGTATCAAGGATAGTAGTGGAACATTGCCAGCAAAGACTATCTTTTTTGCGATGACGCAAAAGCATGCGCGAAGGCTTGAAGAAGTTTTCAACGACATGTATCCCGAACACAAAGGGAAACTTGCAAAAGTGCTTGTTTCTGATGATTCACGAGTACATGGTAAAGGTGGATTACTTGATCAATTTACCAATAAAGATTTTCCAAGAATTGCAATAAGCGTAGATATGCTTGATACGGGGATTGATGTAAGAGAGATTTGTAATCTTGTTTTTGCAAAACCTGTATTTTCGTACACAAAGTTTTGGCAGATGATTGGGCGTGGTACGCGTTTACTTGAGCCAACAAAAATGAAGCCATGGTGTAAAGAAAAAGATAGATTCCTCATTATTGATTGCTGGAATAATTTTGAGTACTTCCAAATGAATCCAAAAGGAAAAGAAGATAAACCAAGTAAGCCAATGCCAGTGCGCCTTTTTGAGTCTCGTCTACAAAAACTAGAAATAACAGAGCATGTTGGTGACTTAAAGGCTCTGCAAAACACGTTAGAGAAAATAAAAGCGGATGTTGCTAAATTACCAAAGAATAATGTTGTTATTCTCGATGCTAAAAATAGAATTGATAAATTGGATGATAGATTTTGGTCACAGTTAAAAGATGGTCAAAAAGAATATCTCCGTAAAGATATTGCACCATTAATGAGAACTCGAACAGGTGAAGATTTTAAGGCAATGAGTTTTGAAATCAATGTTTTAAATTTCTCTATTGCAAGGATGGAAGAAGGCGAGAAAGCGGAAAAAAGAGCAGGAATACTTGAGGAACTTATTATTGAAAAAGTATCTGATTTGCCATTGTCTGTGAATATTGTCGCTAGGGAAAAAGAAATTATTGAAGCTGTTCTTCATGGTGGATATTTAGAAAAGTCTAATGAGGATGATTTAGAGGCATTAGTAGATAAACTTGCTCCTCTTATGAAATTCCGAGAGGAAGGAGTGAAGCCAAGTCAGGATGAATTTAACTTAAAAGATCTTACAGCAGAAAAAGAATATATCGAATTTGGAGCGAAAAATGAACGAATAACGATTAAGAAATATCGAGAAAAAGTTGAGGAGTTAGTAAGAAAACTTGAAGAAGAAAACGAAATTTTACAAAGGATAAAGCAAGGTGAACAGCTTGATTCTGATGATGTTGATGAACTTGCCAACACCCTTTTGAAGTACGAACCATATCCGACTGAAAAGAACCTCCAAAAAGCTTACGATGCAAGACAAGTACGGTTTCTTGATCTAATCAAATACATCATGGGCATTGGTGATCTCAAAACTTTTTCTGAAAAAGTAACAGAAGCTTTTTCTGAGTTTATTGCGAATCACAACACATTAACGGCAAAACAAATTCAATTTCTGCAAACATTACAGACTTTTATCATTGAAAACGGCACTTTAGAGAAAAAGGACTTGATAAATGAACCGTTTACGCGCATTCATAAGCTGGGTATTAGAGGACTCTTTAAGCCAGTAGAGCAAAAGGAAATTATCCAATTTACAAATAATCTTTTAATGTATGCCTAATATGATTCCAAAAGATAATAAAATGCCAGATATATCTAATATAACCACAGCTTTGGGATGTTATTTGGCTTCATCGTTAGCAGGAGGGTTTCAAGCTAAGGGATATGACAAAACTAGAAAAACTATAATCACAAGATTTGTAACCTTGGTTGATAAAGCAAAATATGAGTATTTGATGGCGAGAGAAGCAGTGGATGATGAGATTAAGGAAGGAAAAATGAGCTATGAAGAAATAATGGCAAGAGGAGAAGGACAATATATGCACATAACCACAATCACTAACCATTTAGAGAATTGTATTATCACGCTTGGTATTTTATTCAAATTGTTAGAAAAACTAGATAAAACTGCTCATGTTCAATTTAAATCTAAAAATATTACTGATCTTCGAAATAGCGTTGTTCATATTGAGGATAGAATTATATCAGGCGTAAATGGTGGAATTATTTTGAGCATAAATGAAGAAGGAACAACTATATCACTATTAAAACATAAGCTTTCAGTAGCTGATCTTGCACAGATTATAAAAGATCTGAATGCTTATATTCGTAATTTATTATAACTATGCTTAACACAACACTTAAATCACAAATAGATCGGCTCTGGGATAAATTTTGGAGCGGTGGAATATCAAATCCACTCTCTGCAATTGAGCAAATTTCATATTTGCTTTTTATGAAGCGGATTGATGAATTTGATCTAAAAAAACAACAAGACGCGGAATGGACTGGGGGAAGTTTTACTTCATTTTTTGATGGTGATTTCACTTCGCCTATTGATAATCAAACAATCTCAAAGCAAGAGCTTCGATGGAGTCACTTTAAACAACTAGAAGGCGGTGAAATGCTTATACACATGCAAAACAAGGTGTTTCCTTTTCTAAAAACAATTGGTTCTGATGATTTTGCTAAACACATGAAAAATGCTGTATTTATCATCTCAAAGCCTTCATTACTTGTTGAAGCGGTGAGTATTATTGATAATATTTTTGAAGAAATAAGCAGACAACAAACAGATGGTCAAGAATTTCAAGATACACAAGGAGATTTATACGAATATTTGCTAGCTGAAATCACAACTGCAGGTAAATTAGGTCAATTTAGAACTCCTCGGCACATTATCCAAATGATTTGTGAATTGGTAAATCCAAAGCTGGGAGATACGATTTGTGATCCTGCCTGTGGTACGGGTGGCTTCTTGCTTGGGGCATATCATCACATTTTAACTCAACACACGAGCGACACGCACCAAAAAACCGACATAAACGGGCTTACACGAGGTTTGATTGGAGATAAGCTCACTGATGAGCGTCAATGGCATCATCTTAAGGAAAAAACCTTCTTTGGCTTTGATATGGATGAGACTATGGTGCGGATTGGCTTGATGAATCTGATGATGCATGGAATTTCTCATCCAAATATTGATCAAAAAGATACACTCTCAAAAAAATATGATGAGGATAATTTTTATGATGTCATTGTGGCAAATCCTCCTTTTAAAGGAAGTATTGATAAAGGAGATATAAATGAGTCGCTTTCATTACCGACAACAAAGACAGAACTCTTATTTATCAATCGTATTATCAAATCTTTGCGAATTGGTGGGCGTGCAGGAGTGATTATTCCTGATGGCGTTTTGTTTGGGGCAAGTAATGCTCATAAACAGGCTCGAAAAATGCTTCTTGATGAATGTGAATTACAAGGAGTTATTTCTATGCCGAGTGGAGTATTTAAGCCTTATGCAGGAGTGAGTACGGCTATTTTGATTTTTGTAAAAGGAGGAGAAACTGAAAAGGTATGGTTTTATGATATGAAGTCTGATGGATATAGCCTTGATGATAAACGAGCAAAAATTGAAGAAAATGACCTCCCTGATATTGTAGAAAAATGGAATAAGCGAAAATCAATCACAGAAAACGATCGTGAGAGCAAATTCTTTTGGGTAGATAAAAAAGAAATTGAAAAAAATGACTTTGATTTGAGTTTAAATAGATACAAAGAAGTTGTTTATGAAGCAGTGGAATATGAGAAATCTGAGATTATTTTAGGAAAGATTGAGAAACTAGAAGAAGAAATAATGGAAGGGGTGAAAAATTTAAAAAGTAATCTTTAAAATATGACTATTAACAACATTTTCGAGCAAATCAAAAAAATTAATGAGTATAAACAAGAGTTTTGGAGTGCTCGTGATCTTATGGTTCCACTCGGATATTCTGAATGGAGGAAATTTGAAGGGGTTATTGAACGAGCAAAGAAAGCTTGTAAAAATAGTGGTCAGGAAATCGATGACCATTTCGCCCACGCCGCCAAAATGGTTTTGATTGGATCTGAAGCCAAAAGAGAGGTTTTAGATTACTC
This sequence comes from Candidatus Altimarinota bacterium, assembly GCA_963663305.1. Taxonomy (GTDB): domain Bacteria; phylum Patescibacteriota; class Gracilibacteria. The sequence goes on from OY760177.1 coordinate 968,826, forward strand.
TCTTTCTCGTTATGCATGTTACTTAATCGCTCAAAATGGTGATCCTAGAAAAGAAGAAATAGCTCTTGCTCAAACGTATTTTGCCATTCAAACACGAAAACAAGAAGTGCAAGAGACTCTTTTAGAGGATCAAAAACGAGTGATGCTTCGGGAAGAAATGAAGACTCATAACAAAAAACTTGCGGAAGCCGCTGATAATGCTGGGGTGAAAAAATACGGTATTTTTCAGAATTATGGATATATGGGTTTATATGGTGGATTAGATCAAAAAGGAATTCATGCAAAAAAGGGTTTAAAAAAGAGTCAGAAGATACTCGATCATATGGGAAGTGAAGAACTAGCGGCAAATCTTTTCCGAGCCACTCAAGCAGAGGCAAAACTTCGTCGGGAGAATATTCAAGGAGAGCAAAATGCAAACAAGGCTCATCATGATGTTGGGAAAAAGGTTAGGAAAACAATTGAAGAGATTGGAGGAACAATGCCTGAGGAATTGCCAGCTACGGATGGGGTGAATAGAGCGAAGACGAGATTGAAGAAAGATGATAAGAAACTAAATGGTAAAAATAAAAACCCCACGAATTCGAAGGGTTTAGATAATAATTTATAGATTTATGAAGCAAGTATCTATTACACAAGCGGTAAAAATTACAAAGAAAAGAGTAAAATCTTTTGATGATGAAAAGGAATATTTGTCTACTGGTGACTTGAATGTGAATGTCATAAAAAACCTTGAACCTGTGACATATGAAAACCGCCCTAGTCGTGCAGATCTTATTGTAGATATAGGAGATTTAATTGTGGCACGAATGCAGTCTACAAAAAAAGTTATGCTTATTTCCGAAGAGGAGAAGGACATCATTGTTTCGACTGGTTTTTTAACACTTGAATCAAAAGAAGGGTGGAATAATGAATTCTTGTATTTTTATTTCAACTCTTCGAATTTTCAAGATCAAAAGGATAGACTTTGTACTGGAGCAACTCAAAAGGCTATTAATAATGCCAAATTTAAGGAAATAACAATTCCTGAAATATCACTAGAAGATCAAAAAAAACTCGTAAAATCTTTGAGACAAGCAGATAAAATAGGGGAAAATAGGCGAAAAGCAATTGATCTATTGGATGATTATTTGAAGTCGGTGTTTTTGGAGATGTTTGGGGATCCTGTGTTGAATGAGAAAGAATGGGAGGTGAAGAAGTTAGGAGAAATTTCAGAATCTAGGTTAGGCAAAATGAGAGATAAGCAATTTATTACTGGAAATTTTTTAGAAAAATATTTAGGAAATTCAAATGTTAAATGGTTTAATTTTGATTTTTCAAATTTATTAGAAATGGATTTTATAGAAGAAGAAAAAGAAAAGTTCTCTTTGGAATTTGGAGATTTATTAATTTGTGAAGGTGGTGAAATAGGAAGATGTGCTATTTGGAAAAATCAAAAATGTAATTGTTTTTTTCAAAAGGCCATTCACAGAGTAAGAACAAATAAAAATATTGTGATTTCAGAATATTTACAATGGGTTTTTTGGTTTTATTCAAAGGGTAATGCGTTCAAAGAATCCAGATCTCAGGCAACGATTGCTCATCTTACGGGTGTAAAGCTTAAACGTCTTCCAATTCCTATCCCATGTATTAATCTACAAACAAAATTTGCTGAGATTCTTCAAAAAACAGAACGAATCAAGCAAGCTATGCTTTCTCAATCTGAGGAGCTGGATACTAATTTTAATGCCTTGGTGCAGGGTGCTTTTAGTAAGTAATTTGATCTTTTATGCCAGTAAAAAACAACATTATCGAGTATTACAGGGAAGTTGATTTTTCAATCTGGAAAAAATCGGTAGATATGTGTTTTGATAAGCTCAAAAAACTAAAAACAGATAAGGCAAAAAATCCATGGGCTTTGAAAATGTACGCCAACTATCTCCAGTTAATAGAGATCTTCTGTATCAATGTTTGGATAATTTCAGAAGGAGAACTATACAAAAACCTCTTTATCGGAAACGCAGACTTAAGGAAGAAAATTGAGAATACTTTTTCAAATAAAAAAGTAAAAAATGCTCAAGGAATGGATTTTCTGACATACTTTTTGGAATCTTGGGTTTTTGGCATTCAGGAAAAGAACGCCATAAATAACTTAGACAAAAAGCGGAGAACGTATGAAAGTCTTTTACGCGAGGCTCTCGATGATTATCTCAAAGACTACGATCTGCTTAATGCGTATAAACATGGCTTCAGAACAAAAAGCAGAGGAGAGAACAGCGTTTCCATAAAACGAGAAGGGAGCAATAATCCTCCATTTCTTATTGGAAACTACAACACAAAAATCATTTATCTCTCAAAAAAAAGCAAAACTTTATACGAGTGTAGTTTGGCTTTTAATTGGGAACGAGTTAGTCAAAAATACTTCTTTTTGCTAAATATGCTGGAGAATACGCAAAAGGTTCTATTGGCAGATAACAGGAAAATCAAGCTGGATAAACTTTATCCTCTAGACAACAAAGAATTCAATAAATACTACGGAGCTTTTCGGGTGAATGTACCATTATCAGGAGTCTAACTTTTCTCAAGCTCATTCAAGGCTTCGCTGAGCACCTCTTTTGCGTAGTAAAATCCACGCTCTTTTGCTCTATACCAAGAAGCTAAAATCAAGATGATCGAGATGATCCAAAACCCTACGCTTTGATAAAAATCTTGACCAAGAATTATTACTGAAATCAAAATTGCAATTAGGATTGATCGCGAAAAAGCATATTGACCGTTCATTTCGGGTATTCTTCCTTCATTCTTAGCCTTTCTCATTGCAACTTTAAATAAATCATCCGTAGAAGCTTTTTTGTTATTAATATCTTTTTGGAGTAACTTTAATATTTTTTCCCATTCAGAGAATTTTATTCTACCGCACTCTTTTCCTTTCAGTAATTGATCTGATGGTCGACCGCTCCAAGTCCAATTCAAAAGAAATTCAGTCCAAGCACTAATTGAATTTACAAAATATCCCAGTGTATAGGCAACCGCAGTTGCCATGAGTGGATCAAGATAATTTGGCTCAAGTTCTAGAGCTTGAAGTCCAACAAGATAAACCAAAAAACCTGATATGAGATGTGAAAGAATGTTGTAAACGCTTAGATTCATGATTGTATTTTAGAAAGTAAATTGTATTTTTTTAAATTATCCTTCAATCTCCATAATCCATCAAAGGCTTTTTTGCCGATAATATCTCGAAATTTTTTGGCAGGATCTTTTTGATTTAAGCCTGTCCAACTCCCTTTTAATTTTTTTTTGAGAAGTAAAAACTGCCTTAAATATTCAAAATCTTTCCCTTGTTCTGCAAGTTCATTGATGCATTGCTCAGTTAAACCTGCAATATCATCTGTAAGAGCTAATTGATCTGAGTAATTTTCAAGAATTCCTAAGGCTCCATGTGCATATTCGCCACGTGGCCAATACCCGTCTTTTTCAAAAACAATCAAGTCGCAAAAGTATGGTGTTACTATTTCACAGATAAATTCAACTAGCGGAATAGCTTGCCTCTCTTGCAAATAGCCTGCAACACAAACATTAATGTGACCATTCTTTTCTTTTGCATGTAGATCTAGAAGTGTTTTTTGCAAACGATCTGCAATTTTTTTGATTTCTCCATTAGTTTCGTACACTTCTCGATATGGATTTTGTTTGGAGAAATCTATAAATATTTGAAAACTCCCTTTTATTGGAGCTATATCTTTTGGATCAAATAATTCATACATTTTCTGATCTTCCAAAAATTTAGCCGCAAAAGACAAAGTTCCCTTGATGAAATTTTTATCAAAAATCAAATCAGGGAACATATTGGCCAGCCTGATTTTATCAGTATCACTTGCTTCCATAAGAACAATAAGGTTTTACATACGTGTTTCCAGAAGGTTTATATGGATATGAAGCAGGAGAAGCTACTGTTTTATTACTTTTTTCTGATTCATCTTCGATCTCGTTAAGCCATTCAGTAGTTAAATTTCCATCTGAATCAATATCCACAACTAAAGACTGTTCTTTTTCTCCGAGATTGAAAATTCCATCTTCGAAAACATATTCCCGATAAATCTCCATAGCATCATCATGAGGATGATCGAATTGTGACTTTTTTGGTGCGCTGATAACGAGATATTCGGGATTAATCTTCTCAATATGTGCTTTGAATGGACTGTCGTCATCTTCCCCCTCTTTGAAAAAGCTTCTTGAGCCATGATGAGAGGCACTAAGAACGTTAGCATCCAAAAGATCGTTGTAATAAGTCGTAATATGTTCTGCCCATGCCTCTTTATCAGAATCTCCAGTTATGATAATGCTTTTGTTTTTGTATACAAATTTAACAACTCCACACTGTTCATGAATTTGCTTTCTTCTGGTTTCAGGGTCTTCGTTGTCTATTTCTTCGCAAACATATTTAGCAGGTGAGAAGATCTGAAAATCGACATCTCCAATTTTCTTGTCTATTTTTGAAGTTTCCTCTTTGTCGGCATGGAGTGCGTTTTCTTCTCGACTTCCTCTTAAATAATATTCATTTTCGTCGCCAATTTTAGATATAACCTCCTTCATCTTTTTATAATCCTCTCGATTATCCTTGTGGGGCAAGTGCCCAGAATGCCAAATTTCACCAATGGTTACGGCCTTGTGGATTTCATCAATGCCTTTTAAGTGATCTTTGTGTGGATGTGTATTTATGAAGATCAGTTCACCATTAGGGATTTGATCTTTAAGTAGATTAGCAATATTGACACCATCATCACTTACATTGGAGTCAATGAGCACAAATTTATGCTGTTCTCCGTCAGGAATCATCATCAAAGTTGCATCTCCTTGCCCAACATAGAGAAAAACGGTTCTAAATGTGCCTTTAGGCAGGTTGAAAATATCAGTCATATGTATTCTTATAAATTAAATCGTTAGAATTTTATTCCTCGGAAAACCTATTGTCAAATAAAATATTCCAAAAATGCTAAATATTTACTAAAAACTTACAAAAGTGTTGACTTTTTGGATTATTTCGACTAAAATTCTTGTGTTACTCAAATTATTTTAATTTCAAATACCATGTTGTTGAATTTAAAAATCAAAAACTTTCGCTCAATTAAGGATGAAATAGTCCTTGATTTGCAGGCAACAAATGATAAGACGATGGAAAGCTCCTCTGTTATTGAGAATAACGCTGTTTCATTGCTCAAGTCAGTTGCTATTTATGGGGCAAATGCTTCGGGTAAAAGTAATATCATGAAAGCTTTTGTTGCTTTTCGGGTTATGGTGTTGGAGTCTTTATTGAGAGGAAACACAACAACAGCGTTACCAAGTGAAGTTTTTAAGCTTAGTTCGGAAACAGAAAATCAGCCATCATTTTTCGAACTTTCATTTTTACTTGATGATGAAATTTATCACTATGGTTTTGAAATTGATAAAAAGCGTGTTTTAGCCGAATGGTTAAAGCAAAAGAAAGGAAATAAAATTTTATTTAGCAGAAAAGAGCAAGAAATAAAATGTAATAAAAATTATTTCAGGGAGGGAACTGCTACTTTAAAAAAACAAACGGCAGAAAGAGTTCTGTTCTTGTCGATTCTATCAAGCAATAATGCCCCTTTTTCAAGAAAAATTGTTCATTTTATCCAGAACATAAACTACATCTCGGGAACGAACCGAGGGAATACTATGGATTTTTCTTTTGGTAAGTTTTTGGAAGATGAAAAAATGGCCGAACAAATGAAGCATTTTATTGTGGAAGCTGACTTTGGAATTATTGATATTCAGGCAAGTCAAAAAATGATTTTAGCCAAAGAAATTCAAAATATTCCTGATAAATTCAAAGAACTATTTTTTAAGGAGGATTCAAAAATAGCACAAAGAAGCTTAGAATTTTTGCACAAAAAATTTGATAAAAATCAGAAGGAAGTTGGAAATGAATCTTTAGATTTTTTTGAAGAATCTGAGGGGACACAGCAGATGTTTGCGTTATCAGCTCCAATTATCGATACATTAGAAAATGGAAAGGTTTTATTTATTGATGAGTTGGATTCCAGCCTGCATCCAATATTGTGCCAATATTTAATCACTATCTTCAACTCAAAAGAAAGAAATCCTAACAACGCTCAATTAGTATTTTCTACTCATGATGTGTCGTTGTTAAAAGAGGATTTACTACGAAGAGATCAAATTTACTTTATTGAAAAGAATAAGTTTGGAGAAACAGAGCTTTTCTCATTATCTGATATTTCGGAAAGGAAAGGGGTTGATTATGCTAAAAGATATTTAGAAGGTCGGTATAACGCCCTTCCTTATATTTCAGATTTTGAGAATTTAAAATTTGCACGATAATTATGGGAAAATATAGAGGAAATCATCATCGCCCAATTCATCCCAAAATTTATATTTGGTCTCATACAGAAAAAGCAGAAATTGAATATTTTCAGGAGTTTAAGAATCATCTCAAAACTCCGTTATTAATGCCAAAAAAAGAGATATCTTGGACTCCTCAAGAACTCATAGAGAAGGTAATAAAATGGAAAAAGGAAAATGTTTCTGACAAAGATGAGGATCAAGTATGGTGTATTTTTGATGTTGATGATTTTTATCAAAAGGACAAAGAAAATTTTCTTAAAATAATTGGGAAAGCTCACAAAAATAATGTGAGGATTGCGTATATAAATGAATGTTTTGAACTTTGGATAATATTACATTTTGAAAAACCAACTTCATCGATCCTAAGAGGGAAAAGTATGGAGGAAAAAATCCAAGAACTTTTTAAGAAAAATGGTTTGGGGAGTTTTCAAAAGAATCAAAAAATATTCGAAATACTGTTACCATTTCAGTTAATTGCCATAAAGAATGCAAAAAAACTCTTATCTGTTGAATATGGGGCAATAAATTGGCAACAAGTTTTTGGTAATACAGGAAATCCCTCGACTAGCTTTCACTTTCTGATTGAAGAAATAAATCGCTTACGCTCCTGAAATATTAGTTATTAAAAATCCTTTAATAATTAAACTCCCCGAATAATTCTCGGTTTATACTTTATGCACGCAGTTTCTTCAAGGACGCAAAAGCTGCCTTAATTTTTGAACATTTTTCCGAACTTTTCGAATTTTACCCAAATCCCTTATTTAAGCCAAAAAGCAACCAAAAATTTTTTGAGCTGTCCAGTCTGGGTTCAAAATTTCCGAACTCTGTTTTGGCTTTCTTTAGCTAAAAACTATACACAAAGCCATAACTGGCTCCCCCGACTGGATTCGAACCAGTGACCCTGCGGTTAACAGCCGCATGCTCTACCGCTGAGCTACAGGGGAACGGTAGATTATTATATACTCAAACATATTATCTCTCTTGCTACTACCTGGTTAGGTCTTGAGTAGATTAAACTGTTCCTTGAATTCAATCTAATATCAAATTTATTCAGTATCTCTTCTTTTATAAGCCAACAAGGATTGTACCCAAGTTGATAGATTTTATCAAGTATTTTTTTCATAAATACTATTTTTTTGTTGTTTTTAAAACATGGCAACAAGAAAACGATCTTCGTCCCTTTTTTGGGTTTATTGTTTTTGAAAAACTGTAAATATAGTTTCTCTAGTCTAACTATTATAGATTTTAGCTCATCCTCTTGAGGGATACCCGAAAGAGGCGGGCCAAGTAACGGTTCGGCAACTATAGCATCATAATCGATAGCTCGCTTGACACTTAAAGTAGCGTCATGCTGGAATATTAAAGCTTCTTTATCATACCCGAAATGTTCGTATAGCCATAGAATATTTCTTTCTGTGTCTTGTATCGCTTTATTATCTATATCCGAACCGATCACAGATTTACCTATCAGAAGCGCTTCCATAAGGATAACACCCGTCCCACAGAACGGGTCCCAGATCCTGTTACCTTCAGATAAATTAATCAATATTTGTGCTAGTTTCGGTGGTAGCATCCCTCTTCTTGGGTCTCTGCCTGGTCTACTAAAATCTCGTTTTGTGTATGATTCTATATCCTGGACAGCGATAGTATCACATACTACTGTCTTATTGTTGATATTGATAATATTTAGATCGCATCCTTTATCGCTTAAGAGTCTCTCGTTTATGATCTTATCAGTGCTTAAATTATCGAAATTTTTATTGACAAATCTAACAGAGTAACCTCTTTGCTTTAGATTTTTTTTGATACCGGGTATAAGTTTTTTTATGTTTATTTTTGTTTTGTATGTATTAACACCGAACCGTTTTTTCCCGTCCTTATCAGGGAAATAGTTACATAAAACGCTCGTAACTTTGTTTAAAATACTTTTAGGGTCATCGGTCTCATCTATGTATTTAGCTATCTTTAGGGTGCCGCCGAGCCTGTCCATGATTTGTTTGATCGATATCAATGCTTGATTAGATTCAATCACTATATATTTATCGCAAAAAAAGATTATCTCGTTACAATCGAAATATTTTGATAGCTCTGCTAATGATAAAAGAGGGGTACGGCCTAGAAAAAATATATATTTTTGCAAAATAAAAAAAGTTATTTGTATGGATTTTATTGCTTTATCATGTAAAATACAATAAGAAAATAATTTTTTTTATGCGAAAAGAATCTGTACATCATATAATGTCTGGTATAATAATAGTTTTATCAGTGTTATCTGGATATATTTTCGGTAGGATTATAGAGTATACAGAGAGGATAAAGGAAGAGCCGCCTATAGAGGTACAGGAATACGAGCACGATCAAATGCCTTTAGTGAGGTTCTTGGAGTTTAGTGATAATATCTTGGCAGGGGAAATAATTGATACGAACGTGGTGCTTATGGTGAGAGATAAGTTAGTAGAGATAGATGAGAATAACCGGTTTGAAATAGATGTGTCAAGTATAGAGAATCTAATCGAGATAGTTATCCCTAAAGGAATGAATTTTGTTGCTAGTAAGAAAGGTAAAAAGTTTTATCCTGTTGATAGCGCTCAGGGTAAGAAAATTAAGCCTAGTAACAGGATATATTTTAAAACAGCTACAGAAGCTTTATCGAAAGGATATAAAAACTAATATATATGAGCTATAACAAAAAAAAAGTCAGAGTTTATTCACCTGAGGAGGGGTACGATAAACATTCGAACGAGTACGATAAGTTTTTAGCGTTTCTTGATAGTTTCGAGAAGAATTATTTCTCTAGGTTACGGTATTTCTTTGAGAACAAAAAAGTGCTTGATGCCGGCGCGGGTACAGGGAGGAATACGTTACGATTATATAGTTACGGGATAAAAGAGATAGTCGCGCTAGATATCTCTCAGAATATGTTAGATAAACTTAAACTGAAGAACCCGAGGGTTGATACTGTTAAAGGAGATATCAGAGATATACCGTTTGCTGATGGGATGTTCGATATAGTGATAATCAATATGGTGTTAGTCCATCTTTATGACCCTATAGAAGCGATAGATGAGGTTTATCGTGTTTTGAGAGATAAAGGTGAGCTATATATAACTTTATTACACCAAAAAAAACCTGTAACGCTCTGTGACGGTAAAGAGCGCTATAAAATAGAGTCGTATTACCATAGCTCAAAAAAAATAAAGAGGATCCTAGAAGATACCGCGTTTAAAGTTATAGAGGAGAATGAGGTTATTGAGGCTAATGTCAAAATAAGCACTATCTTTAGATGTAGGAAATAATTAGATACTCCTTATTTGTATCGTTTCTACCATCTTTTCTCCTGCTAAGATATCTGATACTATTATTACTTTATAGTTGATCTGCTCTAGTTTCCGTTTTCTCATTATTTCTAACGCTCTTTGGATAGTTTTTTCTGGGTCTTTTGATAGTTTTACCAGCAAAGGTAGCACACCCCAGTATAAATTGAGTTTTCGCCTGATAGTGGTGGTATTAGTAAAAGCGTAGATATCACAGTTAGGTCTGAACTTGGATATGATCTTCGCCATATTACCTCTTCTTGTTATAACTATAATAGCGCCAGCTTTCAGATGGTTAGCCATCATAACACTGCTTCTAGCTATCTCTTTTTTTGAGTCGTTACTGATCTCTATATCGATTTTTTTCTCTTTTTTCAGACGTAACTCGATCCTTTTTGCTACTTTATCCATTACTTTTAAAGCTTTTATAGGGTAGTTACCTGCTGCTGTTTCGCCTGATAGCATGATAGCGTCGCTATACTCTTTGACCGCTTCTGATATATCTGTCACCTCGGCTCTGGTTGGAGTAGGATGCAGTATCATCGATTCTAAAAAATGTGTCGCTACTATAACAGGTTTATTGTTCTTGATACATTTTTTTACTATCTCTTCTTGTAGTAATGGGATCTCTTCTATAGGTGTTTCAGCACCGAGATCGCCTCTGGCGACCATAATACCGTCTGATTCTTTTATTATGTTATCTATATGAGGGATGGAATCAGCGCTTTCTATTTTAGATATGATATCTATAGGTGAGTTATTGTCTTTTAGGTATTTTTTCAGTTTTTTGACTATACTAGAGTTTTTTACGAACGATAGTGCGATGAAATCGATACCTTCTTTGATACCGAAATCTATATCTTCCCAGTCTTTTTTAGTTATCGATGGTAGGTTGGTGCTTTTACCCATTATATTTAGGTGTCGTCTTGAGCCCATTATCCCACCGTCTAAACATTCACATATTATATCGGTTACTGTTATTCTTATTACCTGGAAATTGATTAGACCGCCGTCGACAAGTATCTTATCGCCTACGCTTATATCATCGATAAATTTATCATAGTTGACCTCGGTATAGTATTCAGGATACTCGGCACTTTTCTTGATAGTGAAAGTGAAGATATCACCTTTTTTTAGTTTTAGCTCTTTTTTTATGTCGCCGCTACGTATCTCGGGGCCTTTAGTATCAAGTATTATAGAGATAGAATGTTTGCCTGATCGGTTTATGCTTTTTATTAGCGAGATAACCTTTTTGTGCCATAGCTGATCGCCGTGCGACATATTGAGCCTAGCTATATTCATACCGTGTTTTACTAGTCTTTCTAGAGATGTTTTAGTACATGTTTTTGGGCCTATGGTGCATACGATTTTAGTTTTGCGCATATTGTTTCATTTCTTAACTGGTAATAATATTTACTTAGGTAGAGAAAAAAATCAAGTAAGATGTTTTTTTTCCGGCTTTACTTATGTATATAGTTTTATTACTATAACTATAGTACTTATTTTTTAGGCGATATATGAAGAGAATAAATATTTTTATAACTATTTTTAAGGTAGTATGTGATTATATAGCTATATTATCAGCGTTTGCGGTATCTTATTTTATAAGACTGAATTTTAGGTTCTCATCGGAGTTCCCGTTTGATGAGTATTTCATTCCTGCGTTATGTATAACACCGTTTTGGTTAGTGGTTATGTATTATGCGAGAGGGTATAAGATAGGTGTCAGGGTTAAAAGTTTTAGACATTTCGAGAGGATCGTGTTTGTTAGTTTGGTAGGGATCGCAGTGTATTTATTGACTTTCTTCTTTTTACGTAAGATACTTTTCTCTAGAGCTATTATCTTGCTTATAATCTTCTTCTCTGTTTTATTGATTTGGGGGTCGCATATGTTTTTTTCGTATCTATCTAGTAGGTTTTATATGCAAGGTAAGGGTTCTATAAAAACTCTTATTATCGGTACTGGCAGAGTAGCTAAGAGGCTTGTTAGTCATTTGATAAAGGAAAGATCGATCCATCAGCCGGTAGCGATAATCGATGGGTACGGTACTAAAGAGACAGAGATCCATGGTATAAAAATAGTAGGTAGATTGAATAAGCTTGAGGATACTTTTATCAACTATAATATAGAGCAAATAATACAGACAGATAATATCGAACAGACAATAAATATAATTAATTTCGCTGTGACTAAAGGTATAAAATACGCGATGTTGCCTGCGCTTTTAGGGGTATATGGTAATAAAAGTAAAGTTGATGAATTGGAGGGGGTGCCGGTTGTTAGAGTATCGTAACTATATTTTTTTATGAAAATACTTATCCTTGCTGGCGGGTTTGCTACGCGATTATGGCCTATAACAGAGAAAAGAGCTAAACCGTTGATGATACTAAACGGTAAACCTATAATATCACATATTATTGATAAGATACCTGATGAGTACGAGATAATTATTAGTACTAATCAAGTATTTGAGAACGAGTTTTTTGCGTGGCGGAATAAGTATCCTAACAGGAAAATAAAGATTTTTATCGAGGATAGCGGGTCTGATGATTTTAAAAAAGGTGCGCTTGGTGCTGTGGCTTTGGTTATTAGGAAAGAGGCGTTGGATGATGATCTGATGCTGATCGCGGGTGATAATTATTTTGGGTTTTTGGTATCTGATTTTATTGGTAGGTATAATAGTAACCCGTTGTTGGCTGTTTTTGATATAGATGATTTAGAAGAGGCAAAAAAATATGGGGTTTTAGTGACAGAGGAAGATATTGTTGTTGGGTTCCAGGAGAAACCTGAGCAGCCTAAATCTACTTTGGTTAGTACGGGGTGTTATGTCTTCCCTAAACGGAATTTAAAAGATATTATCTATTACTCTAAACAGAAAAACGATGATTTAGGTGGCGTTTTTGAGTATTTGTTACAGAAAAAAGAGGTTGTAGAGTATTATAGGTTTGTTGATGTATGGTATGATATAGGGGCTTTCTCGTCTTATATCGATGCACATAAAAAGCTCCAAAACGGGGGTACTATAGTATGTAGTAATACGTGTGTTGATTTGGATAGTAAGCTTGTTGGTAGTGTTTATATAGGGCAAAATACTGTTATAGAGAACTCTGTTATTGAGGATTCTATTATTATGGATAATACTAAATTAAAAGATTGTGTTGTAAGAGGCTCTATCATAGGGGAGGGCAGTTTCTTACAAAGTATAGATCTTAATAATAAAATGATAAGAGATAATATCAATATCTTGAATTGATATGTTATTGATATAATAATTTTTGTTTATTTAATTAGATAATCTTTCATTATATAATTACCTTCAAAATTATTTAGGGTTTCAAATCAGTTATCAAACTATAAAGAAATGTTATTGATAGAAAAAAATTGTTGTTTAATAATATACATTAAAATCGAGTATCTTTATTTTTTTCGGTTCAACTAAGTTTAAGTTTGAAATTGTATATTTTATAAAATTTAGGTAAAATTTAATTTGATGTATATGATTGATCAAATAAGATGGAAACAACGTTTTGAAAACTTTGAGAAAGCTTTTATCCTTTTACAAGAAGGATTAAATAAGAAGATTTTATCTAACTTAGAAAAAGAAGGGTTTATACTAGGATTTGAGTATACATTTGAATTAGCATGGAAAACGATAAAAGATTATCTTGTATATATAAAGGGATAGAAGTAAAGTTACCAAGAACTACAATAAAAGAAGGGTTTGCAAATAATATTATTAGTAATGGTCATGTATGGATAGATATGCTTGAAAAAAGGAATTTGGTGGCTTATGTATACGACTAAACTACTTTTAATCAAGCTTTTGATAAAATAAAATTAGAATATTTTAAAGAAGTATCTCAAGTAAATGAATTTTTTTCGAATTTGATATGATTTTTGGGTTATTAAATAAAGATATTGATCTTATAGTAAATATACTGAAACAATTTCATGAGATAGATGAAGCTGCTATCTTTGGATCGAGATCTATTGGTAATTATAAAAAAGGGTCTGATATTGATATCGCTATAAAAGTGAATATTAATATCTCTATGCTATCAAAAATAAAGTATATCTTAGAAGAAGAACTTCCTTTAACATATAAATTTGATGTTATAGATTATAATAAAATTAATAATGTTAATTTAAATAAACATATAGATCAGTATGGGGAAATTTTTTATGAAAAATAGTATTTACTATCTTTAAATATATTTTCTGATTATAAAAAGAGTTTTGCATAATTATTGATTTTTTAATTCAAACTGATAAACTGGTTAAAGTTTAGTAAATATTAAAATAAGATGAGACATTTAAAACGTAATATTTTTGCAATACTTGTTATTACCATTATTATGGGGGTGTTTGTTTTGCCGCCCAGTATCAAACAAAAACTACCTGATGTGCCAGTCCTTAGTTGGATAAAGAATACTGATATTAAGAAAGGGCTGGATCTACAAGGCGGTGTTCAGCTTGATTATAAAATTGATTTGACTAAAGCAGAGGCAGAGAATATATCGAAAATAGTTGAAGGGACTAGATCTGTTATAGAGAAAAGGGTTAATTCGCTTGGCTTATCAGAGCCAAAGATACTGGTATCTAGTGTTGGGGATGAGCAACATATTATTGTTGAGCTGGCTGGTATCCATGATGTGGATAAAGCTAAAGATCTTATAGGTAAACCGGTTAGTTTGGAGTTTAAAGAGAAAAAGGAGTCTTTAGAGGATACCGAGAAAGATGAGATAAAAAAGGATGCTGAAGATACACTTCAGTTAATACTTCAAGATGAATCAAAATTCGATACGGTAGGTGATGATTTATCTACTCTGAACCCGAAAAAAATTATGTATGAGAAAGAGGTGAAGAAATTCCAGGACCAGTTGAAAGATAATGAAAAGGTGTTATGGGAGCTAGAGTTAGGGAAAGTGTATGATAAAGTTGTAGAGGATAGTGTAGTTGTACCTATCAATAACGAGATAATGCAGTTTGATAGTTTGAATTTATATAGACTGCTTGATAAGAAGGTTGTAGAAAGAACTAAAACTGTGCAAGGTGAAGATTTTATTGAGGTGGCTAAAGAGGTATCTGATGATAAAGAGGGTATAGAGTTTACAGATAAGAAATTGAGTGAGCTACCGGAGGATATAAGGGATAGTGTTATTAAGTTAAGGATGGGCCAATTAAGTGAGATTATCGATACTAAAGATAATTTCGAGCTATACAAACTATCTCAGATTAAGCCGTCTAAAGACGAGGTCGAAGCGAGCCATATACTTATCAGTTATAAAGGCGCTATGAAAGCGGGTGATGGTGTCTCTAGGACTAAAGAGGAATCAAAGAAATACGCTGAAGAGATTTTAGAAAAAGTTAAGGAGGGTGGGAAGGAGTTTAGTGAGTACGCTAAAGAGTTCTCTGATGAGCCTGGAGCTGAGTCGTCCGGTGGGTATCTAGGGTATTTCGAGAAGATTCAGATGGTGCCTGAGTTTGGTGAGGCTGCTTTTAGGATGGAGGTAGGCCAAATATCTGATATTGTTGAGACAGAGTTCGGGTACCATATTATTAATAAAACAGGGCAAAGGAAAACCGATACACTGTATAGTTTAAATAGGATAGTTGTTAATAAATCTGAAGAAGAGAAAAATGCTGGTGAAAAAGATGATTTATCTGATACAAAAATTGGTTGGATATATGAGAGGGTTAAAGATAAAGAGGTGACTGAAGAGGAAGAACAAATAACTTTATCGGTTATAACATACTCTTTGTTACCTGACCCGTGGAAAGAGACAGGGCTTGGTAGCGAACAATTCGAGGATTCTATTATTAGGGCTAACACTATGGGGGTACCGTACCTAGAGATACGGTTTAACGATGAGGGGGCTACAATGTTTGATGAGATAACAGCGAGAAATGTTAATAAACCTTTAGCTATCTTTGTTGGTGGTGAGTTGGTTTCCGCGCCAAGAGTTAATGAAAGGATCTCTAGTGGGAAAGCTTCTATTACTTCTGATAAATGGTCGTATAACGAGGTGGCTGAGCTGAAGATGTTGATGGATGCAGGTGATTTTCCTGCGCCGTTAATTATCAAACAAGAATATAAGATAGGTGCTACTTTAGGTAAAGAGTCGTTAGAGAGATCTATTGTTGCTGGTGTTATGGGGCTTTTGTTGCTCGCTTTATATATGATCGTGTATTATCGGCTGATGGGGGTGTTAGCAGTGGTCTCGTTAGTTATTTATTCGATCGCTATACTTTTTATCGTTAATATCTTATCTATTGTTATGACGTTAGCCGGTGTAGCGGGGTTCTTGCTTTCGATCGGGATGGCTGTTGATGCTAATGTCCTTATATTTGAACGGATTAAAGAAGAACTTAATTCAGGGAAGAATCTTTCTGCTTCTATTAATACTGGGTTTGAGAGGGCGTGGACAAGTATACGAGATTCTAATTTATCTACGCTATTAACATGTTTTATCTTGGCTGTTCTTGGTACGTCTATAGTGAAAGGGTTTGCTATAACGTTAGGGATAGGTGTTTTGGTATCGATGTTGACAGCTATTTTTGTTACCAGGAATTTCTTAACGATGTTTATTGGGGTCGACCCAAAAAGGATCTCTTGTTTATTTGGGGTAAAAAAACATAAAGAATAGTGAAAAAATGTCCTCTTAGTTATGTAGTGTTGGATATAGAATCAACTGGTGTTGATCCGTTGGTTGATGAAATAATAGAGATCGGTATCCTTAAAATAAGTGCGGGTGAAATAATAGACGAGTATCAGACACTTGTTAATCTTGAAGGGGCTACTATCCCTGATATTATCACTTGTTTGACGGGGATAGAAGAGGGAGACCTTATCAATGCACCTAAGTTAGATGCAATAAAAGATGATGTGGTTAGGTTTATCTCTGATTGGCCTGTATGTGGCCATAATATATTTTTCGATATTAATTTCCTTCAACAGAAAGGGGTATTTATTAAGAATACGTTATGGGATACCTTGTATTTGTCAGCTATATTATTACATAAAACTGATAGTTTGAGTCTTGAGACATTATCGAGGAAATACCGATTTGAACATGTAGATAAACATAGAGCGTTATCTGATTGTAAAGCTAATAAACAGCTTTTTGATCTGTTATGGGAAGAGTTGATTAATACGAGGATACCTGACCGGTTAGTATCTTTATTAGATAAGTGTGAGTTTGGGTTGAAACAGGTTTTTTATGAGGGTATACGGTATAATAATATAAAAACACCTAAAGAGAGAAAGGATGATGCTAAGCCGGTGCTCTTGGATACTGATGTGTCTATACATGATGTGTTTAAAGAGGGTGGTGTATTATCAAAACTGTATGATAGGTATATATATAGATTAGATCAAGAAAAATTGGCTGGCGAGATTTATCAGGCTATCAAGGATAGCTCTAATCTAATAGCTGAAGCGCCACCAGGGTTAGGTAAAAGTATGGGGTATTTAATACCTGCTATATTGTCAGATGAAAAGGTCGCGGTATCTACTTCTACTTTGCAGCTACAAAACCAATTAATCAATGATACTCTACCGAGGTTAAAGAAGGTGTTCCCTCATATAAAGTATTCTGTTTTGAAAGGTAGAAGCAATTATTTGTGTTTACATAGATTAGATAGTTTCATTAAGAGAGCGTCTTTTGACGAAGAGGAGACGATACTGTTACTTAAAATATTGTATTGGGTACAGCGTACTGAGACAGGTGATAAAGATGAGCTTAATATATATAGAAAAGAGTATGATCTTTTTGATGAGTATTTTTCGTCTGTACAGTGTAACGATGATGAGGTACATAAAAACTGTTTTTATACTATAGCGAAACAGAAAGCTAAAGTATCGGATATTTTGGTTATCAACCATTATCTATTGTTCTCGGGGTATGAACATGATGTGTTGGTTATCGATGAATCCCATAAATTGGAGCACACGATAGAAAAAACTTTAGAGAAGACATTGGATATTAATCTATTTGAAAGGAAGATAGCTTCTTTGAAAAAGTTTGTTGATATCAAAGAGTTGGATGTATTGATAGAAAAGCTGAACATGTATTTTAGTGTATGGGGTATTTTTATTAATGAGTATCTTGATGAGTATAATAGTAAAATATTGATAGATAATAGTGTTTGTTATACTGAGGAATATAAAAATATATCGTTCTCAACAAATAAGATAATACTCAAATGGCAGTCGATAAAAACGAATTTTTTGGGGCACGAGAATGATGGAGTATATAATAAAACACAGGAGATAGATGCTATCTTTGATGATCTGAAAATGTTTTTTGAGATAGATAATGATTTAATTAAATATGTACATTTAGATAATAATGGTAACCCGCTATTAAAATATACAATACGAGATATAGGTAGATATTTTAACGATAATATAAAAAAAGGATCAGTTATACTTATATCTGCTACGTTGAGTGATTTGAAGATGAGGGACGGTGAGGTGTTCTCTTATATAAAAAAGGTGCTTAATTTATCTGGGTACAGAGAGATATGTATTGATAGGCCAACCTCTAAGGAGGTTAAAGTTTTGATACCTAAAGATATCCCTGAACCGCTTAGACCTGGTAATTACAAAAAAGTATGTAGCGCTGTCTTTGATCTAATTAGGGTATCCCAAGGTAGGACATTAGGGTTGTTTACATCGTATAAATCTATGGAGAGTGTATACGCGAATATCGCTCCTATATTTAAAAAACATGGGGTGAATATATATGCACAAAGGATCAACGGCGGGATAGGTAAAATTATTGATGCTTATAATCATGACCCGGATAATACGGTTTTATTTGGTGTCTCAGTGTTTTGGGAGGGGATAGATTTGAAAGATAATCCGATAGAGTATCTGTTTATACATAAACTACCGTTTGATCATCCTAATGACCCTGTTATGAGAGAACGGATGAAAAAGTTTAAGGATAGTTTTATGGAGTATTCTTTACCTAGGTCTATTATAAAATTTAAGCAAGGGGTAGGGCGTCTTATCCGTAATGAGAACTCAAAAGGTGTTATAGTTATTTTGGATACAAGGATAATAAATAAAGCGTTTGGTAAATACTATTTGGATATTTTCGATGATATAGAGGTGATAGATACTGAGGAGCTCATAGAGATGCTAAAAAAAACTAATAATTAACGGTAGAATTTTAGCCGTCTCTACCATAAAACGGTTCTACTGTATCAGTAAACTCGAGTGTATCAAATAGTTTGGTTATGTTTATATCATAATGTATTTTAATGAAATTATTGTGTCTTTGGTTATCTAGGAACTCTCCAATATATTCTGTTTGGTTGTTACCGATAGTATTTATTAGAGTTTTTATGTCATATAATTCCATCTGTGGGAATATCTTTGAATACTTACCGTATCCTTTAACGAATATATGTTTTTTGGTGGAGGTATGTAAGAACAAGTAATCTTTTTTATCTGTGCTTTGAGCTAGGAGGTTAGGTAACGTGATACCTGATACCTTGATATTTAAGCTATAAGCTAATGTGTTTGCTATTGTTACACCTACTCTGATACTCGTAAACCCGCCTGGACCGGTGACTACTATGATATTACCTAGAGAGTTAAAATCTTTGACAAGGTCTTTTATGTACTCCAAAATATTTTCTGATTCGTTTTGGTTTGATTGCCATCTTTTTGATGTGACTATTTTTTTTGCACGGAAAACGATTAGTTCATTTAGCCGTGATGATGTATTGATGAGTAGTGTATCCATTTATATATCTTTACTCATAAAATATAGCTCTATAAATAAAGCTAAAAATAGTACTAAGCTACCGTTCCACCATGTTAATACCCTTAGGCTTTGGAAAAAGAAACATATACATACTATTATCGCAAGTAAAGTGCCTTGTCTGAACGATGTATTGATATGCGAGAAATATATCTCTTTCTTGTTTAGACATATCCGTATCAGATACGAGATTATCGTGAAAGTAGGTGATAACGCGATGAATAAGCTTATATAGAAAAACAGTAAACCGAAGAGGTGAGATGTGTAAGGGCTGATTTTAGTTAGGATTACACCAAGTGATCCCCACCCAAGGATAGCCGCTATAAAAATAATAAATAATAGATGGTTCATTTACGTATTAGGTTAAGATCCTTTTAGTTTAGATAGAAAGCTTTTTAGTATACTAAAATCTTGTTTTAAGGTCTCTTTCATATTACTGTTATATAACGCTACCGCAGGATGGTATAAAGGGAGGATAAAAAGATTATTGAGTTTTTGGGGTTTACCGTGGACTAAAGTTATTTTTGAGTGAGGTAAAAAGAGGTTCATAGAGAATCTACCAAGGGTAACAATTATTTTAGGTTGTATCAAAATAATCTGTTGTTTTAAGTACGGCAAACAAGCTTCTATCTCTTCTGGTTTAGGGTCCCTATTATTTGGAGGCCGACATTTTACAACATTAGCTATATAAACATCTGCTCTGGAAAGATTTATGGTATCAAGTAATTCATCCAAGAATTTGCCTGCCGCACCAACAAATGGGACCCCTGTCTCATCTTCTTTTTTGCCTGGGCCTTCGCCTATAAACATTATATCAGCGTTTGTATTACCTGCTCCAGGGACAGGGTTGATGCGGGTTTTATGTAATATACATTTATTACATTGTTGTACGTGTTTGTTTAGGGTAGCGATAGTATCCATTATTTTTTTAGTGTTTTCTTTTTTCTAATAGGTCTAAAGAAACTTGAGAACTCTTCATCGTTTAGCGTCTCTTTTTTAAGTAATTCCTTAGTTATCTCCTCAAGTTTAGATTTATGTTTGGTAAGTATATCATACGCCTTTTTGTATGCCTCTATAACAAGGGCTGATACCTCATCATCTATTATTTTTGAGTACTCTTCAGAGTAGTTATTTTTTGTGCCTAGGTCGACACCAAGATGCGCGCCCCCGTATTTTTTACCAAAAACAACAGGTCCTATCTTTTTACTCATACCATACTCAGTAACCATTTTACGTGCTATTTTTGATGCTCTTTCAAGGTCATTACTAGCACCGGTCGAGACCTCACCGAATATTATTTCTTCTGCTACGCGGCCACCCATCAGTGATGCCATATCAGATTTGAATTTAGTCTCGTTATATAGGTGTTTGTCCTCCTCAGGCAAGAACCAGGTTACGCCTAAAGCCATACCTCTTGATATGATAGACACTTTATGTACCGGGTCACATTCAGGGATAATATGTGCTACTAACGCATGACCTACTTCGTGATACGCTGTGATCTCTTTCTCTTTTTGGTTTAACGCTTTTGAACGTTTCTCCGGGCCCATAGCTATTTTTTCGACGGATTTCTCGATATCTACTTGTTTGATCTCCTTTGAGTTCTTTTTTGCTGCTATGATAGCTGATTCGTTCATAACGTTCTCTAGGTCAGCACCTGAGAACCCTGGTGTTTGTTTAGATATTTTATTAAAATCAACTCTTTTAGAGATCTTTTTGTTTCTTGAATGTACTTCAAGGATCTTTGTCCTAGCTAGCATATCAGGTAAATCTACTGTTATACGTCTATCGAACCGGCCTGGCCTTAATAACGCTACGTCTAGTACATCCGGTCTATTGGTTGCTGCTATAACTATAACATTAGTTTTATTATCGAAACCATCCATTTCTGTTAGTATTTGGTTCAGTGTTTGTTCTCTCTCATCATGGCCTCCGCCAAACCCTGTGCCGCCTCTTTGTCTACCTACTGCATCGATTTCATCTATGAATATTATTGAAGGTGAGTTGCGTTTAGCTTTTTGGAATAGGTCTCTAACCCTTGATGCGCCTACACCCACAAACATCTCAACGAACTCTGAGCCGGATATACTAAAAAACGGTGCGTTAGCTTCGCCTGCTACAGCTCTAGCGAGTAGTGTTTTACCTGTACCGGGAGGCCCTATAATCAGTACACCTCTAGGGATTTTAGCTCCTATTTTTGTGTATTTATTAGGGTTCTTAAGGAAATCGACTATCTCTACTAGCTCTTCTTTTGATTCGTCTAGCCCGGCTACATCACTAAATTTTGTCATATTCTTGTTTTTGGAGAAAATCTTTGCTTTACTTTTACCGAAACTGAACGCTGATGAGCTGCTTTTTGCTATCTGTTTCATCATGAAAAACAAAAAACCTATTATGATAATGAAAGGGATTATACTGCTTAATATTTCACCCCAGAAGATTGTTGATGTGTTATCTTTTACTTCTACATCTACCTCATCGGTTTTAGCGTATAGCCCTAGATCTGATAGGCTGTCGGATGATGATTTATAGGATTTGATCTTATCGCCTGATTTAAGTGTTAGGGTTACGGTGTTACCGTCAGATTCTATTAATGTAGCGTTGTTATTATTGTATTCAGTTATAATCCTACTGATAGGTACTTCCTTGATATTATCTGTATCTGAATTATATGATTGGTAAAACCAGATAATACTTGTAATAATAAACGCTGAGAGTAGAATGAAGGTGATACTGTTTTGTCGTCTGTTAGGTGGTTTCGTATTGTGATCGAATCTGTTAGGAGGTATATTTTTCATTTTGGTTATTAAATATGATAAACAGAAGCATTATATTTAAAATTTAACTGTAAATCAATTATTTGATCTAAATGTGTTTTATATATATAATTCAGATATATTTATATAAAATATAAACAAAATATCGATGAATAAAAACCCCGGATTTTATAGTGTGACTGAAAAAAGTTTTTATCCAAGGAATTCTATAGAGGAGGATTTGAATGCTTTGATCGTTGGTTCATTAAAAAAGAATTTTGGGTTAAAACAGGAAATAGTTGAGATAGAGTATCCAAGTGATAGGAAGTTTGGTGATTATTCTTGTAATATATCAATGAAACTAACGAGGATCTTAAAAAGGGACCCTATAGAGATAGCCAATATTTTGGTAGAGGATATTAGAGGTAGTGATTATATATCTAGAGTAGAGATAAAAAGGCCGGGATTTATTAATATTTTTTTGGATAACAAATATTTGATCGATCAGCTACGTTTTATCGGTGAGCAGTATGGTAAAGATACTGTGGCTTATAAAAGGAAGATTATTACTGATATATCGCATCCTAATGCTGCTAAGCCTCTAGGTGTACATCATTTATTATCAACTATAATAGGTAACTCGATCAATAATATACTTAAATATGTTGGGCATGAAGTTATTAGAGATAGTTATTGGGGGGATTGGGGGACACAGTTCGGGAAACTGATATACGCGTATAAAAGTTTTGGTGATAAAGATAAAATAAAGGATGATCCTATCCCTGAACTACTAAATATATATGTGGAGTTCCATAACCGAGCGGAGGAAGATCCGTCTTTAGATGATAAAGCTAGATACGAGTTTAAGAAGCTTGAGGACGGTGATAAAGAGAACGTCGAGTTGTGGGGATGGATAGTTAAGTTAAGCAAAGACGAGTTTTTTAAGCTATATAAGCGGTTAGGTATAGTATTCGATTATTATTATGGTGAAAGCTTTTATTTACCGTTGATAGATGATTTGGTTATAGAGGGTAAGAAGAAAAATGTTTTTATCGAAGGTGAGGAAGGTGCTTTGGTTGTCGAGTTTAAAGATATCCCAACTTGTCCTGTAGTCAAATCAGATGGTACTTCTCTTTATCATACGCGCGATATAGCGAGAATAAAGTATTGGTTAAAAAAAGAGTCGCCTGATGAAATGGTATACGTAGTAGATGCGGCACAGAAACTACATTTTATACAGTTATTTGAGATATCAAAGATGTTGGGGTTAAGTAGTTGTAAATATAGACATGCTTCTTTCGGTCGGATGCGGTTTAAAGACAAATCTATGAGTACCAGGAAAGGCAATATACTGCTTATGGAGGAGGTGCTTAACGAGTCGGTATCTAAAGCAGAAAAGATAATAGAGGAGAAACAGTCTAGTGTATCTGATAAACAAAGGTTAGCTGAGGTTATTGGGATAGGTGCTGTCAAATATTCGATATTATCTCAGAATAGAACAACTGATATAGTTTTTGATTGGGATAGGATGTTGGCTTTTGATGGTAACTCATCTCTGTATATACAATACACATATACAAGGGTTTGTAGTATTATAAGGAAATCTGAAGGTGTTAAAGGTTATAAAGAGACTGTAGATATATTGGATATTGAACGTGATCTGATAGTATCACTCATAAGGATGCCACGTGTTGTGTTAAGAGCATCGAAAGAGTATTGTCCTCATATTATATGTAACTATATTTATGAGGTATGTCAGCTAGTGAATAGTTATTATAATAGTTGTCATGTATTGAATGAGAAAGATCTAGATACCAGGGGTTTTAGGGTCTCTTTACTGAAATCAGTTATAACGGTTATAAAAATAGTAATGGATTTACTACAGATAGAGTTGCCAGAAAAAATGTAAAAAATATCTTCGACTTTATATTTTTTATATGTATAATATAAACTAAATAACTTTAAAAATATGCGTATATATGATGTTACCAGGAATATAAATAGACACGCAACTACTTATCCCAAGTACCCGTCACCTGAGATCAATATAATAAAAAATATTGTTGATGATGAAGAGAACGTGCAATCAATTAATTTATGTTTACAAAGTGGTACTCATGTTGTATCACCGGCTAGATTATATAGTGATTCTAATAAAATAAATAACTTCCATCTGAGTACTTTCTTTGGTGCTAGTGTCCTGCTTGATTTCTCGGCTAAAGAACAATGTATTACTTATGATGATTTATACTCAAAGGATGATTTAATAAAAGAGAACACGATCTTATTAATAAAAACAAAGAATTCGTTTGATGTGTCTTCAGAGTTCTCTCATGATTATATATCGTTTGAAGATGAGGTTTTTCAGTATCTAATATCAAAGAATCTTAAATCGATAGGGGTAGACGGGTTCTCATTTAATAAATACAATTTACCCCAAACAAACGAGAAAGAGTTCTTAAGAAACAATATAGTTTTATACAAAAATTTGTATTTTAATGGGGTGCCTGAGGGGTTATATATGTTTTATGGGTTCCCATTAAAAGTAGATAACGCTGAAGCGTCGCCAGTTCGAGCGGTTTTGCTTGAAGGCTAATTTATTTTTTTATATTTTTTAACAATGCAGAAAACTTATAAAGTAAAAAAAGGTGATACATACCAATCTATATCAAAAAAATTAGGGATTGACCCGAAACAGATTATATCGGCAAATAAATTGAAGTTCCCTTTTAGAATCAAAGAAGGTGCGATTTTGCAACTTCAAACAGATACAAAAAAGAGTTCTTTTAAAACTAAGAATATAAAGAAAAAAATAGTATCAACCCCTAAAAAGAAAATAGTTCCTAAGATTATTAAAAAATCCATTAAACCAGTAGATAAAAAAGGGAAGAAGCTAGTAACTAAAAAAAGTAAGTCTAGGGCTGGGTCATTAAAACAAACTAGCAAAAAAACGGTCGCTAGGAAAACTGAACCCCGATTCGTATCAAGAAATAATAAAACAGTAAAAACGGATATTAATGGATCTAAGGTATGTTTTGTCTTAAAAACTTTTCTTGTTCTTGCTGGGATATCTATAGGTATATTATTAATTAAATTTTATATATCAAAAGATTTAATTAATTTTAAGAACAGTGCTGATCTTACAGGACCTAGTTGGTATAAAAATTTTGATTCTAATAAAGATGAAAAAGGCCAAGATGAGAAAGTGCTTGATCGGTTCCTGGATGATGTGTTTGTTAATACCGCACCTAAAAAAGTGGGAGATAATGAAAAAGATGATGAAAAAGGTAAAGAAGAAGATAAAGATATACCCGTAAAAGAAGATATAGAAATTATTATACTTAACGGTAGTGGTGTTAAAGGTAAAGCCGGTTATTTCAAAAATAAACTGGTTACTGATAATATTAAAGTAATAGAAGTAGGGAATGCAGATAATTTTAAGTATAACAGTACTATCCTTCAATACCCGTTATCTATGTCAGGTAAAGTGATTCTATTAGAAACAGTACTTAATGAGAAAGGGATAAGATATAAATTGCAAGGCAAAAAAGATATCGAAAAGATTACTATTATAATCGGGTCTGATAATATATAGATGTTTGGTATTTTTATAATAAATTTTTAATAAGCACTTAAAAATTGAGTGCTTTTTAAAAAATATGTTGCAGGATATTAAAAAATGTTCTATAATACAATATAAATAAATATAAAAATAAAAAATGAATATAAAAAAATATTATCTTGGATTTATTGTAATTATTTTATTTTTAGGTTGTTTTAAGACCGCGTTTTCAAGGGATTTTGATATGTGTATATCGCCTTATAGGTCTGATGCTCTTTATAGCGGTAAATTTATAAGTAGTGTATATAAATCTAGATTAACTCCTGGTGAGTTATTTAAAATTAAGATATATATTTTGAATACAGGTAATGTCACTTGGTTTGGTGATAAAAGTTTATGTGATAATCAACCTTTTTTTCGGTTAGGGACTAATAAACTAAAAGATAGATTAAGTATAATATGGCCTAATATATTCCATTTTAGTGATACACAACTTGAATTTAATTGGCTTTCAGGGAATAGGATAAAAATGAATCAGGAGGTAGTGCCTCCAGGTCAAATAGCTACATTTGAGTTTTATTCTATAGCACCTTATGAAAATGATGTATATATGGAGTATTTTTCTCCTCTATTTGAGGGGATGATGTGGTTAGATAATATTTCAATACCTATACAATTAAATGTAGGGGATATTGAGGAAGAGAAAAGGGGGTATATCCCGTTTATGAATATATCAACTAGTCTAAAAGACTTGGATTTAGATCAAAAAAGTATTTTGGTCGATATATCTGATCAAAAGATGTATGTTAAAGCAGGAGATAGGATACTTTATACTTTCCCTGTTAGTACAGGTGCGTATGATACGCCTACACCTTTAGGTAAAACAAAAATATATTTTAAACAAGATGTACGTGTTGGGGCTAAACCACCACATTATATAATGCCAAAGTACCTAGCGTTTAGGTCTAATGGAGCTTATGCTATACACGCTCTACCAAGTTTAAGGTTTGATGGAGGAAGCTTTTGGCAAGAAGCGTTTGATCATATAGGGTCAAGACGTAGCCATGGGTGTATTAGGTTGTTACCTGAACATGCTGATATAGTTTTTGATTTTACTGATATAGGTACACCAGTAGAGGTAGTGTTATAAAGTTTTCTTTAGTTGTTTATCTCTATAACTGAGAAAAGAGATGCTTCGTATATATTTTGATCTAGCGAATATATTAGTATCCCTAGGATTATACTTATAATGATTAATAGAATAAATATTATCTTTTTCTTGTGTTTAGTCATATATACTTAATTTAAGTCTCCAATTATTATATATTTTTATTGTATAAAATTCAAATTAGGATAAGGCTTTCGCCTGTCATCTCTTTAGGTTTTTTTATGCCCATTAGATCTAATATCGTTGGCGCTATATCTTTTAAGCCTTTACCTTGTTTCAGTTTTTTCGTTTTTTCGCTTATAACTATACAGTTAACAGGGTTATTTGTATGAGCAGGTGAGACTATATCGGTACCATAATATAACATCTCTTCAGCGTTACCATGGTCAGCAGTTATTATCATTTGATAGCCATTATCTATAGCAGTATTAGTAAGAGGTTTGATACATTTATCAAGATATTCTATCGCTTTTATTACTGCTTTGATATCGCCACTATGGCCTACAAGGTCAGGGTTAGGGTAGTTAATTAATATGAACTCGAATTTCTTCTTTTTTATCTCTTTGATAACAGTGTTAGTCAGTTCTTTAGCACTCATCTGTGGGCTATCAGCATAACTTTTAACTTTAGGTGAATCTATAAGTATACGTGTCTCGCCTTTATATGGGGTATTGTTTTGTGAGTTAAAAAAGAATGTTACATGCGCGTATTTTTCTGTCTCTGAGATCCTTAGCTGTCTTAAATTGTTTTTTGAGATGGTTTCACCTAAATTATTTTTAACAGTATTTGGAGGGAATACTATCGGTGCAGTATCAGAATACGGTCCCATGCATACAAAATAAGGGTATATTTTTGTCTTAAAATACGGGAAATTTTTATTTGTGAACGCTGAAGTAAGTTGTTTAGCTCTATCAGATCTGAAATTAAAGAAGATTACGCTGTCTTTATCTTTGATAGGTTGGAATTTAGGTTTACTAAGGATAGGTGGTAGATAATAATCTGTTGAAACAGATTTGGTTGATGTTTTATAAAACTGTTTAATGTTTTTAATGAAATCAGATGTTATCTCGCCTTTACCTTTAGTGAATAAATCATAAGCTGTTTTTGTTCGGTCCCAGTTATTATCTCTGTCCATCGCATAGAACCTACCGATTATGCTAGATATTTCACCTACGCCAATCTGTTTTATCTGAGCTTTAAGCTCGTTAAGATATTTACTTATAGATCTTTCGGGTACGTCTCTACCATCGCTTATTATATGTATATGAACACTGTCTTTGATACCTTTCTTTTTGAATAGTTTAAGCAAAGCATATAGATGGGTTTGATCAGAATGGATCCTGCCATCTGATAACATCCCTATAAGATGTATAGAAGATTGATTCTGTTTTTGTATATTTATCGCGTCTAAAAACGGTTGTTTCTGAAAAAAAGTTTTGTTTTTTATACTCCGGTTTATCTCTTCTAAAGGCTGCCATACTATCCTTCCTGCACCTAGTGTAATATGTCCTGGCTCAGAAGCGCCAGCGATACCTTTAGGTACACCAACAGCGTTACCTGAAGCTTTTAATAATGTATGTGGGTATGTTTTATTAAGGTAATCAATAAACGGTTTTTTCGCTAGTGATATAGCGTTACCTACATATTTTTTCCCTTTACCGTATCCGTCAAGGATCACAAGTATTAAAGGATTTATTTTATTCATTTGCTTATTATATATTAACCGAGTCTATTTGTATGATTTCAGTGTTCTGGATATTTCGATATCTATGGATCTCTTTTTTAGGGTTTCTCTTTTATCATATAGTTTTTTACCTATACATACCCCTATCTTTACTTTAATAATATTATTTTTTAGGAATATCTCTAACGGGATTATAGTAGTACCTTTTTCATTATTCTTACTATTTAGATACTCGATCTGTTTTTTCGTTAGTAATAATTTACGCGGTCTTAAAGGGTCATAATCTTTTATCGATGCAAAACTATATTTTGAGATATTTAAGTTTTTAATAAAGCTTTCACCGTTATTAAAAGATACATAACTACCGGACAAACTACCTTGTTTTTTTCTAAGTGATTTAACTTCATACCCTTTTAGTTTGAGCCCGGCGATATATTCTTCTTGGATCTTGTAATTAAAAACTGCTTTTTTGTTTTTTAGTAACATAATATTTGATTACTCGTATTGATATACTATATACCTTATTTGTTTTTTTCAATCGCTTTTCTGTATATATGGTTTATTAGGTTAGTAGTTTTGAGTGGATCAGGGACCTTATCAAAAATGAATATATCTTCACCTGACGCGTTAAGTAATGTTATCTCACCGAAATTAAAAAGCCTTTCGCTTATAGTTTTTTGTGAGACTTCTATATGTTGTATATTATAGTAATCTAAAGCTTTTCGGTCTCTTTTTAATAAAGGGCTACATTGTAGATCTATTATTCTAAAATTAGTTATGATTATAATATTTAAATAGTAATTCAATATTTTAAGGAATATCAGATGAATAAAAATAGGGATAATAAATGCATTACTTATTATTATCAAATTTTTTATGTATTCATTTATATTGATAAGAAAAAACTCTATAACGGAAATTGTTACTAATATTATTATTAAAAATACGATTGATGGGATAACAGTTATCCAATGTAACTTAGTACAATACTCAACTTTTTCGTCTGCTTGTTGGCCAGGGAATTTTTTTGTCATTTTAAATGAATTTATAAGTATAATAGGAAAAAAATATACTTAAGCTAGATATTATTATCAGATATAAATACTTTGATAGTATCAATATTTTTTTATTGCTTTTGTATAAAACAACAAATTTCTTCACAAATTTTAGTGAGCTCCATATAACGATAACCGAAAACAGAAAAGATAATATTTCAAAAAGGATAATTAATATAATGATAATATTTTTCATATTTTTTTTTATATATAATTATTATATATAAACTAATTAATATTTAATATCTTTTTTAAATATTTCCCTGTATAACTTTTCTTTGTTTTAGATATTTCTTCTGGGGTACCTTTAGCAACAATATCACCACCGTTTATTCCTCCGTCAGGCCCGATATCTATTATATAGTCAACAGATTTAATGATATCGAGATTATGTTCTATCGTTATCACAGTATTACCTTTATCGACTAATTTCTGTAATACATTTAATAGTTTTTTTACATCATCAAAATGTAGGCCGGTAGTAGGTTCATCAAGTATATATATGGTTTTACCAGTAGATCGTTTAGATAATTCTGTCGCAAGTTTGATCCTTTGTGCTTCACCGCCTGATAGTGTTGTAGCTGGTTGACCTAAATGGATATATCCTAACCCGACAGATTCAAGTGTTTGTAGCTTTTGTTTGATAGAAGGGATCGCACTAAAAAAACTTAGCGCTTCTGATACTGTCATATCTAGCACATCGGCTATGTTTTTACCTCTATATGTTATCTCTAAACATTCAGCGTTATATCGTTTACCTTTACATATTTCGCAAGGCACATATATATCAGGAAGAAAATGCATCTCTATTTTCACTATACCGTCACCTCTACATGATTCACATCTCCCACCTTTAACATTAAAACTGAACCGACCAGCTTTGTAGCCTCTTAGCTTCGCTTCTGTTGTTGTTGCAAACAGATCTCTTATATCAGTGAATACCCCAGTATATGTAGCTGGATTAGAGCGAGGAGTCCTGCCGATAGCTGTTTGGTCGATACTGATAACCTTATCAAGATACTCAAGCCCTTCAATAGAACCGTATTCGCCTACTTTTTGTTTCGCTCGGTTAAGCTTGTTAGCTAAAAGTGGCGCTAATGTATAGTTTATTAAAGAAGATTTACCCGAACCTGAGACACCTGTTATCCCTATGAAACATCCTAAAGGGAAGCTCGCTTCTATATTATTTAGGTTATGTTCTTTAACGCCTTTGATAGTAAGGATCTTGTTGTTACCTTTACGTCTTTCAGCAGGGATCGGAATAACTTTTTTCTTCGATAGGTATTGGCCGGTAATAGATTTTGTGTTTTCCATTATCTCTTTTGGGCTACCAGCAGCGACAACTTCACCACCGTGTTTCCCAGCTTTCGGCCCTATTTCGATGATATGATCAGCCGATAACATTGTCTCTTCATCGTGTTCGACAACAAGCACAGTATTCCCAAGCGATTTAAGGTTGATCATGGTCTCGATAAGCCGGTCGTTGTCTTTTTGGTGTAACCCTATAGAAGGCTCATCAAGAACGTATAGTACACCTTGTAAAGATGACCCTATTTGTGTTGCTAGTCTTATCCTTTGTGCTTCACCTCCTGATAATGTATTAGCTGATCTATCCAAAGTTAGATACGATAACCCTACGTTCTTAAGGAAATATAATCTATTAATGATTTCGTCCAGTATTTTATTAGCTATATCATATTCAGTATCACTTAAAACCTTTTTTTGTTTATTAGGGATAAGTGAATTAAAAAATTCTATTAGGTCATTGATAGATGATTTGGTTATTTCATATATGTTTTTCCCGGAGATAGTTACTGATAAACTTTCTTGTTTGAGCCTTTTTCCTCCGCAATCTTCACATATAAGGATCTCCATAAATTTCTCTATCTGTTTTCTTGAGTAATCAGAGTCGGTTTCACCATATCTCCTTTCTAAGTTAGGGATCACCCCTTCGTATTTAGTATGGTAATCGCCTGCGAATTTCTCACCGGTAAATTTGATGTTATATTTTTCTTGTCCGGTACCGTACATAACTATTTTTTTTTGGGCTTTAGATAGTTCTTCGTAAGGTGTATTCAGAGAAAAATTATTCTTTTTGGAGACAGCTTTAAGTATTTGGAGATACCAACTGAGTCTGGTGGAGGAGGTAGCCCATGGCATTATCGCGCCCTCAGCGATAGTGAGTTTCTCGTTGGGTACAACTAGCTTAGGGTTGATTTTTAGTTTAGTCCCAAGCCCATGACATGAAGGGCACGCTCCGTGCGGGGAGTTAAATGAGAAACTACGTGGTTCTATCTCCGGTAACGATATCCCACATTCTATACACGCGAATTTCTCTGAGTATATAGTATCAACATTTTTATCCACATTATAAATAATTGATATCCCATTCCCATGTTTAAGCGCAAGCTCAACTGAGTCAGCTAAACGTGTCCTGTCAGGGTTAGTATCTTCTATCGTTTTGCCTGAAGGTAGAGTGATAACCTTTTTTTTGAAATTCTTTACTACCAGTCTATCGATAACGATCTCTATCTTATGTTTCTTGTTAGGGTCAAGTTCAACTTCTTCAACAACAGTCATAACGGTCCCGTCTACACGCATCCTGACAAACCCTTCCTTTTTTATTTTCTCTATTATTTTAGTGTGTTCACCTTTTTTGTTATTTACTATAGGAGCTAGGATCATTATTTTTACACCTTCATCTATTTTAGATATCTCTTCAACTATTTGGCTTGTTGATTGTCTTGTAACTTTTTTGTGGCATTGAGGACAATGGGGATGCCCGATTTTAGCGAATAATAATCTTAAATAATCGTAAATCTCTGTAACAGTACCAACAGTTGATCTAGGGTTACGAGATGAGCTTTTCTGGTCAATCGATATAGCAGGGCTTAACCCTTCTATAGATTCGACCTCAGGTTTATCCATTAATTGTAGGAATTGTCTTGCGTAAGTGCTTAAACTTTCTACATACCGTCTTTGGCCTTCAGCGTATATAGTGTCAAAAGCGAGAGACGATTTACCTGATCCTGATACACCAGTAATAACAACTAATTTATCTCTAGGTATATTAACATCAATATTTTTTAGGTTATGCATTTTGGCCCCTTTGACCTTTATCTCATTCATATAAATAATCTTAGATTAGTACGGTTATGATATTTTAGCAAATATTCTAATTTATGTAAACAGACTGGATTAGTTATTAATATCCCTATAATTTGGTGCTTCTTTCATTATCACAACATCATGAGGATGGCTTTCTCTTAACCCGGCATTAGTTATTTGAATAAATTGTGCTTTTCTTTGTAATTCTTCTATATTCCTTGCGCCTTGGTACCCCATAGACGATTTTAATCCGCCTACTAATTGGTATATCTCACTAGAGACTGAGCCTTTATACACGGTTAGACCTTCTATCCCTTCAGGGACAAACTTGATTTTATCTTCTATCAGACCTTGACCGTATCTTTCTTTACCGCCTTTAACCATAGAAGCCATAGATCCCATCCCTCTATATATTTTGTAGGTTTTACCGTTAGAATATACTAACTCACCAGGACTCTCATCAGTACCGGCTAATAAGCTACCGATCATCACTGTGCTCGCCCCTGCAGCTAAAGCTTTCGCTATATCGCCTGAATATTTTATCCCTCCGTCAGCTATTACGGGGATACCATGTTTTTTAGCTTCTTTTGAACATTCCATGATAGCAGTTAACTGTGGTACACCAATCCCAGCTACTATCCTGGTTGTACATATCGAGCCTGGGCCTATCCCAACTTTGATAGCGTCAGCACCGGCTTTAGCTAGATCTTTTACAGCTTCAGGTGTAGCGATATTACCGGCTATTATTTGTATATGTGGGTACTGTTTTTTTATGTATTTGATAGTATCTATTACACCTTTTGAATGTCCATGCGCTGTATCAACAGTTATTATATCTGTATCTACATTAGCTAGTATCTCAACACGTTCTTCCATATTTTTTGCCGGCCCGACAGCAGCACCAACTAATAAACGTTTCTTTTTATCTTTAACAGAGTTAGGATATTTCCTGTTTTTTTCTATATCTCTTCTTGTAACTAAACCACGTAGCTCTTTTTTATTGTTTATTATTATTAGTTTACTGTGTTTACTTTCTTCAAGTATCTCATAAGCTTCTTCTAAGCTAATACCTTCTTCAGCTAACAGAAGATCATCAGTTTGAATCATCCGTTCAGTTACTTTCAACGATCTATGTTTATTTATGAAATAACTGTTAGCAGTTATTAACCCTAATAATTTACCTTTAGGTGAAGAATCATCTGTTATAGGAACAGCTTTATACCCATATTTTTGCCTGATATTATATACTTCCTCTATAGTAGCTTCAGGCCCCAAAGTCTTTGGGTCGCTTATAAACCCGTTTTCATATCTTTTAACAAGTTCAACTTCATGCGCTTGTTTCTTAGGTGACATGTTTTTATGTATTATACCTATACCTCCATTCAAAGCCATTTTGATAGCTAGTTTATATTCTGTTACAGTATCCATTGCCGCACTTACTAAAGGTATATTGATCTCTATCTCTTTTGTGAGCTTTGTTCTGGTATCAGCTTCGGACGGTAAAAAATCAGAATACTGTGGAACAAGTAATACATCATCAAAAGTTAACCCCTGTATAATATTTGACATGCTACTGAATAGTTAGATAAGTATAAAAATATCTTTTTATATTTTTAGATGATAGTATCATGCTTTGCTTGATTTATCAATATAATTTTATTAGTTTTTTTTAAAAATTTGGATATTTAATGTTTTTATTAAAAAATTATAATGAGGTTTTTTATAATAATTGATTTTCTTTCTTATAAAGTTTCTTTTACTTCACTTCCTAGATTTTTTTGGTTAGATTTATTCATAGGATAGTGTGCTTAAGTTATAGGTTTTTGCGTTTATAATTTTGACACGCTATCCGTCTTTTGTGGAGGGAATAAAAATATGGAAAGCTTTTACAAACCTTACTCACATTTTTTATTCCTACTACGGCTGCGCTACTATGCTGTTAAATAATCATTCCCTACAAAATCTGTCCTAAATGTCTGTGATGTATATATATTCATACCAAACCTAAATTGACATATTATCTAAATTGATATATAACAGATATACGTATTTTTTTAATTTTTTTTTAATGGTAGAAACTAAAAATGAGTTAGATAATAGGTTAGAGTTAGAGTTAAATAAATTGGACAGGTTAGAAAAAACGATAATGAATACGCTTGATATAGGGAAAGATCTATCAAAGTATTTTCTGGCGTTATTGAATTATAAAGAGATAGAATTAGAGAAAATCTGTTTTGGGATATTAAGAGAAGGGTATGATCAAACAGATATAATGGTTGCTGTTTTGTATATACTTATAAAAGGTAGTTTAGAAGATGAATCAAATAAAAATTTAAACGAGAGAAATAATGCTCTGTATTTAAAAAGGTTGTTATGTGAGTATAGATGTTTATTTAATGGATCTGAGCATAAATTATTAGAGTTTTTTAATAGAATATCTTTTAAGTCTAATCCTTATTCTATTGATTTGGATAATATCTCGGTGATAGGGGAAAAAGATAGAGATAAAGGGATTCAGATACTTGTATCAGCAATATTTAGTAAGCTGGCAGAATCAAAATTGGTTTTAGAGTTATCTCAACCGAAAGTTGAAGAGAGATTGTCTAATATAGTTACAAAAGAGGAGTTAAAGAAGATAAATGGAGCTTATGAGACACAGGATGTCTCGCTTATTATATCAGAGATGAATGTTTTATCAGGGATAGAGATTAACGAGAAAAAGTATCTAAAATCGTTAAATGCGCCTGAAACTAATATCGAATTTAAGGTTCAGGAGGTGGATAGATATAAGTCTATTATCGGACCGATATTTGTTGCTATTAACCACTATTATTTAGGGAAAATACCAATAGAATCGGTTCTAACTCAAATATCAGGGTTTTTTACTAAGCAAGGTGCACATATCACATTACATGAACACGTTAAGATAAATAAGATACTACAAAAAGGGAAAGAATCAAAATTTAATAATCTGTATAAAGATATTAGGGATTGGTTTATATATACTATACTTAAACCGTCTTACGTGTTAGATAGAAGTTCTATCCTAAATATTATAGATATAAATACCTGTTTTGAGACCGGTAAATTGAAAGCTAATTTATATGATTTTTTTGATAAAGAGGATGCTATTAATATAGAAAAGAAAGTGTCTTCTTATAAGAGGCATGGGTCTAATGAAGATAAAATTTATTTAGAAAATATATTTAATGATCATAAAAGAAGGATCAATTTGCTGGAGACAAGTGAGTTAGAAGAGGATAAATTTATTGTTGTTGAGACTGATAATAAATTTAATAAACCTGTTACTATAAGGATGCTTTTTCAGCATCTACGTAATTATTATTCCTCTAAGATGGATTTAAGTGATGAAGATATATTCTCTTCGTTCGTTATGTTTATCACTATGGGGATGGATGAGTTTATAGATAATGAAACGTTAGTACAGTTTAAGAAAGTGCTTCTTAATAAAGGTTTTTATGAAAACTTTTTTGTCGCAGAAGAAAAACTCAATCTTTTGGTAAAGAAAAAATATTTTGGGTTATCTATGGAGAAAACAAAAGAGAAGACTGCGATAAATAGAGCACAGACTTTAAAAGCGCTTGCACTGACTTTTTTTGTTTCTTTGGCGGGGAAAGATGTGCCGATAGGAGATAGAAGATATTATTTGGATGAGGTATATAGTATATACAAGAAATATGATGATGTGTCAGAGAGAGATATATATGGGTATCTAAAGATAGAGGATTTAGAGGTGTGTGATGATTCTCAGTTTAGATCGTATATAATATTTTTGGAGGAATCTTTTAGGAAGATGTTAGGATATATTGA
The DNA here is from genome assembly GCA_963663305.1 of Candidatus Altimarinota bacterium. Taxonomy (GTDB): domain Bacteria; phylum Patescibacteriota; class Gracilibacteria. The sequence continues at coordinate 1,005,438 of OY760177.1, forward strand.
TCTTTTTGATATAGGTTTTTCTAAATTAAAAATAGCGTTTGAACGGTCAGATATTATAGAGAAATTGGTCTTCCATAAAGTCGCGTATGAGACATACATGAAAAAGATTGTGTTTGAGAATGAGAAAGATAATAAGATTAAAAATATCGAAGATCTTTTTAGTTTTACTGTGAAAAACTTGTCAGACGAAGATTATGATATTATTTTTAGGTTAGCTCAGGTTTTGGATTCTTATAACCTGTATGTAAGTAGGATATTAACTGTAAAACAGATACTTTCTCCTGACGACGATATAAATAATTTGTTGTTCCATAGGTATGGGTTTGATAGTAAAGAAGAAAGGGAACGGCAAGAACACTATCTGTTTGGTGAGTTAGAGGCGGAGATTACGTATAAGTATGCTATTTTTAATAAAATTATCTATTGTTTTGTTTACTCGCTTGATGAAAGAGTTTTGATATTGGAGTTGGTCCAAACATTTATATTGAAATCAATGGATTATATTTGTGAAGATAAAGTTATACCTGAAGAAAATATAAAGGAATTATTTGATAATTTGTTTTTTGCTTACAACAAAGTAAAAGAGTTTTATAGTGAAAAATATAATGATAGTTTTGACCAGTTTATAGATAAATTTATCTCTATCTTATACAAACATTTAGTAGAAAAATCTTCTCAAACAGATAAGATAAACAATAAGTATACTATGATTACAAACCAGATAAAGAATTATATTAGCTTAATAGATGATACTGCTTTAGATATTTGTGATCTATCGCAGCTATATGATCCTTTTGATTTATCGTGTCTATCTTTTATAAAGAATGTTTTCCGTATCGATTTACTCCAATCAGAAGATAAGATCAAAGACTTTTTTGATAGTATTTATGGGTTCGCAGTAGAAAAAGGGAAAAGATCTATTCTAATAAAAGATTTAATTAAAGAGAATAAGGTTTTTTTAGATGCGTTCGCTAATTTGATATTCCATAAAGAGGGTATAAAGAAGCTTTTCGTAGAGAATAAGATGATCTTAGAAGAAAATGTTAAAGATGGGTATTTAGATACTATTAATAAATTTTTGGGCGAAGTTTATGAGTATAATGATAAGGAGATATGTTATATGGGAGCGTCTTTATTCTTGATGAGTTTTGATGAGTTTTTGACGCAATATAAAGAAGAGACCGGTGATATATTATTTAACGGGAATTTTGATATAGAGAATAAGGTACGTAAAAGTATTAGAAGCTATAATATGATTAACCAGTTCTCAGAGAAGAAAGAGTATAAACCTGGTAGTAAACCTAATGATGAGATGTTACGTATGATCTATAATAAGAATTTTTTCTATAGTTTAGAAGCAAGATACCAGGATATTTTGTTGAATATATTGTGTGATTCTGATTACAGGACAACGTGTAATGCGATGACACTTATAAATGATATACTAGTAGAAGAACAAGATATTAAGTATATTAAATATTTTTTTAGTAAATTTGTACCTAAATTATTTGTGATATATAAAACATCACAAGACTTGCATCTGTATCTAAGCTATTTTTTAGCGTTTATAGACAAGAGAATAAGCCAGTTTTTTTCACGTGAATTAATGGGTTTTATTAATTCAGAAAAATGTTTACCATATATTTTTATAGATAATATCAAAGAAAAAAGATGGGAGTTTAATGAGGGCTGGAGCGCTGAAGATAAGGTGTTATTTACTTTGCTACCTTATTTAAAGAGTATTGAATCTAAATTGAACCAAAATATTCTGTTAAGGAGGTCAGAACAGATCTTTGATTATATAATGAGTGATAATATAGAGCTAGGCGAGGTAGGCGCGGAGATAAAAGAGCTAGAAGAACGGATAAGGTACGGGAAACGGCGGGTGCTAGCGAGCGGTAATATGTATAAGTTCAGGTTGAAAGAGTTAAAGGATAACAGGTTAACAGAGGTGTTCCATACAGCGTATGTGAGTAGAGGGGTGATAGATCTGACGCCTGAGTTGATGGAGGAGCGGATAAGCGGCGACTATAAGCAGGTGAGCGGCAAGAAATCCAAATCGATATATTTTGTGGGGGCGAAGAAGGATGAGAAAGGTCAGTATGGTAATATAGTGATCCAAGTAGTATTTGAAAGGGATGGCCGATATAAGATAACGCCGTGTATAAGAGAGGGGAACAAGTTTAACCGGATGAAAGGGTGTGATTATATAAAGGAGGGCGAGGTAGGAGAAGCTGAGCGGATAATAATGGAGAATATATACTATTTATCGTTAAAAGTATTAGAACGGTATTATTTGAGTAGGACAGCAGAAGAGATAGAAGCGATAAAGGAGGAGCGGATATATAAGAAAGAGGCGAGTCAAAGAAGGGAGGAAGAAGAGATCCGAGAAGTAAAGGTAGAAGAAGAGGAGACAAAAGAAGAGCTGCTAAAGAAGATGACAGTGATCAGGCAGGTGAAAGCGAAAGAAGAGTTTTATGCGCCAGTAGGCGAAGATATAGAGCAAGAGGAGAGAGCGGGAGAAGAGAAGAGGCGGATCCTAGCAAAGAAAGTAAAATGTTTAAAGAAATTGTTCAAAGGGAAAGTGTTTGATAGAGAGCTGGCAGCGAAGAGTATATTATATGTGAAAGAAGATCTACCGAAAGAGTATGGAGACAAGCTAGGGATAAGCTATACGCAGATGCGGACGATAAATGAGTATCCGAAAGGTTATATAGAGATAGACCCTGAGCATGATCGGATGGCGTTGACACAGCTAGAGAAGATATATAAGCTACAACGGTATGATGATGGGATCCTAGAGTATATATACGTGCAGACAGTATCGCCACATATAACACGGTTACCGTATATATTTTATAGTAGGCGGTTAGGAGAGGGTAAGAGTATGTATGTATCGACGCAGAAACGGCCGACAGAAGAGAGTAAAGAGAAATACGAAAGTTTTATAGAAGAGTACCCAGAAGAGGAGTTACCGTTATTCAATAAAGAGATAAGGAGTAATTTAGTGGTTAAATCGTATCTCCCGAAGCGGTTAGAGATAGAGGAGAGCGTGTTTGAAGGAGTGGATATGAATAATGTTAAGGAAGTGAAATCAGGATTTATGAGGCTCCGGGAAAGGGTAAGGCTACAAGGAGAGGAGGTAGATAAGGTAAGCCAGTATAAGATGATAGATGAGGTGATGAAGAATCTGAGGTTGATAGAAGAGATGAGTAGCGACAGGTACGAGGAGTCGTTAAATAAGCGGAAAGAGGAGCTAATAAGAGAGCGAGCAAGAGTGTTTAAGAGCGAGGAGTTAGGAGCGGAGGATGGGATAAGCGATATAAGAGAGAAGGTGATGAGCAAGTTAACAGAGTTAATAGAGGCGCGTAATCTAAGAAGAGCGAGGATAAAGAAGAAAGATATGGAAGAAGGGAATGAGATATTGTTCGAGGTGATAGAAAAGATTGAGAAAGATAAAAGGTTGGAAGAGGTAGATATAATAGTGTTAGAAGATATATTTAAGGAGGCAGTGATAGAGGATAACGTGAGAGATTATAAGGTGGATATAGAACGGCAATCGATAATAAGAGCTAAGCTAGAGAGTATAGGGAAGCTAAGTAAGGTTTCAGATATATTCAGTGTGGAGAGTAGGGAATACATGTTAACCCGGCTGTATAATGAGTATGAGCGAAGAGAATCGATAATGGAGCGAGGAGAGCGGTTGATAGAAGACGAGATCCCGAGCTATGAGCGGTTCTTAAGTGAGTTGATAAATATAGAACAGATAGATATAAAGATAAGCGAGACAGAAGATATGGGGATAAGGCGAGAGTTGATAGAGGCTAGGAATAGACGTGTAAAAGAGATGAAGTATATGGAGGTAGGTGATAGTGAGGGGTTAGCGAGGATAGATAATAAACTAAAAGAGATAGAGTATATGTTAAAGACGGTCAAGAAACAGAGAGAAGAACGAGTCTTTGATATAAGGAAGAGACAGATCTACTATGTGTTACCTGATTTCCCTACATATATAACGTTCAACAGAGGTAATATTATCCCTGTCAAGAAATTTTTATCAGAATAATAATTTATTTATATGAAAAATACAGACAAATTATCTAGTGATCAGTTAGAGTTACTGATTGATAAACAGAAAGCTTTAGAAGATATAATAAAATCCGGTGTTTCTATAGGTGGAGAGGAATTCGATGGTTATTTAGTTTTGGGTAAGCTACTCTTTGAAGAGAAGTTTAATAGAGAAGTAGAAGAACAAATCGGTGATATAGGAGAGGTTTTATATTGTTATATGTATATATTTATTAATGCATATTTTGAGGAGTATGGGTATCCGGCTCAAGTAAAAGATAAAGATGAGTTAAGAGAATTATTACTGAAATATTTTTATAGGTTAGGTAATAAAAAAACAGAAAATATTTTCAAGGATATTGATCTAATGAAATCTGTGGTGGTTAAAGAACCTTTATATAAGGTGTTAAATACTATCTTCCTTAATATATACAAAAGGGAGTTGATAGAAATATTTGATACTGATTTGGTTAAGGTAGATATAAAAAAATATTTAGATAAAAAGACGATAAAAAAATTAAGTGACTCTGTGTACGCGTCTGAGGTGGTATCTGAAGTTAATGTGTTATCTGGGATCAATATTGATCCTAATAATCTATTGGAAGCCATAAACAATAAGAATACAGATTTGGAGTTTACTTTAGATGATAAAACAAAATACATAAATGCGATCACAGAGATATTTTATTATTTTACAAAAATTGAGTCTATAGAGAAATATATAGCGACTATAGCGTATGCTTTAGAAGGGAGAGGGTTGATCTTAAGTAATAACGATAAAGTTGCGTTGAAGGAGATAATAAATAAAAATATAAATAAGAATTTCTTTGGTGTGTCTAATGGTTTCAAAACCTGGTTTATTAATCTGGTACTGAAATTCAGTGATGATGATGAGAGAAGAGAGGTGTTCGCTTTTAATGAGATAAAAAATATTGTTGTTAAAGGCGAGACGGTTATAGATATCTCTGATTATTTTTCTGGTTCTTCTAAGCTTAAAAACAGTTTAGAGCGATACAAAAAAGGTGATACGGGTAAAGAGTTGATAGAAGAGACTTTTGATTCCCAGTATAGTAAGATAGATTTAGAGAAAACGTTTGAGATGGATGACCCTGATAAAATTGTTTTAACTCTAAAAGAGAAATTACCTACTGATATATTTTTGCCTTCTATATTATCGTCATATTTTCATCTAACAACCAAATCAGATTCAATAGATACAAAACATAGGTTTTTATTACAATTATTAGACTCTTTAGTTGTTGGGCTTGATCGAGCTATAACGAAAAAAGAGCTCGAAAAGATTGTTCTGTTATTATCTAATCCTGATTACAAGATAGCTTCAACCCAAATATTATCTGTGTTCAAGAAGATTTTGTTCGGTATCACTAATACAGAGTTAAATATAGAGAACGATATTACTAAAATATCTGTATTATATTATTTGAAAGCTTTATGTTTGAAGGAGCTTAATAATAAAGAGAATGGTTCTGGGAACGAGTTAAGAGCGAAAAAAAGGATAAATACTGTTATTAAGCTACTGAGAGAGAGTATGGATAAAATAGATAATATATACGGTGATATCTCTGTTTTAGGTAAAGAGAAATTTTGTTCGTTAGTCGATATATACGAAGTTATAGCGGTGAACTTTTACGAGTTTCTCGTATTAACAGATTTGGATTGTTCTTATATAGCTACTATTTTTAGCGATGAGAGCCTATTATTTAAAACTGTACTTTCTAAAATATTGTATGAAAAGATCTTAGCTAAAAGTATGATAGAGAATAAAGATGATGAGAATATGGTTGTGGTATTTGAGTATATAAAAGTGATAGGTTCTTCTCTCAAGAGAGATCAGCTTGATCTGTTGTTCCAACTAGCTCAACTGAAAGATACAGATTCATATAATATGATAGTGGGGCAGCTTATTACGATATCTCAGTATCGTCATAAAAATTTTAGTAAACGGAGAGAATATATAGAAAAATACCAGATATCATTAGGGATGCAAAACAAGCAGGTAAGAGAAAGACAAATACAGTTTTTGTTTAATAAGAAAGAAACAATAAGATCGTATATAGATACGATATTAACATTAGTTGTTAATGATAGAGAGATTGTTGATGGGTTGCTACTTTGTTTTATCATGAATTTAGAAGAGTATATCATCAGCAATGATATGGATATAGGCGAGGATATAACTAACGAGTTTTTTGAGTATATAGATTATTCGTATAAATACTTAACAAAGATAGGTGGGATAGATAATAGTTACGATAATTATTTTGAGGTAATAATTGATTCTATAGAGAATGTTAATATCCCTATCCCGTATAGAGAGCATTTGATAGAGTTATTGAAAGAACGTGCTAAGAAATTTATTTTTGAGAGGAAGGATACTGAGATATTTTTAAGTGGTCTAGAAAAACATAAAGAGTATTTTGATTTTATATGTAAACTATATGATCTTATCACTATAACAGAAAAAATATTTACCAAAAGTAGTAGAACTAAAGAGGAGTTTACTGATTTTTTTGATGCAATAAATAGGTTTTTTATATCTATGCAATCAATAGATATAACTATCAGAGATATAATAAGGATCAATAAATCGTTTTTTAGCTGTATAGTATTTTTTATCCAAAATAAGGGATATATACAAGAGAACATGGATAATTCAGTTCCTCATATCACAGATTTTTTTGATACGGTCTCGGGGATCTCATTATATGAGACGGTATCGCTTTCAATGCAAAATGATCTGAATATTAAGTTCGCTAGGATGTTCCAAAATAATGATGGGCTGAGAGAAAATATAATAAGATATTTAGTGGCGCACCCTGAGCACCAGTTTATAAAGAAGATTATATCTTATTATAATCCTTTTGGTATTCATAACTATTCAAATTCGAATATAAAAGGAGAGATAGAGGATAATATATGTTTTTTAAGGAGAGAGGTTTTTATGGACGCAGGAGAAGAGTATCAGAAGGTATGGTTTAACGCGTTATCAGCATCTGATTATAGGATCTATTATAAATCGTTTGCTATTATCAATGATTTATTTGAGACAGAAAAAGATAATAACTATATAGAGTTTTTTCTGCATGGGCTGATAAAACAAGTTATAAACAATTATGATAGTTATTCTGATGTTATGGTTTTTTTGAATGGTTTATTAGTCAATTTGCCTATGGAGTATCGGTCTATACTACAAAAAACGTTTAGAATTACTCTTTTCTCGGAAGAGATAATTAATTTTCTGTTCCAAGATAATAGAAACGAGAAACGGTATGAGATAAAAGATGGTTGGAAAGATTATAGTATTATGACTAGAGATATCTCCCAAACTTTTATAAATATTGAAAACCAGATAAATAAAAATATTCTGTTAAGGAGGTCAGAACAGATCTTTGATTATATAATGAGTGATAATATAGAGCTAGGCGAGGTAGGCGCGGAGATAAAAGAGCTAGAAGAACGGATAAGGTACGGGAAACGGCGGGTGCTAGCGAGCGGTAATATGTATAAGTTCAGGTTGAAAGAGTTAAAGGATAACAGGTTAACAGAGGTGTTCCATACAGCGTATGTGAGTAGAGGGGTGATAGATCTGACACCTGAGTTGATGGAGGAGCGGATAAGCGGCGACTATAAGCAGGTGAGCGGCAAGAAATCCAAATCGATATATTTTGTGGGGGCGAAGAAGGATGAGAAAGGTCAGTATGGTAATATAGTGATCCAAGTAGTATTTGAAAGGGATGGCCGATATAAGATAACGCCGTGTATAAGAGAGGGGAACAAGTTTAACCGGATGAAAGGGTGTGATTATATAAAGGAGGGCGAGGTAGGAGAAGCTGAGCGGATAATAATGGAGAATATATACTATTTATCGTTAAAAGTATTAGAACGGTATTATTTGAGTAGGACAGCAGAAGAGATAGAAGCGATAAAGGAGGAGCGGATATATAAGAAAGAGGCGAGTCAAAGAAGGGAGGAAGAAGAGATCCGAGAAGTAAAGGTAGAAGAAGAGGAGACAAAAGAAGAGCTGCTAAAGAAGATGACAGTGATCAGGCAGGTGAAAGCGAAAGAAGAGTTTTATGCGCCAGTAGGCGAAGATATAGAGCAAGAGGAGAGAGCGGGAGAAGAGAAGAGGCGGATCCTAGCAAAGAAAGTAAAATGTTTAAAGAAATTGTTCAAAGGGAAAGTGTTTGATAGAGAGCTGGCAGCGAAGAGTATATTATATGTGAAAGAAGATCTACCGAAAGAGTATGGAGACAAGCTAGGGATAAGCTATACGCAGATGCGGACGATAAATGAGTATCCGAAAGGTTATATAGAGATAGACCCTGAGCATGATCGGATGGCGTTGACACAGCTAGAGAAGATATATAAGCTACAACGGTATGATGATCGGATCCTAGAGTATATATACGTGCAGACAGTATCGCCACATATAACACGGTTACCGTATATATTTTATAGTAGGCGGTTAGGAGAGGGTAAGAGTATGTATGTATCGACGCAGAAACGGCCGACAGAAGAGAGTAAAGAGAAATACGAAAGTTTTATAGAAGAGTACCCAGAAGAGGAGTTACCGTTATTCAATAAAGAGATAAGGAGTAATTTAGTGGTTAAATCGTATCTCCCGAAGCGGTTAGAGATAGAGGAGGGCGTGTTTGAAGGAGTGGATATGAATAATGTTAAGGAAGTGAAATCAGGATTTATGAGGCTCCGGGAAAGGGTAAGGCTACAAGGAGAGGAGGTAGATAAGGTAAGCCAGTATAAGATGATAGATGAGGTGATGAAGAATCTGAGGTTGATAGAAGAGATGAGTAGCGACAGGTACGAGGAGTCGTTAAATAAGCGGAAAGAGGAGCTAATAAGAGAGCGAGCAAGAGTGTTTAAGAGCGAGGAGTTAGGAGCGGAGGATGGGATAAGCGATATAAGAGAGAAGGTGATGAGCAAGTTAACAGAGTTAATAGAGGCGCGTAATCTAAGAAGAGCGAGGATAAAGAAGAAAGATATGGAAGAAGCAAATGAGCTGTTGTTCGAGGTGATAGAAAAGATTGAGAAAGATAAAAGGTTGGAAGAGGTAGATATAATAGTGTTAGAAGATATATTTAAGGAGGCAGTGATAGAGGATAACGTGAGAGATTATAAGGTGGATATAGAACGGCAATCGATAATAAGAGCTAAGCTAGAGAGTATAGGGAAGCTAAGTAAGGTCTCAGATATATTCAGTGTGGAGAGTAGGGAATACATTTTAACCCGGCTGTATAATGAGTATGAGCGAAGAGAATCGATAATGGAGCGAGGAGAGCGGTTGATAGAAGACGAGATCCCGAGCTATGAGCGGTTCTTAAGTGAGTTGATAAATATAGAACAGATAGATATAAAGATAAGCGAGACAGAAGATATGGGGATAAGGCGAGAGTTGATAGAGGCTAGGAATAAGCGGGTAGAAGAGCTGAAGTATATGGAGCTAGGGAATAATGAGGGGCTAGAGATAATAGATAATAAACTAAAAGAGATAGAATATATGCTAAAGACGGTCAGGAAGCAGAGAGAAGAGCGAGTCTTTGATATCAAGAGGAGACAGATCTACTATGTGTTACCTGATTTCCCGACATATATAACGTTCAACAGAGGTAATATAATCCCTGTTAAGAAATTCCTGGAATGATAGTTCTTATTTACCGGGACATACATCCCTTATCTCTTTAGGTAGACTAGAAAAATTTCTATCATAATACTCACTAAATTTGTTTGCTAAATCACGAGCAGTATCATCATACCGATTCTTATCTCTCCACATATTCCTAGGGTTTAGGATATCAGGAGAAATATCCATACACGTTCTAGGTATATTTAAATGAAATAATACGTTTCTATCGTACTCGATATCCTCTAAGCTACCATCTATAGCAGCGTCAACCATTTCTCTTGTTATATTGATATCAATACGTTCACCTATCCCGTACGGACCTCCTATCCAACCGGTGTTGATCAAATACACAGCAGTATCCTTGATCTTATCGCCGAACAATCCTGTGTAGATCTCTGGTAATCGTGGCATAAACGGTTCACCGAAGAACCTGGAGAAAGTGGCTATAGGCTCCTTTATCCCTGTCTCTGTACCGGGTATTTTACTTGTGTATCCCATTAGGAACCATAACATCGCCTGTTTACTAGACAGTTTTGATATAGGCGGCAATACACCATAAGCGTCAGCTGTAAGGAATATGATAGTTTTAGGGATCCCACCCTTCGAATCAGGTTTTATATTTTTGAGTGATCTAAGCGGGTAAGATGCTCTGGAGTTATCTGTTAATCTGTTATCATCCAAATCGAAGCTACCATCAGGATACACCATTAGGTTCTCTACTATACTACCGTGACTATATATATCGTCTTTATGGAAAGCGGCGTTATATATATGAGGCTCTTTATCTTTATCTAGATTGATTAGTTTAGCGTAACACCCGTTCTCGAAATTAGAGATACATGTTTCTGACCACCCGTGTTCATCATCACCTATAAGCAATTTATTATTATCTGAAGACAAGGTGGTTTTGCCTGTACCTGACAACCCTAGGAAAAGATTAGTACCTTTTTTATCTATATTAGCTGAACAATGTAACGGTAACACATTAAAATCAGGTAACAAATAATTTATAACAGTGAACAAAAGTTTTTTTATCGTACCGCAATACAAAGATCCTATGATTATCCCTTTCCTATCTGTCATATCCATACCTATAAACATCTCATTATTTTCTATCGTAGGATATCTATTAAGCTCGTTTTTATTTATTACTAATAATGTAAACCCGTTCTCATAAAAAACACTTTTATGTATATCTTTAGGTATAGGTCTAAACATGTTATCAACAAACAACGCTGAAATAGCTCTATCAGTTATAACTTTTGTAGGTAAAGCGTATTTAGTTTCAGCGCCGATACATCTATTGATGATATATTGTTTGTCTGTGTTATTAATTATCTTCGAATAATCATCAAAAATCTGGTCGAATATTGGTTTAGAGATATCGTTATTATGCGACCAATCAACAGTATTAGCGGTAATACTGTCTTTAACTATATAGGTGCATTTAGGGTTCCTACCGGTAGAAGATTTAGGTGACCATGTTGATAAAGCGCCACATTTGAGTGTGATAGCTTCTTTGTTTATAAGCGCTTCTTGTATAAGTTTTCCTCTTTTTAGGTTATCAAAAATATTCATATAGAGTTTATTATATCTTTACAAGCATTATATATATTTTCAAAGAGTTTAGGTATAAGTCGTTTTGGTACAGAAGAAAACGCTATACGTATAAGATCCTCTCTTATAGATATGACACCGGTATCATATTCTTTTAGTAGATGTTTTCTTAATATATCAGCGTTTAACCCGTTAAGGATTTTTATACACATAAAATACCCTGAGTTAAAAGGTAGAGTGACAAAATATTTTTTGTATTTATATACAGTATCTTTGACTGTTTGGTATCTTGTTTCAAGGATCTTATATTTCTCTCTTTTTTGTGCCCAGTAACCTTGATCTTTATACGCTTCAACCATTATGCTTTGTGATAAATGTGATACATTCGATATACTACCTCTAACAGCGCCAGCTGTCTTATCTTCAAGCGATCCGTATAACTCTTTTGTCCCGTCTTTGATCCCATAGGTTATAAACCCTACACGTAACCCCCATACATAATCTTCTTTAGTGCATCCGTCAAGTTTGATAGCAAGTATATTTTCGTGTAGGTTATTTAACTTAGTAAATAAAGATTCCTTGAAAACATCTTTTTCGTATACTAGCCCAAAATACGCGTCATCAAGGATAATAGCTAGTTTATTGCCTTTATCAGCACTATCTTTTAGTATAGCAACCAGTTCCTCTGCTTCTTTATTTGCTAAAGTATACCCGGTCGGGTTATTAGGGAAATTAAGTAAAACGATCTTTTTACTTATGCTTTCGTTAAGTTTGTTTTGAAAGCTTGTTAGATCGAAAGAGTTATCTCTAAAAGTATTAAAGGTATCTAAAACGCCGCCATGAGTGGTCTCTATAGCCATTTTATAGTTACCCCAAAACATATCGGGCAGTATGATCTTATCATTAGGGTTAATAAATAGGTTGCCTATTAAATTTAGGCCATGAGATAACGCATGCGATACGACAGGCAAGCTAAAATTATCGTCTAATGAAGGGTTCTTCTTTTGCATAAGAGCTTTCCATCGGTTACGTAGCTCCTCTAACCCAAAACTTGTTATATATGGGTACACATCTTCAGGCGGTAACGTTATATTTTTATCTACACATAAAAGCCGCATCGGTGATAAATCGTCTTCGTAGGCAGCACCTATACTAGCGTTAATAGCTTTATTCTTTGCTTCTGCTGCTTGAGCAAGTATCCCGTGTTTAGGGAAAAAATATTTTTTACCTTTATCTGAAAGCAGTTCATAAACAGTATCGTTGATCTTTTTTATTGTTTCGTTGAGTGGTTTATACATAGTTAACCGATTATTATACCTTGAATAATATATCTTTAAATTATATAAAAGTATAGAAAATACTTCTTTTTTATGAGTAATAGGGGTTTTGGTATGATATGGTAAAAAAATAAATACATCTCAGATATACAAAAACCCGGGAGCAAATATTTTCTCCCGGCTAAAATTTTTTATAGTTATTTATTGATATTAGTTAAATATGGTGCCATGTATCGGTCTATCTCGTTTATTATGATATTAATTTCTTTAATATCTTTAATGTGTTTATTGGATCTATACTGTTCCTCTAGAAATTTTTTAAGTATATTTTTAGATATACGGTAAACATTACGAATCTCTTCCCTTTTATATTCGTTTTTTTTGTATATATTAATATTTTTTTTAGTATCTATCAGTATATATTTACTGACAACAATAAACATATACGTTTTTCGGTATAACTTATTTTTTGTTCCTATCTGTTTTTTATAAATCTCATCACCAAATTTTTTTATAGTTGATCCTAATCCCTCCCCATAATTTTCACTAACCCCAAATTGAATTAAAAAAAATCCTAAAACAAAAACAAAAAAGTTTCTCATTTTTCCTCCTTCTCTTTTTTTTATAGATCAATCACTTCTATAAATAAATAACTATGCAAAACCATCTGATACAGATCTCTTATAAGGTTTTATAAAAATATATACAAACGATTTTTTTATGTTTTCATTACTATTATATTTTATCCTAGAATAAAGTAAAGCCAAAAAAAACAGGAGTATTTAGATAACTCCTGTATATGCCCTTTTATTCGCTTATATTTTCTTCGACCTTATAAAAGTTCCTTTTAATTATTATACTCATTTTCTTTATGATAGCTTCCGCTTCTTTTAGTTTCTCTGTTGAACTCTTTTTCTTTTTCAGCTCCCATTTATATATATTTTTTGCGGCACTTAAATCCCCTAAAAAATCTTCTTTATAAAAGCTAGTTGGATATTCCTTATATTTGCGTAGCTTGTTATATATTGTTTTTAGGATACTATTACAAACTAGTATATAAGTATATGTAAATTGATAAAATTCTTTTTGGTCTTCTTTTGAGACTGTATCAGTAATTAGACTATATTTCTTCTGCTCCCAATCAACTACGTATATATCATGGATGAGATCTCTTATAACCTTTTTTTTCTTGATGGTTTTGATCTTAGCTAACTCTTTAAAAAAAGTTTTTCTATGTTTTTCATAGAGTTTGAGCAACTCATTTCCATTCAGTTCTTTTGTTTTTTTGTATAGTTTATACATGAGTTTATCGTTTAGATCTTTTATATGTTTTTCTATCTTAGTTAATTTGGACTCTTTTATTAGTGTTTTATAGTCGCTTATACCGGATATTTTCTTACCATCTATTTTTTTTAATAATTTTTTGTAGGTTTTGCTAGGATATTTTTTGTTGTCTTTTAGAAACTGTTTAAGGTCTTTTTTAAGAGAGCTAATAGTATCATTCATAAATGAGTTAAGGATCTTTTCATTAGATCCAAATTGTTTGATGACCTTCTTGAGTTCTTCAAAAGCATGCTTCCTGTGATTTTGTAAAAATTTTTTCAATTTTAGACTAAACTCTTTATCGCTGCTTTTAATCATGTTTTGATCGTTCTTTTTGATTATTTTTAGAATATCCAAAAACTTTTTATTAGTTTTCTCACAGGTTTTTTTATGTGATACTGTGCTCACAAATGAAATCAGCCTAATATGTATTACCTTATATTTTCTATTCCAATACTCCCATATCCTTTTTTCTGTTGGCCGATCATATCCATATTTACTTATCAGCGACTTAATAAACTCTTTCTCTTTCCCAATTTTCCATTTTAACCTTTCAACTTGGGTTTTAATACTAGCCTCTAAATCACCTTTAGTGCTCTCTATATTTTTTTCTATCTCCTTTTGCTTATATCCTATAAGATAAAAACTCCAATCAATATCTTTTTTGATTTTTTCTGGGATAGGTTGAGCAAAAACAATACTATAGAAAAATATCGAACATATAAAATATTTCATCTTCAATCTCCTTATAAACACCTAAAACTAATATTTTTATATTGCAAACGTTTATAACTGCAAGGACATTAATCATTCTAAACAAAATAAACACTATAACAATTTAGAATAAAAAAAGTTATATTGAGTATTTTTATTTGTTTTCAAAGTATATGCATTATACTTTAATTAGTAAAATTGTAAACAAAAAAACAGGAACAATCTAGCGTGTTCCTGTGGATTAGTCCCGATTATTTGTTGTACTTGCTAGTAAAAAGAATAAATTGAGAAAAATCATTATTAATATCATTTATCATGCGTTGAATATTCTTTGTTCTTGCGAGCCTTATCTTTCCATCAATACCTTTATTAATACATTTATCTTTGTATGTTGTATCTAAATAGTTTTTTAAAAAAATAGTGGTATTGAGAATAAAATATGCAGAAGCTCTTGATATATAAGGTTTTTTATGTGAAGCAGTCCTCTCAATATCATCTACTTCCTCTTTTATTGACCTTATATTCGATATAGTCTCCAACAAAAAATTAGACACCTTTTTAAGTAGCTCCTTTTCAATCCTTCTTTGTGTTTGATTCTTATATGTTTCTAAATGCCATCGATCAAGCTTGTTACATAATATGTTCCATTTGAGCGTGAAATATATACGCGCGTGTAGCCATTTAAAATCATGATACGTAACTGTTTTCTTCTTGATAAGCCTTTTTTTCGCTTTTTCTATAAACCTATCAAAGAAAATTTTCCTAGCTTGTTCGTATTCATTATATATTTCGTTTCTTTTAATTGCATAATCAATTTGCTGTTCTTTTATCTTTTTTTCCATTTTTTTGAACAATTCTTCAAATTGATATAGCTCTTTATCTCGATAATACCCTAATGAAAATTTACGGGTCATCACTGGCGGTTTAGGCGAACTATGAGCCTTTTCCCTTTTTTTAGGTTCAACTTTTCTTGTTTTTTTTGGTTCTTTCGATTTTTTCTTTCTTTTTGGTAGCTCTTCAGTCTTAGGCCGTAGATCATCTCTTATCCTATCTAAAGCGTTTTGGAAATTGGTATTAATTTGTTTATATCTTTTATCCCAATACTCCCAAATACTTTTTTTTAGCTCAGCACCGAATTTATTTTTTTCTATTTGGTCTTTGATATAAGATTTTTCTTTTTCTATTTTATAGTTAAGGAGCTCCGATAGCTCCTTAACCTTTTTCTCAAGCTCATCAGACTTATTACAATTTTTAACCGCTTTTTGGAGCTTTTTATGTCTGTACTCTATAAGGTATATGCTCCAATCAATATCTTTTTTTATCTCGTTTGGTATATTTTGAGCAAACATGCAAGGCAAAATAAACAAAAAAAATAGTTTTTTCATTTAAATGCTCCTTATTAAAAATATTAATTCTTTCGGGACAAAATTACCTATTAACCTAGATTTAGTTAAACAAGGTTTATAGATCATTTTTTTATGATTTTAAATTTGTGATATCAATAATAATACAATTTGGTAAAATGTCAAATATATTGACATATATTAAAATTATTATCACTAATTCCTTGATTCTCTATATAAAATCGTGATAGATTTTTTATTGATTGATATTTTAAATTATAGTTTCAAATGTTATAAGAAAGGGGAAAATAATATGAGGTTTTATTTAATATTGTTTTTTATTTTTTTTATGTTGCTAAATTGTGGACGATCAGAGACACAAGAGATAAAAGATAGAGAGTCATATGATTCTACTAAATCCAATTCTATAGCTAATCAATATTACGAAAAGAAAGATTATAAAAACGCTTTCAAATACTATAAAATAGCAGCTGATCTTGGTCATAGTGATGCGATGAATAGTTTAGGAGGATTATACGAAAAAGGTTGCTGGGTAGGAAAAGATTATGAAACCGCTTTCAAATACTATAAAAGAGCAGCAGAAAAAGGGAATTTTAATGCAATGATTAATATAGGAAGATGTTACGAATATGGGAGAGCGATAGAAATCAATTTTGCTAAAGCAATAGAATGGTATAAAAAAGCGGCTGAGCAAGTTAACTATAAATCGATAGGGAATTTAGGGTTATCTGATAAGAGTCAAGAACTAATAAGAAACAAATATAAAATAGTTTTAGGATACTATAAAAACAAAGCTGATATAGGGGATGCATATGCGATATATGATTTAGGTCGTATATATGAAAAAGGCAACTTAGTAGAGAAGAATTACAATAAAGCTTTCAAATGCTATAAGAAAGCAGCTAAATATGATCATGCTGGAGCAATTAATAAGGTAGGATTATGTTATTATTATGGTCGTGGAGTAAAAAAAGATGAGAGAGAAGCAGTAAAGTGGGTGAAAAGACAGGCAGATATTGGTAATTTAGTTTCAATGTATATTATGGGATTTTTTTACGAATATGGTAAAGGGGTAAAAAAGGATTACAAAAAAGCGCTAAAGTGGTATAAAAAAGCGGCAGAGAATGGGTTGCCTCAAGCAATATTTAGGTTAGGAGTATTTTATGAAAGAGGTCAAGGAGTGGGGAAAGATCCTAAAAAAGCTTTTGAATGGTATAAAAAAGCGGCTACTAAAGGTTATTCTAGTGCAATGTATAATTTGGGAGTGTGTTATGGGAAAGGTCAAGGCGTAGGAAAAGATCTTAAAAAAGCTTTTGAATGGTATAAAAAAGCGGCTACTAAAGGTTATTCTAGTGCAATGTATAATTTGGGAGTTTTTTACGAAAGAGGGATTGGAGTAAAAAGAGATCCTAAAAAAGCTTTTGAATGGTATAAAAAAGCGGCTTATGCTGGAAATTCTTATGCAATGAATAATTTAGGAATTTGTTATGAAAGAGGTCAAGGCGTAGAAAAAGATCTTAAAAAAGCGGTAGAATGGTATAAAAAAGCTGTGGAGAAACTTAACTATAGAGCAATGCATAATTTGGCTATATGTTATGAAAAAGGACAAGGAGTAAAAAGAGATTTAAAACAAGCTTTTAAGTATTATGAAAAAGCTTCTAATTTATGTTATAAAAACTCAATATATGAATTAGGGAGATGCTATGAAGAAGGGCAAGGCGTAGAAAAAAATTATAGAAATGCTGTTTATTATTATAAACAGGCAGCAAATCTAGATCATTCAGGAGCAATGTTTAGACTAGCTGTATGTTATGAGCGCGCTTATGGTGTACCAAAGGATCTTAAAAAAGCTTTTGAATGGTATAAAAAAGCAGCAGATCTTGGGAATTCTAGTGCAATGTATAATTTAGGAGATTCTTACGAAAAAGGTCAAGGAGTAGAAAAAGATCTTAAAAAAGCTTTTGAATGGTATAAAAAAGCAGCAGATCTTGGGAATTCTAGTGCAATGCATAATTTGGCTATATGTTATGAAAAAGGACAAGGAGTAAAAAGAGATTTAAAACAAGCTTTTAAGTATTATGAAAAAGCTTCTAATTTATGTTATAAAAACTCAATATATGAATTAGGGAGATGCTATGAAGAAGGGCAAGGCGTAGAAAAAAATTATAGAAATGCTGTTTATTATTATAAACAGGCAGCAAATCTAGATCATTCAGGAGCAATGTTTAGACTAGCTTTATTTTATGAGCGCGCTTATGGTGTACCAAAGGATCTTAAAAAAGCGTTTGAATTGTATAAAAAAGCAGCAGATCTTGGGAATTCTAGTGCAATGAATAATTTAGGAGTGTGTTATGAGAAAGGTCAAGTCGTAGGAAAAGATCTAAAAAAAGCTTTTGAATGGTATAAGAAAGCAGCAGATCTTGGGGATTCTAGAGCAATGTATAATTTAGGAGTGTGTTATTGGAAAGGTCAAGTCGTAGAAAAAGATCTTAAAAAAGCTTTTGAATGGTATAAGAAAGCAGCAGATCTTGGGGATTCTAGTGCAATGTATAATTTGGGAGTGTGTTATGGGGAAGGTCAAGTCGTAGAAAAAGATCTTAAAAAAGCTTTTGAATGGTATAAAAAAGCGGCTTATGCTGGAGATTCTTATGCAATGAATAATTTGGGATTTTTTTACGAAAGAGGTCAAGGCGTAGGAAAAGATCTTAAAAAAGCTTTTGAATGGTATAAAAAAGCGGCTTATGAAGGAAATTCTTATGCAATATATAATTTAGGAAGATGTTATAAGGAAGGGATTGGAGTCTCAAGGCGTTCTCGACGAGCTTTTCAATGTTTCGAAAAAGCAGCTAAATTAGGTCATTTGGGAGCGATGTATAATCTAGGGATATGTTATGAGGAGGCTTATGGTATACCAAAAGATTTAAACAAAGCGTTTGAATGGTATAAGAAAGCAGCAGATCTTGGGTATCATGATGCGATTTTCCCTTTATCTGTTTGCTATTATAAAGGCCAAGGCGTAAAAAAAGATTATAAAAAAGCGGTTAAGTATTTCCGTATATCAGCAGAAAAGGGAAACAAAGAGTCAATATTTAATTTAGCGTTATGTTACGAGCAAGGCTTAGGAGTAACTAAGGATTATAGAGAAGCGTTTAAATACTATAAAATAGCAGCAGACAAAGGAGATATATATGCGATAATTGAATTAGGCTATCTGTATGGGGAAGGTTTGGGTGTAACGAGAGATTATAAAAAATCTTTTGGATACTATAAACAAGGAGAAGCCAAGGGCGATCTAACATCGATTTATAACATAGGTTTATACTACCTAAAAGGATTAGGAGTAGAAAAAGACCAGAAGAAAGCAGTATCTTATTTCAAGAAAGTATTATCAAAAGACAAAGATAATCTTGAAGTAATACAATTATTATATACAGCTTATGAAAAAGGGTTAGGCGTAAAAAAAGACTATAAAGAAGCGGTTAAATACTACAAGCAAGCAGCAGCTATAGGTGATTTGACAGCGATGTATAACATAGGTTTAAGTTATGCGAAAGGTGAAGGCGTAGAAAGGAGCTACAAAAATGCTGTAGAATGGTATAAAAAAGCGGCAGTTAAAGATAATCCATATGCGATATTTAATCTGGGGTTAAGCTATGCGAAAGGCGAGGGCATAGAGAGAGATTATAAAAAAGCGGTATACTTTTTTAAAAAAGTATTAAAAATAGATAAAAATAATAAGAAAGCGATAGAAGCTTTATATATATGTTACCGAGACGGGTTAGGCGTAGATAAAGATCCTAAGAAATCTAAGTATTATTTAAGGAAAATGTCAAAGTAAAGGAATATCAATTTATAGATCATACTAAACAAGGTATGATCTATTTTTTTTGTTGACATCTAAAAATAGAGTATATAGGATTAGATAGATATGATATTTGATATTTCGTTGATTCCTGGGAAAAAGATGTATTATTATCAAAGAGATGAATAACCCGATAATAAAAACAT
The DNA here is from genome assembly GCA_963663305.1 of Candidatus Altimarinota bacterium. Lineage (GTDB taxonomy): Bacteria > Patescibacteriota > Gracilibacteria. The sequence goes on from OY760177.1 coordinate 1,025,411, forward strand.
TTTTTCTTAGTATAGTTTCTTTTTTTTGAACCGAAGAGATCTATAATGCAAAATAACAATAAATCCGAAAAGAACCTAATGTTAGATGCAGTATCAAAGCATGGGTTAACAATATTATTGTTTCTCATAGTTTTTTCGATACTAGATGATATAGGTAATAAGGAGGAACAAACTTTAGAGAGAGACAACCAAGAGAAAAAAACAAAACAAGAACAAGAAAATGAAAGTTGTGTTAAGAAAACAGATAATGACGGGTCCACAATAAAAATGACAAGACCTATTGCTAACCCGACAAAAACTAAAGAGAGAAAACCTATAAGACAACCAATACCTACTATTAAGCTGAAAAAGAGTAATAACTCTAAAAAAATCTTTGATATGGGATATTATAGTCAAAAAATGATAAAAGAAAATAATGATAAAGGGTTAAAGAAACGTTATAAGAGAATATATACCAAAAAAAATGTTTCTGTTTTGACTAAGATAAAGTAATAAAGATTATATCGAATCTTTAAGAAGAAAAGGAACTTCTTGATCTAATCACTAAAAAAGTTTGTTTAAGTGAATCAAGAATAATGAAAATAGTCTTAAAATAACTAGAATTGGATAGATCTAAAAAAAATCAATCGAGTTTTATAAAACATATTAACGAGCTATTATTTCGAATATCTATTTATTGGCCATATAAATTATGGCCATATTTTTATGTGTCGTGATATATGTATTTGATAAACTGTGAACGATTGTTTTGGGAAACATAAGAGTTTATTCAGCATACTCGATATATGTTCATAACAGATATAAAATGCTTTTATTTTATAACTTGTTTAAAAATCTTAAATTTCTATTACCAAATCTTAGTTCTATTCATACTGTTGGTGATTAAAGGATTTAAGCTCTTTGAAGCGGTTGGGTATAAATATCGAATAATAGATTGAAATATATTATATTTTGTATAAAAGGATTACTTGATTATCGATATAAAATCATGATAGATTTTTGTTAATTGATATTTAACAATTTTAGTATTTTAATACCGATTCGAAGTGAAATAATTTCGAAGCAATTATGAAACGAAAAAGAAGATATTAAAAAAAATCTTTTTTGATAGGTTTGAAGTTTAGAAAAAAAGGGAAATAATATGAGGATATGTTTAATCTTTCTTTTAACTAGTTTTGTATTATTATCATGTGAACAAAATAAACCAAAAAATTTTAATAAGATATTTAGTAAAAATAATAAGAAAAAAGTATTTACTGCTAAAGAATTAAATTTATTGGGTTACATCTTATATAAAAATAAGAATTACAAAAAAGCGGTAGAATATTATCAAAAAGCAGCAGATAAAGGCAATTTGGATGCAATGAATAATTTAGGTTTATGTTATAACAAAGGTTTTGGAGTAGAAAAAGATTATAAAAAAGCTTTTAAATACTATCAAAAAGCTAGTTATTTGAATAATCATGTTGCGATAAATAATTTAGGTATATGTTATGAAAAAGGTATTGGAGTAGAAAGAAATTATAAAAAAGCTTTTGAGTATTTCAAAAAAGCATCTGAGCTTGGTTATACTGATGCAATGTTAAGCTTAGGATTATGTTATAAAAAAGGTATAGGAGTAGAGATAAATTACAAGAAAGCTTTTGAGTATTTCAAAAAAGCATCTGATAGAGGCAATACAGATGCTATGAATAATTTAGGAGTATGTTATGCAAAAGGGCAAGGGGTAGAAAAAAATATAAAAAAATCATTTTATTACCTAAAAAAAGCGGCTGATGCAGGTGTTTCTACTGCTATGAATACACTAGGTTGTTTTTATCAACAAGGTGTAGAGATAGAAAGAGATTACAAAAAAGCGGTTGTATATTATAAAAAAGCGTCACTGTTAGGGAATTCTAATGCAATGAATAATTTAGCTTCATGCTATTATCAAGGTATTGGAGTAAAAAAAGATTTGAAGAAAGTGATAGAATATTATATAAAAGCATCACAGTTAGGTGATTCTAAGGCAATGTATAATTTAGCTTCATGCTATTATCAAGGTATTGGAGTAAAAAAAGATTTAAAGAAAACAGTTTATTATTTAAAAAAAGCAACAGGTCTTGGTCATAAAAAATCAAGAGAGATACTAAAAAAATTAGAGGGAAATAAGAACAAATAAATATCAGTTTATAGATCATACTATTTATGTATGGTCTTTTTTTCTGAAAAAATAAAATTTAGTTTTGCAATAGAAAAATTAAATATGTAAAATAATGGAGTATGAATCCCGGGACTTTTTTTGGTCTTGGTTTCAGTTTTTTATCCTTTATATACTAAACTCTATGAAAATACCTTTATTTAACGAGGAGTTATCTGGTGACCAAATAAGTTTTCTATCAGATATGAGTAATTCGTGTAGGCGATCTATAGTAGAGATGATCACAAAAGCAGCGTCAGGTCATTCAGGTGGCTCGATGTCTATGATAGATTATTTAACTATTTTATACGCGTTTAGGTTAAGCCAAACAGGAGAAAAAATAATTGTTTCTAATGGTCATACATCGCCGGCCGTTTATGCTATACTAGCCGAAATGGGGTATTATGATAAAGATCATGTATTAAATAATTTTAGGCGGTTTGGTTCAGTATGTGAGGGTCATGTTAATAGGCATATGCCGGGTGTGGTTTATGGTACCGGCCCGCTTGGGTGTGGGATCTCAGCGGGTGTTGGGTTCGCTCATGCTGAGAAACTAAAAGGCTCAAAAGAGAAAGTGTTTGTCACTATGGGTGACGGTGAAATGAATGAGGGGCAAGCTTTTGAAGCAGCGTTATACGCTAATAAATATAAACTGGATAATTTGGTAGTGTTTGTTGATTATAACAAAGTGCAACTGATGGGGAGTTTAGAAGAGGTGATGCCTATCGATATCAAATCTATATTTGAGTCTATCGGCTGGGCGGTACTGGAATGTGATGGACATGATTTTAGCGGTATATGGGATACTCTAAGTAAATCATATAGTATTAAATCTAAACCTATCTTAATCCTTGGTAGTACTATTATGGGTAAAGGTGTATCTTTTATGGAAGAGCTAGGTAAGGATCTTGGGTCTAGTTGGCACGGTAAACCAACTAATGAAGCCCAAATGGAGATAGCGTTAGATGAAATACAAATCCCTGATACTTACCAGGATGAATTGAATGAATATAAAAAATTAATAAAATGGTATCCAAACAAACCGGTGTTCACTAAAAATTTATCTCGTTTAGATTATATTAATACCGGTACACCTAAACTATATGAAGAAGGAGAGATAGCGCCAAGAACGGCTTACGGTAATGCGTTATTAGATTTAGCTTCGAAGAATAAGCTCCTGTTTGGGATGTCGGGAGATGTTGGTGTATCTGTTAGAACAGATATCTTACAAAACGGGTTACCTGACCAGTTTATTGAATGTGGGATATGTGAGCAGAATATGGTTACTGTCGCTGGCGCTTTGAGCTTGAGTGGGTTGAGTGTTTTTGTTTCAGCGTATGGTCCGTTTTTGACTAGTAGACCGAAAGACCAAGTAAGATTAAATGATATAAACCATACTAATGTTAAAATGGTTGCTACTCATTCGGGGTTGAGTGTTGGTGAAGACGGGCCTACACATCAAGCTATAGATGATATGGGTAGTTTCTTAGGGTTATATAACACTAATATAATAGAGGCTGTGGACGCTAACCATATGGATAGGGTTGTAAGGTATATAGCTTCGCATTACGGGAATTTTTATGTACGGACCGGTAGACATAATATGCCTATAATAAAAAAAGAGGATGGTACACCTTACTATGATGCGGATTATAAGTTTGTTTATGGTAGTCCGGATATTATAAGGGAAGGCGATAAAATAACTATTATAGCGACTGGTCCCATGGTGGCTTTTGCTGTTGATATAGCGGATGAGATGAAAGCTCAGGTAGAGGTGATCGCTGTAACTTGTTTAAAAGATTTTGATAGAGCAACTATTATTAACTCGCTCAGAAAGACAGGTAAGTTTATAACAGTAGAGGATCATAACGCTAATAATGGGTTAGCGTCTCAGATAGGGTTAATGTTATCTCAAGCAGGGATAGGGTTCCCATCACGGAATTTATCAGTAAAAGAGTATCAATTATCAGGTAAATACTATCAGTTATATAAAGCTGCTGGTATAGATAAAGATGCTATATATAAAGCTCTAAATGATTTATTATCTTAGTTCCTATTTGTTATGAATAAACCGTACTGGTTAAAGATAAAACCTAAGATAGTTTATGGAGAAAAACTTAATAGGTATAAAAATCTACGTAAAAGGATAAAAGATCTTAAATTACATACAGTATGCGAGTCAGCACATTGCCCTAATATGGCCGAGTGTTTTGGTGAAGGTGTAGCTACTTTTATGATACTAGGTGATGTATGTACCAGAGGGTGTAAGTTTTGTAATATCAAGACAGGTAACCCAAACCGTAAGATAGATGATAAGGAGCCGGTTTTGGTCGCTAGCGCTATAAAGGGGATGGGGCTTAGCTATGTTGTGATTACTTCTGTCGATAGAGATGATCTACCTGATGGTGGTGCGTCACATTTCGCTGGATGTATCGAATCTATCAGAGCAACATGTAAAAAAATATATATCGAAGTGCTTATCCCTGATTTCAGCGGCAGAAAAGATCTTTTAGATATAATTATTAATGCTAACCCTGATGTTATTGCACATAATATAGAGACAGTAGAGCGGTTATCGCCTGAGGTGAGAGATTTAAGGGCATCATATAAACAGTCTTTAGAGGTGTTAAAAACTGTTAAAGAAAATGGGTTAGGTATTTATACTAAATCCGGTATAATGGTTGGGTTAGGCGAACAAGTTGATGAAGTGATACAATCGATGAAAGATTTAAGAGAATACAAGGTTGATTTCCTTACTATAGGTCAGTATCTGCAACCAAGTAAAACACAGTTACCGGTAAAAGAGTATATTGTGCCTGATCAATTTAAATATTATGAAGCTAAAGCTAAAGAGTTGGGGTTTTTGACTGTGTATAGTGGGCCTTTTGTTAGAAGCTCTTATAAAGCTGGTAAGTTTTTTAAGGGTTATAAAAAATTAGGTGCTATTTGAATTGTAAGATTACTTGATATTTGTTATGATCTTTACAGTTTTTTTATAGAAAAGATTATTCCAGGATAAACATAAAAAAATATTAATTTTTATATTTCATTTATCGATATATAATCTATATAAAAGGATTATTCTGTGACCAGTAATTCAAATAATAAATTTGTAACAAATGGATAATATATTAATAGACCAAAATGGTTTCCCGTCACCTGCGTTTAGGGTGTTAGATGAGGATGGGAATATCCTGGACCAAGATTGGATGATAGAAGACGAAAAATTATTAGATTTCTATCAATGGATGATAAAGATACGGATAGCTGATGATAAACTAAATAAACTCCAAAGGGTAGGTAGAATGGGGACCTATGCGTCTGTGTATGGTCAGGAAGCGTGTCAGGTGGGTGCGGGAAAAGCTTTAACGAAATCTGATTGGTTAGTACCAACCTTTAGGGAGTCAGGGATGATGTGGTGTTTCGGGGTACCTTTAGAGAATATATACTTGTATTGGAAAGGTAATGAGCTAGGTAGTAAGATGCCTGAAGATATTAATTGTCTACCTATAGCGATCCCGGTAGGTAGCCACCTGCCACATGCTACAGGTATCGCATGGGCTAACAAACTAAAGCAAACTAAATCAGCTGTGTTATGTTCTTTCGGTGATGGCGCGTCTTCTACCGGTGATTTCCATGCGGCATTGAATTTCGCTGGTGTGATTAAAACACCTGTGGTTTTCCTTTGTCAAAATAATCAGTATGCTATATCGACTAGCAGAACAGACCAAACATCAAGCGCGACTATAGCTCAAAAAGGGTTCGCGTATGGGATGAAATCTGTTTTGGTTGATGGGAATGATGTTGTTGCTATGTATCAAGCTTGTAAAACAGCGTTGGGTTACGCAAGAGAAAACTATGCGCCTGTGCTTATAGAAGCGCAAACGTATAGGCTAGGTGAGCATACTACTTCTGATAATTCTAAGCTGTATAGGGATACTAAAGAGGTAGATAAATATATATTAAAAGATCCTTTAACTAGAGTAAAAAAATATTTGGTAAGCAAAAAGATATGGGCTGAAGATAAGGAGGATATTTTTAGAGATATGGTCAAAGAAGATATAGAAGAAATCTCTGACAGAGTATTAAATACACCTAAACTTACGGGCTCGAATATGTTTGATATGATTTATAGTGAATTAACCCCTAATCTAGAAACACAAAAAAAACAATTTTTAATAGATAACTGATATGGCACAACTAAAACTTATAGAGGCGGTACAAAACGGTTTAGATATAGCTATGGCAAGAGATGATAAGGTTATTCTCTTAGGTGAAGATATAGGGAAACAAGGAGGCGTGTTTAGGGCTACAACCGGGCTACAAGAGAAATACGGTAAAAATAGGGTTATAGATACCCCGTTAAATGAGACAGGGATTATAGGTGCTGGTGTAGGGTTATCAGTGAATGGAATGAACCCTGTTTGTGAGATCCAGTTCTCAGGGTTTGTCTGGCCGGGGTTCGATAATTTGGTCAACCACATATCACGGATGAGAACCAGATCTCAAGGAAGGTTTACTTGTCCTATGGTTATCAGGTTCCCTGCTGGTGGTGGCATACATGCGTTAGAGCATCATTCTGAGAGTATGGAATCTATCTATGCGCATGTCCCGGGCTTGAAAGTTGTGTACGCTTCAGGGCCGTATGATGCTAAAGGGTTATTATTATCAGCGATAGTGTCAGATGATCCGGTTATATTTATGGAGCCTGAAAGACATTATAGATCGTTTAGGGAGGAGGTGCCTGAAGATTTTTATACTATACCTATAGGTGAAGCGTTTGTTGAGAAAGAAGGGAAAGATATAACTGTTATATCGTATGGGTCTATGATGCGTGACACAAAAAAGGTGCTAAACGAGTATCTAAAAGATAATGATGTTGATATAGAATTAATTAATTTACGTACTATATCTCCGTTGGATACTAAGACTATACTCGGTTCAGTAGAGAAAACCGGTAGATGTGTTTTAGTAACAGAGGAGCCTAAAAGTTTTGGTGTTGCTGCTGAGATAATGGCTGTAATCCAAGAGAACGCGTTACTATCGTTACAAGCGCCTGTTAATCGTGTGACAGGGTATGATACGGTTATGCCCTTACTTGAACGAGAAGATATTTATATACCTTCCTATAAAAGGATTATTAACGGGATAGAAAAAACTTTAAATTTTTAAATATAAAATAACTATGGATTTTAAATTTCCTGATGTAGGAGAGGGGATCACAGAGGGGGTTATAGTTAAATGGTTTGTTAAAGAAGGAGATACTGTTAATCAAGATGATGTTTTATGTGAGGTCGAAACTGATAAAGCGGTTGTAGAAATACCTAGCCCGGAAGTAGGAATAATAAAAACTATTTACCATAAAGAAGGTGATACTGTTACTGTAGGAGAGAGCCTGGTTAAATACGATAAAGAAGAAAAAGCGTATGATGAAAAGAAAGACCAAGGCGGTGTGGTGGGTAATATTATAGATATAGATAATTTATCTGATGATAACGATCAAGGCCCTTTATTTGATAAACTAAAAAATAAGGGTGGTTTTATCTCAACCCGGATAAAGATTTTACCGGCGTTACGTAAACTGGCATTAGAGCTTGGTGTGGATATAACTAAAATCCGTCCTGTGTCAGGTGCGATAACCAAAAAAGATATAGAGATGGCTGCTAAAGGAGCTCACGGCCCAGATAAATATGGTGAAATAGAATACGAGAAGTTGTCCGGTATAAGGAGATCTACTATCAATCATTTAAAAAAATCTTCTGATATGATACCTGTATCTCAAACCCATTTTGGTGATATAACGAAACTATCGTTATACCGTAAAGAAATAAATAAATCATGGGAACAAAAAGGGTATCATTTTACGTTTATGCCTTTTATCTGTATGGCGCTTATAGGCGCATGTAAAACGTACCCACGGTTTAACTCTGAATGGAGTGACGCTATGGATGAGCTGATCATAAAAAAATATATCAATATAGGGATAGCAGTAGATACTAATAACGGGTTATATGTGCCTGTAATAAAAAAAGCGCATCTTATGGGGATAAAAGATATAAGTCGTGAGATAAATTCTTTGGTTATTAGAGTGAAAGATAAAACTATAGATAGTATTGATCTTACTGGGGCGTCTATAACTATCACTAATTACGGTAGCGCGGGTACAGTTTTTGCTAATCCGATGATCAATTACCCGAATACCTGTATTTTAGGTGTGGGTGCTATACAGAAGGTGCTAAAAATGGTCGGTACGGAGGTGAAAGAGGTATCTATGTTACCGCTTACACTAACGTATGATCATAGGTTTAATGATGGTGCTGACGCTGCTAGGTTTTTAAATCAAATAACCAAGTTCTTAGAGGACGAAAAGATGTTCCGGTTATCTTAGATAGCTCCATTGATCAGAGTTTTTTTAAGCCGAATAACCAGATTCTTTGGAGGATAAAAAAGATGTTCCGGTTATCTTAGATAGCTCCATTGATCTGTTTTGTATTTGGTTATAGAGGTCCTTGGAGGCTAAAAAAGATGTTCCGGTCATCTTAGATAGCTCCATTGATCTGTTTTGTATTTGGTTATAGAGGTCCTTGGAGGCTAAAAAAGATGTTCCGGTTATCTTAGATAGTTCCATTGATCTGTTTTGTATTTGGTTATAGCAAGTTTTTTTGATTGTTCTAGCTCGGATTTAGACCAGGCTGTACTTTTTATTGTTTTGTCTACTATAAAACTGTTTATTATACTCTCTTCGAATGTTTTAAAAGATAGATCAGTGGTTACAGTTTTTATGCTTGTAACCCGATCTCGAACGTTATTGATCATTTTATCTTTGTTTTTCTCGTCAGATACTTTAAGGATACTAAACATTTTATTTATATCCACATCATAAAGTATAGTCCCGTGTTGAAGTAACACCCCTTTTTTTCTTGTTTGTGCGCTACCTGACACTTTCTTGTCGTTTATCAATATATCGTTTATAGGAGCGAACTTAGATTTAATCCCGATATTTTTTAGCCCATCGATTATATAATTACATATCAGCTCGTATGATTTAATAATATTTTTTGGGAACAACTCTTCTTTTGATATAACTGAGTAAGTTAATTCGCTTTTGAAATCATGGTATACGGAGCCGCCGCCTGTTTGGCGTCTGACTATATCGATACCTTTACATCTATCTAGACTTATCTCTCTTGAAATATTTTGGAAATACCCTATAGATACAGCGTTTGGGTGCCACCGATAAAACCTGATAGTAGGCAAAGCTATACCTTCTCTTACATGGTCCATACATATTTCGTCTAGTGCCATATTCATAGTAGCTGTATGTGTCTCTGTTTTTATTAACCGCCAATCACTCATTTTTGTTTAATTTTAAATATAGGTACCATAGATCTTTGTAACCAAACCCTATAACACTGTTTACTTTTAGTAAAGATCGGATCTCTGTTAGTTTTGTGGAGCTATTAGAATTTAATATATTTTCTAGTGTATCGATAACAGTTCCAGGGTAACAGAAGAAGTCACCTGTGATAAAATATTGGTTATCTTTTAGCTCTAGTTGTAAGAGCTTCCCATTTTTTACTTTTATCTCACAAAAACTCATTTTTTTTGTTAATATACTGGATTTAGTATAATAAATATTATAAAAAATTCAAAATTTTATATATTTATATAGTTTTTTTCTTCTTTTGTAACCTAAAGAAGCAAAAGTTTTTAAGGGAAATGGACTTCTCAATCAGTTTTATTCACTCTTAATTTTATTGTTTTCACTTTTAGTGAAAAAGCTATATTTATATATAAGTATATAATAAAAACTATATTTTATTTATTTATATCAGGCAATATATTTATAGGTTCATTAGATTCAACATATTTTCTTAATAGTTCATCATTATTATTATTTTGTTCTATATTACTATTATTCTCTTTAGAAATATTATTATTTTCTTGGAAGTTATTATTTTCTTGGGAGTTATTATTATTCTCTTTAGAAATATTATTATTTTCTTGGAAGTTATTATTTTTTTGGAAGTTATTATTTTCTTGGGAGTTATTATTATTCTCTTTAGAAATATTATTATTTTCTTGGAAGTTATTATTTTCTTGGAAGTTATTATTTTCTTGGGAGTTATTATTTTCTTGGGAGTTATTATTTTCTTGGGAGTTATTATTTTCTTCGAAGTGACTATTAGAATCGTCAGGGGTATTTTTTATTTTTTGGATACTATCAGAGGTTACTGGAAAATCTGAGGAGAAAGATACTGTATGATTAGATAAATGATCAGGTTTTTTTGTTATACTATTTGTTTGTTTAGATTTTTCATTTAGGTTAGAGATATTGTTGGATATATTGATGCTATTTAGTATCTTGTTTTTCTCTTCTATACTGTCTTGAAGCGTTTTGAAGCTCTCGTTTATTTTGGTTGTTTGGTTTGGATTAAGCTTTAAACCTATAATCTCTTCTTTTAAGCTATTGATAGTATTTTTATATATTCTCTCGTTTCTCTTTAACTCTTTCTCTAGGTATTTTATATCGCTACTCAGTTTAACAATATTATCAATATCTTTGCTCAGATTATCAAGATAAGGCGATAAGATAGCAGGATTAGTATTAGAGCGCATCTCTTTATCTATCTCACTCCAGTTCTCTTCAAACAAAGTTTTAAGCTGGATCTTCGCGAGTATAAGATTTTTACCCGGCTTAAACCTGATCAAATAATTTATAGATCGGTATCTATGGGGGATAACACGGATATTTTTATGGATGTTCTCATTTTTATCGGTGTATAAAACCGGTGTAACTTGTAGGTCCCATATTTTGGTTATTTGGTTGTGGACTATCTCCCAGTCTTCTTTATATAAAAGTAATGCTTTGATCTCTATAATATCTGTGATAAGTTCCTGATAATTATCTTTTGTGATGTTCACTAATTTCTCGGATATAATTTTTTTTATTAGTAGCTCTGGATCTAAGATAGTTAGTTTAACTGAATGTATCTTATTAAGGGCCCTTATACTATTCAAAATATAGTTACCGGCTTCAATTATGGTATCTTTTTTATTTAGATAATCGGTATATATCTCTATAAGCGTAGCCCATGGTATACCTAAATCCTCAAAATTTTTAATATTATACTTGTTAAAAAAAGATTCTTTATTGATCATCTTTTACTTGTAAAAATAATAAGGAAACATTTTACCAGGTTTATTCGGTTATTGTAAAGCTTAAAATATTGAACTATGAGGTTTCTATTAAATACATAGTTTTTTTGGAGCATAATAAAAAACCTTGGATAATGTTATACACTCCAAGGTTTAGACATGCTAGCAGAGTAATTCAATAAGAAGAAAATATTGTATTTAGTAATTTAAGTAAAAAGTAGGGAGTATTATAACCTTATCTTTTTTGATTTCAGTATATGTAGAAAGGCCTTGTTGATAAGATATTTCCATATTTTTTAAATCTATATCCGAATCTGTTTTAAACATATAATAGGTTTTTTGTAAAACCATAGCTATTCCCTTTTCTTTTAATAATATAGGATCAAAAAATGTGTTAAAAATAAATCGATTCCAAATATTATTTATATCTAAGAGCATTTCCTCGTTTATTTGTGTAGATAGACTATTTTCAAAGAACTTAGATGATTCTATACAGATCGTTAATCTTAGATCAGGTTTATATCCATCATGGATCTGATTTAGATAAACGATATTCGCTTTTCTTAGTATTTGTTTTATTGTACGCATTGTTGTATTAGTATTATAGAGCCATAAAGAAGTTAAAAAAGATGAAATTTGTGTAAGTATATTATAGATTTTAAACTCTAATTTTTGTGTTCCTTGAAGAACTACTGTGAATCTCTTAGAGTAATTTATTTTAAAATCTATTATATCACTACCGAATTCAATTAATTCTTCATTAGATTTAAAAATTTTTTGAACAAATTTATCAAAATCAGGTTTACCGGGAACAAAGAATTCGATATAAGCTAAACATTTTTGGTAAGATATATTATTTTTTTGGAAACTATCATCGCTTATAGGTACGATAGCGAGTAATTGATTTTCTCTTTCGTATGTATCTATGAACTGTTTAAGTGTTTCTAAAAAAAATACACCTGCATCACCTGAACGATCAATATCTTCTATAACAACAATGATTTTTTTTGTACTTTTGATATTATCTAATAACTCAGTTAGTATATCTTGGATTTCAAATACTCTACGAGCAGGCGAAGTACTCCAAAAATGTTCAAGATTTTTAACGACATTTAATAGAGGTATAGAAGCGATGGTACTGATTAATGTTTTTTTATCGTTATTCTGTTCACCATCAATCTTTTTACGAATCTCATCAAACGTTTTAGGATCGATTTGTCTTGCAAAATCTAATACAAACCCTTCCCACAAGTTTTTACGATCAGGGTATTTCCAAGCATCAAACTTGATCCATTTATGACTATCTTTATGTTTTAAACTAAGCTGATGTAACATAGTGCTTTTACCACTCCCGTAAGGACCGATTAGCCCTATCGTAGCGGAACTATGTATAGTGTTAAGTTTTTTTTCAAACCTCTCTATATCTGAAGAAAAATCTAGTAAATCTTCTGTCTCAGATGTTTCTTCCAATAATTTTAGGCCTTCTTCTGTAACAAAACCCGTTTTTCCCATTAATTAGCCTCCTAAATTTTTTTTTATATTTATATTAATCTACTTTAAATACATTTTCCCCTGATTTTACTAATACTTAAATATTATTGATACTTAAAATCCAGAAATTTTTTCTATACAAATATCCCTGTATCTTTAGTACCATCCACTTATTTATAAAAGATCACTCTTAAATTATAGACTTTAATTATTATAATTTTAGTTTAATTTACTGTCAAAAAAATCCTCCTCTTTTTTTTAAAAGAGGAGGAAAAATCCCATGAAATCTATATGTGATTAATTAAGATATTAGCTCCCGGGATCAGCATATACTGTCTCAGGAACAGAGTATGATGCTACATCTATAGGATTATAGAATGCAGAGACACCAAAACAAATTACTACAAACAAACATATAGATACTACTTTTTTTATCATAAGTATCTCCTTTCTAAAAAAAATACAATGATATAATAAAGTTACATTAAGATATCCAGTTTATACCGGTATAAGGTATACTGGTGTTATAGACCGAAGTGAACTTAAATAAAGGTTCACCATCTCTCTCTAATATACTAATTGTTAAAAACCAAATCTACTTGAATTTTATAATATTTTAAATTAAGTATCAATGATAGATTATCTTTTTTTTGGAGTTACTACTATATAATCTAAGACTTAAATACTACCTATTTTAATCTATTTAAAAGCTTTAAAAACCCTTGCTCAAGACTTTCTCCTCTCTTTATCTCAAGTATCCCGATATTGTTTGTATTGAGTATCTGAAACACGTTTTTATTAAGTGATTCAATACTTATGATCTTTTGATCAAATTCAATAGAAAGATTATTATTAATAATACTTTTCTTAATAACCCCTTTAATAGGATCAAGTATATTTAATTTAAACTCTTTATTAACACGTATATTTATATTACAGTGAGAGTTTTTTAGTTCTGAAACTAACCCTTCAAATTGGATTTTCCCATCATGTATTATCCCTATATGGTCACATATCTCTTCTATATCAGATAGAACATGAGAGCTTATAACCAAAGTTTTATTTTTACTTAGCTCCCTCATAAGATTTTTTATCTCAAAAGCGTTTTTAGGGTCTAACCCGGATAAAGGTTCATCAAGTAATATAATTTCAGGTTGACCTATCAAAGCTTGAGCTATTTGCAAACGTTTTCTCATACCATGGCTCAATCTCTCCGGTTTATTATTGATCTCTTTTTTTAGGTTAACCTTATCAAGAGATAGTTGGATCTCTTTATCAATATTATCTATATTATCGAGTTTAGCAAAAAGTTGGAATTGGGTTTTTATTTTACGCCCGGAAAAAAATTTCGCGTCTTGTGGTAATACGGACATTTTACCATTAATACTGAAAGATCCTTTCTGGTATTTCAAGAATTTACTTATTATCCCAAAAGTAGTTGTTTTACCGGCGCCGTTCACCCCTAAAAACCCGTATACACTGTTTTTTTTTATCCTCATATTCAAACCTTTCAAAACCTTTTTTTTACCGTATGATTTTTCTAAATTATTTATTTCTATAGCGTTCATAAATCTTTATTATTAAAAACTACAAAACTTGATACTAAGAACCCTAAAGTAAATACTAGGTAAGAAAATACAGAGAAAACAAATTTTTTTGAGCCCGGGCTATAAAATATACCTCTTAAATAATATACGTTAAAAGGTGATACCCAATCAAACCATATAGGGAGTATAAGGAACCCTAGGATAATGATACAAGCTACTAATAGCGAGCTAAAAGGTTTTTTAACTATAATAGAGGTAAGACAACATAAAGATATAAATATAGTTAAAAACACTTGTGATATAACCCATAAATTAGTACCGGAATAAATACTTTTTAGTATATCAAACCCATTTATCTGTATTTTTGCCCATACTATTATACTTATAAACGCTATAAAAGTTATTATAGATATTTCTATGATACTGCTTATAAGTTTAGATATAAATATTTTGAATCTTGTTGTACGGAACAACAAAAACCTTATACTTCCATCATAAATATCTTGAGCAAATATATCGTATTTTATTATTACAATAAGTATAGGTGTACCGAATATAGTAACTAAAAATATTATAAAATTAATAAACGGAGTATTAATTAGATAATCAAGAAGCTCATTATTTTGTGTTCTTAATATATTAGTAACAAACTGCGTCATACCTCTTTGCATTGTATCACTTATACCTTGTATAGCCATTTGATCATATATCTCTTTTTGTATTTTTAAGAAAAAAGAAGCTATTAAAAAAAATACACCTAAATACAACACCAAAAAAATAAGGCTTTTTTTGTTAGTAATAGAGTGTTTAAGATTATCGTATATTAGTATACATATATGTTTCATAGAAAAGAAAATTTATAATACTTTTATAGTATATATTGAAAAATAAAATTATCAACAACTTAAAGGTCTTGTCCTTTGTGGAGATATATGATATATTTCGCACGATTAAAAAGGGTCATTAAAATATCGGAGAAAAAAAAAGGGAGAGAAAAATGGATATTGATAGCCTAGAGATAAAGAAACCAGAGGAAGTAGAGATAGAAAGAATCGGGAATTACCCTATAGAAATACTTATAGGTAAAGGAGGAATGGGACAAGTCTTTAAAGCTAAAGACGATAAGTTAAAAAGGATTGTAGCTATTAAGATGATCTCTTTTAATACTTCCTCAAAAACGGAGCGATTGAAATTAATAGAGATGTTCCATAACGAGGCGCAAATCTTAGCTAAGACTAACCATCAAAACATAGTTAAGATTTATTCCTTCGATGTAGATAAAAACAGACCATACTTTGTTATGGAATATATTGAAGGAGAGGACTTAGAAAGATTTTTAATAAGGAAAGCAGAAAATGCTACTCCAAAAAATCCTTTAGGGATCTCTCAAGAAGAGATAGTGGAGATTTTTATCCAAGTAGCTGAAGCAATAAATTATGCTCATGGGATAAAAATTATTCATAGGGATATAAAACCGAGCAACATAATGATTCGGACTTTAACCCCTGAAGAGAGGAAATCTCAAAAAGGTAATAGGATGTATGAGGTCAAGGTCATGGATTTTGGTCTTGCTCAATTTAAAGAGAAAATCACTCATGGATCTTTCCAAGGGACAGTAAACTATATGTCGCCTGAACAGTGTAAGCGAAGGATAATCACTGAAGCAAGTGATATATACTCTTTAGGAGCAACTTTTTATAGAGCCATAACAGGCAAATGCCCTACTGAGGGCCCTGCTATAAAAAGGATTATAGCACAGATTTGTGATCTCACTGCACTCGCGCCTGTTAGGAGCAATCCTAATTTGAGTATAACTTTATCAAATATATGTTTAAAATGTTTGAAAAAGGCTATACCTGATAGGTATCCTTCAGCTGCTGCTTTCGCTGATGATCTAAAGAAATTTTTGAAAAATGAAAAGACATCAGTTGATCGGCCTGATCCAGTGAAGGATCTAACAAAATGGGTGAATGCCCATAAAAAAATAGCTATTACGCTTGTTGTAATGACTATTTTGTTCCCTGTCCTGTTGTTCCATTTTATAGCTCAAAGTATTAGAGCTGAGGATGCGGCTAAACAATGGGAAAAGAGATATGAGGATTTAAGAAAATATAATAATGATCTAAGTAAAGATTTCGAGTCTTTAGTAAAGCAAGAACGACTTACTTCTGATCAGAAGAAAAGGTTAATCCTTCATATCAAAAGATTTAAAAGAAAATAATTTTTTTTAAATCTTTATTACCCCTATCTTTAGTATTGAAGAAGGGGTATTTTATCATATTTTTTTTAAAATATGTTGAGAGATTGAGGGTTTTACAGTATAATTGCATTTGGTCAATAAAAGTTATAATAAAAAAGATATGATAAGAACACGTTTGGCACCTTCTCCTACAGGGTATTTCCATATAGGGACTCTTAGAACCGCTTTATATTGTTATCTTTTGGCTAAAAAGAATAAAGGTAAATTTTTTTTACGGCTAGAAGACACCGATCAGAAACGATCTATAGATGGAGCATTAGAAAATATCCTAAACACTTTAGATTGGGCAGGGATTAATCCTGATGAAGGTGTGATGTATAAAAATGGTGTTGTATCGGAGGCGGGTGAGATGGGCCCTTATACACAATCAAAAAGGATACCTATATACCATAAATATATAAAACAATTATTAGATAAAGGAAATGCGTACCATTGTTTTTGTTCGCCTGAGAGATTAGCTAAAATGAGGGAAGAGCAGATAAAAAATAAAAGACCGCCTATGTATGATAGGAAATGTTTACATTTATCTGAAGACGAGGTAAGAAAAGCTATAGAATCAGGTGAGCCTTATGTTATAAGACAAAAGATACCAAGAGATACGGTATTAGAGTTTGAGGATTTAATCAGAGGTAAAGTGAAATTTGATTGTTCTATTTTAGACGACCAAGTACTAGTTAAATCTGACGGGTTCCCAACTTACCATCTAGCGCATGTTGTTGACGATCATTTAATGAAAACTAACCCTGTTATAAGAGGCGAGGAATGGCTACCTAGTACACCGAAACATATACTCCTTTTTAACGCGTTCGGGTTTAAAGTGCCTGAGTATGCGCATTTACCTTTGTTACTGAATAAAGATAAATCTAAATTAAGTAAAAGACAAGGCGATGTCGCAGTCGAAGATTATATAAAAAAAGGGTATTTAAGAGATGCTATAATCAATTTTGTAGTTTTTTTAGGCTGGAACCCGGGGACCGAACAAGAGATCTTTAATATAGAGGAGCTAATTGATGAGTTTAGTTTAGACAGAGTACATAAAGGTGGTGCTGTATTTGATATAGATAAACTAAATTGGTTTAACGGATCATATATAAGGAAACTTAGTATAGAAGAATTTGTCTCTAGGATAAAACCTTATCTGTTAGATGCTGGCTTTCCCCTTGATGATTATCCTGACGGATATATGCTAAAAGCATCAAAAACTGTACAAGAACGTGTAAAATATTTTGCTGAAGTACCAGATTTAATGTGGTTTTATTTTAACACCCCTAAAGAATACGATGGGTCTCTTATCCTTAATGAAAGGATGAAAGTAACAATAGATATAGCAAAAAAAGCTTTAGAGGAATCTGTTAAACTGCTTTATGGGATAAACGATTTCTCAGAAGAGAACTTAAAAGAAGTTTTGGTTAATCTAGTAAAAGATATAGGCCTAAAAAACGGGCAAGTCTTCTGGCCTATGAGAGCAGCTCTAACAGGAGAAAAATTCTCTCCCGGGGTATTCGAAGTTATATCAGTTTTAGGTAAGGAAGAGTCAATAAAACGGTTAAAAAAATGTTTGGAAATTATTTAAGCTTTGTTTTCAAATATATCACAAGCAAGTATAGGGATTTTATTAAAAATATCTTCGTTCAGCTTACTAACTTTATTTAATGCTGTTTGATTAGAAGCTTTCTGTAGATTTAACAGATCATTAAAGGTTTGTTTAGCAAATATTATGCTTTTGACTAAATCTTGTATCTTTATATTGAGCTCATCATCAAATCCTAAGTTATAGTTACTTGTAATATTTTGTCCTATTATCCCTATAACAACATATATCATATTAGCTATATTTTTTTCTATTACATGGTTTTTTTGTTTCGATAAATCGATATCACCATTATTAGAATGGATATATACGTTATATTTTATAGATTCGATAGATCGAAACGTTAAGGTTTTTAGGAATTCCCGTACTGTCATATATAAATAAATTATATTTAATATATTATTATATAACAAAAACAAGAATATGTCAAAAAAACAAAAAACCCCTTGTTAAGAAGCGTAAATAATTTTTTCTTCTATATCGGATGGGACATATATTTTGGATATAACATCAGGATCTCTTAGATATATATTTCCATATAATACTTCAGGATAAGTAAAGTTTTTAGGAAAAGTTACCAGGTTGTTCAAGTACAGATACTCACTGATTTTTTTTGGGAACTCACATTTTTTAGGTATGCTTCTTAGGTTCTGTAGCTCTAATATTGTTACTTCTTCAGGAAAAACAAAATTTGTAGGTAAGCTTTGAAGACTGCTAAGATCTATATGTGACATACATCTACGATATGAAAGATTATTTTTACTTATGCTTTTTAGGCTCCCAAGTTTAAGAGTATAGCAATCAGGTAGAATATAATCTTTAGGTATCCGTTGAAGGCTGCTAAGATCCAGTGTTTGGTCTATTGTATCTGGTAGTTCAATATCGTTAGATAAGGTTTCTAGACTACTAAGATGAAGCTCAAAAAGTTTTCTAGGGAACTCAAAGTTGCTTGGAAGTGAGGTGATACTATTCAAACGTATACTCCAAATATTTTTAGGGAATCTAAAATTATACGGTAATACTTCTAAACTATTTAGCTCCAAAGATCTATTCATATTCTCAGGGAACCTAAAATCCTCTGGTAATATTTTTAGGTTTTGTAAATTTAAACATCCATCAAAAGATTTAGGAAGTTTAAAATTCTTTGGTAATACTTTCAAACTGTTAAGATATATATTAGCGTTAATAATTTTGGGCATTACTATATTTTCTTCTAATATTTTTAGACTACTAAGATCAAGCACTTTATTTACAATTTTAGGGAATTTAAAATCGTTTGGTAATTCCTCCAGACTATGAAGATTGATTTCACGTCCAACACATTTGGGGAATTGAAAATCTTTAGGGAATTTTTTAAGATTTTTAAGATCTAGAGACCCACTTATATATTCTGGCAAACTAAAGTTTTCCGGTAGAGTCTCAATGTTTGTAAGGTTTAAAGAATAAGAGACTTTTTTAGGGAATACAAAAGATTTAGGTAGTTTTTCTATACTACTCAAATCTAAAATAAAACTAAGGTGTTTTGGATGTTCAAAATTATTTGGTAGTTCTTTAATGCTTGCAAGCATTAAAGTTTCTAGATGTTTTGGTAGAGGAAGGTTTTCGGGTAATGATTCAAGATTATTCAGGCTAAGATATGTGATACTTGCTGGCAGAGAAAGTTTTTCAGGTAATGATTTAAGACTATTAAGATTAAGAAGCTTTATATGTTCAGGTAATACAAAATTATTTGGTAGCTCTTTAAGTGAACAAAGGAATAAGAACTTTTCAATATATTTAGGTAATTTATAATTTTTGGGTAATACTTTTAATCTAGTAAGATCTAAATTACCGCCTATATATTTAGGGAATACAATATTATCTGGCAACTCTTCTACTCTGTTAAGAAATAAGTGTTCTACATACTCAGGGAATACAGTATCTTTAGGTAGGGTCCTTAAATATCGAAGATCTATATTACCGTTAACTTTTTTGGGGAATATTAATTTCCCTTTAATATTCTCAGGCAATATGAAATCTTCAGGTAATTTTTCGAGACTTTTAAATTCTAAATCACCCAAAATATATTCAGGTAATTCGAACCTTTTTTCTACAACTTCAAAATCTTCAATCTCTAGATCACCGTAATAGTATTTCGTTTTTTTATTTATATATTCCGATTTACTAAAACTAATATCTTCCGGATCACAATCCAAAATCAAAGCTAAATCCATCCTTTTATCCCTTTTTTGTATAATTTCATAGATTTTTTTATTTTTTTTATAAAAACCCGCTTCGATAGATCCATCTATTGCGTAAATAAATCTTAAATCATCTTTTGAAAGACTAATATTGTTTATATGTTTATCATAAATAATTGATAATTTGATTGTATATTCTAATTTAGCTATATATTTTTTATCATATGTTAGTTCATTAATTTTTTTTATCAATATTGGGATAATATATTGATCAATATGGTTATATCTTCTTATAGCTCTAACTTCTTCGAATTGATTGTTTACTGTGTGAATAGTTATTCTTGGGTTAACAGCAGTATCTTTTTCGTTATCGGTAAAAAAAATAAAAATATCGCCTTTTTCTAAATAATCTTTTGCAGTTTTGAAATTGGATATACATAAATCTGAATTTTTGCCTTGTAATCTTTTAACTATATCTAAAGGATCAGAACCTTTTGGGAAATGTATCCATTCCCCAGTTTTTTTTTCTAGATCTGTTTCGTTATATTCATTAAGATTTGCATAAATTTTAGAATATAGTTTTTGAAAACTGAGAGGATTATTAAAAGGGTTGCTTTGAAGTTTCTTAATGATATTGGCAAGAGGTACTTTATAAAGTGGAGGGAAAGGGTCAGTACAATATTTATCTCTATATTCAAATTCTTTTTCTATACTGTTATAACCACCTAGTTGAACCACTTTTATAAAAACAAAGTATCTTAAATACTCGGGGATATGAGAATTCTCGGGCGCAATTAAATAATTTATCCATTCTAAAAGAGATTTTTTTTGGGCTTCAAAAATATTTTCATAAATATGTTTTTTGTAGTGTTCTAGGAAATTTCTTTTTATTTCATATGGTATATCTGATAATTCTCCTATATTTAGTGATTTATCTAAACGATGTTGTAAATAGTCATAATCTATATCCTCTGGTTTAATGCAGTATTCTTCAATCACTGTATTTTTTAGTAAATCAGGGTTATACTCTAAAATGGTTAAAATAACATTAATTTGAAAATTGATTTTGTTTTGGGTTACTTGAAGGAATTGTAGCTTATTACAAGCTTCTTTTGGCAGATAAGAAACTATTTTGCTTATTATGCTACAATCATTATTTTCAAGGAGTTTCTTATTTTGAGTATCCATATATAAATAGTTAATGATATCTTAAATACATAATTACATATACCCTGAAAAAGATAATTATTATCTAAAGATATAAATTTTAGTAATTTCTTAAAAATCTTTATAAAGAACCGTTTGTTAGGTATTAGCTTTGTTAAAAAAGGTGTTAATAAATTTTGACAACAAAAATTATAAAAAATAAACTGGTAATATTATTTAGATTTAGTATAATAAATAAAGTTATATCTTTCAATGATTTAAATTAAATATGTGTAATATACATTTATTATTAGAGCATGTTTTTGAGGGTCGTAAACGTAAAACAGGAGATCCATATATAACTCATCCCTATGCTGTAAAAGAAATTTTAGAAAATGTAGGTATAAATGAAATTTCTATATTGAATGCTGCTTTACTACATGATGTATTAGAAGATACAGAT
Source organism: Candidatus Altimarinota bacterium (assembly GCA_963663305.1). Taxonomy (GTDB): domain Bacteria; phylum Patescibacteriota; class Gracilibacteria. Next base: position 1,047,427 of record OY760177.1, read on the forward strand.
ATTCAAAAAGTTTATCTTACGATAAGATTTGGTCAAAAAATTGCTAATATTGTTGAGATTTTATCTAAAAAAAATATATGGAATACGAGTTATTGTACAATGAAAAATAATTTAGACGAAATGGAAGGAGTTTGGTTATATTATCCTGAAGCAGTAATTATTAAAATGGCTGATAGGTTACATAATCTGCAAACTATTCATGGTTTTTCTTATAATAAACAAAGAGAATATATAAAAGAAACAAAGCAATTATTATTACCATTATTTAAATTAATAATTGAAAAAAATCATTTAGGATATTTAAAGAAACCTATTGAAATCCTTTATAATAAATTAATTACAGAATATACAATGATTGGAAAAAGAATATTTTAAAACTAATTAATATGGCTATCAATATACAAGAAATTGCAGAATTATTACATTTAGACGAAATAACTGCGGATATTTATTTCGAGATATTAACACATACTGAATTATCACTTGAAAAAATTACTGTATTTACTGGGCAAACAAAACAGGATGTTCAAAAATCTATCAAAATACTTTTAGATAAAGGTTTTATTACTTCGATAGAAACAACTAAAAAGCATATTTCTTTTAAAGCATTATCATTGGCACATATTGAAGAAAGGATAGATAGAGATAGAGAAATATTTAAAAATCTTAAACAAATTATATTACCTCATATTCAAAATGAACAAAAATTAGGGATCATAAAATATGAAGGATGGGCAGGGATAAGACATGTTTATATAGAAATACTTAATGAAGCCATAAAAACAAAAGAACCGATTTTAGCATTTGAAAAAATACCAAATAAAGATCAATCAGCAATAGGAAAAATTTTTTTAGAAAACTATCTAAAAAAACGAATTCAAAATAAAATAATAGCAAAAGTTATTACTTGTGATGATCAAGCTAGTAGAGAATATAAAGAACAAAATGATAGTAGTTTAACTGATACTCTTATTTTAAGTAAAATTAAACTACAAGGTACAATCAATATTGTAGGTGATTTAGTAATGTCTTTTTCTACAAAACCGCCTCAAGGAACTTTACGTAGGAATAAGATTGAAGCAAATGATTTAAAAAATATTTTTAATATGCTTTGGGATTCTAATACTACTCCTGTGTGTTAGTCCATAAAGTAATTTTTTTTCTTTGAGGTACTTTACCTGTAGGTATAGTAACTGTTTTTATTAAATATTTAATAACCATTTGTACATCAAGGATAGTAGGTTTATTTTCAAATAGTAATAAATGATCTACATCTCCTGTTAAAACTGATTGGGTAGGAATTATCTCTGATCTAGAATCAACTTCATATAACCCTGATGCATTCATTTCTTTTGTATGCATTCCATTATACGGTAAATACCGTAAATGATATGGTTGTGCATTTTTATCCTTTTTGGGGATATTAGTAAGACTTAAGTTTTTTTGTTCTCCTACAAGTATTCCTTTCCTCTTGAGAATATCAAAAGTTTTCATTCTTGATAAAAAATAGAATCCTGATGAAACAGAGTGTGGGATGTCCTCAATAAAGATTCCTTTTCTTATTAAATTTGTTCTTACTTTAGTATAAAATTCTATTCGTTTTTGTCTTAATTCTTTTGGAGAATTTGGGTTAAAAATTTCGGATGTAACAAACCACCAGGCAACTGTAATATCATAAGGACTACCTTGTAAGTCTATCGTTGTAAAATCGCCTGGTAAAAATTCAACTTTTATGCCATCAATAGACATTTCGTTGGAATCAAGAGTACCTGTATTATATACTTTTTGAAGTTTCTTTTTAGTTTGTTCTATATGTTTTTCTAGTAAATCATTAAAAGTAATTTTTTTAATCCCTAATTTTTTGGCCATTTCAATATAAAGTGAGCTTAAACGTCCTTCACCACAACCAATTACTAATACTTTATCTGTTCTTTGATCTTTAGTGATTTTACTTATTATATCGTCTCTAGCACGAATAAATGATTCCAATAATAAATCTGTATCTAAAATTAAAGAAGGAGTCCCTCTTTTTTCTAAATCTAATGTTTCATAAAAATCTTTTGTTACTTGTAAATATTGTTTTAATGACATTGCTTTTTTATCTCCGAATAATCCATTGGCAGCTTCTTCTAAAGCTTTGTAATTAATTTCAGGTTCATTTTCTCCTTGTGTTATATAATATTCTAAATCATTTGTATTACAATTATTAGAATTTAAATAGCCTTCTTCTATGTATTCTATGATGTTATTCTCTTGGGTTTTCATAGGAAATATTTCACGAATAAAATTTACTGATATGATATTATAATAGAATAATTTTAAAAGTCAATTTTTTTTTAAAATAAAATATTTTTTTTGTATCACAAGTCATTCTCTTTAATATATTATATATATCCATGCTTACTATTAATATATCTTAAAAAAAAGAAAAAAGCACTGTTTTTTTTAATTTTTATTCTTTATATATGAAATTATATTATATTATATCCTTTTGCTACTGCATATTTTACGCAATAACAAGTAAAAACAGGATATAAAATGTTTAAAATAAATGTATACAAATAATGAAAAATATTGTATAAAGTTATTTTTATTATATTTATTCAAAGATAGAAATAACATTTTTTTTGTTTATTGATTTTTTTCAAAGTAAGGAAAAATATCTTAAATAGTTTTAACCAAAAAATAAAAATTCATTGATTAAACCCACGAAATTTTATGTAATTTAGGGGGTTAAGTCATAATCTTTATCAAAATGTTTAGAAGGCAGCTTCAAAAAAATATCGAGAATTGGTTATTTAAGGGACAGATTATTATATTATATGGGGCAAGACAGGTAGGTAAAACTACATTAGTAAAAGAAATAAAAAAAAAATATTCTAATGAATGTTTGTATCTTAATTGTGATGAGTTACAGGTAAGAGAGAAATTAAAACCAACAAGTTTTATTGAATTAAAAAATTATATTGGAGAACCAAAGATTTTAATTATAGATGAAGCACAAAGAGTCGAAAATATTGGATTAATACTAAAAATTTTTCATGATAGCTCTCCTAAAACTCAAATTATTGCAACGGGATCGTCATCATTTTCTTTAGCAAATAGGATAAGTGAGCCCCTAACAGGGAGAAGTATAGATTTTATACTTTATCCTTTATCTCTTAAAGAAATAGCTGTAAATAAAATAGATGCAAAAAAACATCTTAGTCGTTTTCTTCTTTATGGAAGTTATCCTAATATATATAAACATAATGAAGAAGATGCAGCTTTACTTTTACAAAAAATAGCTAGTCAATATCTTTATAAAGATCTTTTAGGGTATGAAAATTTAAAAAAACCTCAGTTATTAATTAAATTATTACAGTTATTAGCATGGCAAATAGGAAATGAAGTATCAACAAACGAGTTATCAAAAACATTACAGGTAGATAAAAGTACTATAGAAAGATATTTGGATTTATTAGAAAAAAGTTTTGTTATATTTAGATTGTCATCTTTTAGCAAAAATTTACGTAAAGAGATACGAAAGAGTAAAAAGTTTTACTTCTATGATTTAGGGATACGAAATACTATAATTAATAGTTTTGGTTTACTTGATTATAGAGCTGATATTGGAGGTATATGGGAAAATTTTTGTGTTGTGGAAAGATTAAAACAAAATGAATATCAAAATAGAATAGTACAATCGTTTTTTTGGAGAAATTATTCTAAAGAGGAAATAGATTATTTGGAAATAAAAGATGATGCATATAATGCATGGGAATTTAAATGGAATGAAAGAAGAAAAATGAGATATCCTAAATCCTTTAAAGAAAATTATCCAAATAGTAATATAGAAATAATTAATAATAACAATTTTTTGGGGTTTATTGAATAATAGTTGAGTTTACTTATATGGTTTAAATATTCCTAATTATAATAAGTACTGTATCTCTTATTTACTTATATTATGAATAAAATATTGTAAGCAACAAGTCGAGGTTAAGTTACTTTCCCAAAATGCTGGGGGGACAAGTTTGATACTAATTGCTATATTGTTCAAAGATAAAGTGATAGATTGGTTTTTAAAGCTTTATCAAAAAAACAAATATTCAAGGATGATCTTGAAGATCCTTGGCAAGAGTATAAGCAAGGGACGATTATTAGCAAAAATGATTTAATGAAAAAGTTTTGTTTATAAGTTAGTTTATACTAATAGCAGAGAAAGATTTAGGATAGAATTGATAAGAAGCAATCAATTAGAATATTACTTAAAGTTGACGAATTCTTAAAACTTCAGGATCCTATGATAAAAACCAAAAAGTTGAAGGGATTTAAGTTGGATACATATAGGTTTAGGGTTGGAGGTTATAGAGTGATTTTTAGGTTGGATAACAGGCCTGGTCCAATTGTTATTTTGGTTGTTTTAAAAATTGAGTATCAAAAAGAGGTTTAGATTTGAATTTCATGTTCAATTCTAATCTAAAAAAGTTTATATTTAACTTAGTATATCATATATTATACAGTGTAGAAAAGATACATTTATTTTTATCGATAATAGTGTTTTTTTTGTCACTTTTTTTTGTAAAAACGACATTAGCGCTTTTTATTATAACAAATGGGATACATTCTGAAGTATCACCCATAAGGTAATTAGCAACAGATGCTAGCATATCGGCTATATTGTTCTGAGTTATTCTCATAGTATTGCCATAAATATCTTTTTTACCGATAAGGTTATTTATCCCTTTAAACCCGTAATAATCAATAGCAAATCCTACAGTGCCTAGTCTTAAAGGCATGCATTTAGAATCGTTTATAATTACACCAAAATTTTTTGTGTTAAACTTTTTTTGTAAAATATTATAGATAAGTTTAGCAGAGTCTGGAAGTGGCCATAAGATAGCTTCTCCTTTTAATGAGTTAGATAAATCTATACCTGCGTTAGCTATCAGTATGTTGTGTTTTATAGTTAAAATAGCTTTTTTTACGATATTAATAATTTCATCTGATTCTTTTATTATTAGCTCACAAAAATGTGCGTCTAATTCTGATCGTTTTGCGTATTTGTAGGCTTTATCCGATATGTATATATTGTTTAGTTTAGCTATCCTGTTTTGCAGTACAGATATTATTTTTGAGGATATAACAATAATATCTTTTTCTTCTAAACAGATATATTCCTCTAAAATATCTTCTATAGTATCTGTGCGTTTAATTATTTTTGTTTTTATAGGGATTAATTCCATGATTTACTTAGTATAACTAAAATTTTTAAGTTGATTTTAAGGTTAATTTTTGTAAAAATCAATCGTAAATATTAATTTTTAATTTATCTTAAGTATGGATGCATTTTTAATTTTATTAGTTGTTATAGGTGTAATAGTGTTAATGTTTGTATTTATTTATAACGGGATTATAACACTAAAAAACAGGACAAAAGAATCATGGTCGGATATAGATGTACAACTAAAAAGGAGATACGATCTTATCCCTAATTTGATAGAGACAGTAAAAGGGTATGCGAAACACGAAAAAGATGTTTTTATTCAAGTTACTGAAGCAAGAGCTAAAGCGATTAACGCTACAGGTGTTGAGGATCAAGCGAACGCTGAAAATATGTTGTCGGGCGCATTGAAATCTTTGTTCGCTGTATCAGAGAATTATCCTGATTTAAAAAGTAACCAAAATTTTTTGGCGTTGCAAGAAGAGCTGAGTGATACAGAAAACAAGATCCAGGCTGCTAGAAGGTTTTATAACAGTAATGTAAGGGATTTTAATACTAAAATAGAGGTTTTCCCTAACAATATGATCTCAAATTTTTTCGGGTTTACACGTTTCGAGTTTTTTGAGATAGAGAACGAAGGAGAAAAACAAAATATAAAAGTTAAGTTTTAGTGATGTATAAAGAGATATCGTCTAATAAACGGAGATCATATTTGATAATGTTTTTGTTCGCCGGGTTTGTTATCGGGTTAGGGATACTCTTTGGGTCAGTAAATGGTGATCCTTATATGTATTTAATACCGGCTTTTATTTTATCTGTTATCACTACTTTTATTGGATACTATAAGTCTGATAGTCTTGTATTAAGTATCTCAGGTGCTAAACAGGTTGATGCTAAAAATTATCCTAAGCTTTACCATATTTTAGAGAATTTATGTATAAGTATTGGGTTTAAGACTATACCAAAACTATATATTATCACTGATAGAGCGCCTAACGCGTTTGCTACCGGACGTGATCCCAAGCATTCCGCGATAGCTGTTACTGAAGGGTTAATAGATAAACTAAATAATTCTGAGCTAGAGGGTGTTATAGCGCATGAGCTATCTCATATAAAGAATTACGATATAAGGCTCGCGAGTATCGCTGTTGTTTTTGTTGGGATCGTAGTACTTATGTCAGATTTTTTCCTTAGATTATCTTTGTTTAGAAACAGATCTAAGGATGAGAACAAAAGTAATGCAATACTGCTTATTATAGGTTTGGTTTTAGCTATACTTAGCCCTATCTTCGCTAAATTATTGCAATTAGCAGTTTCGAGAAAAAGAGAATTTTTAGCTGACTCAAGTGCAGCTCTTATAACAAGGTATCCTGAAGGTTTAGCATCAGCTTTAGAGAAGATATCTATGGATACAAGTAAATTTAAGTATGCTAATAAAGCTACCGCACATATGTATATCTATTCACCGCTTAAAGACGAGAAAAAAAGTTTCTTAAATAATATGTTCTCTACGCATCCTCCAGTAAAAGAAAGGATAAAGAGATTAAGGGGTATGGCTGTGTAAGTATTACAATAAATCTTCAAACTCTAGTGTGTCTTCGAACGGGCCGATAACGCTTATATACATATTGTTTAGTATCTCTTTAGAGACTCTTTCGATCTCTTCAATTGTTATCTCTTCTATCTCTTTTATTATATCATCTAAATTCTTTATCTTATCATAAAGTAACGCTTGCTTGCCATAAAGATGCGCTACTTCCTGTGAATCTTCAAGGCTTAATATTATTTTACCTTTTAGGTATTCTTTAGCTTTTTTTAGTTCAGTATCAGAGATATCGCCTTTATTACATATCCTTTTGTATTCTTGGATAATGAGTTTAGCAGCTTCTTTAACACGTTTATTGTCAACACCGGCACGTGTTGAGAGTATACCTATATCTAAATAATCGTCTGTTACTGTATGTATATAATAGGTCAACCCTTTAGATTCTCTTATATTCAAGAACATCCTTGAGCTCATATTACCTCCAAGTATAATAGCTAACAATCTCATTTTATAGCTATCTTTATGGTTCGCGGGGTAACCTTTAACACCAACAACTATATGGCTTTGTTCAGTGTTTTTATGTCTGATTTTTATTCTTTCAAAATCTTTTAGGTCCTTGATTTGTTTGAATTCAAACCCTTTTTTGGTGTTTTTGAATTTGAAATATTTATTAACTAAGCTCAAAACTCTATCCTCGTTTATGTTACCTGCAACAGAGACCACTAGATTATCAGAAGTGTATAACTTGTTTTTGTAATCAACAAAATCATCGTGGTTTACACTGTTGATAACTTCTTTTAACCCTATTTGATCCCAACCTAAAGGTTGGTCACCTATTATCAGGTTCTCAAAATCCCAACCGCTTTGATACATAGGTGTATCTTGATACATATTATACTCTTCGATGATTACACCTCGCTCTTTCTCTATCTCCTTTTGTTCGAACTTAGAGTGGCATATCATATCCGATAACACATCTATAGCGAGTTCAACATGATTAGCTGCTACTTTGATATAATACCCGGCGTACTCTTTGCCGGTGAACGCATTAAATTCCCCTCCAACAGAATCTACCGCGAACGATACCTCAGCAGCGTTTTTGTATTTTTTTGCTCCTTTGAAAAACATGTGTTCAAGGAAATGTGATAGCCCTCTTATCTCTCTTGTCTCGTATCTTGAGCCTGCGCCGACGACTACTAAAACTGTAACTGATTTGGTGCTTTCTAGCTTGGAGGTTATAACTTTTAATCCATTATCTAGTTGTTTTAGGTTGTACATATAAAAAATGAAAGTTTATAAACATAAGGATGTTAGATTATTGATGATATATTGTCAAAAATTAAATTTACTCTTTATAGGATATTGTATTATCATGTATAATGGATCGAAAAAAAGTAATAAATAAAAAAAATATGAAAAAATTTTTGGTAGGTGTAATTATTTTTTTGGGTTTATTTATGGAAGCTAGAGCTAGTAATAATAAAATATTTCAAAGGGAGATTAAACTACCTGTGTTTAGTAATAGTTTTAATCTGAAAATAGATGATATAGATGGATATAACGCGTTTGTTATAGAAGGGGTAAGTGATAAAGATATGTTTTTTGAGTTTGCAGATGAGGTTTATAGATTACCGTATGATGAGGATCATAAAGATAGGACCGAACTTATAGTTACTGATAGGATTTATGATGAATTTAGTTTAAATGTTTATGGTGATAATCAAAGCGAATTAAATATAAAAATATATTTTTTTAATACTTTAATAGATACATCGCTTGAAAAAAATGATCTAGTAGCAGGTAGCATTCAAAACGGGTTAAGGATAGTTTCAAGGAAAGGATGGGGGGTAGACGAATCACTAATGTATACGGATGAACCGGAGGATATAGAGGATAGGTTCGCGATAGATGAAACAAAAACTTCAGCTAAAGAGGAATTATGTAGAGGTGTTATTGATAAATATCCGTTTGAGTTTGATTATAAACATGTTGATACAAGAGATGATAATAATCAGTACTATATTTGGCCGTTACAGTATTCAAACGATATAAAAAAGATCGTTATACATCATACAGCAGCAGCACACGATGAGAATAGGAACCCTAAAAATATAATGAGAGCTATATATTATTATCATACAGTATCAAGAGGATGGGGTGATATAGGCTATAATTATGTTATAGATAGGAACGGGACTATATATGAGGGCAGGAAAGGTGGTGATTATGTTGTGGGAGGGCATGTGTATTGTAATAATATAGGTACGATAGGTGTATCATTAATGGGTAATTTCGTTGACGAGAACCCCTCAAAAGAACAGATAACCGCTTTGATCAAGCTTTTAGCTGTATTAACAAAGAAATATGGGGTTGATCCTATAGGTAAAGAAGTTTTCCATGGTAAAATAACACAAAATATATTAGGGCATAAAGATCTAGCTGCTACTGCGTGTCCGGGAGAGAATCTGTATAACAAGCTTTTTTATATAAGACAAAATGTAGCGTATGGTGGTAGCTACAAAAACAAAGATTTAAAAGGAGCTAGTGAATTATATGCGGGCGAGATAGTTACGAATCTGAAGGTGTTTGATATTGATCCTACTACTACAAAAAAAATAGTTTATAAGATAAAAAATGTAGGCAAGAAAACATGGGATAAAGATACTTGGCTTTTCATAGATAACAACAACAAAGACGCTAGGACAAAGAATGTTATTGATGGTAAAGATTATGTAGCATCGGTTATGAAAGAATCAAAAGTTAAGCCGGGCGATACTGCCACTTTTGAAGTAGATGTCATGTCAGGCTATAAAGACGGGTTTTATACGTTTGAGTTTATACCTGTTATTAACGGTAAGTATAGGTTAGATAAAACTTCTATATTACAGCCGTTTTCTGTTAAGGCTGCGGTCTTTGATTACGAGTTTGTAAGTATCTCTGATAAACTACCTGATGCAGTATTAACAAACGAGCAGTTCAGGTTTTTTATAGATATAAGGAATACAGGTAATGTTACCTGGTATAATGATCAAGGTGATTGGAACGAGATAACTTTAGGTACATCTAAACCTCAGGACCGGGAATCAGCTTTTAAGGTTAACCATAAAGAACGGTTAGGGTTTTTACGAGATAAAGAGGTCAGACCCGGAGAGATAGGACGGTTTTATTTTAATCTAAAATCGCCTTCTATAGCGGGTGATTATACAGAGTATTTTACTCCTGTTATCGATCAAATACGGTGGCTACAAGATAAAAACATGCATTTTAGTGTTAAGGTAGGTAACCCAAATTTTAGGTTCCGTATACCTTATCTAAAACAAAAAAATATACAAATTACAGCAAATACGATAAAAGAGATCAAATTAAGTTTTAAAAATATTAGTAATTTTGTTTGGGAGAAAGAGAAGATCAAGTTCAAAGTATCCAAACTTAGTGATGGGATAGATATCCTCGATCCTGATACAGAGAAAAAAATTACTGAGATAGAAATCGATGAGAATGTGGGTGCACAAGATATAATAGATATATATTTTAAGATAAAGGTGAAGAAAGATGCTGAGCCACTAAACCAGATAAAGGTGACACCTAACTATGGAGGGATCGAGGTTTATAGTGTTCCTATGTGGGTACATGTCGCGAAAAAAGATTATAATAATGAATCTACTATATATGACTCCGGTGATAAAAATAAAGCAGAGCAGATAAGAGTTAAGCTAAGTTTTGATATGGATAGTGTAGTTATTGGTGGTGATGGTTATTTTGATGTAACAGATCTTGAGGGTAACCCTATATTTGATAACGTAAAAAAGGATGTGAAGGTAACGTTACAGGATATAGCTAAACAAAATACTGTTACCGGGATGCGGTTTATCCCTCAAAAAGATACTATTTTAGAGATAAAAAACTGGGACCATCAACCAGCTTGGTCCGATAAGATAAATGATAATAAATACAGGGGGATATTAGAGATACGTACAGACCTAGATGTGGTTTTATTGATAAACGAGTTGCCTTTAGAAGATTATTTAAAGGGGGTAGCTGAGGTATCTAACACAGAACATCCGGAGAAACAGAAAGTTATAGCTATCCTGGCAAGGACTTATGCTAGATACTATCTAGATAAAAGGAAATTCCCTGGTAAACCTTATGACGCGAGCGATGACCCCGATATATTCCAGAAATATTTAGGGTATAACTATGAGTTAAGATCACCTAATTTCGTAAAAAATGTTGTTTTAACGAAAGATCTGGTTGTAACTTATAACAAAAAGTTAGTTAAAACACCTTATTTTAACCAATCAGATGGTCATACACGGTCAGCAAAAGAGGTATGGGGATGGGAGGATACCCCTTATTTGGTCTCAAAAGAAGATCCTTATTGTGATAATATGGAGTTGAAAGGGCATGGTGTAGGGCTTAGTGGGTACGGGGCGTATCAGGCGGCGGTACATGGTAAAACATATGAAGAGATAATAAAATATTATTTTGAGGGTGTGGCGGTAGAAGATTTGAATTTATAAGAAAAATTTGGTATAATAGAAAGATTAAAACGTATACGAAGTATCTAATGCCAAAAAAAAATAAAAATAAAACAGTGTCTCTTATAGTATGGGGTGTTTTTTCGTTTTTTATAGGTGTTTTGTTATACCAGTTCACAGTTCTACCTATGGTATATAAAGCTGATCTGGATTTTAGTGATAAGAAAGAATGTACAACAACATTCTGTGGTGGCGGTACTATGGAAGGGCTAAAAACAGCAGAAGGCGGTTTGCAAGGTACTGGCGTATCAACAGAAAAAAATGTTGTTTTGGTTATTATGGGATGGATTAATTTCGCTTTACCGTTTGCGGGGCTACTAGCTTTCGCTGGGATAGTGTATGCTGGATTCCTTTATGTAGCTAACTTCGGTGACGACGAGATGACCGGTAAAGCTAAAACAATAATATTTTATGCTTTGGCTGGGATAGTATTGATCTTCTCAGCTTACGCGATTGTCTCTACAATTATACGTGCTACTAGTTAATGGAGCTAAATATTTTTAGTATCGGCAAAAAAATTATTGTGAGTGTTATACTTATGTCTTTGGTGTTTTCTGGTATCGCTTTAGCAGAAGATGTTTCTAAACAGCCTAATATCCCTCAGGGGGGCGGGTTAGTCGCACCTGATAAAGAACAGTTGCCAGAAGAGTTACGAGAAGATGATTTCCGTACTATGGCTATGAGAGTTATATCGTATTTTTTGTCTTTCCTTGGGTTAGTAGCAGTAGCTGTTATACTGTATGGTGGTGTGTTGATGGTTATAGCAGCGGGTGACGATGAACAGTTTGGTAAAGGTAAAACAGCTGTACAGTATTCTTTGGTAGGTATAATAGTTATATTATTAGCTTATAGTTTAGTTAACTGGGTATTAGGTGTCGCATCGTTTGATTCCGATGATAATAACGGTAGGATCACTGCTGGCTCAACTAATACACAAAATATAATAAAAAAATCAGGCAACCTAGAAGAGGAGATAAATAAACTGAAAAAACTGTATCAGGATATGCGAACACAGATGGAACTACTTAATGGTATGGATGAAAACACTTTGGATATGCTTGATAATATGGGGCAAGATCTTATAGACCTGAAAGATAGGAGCCCTAGTAATTACCAATCTTTATTTGATCAACTTACAAAAGAGATAAACGAGTTAAAAGGTGTTGGTGACCAAATAATTAACAATAATTATAGTATCACTAAAGATAATGAGATGAAAATAATAGAGAAAGTTAAGAAGATGAAAGAGGAGATAACTCTTCTTGAAGAGACTTTAGCACAGTTACCGGTTATGGTCGCGTCTATAACTGCTACCCCTAATAAAGGTAATAGCCCTTTAACTGTGAAACTTGATGGTAGAGGGTCTTATGATCCTAATAACCAAACGATACCTGATTCTAACTATCATTGGTCATATATCGATAGCGATGGCGCTTTGAGGGTGTTACCTTCTAGATCTATTATAGAAACAACATTTGATACACCTTCAAAATATATAATCAAGTTACGTGTTGAAACATCAAGTCTAAGTAACGGCCAAAAATCTGCTATTGATGGTGTTGCTTATTACCCTATCAATGTTGATCCGCCTAGCGCTGAGGTGGGGATAAAAATTAATGGGAAAAAAGTTTTTGATACCATAAAGATATCTAAAACTCAAGCAGAAGATGGGGTATCTTTCGATCCGTTAGACTCTAACCCAGGGTTAGGTAATAGGTTTATTATGTATAAATGGGATTTCGGAGACAATATAAAAGAGGAATACGACTCACCGTTTATAGTAACTCATAAATATGCTGAGGAAGGGAGCTATAAAGTTAGGCTCTCTATTATAGACGATAAAGGTGAAACTAATACAAGGAATATTGTTGTCCAAGTACAATCACTTTTAGCTGATATCGATCTGAATAATGAATCAGGTACAACCTTAACATCTTTTATTTTTGATGCTTCTAACTCGACTACCGATGAAGGAGAGGTAGTGGAGTTCGAATGGAAGATAATAAAGAAAGGTGAGGAGCTACTTAGCTCAGAAGAGATGCGGTTTAATCATCAGTTTGATGAACCGGGTGATTATGAGATAAGGCTGAAAGTAAAAGATACTTTAGGTAGAGAAGATACTGTAATCAAGTACTTAAAAGTCGAATCTCAACCTCCGATATCGTTTTTTGTTTATGATTATATAAGCAAGAATATACCCTCTTCGAGGGTGTTTGATGCTACCGGTACACTGGACAGAGATAGTAACGATGATTTAACTTATAGCTGGGATTTTGATGGTGATGGTAAATATGATATCACTGATACAAAAGAGAAGATAGTGGCTTTTAGGTATACTAAAACAGGTAAATATGGAGTGACATTATTAACAAAAGATAGCTTTGGTGCTGAAGATAAAACAACTAAATATTTAGAAATCGATTCTATCTTGGATATCGATTTTGATACCGATATGTATGCAGCGCATGCTGATACACCGATCAAATTTACGGCTAAAAGTAATAACGCTGAGTCATATTTTTGGGATTTTGGTGACAAAAGTATTAAACAGACAGAAAAGAGGTCAGTATTAAAAACCTTTAAGACTAAAGGCGTTTTTAAAGTAACATTAACAGCGTTTGATGATAATAATAACGAGACGAAAGTAACAAAAGAGATATATATAGGTAACAAGGATGAGCCTATGGCTGTACAGAAAGCTATTGTTAGTGGTAGAGAGTCTAAAGTGTTACCTGATATATGTGGTGAAGATAAAGACGGGATACTTGTTACAAGGAACGATAATATTATGTTTGATGCGGGGCTATCGCTTAATATAGATGGTACTAATAAAGGGCTAAAATATTCATGGGATTTTGGTGATAACGATTATTCTACTAATAAAAGGTCTATACATAATTATAAGGTATTAACTTATGATGATGAATGCAATAAAGTTAAGCTGGTAGTACAGGATCTAGTTACAGGTAAAACAGATAAATCTAGTTATTTGTATGTACGTGTAGTTAACGATCCTCCAATGTTCAGCAAATTTTATGCTAGAGTCCCTAAAGAGAAACAGATTACTCCTGTTGATATCTCTTTGGAGATAGCAGGCGCACATGATTTTGATGGGAAGGTAGATAAATACAGGTTTTGGTATTATTACCCTGATACTGACGAGAAATATGGGGTACAGATAGTAGATAAACCTTTTACAACCATAACGGTTATGCCGAGAGGTTACGAAGGAGAAGAGAATGAGGTGTATTTCGGTGCTGAGGTGATAGATAATGATGGAGGTAAAACAAGTAATATAGATTTAGGGTTAACTAGCTTGCCGTTAGCAGTTGTTACAGGCTCTAATTTGCCGCCTGAGGTTGTATTACAATCAGATAAAACAACTGTTAATGCTGGTGATAGTATCAGGTTATACGCTGATGCTAAAGACCCTCAGGGTAGTACTTTGAAAAATGATGATTTCGCGTGGGATTTGGATGGAGACGGTAGATATGATGATACATCTTCAGGCCCACAGATAACGCATACTTATCAAATCCCAGGAGAGTATGAGGTTAGGGTTAAAGTTACTTCTAACGGGCTATCAACGACTGTATCACATACAATATATGTAGATAAGATAACTGATTACCCTAAAGCGGCGTATCTATACGAGGTAACGGGGTTGGATGTACTTTTTGACGGCGCTAACTCTATGATAGATACAACTGTAAAAGATAATTCTATTAAATATTATTGGGATTTTGATCTATCAACTGATTCGGACGGCGATGGTGATCCGGCTAACGATATAGATTCTACTGAAATGGTTACTAAGTATACTTATGATAAAGTTGGGGTATATAAAGTTAAGTTGACAGTAGAAGATATATTGAAAGTGATGGATACAGTTATCCATGAGATAAGTGTCGGTGAAGCTAACAGGAATTTATTAGAACGGAAATCGTTGGATATAGAATCTATATCTCATCCTATGACTGTTTTGAGTTTAAATATCAAGGATTCTAGTATAAAGATAGGTGAAAGTAGTATCATTGAGGCTACAGTATTGAACGGTGACGGATCAACCTATGAGAAAGAGGTTCTGTTTGAGGTTATAGAAGGTACCGGCGAGTTCTTACCTGATCAAGTTAAAGCAATAAATTCTAAAGCTGGTACTTTATTTAAATCTGTTGAGAAAGGTGTAATAATTATTAAGGTTACCGCTAAAGATGCTTTTTATGGTGATATATCAGAAGAAATTATTATAGATGTGAAATAAATATGAAGAAACTTAAAAATATAATCATAGGGGTATTATTAATACTACTAAGCAGTAGCATAAGTTACGCATCAGGTAGAACAGATATACCGTTAGGTGAGAAGATAGTTTTGGAGGCTTCACTTAAAAACGGTAGCTATATATGGACGATAAAAGATACTAAAGGTAATGTATTAAAAACTATAAAAGGTACTAAATTCGAGTATGTGTTTAGTAGTATAGGTAGATATATTATTAACTTACAAAGGTTAGACGATAAAACAGGTGAGATAAGTAACACAAAAATCCTTATAAACGTTTTGGGTAATAACTCCAGTATAACAAACGATAATATTGTTGTTGTTACTGACCCACCTTTTGATGCTAATAATGTTATACATTTAGATACTAAAGGCGGATCAGTTGAAGTTAAGATACTTAATATACCTGATGATTTTATGGAGTTTAGAGTAGACCGTGATTACTCGTTTGATACCAACCTAGATCTGGATAAGAAAAATGATATCGATAATATCGATGACCAGTCAAATAAAATGGGTACACCTTATACTATATATTATGAGCCGGTTAAAGATGTTTATGAATTTGGTGTAAAGATCTTAAAACAGGATCAAAAAATAGTTAAAAACGATTTTAAAGTAGTGTTTGATGGTGTGGTCCCAAAAGAGGGATCAGAAATAACAGCTAATTTGGTTACAATCCCGAGACCAGCAACTGATGGGGTTATAACTTTATATGATAACAAAGTAGTTTTTAATGCTGAGTTATCAGAAGGAGCGATAAAAGAGTATCGTATAGATACTAATATATATTTTGATTCTGATGGCGACGGTGATCCATCTAATGATATAGATAATAAGGACCATGGTTCGGTTTCTAATGGTAAAGATTTTAGTTATATATATCAAACTAGAGAAGAAGAGATTATCGCTGAGTTAACAGTTTTAGATCAGTTTAACAATAAAAAACGTGATCAAGTTAAGTTTGTGTTCGGTGATAATACCGAGCTAGTAGCTGATTTTGTTTTAGATAGGAATAGTTACAACGTAGGTGATACTATAGCTTTCTATAACCAATCGTTCTCACCTAATACTAATGCTGAACTAATATACAGATGGGATTTTAATGGTGATAATGAGTATGATTTAGAGACAAGAGACAAAGATGTAACATATAAGTATAATACACCCGGCAAGTTCCTTGTAACTCTTCAGGTAGAGGATAAAAATGGTGGTGATTTTAGAGAGTTATATAAAGAGGTAATGGTTATTGGTGACGAGAAACAAGGCCAAACTATAGCTGATTTCCGGTATATTATAAATAAGAATAAAGTTAGTTTTAGTGATACTTCTATAGTTAATAGTAATCTAAGTAACAATAGCCTAACTTATTTATGGGATTTCGGTGATACTAAAACAAGTACTGATAAAAACCCTGAACATGTTTATGATGAAATAGGTGAATATTTTATCAC
Source organism: Candidatus Altimarinota bacterium (assembly GCA_963663305.1). Lineage (GTDB taxonomy): Bacteria > Patescibacteriota > Gracilibacteria. Next base: position 1,064,452 of record OY760177.1, read on the forward strand.
ATTGAAGATCAAAGATAGCGGAGGTGAAGAAAAAATAAAGACTAGTAATATAAAAGTAGAAGCGATAGAAGAGACAAAAGATCAAATAAAAGAAGAAAAGAAAAAAGAAGAAGAGATAAAAGAAGAAAAGAAAGAAATAACAGATACTAATAAAGATTCTTCTGGGAAAGATAATATAATTTTAAGTATACTAAAATACCTAGGTTATTTTATACTGATTATGCTACTTTTAGTAGGTGGTATCATAGTTTTTGGTACTATATATATTAAAACAAACAACCCTGATTTCAGTATAAAAGAAGCGTTTAATGCGTTTAAAGAGATGGCATTGAATAGATTTAAGAAAAAAGCTGTAACCGATGAATTAGATAAGGTTAATATACTTGAACAAAAGAAGAAAGAGATCAGAGATAAAGAAGAGGTGATAGAGCCAGAAATCGAGATGATACCTGATTGGATGAAGAAATCAGGAGATGAGGATACAAAAGATTCAGAAGAGAGTATAGAAATAAATGATGGTGTTAGTGGTGAGGTCTTATCAGACCAGCCAGCTGAAGATAAGAAAGAGGATATATCAAAAGATTTAGAAGAGGGAGAAGATCTGTTCGGTGATGAGGATCAGCCAGAAGATACAGAAGATAAAGATCTGTTCGGTGATGAAGATCAGCCAGAAGATACAGAAGATAAAGATCTGTTCGGTGATGAAGATCAGCCAGAAGATACAGAAGATAAAGATCTGTTCGGTGATGAAGATCAGCCAGAAGATACAGAAGATAAAGATCTGTTCGGTGATGAAGATCAGCCAAAAGATACAGAAGATAAAGATCTGTTCGGTGATGAAGATCAGCCAGAAGATACAGAAGATAAAGATCTGTTCGGTGATGAAGATCAGCCAAAAGATACAGAAGATAAAGATCTGTTCGGTGATGAAGATCAGCCAGAAGATACAGAAGATAAAGATCTGTTAGGTGATGAAGATCAGCCAAAAGATACAGAAGATAAAGATCTGTTCGGTGATGAAGATCAGCCAAAAGATACAGAAGATAAAGATCTGTTCGGTGATGAAGATCAGCCAAAAGATACAGAAGATAAAGATCTGTTCGGTGATGAAGATCAGCCAAAAGATACAGAAGATAAAGATCTGTTAGGTGATGAAGATGCGCCAGAAGATACAGAAGATAAAGATCTGTTAGGTGATGAAGATCAGCCAAAAGATACAGAAGATAAAGATCTGTTCGGTGATGAAGATCAGCCAAAAGATACAGAAGATAAAGATCTGTTCGGTGATGAAGATGCGCCAGAAGAGGGAGATAAAGAAGATGATTTATCAAAAAATATAAAAGAATCTGATGAGGATGATGATGAGTTATTTGAAGATAAAGAGGAGCCTGAAGATATACCAAAAAATAAAGGGAAAGTTGTCTTGAGTGGTACAGATAAAAATACAACAAATATCAAGAAAGCTAAGAGAATAAGAAATGATAAACAATCTGATATATCTATAAATAGTAAGCAAGAAGATTTATCTATTTCCGGAGGGACTGCCGATGATTTATCACCTTCTATTTTTGAAGAAGAATCTATAGATCCTCAAAACAATGATACTGATATAGTAACACCTTTCGAAGATCAAGAGATAACCGAAGATACTGATGTGAACAAGTTAGATACCTCCGAAGATACTGATTTGAACAGCTTAGAGACCACTGAAGATTTAACTATAGGTAAAAATAATGCTGGCTTGACTTTTGATCAAGATAATAAGGAAGATGATGAAGATCTAACTATAGATAATAATAAAAATGATGCGAATATTTTTGGTGAACCGGTATAATTATTTATGGTATTTATTATGGACTTCTTTAAGCTTATTATTAGTTATATGTGTATAGATTTGTGTTGTTGTTATAGAAGAATGACCTAATAGATCTTGTACTGATCTTAGGTCTGCGCCGTTGCTTAAGAGTTCTGTCGCGAATGTATGTCTTAATGTATGTGGTGTCACCTGTTTTATAATACCTGCTTTTTTTTTGTATTTATTTACTAGCCTTTCTATATCACGAGATTGTAATCGTCTTGAATCGTTGTTTTTACTTTTGTTCGATAAAGAGATAAAAAGAGGTTCCAACGTATCTGTCCTTGTTTTTATATATTCACCTAGGTATTTTTTAGCGGTTTTTGATATGAAAGAGATACGGAGTTTCCTGCCTTTACCTCTGATCATGAACTCACCTTTCTCAATATTAATTTGATCTATATTGAGGCTGACTATTTCGCTTACACGTAGCCCGGTAGAATACAACAATGTTAGTATAGAGATATCTCTTGGTCCTGTTTTTTTGCTTAGATCAACACAATCAAAAAGACTTTGTAATTCTTCTCTGGTTAGGTACATAACTTTTCTTTCTTCAATTTTTGGTAATTCTATTTTTTCTGGGGCTAAAGTTTTTATATCTCTTTTAACTAAAAATTTTAGGAACGAGCGTATAGCGATTAGATGATAACATTGTGTTTTTATCGTAAGTGTATCGCCTTTATTATCTTTGTATCTATTAAGATATACTCTATATTGTTGGATAAGAGATACAGTGATATCTTTTGGGTCGATATTTTTGCTGAACACTGAAAACCGTTTTAGGTAATGAGAATAGTTTATTAATGTTTTTTGTGACAGGTTTTTCCCTATTTCTAAGAACTCAAGGAACTCATTTATATAGTGTTTCATATTTTATTTGTTTTTAATAAATATTGGTATAGTTTACTAAACGCTTTACCTCTATGGCTTATCTTATTTTTTTCTTCAGTATCTAAAGCAGAAAACACTTTTTTATAGCCATTAGGTTTAAAGACGGCGCTTAAAGGTAAACCAGGTAAATATTTAGATTCTAATTTATCAGTGATTATCCCTTCAGTAATACCTTCGAAAGTCTCTATATTACCGTTATCATAAAAGCATGTACTACATATAAACCTAGCTTTTTTATTTGTTTCTGTTTTCATACGTTCCAAAAAATATGTTATCCATTCTCTATCATTAGCGTTTGGGCCTGCACCCCATCTTCTTGTATGTATCCCTAGCTCGTTTTTTAGAGCTTCTATGACGATGCCTGAATCATCAGCTACTGTAGGTAGCCCGGTAAGCTTACCGTAATATTTTGCTTTCAGGATAGCGTTCTCTTCGTAGGTTTTACCTGTTTCATCGATACTATCTGTTATCTCTAGATCTTTGAGCGAAACCGTTTTTAGAGTATCGCCAAAGATCTTCTTTATCTCTATGTATTTACCTTTGTTATGTGTTGATATAAGAAGTTTTTGCATAATATTTATTTTAAAATAAAAAGTTTTTTTTATTGTAAGTTACAATAAAATATAACGCAAAAAAAAAGTATTTTATACTTAAGCTGTTACAAAAATCTTAATTTGTTTTTGTTATCAGTTATTTGATTGAAGTAATACTTGTAGATAAAAAATTAAGGTTTTGAACAGAATCAAATATTATTACTTAATTTGTTAATATATAAGTTATTTGGTAGTATGTGATACGAAATATTTATTATTAATACTAGATAACATAAAAAATATATTAAAAATATGGTTAGCGGTATTATGTTTTGTGTCTATAGCGCGAGCACAAGATAATGAGTTATCAGATACTAACCAAACCTATGATCTAGAAGCGGTTATAACAGGTGATTCATATATAAAAGTTAACGAAGAGATAACATTTAGTGCTAAAGATTCAGTTTATGATCAAGGTCAGCCGGTTAAATTTATATGGGATTTAGGTGATGGTACAGTAGTTGAAGGTAAAGAGATCCATCATACGTATCTGAAAGCGGTACCTCATTATATTAGTCTTACTATAGAGCAAGGCGATAAGAAAAGTAGTATAGATAGCGTGGTCTTTGTTTATAAGAAAATAATGGTTATGATAACAGACAAAAAAGATAAACATGATAAACTGCTTCGTATAAGGGAAAAACTTGCATCGAAAGGTGTTTTAATCAAACTTATAGAAAATTTAGAAGATAATAAAACAATAAATAGTATGGATATACTTCTAAGACAGATGAAAGAGAATATAGATGCGATTAAAGATAGTAATTTAGTTTTTGTATGGCCTAACCGTCCTATAGATTTCGGGCTGATAACAACTTTTTATCGTGAAACTGGTCAGAAAGATCTTAATTATGTGAATAAAACGTTTGTGTTTATCACTAATGAAGGGTTAGGTAATATAAGTAAATATAGTCAGAATATATATGATGTACTGGAACCTGAACAGATAGTTATTACGAGAGAAGACGCGTTTGATTCTTCTTTGTTAGAGAAAGAAACAGTTAAAGAGTATATAACCGATTTATATACTGAATACAAGATAATCAACGAAGAAAGCAGGGGGTTGCTTATATTTAATTTCGTATCGAAAGTTGTCCAGTATATGCTTGAAAACGGGTTCCCTGATACAATAATGTTAATACTTTTGTTCCCTATAATAGCAACGATTATCGCGTTTAGTAGACAGGTTATAGGGATAACGACATTTGGTGTTTATACGCCCTCTATGGTTACATTATCGTTTATAGTTATGTCACTGAAGTTTGGGTTGATAATATTCTTTATTATACTTATAGCTGGCTCTCTAATTAGGTTAACTATAAGTAAATTCAGATTACTCTATACACCAAAGGTAGCTATTATCCTTACAGGCGCAAGTTTTGTTATTCTTATGTCTATGTCAGCTGGTACCTACTATAAGATAGCTGATATAACAGCTTTGACTATCTTCCCGATGATTATTATGATAACATTATCAGAGAAATTTATGAGCACGCAGTCAGGTAAAGGGTTCGTATCAGCTATAGTTTCTACGCTAGAAACATTAATAGTATCGCTTGTATGTTATTTTATTGTTACTTTAGATATAGTCCAAACGTTTGTTTTAGGTAACCCCGGATGGATGTTTTTGATAGTAATTATAATCAATATACTTTTAGGCCGGTACACTGGATTAAGATTATCAGAATATGCTAGGTTCAGAGAAGTTTTTAAACATATGGAAGAATAATTATGTCTTATTTTAATCATGGTATTTTAGGGATAAACGCAAGGAATTTATTATATATAAAACCTTTTAACCCTAAGATCGCTATCAAACTTGCTGATGATAAAATAAAAACTAAACAGTTTTTACAGGCTAGAGGTGTACCCGTCCCTAAACTGATAGCGCGGATCCCTGATTTAGACGCGTTAGAAAAATTTGATTGGGGGATCCTACCATCCAGTTTTGTGCTTAAACCTAATAGTGGGTATGGCGGTGAAGGGATAATAGTTATCAAAGATAAAAGGAATGATGATTATATAAAAATAAACGGTACAAGCTTACCTCAATATTTTTTGTCTGATCATATAGAAAGCATATTATCAGGACGGTACTCAATAAATATTACCTATGATACAGCGTTTTTCGAGCAGCGGCTGATCCCGCACGAGTTTTTTGATCATTTTACTAATACAGGGTTACCTGATATACGGATAGTTGTACATAATCTTATCCCTGTTATGGCTATGATACGTGTACCGACCAAAGAGTCAGAAGGAAAAGCTAACGTACATTTAGGTGGGGTAGGGATAGGTGTAGATATAGCTAAAGGTGAAACAACGTATGCAGTACAATACAATAAAATCATTACTAGTATATCAGGGTTTGGTAGCCCTAAAGGGTATAAAGTACCGTTCTGGGATGATATCCTACATATATCATCTAAACTACAAAAGATAACTAATTTAGGGTATTTAGCTTGTGATTTGGTTATAGATAAGAATATGGGGCCTGTATTACTAGAGATAAATGCTAGAGCGGGGTTGATGGTGCAGATAGCTAATTTGGCGCCTTTAAGGAAACGGCTTGATAGGATCAAAGGTATAAAAGTTAATAACCCTGAAAAAGGTGTGAGGATCGGACAGGATTTATTTGGTCAGAAGATAGAAAAAGATATAAAAAATATTTCAGGTAAAGAGATAATCGGGTATAGAGAGAATATTGAGATACTATTGCCTCAAGGTGGCACTAAAACAGTATTAGCACGGATTAGACCTGATTTAGAGAAGACTGTGTTTTCTGATTTGTTAATGGATGAGTTACGGATCTCCGGTGATATCCGTCAAGAAGGTCAAGAGAGTTTTAAAATAAAGTTCACGTTGGCTGGTAAGAAGATACAGACTTTGGTAGGATTAAAAGATCTATCTGACAAAGATTATGATGTTATTATAGGTAGAAGGGATTTAAAAGATTATCTTGTTGATCCTGTTAAAGAGTATTTACCTTATAAAAAAAGATTAGTAAAAATAGATTATAAATCTATCGATAGCCGTATAAGCGATATAGATAGTAAGTTACGTATAGTATATTTTTTGAGACCTAAGAACCTGGATGAAGAGTCCGAGAAATTTAGTAAAGATAATAATTATAACCCAGTGTTTGTGTATAATGATCTTGATTTTGATGCTGAGGATCTGCTTGATAGATTAAAATATATAGAGATAGATGATTCTCCTTTAGGACAGATTTTTGAAAAAAAAATAACTCAAGTAAAAAATAAGATTTTACTTCTTTCGAGTATAGGTGACCCGAAAAAATTTACAGGATCTTCAATGCAATTATATCCTAAACCGTCGTTAAGGTATGTAAGAGACGCGTATCAAAGTATGAAGAGCGAGAGAGTTTTTGAGGCTGGAAAAGATATAGATACGATGGAAACTAAAAAGATATTTGATGATATTTTGAGTGAATACTCTCTTGATGGATGGCAAATAGTTATAAAAGATAATATGGTTGTTGATGTATCGGTCGGTAAAAACGGTGTGATCTTTTTAAAAAAAGACGCGTGGTTTAGTAAGCTAAAGATAGAGCAACTTATAAAACACGAAATAGAAACACATGTTTTAACTGCAGCTAATGGAGCAATCCAACCGTATGGGATCTTGAAATACGGGATGAGTGGGTATCTATTAACACAAGAAGGTCTTGCGATGTATAATCAGACTTATTTTGTAGAGAAGAAAGAGATACCACGAGGTAGGGGATTAATAGCTACACATCTAGCATTAGATAAAAGTTTCTCTGATACATATAAAGCTTTGATCGATTTAGGGATAGATAAAGAGCTAGCGTTTAGATCGACAGTTAAAGTTAAAAGAGGACTAACCAATACCGCTGAGCCAGGCGCTTTTACAAAAGATTCGTTATATTATATAGGGTTTAAGAAGATCAAGGAATATGTAGATAAAGGTGGCGACCTCAAAGATTTATATATAGGTAAGATCAATATAGATGATCTTGATATACTAAAGAGAATTAAAGGGATAAAACCGCCTAAATTTGTACCTAAGTTCTTATTATAGGGGTGCTTAAAAAGATCCTCAGTTTTATCAACTTTTTAACTCAATTTTTTTTCCATATTTTGAATCCATGTGTAATCCCGTATATGGTACCAAGAGAGACAAGAAATAAATCACGCAGTCTTATGATAAACACATAAGCTATGGCTGATATATTAGTAATATTGATCAAATTAAATATAACAGCGAAACCACCTTCTAATGCTCCTAACGCGGCGGGTGTAGGTATCAGATACGCAAGATTAGGGATAGTGGATATAAGAAATACTTGTATAATTGTAGGGCTAAACCCAAGGAACTTAAGAATAACAAAATTTTCTAAAATGATAAAAAACTGGTTACTGAATGATAATCCGATAGAAGCAAGAAGAATCTTAGGATGATTTTTTAGGAAATGCATTATTTTATGTTCCATTAACTCAATTTTTTCGAAATTCTTTTTAATATAAGTTATTTTATTCAAACGCAATATTTTTAGTATGGTAGTGATAATACCAAACTCATGTTTGATTGATATAAACACATAAATGATTATCGATACAAGGATTATCGATGCAACCCCTATACCTGTCTCAGATAGGTTGATACCTATGAATATAGATAATAAAGAACCAACGATAATAAATAATAAACTAGCGCATATCTCAAGGCTTTTATCTATAAATACTGATGATATCCCGGTCTTTAACGGGATATCTTTTGTCTTTAAGAAGTATATCCTGGCGGGTTCACCTCCGATTTGAGCGGCAGGTGTTAGGTAAGAAACAGCGTAACCTGTTAGCCTATAACAAAACAGATCTTTAAAACTAGAGTTTTTTGTGAATACACGCAGGATGATATACCATCTGTATGTAAATAAAGAGAAATTACATAAAGACAGAGAGATATACACTATAAACCCGGTCAAAGAGAAGTTTTTTAGAGTGCTAAATATCTCGGTATATCCGGTGTTTCTTAAAGTTATTATAAACAATGAGAGACCAATCAATAATAACCCTGTAAATATCAGTTTATGTTTCATCAATCATTTTTTAATTCTATGACTTATTTAAGTCTACAATCTATTTAGATTTACGATCTATTTAAGTCTATGATCTATTTAGATTTACGATCTATTTAAGTCTACGATCTATTTGGATCTAGAATATATTAGACGAAAAATAGAGATTAATCAATTTATTAGTTCACAAATACGATAACCAGTCACACGCAGTACAAACAAGGATACCATCAAACTTTTTACAAATATCTTTTTTTAAGGTCTACTTTAAGATAAAGTAATATTAAAATTCAAGTAGTATTCATTTTGTTCTTTATTCAAGATATTTTGGATTCATAGCTTGTAATAGTTCTTCCTCGAATTGTAGATCTTCACTAAGTTTGCTCATACCTTGAAAATTATTGATAAAATAATCTTTTGTTCAGTATAGCCGAAAATATTTGTTTTAAAGAATTACTTTTTTCCTCCAAATATTTTATCCAAAAATCTTGATAATTTCACTAAACTACTATTCTGGTATTTTGCTAATTCCTCCATCATTTGTCTTTCTTTCTCCATCATTTGTCTTTCTTTCTCCATCATTTGTCTTTCTTTCTCTCTCCATTTTGTTCTTTCTTCAAGATATTTTGGATTCATAGCTTGTAATAGTTCTTCCTCGAATTGTAGATCTTCACTAAGTTTGCTCATACCTTGAAAATTATTGATAAAATAATCTTTTGTTCAGTATAGCTGAAAATATTTGTTTTAAAGAATTACTTTTTTCCTCCAAATATTTTATCCAAAAATCTTGATAATTTCACTAAACTACTATTCTGGTATTTTGCTAATTCCTCCATCATTTGTCTTTCTTTCTCCATCATTTGTCTTTCTTTCTCCATCATTTGTCTTTCTTTCTCCATCATTTGTCTTTCTTTCTCTCTCCATTTTGTTCTTTCTTCAAGATATTTTGGATTCATAGCTTGTAATAGTTCTTCCTCGAATTGTAGATCTTCACTAAGTTTGCTCATACCTTGAAAATTATTGATAAAATAATCTTTTGTATTTATATTATAAACTTCTTTTAATATTTTGCAATATAATTTTATAAATTTTCTTATCTCCTTATATTCATTTTCTTTTAGTTTTTCATGTACAAAACAGTTTAATAAATTACTTATTTGATTAATTCTTTTATGTATATTAAAGGTATCTCCTCCTTTCATATAAGGTGATAACACAATTAACCCCAGTATCTCTCTTTTATATTTTACTCCAATCTTATCTAATGATTCTCTATTTTCAATTTTTTCAGGTATTAGATTGAAATCTATACCTATGTCTTTCATTTTTTTAATAAAATCTTCTTCGTTTAAATATATTACTTTATCTTTTTTTTCTCTTCCTTTTTTTATACATATTTTTATTTCTTCTAACCTTAAATCTTCTTTTTTATCATCTTTTTTTAAGTCTATAGCAAGTATACAATTTTCATTATTGTTTTTTACTTTAAATAATAAATCATACTGAACTTCATTAGCATTAACTCTTTTTTTTATTTGTAGATCTTTATTATTTAATATTATTGGTATTATTTCAGGTGATATCTCTAAAACGTTACGTAATAACTCTGTTTCAGTTGCTTGTTTTTCTAATTCTGAAACTAGTAATCTTTTGTTATATCCAAGAATAGCATTAGATCTTAAAAAAGAATGATTTATGTTTAACAAATCTCCCCAACTAGGTAAAGGCATCCAGGAATTTCCAGTTCTTTGTTCCATAGCGTAATGCCATACGTATCCATATAAATCGCATACACTTACGCCTAAAGTGTCTTTTTTCCCTATAGCCCCTGTTTCTAAAGCTTTCATTATACCTGAGAGTAAAATACTACGGTATCTTCCATAAATATCTTTAGCATCTCCTCTAATTTCAAATCTATAGCTAGTAGAAGTAATAATATTTTTAGCTTCGTACGATTCAATATTTTCAGAGAAAGCATTATCAAAAATACGTTTATTTTTATCTGTAGTAGATTCCATCTTTTCTTTTATTTTTTCTCTAAATGCATTAGCAAACTCGTATGCTGATTTATTTGAACAACAGCAATCTAAAATAATTGTCATAAATTTAACTCTTATCTCAGCTAAAGCTTCAGCTAATTTTTTTGTTGGCATTATAGTAACTAAATTACGCTCAGGTATTTTCAATATATTTGTTTTTCTATCTGGTTGTTTTACTAATTCCAATGAATGTTCTCTTTTTTCTTTATTATATTGCCCATGAGTATTACCATAAACTAATAATGAAATATTTTTATTTAGATAACTATCATTATCATTTATTGCCTCTATTCTCTTCCTAAGATTATTAATAACATCTAAAAATACTTTTTCATCAGGATTATGTAAAGCGTAAATATTATCTTTAGGATAACCTAAGATATCAGGATCAGTTAACACTCTTTCAAAATCGTCTATCTCATCTAAAGTACCTAGTAATCTATTAGAAGTAGAAAAAAGTAAAGCAAAGAAGTTCTTCCTTTTTTTGTCTACTATATCTAATTTACGTGCAGGACTAATATATTGCATAAAAAATTATTTAAAAAATATCTGTTTATAATACTATTAGTATTAAATAATTTTTTCCAGAGAATTAATGTATAAAAATATACATAATTTTTTTTCTACTCAAAAAAAAGATATATTCTTAACTGATTTTTGAATAGTAATAAACATAGTTCACAAATACGATAACCAGTCATACGCAGTACAAACAAGGATACCATCAAACTTTCTACAAATATCTTTTTTCTCCACAAGTTGTATAGCAGGTATATTAAGTAATTTTTGAAATTTGACTAAATTTTTTGATACATTATCATCATTATATTTTGTTTCAACTATAAATACTGGTTTATTATTGTTAGCTACTAAAAAATCTACTTCTTCTTTTTGTTTGTTAAGTAAATAATGTAAAGAAAATTTACCTTCTCCTAAAGCGTTTTTTGTGCTTATGAATCTATATAATTCTAAAGCCACCATATTCTCAAATCTTTTTCCGGGGTCTTCTATTACTGAATAATTAAGCAAGTAATATTTTTTTTCTTTTAAAATAGATCTTGAAATCCCTTTATGCCATGAATTAATTTTAAACACAAGAAAAAATCTTTCTAAGTATAAAAGCCAGGTTTTTATTGTTTCAAAAGATACTTGTAATAATTTTGATATATTACTTATAGATAAATTACTGCCAACTCTTGAAGGTATTAAAGAAAATAATATCTCCAATAGATCAATATTTCTTATATCTGATACATTACGTATATCTTCTCTTATAATCTGTTGAAAATATGTATTACTCCATATATTATAGAAATTTTTATCTTTTTTTAGAAAAGGTTCAGGGAACCCACTATAATTTTTTAAATCATTCCATATATCACTATTTTTTTTATCACGTTCAGGCACAAAAATATAATTTTTATATTTATTATTTGATAGTTCTCCTATAGTAAAAGGCCATAAATAAAATAAAATATATCTTCCTGCCAACGAATCACCACCTTTTTGGTAAGTATCTAGCCTCCCACTACCTGTTATAACAAACATATATTCATCATAATACTTATCATATACACCTTTTAAATAATTTTTCCATCTACTATATTTATGGATTTCATTTAGTATGACAAAAGGTATACTATCATCTATACGGTTAATTTTTCTAAAAAAATATGGATCATCAATAATTTTCCTTTTATCTTCAATTATATCCCAATTAAAATATATTGTATTAGAAAAACCTTTAGAAATTCTCTTAACAAAAGTTGTTTTACCAGCTTGCCTTGGCCCTGATATAAATATCATATTCTTATATCTTGACAAGTTTTGCCAAACACTTCTATAAAATTTTCTTTCTATCATACCCCAATGATACATTTTTTTTATATATATTGTCAAATTTTAAGGCCTACTTTAAAAAAAGTCATACTAAAACTCAAGTAGTATCTAAAAAAAACATTTAGTTTTATAGATTTATATAAAAAATAAAAATTTTTAATAACCTTTTTTTTCTGATAGAATAGGTTTACCCGGTAAATACAAACAAATGTATCTGAAACGAAATAATAATTCATATAAAGGTCAGAATGGTAAGGTATGTGTAATAGGTGGCTCAGAAATATATCATGGCGCCCCTATATATACCGCTTTAGGCGCGGAGGTTACCGGTGTTGATTTGGTGTATCCTATTGTCCCGTATTGTAATAGAGAGGTAACTAAACATGCGTCTTATAATTTTATATGTCATTATTTTAAACTTGATTATATAACCGGGCTGGATATAGTTATGATCAATGATGTACTAGATCAAGTTGATACGGTTGTTATCGGTCCGGGATTATCTAAAAAATCTTTACCGGTATTAAAAGAGATAATACAGAAAATATCTATACCTTTAGTTATAGACGCGACAGCTTTATACGCAGTAAAAGATATATATGAAACGGACGAGGTGTTACCACCTAATACTGTTATAACACCGCATAGAGGTGAGTTCGAGCTGTTTGAGCGATATACTAAAACTAATATCAGTAAGGTATCTAAAACGCTTGAATGTGTGGTTTTAGTTAAAGGCGAACAAGATATAATCTCTAACCCGGAAGATATTATGGTGATAAATAAAACAGGCAACCCGGGCTTAACGGTAGGCGGTACAGGCGATCTATTATCAGGTATGATATCAGGGTTTATCGCACAAAACGTATCTTTAATAGACGCGTGTAAGATATCCGTAGAGATCTTAGGCAAAGCAGGCGAGAGGTTATATAAAACTATGGGGTATAGTTATCAGGCTATAGATCTACTAAAGATACTGCCCGGGCTAATAAAAAAAACATGTTATACCTAAATATTTTTTTTTAGTTGTTATAGGGTCAGGTTTTTTCCAATTACGTATATTTTTTTTCTAGTTCCTAAAAAGATAATAAAAGAGTATGTTATATATAAGTAAATTTTATGCTAAAACAGCTATAGAAAACGAGATCTTCCCTAACACGGTTTTTCTTAACCAGGTACACGGTGATAAAGTGATCAATATAAATAGCTCAAATTACCAAAATCTATATGAGGGTGATGCGCTTATAACTTCCACTAAAAATATATCATTATGTATAAAAACAGCGGACTGTCAGGCGGTACAGGTCATAGACCCAATAAACCACGAAATCGCTAATATACATATAGGGTGGAGAGGCCTTGTTAAAGCCATATTACAAAAAACGTTTGAGCAGATGTTAGGTAACACAAAAGATTATATCGTTAATATATCACCGTCTTTAGGTGTATGTTGTAGCGAGTTTAGTGACCCGTATAATGAATTACCTAAGAAATACCATCGATATATTACCGCTAGAGATAATAGATATTATGTTGATCTATGGGGGGCTTTGGATAACGATTTAAAGTATGCAGGTGTATCAGATACCAATAGATACCGTGAATGCACCAGATGTGTATCTAAATACTATTCATATCGGCGAGGTGATACAGCTCGGATGTATTCTGTTATACGTATAATAGACTAAAATTTTAAGCGGCTTTGATATCAGGGATATGAGCATCCTTCTTCTTTAGCAGTTTGATAGAATTTTCGACTATTCTACGTTTCCTGAAACGGTTCATATATTTAACCGCTGTACGTGTTAAAGGTAAAATACCATTTTCTGTTATAAGTGATCCTGTTTCGTATAATAGAGAAGCTAGAGTATCTATCTCTTTATCTTTTAATCTTTCGGTTTTATCGAACGGTTTAAGTTGGTTACCAAGATATCGCATACCGTACCCAGGGATATTACTTGCTTTGTCTGATACAAAGCTAACTGTTTTAGACGCACCATACAATACCCCTCCTAATACATACAAAAACGCTTTCTCTTCGGGTAATAACTCCTGGTGTTTCTCTCGTTCTTTTGAAGCTTGAGCTATTAGATGGCTACCAAATCGTTGTACAGTATTCTCGAGCATAAACGGTATCGCTTTCTTCAGCGTAGTTTTTATAACCTCTCTACCTATTTTGGATACTATACTGGTTATACCGCAGGTAGCCCACGCACCGAGACGGACACCCTTTTTAAACACCCATCTCCCGGGTTTAGTAGCTAATAACCCCGGGACAAGTAATGCTGATACAGCGATAGGACCGCCTCCGATCATTAATGCTCCGATACCTAATGGTGGTAATACCACACCTGCCCCTTTTCTGCTTTTTTCTAGCACGTCGATATTTTTCCATAAATCTTTTCCGCTTACCGGTTTATAAAAGATCTCTTCTGAGGCTTTCATTGTGTTACTAAGGATATCAGCTATCCGATTAGAGTTATTACCACGCCAATAGTTATAGAAAGAGTTTACGAGGTTCCTATCTTTTTTAGTATGGCCCAAGATATGTTTCATCACTGTCCTTGCGTTGTTTTTATCTGTAAACAAAGACGGGTTAGCATAATATTTCGCAATCAAATCTTTTTTTAAGCTAATGTATTTCTCTTTATTTCCTAGATCATTTTTTTCTGTCTCAATCTTTTCTAACTCGTTCCTTATGATAGTTATCTCACGTTTCTTCCCCTCACGGATCTTTTGGATTTTCTCTAGGATATAGCTACCGCTACCTTTTAGCTCGCTACATTCAGTCAGATTCCTCTCGTACTCTTTCCTAGCATCAATAATCTTTTGCATATGCTCTTCTTTGGTTTTATTATCCATATCACCTGTCACCTGTTTTATTAAGTGCTCCAGGTTATCAAGCGACTCTTTTACTTTCTTAGGTAGTTCTATCGAATGTAGGATCTCTTTGTTTTCTGTGAGAGTATTGATATGTGTATCAAGAGAATCTATCATATCTTTTATTTTAATATTCTCCTTAATCTTTTTTATAATGGTGTTTATATTATTTTCAAAATACTCATTTTTTAATGCGTTCTCTGTATCGTTTTTTTCTCGGCATTGATTAGATTTATTATTATAACACTTTTTCTTTTCTTCTAAATATTTAATTAAATCATCGTTCAATAGATATTGATTTAATTTCTCCGCGAGGTACTGTTGATACCGGTTATTAAGTTGTTTGATATTTCTATTTAAAGTATCCTTTAGTTGCTTTTTACTGTTGATAGCGGTACTAAGCTTGTCTTGTTTTTCGTATCCAGGATAACGCTCGCTCAATTCGTCTATATAGTTTTCAGCTTCTATTTGTTTTTTCTTTTGCTCATCAGTAAGCGATTGACCTATCTCATTACCTAAAGCTTCGAATAATATATCTGATGGGCTGCATTCAGTGTTATCTGTTTGAGATATCTTTATGAATTCCTCTCTATCAGATACAGTATGGATCTGATCGATAATCTCAAAATTATCATAGATATACTCAAAACTTTCCCATTGTTCCTCTGTTAAACCGTTTGAGCTCTCGAAACCCTTTAGAGGTGATAATATATCGTATATTTTATCTATCTCTCCCTTTTTTATAATCCTGCCTATGACCCTTGTAGAACATATTTCTAAGATACCTTTTAGGTTAGGATTATTCACTAACTCAGATACTTTTTTTATCCTGTTAAGCTGAACATACTCATACCATTTTTTTTTATTATTTGAATTATTAATGTTTTTATAAAAACTTATCATCTCTCCAATCTTTTTGGTTTTAGCTCCTGTGTTTAGATAACAAAACGAGCTATCGTTTACTACATTCTCACCAAATAATTGGTCGCATATATTAGTATAAAGACTTTTGCTATACTCTTCAGCATTTTTAATATTTTCGAAATACTTTTTTCGGTTGATATAATTTTCTAGATCGCGGGTTTTAAGTATATCTATATCGAACTCTTTTTTTCCTTTTATTTTTCCCTTTAACGGATCAGGGATCTCTATCTTACATATCTGAATAATTTCATCAATATTAATAGGAGCTTCTTGCTCTTTTAACTCAAGTAATGGTGTTTTTAACTCTTTGTAATCTTTTTCATATATAATTTTTTTATCTATTTCGGTGTTTCTTGATAAAGCTTTTAGGCTCTCTTCTTCGTATATTTTGGCTGAGAGCAAAATCTTGTTAAACCCCAAAAACTCGTTTTTGAAGTTACCATTATTATTAATCCATTCAGATATCTCAGTGTAACACTTTATAAACTTTTTTATTGGGTCAGGACCAGGTTTATCTTGATAAACAGCTACAAGATTCTCCTTGAACTGTTTGATACTTTGTTCTTCAATACTCTTTTTTATCTCTTGTATAGGTACCCAAGTATTTTCGAAGAACTCTTTTATTTTACCACTGTCTTCTATTTTTTTATCGGTTATCTTTTCTATTAATTCTTTAGCGTTAGTTTTTATATCTTCTAAATTGTAACCATCAGGCAATCCATCTTTGAACTCTATCTTAAGTAACTCATCATCTGTATACGTTTTTAGTGTAGGGAATTTATTATCATAATTTCTTATGAGCTTAGATATCTCTTCCCACTTTTTATTAGTATTTTCTTTTAAAGCTGTTTTTTTCTCTTCCAAAATAATTTTTTCTTTTTTCTCTAATGAATCTTCTAAAAGCTTAAAATCCTTAATCTCGGTTATAGGATGATAATTCTCGTTTATATATTCTATATACCCGGTTTGTAGATCATCTTTAAAAGATTGTAGTGTTTGTATAGCTTCGAAATGTGCTTCGTAATTTTTATTTGTATCATTTATTATCCCTAGCGATTTATTTATTTTATCTTTATTAGTGCATTTATCTATAACCTCTTTTTTCCCCCATATCTCTAACCCTTTTTTGATATGTTCATCAAATGATGTTTCTATCTCTTTTATGCTTTTCTCAAATTCATCAAAATCTTTAATTTTAAGTGGATTTATTAGATTGTTGATATGATCAGGTATCTCATCAACATAAGTCTTTAATTTTGCACTAAACTTATCTATTATTTTAGTTTTAAGAGTTTGAATTAACTCTTTAGATTTTTTTGCTTTTTCTAAGATCTCATCGGTTATCTGTTTATTATTAATGTATGTATCAATTAATGATTTAAGATCTGTATACGAAGCTTCTTCAGTTAGATCAGTATAACTTGACGCAACATATTCTATCCATTTTTGTGCTTCTTCATAGTTAACAAAAGTTTCTTTGAATTTTTTAGTATTTCTATTATTTAGTACTTGATTAATTTTTGTTTTAGATTGGTTTATAACACTTCCATGTATCTCTTTTATAAGTTGTTCCTTTATTTGTTCTGCTTTTTTTTTGTATTCATTTGCTTTTTGTTTGATTGATTTTTTTGTTGTAAGTAATCCCTTATGAAGTTTTTGAGCAAAATCATTTATAAGAGTATCAAGGGGTTCAGTCTCGTTTGTAATACTTAGTCTTACTATATATTGTAAGGCTTGAGTTATAAGTTTCTCTTTCTCTTTTTTATCAGCTTTTTTTATATCTTTAACCAGCTTCTGTATATGAGATTGATCTTTATTTTTCTTTATATCTTTATCCTGTTCTAGTATATCAAATTGATCTATTTCATTTGTTATATGTTCGTTACCTTGTTCAATTTTTTTCTTGTTTATAAGTTGTAATATATTATGGATCTTTTTGTATTTATCTTCGTTAGCTTCGTTATTTATGTCTTCTAAATCTTTTCCTGTGATAGTATATATCCCAAGTTGTTTGTCAGTTAAATCTGACCTTAATGTTCCTACAACTTCTGTATATTTACTATTATATAGAGCTTGCAGATCTTGTATTCTTTTAGGGTTTAATTCTATCTTCTCCTCTTTTTTAGTAGTTTCGAAATCTATTAAAGCTGATACATGGGCGTGTGCTAATAGAAGCGCTAGAGCAAGGATCTCTTTAGGGGGTTTCTGATCTATATCTTTTATAAATTTTTTTTGTGCTTCAGTAAGGAACCGTTTGTCTTCCATAGACAACAAAAAAGCTTCAGCGTTAGGGTACCCATTATCTTTATCTTCCATTAAATGATCAAAATAAGTTTCTTTTTCTTTATCAACTAACTGTTTTTTTCGTGTATTAATAACTTGCTCGTTATAATTTAACGCCATATATATATAACTTATTTTGACCGGTTTAAACTTATATATTATCATAATTTTTTATTATATGATGTTATTGTATGATTATATGCATAGTTCTTATAAAAAGTCAATATCCTAGAAACTTTTAAAAATATAATCTAGATATTATATCATGTTTATAAGCGATTTTAAAGGTAGAAGAAAGATTTTTGATAAAATACTTGCATTATTTATAAAACATGTTATAATATATTTCATTAATTTATTATTTTTGTTTGGTATTATGGATAACAATTTCGATAAAAGTAGCTATTTATTTATGGATACTGGTCCAGATAATAGTGATAATATAGGTGATATTGGTATGTTGGATTCCGGTTTATTAGGTTCGCAATATGAATCAAGTAAGCAGATAAGATTACGGAAACTAGAAACAAGAGAGAAAATAAGACGTAAACTGGCTCAAAGAGAGGCGAGATATATTAAGAAAGATGAATTGATTTGGAGAGGGAGAGATCTAACTGTTTTGGATCCGAGAGAAAGGAAGAAAATATTTAAAAAAAGATCTAGGATAGGTGCTAAAGGGAAAGGGTTTGTAGGGCTATGCGGTCAAGAAGTAAGTGTTGATTCAGGTCATAATTTAGATCAAAACAAGCTAGATGCGGATAATAAATTATTAGGGATGAACCCTTTATTTAATTTTTTGGGAGAGAAAAGAGGTTATATAAATGAAAATAATGTTAATACTTTTTTGAAAGAGCCGGATAGGATCAAAAAACTTGAGTATCTAATAAAGATGCCACTTTTAGAGGCTATAGAAAGTATTAAAAGAAAATCTATGGACGAGGATACGTATGCTTATTCGTATCTACTTAAAAGATTAGATTTTTATCTAAAGATAGTTAAAGAAGAACCGATACAAATCATCAAAAAAGAATGGAATTTTGAGCTACAAAAAGAGGTAACTTATACGGAGGAGATTGAAATACCTTTTCATACTGTAACTAAAAACGATCTTCTAATCGGTTTGAAACGCGATTTATTGTACGCTTCTATGATCGCTTCTCCGGAGCTAGCGATTTTCATTATGGCTAGTAAAAAGATCTCTAACCAATATATATCGAATTTACCACAAATTAGAGGCGCTATATCACTAATAAAGGATGATTCTATAGGGTATGCTTATCCTTCATTAAATAAACTTTTTAAAGAGGCTTATCGGTTTATCGAGAGAAAAGAAATAAATTTAGATGAAAAACAGATAGAATATAAAGCGGTAAGGCAAGCTGTTTCATGGATTGAAGAAGGGGTGAACTATAATAATCCTGAACGTGGACCGTTATCTCCGTATGTTTCTGATCTGGAAGAGTCTGTGGCTTGGGCGAGGTTAGGCGATAGAAGAGTAAAAAAACAGCTACGAGGGATGCGAAGAAAGATTATTGGGATAAATTTATCTAATATAAAAAGGTTTATAGGGAGGAGCGGGAGTAACCCTTATGCTAAAGAAAAAAGTATCCTTGATTATCAAATTGATTTATTTGAATCAGGTAATTTATCTGAACAAGAGTTTATAGAGATTAAAAATAAGGAGGATAATTTTTGGGTTGATAAAAAATCTAAATTATTGGATAAAACTTTACATAGTTTAAAGAAGAGACGTGATAAAAATGTATCTTATATCTTGGAGTTGGAGTTAGCAGAAAAAGAGAAAGATTTTGAGATTAATAGGATCGAAACTGGTTACCAAAAAGAGATTGATGACGCTAATAGTAGATTTGAGAGAGAGGTAAAATATATCGAAGCTAGAGGTAAAGATGAAATATGTTCAGATTTAATAGAACAAAAAAATATTGTTGATCATAAATATAATAAACGTAAAAATCTGTTACAAAAAGCGTTAGATTTATATTGGATGCAAGGGATAGTCCCTTATTTAGATAGCGACGAGTATATACCTCGAAGACGATTTAGTCGGGATCAGGGTGAAGGAAATGAAGGAGCCGAAGATTTAGAAAATACATTGATTTATGATCCGATTGATTGGATCAACGTTGCACCGTTTAGAACTATCGAAAAAGCGCATAAGATGCTTAGAGAAGGGATGGAGCCGGAAAAAATTATTAAGTATGCTGTTTTTGATATTGTTTGTGGGAAACATGGTGGGACAAGGGATGATTTGAAGGTGATAAGTGGTTATTATGATAGAGTGAAGAATGATGAGGTAGAGGCAAGAGATGAACTTCAAGCGTTAATAGAAGTCGGGAATATTTTATCGAGTTTTGATATAACTTTAGCTGAAATAATGAAAATTTCTAAACAATGTTATTACGGGTTAGATCAAATTCTAAAAGAGTATTCATTAGAGGAAACAAAACAGTTTTTAGATCTTGGTTGCAACCTTGTGAAAATCTATGACATAAAAAAGATTGTCGATGATAGTGGGATTAATTTGAGTACAGAAGATATATGTATGTTATCTAAATATTCTATTAATGGGTTGAAAGAAGCTTTACAGTGTTTTGATATCTCAGAAATAAAGATATTAGTTAAGAATTATGTTTGTTTGTTGACTGCTGTAAGGGTTCAAAAAAACAAAAAGATTTTCAAGAAGGATATCACTTTTACAGATATTATTGATTTTGCATCAAATACTGGTTATGAATCTGGTTGGTATAAAGGATTATTAGATATGCCTTTTGCAAAGATTAAGATATTGTACGGATATAAGGTTGATTATGATGATTTTAAATTGGTTGACCAGACTTTAATTTCTAAAGGGTACCGGTTAGAGTTAATGGAAATTATTGAATTAATCAACAAATTATCACTGTCGGATATTTCTTACGGATTAAAACGGGCTTTACAAAAGTTTACGTTAGCTCAAATTAATTATATAATTCTTCATTATCAAGTTTATTCAGGGTTATCAAATATCATGGATATTGTCGATATCCTTTCTAAAAGAAACAACGATTTAGAACTAGATGAACTGCTTAAAATTGTTAGATGTATTAGTGAATTCCCTTATACTGAGTTTTTTGAGGAGTTACTTGATTGTTATGGTGTTGATTTGATTAAAGATATTTCTGATTCAAAATTAGAATATAGTTTAGTTTGCTCAGTAAGTAGGGATATAAAGAGGCTTAGATGTGATACACTTGATCACAAGAATATTATTTTGTATCTAAGTAAGTATAATATTAGTCCAAAAGAAGCTTTATCTGCTATTAAAGCAGGTTTCTCTACAGAAGAATTAATAAAATTTCCTTTTTTGGTTTCACCACTTGTTAATGGAACACGAAAATAGGATTACTGTATTTTTTGATAAATTAATGTATACAGTTACGATTATTTAGTATTTATACCCCTTCGCTTATAAAATTTATGTTTTTATATTAGTGGGAATATTGTTTATTGTA
Source organism: Candidatus Altimarinota bacterium (assembly GCA_963663305.1). Taxonomy (GTDB): domain Bacteria; phylum Patescibacteriota; class Gracilibacteria. The sequence goes on from OY760177.1 coordinate 1,086,327, forward strand.
AGCTAGATATAAGCATATACTTAAGGATTTTAGGCATTTAAATCGGATTCAGTATAAAAGCAAAAAAATATATGTATATAATACAAAGATCATTATCTGGTGGAGCTGGATAAATTATATACTGAAAGTCTATAAAATAAATGTGCAAAAAAGTCTTGACAAAATAAAAAAAACATGTTAAATTAATATTTCAAGTTTATTATTTTTTATGATTATGTCTGAGATAAAAAAATATGTAGAGATAGATAATAACAATTATCAAGTTAAAAATGATGAAAATATATGTGATGAAAACGTATGTTATGAGAATGACACATATTTAGAGGTGTATGAATCAAAGAGAAAAGAAAAAGAGTTACATGCAAGAAGGCGAAAAATTAGGTTTGGTATTCGTAAACGTTTTCTTGAACTGCTTGATGGGATCAAAAAAAGAGGTGACAAGAGGAATAAAAATTTTCGAGGGAAAGACATAAGTGGTTTAAATCCACGAGAATCAAAAAAGTTTGAAGCTAATAGGAGAAAGAGTAAAAGAGGTAGGGGAATGATGGATATGAGGGCTGAGATGGGACGTATAGGGTTTGATAGTGTGTACGATTTTACAGATACTGTTTATAGTAATCCTGATTGGGATACTGATATGTATAAAGGGTATGGTGATTTAGCGGGGATTAAGCTTTTATACGATTATTTAGGTGAAGATAATACTAATTATGATCAAGAAAAAATTGCTGAGTTTTTATCTGAATCTGATACAGTAGAAAAACTTATGATGATCCATAGGATGCCGCTTAAAGAAGCGGTAGAATCGATTAGATGTAAATCAGTATATGAAAAAACGTATGCTTATAACTATATTTTGTATAGATTGGATTTTTATCGTAGATTAGTTAAAGGGGAACCGATCCAATACTATAAAAAAGAGATAGATGATAATACCGGGGAAGAGAAATCTGTTACTAAAGAAATTGTAGTTCCAAGAGAAGAAATTGATCGACACTCTTTATCAATCGGTTTGAAACGGGATATACTTTATGCTGCTATGATAGGGAGCCCTGAATTAGCTGTTTATAAAATTGCTAAGAAGACTATCCCGGCAGGTCCTTTGAAAGGTCGGGGGAAGGTGTTTATACCTTTACCATCAAATTTTCATTATGCTGACAAAAAGGAGCCTTTAGGTTCTTTAATACATTTCCCAAAACTATTTGGTGTTTTTTCATCAATAGATTTAGGGTCTATAGGAGAAACTTATCCGTTGCTTGCGTATGTATATCAAGAAGCTCTAAATTTAGTTGAAAATAAAACAGAAGATAGCGCTTTGAATAAACAGGAGATTGAACATAAAGCTGTGAAGCAAGCAGCTTCATGGTTGATAGAAGCGTTTAATTATTATAACCACGATAGGGGGCCTAACTCTCCCTATACACCTACTTTAAAAGAGGCTATTATATGGGCAAGATTAGGTGATAACCAGGTTAAATCGGAGCTACGAGGTATGCGACGAAAGATTATGGGAATAGATCTATCCAATATTAAACGGTTTATAGGGAGATGTGGACAGAATCCGTATGCGAAAAGGAGAGCTAGGATAGATAGAAAAATTAAGTGTTTAGAGTATTTGTATACAGATAAGAGAGCACAACAGGAAGATATAATTAGAACAGAGAATTTAAGAGCTCTTGAGAAAGAAGAGTATAAGATGAGGGAGCTGAAAGAGAGATTGAACAAAAAATATGGTAAAGAGGTTAGAGATGTTAGTGATCAGCCGTTATCAGAGGGGGAAAGAGATATAGAGCTAAAAAGGTTAGAAGAGGAGCTCTTGTCTCAAGTATCTTTAATAGAGAAAGAGTATCAGGATGTATGTCAGCTAATTAGTAGCCGTGGTCAGAAAGAGGTTCTTAATGAGCTGAAGCTACAAAAGAAGTGTATCGATCAAAAATATAATAAACGTAAAAATTTGTTACAAAAAGCGTTAGATTTATACTGGATGGAGGGTGTGATGCGATATGATGAAACTGATTACATGAACGATAAATTATTAAAAAACGATAAAAATCTAGTTTTTAATCCTATTGATTGGATCAACTATGCGCCTTTAGGGACTATAAAAAGGGCGCATAAAATGCTACAAAATGGGTATGATAAGAAATTTATTATACAGTATGCTTTGACGGAGATAATATGTGGTGAAGGCGAGATCACAAGAGATAAATTTACGCAAATAAAAAAGTTTTATGATGATCTTGAAACTGATAAGCATAACGCTAAAAGCACTCTTTTGAATTTAATAAAAGTGAGTAGTATTTTATCGAGCTGTCATTATGATCTTCCGTTACAGGAAAAACTCATGATGTCTATACAGGATTTTGAAGGTCTAAAAAAAATGTTAAATGAATATGGGTTAGAAGAAACACGTAAAATAATAGATTTAGGTGGGTATTTACCTGATTATCCCAGAGTAAAGGAGAGCCTTGACCAAAAAGGTATTAATCTTACTAGAGAAGATATATCAAAGTTATCGCTTTGTTCAAAAAAGATTGTTGGGTTAGAGGAAGCTTTGAACTATTTTAGTATCGAAGAGATAAAACAGTTTATTCAGGAAGGCGCTTATTTAAGTACAATGGTAAGGCTAAAAGAGAATCAAGAAAAATTTTCGTTTAGTATCTCTTTACCTGAGATGATAGATTTCGCTTCGGAGATCGGCCATGAAAATTGTTTGTATACGCTTCTTCTTGATTTACCGTTTGGTCAGTTAAAATATTTAAAAGAGAATGAGGTAGATACTTTATATTTCAAACGGATTAAAGAGGAATTACATAAACACGGGTACCTATTAGGGTTTGAAGATATGGTGGGGTTGGTAAACAGATTGGATAAATTCCGCAAATATGCTGATCTAGCCTGGTATTTTGATAATTTCTCTTTAGAAGATTTTTGTTATCTTTTGGATCGGGTTAAATGTTTAATAGTCTTTAAAGAGCTTGCTGAACTTTTACAAGAGAAAGGGGTGTCTTGTGAGATTGATCAAATAATAAGTATATCAAGATGTTTAGAGTGGGTTTATGAAGATGAAACTATTTTAGATTTGATTGACTATTTTGGATTAAAAACGTTAGTCGAAATAACTGATAACGAGATAGATTTATCTAAAGTAGTGTCTTTAAAATATGAAATAACTAGAAAGAAAATGGCTAAAATAATTGATCCTGAAGTGATTATAGTGATCCTAAAAAATAATATTAGGGTTAATACATTCTATCAATTGCTTGAAGCGGGTTTTACTAGAGAAGAGCTAGTTAAGTTCCCATATTTAATCTCATCCTTGATACATGATTTAAAATATGTGTAGCGTAAGTAATTTAAAATATATATTAATACTAATTTTGTAACAATGAAAAAACCAAAATCACCCTATACAGTTACTAATTTTGATCAGGTTATCGAAATTGATATGAAAAAACCTTTGGGGTTAACTGTTAGACCGATAATACAAGAACAAGCACGAACACTTGATATTTATAATGAGGTGTTTGAGTGTGATATAACAGGTAAAGATAATGATGGTAATAGTATCAAAGTTAATACTGTTGGACGTTATGTGTTTGGTGTCCCTGGTTATCCTGGTAATGTGAGGATTACTACTGATCAGAATAAAGTTCTGATTTATTACTCAAGTAAAGCACCTAAAGAGGTGAGTACGTTACTGACTCAATTAAAAGATAAGGTAACGAAACAATTTTTATCTTTTAATAAATAATTAAACATGCAAAATATATCAGCTATAAAAATTAATTCCGGAAACGGAAAAAACGTTTTAACCCAAGAATCTTTATTGAAACGTAAACAGGAACTAATAAGTATTTTACCAAAATTAAGGTTACAACCGGATAGTTTCCGTAGTAAAAACGGTAAAACACGTGATGAATATATTAAGGAGATAGAGAGATGGCTTGATGAGATTGAACAAGCATTATTATCTGCGCCGTATGAAGGTGATTTAGAAGCTAATCAATCTTCATCAAAATGTAGTTATCAATCTAATCAATTGAAAAAAATAAAACCACAAAAAATATCAAAACCTATAACAAATCAAGATGACCAATCCCATTTAAGAGTGGTGGAAGATACTCGTAATAAAGTAAAAAAGATGGGCGGGTATATCCATTTAGGGGGTATACATGTCCCGGTTTGTGAAACACAAGACAATCTAGTGAAGTGGGAAGCAGTACCAGGTAAAATGTTTGTTTCTGGTGGTAGAAAATTCTCGGAGATAAAATTTGTTAAAGATACAGGTGGTATAACTTATACAGCTAAACCAGGAGAATTGCTTAAATTCTCTCAAAAACACCGAAATAAACGGTTAGAAACGGTTGATACTATCCTTGAAGGGAAAAAGGAATTAAAAGCATTAAAGAAAATACTTGTTCGGTTATCAGCGGTAGTTAGAGATTATGAAGATCTTAATCCTGATCTATCTGATTACGATAATAAAGCTAAACATTACGTATCAGAAATAGAAAAATTTACTGACCCTGAATCACTTCTTATGCTTTTTGATATTGAACAGCAGGGAATCACTGATCCGGAGGATTTTGCTGAACGTGTTGCAGAGATAATAACTACCCAGCAGTTTCTACGGTCTATTGATGAGACAGGGGACGAGTTTATTCCTGAACTTGATCATACATTTAAATTGACACCGTTTTTTGAGGAAAAATTTGCTTGGTTCGCTCAGCTAGTAAATAGACAATTAGGTTTAGGTAATAACGCTTATTTGCAAGAGCTGGTAGATAATAATTATATGCCTGCATGGGAGGAGTTATCAGCTAAAGGGATGACTGTGATTGTTGGGCCGAGAGGTACAGGTAAAAACAAATTAACAGATTATTATTGTGCTGTAAGTAATAGACCGTTGTTCCGTTACGCTTGTTCTCCTGATAAAGAAGAACGTGATCTGACTTATGATGTAGAGTTATCTGATGGTGAAGTGGTGAGAATCCCAACACGGATCTTAACAGCTGTCACCACACCTAACGCGGTTTTAGAGCTAGATGAACTAAACTTATTACGACCTAATGTGGCTAAATTTTTTAATTCATTGTTTGATGGTGATAGGACAGTGTTCCTTAATGATCAGGTAGTTAAAGCAGCTCCAGGCGTGATCTTTGTTGGGCTTATGAACCCGGCTGATTACGACGGTGTAGAAGATTTACCGGAAACTATTGATGATAGATCTAATATAATGCAGATTAATTATCCTGTTTTTAGGAAAATTAATAGGACTACTAATTATGAAACTTTTTCTTATGATGAAGCGTTGATACTTAAAGATAATATCACACCGCTTAAAGAGATATCTGATGATATTTTTATCAAAGCTTGGAACAATATTGTTAATTTTATGGGAGAAAACGTATCGCTTGATCCGAAATTAATCAAGATAATAAAAGATCTAAAAAATATTATTGCTATTGCTAATCGTACAAGAGAGCTTGTAGAAGCTTATAAAACCCGGCGCGGTGATCTTAGGATGGAACGTGATATCTCTCTACGTGGGACGATAGAAGCGGTACGGTTTTATTCAGAAAACCATTTATGGTCTAAATCGCTAGTTGATTTACCTGATTATAAACCGGGATGGAATGCAGCTCAATATACGATCGCGATGACATATTTACCGCATACTTTAACGTATCGTAAAGGTAAAAATGATCGTGAATCGATGATGATTATCTTAGCTGAATCTATCCAATAATATAATAAATTTCTTAAATACTATAAATTATCATGGATATTGATACAACTGATAAAACATTAGGCAACAATATATTAACAGATACGGAACTTCTTCAAAGAGAGAAAGACTTAGCTCAACTGATACCTGTTTTAGCTCATGGTCTGTTACGTAAAATACATGAAAGAGGTTACGCTCGTGAGATAAAGGTTCGGGCGTTAGCTTCTGATCGATGGGGGGTCGCGTGTGATAAAAATAATTTTACGGGGATACCTAATATTGTGCTTTACCCTCGTGAATCATTAAAAGATGATATACATCTAGTGAATGCGAGGTTACGTCATGAGATAGGTAATTTAAATTATCCTTTGGAATCAGAATTGAATAAACTAAAAGAATGGTGTAAAGAGAATAATATCGCACCGATACTTCTTACTACTCTTGTGGAAGCAGTACATGAGGCGTCAGTTAATTTATTGGAGATGCGTAATTCTTTTAGTGATAACCCGGCAGAGAATTTTGTTGAGTTTTATCGAAAAGAGGTTAATACACAAAAGATCTCTGATGAGATCAGTAAACATTCACCTTATAAACAAGCTATTGATTTAAGTTTGCTTTATTGTTTATCGGTTGGAAAGATTATCCCTGAAACTCATTTTACTGACGCGCTAAGCTCTTCAGATCAAGCGGTACAGGATTGTTTTGATCGATCTTATTTATTAATGTTAGATCAAGCTTTGAAAACAGGGGTGCCACGAGTACAAGTACATTTAGTACGTGAGTTTTTGTGGCCTAAATTGTCTCATTTGGTAGGTTTACAAAAACCCCATGATTTAGAGGGGGCGGTTCAGAAAACAATTCAGGAACAAATTGACAAGGTACGTAAAGATCTTATTTCTGTGATGGAGAGAACTGAGGAGTTAAATAATAATGAAGAAGAGCTGTCTAATGGTAATCAATTCGATAAGAAAGCTCAAGAGAGACTAAGTGATATGATGAGAGATAATGATAATAAAACCGTACAGGGAAAACCTAAACAACAAGTGGTGGAGAAGAAAGAGAATACATCCCGGTTAAAAATTGAGCCGGAAGAGTTGAAAGAGAGAGAGAAAACTGAAGAAAGCTTATCTCAATTTTTTCAGGATAGGATAGATACTATAAAAGAGGAGTTTGAGAACCTTAAAAAAGAGCATGAGTCTATTAACGGAGAGGATAGGGCTAGTAAAGAGGAGCAAGAGTCTATTAACGGTGAGGATAGGGCTAGTAAAGAGGATAATGAGTCTATTAACGGTGAGGATAGGGCTAGTAAAGAGAGTCAAGAGTCTATTAACGGTGAGGATAGGGCTAGTAAAGAGGAGCAAGAGTCTATTAACGGTGAGGATAGGGCTAGTAAAGAGAGTCAAGAGTCTATTAACGGTGAGGATAGGGCTAGTAAAGAGGATAATGAGTCTCTTAACGGAGAGGATAGGGCTAGTAAAGAGGATAATGAGTCTATTAACGGAGAGGATAGGGCTAGTAAAGAGGATAATGAGTCTATTAACGGTGAGGATAGGGCTAGTAAAGAGGATAATGAGTCTATTAACGGTGAGGATAGGGCTAGTAAGGAGGATAATGAGTCTATTAACGGTGAGGATAGAGATAGAGAAAAGAGTTTTGAAGAGCAAACCCCAGAAAATTATGATATGAGACCTAATGATTTATCGTTTGATGTTAATCAGTTTAAAGAGCCTAATGATTATCTTGCTCAAAAATTAGAAGAACTGGATAATAAGAAGAATGCGGATAATAAAGGTCAAGATTATAGTGAGAAACCCCAAGATAATGGTGATATACAAAATGGATCTCAAGATAATGAGCGAAACGATTATGGTCAGAGTAATAAACAAGAAGAGTCTCAAGAAAGTAAAGAGATGCAAGATATTGCAGCTGAAGCGCAAACATTGCATGAAGAAGTGAAAGATGTTTTGGAAGAAAAAAAGATAGGGGAGTTAGATGAGAATGAAAAAGAGCAGTTACAAAACATGGATCGATCGTTACAAGAAATTAATGATTGCTTGAAAGAGTATTTAAATAAAGAGGACTTGGGGAAACAGGGAGAATCGTGTGATGAGAGAGACGATAAAAATGAGGGTGATAATGAGTTAAATGATCAAGGTATAGAGGAGGAAGAAGCGGAGGGAGAGGAGATGCAATACAATATAAATGAGGTAGGGATAAATGAGGACGAGTTAAGCGAATCGCAGAAAGAGATTTTAAATAAACTAAGAGAATCTTTAAAAAGTACTTCGTGTGTCTATAGGAAGATGATGCGGATGGTTATGAGATCGTATCAAAATAAGAACCCTAATTTTACTGATAAGCTTTTTCAAAGGATAAAAGAGAAGAGATTAGATGTGCCTGCTTTTACTATATATGCTAGTAAAGCGGGTAATAGTTTCTTATCAAATCAGTTAGAGTTTAAAGGAGAATCTATAATGGATGATAATTTTATGGTCAATTTTCAGTTACCTAAACCGTTAAGTAAGTTTTGGTATAAAGGTGGTAATGGCAAGAAATCTGTCCCGGTTAAGGATGGGGAGATAGAATGGGGTTATTTCTATAGAATGGGGATGCCAGCGATTTGGAAATCAACAGGAAAAGCTGTTAGAAAAGGTTTAGTGTTTGATCGTATCAATAACTATGGTCAACATGATCCCCAAAAATATTATTATTTATGGGAGATAATGGGTTTGAAGGGACCAGATAATACTGATCTGAGTTTTAACGAAAATAATGAAGATAATGAGCAAATTGATTCTATAGAAGAGAACCAAAATAATAGTCAAGATGATAATATAGAAGAAGGAGCTCAAGAAAACGAAGAACGAGAGAATGATCAATCTCAACAAAATAGTGGTGAAGAAGGCTCACAAAGCAGTGGTGAAGAAGGCTCACAAAGCAGTGGTGAACAAGGCTCACAAAGCAGTAGCGAGCAAGGCTCACAAAGCAGTAGCGAGCAAGGTTCTCAAAGCAGTAGCGAGCAAGGCTCACAAAGTGGTAGCGAGCAAGGCTCTCAAAGTGGTAGCGAGCAAGGCTCTCAAAGTGGTAGCGAGCAAGGCTCTCAAAGTGGTGGCGAGCAAGGCTCTCAAAGCAGTAGCGAACAAGGCTCTCAAAGCAGTAGCGAGCAAGGCTCACAAAGTGGTGGTGAACAAGGCTCACAAAGCAGTAGCGAGCAAGGCTCTCAAAGTGGTAGCGAGCAAGGCTCTCAAAGTGGTGGCGAGCAAGGCTCTCAAAGTGGTGGCGAGCAAGGCTCTCAAAGCAGTAGCGAGCAAGGCTCTCAAAGCAGTAGCGAACAAGGCTCTCAAAGCAGTAGCGAGCAAGGCTCTCAAAATAGTAGCGAACAAGGCTCTCAAAGTGGTAGCGAGCAAGGCTCTATGGATGGGGTATCAGAAAACAATATAAGAAATCTGGATAAATCTGGTTTATTTAATAAAAATGGAGCAGATCATAAGACCGATTTAGGAGAGAACAAAATGGACAAACAATCATTAACTAATAAATTAAAAGATTTAGTAGAAGATATTGAAGAGATTTTAGATGATAATTCTAAAGGTATTGATGCACAAGAAAAAGATAGCTTGGGAAGTCAGTTATCAGAGATTAAGCAATCATTAGAAAAGAATCTTTCTTCTAAAGAGTTAAAGGATCTTATGAATCAATTAATGGATGTCTTATCTAAACTTGATAAAAGATCTAAAGAAGATACTAGTTCTAAAGATGATCAAAATAAAGGATATAAAGGTAAATCTAGATCGAATGAAAGTAGTGGTGAAGGGTCTAGTGAAAGTAGTGGTGAAGGGTCTAGTGAAAGTAGTGGTGAAGGGTCTAGTGAAAGTAGTGGTGAAGGGTCTAGTGAAAGTAGTGGTGAAGGGTCTAGTGAAAGTAGTGGTGAAGGGTCTAGTGAAAGTAGTGGTGAAGGGTCTAGTGAAAGTAGTGGTGAAGGGTCTAGTGAAAGTAGTGGTGAAGGGTCTAGTGAAAGTAGTGGTGAAGTAGCTGATTCTTTAGAAAATGCTAGTTCTAGCCATGAATTTAAAAAAGGAGGAGGAACAAACCGAACAGAATTAAGCGAATTATTTAAGAGTCCCGATAAAGAATTATTGAAAGAATTAGATCAAACCCAAGATATGCTTTCAAGTAAATTCTCCAAAGAAGATAAGACAGGTCAAAGATCTGTGCAGGAAATAGATATTAATGATCTTAACGAAAAAGATATTTCTGATATTGATTTAAATAACGATGAGCTTAAAAATGAATTAGATAATATTAAGAGAGAACAAGAAAAAAGGGTTACAGAGATGTATCGCGAGATGTCTGGTTTGAACGGCAAAGCTTTGGATCTTTATGTTCGGTATATGGAGAGTATGAAAGATTTTATTGATGATTTAACAGATTTTTTTATGACTAGATTTAATTTGGATCAAAAATATTTGTATGAAAGTAATCAACGTAGAGGCGCGCGTCTGCAAAAAGGGTATCTAAGAAATATTATAGGTGTGAAAAGAGGTCAAACATTGATCCATCCACGATCATTTGAAAGGAAGAGACCACCTAGAAACCCAAGATTTGTATGGAGTTTGATCATCGATAACTCCGGGTCATGTAATGGTGAGATTATAGAACAAGAAAAAAGATTAGCTATTGCTTTGTTAGAGGTAGCTAAACGGCTTGATATACCATTAGAGATACTTGCTTTTGGTTCGAAATATGAATATGTTTTTTTGAAGAATTTCGATCAAGATATAAAAGGAGAAGATTTAGAATATATAGTTTTATTGAAAGCTGATAAAGGTACACCTGATGTAGTGACATTAGATGCGGCTTGTGGTAGCGTAGAAAACTATATAAATCAGTTTAATCGATCATATAATTTTGTTTATTTTATGACCGATGGTGCATCAGGATCTGGCTCAATAAAAAATGTGATCGAACGTTATAGAAGGGATATGGTGATTACCGGTATTGGGTTAGATAGAGCGGCATATACAATTAAATATACTTGGGGTAAGAACGCGGTTTCTGTCCCTGACGTAAAAGATTTATCAGAAAAGTTTATTTGTCATATCGAGGACCAGATAGAACAAACTTTTGATTAATATATATTTAACTTAAAATAATATGGAAAACTTTAATTTTTTAAATGAAATAGATTCGTTAATAAAAGAGGTAGACGAAGCTACTAAAGTAGATTTTGATGCTATCGATAGTATCTGTGCTGAGATACATGCGACTGTAGAGCAAAAAGATTTGGAAATAACATCGATGTCGGATGACCAGAAAAGGAAGCTAGCTGTTACAACAGATGATCCTTATATCCTTAATTTATTATCACAAGATATGAATTTTAATATAAGGATACTAACATTATGTAACCCAAATATTTCAATTAATTTACTTAGGAGAGCTTTAGAAGATGGTTATCCGTATATATATTTAGTAGTAGCTAATAACCCTGTAACAACGAAAAATCTTTTGAATAGGATTACTCAACTTAGTGATAATAAAGAAGTGATTGATGCTGTGTATAAACATCCTAATGTTTCTGAGGAGACAAAAAAAATGATAGAAAATAACAGAGGAAACTAGTTCCGGCCAAAAAAATGTGATAGAAAAAAGATATTTGCAAAATATTATAGTTAATGATTTGAAAGACAAAATGGTTTTTATTGGTGGACCAAAACAGGTAGGAAAAACTACTCTTGCAAAGCAGATAGGGAAAAACGATTATAAGGAATATATATATATGAATTGGGATTATAAAGAAGATAGGAAATTGTTATTGAGTGGGAAATACAGAGGTGGTAGTGATTTAGTGATTTTTGATGAAATACATAAATATAGTAAATGTAAGAATTTTATTAAAGGTGAATTTGATAAACATAATGAGGATTTTAATATATTAGTAACAGGTAGTGCTAGATTAAATGTTTATAAAAAAGGAGGGGATTCTATGATGGGAAGATATTATTACTATAGATTACACCCGTTTTCATTGAGTGAAGTATTAGGTAACCTAAATAATACTAAACCTTTTGATAAGCTAAAATTTAAGAATAATGAGAGTAAATCCTTAATATATGATTTATTAAAGTATGGTGGGTTCCCTGAACCGTTTTTATCTAAAGATGAGAGGAAAATGCGACGGTTTCAATCACAGAGAATAGATACTACAATAAAAGAAGATATACGTGATTTAGAACTAGTTAGGGATATATCTAATATACAAGTTTTGGTAGAATTATTACCGGATAAAGTGGGATCTTTGTTATCTTTAAATTCATTAAGAGAAGATTTAGAGGTAAGTCATCGTTCAGTATCTAATTGGATGGATATACTTGAACGGTTTTATTATCATTATAGGATATATCCTTATGCGAATAAATATATAAAATCGATAAAAAAAGAACCTAAAATGTATCTTTGGGATTGGGTTTTAGTTGAAGATTTAAGCGCAAGATTTGAAAATTTGATGGCGTCACATATACTAAAATTTGTTCATTATATGTACGATTTTGAAGGATATAAAACAGGACTTTATTTTATACGTGATAATAAAGGTAGAGAGGTAGATTTTTTGGTTACTGTTAATAAAAGACCTTGGTTTATGGTAGAAGTTAAATTAAATGATACTGATATATCTAAAAATTTATATTATTTCCAAGAGAAACTAAAGATACCTTTTTCGTATCAGGTAGTATTAGATCAAAATATAGATTATCTAAAAGATAATGTAAGAGTTATTAGTGCTGATAAGTTTCTAACAGCTTTAGTTTAGTTAATTTTTTATAAATATAAAAAAAATTTAATTAGATTCTATATCATTTTTTATTGCTTTATAATCAATTTTAATATCCCATTGATTATTTTTTGAAAAACATAGATCTTCGTTATCATTATCCTGATACTCTAATACAAGATGTTTATCGTTTATCCAACTAATATTGATTATATCACTCTTTGGGATACCATCGATCGAAAACACTTGTTTTTCATTTTTATTCGATAAATCGGTTATCTTTACATGGTGAGAACGTCCTGATGTTGCACCACAATCGAATTCATAATACACTGCTTTTATTGCTTTATTAGGCGAGTATTCCTCTTTAATAAAAAATTCTTTACAATTAGAAGTGAAAAACATTACATGTATTACACAAATAACATATATCATAAATATCATGATAATTAATGCGAAAAAACTAAGTATTATTTTTGAGAATAGATTCAGTTTTGTTTTATTCATTTTATTAAATAAAAAAATAATTGTAGTAATCGCATCTTATTATATATCTTATTAATTCCTTTTTGCAGAACCAATTCCAGTTTGTAATTGAATACCATATTTAATCATTTCCTGATCATAAGGATCATCTCCACGAGAAGTATCTTCCCACTCTTTTTTACTTGTGTTTTGATCTTTTTGATGTTTTCCTGCAAAATAATATAATATAAAATCAGAACCATAATATGTTGAACTACCAACATAACCATAATGAATATTACCAGGTGCATCATATCTAATCTTTTCACCATAAAAAACAAATCCATTTATATATTTTGAACTATTATATTCTTCTGTATTTTTTAGATCCCATTCCCCATTAGTTTGTACTTTGTTTTTAAAATAAAAAGGGTTAATTAATAAAGGATCTTTAGCATGTTCTCTCATAAGTTTGACGAGTTTATATGTTATATCAGGGATTTTCTTATTAGGAATTAATATTTGTCCAATTTCAATACGATCAGGATTTCTAATTTTGTTTAGTTTGGCAATATCATGATAAGAATAATTTGTATTCTAGAATTTATTCATCTTAGCAGTAATTTTGCCTAAAGTTGTAATGCCGGTAATTTCTCCTGTTTGTAAATTAAAACTTTTTTTCATATTTGTTTTTATTTTTCTAACATTATCAAATATCTTAAAATATAACAATTTTTTATTAAAATTTTTATTTACAAATTAATCAATAGTGTTTTAACCTTTAAAATTTATTATAATCAATTTTAATATCCCATTGATTATTTTTTGAAAAATATAGATCTTCGTTATCATTATCCTGATACTCTAATACAAGATGTTTATCGTTTATCCAACTAATATTGATTATATCACTCTCTGGGATACCATCGATCGAAAACACTTGTTTTTCATTTTTATTCGATAAATCGGTTATCTTTACATGGTGAGAACGTCCTGATGTTGCACCACAATCGAATTCATAATACACTGCTTTTATCGCTTTATTAGGCGAGTATTCCTCTTTAATAAAACATTCTTTACAATTAGACGTAGAAGAAAAAAATATTATATGAATTAAAATAATAACGTATGTTATAAACACAATAAAAAAGATTTAATTAAATATAATTAAATTAATTAAAATAAAATAAAAATTATTTAAAGCTATGTAAAATTATAAAAATATAAAAAAACTTTTTACAAATTAGATAAATTTTTATAAACTAATTAATGTTATATTAAATATAACTAAATTAAGTGAACAAGTTTTAAATATGATAAACAATATTCTGACGCCTGAACAAGTAGCTGAGAAACTTCAAATCCATCCTTTAACTGTTTTGAAATACATTAAAAACGGTGATTTGAAAGCAAGTAGACTTGGACGTGTGTATAGGATAAGAGAGGAAGAAATAGATACATTTATGGATAAAATGGAAGTTTAATTCTTTAACCTTTTTTAAAACCATGCTGATACAATGCCCAAAATGTTTTAAATCTATATCCAATAAAAAGGAAAATTGTCCGTATTGTAATAAATCTTTGTTGAAATATACAGTACGTAAACGTAAGTCAGGTAAGAAGAAATTTATGTTTAGTAAAATATATTCTTTGAATTAGTCTGAATATATTATTCTATCCCATAATATTTTTTTGCTTGATCTTCATGTTTAGTTGTTATATCTTCAGGTATTTTATCTACGTATTTATAATATTCACCAGGGAAAATAGTTTCTAAATCTTCTTTTAAATACATTAGATCTCTTGGTATTTTGTGTTCAAGAATTTTTAACGGCTCTTTTTGGATCACAACTGATAAAGGTAATGACCATCCTCCTGTTATCATATTTCTTCCATTCACTGTAAGAGTTTTACCATCATATATATAATTAGCACAAGCTGCTTGTAGAAAGGCTTCTATGGTATCTTGTGTCTCTTTACCGTATCCTGTTACACCATAAGAACAAAATACTCTACTATCAAGTTTACCTTCCTGATACAGTTTATATGTTTTTTCTAATAACTCGTGCTTAACTAAAGCATTAGTTATATTTGATATACTTTTATCTTTATACAAGAACTGTTTTATATTATCATGAGTATTTTCTTCCCTACCACATCCTGATACAGTTATCATAATCAGCATACATACTGTTAATAATTTTTTTATGTTTTATTAGTTAATGTTTTAATTAATTTCTACATCATTCCTCATCGCATTAGTTTCTTATTTTTACTCCATAGAATTTTGATTTTGGGTATTTATCTTTTACATAATCTAATGATTTTTTATAAGCATTTATACTATGATAATTTAATAATATATTGTCATTAGTTAATTCAGATATTATCATAGTATGATCAGTGTATCCATTATTATCAATATCAATAAATATTAAATCAGCTTTTTCTAAAGAACCCATATTTGTTGTTATTTTTGAACCAGTGTAATCTCTTAAATGTTTAAATAAATTATCAGAGCCTGCCCATGAGTAACTTGTAGTCCAATTAAACCAACCATAATACCATGAACGATTACTTGTTCTACTCCCATCTATATAAGGTTTACCTCCTGCTTCTAATGATTGTGATACGAAATTAGTACAATCTTTATGTTTCCCATAATGTCTATATCCGGGACTAGCTTTCTCAGGATCATCAGGGTATGCATATTTATCTGAGTATTTTGCTGCTTTATCTCTATCGTATTCCCAAATATAATTTTTCTCAAGATTATTATCGTCTTTTTCAGGTTCCTTATACCAATCAGGAACATCTCCAAACATTTCTTTTCTCCATTCTTCATCTTTTATACCAGGTTGAGGGATTAGTTCTATGCTTTCATGCTGTTTCTTTGCATTTACAAATAATGTACTACTAATAGAGACTAGCATGATTGATAATAAAATAAAAGATTTCAGTTTTGTTTTCATATTAAACAATTAAAAAATAAATAAACTATTTATTAATTGTTTAATTTTTTTTTGTAAACGCAATAGTAGGGGAGATTATTTAGGTGTTATTTTATACATTAATTTTCTAAAAATTCATTTTTAAAAAATTGTTCCCCTTTATCAAGCGATTTATATGTCAAGTCGAGTTTTCGATAAAACCAATAAAGGATTTTATTTAAGAACTATATTTTTAAAAAATTAAAATTTTTAAACTCAATATATCTTTTGTACTTTTGATATCAAAAACGCCAAAACTACCGAGGGGAATATACTCCGCTATCATCTTAAAATCGGCATATCAGCGTTCGGGGGATATTTCCAACTAATCTATTATATCAACTTTATACCGACCGTATAGAAACTAATAATTATACGTTTATTTTATCAAACTATATTATTTATCCTCCTATTTCCTCATCTTCCATTTCATAATTTATATCTAAATTATTCCACTTAAGCCCGGTATTTCCTATATACTAAACACCTTAAGTTTTAGACTAAAGAAAAAGAGGAGACACTCCTGCCTCCTCTTTAAAGTTTTTCTACTCAGCTTTCTTTACTTTTATATCGAATAACCTAACATCATCAGGTAGCTCTATCTCTTTAATAACCTCAAAATTAGCTCTATTGATTACTAATATATTATTCCCTTTATAACCCGGCACAAATAATAGATTATCTATAAACTCTATATTTCTTACTACACCAAAATCTTTTATCTCTTTTAATAGTTTATCTTCTTTTAGATCATATATATAGAATGGATATTCTATATACTTATTATACATGTAAGCTATACCGTCATCTTTTATCTCTATACTTGTTACTTCATAATCTATCTTTTTTTGACTGATTTCATTGCCTTCCATATCGCTCTTTACAAGATAGAATAATTCTTTACCTCTACTTATTTGAATAGCTCTTATCATATACATATGATCTTCATAGATATCAAAATCTATTATATTCTCTAAATCAAACAATTTCTTAAATTCGTATGTTTCTCTATCTATTTCAGCCATATAATTATCAGAATACTCTTTATAACCTAGTTTATTAGCATCATTCAAAATTAGTCTGATTTTATTTTTATTGATTTTAGGTTCCCTGTCTACTCCACCAAAAACTTTTTTATTATCTATTACTTTGTTAGTATCTGTATCTATTATTGTTAATAAACCTCCATCAGGTCTTGTCCCTTTAAACCATCTTGCATAAAAAACATATAAAATATTTCCATCCATAAACATTTCTGATGGACAATCATCTGGTGTTTCTATTTCTCCTATCTTTGCATCTCCTTTTACCATATATATCTTTTTCAATAATGTATTCCAATTAAGATTTTTACATATTGCATGATATAAAACACCTTTTTCATTTATAGCTGAATCTCTAGTTCCTAAGCTAAAAGTATTATTATAATCAACATATTTTATCTTAATTGTATCTAAATTATCATAAATCTTAATATATCCAAGTTTATTTGCATTTTGAAAGTATAATTCATATTTAGCTTTTCTATTATCATTAATATCATTATCCTTAAATGAACAAGCAAATAATATTACTGAAATAATCAAAAGGAATATTGTTTTAGAGAAATTTTTTGGGTTAATCATATTTAAATTATTAATCAATAGTTTTTACTACTTCTATATTGTCATCGCTAAATATATCAGAAGGTGTTACAAGAAAATCACTATTTTGATCTATATCTATGTGTTTATCCATGTTGTAATAAGCATACCATGGAATTTTAGAACAATACCAGTTATTACTATCATTTTTAAATGCTATAGGATTATACCATTCTCCAATTTCTGCTACCTCAGCTACAGTATCATAAGCTTCAGCCTTCTCTTCATCAGTTAAACTCTTTACTGTTAATATATGAGAATAATTATAATCTCTAGCCCATTCTTCTGTTGATTCTATTAAAACTCCTTTAAAAGGTTGAGCACTTAGAATAACATAATCATTTTTACCACTTGCTTTACCATCATATATACCAGCATGATTAACACCACCTTGCAAAACCC
This sequence comes from Candidatus Altimarinota bacterium, assembly GCA_963663305.1. Classification (GTDB taxonomy): domain Bacteria; phylum Patescibacteriota; class Gracilibacteria. The sequence goes on from OY760177.1 coordinate 1,104,330, forward strand.
ATCCATCGTTATCAGCGAGAAGAATATCACCTTTAACTGCATACTTATTAAGTTTTTTATAGTCTAACTTATTACCATCACCAGGTCCACAGTTAAATCCAATGGTTTTACACCCTGATTTACTAAGTGTTTTTGTGCCTAGTTTACTCATCCTTCTATCTCTCTCTTCTAAAATATTCATTTCTTCGTTATATTCTATACTAAATTTCGATTCAAGATCTTTCCTCTCTTTGTCAGATTCAGTATTTTCTAATTTCTCTATTTTCTCCTCTAATTCTTCCCAAAAACGTACAGCGCCTGTTAATACTCTTCCCTTAGCTTCTCCTTTCTTATCCATATACTTTAAGATCTCCACCAACTCTTTATCTGTTACATCACCCCAAAAAGCCTGAATAGCATTATCTTTATCAAACTCATAATCCCTTTTAAACATCTCATACTTCTGGATAGCAGGTGATGTGATAAGCTTTTTCTTTTTTTCTTTTTGTGTTTCTCTTTCTTTTGATGTTTGTTTTTCTTCTGTTTTTTGTTTTTCTTTTTGTGTTTGTTTTTCTTTTTGTGTTTCTGTTGCCTTTGATGTTTCTAGCTCTAGTGTTAGTTTTTTGACACTAGGTTGCCCGAGATCAGCCGGTGATGTTTGGTCTTTAGCGCCCACTAGCTCCGGAGCCAACATTGTGATCGTCAGCATTACGACAATCAGGTTTTTTAGTTTTTTCATAGATGAAAAAAGTTAAATAATAAAAATGGAACTTTAACTTATATTTTATAGTAAAAAAGTTTCTAAACAATGTGTAAAATTATGCATTTATGTATTATTTTTAGAATTTTTCCCTTTCTCAAGCGATTTTTATGTCAAGTCCAGTTTTCGATAAAACCCAATAGAGGATTTTATTAAAAAAAACTATTTTTTTAAAAATTGAAATTTATAAAATCAATAAATCTTTTGTACTTTTGATATCAAAAGTACCAAAACTACCGGGGGAAATATACTCCTCAATCATCATAAAACAGGCATATCAGCGTTCGGGGAATATTTCCCCCGGACCCCTATACAATTATATCAACTTTATACCGGCCGTATGGAAACTTTTATTTATACGTTTATTTTACCAAACTTAATTATTTATCCTACTATTTTCTCATCGTCTACTCCATAATTAATATCGAGATTATTTCACTACGGATCATTAATTCAAATACTTAACCATACACAAAAAACGTTAAATAATAAAAAATCTATCTATAATTCTAAATATTTTTTTTAAGTACAATGTGTAAAATTATATATTCGTGTATTATTTTTGATATTTTCCTCTTTAGAAAGCGATTTATATGTCAAGTCCAGTTTTCGATAAAACCCAATAAAGGATTTTATTAAAAAAAACTATTTTTTTAAAAATTGAAATTTATAAAATCAATAAATCTTTTGTACTTTTGATAGCAAAAGCACCAAAACTACCGGTGGGAATATACTCCGCTATCATCTTAAAACCGGTATATCAGCGTTCGTGGGATATTTCCTCCTCTATTATATCAACTTTATACCGAACGTATAGAAACTAATAATTATACTTTTATTTTATCAAACTATATTTTTTATTCTCCTATTTTCTCATCTTCCATTTCATAATTTATATCTAAATTATTACACTTAAGCCCGGTAGTTCCTATACAATAAACACCTTAAGTTTTAGACTAAAGAAAAAGAGGAGACACTCCTGCCTCCTCTTTAAAGTTTTTCTACTCTGCTTTCTTTACTTTTATATCGAATAACCTAACATCATCAGGTAGCTCTATCTCTTTTACTACCTCAAAATTATCTCTATCGATTATTAATATATTATTACCTTTATACCCCGGGATAAATAGCAGATTATCTATAAACTCTATATTATGGACTAACCCAAAATCTTTTATCTCTTTTATTAGTTTGTCTTCTTTAAGATCATAAATATATACTGATGTTGACCTATTATAGTCATTATAAAAATATGCTATCCCATCATCCTTTATTACAATATTTGTTGTATCATAATCAATCTTTTTTTGACTTATCTCATTACCTTCACAATCTGTTTTAATTAAATAAAATAATTCTTTTTCTTTACTTATTTTTACATACCTTATCATATATATATGATCTTCATATATATCAAAATCCAGAATATCAGGCGTATCAAACATTTTTTTTATCTCGTGAGTATTTCTATCTATACTTGCTAAATATGAATCTGAATACTCTTTATACCCTAACTCATTAGCTATTTTCAGTATCATATATATTTTATCTTTATAAACTTTTGGAGGATCTTGTAAACTACCAAATACTCTTTTATTATCTATTACTTTGTTAGTATCTGTATCTATCACTGTTAACAATCCGCCATCCGGTCTATATGCACTAAAAAATGTTGCATAAAACACATATAATTTATTATTATCAATAAACATCTCTTCAGGTCCTGTCTCAGGTAATTCTATCTCCTCTTTTTTTTCATCTCCATTTATTACATATAGATTGTTTAATAATCTATTAATACTTACATTCCTATTAGCTGAAAGATATAACTTATTGTTTGATATTTCTATCTCTGATACACCTACTTTAAAATCTTTTTTATAATCAACATATTTGATCTTACTTGTATCTAAATTGTCATATATTTCCATGTATCCTAGTTTAGATCTATTTTGAAAATATAATTCATATTTGGCTTCTTTGTTATCATTTAGTATACATCCACTCATTGTTACCAACAATGTCAGAATCAATGTTTTTTTTATAAAGTTCATAGAGTTTTTTTTAATTGAATATTCTTATATGTTTAATCTTATTTTTATTAGCAAATATATCTTCCGGTGTTACTTTCGGTCCTCCATCCATATCTAAATCTACTGAATTTGAAGCATTTTTGTATCCGTACCATGGTATTTTAGAACAATACCACGCATCTGTTTCTTCTTTACTCGCTAATACTGAATACTTTTCTCCTATATCAGCTACAGCAGCCACAGTATCATAAGCTTCAGCTTTTTCTTCATCTGTTAAACCTTTTACTGTTGATATATATACATAATCATAATATCTTGACCAATCTTCAGTATTTTCTTTTAATACCCCATTATCAGGTAATGCACTTAATATAACATCTGTATTAGTTTGTGAAGCTTCACCATCATATAAACCAACGTGTGTTATCTCACCATATATTTCATCACCTGATTGATCACCAAACACTATATCCCCTTTAACTATATCATCATCTTCTAGATCTGCATAGCTAAATGAATTACCTCCACCATTGCCTCCTCCCCAGCCTCGCTCTTTTATCCCATTTTTACCATATAAGATTGTATTTATTCTATGAAATCTTTTGTTTATTATCTCCATTTTCTTATTTATCTCAGGGTTAAGTTTCTCTAGTTCCGCATGAGCTTCTTCTTCTGGTAACTCCTCTAATTTTTTCATTACCTGTTCACCTTCCTCCCAAAACGAATCAGAACCTGTTAGCTCTCTTTGTTTATCTTCTTCTCCTTTCTTATCCATGAATTTAAGTATCTCCACTAACTCTTCGTCTGTTACATCACCCCAAAAAGCTTCAATAGCATTATCTTTATCAAACTCATAATCCCTTTTAAACATCTCATACTTCTGGATAGCAGGTGATGTGATAAGCTTTTTCTTTTTTTCTTTTTGTGTTTCTTTTTCTTTTGATGTTTGTTTTTCTTTTTGTTTTTCTTTTTGTGTTTCTCTTTCTTTTGATGTTTGTTTTTCTTCTGTTTTTTGTTTTTCTTTTTGTGTTTCTGTTGCCTTTGATGTTTCTGGCTCTAGTGTTAGTTTTTTGACACTAGGTTGCCCGAGATCAGCCGGTGATGTTTGGTCTTTAGCGCCCACTAGCTCCGGAGCCAACATTGTGATCGTCAGCATTACGACAATCAGGTTTTTTAGTTTTTTCATAGATGAAAAAAGTTAAGAAATAAAAATAAGCTTAAATTAAGAAATAAGCTTAACTTAAATTGTATAGCAAAAATCCCTAAGCACAATGTGTTAATTTATACACTTTTTCTGTATACAGGTATTAGTTTCCGTTATATAAACAACAAACACAAATATTACAAATACCTTATTCATGCGGATAAATACGAATCAATAATGTCAAGCGAAACACAAAAATAAGTATAAAATATTAAAAAAAATACGCTTGATAAAAATACGTTTTATCTATGAAATCAACTTTTATATCGAATAAACTAACATCATTTAGGTAGCTCTATCGCTTGGGTCATTATAAAAACTATATTTCTAAAAATTCATAAACTCAATATATCTTTTGTACTTTTGATATCAAAAGCACCAAAACTACCGGTGGGAATATACTCCGCTATCATCTTAAAACCGGCATATCAGCGTTCGGGGGATATTTCCACCTAATCTATTATATCAACTTCATACCGAACGTATAGAAACTAATAATTATACGTTTTTGAGATCATAAATATAGAATAGGATTTTTTCATATTGGTTATCGCTTATAGCGTATAATAAAAATCCTGTTTCCTATTCTATCATATACATAGAAAATAATAATAAAACCCATATAAGAAAATATTTATTAAAATCATGCAAATTTTATTGACTTAAAGCGGTATTTATAATACTATCTATCCTGAAAAGAAGATTAAAAACAATCTTTTTTATATAAACCAAAACATATTATAATTGCTTATTAATTAAATATGGTTAATCCTCGTAACCCAAGAAAGAAAATTAATTCTAAGAACCTAAGATCTAGTAATGTACCTGACTTAAATTTAGATGGGATAGATGATCAAAAACTTGAGAGTTTGGATATACCGGGTAGTATTAGAAACGATGCTAATACTAGAGTTAATAATGCTTTATATGAAGGTAATGTATATCAAGGCGCTAATCAAATTAAAAATACTGAGAATCCAATGCCTCAATTAATATTAGATAACGCATCACAATTCGATACAGCTGATATAGATGAATCATTTATTCTAGGTGATATTAATCAAGGAACAGGAATTTCAGAACAATCAAAAGTAACAGAAGTAGAAAAGAATCGTAATTTATCTCAACCTAATATTGGATTACCAAATTATAGAGACAAGAAAAGGGATACAGGTTTATCGTTTTTTGAGGAATCAGGAAGTAAAAAAGATACAGGTTTATCGTTTTTTGAGGAATCAGGAAGTAAAAAAGATAAAGGCCTATCGTTCTTCGAGGGACCAAAGACAAAAAAAGGTACAGGCCTATCGTTCTTCGAGGGGCCAGAGACAAAAAAAGGTACAGGCCTATCGTTCTTCGAGGAATCAGAAGTAGTATCATCGGTTGATCAAACAGTAGATTACGGACAAAGAAAAGATTTAATGAATAAAGCTGTTAGTAACCAAGAGATATACGGTAATGAAGCTATGGGAAATTCAAACGTAAGGAGTGATAAGGATGTAAGAGAAAAAAATATAGTGATAAACGAAGAACCTCATAAAAGTAATCGTACAATAAAGAAACGAAGGAGTAGGATAAGTAAGATAAAATCGAGGAAAACAGGTAGAATCCCAAAAGAGAAGATAAATGGTAAAAAAGAGAAGACAAGTAAACCAACCAAAAAGCTCAAAAGAGAGAACTTAGTATTACCGGTACATATAGAGTTCCCGCATATAACTATCACGCAAGCTCAGATCAACAAAGCGAAAGAGGATCCTAGGAACCGGATAGGGAATTATGTATTGATAAAGAAGCTGGGCGAAGGTGGGATGGGTAAAGTGTTTTTAGCTGTACATAAAGAGCTTAATACTATGTATGTCATAAAGAGCATACTACGTAAAACTAACACAGAACACGCAAGACAACGGTTCCTAAAAGAAGCACAGATAACAGCGGGGATAACTAATCAGATAAGTAGTAATATATCAAAAGAATCACTTACAGATCCGGAGATAGTACAAGTAGTAAATTTTGGGTCTGAACCGAAGATAGGGGATTATCTGGTGATGAATTTTATCGATGGTGTATCGTTAGGGGATATAGGTGAACTGATTAATAAAGAGCAGAAGTTGCTATCAGATATAACAGCTATTAACTGGTTACTGGATTCAGCTAAAGCGCTACGATCCCTACACGATAAGAAGAATAATATAATGCATCGTGATATCAAACCTGATAATATTATGTTAACTAAAGAGGGTAAGATAGTGATATGCGATTTAGGGTTAGCAAAGAAAGTACCTCAAGACTGGGAGGCTGACGAGGAGTATCAGGAAGCAGCGATAAAAGAGATACAGATAGATAACCAAAATGTCAGTTTAACACAGGGCGGTGTAGTCGGAACAATAGCGTATGCGTCACCGGAGCAAATAGATGCAAAAGAGAGAAAGAATATGGATACGAGGAGTGATATATACTCGTTAGGTGCATCGTTTTATGAGCTATTAACAGGTAATAAACCTTACGAGGATAAGAACCCGATGCGGTTGATGTATAAGGTGGCTAACATGAAAGAAAGACCTGTGAAGTTGTCTGAGTTAAACCCTGATATACATCCTGAACTGGAAAGGATAATAGAGAGGATGATGAAGAAAAAGATCAAGAGACGGTATCAGCAGATAGAGGAGGTGATACGTGATTTAGAGGAGCTTAAACTGAAGCTGACGACAGGGGTTTTAGGGTATTATTATAAGAAGCACCCTAAGCTGTTGTTAAGTGTGATAGGAGGGATACTATTATCTGTATCGATCGGTGTAGGGGCGATACTAACAGGTAAAGGTAAAGGGATAGAAGACAACATACAAAAGAAAACCTCTAAGTATAAGGAAGAAGGTGATAGGCTATATAGAAAAGGGATGAGTATACCGTTATATCCATTAAAGGACCTAAACGAATCAGATATAAATAACCGTATCTCTCACCTTAAAAAAGCTGCTGTAATATTTGCTAAAGCTAAAAAGATTAATCCGTTATTAGAGGAGAGATATAAGAAGATATGTGTGGAGCTAAAATTAACAGAGGCGGTGATACCGATACTGGGATCCGAGAAGGGAGACACTAAAAACGCTTATATGCTAAGAAAGATAGATATTATGGTTAACGTGTTAAGGAAGTTAGAGCAAAAGTATTTCGATCAGTTTCAAATAAATAAACTAGCTAAATTCTATCTATGCTATGGGCTATATATAAGATCACAATCAGAACACGCGAAAAGCGATAGGACAGAGCGATACGCTAACGCGGTGTTAGATATATATAAAGAGATAGAACCAGGGATCAATAAATTACCTGTAGGGGTACAGATACAGTTGAATATGTTTGCTGGTGATACTTACCATAAATTGTATGAGAAGTGTTTTGATAAAACAAAAAAGTATTGGCATAAATCTTTGTTTAACGAAACAACTAGTTTTTTGTTTTATGAGAAATTAATAAAAATAATAGAAAATTTTAAAGGTAATACAAATGATATAAAACATTTAAGTATTGCAAGTATATATTTAAAAACAACCCAAATAATTCAAAATATTTGTTATATAAGAAAACGTTGTAATCAAAATGTTGCTATTACAAACCAATACCTATCTAAAGGAGAAAAATATATACTTAAATCAGTATTATATGAAGCTTATGAGAATAGAAGAACAGGAAAAGAAACTAAAAAAGAGAGTACAGCTTTATTGTATTCATTATATAAATATGATACAGAAAAACTATATTTAATACTAAAAGCTATCTTAAGGATCAATCCTAAAGATAGATATATAAGGAGCTTAATTTCTACTCATAATATAAGGATCAATAACGAAACCGAAAAAATTAATAAACTTATAGAGGATTTTAACCGAGAATCTCCTCTCTATAATTAGAAAACATAAAAAGGAGATTTTACTCTCCTCTTATATGTGATATAAAATTTTAACTAACCAATTTATCTATATGTAAATTTGATAGCTCGCAATGTATTAAGGCCGGAGGTTTCGTTACTAGTTATCTCAGACACATTATCATCAAACTCTTTTTGGCTTATCTCAAGATTATCTTCTATCTCTTCACTTAGATCAGTATCCAAGATATTTTCAGCGCCTTCCAAAACATTTGATTCAAACTCAGCGAATTTAAGCCTATTAGTCTCTAGCTCTGTTAAATCATTTTGTAGTAATTTAACTTTCTCTATATTAAGGTTAAGGGATTCTGTTATATTTGATACAGTATTAGCATCAGCCCTACCTAAACTACATTTCTCTAAAGCTATCGATACCTCATACGCTTGCTCTAACGAATCTAACGCTCTATCCAGTTCAGTTTTAGCTTCATCGAAGTTAAGATTATTGGACTCCAGTTTAGATTTCTGTATCTTCTTAGCAGCGTAATCAGATAGAGTAGCGAACACTATTCTCATTTCTTCTAATTGAGATTCAGATATATTTTTATCTATCTTATATACAGTTACCTCTTTATTAATAGTATCGTATCTGGTTGTTGTGTAGGTGAAATATATCCTGTTTAACCCTAGCTCAAGTTTTTGTGCCGGTACCTCAACATCTTTATACCTTGTTTTGTATTGTTGCCAGTCACCGTCGTTAACTTTTATCATCACATGCGGTGTATATTTATCTAAACTATAAGTGAACACTACTTTGTTAGGAGCTAAATAAGTGGTTCCATTATATTCACTAACAGTATCTTCTATACTAGAAGTATCAACCATATATTTCTCGCCGTTCTCTATCATCTGTATAATCAAGCTCATATTACCTATCACCTCATCTTTTTTCTCTTGTATTTTTTCTGCTGTAGCGTTGTTTTCTAGTAACACTGATAGATCTTCTAAATCTTTGATGATGTTTTTAAGGATTGTTTCCGGGTTAGTATCTACTGGTGTTGGTGATGGCATTATGAGAGAAGCTTGAAGAAAATTACTTTTTTCAGCTACTTCTTTATTCTCTTCTGAATCTTTATTCTCTTCTGAATCACCTTCTTGATCTTTTACTTTTGTCAAATTTAAAAGTATTTTTTCTGCTTCCTTTCTATGTTTCTCTAGTTCTTCTTTTGTAAGGTTATTATTTTCTAATCTTTCTTTCGTCTCTTCTATATTATCTTTTTTGTCTATTATTATTTGTACGGTTTTGCCCGTAAATATATTGATAGTTTCATATTCATAATATGATATACCATTTACTTTAACAATGAATTTAGCAGAATCTGGAATATGATTTTCAGTTACCACAGCATCATTTGTTGTATACTCATTTGATTTTTCATTACAATCTAAAATTATACCTTTTTCCGGATTATAGTATTTAGAAAGATCATTTTCATTTATGGTATTAACCATAGTAGCTTCTATCATAGTTTTCACATATTCAACTTTTGAGGTCTCGTTACCCATCATTTCAGTATATTTCTTTTTGAATCCCATATCTTGTTCATTTGTTAGCCCATTAAAAGCTTCACTTTGAGTAATAAATTCTAATAAAGCTGTAGGATTCACTAATGTAGAAACATCTATATCTAAACCTGTAGATTTGAGCCATTCTTTGCCAGGTGCTGTCTTTTGTAGATATTTATTTTCCGGGGTACCAGTATGTTCATTACCTTTATTAAGGTTAGCATCTAATACTGATGGAATGATATCATACCACAATAAATTCTCATCATTGTTTTTGTCTTTTATAGATTTTAGAATATCTTTGTTTAATACCTTTTCAAATAAACAATCTATTTTTACGTGTTCAAAAGCTATCGTTTTACTTGTTTTGTTACATAATTTGCTTTGGTCTTGTATGTTGTCATTTAGACCTACATCGTATACTACGATATTACCATCTTTATCAAAATATGAATTTTTTAATTGATTATTCTTTTCATCTTTATACATTAGTTTCCCCTCATAAAAATAAATATCGTTACTTATCTCACTAAATAAATTATCAATAAAATTAAGCGCTTCATTCTCATCGTTAAATTTTGACCAATCAATTCCTAGACTATTCAAAATAGCTACTTGCACTGCCGGATCATTTTCATCTACCTGGCATACAGTTTTTGTTTCTTTTACAGGCTCTTCCTCTTCTTCTTCCTGCTCATCAGTATCACCCCATGGTATATATTCCGATAGCCTTTCCACCTCTTTCCAGTATATACCTTTCGCTCCTCCATTTCCACCTGATCGCTGTGGCGGAGTCGGATCATATCCACCTAAAGAATAAGCGCTATTAGTTGTAGTGTATACAGCAATGAAAGAAAACATACCGTCTGGATAACCTAATCCAAATGTATCAGATGTATATGGCATCCTAGGTATTGTAACAGAACCTTGTTCCTCTCCATTAACATATAGATACGCTGTATATGTTGTATCAGTATTTTCTATAAACTCTACATCTAGATAATATTCTTCTCCCATGGTTATTTCATAACTTTCTATACTATATGAAATACCATCTTCTAATACGTCCAAAACTACTTTTTTATCAACTACACCCACAAAAAGATCATCTACAGTACTGACATTATCAGTAACAAGAGTTGCAACTGTGCCTGCAATCATTCTTAAGCCTTCAATACTTAACCTTGAAAAACCTGTTGGAGTTTCAATAAATGACTCATCTACAGTTATATATTCACTTGTTTCAACAGTCATTGTGTTACCTGTAGCTTCAACTCCATAAATAGTTGTAGTGCCTGAACAATGTATATCGTTATTAACAACATTTAAACTGTTTTTACGATCTCCCTCCTTTATATCATGATCCACATTTTGCTTTTTTAAAAAAGTATCATCATCATTATTATCCTCGCTTTCTTTATTAACTTCTTCAGTAGTTATATCATCTTTATTTTCCACAATATTTTCTTTATCCTTTAAGTCATCTCCTTCTAATACAGGTATCACGTTATCATTGTTTGTTACATCAATATGTTCAATCAAGTTTTCATTATCTCCTTCTTCGATATTTTCTGTTGACTCATTATCTCCTTCTTCGACGTTTTCTGTCGACTCATTATTATTTTCTTCTTCGACATTCTCTACAGGATTAGTATCATCATTTTCATTTAATACTTTATTTATCCCATGTTCTTCTTCTATCGGTTCAAGAATAAGTAACTCATTCTCAGGTCCCATATCATCAACAGTAACAGAATCCATAGTTTCTGTTGTATCACTAATAGCTGATACATAACTAAAACTCATTTGCCAGCAAATGTAGATAGCAAATGAAATACTTAGTAAAATGGAAATTTTCCATACACTTGTTATTTTTTTGTTTTTCATTTTTTTTTACGTTATGGTTTTTTTATATTTCTTTGATCTTTATATTATATCATAATTTTTTTTAAATAAGCAAATTAATTCTAATTTTTTTTTAGAAATATTGTAAACAACACTAAATTTTACGTTATTTTTGTATTCTATCTTTTCCCTTTTCCTCTTCTTGCATAATCATATTTAGGATTCTCTCTTTTGAAATCTTCTATAAATCTATCAACTTCCCTATCAGATATAGTTCTTCTTGATGGATATTTCTTTAAATATTTCTTAACTTTTATTAGTTTAGGATTAATCCTTAATATAGCTTTTAATATCAAATTAAATGTATCTATATCGTCTTTATAACTATTGTATAAAGCATTTATTTGAAAACCTATATTTCTGTTATAATATATATATTCATAAGATTCAAATATAGCAGCTTTTAACGCATACACCTTTATTTTCTTTGTATATTTTTGTTCATTATCTATGTCTTTTAAATTTTTTGCTGCTACTATATATATACTTGACACAGGTATAAGTTGTGTATTATTATCCTTTCCACCCCATTTTTCAAATAGAGGTATTAGTTTAGAAAAAGCTTTTGATGTCTTGTATGACATTTTTTTACTTTCTTGCTTATTTTGCATTATTATTGACATATAGTAACATGAAGAAGCATAAAAATGTTCTATATTTATTCTTTTTTGTGGTGGTAATTTTTTTAACTCTTTCTTATATGTTTCGTAATATATAATTATTCCTTTTATATCTCTATTCCTTTCATCTTCAAATATTAGTGAATCTCTATTAGGATCCAATTTTGAATATAGAAAAGATTTTAGTTTGATTGAGTCCATTTTAAGATATAATGAATGAAAAAAATAAAATAGTATATTCTCATCAGTTTTAAATATATCAGGATATTTACCTTCGATCTCTTTAAATATCTCTACTGATACTTTAACTTCCTTATTTATCTCGTCATATAATTTGAATAAATCTTTAGCTTTTCCTTCAAGATACTTATCATTACTCTCATATTTCGCTATCGGCACCATCGCCTCACTCAACTTCCACTGTACATACGCTTTATCGTATTTCTCTTTCTGTTTACTATCAAATCTCCTGCTTTTGTTATACAACTCAACACTCTTCTTAAGTAGCTCAGCCCTTTTCCTCATATCCGCCTCCTTTAGATCCCTTGGCGGATACACAGCGATACTCATCCCGGCCCTATACAATTTATCTCCATCATTTGCGTATATCTCCGCTTGCTCTTGTAACGTCTGCGCTTTCTCTTGCCCGCTACCCAATACAGCTGTTACCCCTACTGATACTGCTAACACTATCCCACCTACCACGCTTAAAACCAGCTTAGGGTTCTTCTTATAGTAATACTCTAACACGCCTGTCTCCATCTTCAGCTTAAGATCCTCTAGATCCTTTATCACCTCCTCTATGTTTTGGTACCGCTTACTCACCCGCTTCTCCATCATCTTGTTTATCACCCTTTCCAGTTCAGGATGTATATTAGTATTATATCTATGGATCGCTTTAGGGCGTTTCTTCATATCTGTTACCTGCATCATCATCCCCATTATATTCTCTGATTGATATACTCGCTCGCCTGTCAACAACGTATAAAACGTCGCGCCTAACGAGTATATATCACTCCTTGTATCCATATGCTTCCTATACTTTTTATCGATTTGTTCAGGCGACGCGTACCCTATCGTACCTACTATCCCGCCTTGCGTTAAACTCAGCTCCTCTTTATTATCGGTTATCACCAGCTTATCAGCATACAGCTCCTCCTCTTCACCTCTTTTTGAGACTTTCTTTGCTAACCCCAGATCACATATAACTATCTGACCTTTTTTGCTCAACATTATGTTGTCCGGCTTGATATCACGATGGATTATCCTATTCTCTTTACTATGCAAAAGTGATACAGCTTTCGATGCATCCAATAACCAGTTGATAGCGGTTATATCAGGCACTATCTCATTATTCGCTTCTAACTCTTTTCGTATCTCGCCTAACGATAAACCTTCTACATAATTCATCACCAGATAATCTCCGTGCTCACTACTATGCCCGTAATCAACCACATTAACTATCCCGGAGTTCTTAGGTAGCTTTGTTGTTACCTGCGCTGTTATCTGCGCTTCCTTCAAGAACCTTTGTTTTGCTTGGGCTGAACTATGTTTACGTAAGATAGTTTTTATAACACATACTGTTTTTAGATCCTTATGCATCGCTAAATACACCTGCCCCATCCCGCCTTGTCCTAACCTCTTTAGTAATACATACTGATCTATCTGACCGATCGCTCGCTCTAGAGCTTCGGCTGTTATACTTACCTCCGGGAACTCTATCCGGGTTGGTAACGATAGATTCTCCTCTTTATAGTCTCGCCTTGTCTCTCGTCGACGGTTAGTGTTTATCTTTTTCTTGGTTTTTGTAGTATACCTCTTGATCCTTTTTACTCTTGCGCTCTTTTTTGTATTATTTTCTTTATCCTGATAAATATTAATTTCTTCTTTATTCTCGCTTTCTATTATATTTATTGCTTTCCCTTTAAAATCATCAGTTATAAATAAACTACCTAGGTCTTCATCAATATTAGTTTCAGGTAAAACGAGTCTATCTCTTTCAGTATTTATAACATCAAATTTATCTAATTCTTCATGTTTTCTATTTTCCATTTATATTAGATTATTTATTCATTCCTACTATAATTAATTTAAAAACAAAAAAAAATTTTTTTTATATAGTTTTACCTTATTTTTGTATTCTATCTTTTTTTATCTTTTCTCCTAAAATAATCATATTTTGGATTATTCCTTTTGAAATCTTCTATAAATCTATTTACTCTTTCATCAGAAATATAAACTCCTTTAGAATATTTTTTTAAATATTTTTTTGCTTCACTATTATCAGGCTGTATTTTTAATACTGCTCTTAACATTAAACAAAATTTTTCAATATCATCTTTATAATAATGATGAAGTTTTTTAATATTAGTATAATTAATAGATTTATCATCAAATTTTCTTTCATATAAAGAGAAAAATACTCCTTTTAAAAATAATTCCTTGGCTTTTATTGAATATTTCATAACTCGATTCTTAGATATTAGGAAATTTTCTTTATTCTTACAAATATTATCTAAAAGGCTAGCATATAAATAGTATACATTTGACATATGTCTCAATTGTGTAACATTCCCCTTGTCTCCATATTTTTCAAACAATTTTATTGCTTTAGAACAAGCTATATGCGCTTTTTTTAATATCTCTATGCTTTTTTGATGAGATCCTTTCTCTGGTCTATATTTATATAGTCCTAATAAGTCATTACATGTTCTTGCATATATTGCTTCTATATTGATTCTTTTTTGTGGTTCTATGTTGTCTAATATATCGCTATATTTATCATAATAACTCAAAATATCTTCTATGCTTTTACCTTGTTCATGTACTAAACTTGTTTGATCTTTTTTTATTTTTATGTTTCTATACAAATAAAATTTAAATTTTATCGAATATCTTTTTAAATCTAACAAATGAAACAAACAAAATTGTATATTATCATCAGTTTTAAATATATCAGGATACCTTTTTTCTATCTCTTTAAGTATTAACAGATACCCTTTCATCTCTTTATGTATTTTATCATACTTATCATATAAATATTCTGTACTTCCTTTATAATTCTTATCACTACTCTCAAACTTCGCTATCGGCACCATCGCCTCACTCAACTTCCACTGTACATACGCTTTATCGTATTTCTCTTTCTGTTTACTATCAAATCTCCTGCTTTTGTTATACAACTCAACACTCTTCTTAAGTAGCTCAGCCCTTTTCCTCATATCCGCCTCCTTTAGATCCCTTGGCGGGTACACAGCGATACTCATCCCGGCCCTATACAATTTATCTGCCTCATTTGCGTATATCTCCGCTTGCTCTTGTAACGTCTGCGCTTTCTCTTGCCCGCTACCCAATACAGCTGTTACCCCTACTGATACTGCTAACACTATCCCACCTACCACGCTTAAAACCAGCTTAGGGTTCTTCTTATAATAATACTCTAGCACGCCTGTCTCCATCTTCAGCTTAAGATCCTCTAGATCCTTTATCACCTCCTCTATGTTTTGGTACCGCTTACTCACCCGCTTCTCCATCATCTTGTTTATCACCCTTTCCAGTTCAGGATGTATATTAGCATTATATCTATGGATCGCTTTAGGGCGTTTCTTCATATCTGTTACCTGCATCATCATCCCCATTATATTCTCTGATTGATATACTCGCTCGCCTGTCAACAACGTATAAAACGTCGCGCCTAACGAGTATATATCACTCCTTGTATCCATATGCTTCCTATACTTTTTATCGATTTGTTCAGGCGACGCGTACCCTATCGTACCTACTATCCCGCCTTGCGTTAAACTCAGCTCCTCTTTATTATCGGTTATCACCAGCTTATCAGCATACAGCTCCTCCTCTTCACCTCTTTTTGAGACTTTCTTTGCTAACCCCAGATCACATATCACTATCTGACCTTTTTTGCTCAACATTATGTTGTCCGGCTTGATATCACGATGGATTATCCTATTCTCTTTACTATGCAAATGTGATACAGCTTTCGATGCATCCAATAACCAGTTGATAGCGGTTATATCAGGCACTATCTCATTATTCGCTTCTAACTCTTTTCGTATCTCGCCTAACGATAAACCTTCTACATAATTCATCACCAGATAATCTCCGTGCTCACTACTATGCCCGTAATCAACCACATTAACTATCCCGGAGTTCTTAGGTAGCTTTGTTGTTACCTGCGCTGTTATCTGCGCTTCCTTCAAGAACCTTTGTTTTGCTTGGGCTGAACTATGTTTACGTAAGATAGTTTTTATAACACATACTGTTTTTAGATCCTTATGCATCGCTAAATACACCTGCCCCATCCCGCCTTGTCCTAACCTCTTTAGTAATACATACTGATCTATCTGACCGATCGCTCGCTCTAGAGCTTCGGCTGTTATACTTACCTCCGGGAACTCTATCCGGGTTGGTAACGATAGATTCTCCTCTTTATAGTCTCGCCTTGTCTCTCGTCGACGGTTATTACGATTACTATCTAACTTATTCCTTGTCGTTCTTCTCCTACTCACACCTCCTCTTTGTACAGTATTACGATTGGATACATTCCTGGGACTACTACTCCTTCTATTGACAACCCTTCCTAAACTATTAATATCACTTCTTGATACCTCGTCCCGCCTTACAGTATCTCTGCTACCACCGGTAATCCTATTCCTACTTTCTATAACTGGGGTACCTGGGCTTGTGTTACCGGCCCCGGTGTTACCGGTTCTAAGTTCGTTTTTACCTCTACGTAACCCAGTATTACTTACACCCCTCACGCTATTACTCCTACCCTGCGGGCTATTAGCTATATTTCTATTAGTACTACTAGTCCTCTGGTCAACAACACTTTTTATTTGGTTCCTAGACATCTTACTGGTCTGTATCCCACTAGGAGTTTTCCTTTTATCGTTAACAGCCTCTGTTGGTGGTTCACTACTTATATCAATAGACTCACCTATAGCGATACTCCCAATATCAGGATCATTACCAGCAAAACCCCCTAGCCCCGGCTCACTATTAATAACACCCATAGCTCTAGCATTAAACCCATTTAAATCTAAACTTTGTAGATACTCTTCTTGCGACGATAACTCCACACTAGGATAGTTATCATTAAGATAGTTACCATTACCTAGATTATTACGCGAACTACCTTCCCCATACTTTTTTCTGGTATCGTGAGAAGCTTTTGTGGATATTCGTGGAGCCATGATGTCTTGTTATTAAATGATTATATTTTAATAATGCTTTGTTTTTAAGATATACGGAATTTTAGATAATTTCCCACACTCATACTATTATGAATTACTTTAGAAGTCAATAGGTTTTTGACGTATTTGATTTATATTGTATAAAAAATCTTATGTATTTTTATTGTTTTCTAGCATATTTTTTATATATTTACTTTTTTTATATATTTTTTTTGGGTTGATATGTTTGTAAAATGTTACATAAGATATTTTTGATCTTCTGATTAAGTAAGATAGATTATTTCATAATTGTATACAGAAGTTTACATACTGAAAGGAATAAGTTTATATATTTTAAACTATAAAATCTAGGCTCAGTGTAGAAAAAATATAAAGTAATACTTTTTTTTATTTAATAATATAAGCTATGGTGCATATACTAAAAAACTTAGGAATTTAAAGCGAGTTATTATAAAAACTATATTTCAAAAAATTAATAAACTCAATATATCTTTTGTACTTTTGATAGCAAAAGCACCAAAACTACCGGTGGAAATATACTCCGCTATCATCTTAAAACCGGCATATCAGCGTTCGTGGGATATTTCCATCTCTATTATATCAACTTCATACCGACAGTATAGAAACTAATAATTATACGTTTGTTTTATCAAACTATATTATTTATTCTCCTATTTCCTCATCTTCCATTTCATAATTTATATCTAAATTATTCCACTTAAGCCCGGTAGTTCCTATACAATAAACACCTTAAGTTTTAGACTAAAGAAAAAGAGGAGACACTCCTGCCTCCTCTTTAAAGTTTTTCTACTCTGCTTTCTTTACTTTTATATCGAATAACCTAACATCATCAGGTAGCTCTATCTCTTTTACTACCTCAAAATTATCTCTATCGATTATTAATATATTATTACCTTTATACCCCGGGATAAATAGCAGATTATCTATAAACTCTATATTATGGACTAACCCAAAATCTTTTATCTCTTTTATTAGTTTGTCTTCTTTAAGATCATAAATATATACTGATGTTGACCTATTATAGTCATTATAAAAATATGCTATCCCATCATCCTTTATTACAATATTTGTTGTATCATAATCAATCTTTTTTTGACTTATCTCATTACCTTCAAAATCTGTTTTAATTAAATAAAATAATTCTTTTTCTTTACTTATTTTTACATACCTTATCATATATATATGATCTTCATATATATCAAAATCCAGAATATCAGGCGTATCAAACATTTTTTTTATCTCGTGAGTATTTCTATCTATACTTGCTAAATATGAATCTGAATACTCTTTATACCCTAACTCATTAGCTATTTTCAGTATCATATATATTTTATCTTTATAAACTTTTGGAGGATCTTGTAAACTACCAAATACTCTTTTATTATCTATTACTTTGTTAGTATCTGTATCTATCACTGTTAACAATCCGCCATCCGGTCTATATGCACTAAAAAATGTTGCATAAAACACATATAATTTATTATTATCAATAAACATCTCTTCAGGTCCTGTCTCAGGTAATTCTATCTCCTCTTTTTTTTCATCTCCATTTATTACATATAGATTGTTTAATAATCTATTAATACTTACATTCCTATTAGCTGAAAGATATAACTTATTGTTTGATATTTCTATCTCTGATACACCTACTTTAAAATCTTTTTTATAATCAACATATTTGATCTTACTTGTATCTAAATTGTCATATATTTCCATGTATCCTAGTTTAGATCTATTTTGAAAATATAATTCATATTTGGCTTCTTTGTTATCATTTAGTATACATCCACTCATTGTTACCAACAATGTCAGAATCAATGTTTTTTTTATAAAGTTCATAGAGTTTTTTTTAATTGAATATTCTTATATGTTTAATCTTATTTTTATTAGCAAATATATCTTCCGGTGTTACTTTCGGTCCTCCATCCATATCTAAATCTACTGAATTTGAAGCATTTTTGTATCCGTACCATGGTATTTTAGAACAATACCACGCATCTGTTTCTTCTTTACTCGCTAATACTGAATACTTTTCTCCTATATCAGCTACAGCAGCCACAGTATCATAAGCTTCAGCTTTTTCTTCATCTGTTAAACCTTTTACTGTTGATATATATACATAATCATAATATCTTGACCAATCTTCAGTATTTTCTTTTAATACCCCATTATCAGGTAATGCACTTAATATAACATCTGTATTAGTTTGTGAAGCTTCACCATCATATAAACCAACGTGTGTTATCTCACCATATATTTCATCACCTGATTGATCACCAAACACTATATCCCCTTTAACTATATCATCATCTTCTAGATCTGCATAGCTAAATGAATTACCTCCACCATTGCCTCCTCCCCAGCCTCGCTCTTTTATCCCATTTTTACCATATAAGATTGTATTTATTCTATGAAATCTTTTGTTTATTATCTCCATTTTCTTATTTATCTCAGGGTTAAGTTTCTCTAGTTCCGCATGAGCTTCTTCTTCTGGTAACTCCTCTAATTTTTTCATTACCTGTTCACCTTCCTCCCAAAACGAATCAGAACCTGTTAGCTCTCTTTGTTTATCTTCTTCTCCTTTCTTATCCATGAATTTAAGTATCTCCACTAACTCTTCGTCTGTTACATCACCCCAAAAAGCTTCAATAGCATTATCTTTATCAAATTCATAGTTCCTTTTAAAAATCTCATACTTCTGGATAGCAGGTGATGTGATAAGCTTTTTCTTTTTTTCTTTTTGTGTTTCTCTTTCTTTTGATGTTTGTTTTTCTTCTGTTTTTTGTTTTTCTTTTTGTGTTTGTTTTTCTTTTTGTGTTTGTTTTTCTTTTGATGTTTCTGATGCCTTTGATCTTTCTGGCTCTAGTGTTTGTTTTTTGACACTAGGTTGCCCGAGATCAGCCAGTGATGTTTGGTCTTTAGCGCCCACTAGCTTCGGAGCCAACATTGTGATCGTCAGCATTACGACAATCAGAGTTTTAAGTTTTTTCATAGATGAAAAAAGTTAAATAATAAAAATGGAACTTTAACTTATATTTTATAGTAAAAAAGTTTCTAAACAATGTGTAAAATTATACATTCGTGTATTATTTTTGTTGTTTTTCCCTTTCTCAAGCGATTTTTATGTCAAGTCCAGTTTTCGATAAAACCCAATAAAGGATTTTATTAAAAAAAACTATTTTTTTAAAAATTGAAATTTATAAAATCAATAAATCTTTTGTACTTTTGATAGCAAAAGTACCAAAACTACCGGGAGAAATATGCTCCTCAATCATCATAAAACAGGCATATCAGCGTTCGGGGAATATTTCCATCTCTATTATATCAACTTCATACCGACAGTATAGAAACTAATAATTATACGTTTGTTTTATCAAACTATATTATTTATTCTCCTATTTCCTCCTGAGTTCCGCAATGCAACACCCACAAGAATTATAAATTAATGAGTCTTTTTTGGATTAGTGAAGGCTCCAAAATAGAGGTATATTTTTCTTTTGATTTAGGCAGTGTAAGTGTTATTTGAAAAATAGTTTTAGTTAGCTCAATAGCTTTAGCTGGAGAAATGTTTAATTTGTTGATTTCTAGAAGCCTTTCGAGTTCTTTGTAAACAGCATAAGCAGCAAAGGCAATTGTTAAATGAGCTTCAATTCTATCTCTTTTTCTATGAAATATAGGTCGTATTCTAAGGTCAGATTTAGAAATCCTGAAAGCCTTTTCTATTTTCCAAAGATGTTTGTAATTTGCAATAATTTCATCATTTGAAAGTATTTTTGAATTAGTTAAATAGCCTTTTAGTCCATCCCAGGCTTTATCAAGTTCAATTTTTTCATCATCTAAAGTCACTTTAGTTTCTCCTTCCATATGAAGATATTTATTATATCCGCGGTTATTAATGCTAGATTTTGTAAGCTTTCCTCCTGTAATTTTTTTCTTAAGTCGATTAATCCCTTTCTCTCTATTATGAGCATCTTTTTTTGCTCGTTTTTCTGAATAACTAATGATCAAAATATTTCTATCTGATTTAGTAATCCGAATACTTTGACCATTGGTTATGGTTTGGCTTTTTTCTAATATTTCTTTCTTTATTTGATCTGTTTCGTTTTTAATTCTAGCGCTAAGAATAAATTCGTACTCTTTCTTCTTAAGTTGTTCAAGGTTGTCTTTAGACAGTAGACCACTATCAGCAATAATTATTGGCTTAGGTAAATTATACTTCTTTTGTATTTTTTGAATGGCTGGGATCATTGTATGTCCTTCAAAAGTGTTTCCTTCAAAAATATCATATCCAATCGGATACCCATTTTCTCCCACCAAAAGCCCTAACATAATTTGTGGACATTGAAATTTCCCATCTTTTGAAAATCCTATTTTTCTCAAATCATCCTCATTTTCTGCTTCAAAATACAGTGTTGTCATATCATAAAATACTATCCGAATTTCTCCCAATATTTTCTTGCTGTGTTCATAAACTATTTTTTCAATTTTCTCTTTGTATTCTTTGTGGAATTTATCGAGAAAACGATAAATTTTATCTACATCTATGCTGATGTTTTGGTGTTGCAACAAATATTCCGTTGTTCGAAGTTTACTAACTGGATAAGTCAATCTTGCCAATACGATATGCCGAAAAATAGGTTCTTCAATTTTATTTAAACCTATTGAATCAAATATTTTGCCTAGTATCAATTCGGGACCGATATTTATGACATCACTACTCTTAACTCCTTTTATAAAAGCTTTAATGAAAGAATCTTCTTTATGTTCAACTGGAAATAATGGAATTTGATTCTTATTATTTTTTTCTAAATTTGAAATAAAAATTTCTGCTTCTTTTTCTAATTCTTGTATTTTATTTAAGTCAAATGATGATCCAAAACTTTTTATAACTTTATATTTTCTATCCTTTTTCGATATTACTTGAACACTTTGACTCCCGCTTCTATTTTTAATTTTTCTTACAAACATAACTCTATTCTAACTTGCAACACCCATTTTTCAAAATTAACCAACTATTAACCCCTTATGCAAGCCATTTTTATTTCTAGATTTTAGCTTGTGCGGAACTCAGGAAACTAATAATTATACGTTTGTTTTATCAAACTATATTTTTTATTCTCCTATTTCCTCATCTTCCATTTCATAATTTATATCTAAATTATTCCACTTAAGCCCGGTAGTTCCTATACAATAAACACCTTAAAACTTAGACTAAAGAAAAAGAGGAGACACTCCTGTCTCCTCTTTTAAATATTTACTCTGCTTTCTTTACTTTTATATCGAACAACCTAACATCATCAGGCAGATCTATCTCTTTAATAACCTCAAGATTATCTCTATTGATTACTAATATATTATTCCCTTTATAACCCGGGATAAATAGCAGATTATCTATAAACTCTATATTCCTTACTACACCAAAATCTTTTATCTCTTTTAATAGTTTATTCTCTTTTATATCATGTATATATACTGATGTTGTCTCACTATAATCACTAAAAAAATATGCAATTCCATTATCATTTATTTCTATATTTGTTATATCATAATCTATCTTCTTTTGACTTATCTCATTGCCTTCCATATCAGTTTTAACAAGATAAAACAATTCTTTTTCTTTACTCACTTCAACATACCTTATCATATATATATGATCTTTATATATATGAAAATCCAGAATATCAGGTGTATCAAACAATTTTTTTATCTCGTGAGTATTTCTATCTATAGTTGCTAAATATGAATCTGAATACTCTTTATACCCTATTTTATTTGCACTTCTAAGTATCATATATATCTTATCCTTGTATTTTTTTGCTGGATCCTGTAAAGATCCAAATACCCTTTTATTATCTATTACTTTATTTGTATTGGTATCTATCAGTGTTAATAATCCCCCTTCTGGTCTATAGGGACTTAACCAAGTAGCATAAAAAACATACAATATATCTTTATTTATAATAAATTCAGATGGACAATCATCAGGAGTTTCAATCTCTCCTACTTTTTTATCTCCATTCACTATATATATTTTTTTCAATAATGTTCCCAAACTCATATTCTTGCATATACCATGATATAAAACCCCTTTTTTGTTTATGGTAGTATCTCTTGTCCCTAACTTAAAAAAATTCTTATAATCTACATATTTTATTTCACTTGTATTAAAACTATCATATATTTTCATATATCCAAGTTTATTTGAATTTTGGAAATATAGTTCATATTTAGCATTTTTATTATCATTTATATTATTATAAGTACAACCAACAAGTAAGATAGGGGAAATTAAAAATAATATTAATTTTGAGAGAATTCTTGATTTAGTCATATATATTTATTAATAAAATATTGCTACAATTTTTATATCATCATCACTAAGTATATCAGTAGGTCTTACATGAGGTCCACCATTTGAATCTATATCTACTGGTTCCTCTATATTATTATATCCGTACCATTAAGTATTTGAATTACTGGTCTGAAACGAAATAATTTCAAAGAAATTATGGAGTGGAAGATGAATTAACGTAAAAAATAAAAAAAATTTTATATTTTTTTAATTTTTAAGTTAATTCAAAGTAATTCTTCCTGAAGGTATCTTTGAGCAATACCAATCTTCAGTTGTATATTTAAGAGTCCAAACAGTATAGTTTTCTCCTATTTCTGCTACTGCTGCCACAGTATCATAAGCTTCAGCTTTACTTTCTATTGATAAACCTGCTACAGTCACTATATACACAGTATCATTTTCTTTTGCCCATTTGTCTACAGATTCCATTAAAACACCTGAATTAGGTTGTGCACTTAAAATAACATCCTGCATCTTTCTAGAAGCTTCACCATCATACATGCCTGCATGGTTTATATCTCCTTGCATAGCTTTCCCTTCATTATCACCCAAAAGTATATCCCCCTTAACTGCAAAAACTTTTAGATGATTATATTTAAGAGTATTCCCATCTCCTTTACCTTGATCTGTTGAATTTTTACTTATATTTTTTCCCATAATCTGATTAATTCTATTATGTCTTTTATTTACCTCTTCCATTTTATTATCGAATCTAGGCCTATTCTTTTCTAATTCTTTTTCCATAAGCTCTTCTTCACTTAATTTTTCTATTTCTCCCATTATTTGCTCAGCTTCCTCCCAAAACGAATCAGAACCTGTTAGCTCTCTTTGTTTATCTTCTTCTCCTTTCTTATCCATGAATTTAAGTATCTCCACCAACTCTTTATCTGTTACATCACCCCAAAAAGCCTCGATAGCATTATCTTTATCAAACTCATAATCCCTTTTAAAAATCTCATACTTCTGGATAGCAGGTGATGTGATAAGCTTTTTCTTTTTTTCTTTTTGTGTTTCTCTTTCTTTTGATGTTTGTTTTTCTTCTGTTTTTTGTTTTTCTTTTTGTGTTTGTTTTTCTTTTGATGTTTCTGTTGCCTTTGATGTTTCTGGCTCTAGTGTTTGTTTTTTGACACTAGGTTGCCCGAGATCAGCCGGTGATGTTTGGTCTTTAGCTCCCACTAGCTTCGGAGCCAACATTGTGATCGTCAGCATTACGACAATCAGAGTTTTAATTTTTTTCATAGATGAAAAAAGTTAAGAAATAAAAATGGAACTTTAACTTATATTTTATAGTAAAAAAGTTTCTAAACAATGTGTAAAATTATACATTTATGTTTTATTTTTAGAATTTTTCCGTTTAACAAGCGATTTATATGTCAAGTCCAGTTTTCGATAAAACCCAATAGAGGATTTTATTAAAAAAAACTATTTTTTTAAAAATTGAAATTTATAAAATCAATAAATCTTTTGTACTTTTGATAGCAAAAGTACCAAAACTACCGGGGGAAATATACTCCTCAATCATCATAAAACCGGTATATCAGCGTTCGGGGAATATTTCCCCCGGACCCCTATACAATTATATCAACTTTATACCGACCGTATGGAAACTTTATTTATACTTATACGTTTATTTTACCAAACTTAATTATTTATCCTACTATTTTCTCATCGTATACTCCATAATTAATATCGAGATTATTTCACTACGGATCATTAATTCAAATACTTAACCATACACAAAAAACGTTAAATAATAAAAAATCTATCTATAATTCTAAATATTTTTTTTAAGTACAATGTGTAAAATTATATATTCGTGTATTATTTTTGATATTTTCCTCTTTAGAAAGCGATTTATATGTCAAGTCCAGTTTTCGATAAAACCCAATAAAGGATTTTATTAAAAAAAACTATTTTTTTAAAAATTGAAATTTATAAAATCAATAAATCTTTTGTACTTTTGATAGCAAAAGCACCAAAACTACCGGTGGGAATATACTCCGCTATCATCTTAAAACCGGTATATCAGCGTTCGTGGGATATTTCCTCCTCTATTATATCAACTTTATACCGAACGTATAGAAACTAATAATTATACTTTTATTTTATCAAACTATATTTTTTATTCTCCTATTTTCTCATCTTCCATTTCATAATTTATATCTAAATTATTACACTTAAGCCAGGTAGTTCCTATACAATAAACACCTTAAGTTTTAGACTAAAGAAAAAGAGGAGACACTCCTGCCTCCTCTTTAAAGTTTTTCTACTCTGCTTTCTTTACTTTTATATCGAATAACCTAACATCATCAGGTAGCTCTATCTCTTTTACTACCTCAAAATTATCTCTATCGATTATTAATATATTATTACCTTTATACCCCGGCACAAATATCAGATTATCTATAAACTCTATATTTCTTACTACACCAAAATCTTTTATCTCTTTTATTAACTTATCTTCTTTGAGATCATAAATATAAAATGGGGAATTTACATACTGGTTATACATGTAAGCTATACCATCATCTTGTATTTCTATACTAGTTACTTCATAATCTATCTTTTTTTGAGTTATTTCATTGCCTTCCATATCGCTCTTTACAAGATAGAATAATTCTTTACCTCTACTTATTTGAATAGCTCTTATCATATACATATGATCTTCATATATATCAAAATCTATTATATTCTCTAAATCAAATAACTTCTTAAACTCGTATGTTTCTCTATCTATTTCTATCATATACTTGTTTGTATACTCTTTATAGCCTAATTTATTAGCATTATTTAATATTAAATATATCTTGTCATTATATATCTTTGGTCTTCTATCTAAAGTACCAAAAACTCTTTTATTATCTATTACTTTATTTGTATTTGTATCTATTATTGTTAATAAACCTCCATCAGGTCTTGTCCCTTTAAACCATGTTATATAAAATACATATAATATATTCCCATCCATAAACATTTCTGACGGACAATCATCAGGTGTTTCTATCTCTCCTATCTTTGCATCTCCTTTTACCATATATATCTTTTTCAATAATGTATTCCAATTAACGTTTTTACATATAGCCTGATACATATTACCATTACTACTTATCTCCATGTCTCTTGTCCCTAGGCTAAAAGGTAGGTTATAGCTTATATTCTTTACAGCATCTATATCAAAATTATCGTATATTTTTATATATCCAAGTTTATTTGCATTTTGAAAGTATAATTCATATTTAGCTTTTCTATTATCATTAATATCATTATCCTTAAATGAACAAGCAAATAATATTACTGAAATAATCAAAAGGAATATTGTTTTAGAGAAATTTTTTGGGTTAATCATATTTAAATTATTAATCAATAGTTTTTACTACTTCTATATTGTCATCGCTAAATATATCAGAAGGTGTTACAAGAAAATCACTATTTTGATCTATATCTATGTGTTTATCCATGTTGTAATAAGCATACCATGGAATTTTAGAACAATACCAGTTATTACTATCATTTTTAAATGCTATAGGATTATACCATTCTCCAATTTCTGCTACTTCAGCTACAGTATCATAAGCTTCAGATTTCTCTTCATCAGTTAAACTCTTTACTGTTAATATATGAGAATAATTATAATCTCTAGCCCATTCTTCTGTTGATTCTATTAAAACTCCTTTAAAAGGTTGTGCACTTAGAATAACTTTATTATTATCTGAAGTGGCATTCCCATCATATATACCAGCATGATTAACCCCACCTTGCAAAACCCATCCATCATTATCAGCAAGAAGTATATCTCCTTTAACTGCGTATTTATTAAGTTTTTTATAGTCTAACTTATTACCATCACCAGGGCCACAATTCAATCCAATAGTTTTACACCCTGACTTACTAAGTGTTTTTGTCACTAGTTTACTCATCCTTCTATCTCTCTCTTCTAAAACAATCCTTTCATTGTTGTATTCCAAAGTAAATTGTAATTCTAGAGATTCCCTTTCCTTTTTAGATTTTTTATTTTCTAATTTCTCTATTTTCCCCTCTAATTCTTCCCAAAATAGTACTGCGCCTGTTAATACTCTTCCCTTATCTTCTCCTTTCTTATCCATATACTTTAAGATCTCCACCAACTCTTTATCTGTTACATCACCCCAAAAAGCCTGAATAGCATTATCTTTATCAAACTCATAATCCCTTTTAAAAATCTCATACTTCTGGATAGCAGGTGATGTGATAAGCTTTTTCTTTTTTTCTTTTTGTGTTTCTCTTTCTTTTGATGTTTGTTTTTCTTTTTGTTTTTCTGTTTGTGTTTCTCTTTCTTTTGATGTTTGTTTTTCTTTTTGTGTTTCTGTTGCCTTTGATGTTTCTGGCTCTAGTGTTAGTTTTTTGACACTAGGTTGCCCGAGATCAGCCGGTGATGTTTGGTCTTTAGCGCCCACTAGCTCCGGAGCCAACATTGTGATCGTCAGCATTACGACAATCAGGTTTTTTAGTTTTTTCATAGATGAAAAAAGTTAAATAATAAAAATGGAACTTTAACTTATATTTTATAGTAAAAAAGTTTCTAAACAATGTGTAAAATTATACATTTATGTATTATTTTTAGAATTTTTCCCTTTCTCAAGCGATTTTTATGTCAAGTCCAGTTTTCGATAAAACCCAATAAAGGA
Source organism: Candidatus Altimarinota bacterium (assembly GCA_963663305.1). Taxonomy (GTDB): domain Bacteria; phylum Patescibacteriota; class Gracilibacteria. The sequence continues at coordinate 1,132,509 of OY760177.1, forward strand.
TTTTATTTAAAAAGCTATATTTTAAAAAATTAAAATTTATAAAAGCTATATTTTAAAAAATTGAAATTCATAAACTCAATATAGCTTTGGTACTTTTGATAGCAAAAGTACCAAAACTACCGGGGGAAATATACTCCGCTATCATCTTAAAACCGGCATATCAGCGTTCGGAGGATATATCCACCTAATCTATTATATCAACTTCATACCGACCGTATAGAAACTAATAATTATACGTTTATTTTATCAAACTATATTTTTTATCCTCCTATTTTCTCATCTTCCATTTCATAATTTATATCTAAATTATTCCACTTAAACCCGGTAGTTCCTATACAATAAACACCTTAAGTTTTAGACTAAAAAAAAGAGGAGACACTCCTGCCTCCTCTTTAGAAATATTTACTCTGCTTTCTTTACTTTTAGATCGAATAACCTAACATCATCAGGTAGCTCTATCTCTTTTACTACCTCAAAATTATCTCTATTGATTACTAATATATTATTTCCATGATATTTAGCTATAAATAATAAATTATCTATAAACTCTATATTATGGACTAATCCAAAATCTTTTATCTCTTTTATTAGTTTTTCTTCTTTTATATCATGTATATATATTGAAGATTCATTAAAATCATTATAAAAATACGCTATTCCATCATCCTTTATTACGATATTTGTTGTATCATAATCAATCTTTTTTTGACTTATCTCATTACCTTCCATATCGGTTTTAATTAAATAAAACAATTCTTTTTCTTTACTCACTTCAACATACCTTATCATATATATATGATCTTCATATATATCAAAATCCAGTATCCATGGTATATCATACAATTTTTCTATGTTATAAGTTTCCCTATCGATACTTACCAAATAATTATCTGAATATTCTTTATATCCTAATTCATTTGCGTTTTTTAATATAAAATAAATTTTATCCTTATATATTTTAGGAGGATCCTGTAAAGCTCCAAAAATTCTTTTATTATCAATAACTTTGTTTGTGTTAGTATCTATTATTGTTAATAAACCGCCATCCGGTCTTGTACCTTTAAACCAAGTTATATAAAATACATATAATATATTCCTATCGATAAACATTTCTGACGGACAAAAATCAGGTGTTTCTATCTCTCCTATCTTTTTATCTCCTTTTACCATATATATCTTTTTCAATAATGTATTCAAATTAACGTTCTTACATATCCCATGATATAATACCCCTTTATCATTTATTGCCATATCACTTGTCCCTAACTTAAAAAAATTCTTATAATCAACATATTTTATTTCACTTATATTAAATTTATCATATATTTTCGTATATCCAAGTTTATTTGCATTTTGAAAATATAATTCATATTTAGCATTTTTATTATCATTTATATTATTATAAGTACAACCAACAAGTAAGATAGGGGAAATTAAAAATAATATTAATTTTGAGAGAATTCTTGATTTAGTCATATATATTTATTAATAAAATATTGCTACAATTTTTATATCATCATCACTAAGTATATCAGTAGGTCTTACATGAGGTCCACCATTTGAATCTATATCTACAGGTTCCTCTATATTATTATATCCGTACCAAGGTATCTTTGAGCAATACCAATCTTCAGTTGTATATTTAAGAGTCCAAACAGTATAGTTTTCTCCTATTTCTGCTACTGCTGCCACAGTATCATAAGCTTCAGCTTTACTTTCTATTGATAAACCTGCTACAGTCACTATATACACAGTATCATTTTCTTTAGCCCATTTGTCAACAGATTCCATTAAAACACCTAAATCAGGTTGAGCACTTAAAATAACATTACCATTATATTTAGAAGCTTCTCCATTATATATGCCAGCATGGTTTACATCTCCTTGGATAGATTTACCTTCATTATCACCCAGAAGTATATCCCCCTTAACTGCAAAAACTTTTAGATGATTATATTTAAGAGTATTCCCATCTCCTTTACCTTGATCTGTTGAATTTTTACTTATATTTTTTTTCATAATCTGATTAATTCTATTATGTCTTTTATTTACCTCTTCCATTTTATTATCGAATCTAGGCCTATTCTTTTCTAATTCTTTTTCCATAAGCTCTTCTTCACTTAATTTTTCTATTTCTCCCATTATTTGCTCAGCTTCCTCCCAAAACGAATCAGAACCTGTTAGCTCTCTTTGTTTATCTTCTTCTCCTTTCTTATCCATATACTTTAAGATCTCCACCAACTCTTTATCTGTTACATCACCCCAAAAAGCCTCAATAGCATTATCTTTATCAAACTCATAATCCCTTTTAAAAATCTCATACTTCTGGATAGCAGGTGATGTGATAAGCTTTTTCTTTTTTTCTTTTTGTGTTTCTCTTTCTTTTGATGTTTGTTTTTCTTTTTGTGTTTCTGTTGCCTTTGATGTTTCTGGCTCTAGTGTTAGTTTTTTGACACTAGGTTGCCCTAGATCAGCCGGTGATGTTTGGTCTTTAGCTCCCACTAGCTGCGGAGCCAACATTGTGATTGTCAACATTACGACAATCAGAGTTTTAAGTTTTTTCATAGATGAAAAAAGTTAAATAATAAAAATGGAACTTTAACTTATATTTTATAGTAAAAAAGTTTCTAAACAATGTGTAAAATTATACATTTATGTTTTATTTTTAGAATTTTTCCGTTTAACAAGCGATTTATATGTCAAGTCCAGTTTTCGATAAAACCCAATAAAGGATTTTATTAAAAAAAACTATTTTTTTAAAAATTGAAATTTATAAAATCAATAAATCTTTTGTACTTTTGATATCAAAAGTACCAAAACTACCGGGGGAAATATACTCCTCAATCATCATAAAACAGGCATATCAGCGTTCGGGGAATATTTCCCCCGGACCCCTATACAATTATATCAACTTTATACCGACCGTATGGAAACTTTATTTATACTTATACGTTTATTTTACCAAACTTAATTATTTATCCTACTATTTTCTCATCGTCTACTCCATAATTAATATCGAGATTATTTCACTACGGATCATTAATTCAAATACTTAACCATACACAAAAAACGTTAAATAATAAAAAATCTATCTATAATTCTAAATATTTTTTTTAAGTACAATGTGTAAAATTATATATTCGTGTATTATTTTTGATATTTTCCTCTTTAGAAAGCGATTTTTATGTCAAGTCGAGTTTTCGATAAAACCCAATAAAGGATTTTATTAAAAAAAACTATTTTTTTAAAAATTGAAATTTATAAAATCAATAAATCTTTTGTACTTTTGATAGCAAAAGTACCAAAACTACCGGGGGAAATATACTCCTCAATCATCATAAAACAAGCATATCAGCGTTCGGGGAATATTTCCCCCGGCCCCCTATACAATTATATCAACTTTATACCGGCCGTATGGAAACTTTTATTTATACGTTTATTTTACCAAACTTAATTATTTATCCTCCTATTTTCTCATCGTCTACTCCATAATTAATATCGAGATTATTTCACTACGGATCATTAATTCAAATACTTAACCATACACAAAAAACGTTAAATAATAAAAAATCTATCTATAATTCTAAATATTTTTTTTAAGTACAATGTGTAAAATTATATATTCGTGTATTATTTTTGATATTTTCCTCTTTAGAAAGCGATTTTTATGTCAAGTCCAGTTTTCGATAAAACCCAATAAAGGATTTTATTTAAAAAACTATATTTTTAAAAATTGAAATTTATAAAAGCTATATTTTAAAAAATTGAAATTTTTAAAATCAATATCTCTTTGTACTTTTGATATCAAAAGCACCAAAACTACCGGTGGGAATATACTCCGCTATCATCTTAAAACCGGCATACCAGCGTTCGGGGGATATTTCCACCTAATCTATTATATCAACTTCATACCGACAGTATAGAAACTAATAATTATACGTTTTTGAGATCATAAATATAGAATAGGATTTTTTCATATTGGTTATCGCTTATAGCGTATAATAAAAATTCTGTTTCCTATTCTATTCATATACAAAAAAATAATAATAAAACCCATATAAGAAAATATTTATTCAAATCATGCAAATTTGATTGACTTAAAGCGGTATTTATAATACTATCTATACTGAAAAGAAGATTAAAAACAATCTTTCTTTATATAAACCAAAACATATTATAATTGCTTATTAATTAAATATGGTTAATCCTCGTAACCCAAGAAAGAAAATTAATTCTAAGAACCTAAGATCTAGTAATGTACCTGACTTAAATTTAGATGGGATAGATGATCAAAAACTTGAGAGTTTGGATATACCGGGTAGTATTAGAAACGATGCTAATACTAGAGTTAATAATATTTTGCCTGGCAACACCGGTAATACCGGATATAATAATAACAACCCCACGCTCAATAGCAACAGAGGATACAACCCAGGATATAATAGGGCCGGAGTACCAGATAACAGAGCGAGCAATATAGATTACAACGCATCACAATTCGATACAGCTGATATAGATGAATCATTTATTCTAGGGGGTTTAGATCAAGAGCCAAGTAGCGCAATACAGTCAAGAATACCAACATCAAAACCTAAAACGAATCGTAATATACCTAATATCGGAGGATCTTCTTATAAAGACGGGGGAAAAGATACAGGCCTATCGTTCTTCGAGGGGCCAGAGACAAAAAAAGGTACAGGCCTATCGTTCTTCGAGGGGCCAGAGACAAAAAAAGGTACAGGCCTATCGTTCTTCGAGGGGCCAGAGACAAAAAAAGATACAGGCCTATCGTTCTTCGAGGGACCAAAGACAAAAAAAGGTACAGGCCTATCGTTCTTCGAGGGGCCAGAGACAAAAAAAGGTACTGGCCTATCGTTCTTCGAGGAATCAGAAGTAGTATCATCCGTTGATCAAACAGTAGATTACGGACAAAGAAAAGATTTAATGAATAAAGCTGTTAGTAACCAAGAGATATACGGTAATGAAGCTATGGGAAATTCAAACGTAAGGAGTGATAAGGATGTAAGAGAAAAAAATATAGTGATAAACGAAGAACCTCATAAAAGTAATCGTACAATAAAGAAACGAAGGAGTAGGATAAGTAAGATAAAATCGAGGAAAACAGGGAGAATCCCAAAAGAGAAGATAAATGGTAAAAAAGAGAAGACAAGTAAACCAACCAAAAAGCTCAAAAGAGAGAACTTAGTATTACCGGTACATATAGAGTTCCCGCATATAACTATCACGCAAGCTCAGATCAACAAAGCGAAAGAGGATCCTAGGAACCGGATAGGGAATTATGTGTTGATAAAGAAGCTGGGCGAAGGTGGGATGGGCAAAGTATTTTTGGCTGTACATAAAGAGCTTAATACTATGTATGTCATAAAGAGCATACTACGTAAAACTAACACAGAACACGCAAGACAACGGTTCCTAAAAGAAGCACAGATAACAGCGGGGATAACTAATCAGATAAGTAGTAATATATCAAAAGAATCACTTACAGATCCGGAGATAGTACAAGTAGTAAATTTTGGGTCTGAACCGAAGATAGGGGATTATCTGGTGATGAATTTTATCGATGGTGTATCGTTAGGGGATATAGGTGAACTGATTAATAAAGAGCAGAAGTTGCTATCAGATATAACAGCTATTAACTGGTTACTGGATTCAGCTAAAGCGCTACGATCCCTACACGATAAGAAGAATAATATAATGCATCGTGATATCAAACCTGATAATATTATGTTAACTAAAGAGGGTAAGATAGTGATATGCGATTTAGGGTTAGCAAAGAAAGTGCCTCAAGACTGGGAGGCTGACGAGGAGTATCAGGAAGCAGCGATAAAAGAGATACAGATAGATAACCAAAATGTCAGTTTAACACAGGGCGGTGTAGTCGGAACAATAGCGTATGCGTCACCGGAGCAAATAGATGCAAAAGAGAGAAAGAATATGGATACGAGGAGTGATATATACTCGTTAGGTGCAACGTTTTATGAGCTATTAACAGGTAATAAACCTTACGAGGATAAGAACCCGATGCGGTTGATGTATAAGGTGGCTAACATGAAAGAAAGACCTGTGAAGTTGTCTGAGTTAAACCCTGATATACATCCTGAACTGGAAAAGATAATAGAGAGGATGATGAAGAAAAAAATCAAGAGACGGTATCAGCAGATAGAGGAGGTGATACGTGATTTAGAGGAGCTTAAACTGAAGCTGACGACAGGGGTTTTAGGGTATTATTATAAGAAGCACCCTAAGCTGTTGTTAAGTGTGATAGGAGGGATACTATTATCTGTATCGATCGGTGTAGTGGCGATACTAACAGGTAAAGGTAAAGGGATAGAAGACAACATACAAAAGAAAACCTCTAAGTATAAGGAAGAAGGTGATAGGCTATATAGAAAAGGGATGAGTATACCGTTATATCCATTAAAGGACCTAAAGGGATCAGATATAAATAACCGTATCTCTTACCTTAAAAAAGCTGCTGTAATATTTGCTAAAGCTAAAAAGATTAATCCGTTATTAGAGGAGAGATATAAGAAGATATGTGTGGAGCTAAAATTAACAGAGGCGGTGATACCGATACTGGGATCCGAGAAGGGAGACACTAAAAACGCTTATATGCTAAGAAAGATAGATATTATGGTTAACGTGTTAAGGAAGTTAGAGCAAAAGTATTTTGATCAGTTTAGAGATAATAAACTAGCTAAATTCTATCTATGCTATGGGCTATATATAAGATCACAATCAGAATACGCGAAAAGCGATAGGACAGAGCGATACGCTAACGCGGTGTTAGATATATATAAAGACCTGGAACCAGGGATCAATAAATTACCTGTAGGGGTACAGATACAGTTGAATATGTTTGCTGCTGATACTTATCATAAATTGTATGAGAAGGATTTTGATAAGAGAGCGAGGAATTTGGATAAAGCTTTGCATATTGAGGGTAAAGCTGTTTCAGTTTATGAAAAAATTATAAAAATGATAGAAAATCTTAAAGGTAATACAAATTATATAAAACATTTTGATATTGCTAGTATATATTTTAAAGCAAGTAGGAGCATAGATAATCTTATTTATATGATGAAAAGACGTAATTTTAATCAGGAAATGACTAACCAATATATAGCAAAATCTAAAAATTATATACTTAAATCAGTATTATATGAAGCTTATGAGAATAGAAGAACAGGAAAAGAAACTAAAAAAGAGAGTACAGATTTATTGTATTCATTATATAAATATGATACAGAAAAACTATATTTAATACTAAAAGCTATCTTAAGGATCAATCCTAAAGATAGATATGTAAGGAGTTTAATTTCTACTCATAATATAAGGATCAATAACGAAACCGAAAAAATTAATAAACTTATAGAGGATTTTAACCGAGAATCTCCTCTCTATAATTAGAAAACATAAAAAGGAGATTTTACTCTCCTCTTATATGTGATATAAAATTTTAACTAACCAATTTATCTATATGTAAATTTGATAGCTCGCAATGTATTAAGGCCGGAGGTTTCGTTACTAGTTATCTCAGACACATTATCATCAAACTCTTTTTGGCTTATCTCAAGATTATCTTCTATCTCTTCACTTAGATCAGTATCCAAGATATTTTCAGCGCCTTCCAAAACATTTGATTCAAACTCAGCGAATTTAAGCCTATTAGTCTCTAGCTCTGTTAAATCATTTTGTAGTAATTTAACTTTCTCTATATTAAGGTTAAGGGATTCTGTTATATCTGATACAGTATTAGCATCAGCCCTAACTAAACTACATTTCTCTAAAGCTATCGATACCTCATACGCTTGCTCTAACGAATCTAACGCTCTATCCAGTTCAGTTTTAGCTTCATCGAAGTTAAGATTATTGGACTCCAGTTTAGATTTCTGTATCTTCTTAGCAGCGTAATCAGATAGAGTAGCGAACACCAATCTCAGCTCTTCTAATTGAGATTCAGATATATTTTTATCTATCTTATATACAGTTACCTCTTTATTAATAGTATCGTATCTGGTTGTTGTGTAGGTGAAATATATCCTGTTTAACCCTAGCTCAAGTTTTTGTGCCGGTACCTCAACATCTTTATACCTTGTTTTGTATTGTTGCCAGTCACCGTCGTTAACTTTTATCATCACATGCGGTGTATATTTATCTAAACTATAAGTGAACACTACTTTGTTAGGAGCTAAATAAGTGGTTTCATTATATTCACTAACCTTATCTTCTATACTAGAAGTATCAACCATATATTTCTCGCCGTTCTCTATCATCTGTATAATCAAGCTCATATTACCTATCACCTCATCTTTTTTCTCTTGTATCTTTTCTGCTGTAGCGTTGTTTTCTAGTAACACTGATAGATCTTCTAAACCTTTGATGATATTTTTAAGGATTGTTTCCGGGTTAGTATCTACTGGTGTTGGTGATGGCATTATGAGAGAAGCTTGAAGTTTAGAAGAAGCTTCTTCTTCGGAAGTGTTAAATAAATCGTTTATATTCTTCCATTCTTTTTCAAACTTTTCGTTATTTTTTAAGTCAGTTCCGTAACAACCTTTAGCACTATTTTTCTTTAGTTCTTTATATATTACCTTTTTATATATATCCCAAGGTTCTGCACTTTGCATATATGAATCTTTTTTATACTCATTATATATACTGTAGAAAGCTTTAGACAACTTTTTAAAGATCTTACATTCAGTTTTATTGTCTATTGTTATAGCGATTTGACATTCTTCAGGACATTGATCAACACATACATTATCATTTTCTTCATAATCATGAGTATCCTCATTATTCTCATCATTATACTCATTCTCATCATTATTAGTTTCTTTATCTGAATTATTATTATAATTATATTTATTCTCTTCTGAATCACCTTCTTGATCTTTTACTTTTGTCAAATTTAAAAGTATTTTTTCTGTTTCCTTTCTATGTTTCTCTAGTTCTTCTTTTGTAAGGTTATTATTTTCTAATCTTTCTTTCGTCTCTTCTATATTATCTTTTTTGTCTATTATTATTTGTACGGTTTTGCCCGTAAACATATTGGTAGTTTCATATTCATAATATGATATACCATTTACTTTAACAATGAATATAGCAGAATCTGGAATATGATTTTCAGTTACCACAGCATCATTTGTTGTATACTCATCTGATTTTTCATTACAATCTAAAATTTTACCTTTTTCCGGATTATAGTATTTAGAAAGATCATTTTCATTTATAGTATTAACCATAGTAGCTTCTATCATAGTTTTCACATATTCAACTTTTGAGATCTCGTTACCCATCATTTCAGTATATTTCTTTTTGAATCCCATATCTTGTTCATTTGTTAGCCCATTAAAAGCTTCACTTTGAGTAATAAATTCTAATAAAGCTGTAGGATTCACTAATGTAGAAACATCTATATCTAAACCTATAGATTTGAACCATTCTTTGCCAAGTGCTGTCTTTTGTAGATATTTATTTGCCGGGGTACCAGTATGTTCATTACCTTTATTAAAGTTAGCATCTAATACTGATGGAATGATATCATACCACAATAAATTCTCATCATTGTTTTTGTCTTTTATAGATTTTAGAATATCTTTGTTTAATACCTTTTCAAATAAACAATCTATTTTTATATCATTAAGTGGCGCTTTAGTACCTTTATTACAATGATTAATTTGATCTTTTAATTTTTCACCCAAATCAACATCAAATATTACAATATTACCTTCTTTATCATAAAATGATGTTTGCATTTTTTCATCTTCTCCTTCATATACCGCTATCCCATCTTTTATTTCGATATATATATTAGGTGAGCTAAATAATGTACTTAAAAAATCAGTAATTTTGTCTTCATCGTTATTAAACTTTGACCAATCAATTCCTAGACTATTCAAAATAGCTACTTGCACTGCCGGATCATTTTCATCTACCTGGCATACAGTTTTTGTTTCTTTTACAGGCTCTTCCTCTTCTTCTTCCTGCTCATCAGTATCACCCCATGGTATATATTCCGATAGCCTTTCCACCTCTTTCCAGTATATACCTTTCGCTCCTCCATTTCCACCTGATCGCTGTGGCGGTGTCGGATCATATCCACCTAAAGAATAAGCGCTATCAGTTGTAGTGTATACACCATTTAAAGAAAACATACCGTCTGGATAACCTAATCCAAATGTACCAGATGTATATGGCATCCTAGGTATTGTAACAGAACCTTGTTCCTCTCCATTAACATATAGATACGCTGTATATGTTGTATCAGTATTTTCTTTAAACTCTACATCTATATCATATTTTTCTCCCATGGTTATTTCATAACTTTCTATACTATATGAAATACCATCTTCTAATACGTCCAAAACTACTTTGTTATCAACTACACCCACAAAACAATCATCTTCAGTATTGAAATTATCAGAAGCAACAGTTGCAACTGTGCCTAAGAGCATTATGAAGTCTTCAATCCTAAGCCTTAAAAAACCTGTTGGAGTTTCAATAAATGACTTATCTACAGTTATATATTCACTTGTTTCAACAGTCATTGTGTTACCTGTAGCTTCAACTCCATTATTAATTGTAGTGCCTGTAGATACTATGCTTTCTCCTATAGCTTTTAATTCATCTTGAGGATCAGGTATACCATGATCCACATTTTGCTTTTTTAAAAAAATATCATTATCATTATTATCCTCGTTTTCTTTATTAACTTCTTCAGTAGTTATATCATCTTTATTTTCCATAATATTTTCTTTATCTTTTAAGTCATCTCCTTCTAATACAGGTATCTTGTTATCATTGTTTGTTATATCAATATGTTCAATCAAGTTTTCATTATCTCCTTCTTCGATATTTTCTGTTGACTCATTATCTCCTTCTTCGACGTTTTCTGTTGATTCATTATTATCTTCATCGACATTTTCTTTCGACTCATTATTATCTTCTTCGATATTTTCTGTCGACTCATTATCTTCTTCTTCGATATTTTCTGTCGACTCATTATCTTCTTCTTCGATATTCTCTATAGGATCAGTATCATCTTCATTGAATACTTTATTTATCCCATGTTCTTCTTCTATCGGTTCAAGAATAAGTAACTCATTCTCAGGTCCCATATCATCAACAATAACAGAATCCATAGTTTCTGTTGTATCACTACTAATAGCTGATACATAACTAAAGCTCATTTGCCAGCAAATGTAGATAGCAAATGAAATACTTAGTAAAATGGAAATTTTCCATACACTTGTTATTTTTTTGTTTTTCATTTTTTTTTACGTTATGGTTTTTTTTAAAAAATTCTTTATATTATATCATAATTTTTTTTAAATAAGCAAATTAATTCTAATTTTTTTTTAGAAATATTATAAACAACACTAAATTTTACGTTATTTTTGTATTCTATCTTCTCTCTTTTTCTCTTCTTGCATAATCATATTTAGGATTCTCTCTTTTGAAATCTTCTATAAATCTATCAACTTCCCTATAAGATATAGTTCTACTTGATGGATATTTCTTTAAATATTTCTTAACTTTTATTAGTTTAGGATTAATCCTTAATATAGCTTTTAATATCAAATTAAATGTATCTAAATCGTTACTATAACTATTATATAAAGTATTAATCTGATCTATATTATACACTTCTTTTAAATATTTACATGCATAAGCACCATACATAGCACCTTTTAACAAATACTTTTTTATTTTCTTTGTATATTTTTGATCTTTATTTATGTTTATTAAATTTTTTGCTGCTGTATGATATAAAGCTGATATATTCATAGATTGTATATAATTTGCCCGTCCTCCCCATTTTTCAAACAATTGTATTGCTTTAGAATAAGCTCTGTATGCCTCATATGCCATTTTTTTTGCATTATTATTATCTAATCTATCCTTATCTAATTTTGATAAGAAATAACATATTATTGCATAAAATTTTTCTATATCTATTCTTTTTTGTGGTACTAATTCTTCTAATATTTTTTTATATTTATTATAATATTTAACAATTTCTTTCATTCCTATATCCCTTTCATAAAATAAGCTTGTTGCATCCTTTTTAGGATAAAGATAACTATATAGCCATCTTTTTGTTTTTATTGAATTAAATTTTAAAAACAAAGAATGAAAAAAATAAAATAGAATATTCTCATCAGTTTTAAATATATCAGGATATTTAATTTCCAGCTCTTTAAATATCTCTACTGATACTTTAACCTCCTTATTTATCTCGTCATACCATTTTAATAAATCCTTCATTTTTCCTTTATAATTTGTATCACTACTCTCAAACTTCGCTATCGGCACCATCGCCTCACTCAACTTCCACTGTACATACGCTTTATCGTATTTCTCTTTCTGTTTACTATCAAATCTCCTGCTTTTGTTATACAACTCAACGCTCTTCTTAAGTAGCTCAGCCCTTTTCCTCATATCCGCCTCCTTTAGATCCCTTGGCGGGTACACAGCGATACTCATCCCGGCCCTATACAATTTATCTGCCTCATTTGCGTATATCTCCGCTTGCTCTTGTAACGTCTGTGCTTTCTCTTGCCCGCGACCCAATACTGCTGTTACACCTACTGATACTGCTAACACTATCCCACCTACCACGCTTAAAACCAGCTTAGGGTTCTTCTTATAGTAATACTCTAACACGCCTGTCTCCATCTTCAACTTAAGATCCTCTAGATCCTTTATCACCTCCTCTATGTTTTGGTACCGCTTACTCACCCGCTTCTCCATCATCTTGTTTATCACCTTTTCCAGTTCAGGATGTATATTAGCATTATATCTATGGATCGCTTTAGGTTTCTTTTTCATATCTGTTACCTGCATCATCATCCCCATTATATTCTCTGATTGATATACTCGCTCGCCAGTCAACAACGTATAAAACGTCGCGCCTAACGAGTATATATCACTCCTTGTATCCATATGCTTCCTATACTTTTTATCGATTTGTTCAGGCGACGCGTACCCTATCGTACCTACTATCCCGCCTTGCGTTAAACTCAGCTCCTCTTTATTATTGGTTATCACCAGCTTATCAGCATACAGCTCCTCCTCTTCACCTCTTTTTGAGACTTTCTTTGCTAACCCCAGATCACATATAACTATCTGACCTTTTTTGCTCAACATTATGTTGTCCGGCTTGATATCACGATGGATTATCCTATTCTCTTTACTATGCAAAAGTGATACAGCTTTCGATGCATCTAATAACCAGTTGATAGCGGTTATATCAGGCACTATCTCATTATTCGCTTCTAACTCTTTTCGTATCTCGCCTAACGATAACCCTTCTACATAATTCATCACCAGATAATCTCCGTGCTCACTACTATGCCCGTAATCAACCACATTAACTATCCCGGAGTTCTTAGGTAGCTTTGTTGTTACTTGCGCTGTTATCTGCGCTTCCTTCAAGAACCTTTGTTTTGCTTGGGCTGCACTATGTTTACGTAAGATAGTTTTTATAACACATACTGTTTTTAGATCCTTATGCATCGCTAAATACACCTGCCCCATCCCGCCTTGGCCTAACCTCTTTAGTAATACATACTGATCTATCTGACCGATCGCTCGCTCTAGAGCTTCGGCTGTTATACTTACCTCCGGGAACTCTATCCGGGTTGGTAACGATAGATTCTCCTCTTTATAGTCTCGCCTTGTCTCTCGTCGACGGTTATTACGATTACTATCTAACTTATTCCTTGTCGTTCTTCTCCTACTCACATCTCCTCTTTGTACAGTATTACGATTGGATACATTCCTGGGACTACTACTCCTTCTATTGACAACCCTTCCTAAACTATTAATATCACTTCTTGATACCTCGTCCCGCCTTACAGTATCTCTGCTACCACCGGTAATCCTATTCCTACTTGCAATATTTGGTGCACTGGTCCTTGTGTTTGCTGGTCCGGCGTTACCTAGCTCGGTGTTACCGGCCCCGGTGTTACCGGTTCTAAGTTCGTTTTTACCTCTACGTAACCCGGTATTACTTACACCCCTCACGCTATTACTCCTACCCTGCGGGCTATTAGCTATATTTCTATTAATACTACTAGTCCTCTGGTCAACAACACTTCTTATTTGGTTCCTAGACATCTTACTGGTCTGTATCCCACTAGGAGTTTTCCTTTTATCGTTAACAGCCTCTGTTGGTGGTTCACTACTTATATCAATAGACTCACCTATAGCGATACTCCCAATATCAGGATCATTACCAGCAAAACCCCCTAGCCCCGGCTCACTATTAATAACACCCATAGCTCTAGCATTAAACCCATTTAAATCTAAACTTTGTAGATACTCTTCTTGCGACGATAACTCCACACTAGGATAGTTATCATTAAGATAGTTACCATTACCTAGATTATTACGCGAACTACCTTCCCCATACTTTTTTCTGGTATCTTGAGAAGCTTTTGTGGATATTCGTGGAGCCATGATGTCTTGTTATTAAATGATTATATTTTAATAATGCTTTGTTTTTAAGATATACGGAATTTTAGATAATTTCCCACACTCATACTATTATGAATTACTTTAGAAGTCAATAGGTTTTTGACGTATTTGATTTATATTGTATAAAAAATCTTATGTATTTTTATTGTTTTCTAGCATATTTTTTATATATTTACTTTTTTTATATATTTTTTTTGGGTTGATATGTTTGTAAAATGTTACATAAGATATTTTTGATCTTCTGATTAAGTAAGATAGATTATTTCATAATTGTATACAGAAGTTTACATACTGAAAGGAATAAGTTTATATATTTTAAACTATAAAATCTAGGCTCAGTGTAGAAAAAATATAAAGTAATACTTTTTTTTATTTAATAATATAAGCTATGGTGCATATACTAAAAAACTTAGGAATTTAAAGCGAGTCATTATAAAAACTATATTTCAAAAAAATCATAAACTCAATATATCTTTAGTACTTTTGATATCAAAAGCACCAAAACTACCGGTGGGAATATACTCCGCTATCATCTTAAAACCGGCATACCAGCGTTCGTGGGATATTTCCACCTCTATTATATCAACTTTATACCGACCGTATAGAAACTAATAATTATACGTTTGTTTTATCAAACTATATTATTTATCCTCATATTTCCTCATCTTCCATTTCATAATTTATATCTAAATTATTCCACTTAAGCCTAGTGATTCAAACACTAAACGTCTTAAAGCTAAGGACTAGGTTTAAAAAAGAGAGGAGAACCTATCACCTCTAGAATTTTCAGACGATTATAGCTACTATGTGGACTCTTTTTGTGTAATGAGGTGTAAGATAAACTAATCTGATAGTTCGAAATCCTTGAGCGGGCATTTCGATAGTATACTACCACACTGTTTATTAATATATTTATGGAAATATTTTTCAAAATTGGGTAACGAATACGTATCGTTACTCATCTGTAGCACCCCTTCAGTATCTATATAACATCCTAGTTTTTTTTGGTCTTCTTTGTTCCTGGTGAACCCTTTTTTTAGGCATTTACTTAGAAGTATTAGGTCTTGTTGCATTATCTCTGTTGTCTGATTACTAGTCTCAGAGAAAAGTAGTATGTACTCGGTGAGTTTTTTAGATATTTCTAGCTTTCTGTTTACCGCCAGCTGGTCTTTATCTATCTTCTCTATTATATACGAATGTGTAGGGATAACCGTCTCTTTATAAATCTGTTTTATATCTTTATAGTTTTGTGGGTACACAGTTTTAACAAACTCCTTGCCTAGGTTAATAAACCCGGTACTTATTTTATTCCCGTTACTTTTAATATCATCCCATATATCTGTTAGCCGGTCAGTGATACCTTTGTTACTTGTACCTTGGTTGCTCTTGGTTTTGATAGCCATCTCGAACCGTATTATACCTAGATCAATACCTCCCAAAAGTTTAGATAAATACGATGAGTTTTTAGCTTGTCTCTTAGCGTCTTTATACACGTCTTTTAGTATACTACCTGGTTTGATCATCATATTATACAAATTCTTCCATTTAGTTTTTAGGTTATACCATTTATCTTTTATATCGGCAAAAGTATCGCACCCGTTAGGGAAATCTTTTGATTTGGATAGGAATTTAGGTGAATAATACTGTCTTTCGAGCCGGGTACGATAAACATTTTTATAGAACCCGTTTTGTTCTATTGTATCTAGTTTATCTTTATAGCTTATACTGAAAACCCCTTTCCTGTTAAGGAATAACTCTTTAGCGGTATAACCGTCTATGATTATATCTTCTTTGGCTTGACCGTTTATAGTGTCGCTACCGAACGCGCGTGTTAAAGCTAGATCTATCTCTAGCAGGATATATAGATCTTTTAGCTTGTCTAGTGTTTGGCTCTCACTACACGATAACGCTCTAGCGGTGTTTTGTATCTCTTCAAGTTTATCTTCCATCGCCCATATATCCTCTAGGTAGCATTCTGTCTCCCATGTTATATCATAAAACGAGACGAAAAAATCGTCTATATCCATAGAGAAATCTTTTAGTTGTGTCACCCATGTAGCGAACGCGTGTGTGGTACACCCTAAGACACCTATATCTTTAGCTTGGGTTTTTATATCGGTGATACGTGTGTTGGTTATACGGAGGATCTCGTTTGTTGTTTCGCTATACGTTGCGTACCCTTTCTGAAAGGGGATTAATAAGATAGCTATAATGAGTAATCTTTTTATTGTGTGCATTCAGTATTTATATTGGTTTTAAGTTTATGTACTAGCCCGTTAGCTTCCTCGCTACCCATCAACCTAAACATCTCCTGGAAAGCAGCGAAATATGCGTTCATTTTGCGCATCTCCGTCTCTACCGCCTCGAAATAGTTTTGTGTGTATCTTATCTTTGAGTTGAGGTAATTACTCTCAAGTAGGTTCTTTAGCTTCTCGTTTATTTTGGATTGGTTTATTTCTTCTTTATCTATTAGGTCGGTTAAGGATGTGCCGGGTTTGGTCTTGTTGATTAGTATCTTTGATTGGCGGTCAGGATCAGGTATACCAAAGATTTTGTCGCCTTTGGCTTTGTTTATGTCTGCTGTCAGTGTTTTCCTTATCGAGCTTAGAGCGTTACCGGTGAACGGTTGCTCTTCTATGAATGTGTCTTTTACTGGTTGCCAGATAGGTTTGAATAACAGCCAGAACGTGAAACCTGCTGTGATCCCGTGTTTGAATGTGTATTGGTGGTTGATCTCCCAGGATTGTAGTGTGTTTTTTTCTGCTGTGACGTTGTATTGCAGGAGTTTTTTTAGTGTTTTATTGATAGATGTGATATGGCAGTCTATACAGTTACTGTGGGTTTTGTACTCGCTATCAGAATCGTTCATAATGAACTCTACGTCAAGACACATAGAGAAACTGGCGCTGGATATATCGTTGCTGATATTTTGTTCCTCGCAGAAACTGTATTCAGGTAAACAGAACCCGTATACTGGTTGTCCTTCACATTGGTTATCTTTTGTTTCGAGGCTACTAAAAATACCGCCGTATATGTTATCTTTTTCGTACTGTAGCGCTTGTTTCTCTGTTTGGATACTAGACGATGTTTTTATTAGGTTGCTGGTATCGATTACCGCGTCGATACTCAGCGGGTCTTTACAGTATCCGGGTTGAGTATTAGTATCGGTAGTACTGATACCGGTTCCAGTGGTATTAGATTCGGTAGTACCGGTTACTTTGGTATCACTAATGTTTGTAGCGCTAGCGCCGGTTGTATTAGTGTTTTCGGTGGTGTCATCGGCTATGAGCTCATTGATATCGTTTATAGCATTATTTGTGCCGATTATTTCTGAGTGCTCACCGAACAGTATCACATCGATGATATTTAGGTCGACCACTAAATCGAATGATGAGTCGTCTAGGCTGCCGTTAGACCATATCTCGGTAGGTAGGATATCCTGTTCGAGCTCGAACCGTAGTAACGATAGATCTTTCTCTAGGGTATAAGCTTCAGTGATTTTCTCGTAACAGTTATTAAGTTCTTCTGAGGTAAGGACAGCGGATTTATTATTGGTGGTACTTGTTTTCCCTGATAAGATATCTTTACATAACATATAGTCTTTATTTTTTATATGCCCCTCGTAAACGATATCTTTTATATCGTCGCTTAAAAACCCTGTTTGGGTTTTTAGGGTTTTTAGCGCGGTATCTTCAACCATCTTATCGTAGTTACTATAAGTTCTCATATATATACCTTTAAAATCATTAGCGTAAATTTTAGGTGTATGACCTAAAAATATTAGTATACCGATAGTTAAGATCAAATATTTTTTCATTCTTTGCTGGTACGA
The DNA here is from genome assembly GCA_963663305.1 of Candidatus Altimarinota bacterium. Taxonomy (GTDB): domain Bacteria; phylum Patescibacteriota; class Gracilibacteria. Next base: position 1,150,846 of record OY760177.1, read on the forward strand.
GGTTTTTTGAATCTGGTCGGGGTGCAATCAACAAGTGTACGTAACCTGCTTATCTGGTCCCTATAGTTTTCTAGGTCTTTTATTATCTGGACGTATCTTAGGTGTAAAGGGTAGGTCGTACGTAGCTCGTTATACGCGTTTAGAGCGATATCAAGAGATCTTGAAGCTTTGGTTTTTTCTTTGAGTAGCTCTAAATAGATACTATCAGAAGCAAAGCTCGCGTTATACGAGGTAGGTAGCCCTTCAAGGTTTATCCCCAGGATATTATAGAGCTCTAGATAGGTTTGTGTCTCTATTAGTTTAGCGTAAGTATCTTCTCCTTTGTTATTAGAGATATTCTGGAGCAATATTTTTTCTTTGTCTTTTAAGTCTACGTATTTTTTTGGGTTTTGTAATAACATATTTTTTATATCTTGTTTAACTTTGAATGTATCAAGTAATAATGTGTCTAGATATATAACATACGATTCGTATGCGGTTAGAGCTGTTATTGCTAAACCTTCATATTCTTCATTAGTTTTATCTATGAGTATAGTATCCTTGAAGAGCTTGTTTATCTCGGTTTGTGATACAGTTTTACCTGAGTTGATTTTATCACTTAATTCGATAGCACCTTTTTCGAGCCTCTCAACTGATTTATCAAATAAACAATTGATATAAGTGTGATACTTGATTTTAGCTTCAGGGTATTTAAGGTTACTAAAACTAACCGGTGTACATCCGGTTGGCGCGGTTGTGTCGGTAGGGCTACTATGTATTATCGGTTCGCCGCTAGTGTGCTCAGTATCAGTGATACCGGTATCGTCCGTCCTAGACGGGTTTAAGATCAATAAGCTGATTATTATTATCCCTATGATAAATATGTATCTTTTATAGTATATCACATTGTTGTAGATAGCATTTACTTCTGCTTATGAATTCCGTGAAATACGATACCATTAACCGTATATGGTCGTATAATTTATTATGTATTTTTTGTATGAGTGTTTCGTAACGGTATACTAGATACCCGGTCTTCTTCTTGTATGCGTCACGTCGCATAACAGATTTTAAAAATATCTTACCGAGCTCTATTTTTTCTGTTACTGTGTTGTTACAAAACTCTGATTCTTGTCTTAGTTGTTCGGGGTTACGTGATAAACACTCTTTTATAGGGGTTATAGGCCTAGGGGTTTTAAAACAGCCGATGATATTTATGTTCTTATTAGGTGTAGCTTCAGTGATACTGTAGTCTACGTCTATACATACTGCTCTTAGTTTACATATATAGGTCCTAAAATCAGCGATAATATAGGGTAGTAAAGACGAAGTATTCGCTTTTTGGTTTAAAACTTTGTTTAGACTGGTCTCCCATTCAGTATCGATTCGGTCTATCATCTCAGCCCATAAGATCCTGCATCTGCTGGTAGCTTGGTCGCTCGGTTCAGTTACAGGTTGTTGACAATACCCTTTATAAAATATCCCTGTTATTAGTAGTACTAAAAGAATTTTTTTTATCATATTTCAAGTTGGTCTGATTGAGTAAATATAGTAGTATCCGACATTATAGCTGCTTTGATTATATCACCTGGTATTATATCAGCTAATAAGTCAATAAAAAAACATAAATCACCCGGGACTATATATACGCCTTCTATTATGTATTTGGATCTATTGATCTGTTTATACGGGCATCCGTTTAGATAGATAACATTGTTTAAGGTTTGAGGTATATCTTTACATAGTGTTTCTGTGATATATACAGGCGACGTATCAGTATTATCCTCAGGATTAGTTTGAGTATTATCTTTAGTAGTCTCAGTATAATCTTTAGTAGTACCGGTAGCATTAGTATTATCTTTAGTACTACCTGTTTGATCGGTGTTGTCTGTATTGGTACTATTTTTGGTATCAGGTGTATCGTTATTTGTTGTATTTGTATCACTATCACCTGAATTGTTATTATTTTCTTTACGTTTATTGATAGTATCAGCTGAGTTTTTGTAGTTAGGGTCAAGATCAAGTTGAAACTCTTCTAGGTTGCTTAACCCGTCGCCGTCAGGGTCGTTACCACTATCTTCTGGGTCTGTAGGATCAAGGTTATACTGTATCTCAAAATAATCAGGGATCTGGTCTTGGTCGGTGTCTATCAGTTTACAGTCTTTGTACCGAAGAAGTATACTCGCCATCTCAGCGAACTCTGATCTGGTTATTTCGTGGTCAGGCTCGATAAAACCTACAGTATCTTTGATTAGCCCGTATTTGAGAGCTGAATAAATATAGTCTTTATACCAAGCGTAATCAGGTACATCAAAGAAACTGTTTTCTGGTGCTTCAAAGAGCTCTAAATTGGATTTTCTTAGTAGGACCGCTACTGCTTCGGCTTTAGATATATTCTTTTGTGGTTTGAATAGCCCGTCACCGTACCCTTCTATCATTTGAAGGTGTTTGCCTTTTATGACACAAAAATAGTGCCAATCAGAATCGGTTACGTCAGGGAACGGTTTCTCGTAACCGTATCGGTTTATCTCTGATTGGGATGGGGTAGTACAATCTAAACATGTTGTAGCGCCTAGCGCGATTTTAACGAATTCTGCTCTGCTTATCAGCGTGTCAGGTTTAAAGCTACCGTCTCCGTAGCCTTCTATGATACCACGGTTGAAAAGGTTTATTATCGCATTATAGTTTGGATGGTCTTTATTGATATCTGTGAAAGGTGAGTTATCGCTTGATATATACCGTTTATAATCTTTCTGCTCTAGAACGAAATACTCGTCTAACGTAGCCCAGGTTTCGGTATTAAGTATATTGATATTTTCGAAATTGGAATTAATAAGTATATCAGCGATAGCTCGGCTATTATGTGTTATGCTGTAAATAACCGGGTCTGACTCGTTTAGATGGTCTTTTATCTTTATATCGTACGATGGGTCGAGTAGGTATATCGAGCCGGTGGTATCGATCAGCGCTATAGCGTCGGTTGTGTCATGGATGATAACACCGCCGGCATAGTTTTTTGCTTTAGCTGAGATACTGTTTATGTATATGTTATCGGTTTCGTCGGTATCCATAACGTTTACACCGTACTCGGTTTGTTTGTTTATGGTTATATCGGTATTGATATCGGCGACGTAGAATATATTAGCAACGATTTTTTTATCGTTGTTGAGTATGACCGTACGCATAGGGTAGTTCTCGTCGCCTGAGATAATATCGATAGTATACCGGTCGATGTACCGGTCTTTTATTACCACTCTGCCGGTATCAGGCCTTATATACGCTATGATATCGTTGGTATCGGTTTTGATTATAGCGCCTTTATCGGTATTGAGGTCGGTAACAGTGTATTTCCCTGTGTTGTCTGTTAGGTATGTACCGGTATCGTTAGTTATTATCTTCTGCCAGTACCCGAACCTGTTACGTAATAGAGTGATAGGGATACCTGATGTTTTTGGTTTTGTATAACCATAAATATCGGTATCTTTTATGATATCCAGCTCAGGGCTATAAACATTTATCTTGATCTTTTTCTCTGTGGTGTTGCCTGATAAGTCTTTAGCTTGTAGTGTCAGATCTCTTGAGCCTGTACTGGTAAACGGTTTTAAATTGATTTCTGTATCACTGATCTTTGTACCGTTATCGCCTTCCCATATAAATTCTAGTTTGCTCTCATCGAAGACTTGATCAGTATTTATTTTAAGCGGTTTAAAAATAGGTACAAAAAACTCGTCAGGTACTAGGATGATAGGTGATACAGTATCATAGATCGGTTGCGGTGCGATAAGTTTCTTTTCTGAGTATTCACCGTCAAGCGCTCGTATACGTAGATGATAAAACCCGTTTGCTATAGGTAGCTTGAAACTGTTTTTCTCTAGTAGATAGGTATCAGGATTATCTTCGGGATTGTCTCTCATCAAAAATATTTGTTTGTAGGTGTTACCGGTTTTCATATCCCAGTTATTAACGTTTTTTGATATATTTATCTCAAGAGCTTCTATCTCAGTATTGTTCCAGCTGATATTTACATACTCGTTACCTTCGGTATCTATTTGTATTAGATCGATTAATGTATGTGGTTCTATCTCTTTTATCTCTGGGTCAGTATCAAGATAAATAGCGGTATTATGTTTGGTTGTTGATTCTTTTAGGTATAGCTCGCCGTTGATAGAATAAAATAGATCGTCGTCAGTATCATTATCATAATCAATAAGCTTAACATAAGTACTAGCGCTACAGGCTTCTTTTAAACGTACTACTGTCTCTATAGAGGATTTATTAAGCATCAGTATCCCGCATAGATCTGATGTAGTAGTAGGTAAAGAGTCTATCTTCGGGTACGCGGTTTGTGTGTTGCTAATAGGTAGATTATACTGGGCTATGATTTCATTTGTGGGTCCTGTTGTAGGTCCGTTATCGCTTATAGCGATCGGGTAGCTAGTTATCGTCTCGTTGAATGTATTAGAAACATATCGAGCTTCAACCAGTTTTGTATCGTTGATCTCTGTATCACTGATTAAACTATCAGACTGTTTTATTATATAAGAAAAAATATTTTTATTATCGCTATAAGATTCGATTTTGGTTTTAATAGAATTTATTTTATCTATAACTTTATTATCGTTTATTGTCTCTTTAGATATAATATCGTTTATATATTTATAATCGATATCGATATTATATTTTTTTATGTATTCGTTAGCTGTCAGTAGTTTTTGTGATGGGTCGTTTATCGCTTTTATCTGGGTCTCGAGTTTGTTTATTAAGGTGTTGATACCTTTTATATTAGATGATTTATTTATATCTTTTTGTATGTTTTGGTATCGCTCTAACGCTTCATCAAAATTATCTATATCCTCTAAAAACTCGTTTAAATTAGTATCATCTATATTGTTCTCTTTTAGTTGTTGTTGGATCTTTTTTATTATATCTTTAGAAGCGCCTTTCAGTGTCTCTAGATCATTTAAATTAATATTGATATTAGCTGGCTCCCAGCCTGATTGATCGAAATAGGTTTTGTATTTATCTATAAACCCTGTCATAATTGTTTTTGATTCTGTTATAAGATCAGTAACAATAGTATTCCATTCAGTAGCTGAATTAGTTATTATATCAAAAGTTTTACCGAAACTGAGCTGCATATTGATTTTACTGATTATCTGTATCTCGTCTATAAACGGGAACGATAATTCAGGGATCTCAAGCGAGATAGAATCAAGTTTAGTCAGTCTAGCCGGTCTTGATGTCAGCCGTTCTACCTCTTCTTTTAGCTCAAACTCGTCTATAGGGATGAGCACCTCTTTCATCATACAATAGAATTTGAGCAGTTTTTTGAATGTCTGGATGACACCTTTTATTTGTGCTACAAATTCTGGTAGTTTAGGTGGTGGCGGTAGGTCGGGTAGCTTTACTGTAGGGATCGGAGGTAGATCTGGTAGGTTCGGGAGCTCCGGTAGGGTAGGTAATAACGGGATCCCAGGCAAGCTGAACCCTATACTGATATCAGGTGATTCAGGTAATTTGATATTTGGTAATTGAGGGAATACTATCTCTTCGGCTACGAAATTGATGTTAGGGATAATAATGTTTAGGTTTGGGTTGATCTGGCTTACATCTAGTACCACGTCAGGCCATTTAGGGAACGGGATTGGCGGCACCTCGGGTACTGTTATACCGATAGGGAAGAATAAGGATAGGTTGTATCTTTCGTTGGTACATAGTTTACACTCTTTTTGTAGGTCGACAAACGAGTTGATCGATGCGCCTACATCTTTAACTATTTCTGTTATAGTCAAGACTAGTGTTATCCATTGTGTTAACGTAGCTTCAATCTTTGTTATGTACCCGCCGATCATCTCTGTTATACTATCGAGATAACATATAACTTGGCCTAGGTAGTTAGCTAGTTGTCTTTTATATTTTACTATTTGCCGTGGGAAATTTTTGTATGTGTTAAGTGTTTGCATGTTCTTCTCAACAGTACTGATAAGCTTGTTGACATCAGCTTGTATACTTATAGCTAGCTCTTTTTGTTTGCATATCTCTAGCTTATAAAGCTCAGGGATGCTTAGGGTTTGGTTGGTACTGATCTTATCTTTTAGGTTTGATTCTGTTCCTAAGTCACATTCGCTAAATAATCTGCTCCATGAAGCAGAGACCCTAGATAGCTCTTCTTTCGTGTCTTGTATCCAGACCTCGAAGCTACTTAGTAGTTGTAATGTAGCGTTCTTTGATAGCCATGGGATCTTATAGGTAGTAGTTTTTTCTTGTATATTAAGCCAAGGTATACTTTTTAGGAACCTATACACACCTCTGATCTCGTTTACGTATATCTTGTTACCTATATCTTTAGCTTTTGATTTTGCCTTGGATTGCAGGTTATCGTATATCTTCGTGTCTTCTATCAGCTCCCTTAGTTTAGTACTGTTCCTTTGGATGAAATCTTTGTCTTTGTACGCGTTATTTTTTGATGTTTCTGATTCGAAAGAATTAATATCTTGTTCAAGTATCTTTTTCCTTTCTTCTAATTTATTTATCTCTATCTGTTTTTTCTCTTTTTTAGTAGTATCTTTAATATCTTTTAGGTTGGCTTTCTCTTGTGCTAGCTGTTTGGTTAGTATCCCTAGTTTTTTCTCTTTCTCTCTACGTATCTCATAGACCTTATTTGTTATAGCTTGCTCAAGGATATCCTGTTTCTCGGTATTTTTTGACTGGAGTTTCTCGGTTAGAAGGTTATTTAGTTCTATCTGTTTTTTATCGATAGTCTTATCGTTTGTTTTAGTGTTAGCGGTGGTATCTTTAGTATCCATAAAATCTGTCAAATTCTTCGTGCCTAGGAACCCTGTTGGGTCAGGTAATATAATAAAGATATCAGGTAACACCATCAATTTCTTAGATATCTCTTCTGTTTGTTTACTAAACCATCTGGTTATCACACCGCCAAACTCATCGAACGCCGGGATCCTAAGGAAGTTACCTGAGGTGATAGGTTTACTGTATGTACCGAGATTGAATAGGTTTACGCTTATAGGTGTACCATCACCGCCGCCGCCGCCTGAGCCTTTGAGCTGGTAGTTACCTTTACCAACACTGAACACAGATTTATTGCTGTTAACAGATCGAGTAAAATTATTGAATTTTGATAACGTATTATCAATGTCCTCGTTTATTGCTTCACATTTTTCTTGCATCTGAGGGATCTTAGGCGCGAACGGCCAGCATTTACCGCCCGGGTATAAAGGTGATCCAGCCGGGCCTATACAAGGTGATATAGCGAGAGAGGCGTTTAGAGTAGGGATTATATAGAACCTGAATGTTGAGATAGGATACGCTGACGGGTACCAAAAGATAGGCATAGAAGAGGCTCTGCCTATAGGGCATCCGTTACCTGATTGCGGGTTACATAGCGCGTTGTTTATGTATCCTGAAGCGAAGAACGCGTAGTTGACCGGCAGGTTCAAGCATCCGCCACCGCATTTTATGTCTTTCAGCATCGCTATTGATTCGTCTATGGATTGGTTGATACTGTTTAAAGCTTCTAACCCTTCGGCGCCTATCTCAAATTTAGTGGTATCTAACCCTTTGATACCAATACTACCGCTAGCTTTTATCGGTGTATCAAAATAGTTTGGGATTGTATCTCCGTCATCATCATTAATTATTCTGCTTATATTTTCTTCTATGTAATCAGGGTTACCGTTATTGTTTATATCGGTCTGTAGCCGATCAGGGATATTATCGTTGTTAGTGTCGGTATTGATATCATTTTTTGGCGGGGCTTCTTTTATGTGTTTCTTATAAGATCTTTTGCCGGTGCTATAAAAATATACCGGTTTACCTAAATTGTTTGAATCTGTTGTAGCTATTATATCCAGGATATTATCTGTTTTGCCGTCGGGGTCAGCGAGATCAGATACACCGAATTTGATTATAGGTGTTTTTTTTACTTTACCTATATACGTAAATATTTTTGTTTCGTTTTTATTGATAGATAGATCCTTTATCTTTATGTAACCGTCTTCTATCGTGTGGTCTATATCGGTCTCACAGTTGATACATTTGAAATCTTTGATCTCAAACATCTCATCTACCGGGTCCATGACCCAGAAATTAGGGATATTGGTTTTAGATGTTATATTAAGCTCAAAAATAATGTTGTCTCCTATATCGAGTGATTTATTACTTACAGCATATTTAGTGGATTTATTTAGTGCTGGTTGGTTGCTTAGATAATCGAAACCAAGCGTCTCTGTAGTTTGATCAGGTAACGGGTTATCAATACTAAACACATTATCTGTTATCCCGTCATACGATACATAAACGGTGTCTATCAGGTTCTTCCTGCTTAGCTTAGCGCCGGCGTTACCGAGGACTAGCTCCTCGAAGGTATCGCCGTAGATAATACTTAGGTTGCCGTTGCTGAAAGAAACGATAAAATCGTCTGTACCGTCTTGGTCGAGATCAGCGAGCTCTATGTTTTGTAGGTGTGAATTTTTATTGAAACTGAAATCGGTTTTAGTGAATACACCGTTATGGTTCTCAAGGATAAACGTATCGTTGTTCTCTAATACAACCAATAAATCATCGTATTCGTCTTTATTGTAGTTGATCTTAGCTATAGCTCTTTCTTTGATACCGAACCGAGCGATATATTCTTTATCGATGAAATACGGGTTATGAGCTATACCCTCAAGCAACCGTAATTCGCCTGTGTTAAAGCTTATTACAATATCGGTTATTTGGTCGTTGTTGTAGTCTAGCGGTACAACCTTTTTTATGGTTTTTGATTGGTCTTTGAAGATCTGTGTGCCGATACTTTTATCTTCCTCTTTAGTATCAAGCTGAATAGAAGGGTCACCGAGTAATACCTCAGTGAAATCCAGGTTGTTTTTTATTGATCCGCCGATAGTGTTACCGCTAGCATAAAGTAGCAGCTTTTTATCGTTGTATCTGAACCCGGCGCCTGATACTGAATCCAGGCTAGTACTATCCTTTTTGTATACACATAGGATTTTCTCTTCTAGAGTTGAGATCCCGTTATATAGATAATCTGTGCTGTATTCGTTGTTAAGGATATTGATATCGGTGTTGGTAAGGATCCCTATATAATGGATTTTACCTATTAGTAGATCGCCAAGTGATACATCTAGCACTAAATTATCGGTATCAGTGTTGAGTTCGAACCTGAAATTATTGTTAAATATCTCTAGCCCGCCGGTTTTATGTATCTTAAAAATATCGTGGTCGTATAGCGTTATATTTATGCTGTCATCGGTATATATAGCGACTAGATCAGGGATATCGGTTGTTTCGAAGAATATACCTTTCTCGTTTATGTCTTTATACTCTTTTAGTACAGTGTTTTTGTCTGTAGTATATTTGATATCAAGGATACTGCCCAGGATATCTGATACCTCTATAGAAAGGTTATCCTTATCGGGTTTGATAGATATATCATAATCATTACTAGTATATACTTTGTTATCTTCGATAGTTATTAAGCTATCTATATCTGAGGTGCCAGTGAAAGCACTAACAGCTTGTGTTTTACCGGAGAATAGCTGCCAGCCACCAAAATAGTTTTTTTGGGTAAAATTACCGGCCGGGAACCCATATAAAGCAGCGTATAGTACTTGTGGAGATATATTAATATAGTCTGTTGATTTTATAACAGAATCAATATAAAACTCTTTTATACCAGGCAATAGCCCTTCAGTATAAGCGATAATATGTACAACACCTGAATTACCGAAAGTCTTGAGCTCGATTTCTGCTACCCCGTTCTCGTTTAAGTAAACTTCGTTTTTAGTCAGTTTAGCGTTATCCTTTGAGATATCTGTTACTTTTATTTTTATGGGTTGATCGAAGTTCTTGACTATTTTATCGTATCTATCCAAAACATTGAGTTTGAGCTTGTATGTATTATTGGTTTCAAACGTATCGGTATCATTTAATATAGATATTTTGTATGGTGTGCTTGCAAGCACCTCAAAATCTATCTGGTCTTTAGTGTACCCGAGATGGGTGCCGCTAACAGATACCTTATCTTTATTAGGTATAGGGAAAAACACGAGCGACCCTTTACCGTTGTTTATGATCATATCGCCATCAGAAGCGAAGACCCCGGCGTTGGTGCTTACGGTACCGAGCTTGATAGTTGAGTTAGAGTATCTAAGTAGTTGATCGTTTTGGTCGTATAGTCCGCCGTTGATAATATAGCTACCAGGGATTTTATCGTATCTGGCTTTAGATAGCTTGATTTTTATCTCAGGTATAACTTTAAGTTTAAAAGTCTCTTTTATATTATTATTAGCAGTTATACTTATCTCTAGATCACCTTCTTTTAACGCTTTTATATATAACCTTTGTCCACCGTCGAGAGTTTTTATTTGGATACCTTCTTTAGCTAGATCCTGATCAAAACTATCGTTTATCTCACCGGTATCATTTATCTGTATATCAAGATCAACCTCTTTCCCTATTAGTTTATTACCGTAGATATCGTAGATATCTATGTCTATATATGTACCGAGGTTAGGTACAAGTATGTTCTCGTTAGGGGTTACTGTTAGAAGCGCCTCTTTAGAAGGGGTGGTAGTAAAGCTTATAATATCTGTATCAGCAGCATAAGTATTATTATATGATTCGATTTTGAAATCTAGTGTTTCAGCGCGACTACCGGGATTTAACCATAGCTCTAATCCACCGTTTATCATACGCATCGTATCGTTTTGGAGCCTATCTCGGTTAGTAGATACTATCTTTAGGAAAGTATCGTTATCGGTTGTATCGAGTGTATCCGCTTTAAGTATAGATGTTTTAAGGATAACTTTTTTAGATCCCGCCTCGGTAGAATTTATCTCTGTATTGTCATCATATATTTTTACATCGATCCGTTTATCAGTGATAGGGATAGAAACAGTTTTTGTGGTACCACCGTATTTTATTGTTATTTCGCCTTTACCTGTTTTTTGGGTCGGTAAAAAATGGATTATACCTATCCCGTTTTTTATGTACTCTGTATCGTTTGAGATATTTATGTACTCGTTTGCGGTTATTTCAAAACTACCAGTTTCATCGGTTTTAATATCACCGTACTCGTCCAAAATATAGATATATACAGGGATAGGTGTTTGTTCTTTGAAGTATACTACTTTTTTCTCCGGGATAGGCTCGATAATATACTTATTATCGGTCAGCTTAGTATCATATCTTTTTTTGTAATCTATACCTTTCTCTCTAAAAATTTCTTTTATCCTGTTATCAACCAGTAAATCTTGTATTTGCTGATCAGGTTGATTACTACCACTACATTCGCTACTCATGCTAACATCGATCTCAAGGTTATTAGCCCAACATATAATAGCCGGGAACCATTCCCATATCTCGACACCTTCATAAACATTACCACACTCATCGTCCCAATCGTTTTCTATAGGTGCTGTCACTGTGTTTTGCTTGTTTAGGATCTTGATATATTTATTATATTCAGGATCTTCTATATCTTTATCATTCAAATTTAAGTTAATCGATTGGGAATCACCGTTACCTCTAAAATACATCGCTTCGTACCCGTTAGGTGTGACTACAGGGACAGTCCTATTTTTTTTGCTTAGATTCTTTATAAATACGTATTTCTGTTTCTCTTCCGGGTCCATATTAACCCAAGCAATAGTCTCTGATATGAGCTCGACGCTAAACTCGTTTAGTTTATCTATAAATATTTGTTTATAATCAGTATCGCTATCTATATCAATATCTTTTGAGATACTGTTTAGCGTCTTGCCTTTTTTTGTTATCTCATCGGTAACCCTTACACTATTTATATCCTGGATCTTTGAGCTGCTTATACGAAAAAAGTTAGGGTAATATATAACCCGTTTCTTACCTGTTTTATCTATGAACTCAACGTATCTCTCTTTGTTAACAGGTAACGTGTTTTTAGGTGATCCTGAAAACATATCGTTTAACTGTGTTTGCAGTGTTTGGCCTGTTGGTTCTATATGGTACACAAAATTAGTGCCTCCAAAATCTAGTCTTATGATATTGTTTATCTTTGTCTCAAAGAAATCGTTTAAATATCTTAATAAATTTTTACTGTAGATATCTTTTTGGTTAACGAGGCTAGGTAACGTATCTATTAGTTCTAGTTCCCATCTGCCTGTATTAAAGATATATGGATCGATATCATTTAAATAGTTTTTGTTTATTTCTATGTAGTTAGATATATATTTATTTATAATATCTTTTGTAAGTATATCAGGCACAGAATCAAGCTCCATATTATAGAAAGGTGAATCATCAGGTGTCTCGTATAGATCGGAAGTCTCTTTTTCTATCTGTTCTATAAAATTATAGGTTAAACTTTTGTTATACCTTAAATACTCTATATCTTCCATATACTTAATAAACCTATTATAATTGTTTAGCTTAGATTTATTGATTTTTTTTGATTGATCGAGATAATCCTGGTACAAGATCTTTTTATCGAACACAGAAAACTCGGTATCACCTTGATGATATAGATGGTTTTTATCAAAGAAATACATCAATAGTTTCTCTTTGTTCTTCCCGTCTACTGGCGGTTTGATAATACCGTGCCATATCTCCGGTTTAGGGTTATCAGTACCGGTCTGAACATAGCTGTTTCTTTCTTTATCATAAACAAACGCTTTATCGATAAAATCTGTGTAAGGGTATACACTTATCTCTTTCTTGTTGTTTATATCAACGACAGGCATAGGGATATCACCTATAAATACAGTACCTATTAGATTATTTTTTTCTGTTTTGTTATCACCGTTAAAATAGAGGTTGGATAACTGGTTACTTATATCTAAAACACTAGTATCCTTTTCTGTGGGATATATTAATGTTTTTGTGTTAGGGTACCTCTTTTGTATGTCTTTAGAGTATCTTATCACTCTTGAATACAGATACTGATTATTAACTTTATCACCAAAAATCTCTTTTTCTACGAAAATAGCTATTATATTATGTGATTCTTTGCGTTCGTAAGAATAAGAATAATTAAATTTAATAAAATACGGCGCTAATAAAGCTAATATAAGTATATTAGAAACGATTTTTTTTATAGTAACAAACTTCAATTTTATTATTACAATAAAGTACAAAATACCCTAAAAATTTTATCATATAACAGAATTAATAGGTATTAAAATATTATCAAAAAAACATGTTTTTTCGATATATCAAGAGAAAAATTTGAATAATACGCTTTAATAGGTTTTATTTATATATAAATAGGGTTATTTAGATATTTTAAAATTCGGCTCTAGATAGGAAGGATCTTTGATGGCTGATACACCTTATCATAGGCATGATAAAGGTTAACTCTGATAAGTTTTTAGAAAAATATATACCAAATTTTGAATATCACGTAATAGATTTATCAAATATTTCTAAAGAGACAATAAGAGAAAAAAAAGACACGCTATCCTCAGTTTTTCTTTTAGAAACAAGTAGAATAGAAGATGATATAAAAGGGATATTGGACGAAGTAAGTGATATATTAGATAATGAAGAAGATGATGAAATATATAAAGCGATAATAAGATGGATATTTATGAATCTTAAATCAAAAGATTATAGTTTGGATAATATAAAAGTGGATTTTGATAAAATAGATAGAATGGAGGGTAAACAAATGATACTTTCGTTAGGTGAAAAAATTAGAGCAAAAGGTATAGCTATAGGTGAAGCAAAAGGTATAGCTAAAGAGAAAAAAAATATAGCAAAAAAGATGCTATCAGTAAATGAATCAATAGAAAAAATAGTATTAATTACCGGTTTATCAAAAGAGGAGATATTAAAATTAAAGGATTCTGATAATTGAAGCCGAATTGTTTAAACGGGCTGTGAAATCTTACACAGCCTATTATCTTTGAAAATTAGATTAGATCTGATCGATAATCTTTATATTTTCCCAGTACTTTTAGTATATCAGAAATATCAAATCCTCTATTCACAAGGAACGGAATAATTTTCTTTTTAAATTCATAATAACTTATATCTTTTTTATATGTTTTAGATTTGATTTTTATTAGTTCTTCTATAACAGGTTTTTCTTTTATATTAAGCGTGGTATAAGCTTCATCAAATATTTTTTTTGGTATCCCTTTTTTTTTGCATTGAAAGAAGATTTTTCTTTTACCAGAGTTGCTTGATTTATAGATAATAAAATTTTTTGTGTATTCCAGGTCATCTATCAGGTTTATCTCTTTAAGATAGTTAATAACTTTTTTATTATTCTTATCGTTGAATCTAGTATAAATTTTTTCTTGTATTTGGTTTTCTGTGTATGGTTTCTTTGATATAAGCGTTAAAGCATAAGATAGTTTTGATTTGAAATTATCCATATTTATTAGTATATTTTATTCAAGTATATTGTAATATCTTTTTTATAAAACATATAGACTCAGTAACGAAAAAAAAACTAAAAAAATTGGATTTTAGTGATAGAAAGAAATATGTGTTTACACGATATAATAAATTAAAAGTATCAAAAAAGAGGGGAGTTGAGATAGATTTATTAAGAGATACAGATAAGGTTTGTTTATCACCATTAAAACCTAAAACAAGAAGAAATATTTTTCCCGCTATAAAGAAAGTATTGTTATCTCCTTCCAGGAACGGGTTTTTATCTAGTATCTTTCAATTTGTATTTATAGGTGTTTTTAGTGTTTTCCTTTTGAATATTTTTGTAGTTTTTACAGGTGCTTTAAATAAAAAAGATAGTGTAAAAGGGTATAATATAAAAGATATTCTATATTCAGCAGAAAGTTTACGATTTAGTGAGGCTTTAAAAAGCATTTCTGAGATAGAAAGCTTTTTTATTGAGACTAAAGATGCGATAAGTGTTTTATCTAAATCTACTCAATTGAAATTAGATGATAACTCGTTTCTGAAAGGGGCAACATTATTACTTGATACTGGTGAGTTGATTTCAAAAGCTTCTAAAGAGATGGTTATCATAATAAATGATATTTTTAGTATTAATATTTTCGATAATACAGAGAAAATAACGTTCATAAATAACTTATTTGGTAGATTAGAATTGATATCAAGTTATTTGGATATATCTATTACTAATATTGAAGGATTTGATATAAATATATTACCAAAAGATATAAAAGAAAAAGTTTTGGGGGTTTATGATAAAACTAAAGAGATGAAACTATATTTGGATGTTATTATATCTAATAAACAGTATTTATTAAAAATATTAGGGTATCCTCATCCACAAAGATATATGGTTGTTTTCCAAAACAATAATGAGATACGGCCGACCGGCGGGTTTATAGGTAGTTTTTTACTTTTTACCTTAAATGATGGGGTTATAGAAGATATAAAATTTAAAGATGTATATGAGATAGACAACCAATTACTTGATCCTTTAAAATCACCTAAAGGGTTAGATACTATATCCGAGTTTTGGGGGATGCGTGATGCTAATTATTCTCCTGATTTCCCTACTTCAGTACAAAATATATTATGGTTCCTTGATAAAGGGAAAGGCCCTACTGTTAATTCGGTTGTATTGCTCGATCAAACAGTAGTAGAAGAGATCTTAGGTTTAACCGGACCGATATATTTAAAAGATTATGGGTTATCTCTTGATAAAACTAATTTCTCTTTCGTATTATCATATATAGTAGAATCGAAAATCTTAGGATCCAAGACACCGAAAAAGATTATCGATGATCTGATCCCTGTAGTAGTATCAAAGATCAGTGACGGATGTGATACAAAGAAGTTTATTGACCTGTTTTTATCTTTAAAAGATAGGAAACATATAACTTTTTATTATGATGATGAATATATACAAGATATCCTAGCTATTTATGGCTTATCAGGGGCAGTCCTAAATGTTTTACCTAACCAAGATTACTTACAGATGGTACTAACTTCTGTTAGTGGTAATAAAAGTGATGCTTTTATTAGATATAATTTAGTACATCTCTCGGAGATTAGTGCTACAGGTGAGATTATTAATACGATAAGGTTAAAAAGAGAGCATACCTGGTCAAAAGAAAACGAAGAGTTTTTTAATAATATGATTATAAAGTTTGGGTTGAAAAATATTGCTATAGAGGATTTACGTGCTATCTTAGGTAAAGGCCCAAATAAGATGTTTTTTAGGTTCTATGTTCCGAAAGGTTCTGAGGTTTTGGGAGCCAGTATGCCGATAGAAAGCTTAGATGATTTAGATAAAACTGTATTCAGTTTTATCAGTAAAGATATATATCCTGGTGAAGAAGATTATATAGAGATAAGATATAAGTTACCGTTTGTAAATAAAGCTGATCTATATAAAATGTTTATAGAAAAACAGATAGGGATGTATGGTATTGATCTTAATAAGATAGTAAAGATAAATGGTGGGATACCGGTATTGGACGATAAACTAGTTTTTGATAGAGATATTAATTACGAGATAAGACTGAAAAATTTCGCTCCTGTTTTTCCAATATATAAATAGCATATATGGGATCTAAAATTCCGCAAAATTTGTTTTCTAATAAAAACACTAATTGAGAGGTTCTTTGATCTTTAGTTGATAAAAAGAAGTTAGATTGGTATAGCAACCTGCAATTTATTAAAGATAAGATTAGTTTTTAAATTGATGATCTTTATTAAAGGTTATTTCCTTAAGGATCAGTAATTCAAATAATAAAGAATATAGGAAAATCAGAAAATATATTATATTTGTTAATAATTACATAAAATGTTTTAATTTTATGTTAATATTGTAAGCTCTTTCATTTTTAATGGAAGTAAAATTAGACGTATATGTTTAATTTAAAATCAAAAATATAGTTTTTTAACATAATTTTGTTTATTTCTATATCCAAAAGCCATCCTTTTAAAGAGTTTTGCTAGATTATTTTTTCCCGCTGTAACTGCATTTGTTATTTGTAATTCAATATAATTTTTTATCCCTTCATACCATCTTCTTAGTGTTCTACCTAGTCCTTTTATTAAATAATGTTCTGATTCTTTTGTATCTACTATAATTTTATCTATCAAAATTTTGAAATAATTGATAATTCGAAGAACGAATGATAAAATTTATTTAATATAAATTATTATCTAAATATAAATGAAAATAAAGTTTTGTGGAGCAGCAAATGAGGTTACAGGGTCATCACATTTATTGCAGGTCCAAGGTAAAAATGTTTTACTTGATTGCGGGATGTTCCAAGGTAAAAGGAAAGACGCTTTTATCAAAAACAGGAAATTTTTGTTTGACGCAAAAGAGATAGATACAATAGTATTATCTCATGCGCATCTAGATCATAGTGGGAATATCCCTACCTTGGTACATAATGGGTTCACAGGTAATATAATTTCTACGTTTGCTACACGTGATCTATGTCGGGTGATGCTTGAGGATAGCGCCTATATACAATCACTTGATGAACAGTATTTTGAGAAACTTAAACGTAAAGGGTTAGCGTTCCCTTTTGAGATAGGCCCGTTATATGATTTCGATGACGTAGATAGAGCTATACATCTTTTTATGTCTCTTGATTACCATAAAACGGTGTATATAAATAAGTATATAGAAGGTATGTTTTTTGATGCTGGACATGTTTTAGGGTCAGCTGTTGTTTATTTGAATATTAATGAAGATGATAAAAATTATAAGATAGGGTTTACAGGTGATTTAGGTCGTAAAGGTTTGCCTATACTAAGAGACCCTGAGATCATGCCTGATTTGGATTATCTTATTATCGAATCAACATATGGTGATAGGTGTCATGACGATATAATGCATGCACAGGACGAGCTGGAACAAGTTGTTAACGAGACGGTTAGTAGGGGTGGCAAGATAATAATCCCTGCGTTCGCCTTAGAAAGGACACAGGAGTTGATATACCATCTACATGTGTTATGGAATAACAAGAAGATCCCTGATTTACCTGTTTATGTTGATAGCCCGTTAGCTGTTAATGTGACAGATGTGTTTAAAATGCATCCGGAATGTTATGATAAAGAGACTAAATTGGAGTTTAGTAGACAGAATAATCCTTTTGGGTTTGAGAACCTACAGTATGTCTCTGATGTTAGTGACTCAAAAAATTTGAATCTTATTAATACACCTTGTATTATTATCTCTGCTTCAGGTATGTGTGAAGCGGGTAGGATAAGACATCATTTATATAATAATATTGCTGATTCACGTAATACTATCCTTACTGTCGGGTATATGGCGAAAGATACGTTAGGTAGACGTATTATAGAAAAAGAGTCTCCGGTAAAGATATTCGATAAAATGATAGATGTTAGAGCGCAGGTAAAGAAGCTTAACGCGTTTAGCGCGCATGCTGATAAGGACGAGTTGTTTGAGTATGTAAAACAATTTAAAACCTTAAAAAAAGTTATTCTTGTGCATGGCGAACCTGATCAACAGCAACCTTTTGCTGCTAGAGTAAATAAAGAGCTAGGGCTAGAAACTTTTATCCCGAAAAGAGGCGATATATTAGAGCTCAATTAGTATATATAGCTACGCTTATAGAAACTACAATTTTTATACTTAGAGGCTAGAAACTAAAAAACTTAGTAGTATTGAATCCTGTTAGTATATTTTCCTCATTTTAATTATCTGTGATCTTTGTATACTGATATTATTTAACGGGTAATATTTTTTTAGCCTATCTATTATCCCGCCCGGTTGGTTAAGCGATTTAAGTAGCACCTGTGGATCACCTATTATTTTTATAGTATACGGAGGTGATATGTTTTTACCGTTAAGGATAGTACTGCCGTTAGTAAAAGTAAAACCACTATTCTTATCTATCAACCTTATATCGTTTATACTAATCGCATTAGCACCTGCTGTATAATACTCGTTAACCATATCTATAAACCATATACCATCGATAATATTTTGTATCTTTATGGTTATACCGGGCCCTTCTATATCCATATGCCCTGCTATCTTCTTTAGTTTAGTTATTTCTTCTTTAATAGCGACCGAAATATTCTCTATATCGTCTAGATTATTTAATTCTTCTTTAAGCGTAGATATCTCTTCTTTTAGTTGTTTATTATTATTTATTAGTATATATATTTGATCGAAGATATCTCTGCTCCCATCTCGTTCAGAAGCGATAATATGTAGTTTTTGGTAAGCGTTATATTGGTCTATTATCACAAACCCAATAATTATCGATATAAAAAAAACGGTTATTTTAGCTATTTTATTTTCTTTAAAACTTATTTTTTTTATCATCTATATTATAAATAACGATATATTTTTAGTTATTATCTTCCTCAAGGAAATATATTTTTCTCGCTTTAGCGCCGTTAGAAGGCCCGATCATATTTTTTTCTTCCATTAGATCAAGTATTTTAGCCGCTCTAGCGTATCCGATAGATAGATGTCTTTGTAGCAAAGTAGCTGAAGCTTTACCTGTTTTTTTTATAACATCTATCGCTTCTTCGAATTTATCGTCTTTTATATCAGCAAACTCGAAACTGATTTGGTTTGTATCAGTATTTTTATCGTTTGTTTGGTTGTTAAGCGATATATGTTCGTTATAATCAGCGCCAGCAGATATTTTTATCTTATTTGTTACTTTCTCTATCTCTTTTCTGGTAACTAGGATCCCTTGGATCCTTATCATCCCTTCTATCCCGTTTGTTTCCATTAGCATATCACCGAGCCCTAATAGATCTTCAGCGCCTATCGTGTCAAGTATAGTCCTTGAATCAACACCCGATGCGACAGCGAACGCTATCCTAGAAGGGATATTAGCTTTTATCAACCCAGTTATCACATCGACTGAAGGTCTCTGTGTAGCTATAATAAGATGTATCCCTACAGCTCTTGCCATTTGTGCTAATCTACAGATAAGTAATTCTACCTCTTTTTTATTGTTCCTCATCATTAAATCAGCTAGCTCGTCTATAACTACAACTATATTATTCATTTTATCTTTTTCACCTTCGTTATACTCATTCAAATTTCTGTATCTCTTCTGGCTTAACTCAGTATACCGTCTTGTCATTTCAGCTACTGTCCATCTAAGCGCGGCTGTAGCTTTATCAACATCAGTTATAACTGATGTTAGTAGATGAGGTATCCCGTTATACGGCATCAGCTCGACCCGTTTAGGGTCTATTAATATCATCTTCAGCTCTTTTGGTGAGTTTTGGTATAAAAGCGATATAAGGAACGCGTTCATACATACTGATTTGCCTGACCCTGTCCTACCTGCAATTAAAACATGAGGCATCTTAGATAGATCAGCTATTCTTGGCTTACCGCTAACATCTCTACCTATAGGTAACCGTAAATTAGATTTAATATTTTTGTATGTACTACTTTCCATTATCTCTTTTAGATGGACTATCATCCTGTTTGTATTAGGTATTTCTATCCCTACAAGCGATTGGCCGGGGATAGGCGCTTCTATCCTTATAGCTTTAGCAGCGAGCGCTAACGCCAAATCATTTTTTAGTGTTGTTATTTTAGTAAGTTTAACACCGCTACTTGGTTGTAATGTGTATTGAGTAACTGTCGGCCCAACATTTATATCTTTCATTGTTACATCTATCCCGAACTGAGATAATTTCTCTTTGATCCTGCCTGCGTTTTTAACAAGTGCTTTCTCATCGATTTTAAGTTTAGAATTAGATGATTCCAGTAATGTCAAAGCCGGTTGGACCCATCTACTATAATCTTTTCTATCTATCTGTAGCTCTCCGTTATTAGGTTTATTAGGTTCTTTTTCGATTTCATCAGGTTTAGAGATCACAGGTCTAAAAGTTGTTAGTTTCTCGGGTTTATTATCGTCTTTAGTAAATTTGGGTTTAAAAATTTTTAAATCATCGTTCTTATCAGATTTTTTTATATTTATTTTAACAATTTTTTTTGGGTTCAATGATTTAAGTAGCTTCCCAATAGATATCTCAGATACTATTATTACACCTATAAGTAAAAGCCCCACAAGCAAGATAGTACCGCCAGTATCACCAAAAAAATGTCTTAAAAAAAATGACATAGTCAAACCTACGTATCCGCCATACGATTTGATATTATCCATCTGTTCCATGAACGTAGTTTGCATATGGATGAGCCCAAGTAATGAGAAGAAAGCAAGGATTATCCCTAAAAGCTTTGTCGCGTGGATCCTAACATTTTTTGAGAAGAATAGAGAAAGAGACATAACGATAAGCGATATAGGGAAAAACCATACCCCTCTACCGAAAGCTGATTGCATATAGTATCTAAAATATGATCCTGTGATACCAGCAGAATTATTTATACTTAAAATGCTTATGATAGCTAGACATGCGTATATTATAGCACTTATCTCGTGTGTCGCTGTTTCACTCAACTCGATACTAAGAGTTTTCTTCTTTTTCCGTCTAGTAATTTTCCTTTTTCTTTTGGGCATAGTATGGTCTTTTTATTTAAAACTTTTATTAATATTATTTTAATTTTCCTTTATTTGCAAATTTTCTGTATCACTATATATATTCATCCCAAGATTT
This sequence comes from Candidatus Altimarinota bacterium, assembly GCA_963663305.1. Lineage (GTDB taxonomy): Bacteria > Patescibacteriota > Gracilibacteria. The sequence continues at coordinate 1,172,347 of OY760177.1, forward strand.
TATTTTAAGATCCTCTTCTTTATATTTTTCTATTGATTGTACTAATAAAGTAGCTATTTGGATATTAGTTATAAGCGATATATTATTATCTACCGCCTTCCTTCTTATAGTGTAACCATCAGTTAGCTCTTTGGAAGCATAATTTTTTTGGATATTAATAATAAGATCCAGTTTCTTATTGCATATATATTCTTCTATATTAGGGTGTTTTTTACTTGATATTTTATAAAGTATTTTTGCTTCTACTCCATGATCATTAAAGAATTTGCCTGTACCTTTTGTCGCGTATATTTTGTACCCTAAATCCTGTAATTTTTTTGCTGCCTCAAGTGATTCTACTTTATCTTCTATTTTACCGATAGAAAACAGCACATTCTTTTTAGGTATCCTAACACCAACAGCTATTAACGATTTCAAGAACGCTTCTTCAAGATCGTCACCAAAACAAGCGACCTCACCTGTCGATGCCATTTCCACACCAAGTACGGGGTCAGCGCCTTTAAGCCTTGAAAAAGAGAATTGAGCCGCTTTAACACCTACATGATCGAGCTCGAGCGTATAATATTTTTTACTCTGTTTTTTTGTTATCTTACCGAGCATACATTTTGTCGCTATCTCAATAAAATTATATCCGGTCACCTTAGAAGCGAACGGGAACGATCTACTTGATCGTAGATTACATTCAATAACTTTGATCTCATTGTTCTTCGCTAGGAACTGGATATTGAAAGGCCCGGTTATATTAAGTGATTTAGCTATCTGTTTCCCTATCTTTTTTATCCTTTTAAACGTCTTCAAATACAGTTTTTGTGGTGGTAATACTATAGTAGCGTCACCTGAATGTACACCAGCGTTCTCTATATGTTCCGAGATCGCATATATTATGATATCCCCTTTAGAAGCGACAGCATCCATCTCTATCTCTTTAGCGTTAGTCTCAAATTTCGATATAACTACAGGTTTATCAGGCGATATTTTTACTGCTTTAGAAAGATACCCTCTAAGCTCATCTTCGTTATGTGCAACACTCATAGCAGCACCTGAAAGCACGTATGAGGGGCGTACAAGTACAGGGTATCCTACTTTCTCTGAAAAAGTTATCGCTTGTTTCTCGGTACAAAAATCTTTCCATAACGGTTGGTCAATATTTAATTGATCGAGCATCTTTGAAAACTCGTCTCGGTTCTCAGCCTTATCTATTGATATAGGCGAGGTGCCCAGGATCTTTATATTAGAGTTTTTTAGTTTTAACGCAAGGTTATTAGGTATTTGACCACCAACAGAGACTATCAACCCATCAGGATTCTCTTTGTCATATATATCTAAAACACGTTCTAGTGATAGCTCCTCAAAATACAGTTTATCACATGTGTCATAATCAGTAGAAACTGTTTCAGGGTTATAGTTGATCATTATTGTCTCATGTTTCTCTTTTTGAAGAGTTTTTATAGCGTTAACACAACACCAATCAAACTCTACTGAAGACCCTATACAATAAGATCCGGACCCTAATACTATAGTTTTATTCTTTTTCTTTGTGCTAAATTTAATATCATTAGTATCACCGTTATAAGTCATATACAGGTAATTAGTTTTAGCTGGGAACTCAGCTGCAAGCGTATCTATTTGTTTTACAACAGGTATTATCTTCATTTTTTTCCTTAATTGACGGATATTCTCTTCAGTACTATTAAGATATCTTTCTAGTTGCGCGTCAGAAAACCCTAACTGTTTCGCTTTTTTTATTATAGTTTTATCAACATTATTTATGTCTTTTATATCTTTTATCTGTTTCTTTACTGCCATGATATTCTTGATCTTCTCCAAAAACCATGGATCTATCCCGGTCAGCTCATATATTTTATTTATAGACCAACCTTTCTCTATAGCTTTAGCTATAGCGAAAACCCTTTTAGGTGTCGGGTTTAATAACTCTTTTTCCAGATTATTAAACTTGAACGTCTTTGTTGTTAACCCATACGCACCTATCTGAAGCATCCTTAACCCTTTTTGTAACACTTCCTCAAATTTCCTACCGATAGCCATTATTTCTCCGACCGATTTCATCTCACTAGTTACTTCATTAGAAACTTTCCTGAATTTATCTAGATCCCATCTAGGTATTTTAATAACTAAATAATCTAGTGCCGGCTCAAAGCAAGCTTTAGTCACTTTAGTTACAGTGTTCTCGATATTAGTAAGACTATAATCCAGCCCTAGTTTGGCCGCTATATAAGCGAGAGGGTATCCGGTCGCTTTAGACGCTAAAGCGGATGATCTGCTTAATCTTGCGTTTACTTCTATGACTCTGTAATCTTCTGAACCGGGATCTAGTGCGAACTGAACATTACATTCACCTATGATACCTAAATGTCTTACTATTTTGATAGAGATATCACGTAGTTTAAAATACTCAGTATTAGTTAATGTTTGCGACGGCGCTACTACAATCGATTCGCCAGTATGTATCCCTAAAGGATCCATATTCTCCATATTACATACAGTAATACAATTATTTTGTTTATCTCTTACTACCTCGTATTCCACCTCTTTCCAGCCTTTCAAGCACTCCTCAATCAGCACTTGGGGTGAATACGAAAACGCTGTTTCTAGTATCCCAAGTAGCTCTTTTTTATTTTTTGCGAACCCTGACCCTCTACCGCCAAGAGTAAACCCAGCCCTAACTATAACCGGGTATCCAATATCTTCTGCCGCTTTTACAGCTTCATCTGTCAGATTACATGCTTTTGATAAAGGCGTTTTTATCCCGATTTTTTTTAGTTCCTTATTAAAAATTTCTCGATCTTCTGTTTTCTGTATAGCTTCAACAGGTGTACCTAATACTGTTACTCCGTATTTTTGTAGAATACCTTTTTCTTTTAGTTGTAACCCACAATTTAAAGCTGTTTGACCTCCAAAACTTAAAAACAGTGAATCAGGTCTCTCTTTTTTTATTACTTCCTCTACGTAATAAGTGTTCACAGGTAGAAAATATACTTTATCAGCAAGATTTTTACTTGTTTGGTTAGTAGCTATATTCGGGTTGATCAATACAGAACTGATACCTTCCTCTTTTAACGCTTTTATCGCTTGAGACCCAGAATAATCAAATTCACCGGCTTCACCTATTTTAAGTGCACCGGAACCAAGTATAAGAACTTTTTTTGGAAGATTTTTCATGTATAATAGTATTATATAGTGTAGTATTTCCTTAGTATTTTACCTTAATACATGAATCAATCAAGAAAAAATTTATTATATATTTATTTTTTTTATGAAACTAATTGAATACAACAAAACCTCAAAACTATTAATTAAAAAGATTTTATCTGACGGGGGAGTGATAGCTCATCCAACAGATACGTGTTTTGGGTTAGCAGCTGATTTCACTAATAAAAAAGCTGTAGAGAAAGTCATAAAAATAAAAAAAATGGTTGATAGTAAACCTATGAGTATAATAGTCCCATCTATCAACGATATAAGTATATATGCAGTGATGAGCAAACTAGCGAAAGAGATAGCAACAAAATATATGCCCGGAGCTATAACCTTACTTATCCCTAAAACAAAAAATATTCCATCTTATTATTACCCAGAAACATCTTTAATAGGGATCCGGGTGCCTGATATCTTTTTGACTAGAGATCTTACTATCCAATCACCGGTCACAACAACAAGTGCTAATATAACAGGTACGAAAGAGTTATATACTGCTAGTGAAGTTTTTAACTTATTTAAAAATAATGTATATGCTCCTGATATAGTGTTAGATGTAAAAACGTCTTTAAATAATAGGAATAAACCTTCAACTATAGTCAAAATAGTAGGTGAAACGATAGCGATCATACGACAAGGCGATATTATAATCAATTAACCATATCTTTTCGCCAGTTTTCCCATTCTTCATAAACCACTGATTGAAGTTTTTTTATAAATTCTTCTCTGCTATATTTTTTACTATAGTTTTCAATCTCTTCAGAATTAAATTTTTTTGAATCAAAATTCTTAATAACATTTTTTAGTGCATCAATATTCTGGTTATCAAAAAACACACCTGTAACATTCTCTTTAACTGTCTCTTTAGCTCCGCCTTTTCTGTACGCGATGACAGGCCTACCACAAGACATAGATTCTAAAGGCGTTATACCGGCATCCTCTGTATGAGCGAAAATAAATGCTTTACAGTTTTGGTAAAGCTTTTCTAGCTCCTTATCACTAACAAACCCCAAAACCTCTACATTTTTTTTTGCCAGTTTTTTAAGATTACTTAGTTCAGGACCGGTACCGGCTATTTTAAGTTTTGTACCTAGATCATTAAAAGCTTTGACTATCAGGTCAAATTTTTTAAAAGGGACTAACCTCCCAGCGCTAAGAAAATAATCTTCTGACGGGTTTTTTATTGGTTTATATTTTGTTATATCTACTGGCGGAGCTATAACTTTAGAGTCTCTTTTATAATATTTTTTTATCCTTTTGGAGACACATCTTGAGTTAGCTAGATAATAATCAACCCTATCAGCTGCTACTCTATCCCATATCCTAAGTTTATGTATCTTTTTAAATATAATATTTTTTGCGAATTTTGGTATATTCCACTGATTGATATAGTTCTGCCAATCGTCCCAACAGTATCTCATAGGTGTATGACAATAACATATATGCAAGGTCTCTACCTTTGTTATAACACCTTTAGCGATACTATGAGAGCTGGATAATACTATATCATAATCACTTAAATCTAATGTTTCTATAGCATGCGGCATCTGGAAGATAAAAGGTCTATGGTATCTTTTAGCGAAAGGCAATTTTTGTAAGTAAGAAGTTTTTATATCTATATTAGATAAATCTTTCATTTTACTCTTGTTAAAAAGAGTAGTATAAATTTTTGCTTTAGGAAAAGCTTCGTACATAGCTGAAACAACGTTTTCAGCGCCCCCATAATTTGTTAGCCAATCAGCTACAATAGCTATTTTAGGTTCCATACGAAAATTTTATATTATATAGTTCCAATTTTCAATAATTTTTATTAAATAAAACGAATTTTAAATTTTTAATTTAATAACTGACATTTTTCTAAAAAAATGTATACTATTAAAGTCAGAATTACCTCCAAATATAATAAAAAAATCTTGTTTTTTTATTATATTTTCTACTTCTTTACATAATTTCTTTGAAATTATTATACTACAGATCGGTAATTCAAATATTAAATATTTAATATAAAACTATTGTATGAATACACATAAAAAAATACTTTCGATGAAAGACCCGTTTTATATAAAGCAAGTATCAAATTATTTTGTCTGGCAGCTTGAAAATGATTTAGGTGAAGATAATAGAGATATCACAACTGAGTCTTTATTGTCAGATATAAAAAAAGATGTTGAAGCTATTATAGTTTCAAAGGATGATGGGTTTATATCCGGGCTAGAGGAACTAGAATGGTTTTTATTAAAAAAGGGGATAGAAGTAATAAAATTTTTTAGTGATGGTGATAGGATAAAGAAAAATGATACTGTTCTAAAGTTAAAAGGGGATATAAGAGAAATATTAAAATATGAAAGAGTGGTATTAAATTTATTACAAAGGATGAGTGGTATAACAACATATACATCTAAAATGGTATCGATTTTAGATAGTAATGCGTTACTCTGTCCAACAAGAAAAACCTATTTAGGGTTACTTGATAAAAAAGCAGTTTTGGTCGGAGGCGGTGGTACTCATAGACTCGGTTTATATGATGCGATACTAGTAAAAGAGAACCATATATCAGTGAAAAAGTTAGATCAGATTATTGAAATAATAAATAATAGGGAGTTAGATGTAGGGTTTATAGAGATTGAAGTTGAAAATCTGAAACAATTAGATGATTTATTGTTTTTTTTATTTTCTAAAAATATTATAGTTATAATGCTTGATAATTTTAGTATAAAAGATATAAGGGAAGCTATCACTATGATAAGACCTTATGGATACAAAATAGAGGTATCAGGTAATATAGGTTTAAGTAATATAAGGGATTATACTGATCTTGATATAGATATTATATCTTCAGGTGAGCTAACACACTCTGTTACATCATTAGATTTTAGTCAGAAAATTCTTGTATAAAAAAAACTAAATATGTTAAGTTCTTAGAAAGATATTTTAATTGTATGTTAAAAAAGAAGAAAAAAAATAAAAAAATATATCTACCGGGGTTAATGTCTGTTAGCAGTAAAACAAAAAAAAGAAGAAAAACTGATGGGAATATAAAAATTTATTTAGAATCAAAAAAAGTTATAAACCCTCCTAGTCGTGGGATCTTAAGATATACTATATATGTATTCTTCCTTTGTTTAATAGGTTTTATAATATTTATACTATTTTTTTCTTCTATTTTCTCTTTAAAATATATCGATATAAACAGGGATGATTTGATAACCGATAGTAATACAATACGTTTTGCGTTAAGGTCGTATAACGGGAAAAATATATTTTTTGTTTCTTTAGAAGATATAAGAGAGAAAATATATAAAGAGTTTCCTATGATAGCTGATCTGAAAATTGAGAGGGTTTTTCCTGATGCGTTAGCGGTAGATCTTATAACACATAAAAATGTTGCTAACGTAAATTTTATTGTTAAAGAGAGTACAAAAAAAAATGAGATAATGTCTAAGTATATAGATGATACAGGAATTGACAAGAAAGAAGAATTTACAAAAGGAGTAGCTTTAATTAATAGTAAAGGGTATATTTTAGGGATAGGCAAGGAGGATCCTAATTTACCTGTAATACATTTAGCAGATTATAATAAAAAGATAGAAGAATATGATTTGATTATCCCAGAGAACCATTTAAATAAGATTTTTGAAGCTGTAGCTATTTTAAATAATAAAACAGATTTCTCTTTAGATAGTATTGAATACTATTTTTATGGTCGAGAATATCATTTGAATACGATAGAAGGGTTCTCTTTATGGTTAGATTTTGAGGATTATCCACAAAACCAGCTAGATAAACTGATAAAACATTTGGATTTATTCGATTTTGAAAAAGATCCTCCGGTATATCTAGATTTAAGGATAAAAGATAGGTTAATATATTATTAATATTTATTTTATGATTTGGACAATCCCAGGCTTAATTTTAGGTATGATATTAGGAATGATCTTTGATATTAAGATACCTGAAAGTTTAACTGTATATATAGCTGTAATAATCTTATCTATAATAGATGCTTTGCTAAATAGTATTATAAAAGAGTTTAAGTATACTGGATTCAATTTACCAACATTTTTTGCGGGGTTAATTTTTAATATTATATTTTCTATAATAATAATTTTTTTAGGTGAAAGATTATTAATCAATCTTTATCTAGCGTTAAATTTTGTTTTTATATACAGAATATTTAAAAAAGCTTATATTTTACAGTTTTATTTAGTAGAATACATAAGTAAAAAATTTAAATAATCTTATGATAGGAGCTATATTATCATTAATTATGCTTACCGGGATACCTATATCCGGGTTAAGTGAAGCAGGTTTAAAGACCTCTAATCTTTTAGATGTTAAACCTCCACCATGTATAACTGATAATAAGATTGATTACGATATAGAAGCGAGATCAGGGATAGTTGTCGATCTAAACTCAAGTGTAGTTCTATACGAACATAATAGCAGAAGGAAGTTGCCGGTAGCTAGTTTAACAAAATTAATGACAGCTATTATTATATCTGAAGAAAATGATATAAATGAAACTGTAACAGTAAATGTTAGTTTAGATGATATAGAGGGTAGTAAAATGTATTTAATCCAAAATGAGAAACTTACGGTTGGAGATTTATTACATGGGATACTGATAGCTTCAGCTAATGATGGAGCGAAAGCTCTCGCAAAACATAACGCAGGATCAGTAAAGAAATTTGTCGAGAAAATGAATAAAAGGTCGAAAGAATTAGGGTTATTAGATACACATTTCACCAACCCTATAGGTTATGATGAGAAAGGGAATTATTCAACAGCTAGAGATATAGCTATATTAAGTATGTATGCATTAAAAAATGATTTTATTCGAGATATAGTAAGCAAAAAACAGGTTACTGTAATTTCTAAAAATGGTAAGATGAGACATGAACTGAAAAATACTAATAAGTTAATTTTTTCTGATAACCGGTTTAAGGGTCTTAAAACAGGGACAACAGATAATGCAGGGCAATGTTTGGTCTCGCTCTTAGATGTAGGTAAAGGTAGAGAGATAATAACAGTTTTACTTAATAGCCCTTCAAGGTTCCAAGAGACTATAGAGATAACAACCAATATATTTAGAAAATATAAATGGTAATAAGTCAATAGAAAAGACTTTTTAAAATGTGTGTTTTAGTATAAAATTGAGGGGATAAGATAGAATTTAAGTGGATATAAAGAGTAATAAAAAGAATTTAAGAGTATTTTATTATTAATTATTTAAAAATTGGAGATTTTTAATGTAAATAAGGTTGCCAGAAATAAGAGGCATAAAAAAGTGTTAAAAACTAAAGTAAGGAGAAAAAGATTGGGGTTCAAAAATTATTTAGGTAAAACAACTAACGTTTGTGATTTAGGTGATGATATTAAAAAGTTTATTGTGAAAAGCGTTTCAATAGCTTTAGTAATGTTTTTTACTGTTTCTATATTACCAAGTTATGCTGTTTCTCATGATATAGAGGAATATGATTTTGATGCGTTTTTTGAAGATACAAATGATTATGTAACAAAGAAATTGCCCACTACTAATAACGGTTTTTTATTAAATACATCAGGTGTTAGTTTGAAAGGTGATAGATCTGATATGACAGAACCGGTAAAATATTTGGTTAAATCAGGCGATAATTTGTCTAAGATAGCACAGAAGTTTGATTTAAAAATGTCTACAATTGCTTGGGCGAATAATATTAGTACAACTGATACTTTGCCTGTTGGTAAATCTTTGGTTATCTTACCGGTTGACGGTGTTTTACATAAGGTACAGAAAGGAGAAAATATCTCTAAAATAGTAAAAAAATATAATGCGAAAAAAGATTTGGTTATCGCACAAAATAAACTATCAGATCAAGGTATAAAAGAGGGGGATGAAATAATTATACCTGGTGGAAGGAAACAGATATCAAGAGATTATGTTGCTGTTAATAGATCTCGGTCTATATCTAGTGTGAGTAATGCTACGCCTGGATCTTATATGAATATACCTGATGCTATAACTAATTCAGGTTCTTTTAGGTTAGTTAAACCGGCAAGAGGTAAAATAACTCAAGGGTATAGAAGGGGGCATTATGCGATTGATATAGCTAACTCAAGTAAAGGTGATATATATGCCGCTTTTGGTGGGACAGTAGTTAAAGCTGCTTATGGTTGGAACGGTGGTTATGGTAATTATATTGTAATAGATCATGGTAATAACAGACAAACTTTATATGCTCATAATGAGAAACTGTATGTTAGTGTAGGTGATATAGTCTCTCAAGGTCAGCCTATATCTTATATGGGTAATACAGGAAGAGTTTACGGTAAAACAGGTATACATTTACATTTCGAGGTGATAGTTAATGGTGTAAAGAAAAATCCTTTTAACTATTTCTGATGAAAGCTTTAAAATTAGTATGGTTTATACCAAGAAATATCTTGTGTTTTTTAATTAAAATATATCAAAAAACATTGTCTCCTGATCATGGGATATTGAGATATATTTTTCCTAATGGGTATTGTAAATTTCAGCCTACTTGTTCTTATTATGCTTATGATGCAATTAAAAAGAAAGGTGTGATAAAAGGATTGATCTTAAGTTTTTATCGCGTTATAAGATGTAATCCATGGAATGAGGGAGGTTATGATCCAGTTAGAAAATAACTATTTTTCTTTAAGTTTAGCTAGTATATCTATAATAGTATTGTTTTCGGTGTTTTCTTTGATATCAAGAGATATTTCTTTAATATCGTTATTATTCTCTTTTTTTAGACCTAATCTTTCTTTTTGGAAATTTTTGATTCTATCTATTATTTTACCTGATATTATATGGATATCTTCATCATTTTTATCTATTTTAAAACCTGCTGCTTGTGTATGTCCTCCGCCGTTATGAAATAATCCGGCTATTTTTGCAGCATTTATATGAGGTGATATTGTCCTTATACTGCCAGAGACCTTACCGTCCGATCTCTCTTTTATTAATAAGAATATCTCTGCCCCAGGAGTGTTTGACATAAGTTCATCTATTATACCATTTGTATCATCTTCGTTTGAGTTTGTCTCTTCTATATCTTGTGATGTTATTAATGACCAAACTATCCTGTGTATAGGATCATTTTTTAGTTTGGATAAAACTTTCCCCCATAGTTTGAGAGTACTTAATTTCTTTGTCTTATATATATTTTTTATAATATCTTGCTGGTTAGCACCTAAATCAAATAAATCAGCTGCTATCTCAAGAGATTTTGGGGTTGTATTAGCGTTTTGGAAACTACCTGTGTCTGTTATTATACCTGCAAGAAGTAAAGTAGCTATATTTTTATCTATATGTGTATCTTTACCTTGCAAAAATTTAAATAAATCGAAAAGTATCTCTGTTGTTGATGCTGCTTTTGTATCAACTAGATTGATTTGTCCGAAATGGGTGTTGCTTGAATGATGGTCAATATTTATTATAGGTATTTCAAAGAATGTGTCTACATTATCTTCATATATCTTGCCTAGTTGCTCTATAGATGGTGTGTCTAACGTTATTATTAAATCATATTTAGGTTTACTTTTATGGAAACATATATCTTCTTTAGAGAAATTATCTTCTTTTGGGGTGATTAAAATATTTACCTTATTATCTTCTACTGTGTATCTCATTTTATCTATCTCTTTATCATTACAATTAATAGTTACAATAAAATCTTGTTTACCCATGAACTCAGTTGATATTACTTCAGTGGTAGGCAAAAATTGAAAAGTATGTGGTACAGGTTCATTACTTATAGCAGCTACTTCTTTATCAAATTTTTTTAGGAAAATATATGTGGCAAGCGTGCTTCCTAAAGCATCACCGTCCATTTTAGTGTGTGTTAATAAAAGGATATTACTTTTATTTTTAAGAAGGTTTTTGATGCTTTTATAAGTTTCATTCATATATCTCAGTAATTTAGAAAATATACTAATATTTTATTATAAACTATTAAATTAGTTATGTCAATTAAATAGCTTTATATAAAAAATTGATGTCGTATTATAAACTATAATAAAATATGAGTCAACTAAAAAATTATCATTGCATCTCCGAATGAATAGAATCGGTATTTTTTGTTTATAGCTTCTTTGTATGCTTTGAATATAAGTTTTTGTGTAGCAAATGCTGATACTAGCATAAGTAGAGTGCTTTTAGGTAAATGAAAGTTTGTTATTAAACCATCAATAAATTTAAATTTGTAGCCAGGATAAATAAATATATCTGTTTCTCCTGATTTGGGTATTAATAAACCGTTCTGTGTACAACTCTCAAGTACTCTTACTGTTGTTGTACCTACAGGAATAATTTTTTTACCTTCTTTCTTATATTGGTTAAGATTAGCTACTGTTTTTTGATTTAATTCAAAGGATTCTGAATGCATTTTGTGTTCAAGTATATTTTTAGTTTTTACCGGTTGAAATGTGCCTAGTCCTACATGCAATGTAATAAATTCGGTTTTAATGCCTTTATCTTTGAGGGTGTTTAAAAGATTTTTTGTAAAATGTAAGCCAGCGGTTGGTGCTGCAACAGATCCTTCGTGTTTGTTGTATACTGTTTGGTATCTGTTAGGGTCTTTAAGCTTTTTTTTGATATATGGAGGTAAAGGGATTTCACCGTATGTGTTAATAAAGTTTTTAATATTATTACATTCAAATTTAATTATTCTTAAACCGTTATTGATATCTATAACTTCACCTTTTAATTGATTATTTATCTCAAACTGTTTACCTATCTTGAATTTTTTGCCCGGATAAACCATACATTCGTATATTTTTGTGTTTATCTTTTTTACTAAAAATATTTCGTGTTTATCACTAATTCTTATGCGTGCTGGTATAACTTTCGTATTATTAAAAACTAAAACATAGTTTCTATTAAGTATGTTTATATTATCTTTAAATATATGATGAGTAATATTTTTGGGCACTCTATTTATCATCATAAGCCTAGAATCCTCCCTATTTATTAGAGGGGTCTCAGCTATAAGATTTTTGGGTAAATCATAATCGAAATCTGATAATTCCATTATTTTTTATATATTTTTTACTCTTCTGATTTTTTTGTTTCTGGTTCAGCTGTTTTGGTTTCTTCTTCTTCTTCTAGAGCTGATCTAGGTGCGCTAACAGAAACTATTACTGAATCTTTGTCATCTACTATTGTTATCGCTTTATTTAAATCCAGATTTTTTACTTGTATAGATGAATGAAAATCGTCTAGGTCAGATATATCTATTTTGATCTCTTGTATTAAGTCTTTTGGTAAACATTTTATCTCTATTTCATCTTTATTATGGATCAGTATACCACCTAAATCTTTTACCGCTTTTGATATACCTATAATTTTAACCGGTATTTTAGCTGTTATCTTTTGATCCATTCTTATTGCATAAAAATCTATATGCATAAAGGTGTCTTTTACTGGATCCATATCAACTTCATGTATAATAACTGGAGTTGTTTCTTTATCATCTATGGATAATTCCAGTATTGTGTTATATCCTGCTTTTTCAAATACTCTTCTAAAATCATGGTAATCTACTTCGATAGATTTATTCTCTTTGTCTTTACCATAAAATATAGCTGGTATTTTACTTTGTTTTCTAATATTTATGGCTTTCTCTTTTCTTGTATAAGATAATAATTTGATATTTTTCGTCATTTTTTTAATAGTATTACAATATTAACAGTAGATAGTATATTTGATCACTATAAAAAGTCAATGAAAATGCTATATAAATATCTAAGTTATTTATTTTTATCTAAAAAAATAGTTTTTTTGGATTTTTTTATAAAGCTACTTGCATCATATAAACTATCGAAAGTCCCTGCATCTGTCCAGAATCCGTTTAAGAAAGTGATTGAAACGAGATTATCTTCGATATATTTGTTGTTAACACAGGTTATTTCTAATTCGTTTCTTGCTGATGGTTTTAGCTCTCTTATAATATCAAAGACAGTATTATCATAAATAAATATGCCGGTAACAGCTAAATCGCTTTTAGGGTTTAACGGTTTTTCTTCAATATTTATGATCTGATTATCTCTTATATTAGCTACTCCATATCTTTTAGGATCATTAACTTTTTTTAAAAATATTGTTGCGCCGTTAGAAAAATTATTTATTTGGGTTGTGATATTGTCTTCGAAAATATTGTCGCCAAGTAATACGGTTATATTACTATTATCACAGAAAGCTTCGCTTAAACTTAACGCATGGGCTATCCCTAATGGTTCATGTTGGATTTGATAGGATATTGATGCTTTATCTCTAAAACTGTTATCTATGATGTTGCTCATTTGGTTGATATGTTCTTTAGAAGATATTATCAGTATATCTCTTATATTTGATTCAATAAGTTTTGATATAGGATAAAAAATCATCGGTTTATCGTAAATCGGTAACAAATGTTTGTTTGTTATTTTAGTTAATGGCATTAGTCTTGATCCGATACCCCCTGCTAGAATTACTCCTTTCATATATAAGTAATTTAGAAAACACCTAAATATTCTTTAATAGCTTCATCCCAAGGACGTAGTGTATCAATTTTATTGTTTCCTAATACACAGTATGATGGTCTTTTGGCTTTTTGAGCGAAATCGGTATCTGGTGTTGGTATTATATTTATATTTATATCTTTATACTTAAATATTTCTTTCGCTAGATCATACCAAGTGGTTTCTCCATCGTTAGTAATATGATAAATATCTGGTGGATAACCATTTTCCAGGATTTGTTTTACTTCAAACCCTAAATCTTTTGTCCATGTTGGACATCCTATTTGGTTATTGATTACTTTTATATACTCATTGTTTTTGGATAGTTCTAATATCCTATTAACAAAATTTCTTCCGTATGTACCAAACAGCCAAGAAGTTCTTATTATATAGGTATTTGAGCAATAATTTATGGCTAGGTCTTCACCAAGTGATTTGCTTTTTCCGTATACGTTTTGTGGGTATTTTTTAGAATCCTCTCCGTATGGTTGTCGTTTGGAGCCATCAAAAACATATTCAGTTGAAAACTGTACTAGTTTTGCTCCGAAACTTTCACATGCTCTTGCTACATATTCAACAGCATACCCATTTACTTGCATCGATAAATCTATTTCATCTTCTGCTTTATCAATATCAGTAAAAGCTGCGCAGTTAATTACAACATCAGGAGATACTTCTTTAATCCTTTTATGAACCATCTTTTTATTCGTTATATCAAGTGTAGATTTATTATCTATGTAAACATCGTATTGCCCTGTAAACATAACTTGTAATTCTCTACCTAACATTCCTTTTGCACCAATGATAAGAACTCGTAACATACTAAAAATTTGTTTATGTGATATTATAATCGCAATAAATTAAGGGAGATTAAGTATATACTGTTTTTATGAAAAACACTCTTAAAAATATACAGTCCTTCTCCTCTTAACCGCTCACAAAGATATATTACAATTAGTATAATAAAAATACAATAACTATTTTTTTAAACCAGCTTAAGATTGGATATTATCTATTGCTTCATCTAAAGAAATCTGTAATGATATATTATTTTCTCTTGTTTTATATTCAATATGGTTTTTGGATAAGGTCTTTTTACTAACAGTTATTCGTATAGGTAGTCCTAAAAGATCTGAATCACTAAATTTTTCTCCCGGTCTAGCTTTTTCCCTATCATCATATAATACTTCTATCCCTTTGTTTTTTAGTATTTCATAGATTTTATCTACTTGATTTTTTATTTCCTCTTTTTCTAGGTTTAAACCTATAAGATGTACTGTATAAGGTGCGATGTTTTTTGGCCATATAATACCTTTATCATCATGGTTTTGTTCGATTGCTGCTGCTGCTATCCTGCTTATACCTATACCATAACATCCCATTATCATAGGTTTCTCTTTGCCATCTTTATCTAAATAATTGCATTGCATGGTTTTAGAATACTTGTCTCCTAGTTTGAATATATGTCCTACTTCTATACCTTTTGTCTCTTTAAGTTTACCTGTATCACATCTCGGACATAGATCTCCTTTATTAGATAGTTTAAAATCTCCAAATATTGGCATTTTAAAATCTCTTTCGAAATTAACATTGATGCTGTGGTAATTAGTTTTATTACATCCACATTCAAAATTGGTTCTATTTTTAGTGAAATTGTCTGCAAGCAGCTTTATATTGTCCGGTAAATTAACAGGTCCGGCATATCCTATCTCTGCGCCTGTTACTTCTTTTACTCTCTCAGGTGTAGCAAGTTCAAATGTTTTACAGTTAAGGAAGTTTTGTACTTTAACTTCGTTAACAGAAGTGTCTCCTCTAACCATAACAGCAACAACTTCATCGTCTGCTTGGTATAGCATAGTTTTTGTTGTATGCCATTTTGGTATTTGAAGGAAATTAGCTAATTCAGTTACTCCTACAATATTTTCACCATAAACCATATCCATCTTTTTCATTGTTTCATCTTGTTTATGTGTAACAAGTTTTGATTCTGCTCGTTCTTGGTTGGCTGCATATTTGCATTTATCGCAATATATAATAGTATCTTCTCCTGTATCAGCTAAAACCATAAACTCATGGCTACTACTACCGCCGATAGCGCCTGTATCAGCTTCTACACTCCTAAAATTTAGTCCGCATCTTTCAAATATCTTGTTGTATGCATCATACATATCCATGTATGATTTATGTAACCCTTCTTCATCTATATCAAAACTATACGCATCTTTCATAATAAATTCTCTTGCTCTTATTAATCCGAAACGAGGTCTTATTTCGTCACGAAATTTTGATTGGATTTGGTAAGGTAATACTGGTAGTTGTTTATATGATTTGATCTCTTTTCTGATTATATCAGTTATTACTTCTTCGTGTGTTGGGCCTAAAGATACTTCACCATTCCTTCTATCTTTGAATGCAAACATTATACCGTCGATATTTGTGTATCTTTCCCATCTGCCTGATTCAACCCATAACTCTTTTGGTTGTAATGCCGGCATAAGTAGTTCTTGCCCGTCTTTTTCGTTCATCTCTTCTCTTACAATATTTTCTATCTTTTTAAGCGTTCTTAACATTAAAGGCATATATGTATATACTCCTGCAGCAATTTGTCTTATATATCCTCCTCTAAGCATAAGTTTATGTGCTTTAGTTTTAGCTTCTTTTGGGTCTTCTTTAAGAGTTTTTGCTATAATTCTTGATTGTTTCATAATAAAAAAGTAGTTTTTAAACATGCTAAATTCTATGGAAATACCTTTTAAATAGCAAGAAAAATATTATATGATTATAATTTAAAAATATTTTAAGAAGAAAACAAAAATGTATTATGATTTTTATTATGTTTTTTAAAAATGATTGGTAATTTTTTTATTTTTCTTTAATATATAAAAAAATATAATTAATGTATGATGAAAATTTTTAGAGATTACCCTTTTCTTGTTTTTTTATTAGGTATTATAGTAACAGAATTAATAAAAATTGGGGTTTTTTCTATAAAAAATAAAAGGTTGGCATTAGATCATTTTTCCCATTCTGGGGGTATGCCAAGCGGACATTCTTCTTTGGTCGGGATTTTAGTTGGTATAGTTTATATGTTAAAAGGTGTGTCTTCAATAGAATTTGTTTTGGTGTTAGGTGTCGCATTTATAGTTTTATATGATTCTATGAATATAAGAAGAGAGACAGGTAAACACGCAAGATTTTTAAATGAATTACAAAAAAATATAAAATTTAAGGAACCTTTAGGCCATACTTTTTTAGAGGTTTTTTTAGGGTTTTTATTTGGTATAATTTTTTCGGTTATTTCGCTTAGTTTGATTTAAAAAGGTTACTATCTGCTTTATATATTGTGATACTAGTGTAGTTGATAATAATATAAAAAATAAGAAGAAATTAAAAATATCTGGGATAAAACAAATAAATTTATCTCCAGTATAAAATGTGTATAAGTTAGTAAGTATTTTAAAAAACGATAAAGTTGCATTTATAGTTGTTGATGGAAATAAATATAGTATATCTCTCTCTTAGAGAGAAGATGTTGATTAATCCTTAGATGATTTACATCTAGAATTAGATAAATTATAAAATAGACTCAAAAGTAATAAATTTAAATATATGGATCCAACTGAACCAAAATGCAAAATTGAAGATTGCAATATATATACATGAACTTACTTGATACACATATTTGGGGTTGGTTAATGAATAAAAAAGAAAAATCTTTTTTCTAATCATATTGAATGTATATATGAAAATATGGGGTGTTTAGCTCTTTCTTCATGTACATGCTTTGTAATTAAAAAATTGTTATGATTATTATTTAAGGTGTTTTTTATATTTATTTATGGTATACTTTTTTCTTCTTGCATTTTTTGCTGGACTATGTTAGTCTTAAAAAGAATTTTAAAAAAAATTATGAAAAATGTTATAACAAATTTGCTCGGTTTAGTGATTATTAACTGTTTTCAGTTGGGCAGGTTGTAGTGCATATTATTGTTAAAGAAACTAGTAGCCAGCTCAAGAATGAGGTGGTTTTTTTTTATATTACTTAATTTAAATTTATGGACAAATTGAGAGAAAATGTTTATGAAAATGAGAATGAAAAAATAAAAATGAGACAAGATAGAAAAGATATTTTAGAGAATATAGATAAAAACTCTGATTATGTTAACAAAATGGTTGAAGAAAAAGTTTTTAGATCTTTGGATAATGATGATAGTTATTCTTCATTTAACTATCAAAAAGGATCTATATGCTTAGAAGATATAAAAACAAAACAATTGGATTTAGTTGAGTTGTTAGAAGAAAATAGTAAATTTTTTGATATAAATTGTATGCCTGATACAATTGCGATTAATGATAATACAATTTCTGTTATTACTACTGATCAAGTGAAGATGCAAATTTCGCTTGTAACAAATGATAATGAATTAAACTATAAGATAAGCTTAGGGCTGGTAGATTATAATTTGGATGTTTCGGATGAACAAATTCCAGGGTTGGATGTTTTTGAATATAACTTAAAATTATTATATTCAAACGCGAAAAAATTTATTGATAATCCATATCTTTTGAAATTGAAGGGAGTGTTTGATGATACAAACGCAATGAATAGCAACTATGCAACATATTTTCTTAATCGTTTAAAAATGGTTTATGAAGATCCTGAAGAACAAGCATTATTTAGGAAGTTTTGTGAAACAATTAAATATAAAAATATTTGTAATGTTGGAGGTGAGATACATGTTTTATTAGAGATGCAAGATGAGAATTTAATTAGACAATTAGGTAAAACAAAATTGAATGTTTTTTTGAAAATTAATTCATTTTTGTTAAAACATAAAGATTTAAAAACAGAAAATAATAAAAATTTGAGATTACCTATAAATATCAATTTTTATATAGTTGAAGAAGATTTATCAGTTAAAAATTATTCTTCTAAAAGTGATGTTTATTATGGTGTAAATTATGATCAGGTAAATAATTCAATCTTAGGTAATATTGCATTAGGCGATTACTTGATAAAAAATGATACACGCTTTAACGGAAAAAATCAGATTAATATTTCTGAAGGTTGTAAAGTTGGGTTGGATACAAATGAACAAGCTTATATTCTATGCGGAATTAAGGATTTAAAGGGAATAGATAAGAGGACGGAAAATACTTTTACTGTTCAGGCAATGTTAGAAAAGAGAGATTATTTTATCCCGAATGGTAATCGAGAGATAAAAGATTTTTATAAAAGTATCGAAAATGATAATATATTAGGAGTGTTTGCTCAAATTAGGCGTATTTTTGAAGGTGATAAATATATACTTAGTTCTATTGATCATCCTGATTATTTATGTACTAATTATACAGCTTCAGGTTTGGTAAATTATGCAGCATTGGCTAAATCTTTGGGGATGTATCCTTTACAGTGTTCGCTTGATACTAGAGGACATAATTTATTATGCATAGATTTTTATCCAAATGTAAATAAAGCTACAAACAAAAAACAAAAAAATAAAAAAAGAAAAATTGAAAACAAGATTGTTAATCGTCTTATGCCTTTAATAGAGGAGATGGTTGAAAGTAATATACTTGAATTGAGTGATGAGGAAATTGTTCAAATAGTAAAGGAAAAGTTTTTTATTTCTTTGCTGGATACGACTGATTCGTCTAAACATCGCCGTTTTAGATATAAGCAAGTTTGTTTTGAACATTCATTAATAAAAAAACTGAATCTGTTCCAATTTTTTACTAAACAAGAACAGGATGAAATTTTTGCAGTTATTGATTATATCAAAAATGCTTCTAAGTATTCTGATAAGGAGATTGTAGCGCTTGAAGAAACAGATAAATATTCAGAAAAAGAATTAGAAAGATTTAAAAGTACTAAAAAATATTCTAAAAAACAAATATCAAGATTGAGTTGGCAAGCAGGATTTAATTTTACAGAGCAACAGCGTAAAGAGCTAGCTATTCAAAAAATTAATGAGTTATTATATTATTGTATAAATCGTTCTAATAATATTTATGATACATTGTGCAAGAATAAACACGATAATGGTTTGTATGATCAAAGACCTGAATTAAAAAGACCGGATGCTATAAGACATGCTCAAGTATCAGTTTCGATAGCTCATGCAATTATTGATTATCGTGATGAATTAGCGAATATTGATAGTATTACTGTCTCACAAAAACACAATTTGCTTAATAGTCATATTAAAAAACAATTAATACAATTGTACCTACATAATTGTTTGGAAGAAGAACAATTCGCTTTACTAAGAGAAATGAATATTTTTGATAGTAATAATAATTTGGTTAAAGCTGAATTACAAAGTCATAATATGCATGTTAAACAACAATATGTTGATTCAATACAAGCTATTTTAAATTCAGCTTTGGGGTATGAGTTTATAGAAGATTTTTTGCGATTTTTGGCTAATAAGAAGGAAGATAGTTGTGTTTTTATTTATAAAGTATTATATGATGGTGATTATAGGCCTTTGTATTGTGGCTATGATGAAAATGATAATTTTTGTTTAGGGATTAAAGGGTATGCAATTTCTCAGATAGAAGCAAAGAAAATATTTTTGGAATCTATGAATGATGCTAACATGTTAGGTAGTGTATACGGTTTTTGGATGTTTTTTATGCAAGCATTAGGGTCGATAACTCAGGTTGGTTCTGAAAGAGGGAAAAGAGAAGATGTTCTTAATTTCCTGAGGCAACATCCTAAATTACAAAAATATAAAAATTCGATTGATCAATTAGTGCGAATAAATAAAGGGGTATCATGTGATACATATGATCCTGATGCGTACCCTATTTTTGATCCTAAGGTTGTTGACCCAAATTTCCCAATTGCTACCTGTTCTATTACACCTTTTGAGGAATTTGGTTTACAATTGATGTTAGGTTCAGAGATTAGTAAATACCAATTTCAAGAAAATTTAAAATACCCAAATAGAGAAACTAGTATAGTTAATTTACCTTTTTCAGAGAAATGTTGTATGTTGTTTGGTGAAAAGTTTGAAAATGTTAGAGAAATGATAGAATATATTATAGATAATAATTATTAGAATCTAAAATTTTTTGTTTTATGAGTAATTAACTAATTTATACATCTTGGCTTATAGAATCTAAGACTTTTGTGTTTACAATAGAAAAAATGTTATCTAGTGTATACTAGATTAAGTATATACTTAAAAAAGGTTAGGAGATAAAAGTGGATTAGTATACAATATTTTATTAATATTTTAAATAATGTTTAAAAATATCAAAACTTTAGAAGAGTTTAGAAAAATTCCGATTAAGGAAAGATATAAGTACAATATAGATAATTCTTTGTTAAGGACAGTAAAAGTATATAAAAAACAAAAAGAGCCATTAGAAAGTTTAGAAGAAGGTCCTTTTTTAGTAGAACCTTTTTGGGAGGGGATGCCTATAATATTTGAGGATAAGGAA
Source organism: Candidatus Altimarinota bacterium (assembly GCA_963663305.1). GTDB lineage: Bacteria > Patescibacteriota > Gracilibacteria. The sequence continues at coordinate 1,193,518 of OY760177.1, forward strand.
TTAAATTATTTGATTAATCTGGAAACGGTGGCTATGAAAGAGTATTTGAAAAAAAAACCTGATTTTAAGGTTTTAGTTAGGAAAAATGTGAAAGTTAGATTAATGGAAGCTCAAAATATATTTCCAATTAATATAAAATTGGTTATAAAAATCGGATTAAGGCCATTATCAGTACAGAAGGATTTATATTATAAGATTAGGGAATATATAGCTAAAAAATATCCTGTAAAAAATGGGAAAGAAATTGATGCAATTACTGAATGTTATATAAGTAATCCGTCGAAGGATATACCGCCTCATTCTACTGGTGGTGCAGTTGATTGTTGTTTGTTTGATGTAACCAGAAATGAATATCTCGATATGGGTTCTGCGTTAAATTTCCCTGGTGAAGCATCTTGGACAGGGAATTTTAAAGGTCTCAATAGTAAACAAATAAGTAATCGTTTACTGTTTGTAGAAACAATGACTAAAGTTGGGTTTGCTAATTTAGCATCAGAATGGTGGCATTATTCTTATGGTGATAGGTGTTGGGCATTGTATTATGGTAAAAAAGAGGCTTTATATAACACAGTTGATTTTATGGATTAGTGTATAGTATTTTAAGAGAAATTAGTATATGGGAAAAATTTTACTAATTATTGCAAATATATTATAAAACTCGTATTCTACCATATGAAACGTTAAAACAATCAATTATGGCTAACATCAGAAATTTTTGTATTATAGCACATATAGATCATGGGAAATCTACTTTAGCAGATAGGTTCCTTGAAGTAACAAATACTGTTGATAAGAGAGATATGAAACATGATCAGTTACTTGATACGATGGAGTTGGAACAAGAAAGAGGTATAACAATCAAGCTGCAGCCGGTAAGAATGAACTATAGAGCGCAAGATGGGAAAGATTATATCCTCAACTTGATAGATACACCTGGACATGTAGATTTCGCTTATGAAGTCTCAAGATCTTTATCAGCATGTGAAGGCGCTATTTTGGTGATAGATGCAACCCAAGGTATACAAGCGCAAACTATGGCTAATGTGTTTATGGCTATGGAGCATGATCTTAATCTTATACCTGTACTAAATAAAATTGATTTACCTTCATCTGATATTGAAAGATGTTCTCATGAGATAGAAAATACTTTGGGGATACCGAAAGAAGAGATAATATGTGTGTCTGCTAAAGATGGTACCAATATTAAAAAGGTGCTTGATGCTGTAGTGAATCGTATACCGTCACCATTTTTACATGGTGTAAGTAAGGATATCGATAATACTACTAAAGCTTTAATCTTTGATTCCAATTATGATACATATAAAGGTGTTGTCGCTTATATAAGAGTAGTGTCCGGTAGTATAAAAAAAGGTGATACAGTGTTTATGCTTGGGACAAAAAAAAAGATAGAGGTTTTAGAGGTAGGATATTTTAAACCTAAATATCAGGCTGCAAGTATTTTAAAATCAGGAGAGGTTGGGTATATAGTTACCGGGCTAAAATCTGTTAGAGAAGCAAGAGTAGGGGATACAGTATGGGCGAGCAGTAAAATTAAGGATATAGATCTTGCTAAACCTTTACCGGGCTATAAAAAGGTTTTACCTATGGTATATGCTGGTATTTTTTGCATAGAAGGTAATGATTTCCCTTTATTAAGGGATGCGTTAGAAAAGTTGTCTTTGAATGATTCAGCATTAGTCTTTTTCCCTGAACAGTCTCCTGCATTAGGGTTCGGGTTTAGGTGTGGGTTTTTAGGGTTACTACATTTGGAAATAATACAGGAACGGCTTGAACGAGAATATAATCTGAATTTAATTGTAACCGCGCCTAGTGTTTCGTATATAATATATTTTAATGGTAAAGACGCTGATAAGATAAGGAAAAACACAGGCTTAGAGCCTGATTTAGATATGAAAGTAGTTATATCTAATCCAGCTGATTTCCCTGATAAAACTTATATTAAAGAGATACATGAACCTTGGGTTAAACTAGAACTGGTTACACCCAAGAAATATGTTGGAGCTATTATGAAGATGGTTGATGAAAGAAGAGGTGTATATAAGAATATGAGTTATTTGGATGAGAATAGAGTGTTTATGCATTTTGAGATACCTTTATCTTCGATAGTGATAGATTTCTATGATATTTTAAAAAGTATAAGTAGTGGGTATGCTTCAATGAATTACGAGATTATGGGGTATATTAAAGGTGATTTAATTAAACTTGATATACTCGTTGCTGGAGAGAAAATCGATGCGTTAAGTACTATAACGCACAAGGAAGGTGCTTATCATTTCGGTGCGAAAATAGTTAAGAAATTAAAAAACATTATACCAAGGACACAGTTTGCGATCCCGTTACAGGCTGCAATTGGAGGTAAAATAATCGCAAGAGAAACAATAGCAGCTTTTAGGAAAGATGTTACTGCTAAGCTGTATGGTGGTGATAGGACAAGAAAAGATAAGCTACTTAAAAAACAAAAAGAAGGGAAAAAACGGATGAAACAGATGGGCAATGTTAATATCCCACAAGAAGCGTTTTTATCTATCCTTAAACGTGATTAGCTTTTATCTTGTATCTTTTTTTGGTTATGTGTTTTTTCTTTATATCGTTTTAGCATAGTACCAAAAACCAATTCAATAAATTTTCTTACTTCAGTATATTCACAATTTAATTCTAATTTTTTTAGGAAATCTTCTAGGATAAACGTGTTTAACTGGAAATAAGAATCTTCTATAGTATTATCAGGGTTAATTAAAGATAAGTATACTTTTTTGAAATTTTTATCACCTACTTTATATACATTACTAGTCCATTTATCTATGGTAAGCTTTACCGCCGGTGGTAGGTTACCAAAACTGTTTCTCGTTTTTATTTGTAACGCTTTATTGTTTTTATTAGTTTTTATACCGGCTATTATATGTTCACTTTTTTTATGTATCAATGAAATAAAAGAGAGTATAAACTCAGAAGGGATATTACGTGCAACAAGCCTCGCAATAAGTATAAAGTATTTACTGTTAGAGGGATCATTTAGGAAACCGATAATTATGTTCGCTATTTTGGTATCATCATCTCTCTTCTTTTGCTCTTCTTTACGTAGATCCTTTACAGCTGATTGCTGGGCTTTAAATTTTTTTGCTGATTCATTCGCTTTTTCAAAGGCTTCTTTTATTTGCTCATTAACACCACCACCACCATCCTCATTAAACCCAAATCCTCCTTCAAAACCTCCTTCTTGTAGCATAAATGATTATATTATTGTATATCCTTATTTATTGTAGGTAAACAATTTTTTTTATATTGTTTCAATATGAACAAATTTGTTTCTGTATACTCTGCCATTGAATTTTCTCTGTTTTTTCTCTGTAAATTTTACTCTACCGTTTGTTAACGCATATAAAGTGAAATCTTTGCCTATTGAAACATTTTCCCCAGGGAAAAACTTTGTGCCTTTCTGTCTTACTATAATATTACCTGCTTTAGCTATCTGACCACCGTATAGTTTAACCCCAAGACGTTTTGCATTTGAGTCTCTTCCGTTACGTGTTGAACCACCAGCTTTCTTATGTGACATATTCTGATTATTATATATTTACACTCTTATATATTTTAATTAAAAAAAAATATTTTTCAAGTTTTTTTAGTATCACTTTATTTTTTCTTATTTTTTATACTTAAATAAATAACGAAACCTATGATAATAACCATACTACCAATCCCTATAACAAGATAAATGCTTTTGTTATTACTCAATATAGAAGAAGTCAAATCTGTTAAAAACCTGTTATCAACTTCATTTCGATAAGGATTATTTACAGTCATTTTTATATTTAAACCTGTTTCAGTAAATTTAAATCCTAACGCACCAATTTTTATTTTTTTAAAAGTCTCTTTCATGTTTTCAATAATCTCATTGGTATCAAGGATTGATCTCAATAAAATCTTTCCATCATCTTTTTTATAATTTGAAGTTGATATATCTTTTATATTGTATTCTTTATCATCAGTTTTTATATATATTTCACCATCCTTTATCTCATAATTTAAATTATAGAACTCATTTGGGATATTAGTGTAATATTTTTCTACGTTACTAAGAGTGCCATCATATTCCGGTAATATTTTAGATAATGTCATAGCTTCATCAATATATTCTATATGTTGTTTATAAAATATTGTTATCATTCTTTCTAAATTTTTCTTTAGATAGCTATTAACATCTGTTGATAGCCATTCATTTAATTGAACAAAATTGATATGCCCTCCTATATTATGATCTAGCCCTATATAATCATAGTTTCTTTTTAAGCTAACAAAATCTTCTTGACTAGTTATATCTTTCTCTTCATCAATAATCTTGTTTATAGATAACTGAGATATAGTTATATAAAGATTATCATTAAGGAACATATAATATATATTCATAAACCCACTAGGGATCATGTAATACTCTTTACCGTTATACTCGTTCTTTATCGGCTCAGTACTCGAAAGAACAAACATATTACCCATCTCTTTAGTTATCTCATTACTTATTTTCTCATATACAGCGTTAATAAACTTCTTAGCTTTCTCTTCGTTTTTCAATTCTATTGATAACCACATATCAATATTAGCTATATTATTAAAACTAAAATTATTCTCTTTCCCTACCCCAAAAGTTACGTTATTGCCAATGAAATCAAAAAGTCTTTCGTTCTCTTCTTTATCTATATTTAGTTCTTTAGCGATTTTTTCCTCAAATTTATTTATATAAGCGAGATCTCTTTCTTCTTCAGGTAAATTCAAAATATCTTCGTTCTCATACCTAAACTCTTCTTTAGATATTTCTACTATCATATTATCGAGAGAAAAAGTCATAGATCCTTGTATCGCTCCAATCCTTTTATCGAGTAATAGTTTCTCTAGGTTTGTATTATTGTTATTGAAAATAGATTGAAAGAAACTATAATCACTTTTTTCTATTAGCGGTAATATAATAGTATTTATCATTATCTGATCAGATACTGTAAAAGATATTCCGATAGGATCAAAATAATTTCTAAAATATGACTGATAATCATCGCAAAATTTCTTGTAAATTAAGTATTCTTCTATATTTATTGTATCAATATTTACTTGATTAACAGGTTTTATCTCCCATAAATTACCCCAATCAATATGGGAGATAATACCGTTATTATCTATTTTATATTCTTCTTCATCAGGTATTTTGTTTATATATTTTGCTTTAACCATTTCTTTTAGATCGCTAGGGAACCTACCGGTAATCTTTTTATACGCAAATATAGTGTATTGTAATGCTTTTAGTGTATTAATAGTCTTTCCTCTTCTTTCAGCATTTAATTTATATTTAGGTCCGGTAAGTTTCCTAATAAATTTTTCTGATAAATAAAATAAACCGTTTCTACGATCCTCTATTTTTGAAAGCATATAATGGTAATCTTTTTCTTTTGATATAGATGGTAATTTATTGTTAAAACATTTTTCAATCCTTTCAATAAGCTCTTTATTTGTTGATACAACAAAATATTTACCAATTTTTTTACTTACCCCTTCTTTATCTTTAATTAGATTAAACCCCTTTTCTAGTGAATCGTTCTTAAAATTAAGGATCAAAGCAAAATCAGTATTAGTCATAAAATTTAAATCCTCACTAATAAACGCTAATTCTGAGATAGTTTCTGTTAAAAACTCTTCCTCTTTTATACCAAGTTTTTTTAATAGTATAGGTTTGATAGAATTAAATTCTTTAAAAGAGTATATATCAGTTTTTAGTGAATTGATTATCTCTATCCCTAGTTTCTCTAGCTCTAAATATTTAGAGAGATCTGTTATATGCACGAATAAAACGTCATTAGGTATGATCTTAGATATTTCAGGGATCTCTATCTCTTTTTTATCTATTAGATTTTCCCAGTCGAAAGATTTTATATCAACTTTATCTATCTCAGAAACATTAAATTTAATGTTATTATTTTTATTAACAGATAACTTGAATCCGCTATAAATATCATTCTCTTCATCAAGCTCTAAATTTGGATCTACTTTATAAATGAATGCGTTTTGAAGAATATCTAGCTCTTTTAAAGCGTATTCTGCCCATTTAATGTTTTCAATATCTATATCTTTTAGAGCTATAAGATCTTTAGGTAGATACCCTTTTTGGTATTCATATTCATATATTAACTCAAGTAATGAATATTTTGTATCACTCAAAAGAGAATAATCACTAATCGTAGATCCTAGTTGTAGTGTTTCATCTATAGCTCTTTGCCCTGTTAATGCCTCAAGATCATTAATTAACCTAAAAGAACTAGTATTAAAGGAATTATTTATCACTTTATCTAGAGGAGTTATAGTCGATATACTATAAATATCACCAATATCTCTTACACTATTTTTTAAGTATTCTTCTGTTTGAAGTTTTTTGTTCATCATCCTATATTCAGCTCTTAATATAAAGTTATTAGGATTCTCTTCTATCTCTTTCTCAAGATCCTTAATGATTTGAGGTTTTTTAGTATTATCTATCTCATAATCTTTCGGATTATCAAAAATATTAATACTATCAGTGTCACAGTTTTCGCCGTCAAGACATTCTTCTGTTTCTATTATTTCTATATCATTTTGTTTTGTGCTTGTATCACATATCATTCCTTCTTCGCATTCTTGTGTTTCTGTTTGTGCTACAACAAAGGTTGGTGCAAGCAGAAAAACAATAATTAAACTTTTAATAAGATTTTTCATTTGTAGATATTTATAAATTTTTATATGTATGTACTTTATCAGAGTTTCTTAAAGTGATCAATTATAAGTGAAAATTTTATACATAAATTAATAATCATTTGAGAGTTTAAGTGTTGAGATAGCGATTATATTGTCATCCTCATCAACAATTATGGGGATATAGGGTCTATCTCTTTGAGTGATTTTGTTATCAATAAAAATTTTTTTTAGTTTCTTAGAACCGTTTTTAATCTTTATTTTATCGCCCTCTTTTCTTGATCTAAAAAATAGTGTTTTGTTTGATAACTTTGATAAAGGTATAGATAAGCTTTTTTTATTATATGTTATATAAATATTGTTTTTATCTGTGTGTGTTTTTAATAATTTATCAATTATTTTAATTGTCCCATTAAAAGTGATTTTAGTTTTCTTTAAAACTTTTTTTGTAGTTTTTTTTTGATTAAAGATTCTTATTTTATCATACTCTATCTCAAAAACTAAGCCTTTTATTATCTTCTTTTTGTTTGTTATTGATTTATTAAGTAAATTTCTTATTTCTAAAATGTTTTTGTAATTAATATCTTGTTTCTGTGAGAAAAAATATTTTATGATTTCGTTTTGTATATATTTTGGCTCTTTATTAAAGGTATTTAAGCTAAAGATTCTTTCGTTATTACAAGTTTTTACATTAGTTTTTATCCAATTAGAAATGTTTATATCAATATATTCTTGGAAATCATCGTATATCTCTTTATTCCTATGCAAAGTTTTTTCAAAAGACGGGAATATATTTTCTATTTCAGGGATTAGATTTAGTCTGATCTTGTTTCTGGTATATATAGGTTGGAAATTATCACTTGCATCAAGATAATTAATGTTATTTTTTTTACAATAGTTTACTATCTCTTTTTTAGAGATATTTAGTAAAGGTCTTAATAGGTCATTGTTTATCTCTTTTATCCCACAAAGACCTCTGATACCGGATCCTCTTAGAAAATTAAATATTATTGTTTCTATTAGATCATTTTTGTGGTGAGCAGTAAGTATGTATTTTGCTTGTACTTTATTTTTTATTTTTCTTAGAAATTTGTATCTTTTATCTCTTGCTATAACTTCTGATGATTTACTGTTTGTAAGTTTTTTTTTGTATATAGGGATATCTAATTTATTAGCGAATTGTTTAACAAATATTTCTTCTTTATCACTTTCATCTCCTCTTAAATTATGGTTAACATGAACAATAACAGTTTTATAGTTAAGCTCATGAAGAATTGTTGCCAAAAAAATACTATCAGCACCACCAGATACACCGACAACAATTTTATCAGTTTTTAATAAATATTTTTTAAGTATCTCTTTAATTTTGTTTTTCATTTAAACTAAAAAATATGATTTAATTATTGTTTATTATGTCAGGTTTTATATTAAAAAATATTTGGTATAAAAAAGAAGCATATTTTTATTTTTTATATTTACAGAGCTTCTATTATGTGTTATAATAAATTTCATTTTAATTATTGTTAGATCGTGAATGATGATGTAAAATAGAAATTGAATTATTTAATTTTTAATGAGAGATTTTTTTATTCTATCGGGTGTATGGGGTGTAAGTATATTCTTAAGTATTATAATTCTAAGATTTATAATTCTTTCTTATGTACATAATAGACAAAAAGAATGGTCAGAAAATCTTGAATCAGTTTTACTACAAATTAAAGTGTTTAAAGATAATGAGAAAGGGCCTTTAGCGATGGAGCAGATATTCTCTTCTATACATGGGCTTCTTGAGAAAATCACTTTAATAGATTGGTTCCGAGGTAAAAAACAGGCTCAGATAAGTTTTGAAATAGCTAATATCAATAAAAAGATATTTTTTTATGTTTGGGTACCGGAAAAATTTAAAAGTTTTATTGAAGGTCAGATATATGCACAGTATCCTGAAGTAGAGATAGATGAAGTAGAAGATTATGTAAAATGTTCGGGGAATACAATGTTAAATGGGGTTTATGAAAATAAAATTGATAAAAAAGTTGACAAAGAGGATAAGAAATTGATGTTAATTGATGATATTAAGAAAGTATACGCTATAACTGCCGAACTTGAGCTATCTGAAGCTAATCTTTTACCGATAAAAAGATATTCACAATTTGAAGATAAGCTTGCAAGGATAGCAGTAGATCCTTTAGCTGGTATTACTGCGGCTTTAGCGAAAGTTAATAGCTCTAAAGAACAAATGTGGTTACAGTTAGTTGTTGTACCTACCGGTGATAAATGGAGACAAAGAGCTTTAAAAGGTATGAAAATAATGAAAAAACTGTTTTCAAAATGGTTGTTTAAGAATTCTTTCTATCTGCAAGGATGGGCTGCGAAAATATATACAGAACATAGATGGTGGAAACGTATTATCCTTATTCCGGTATTTATAGTTTTATGGTTTTATAGAGGTGGTGGTCAAAACAGTATATTAGAAAATGATTCGGCTAAGGATCAAAATGCTGATGATATAAAAGATGAAGTATCTAAGAACCATGATAGAGAGACCTCTGAAAGTGCTATGGTTTCCAAGATATCTATGTTAGGTTTTGATTCTAATATAAGGTTTATATATATACCTGAAGAAAAAAGTTTGCCTTTAGCTCAAGTGAAACTTAATAGTATTGCCAGTAGTTTTAAACAGTTTAATTTGCCACAGTTAAATAGTTTTGTTGTGAGGTCTATTGATAGTAATAATAATCAAATTTTAAGGAGGTTTAAACATAGGTCTATAGTTAATCCTTTTGTATTGAATGTTGAGGAGCTTGCTACGGTATACCATTTCCCTAATACTCTAGTTTCTACACCTAATATTCAATGGGTGACATCTAAAAGGCTTGAACCGCCTAGTAATTTGCCTTCGCCGGAAGAGGTACCGTTACAAGATTTTACTATGCTTGGAGAGACAAATTATAGAGGTTTAAAAAATTATTTTGGGATTAAGCGGGTTGATAGGAGAAGACATATATATATTATAGGTAAAACAGGTATGGGTAAATCGACTATTTTGGAGAATATGATTTTTTCTGACGTATCTAATAATAGAGGGATAGCTGTTATAGATCCACATGGTGATTTAGCTAACGCTGTTTTAGATTTTACACCCAGTTATAGGACTAATGATGTTATAGTGTTTGACCCTTCTGATAAGGATTTTCCTATAGCTTTTAATATGCTTGAATGTAAGAATCCTGAACACAGAACACTTGTCGCTTCAGGGCTTTTAGGTGTTTTTAAGAAACTGTATGCTAATTCGTGGGGGCCAAGACTTGAACATATTTTACGTAATACTTTACTTGCGTTAATAGAATATCCTAATACGACTATGTTAGGTATTATGCGGCTTTTAGTGGATAAGAGTTTTAGGAAGAAGGTTGTTTCACGTGTTACTGATCCGGTAGTAAAAAGTTTTTGGGTTGATGAGTTTGAAAAGATGCAGGACAGACAAAGGACAGAAGCTATTTCTCCGATACAGAATAAAGTAGGTCAGTTTTTATCTTCTAATTTGATTAGGAATATAGTCGGTCAACCTAAATCATCAGTTGATATCAGGTTTGCTATGGATAAAAAGAAGATTTTTGTTGTTAATTTATCTAAAGGTAAAATAGGTGAAGATAATTCAGCTTTGCTTGGATCGATGCTTATAACAAAATTTCAGTTGGATGCTATGAGTAGAGCTGATATAGATGAGAAAGATAGAGTAGATTTCTATTTGTATGTAGATGAGTTCCAAAATTTTGCTACAGATTCGTTTGCTACTATATTATCTGAAGCAAGGAAATATAAACTTAATCTAACGATGGCTAATCAGTATATAGCGCAAATGTCAGAAGAGGTGAGTAGTGCAGTATTTGGGAATGTAGGGACTATAGTATCTTTCCAGGTAGGTTATGATGATGCGGAGTATTTATCTAGACAGTTCTCAGAAGAGGTTACTTTTAACGATATAGTGAATTTACCTAAATATAAGATTTATACTAAATTAATGATAGATGGGATGCCGTCTAAAGTTTTTTCTGCTGATACTTTATGTCCTCCAGAGTATGAGAAAAATGATTCAAGACGTAATAAGATAATGAAAGTAAGTAGAGAAAAATATTCTACTAAGAAAGAGATAGTTGAAGATAAAATTACTAGATGGGCTAAGATACCTGAGCAACCAAAAATAAAGAAGAAAACAAAAACACAAAATTATAAAAATTTTAATACACAAAACCAAAGTAATGTGTCTCTTAATGATGATAATAGAAAGCAAAAAAATAATTATAATAATAAAGAGATAAATAATAATATAAAAAAGAAAAGTTTTGTTAAGCCTAATATAAATAATAATAAAAATTATAAATCAAAATAAAAGCTTGATATTAAAATAAAAAAATATTAGTATCCTTGACATCAGATCTATAATTTTTTGTTATGTCTAAAAAAAGTGGTAGTACAAACAAGCTTTGTCTAACCGGTAAAATATATCTTTTTATTAAAATTGTTTTAGTTTTGTATTTAGTATTATATTTTTATAGTTCATTAAAGAATATTAATAATCAAATTAGGGATATACAATCCGGGCAAGGTAAACTTATCGAAGAGCTTGGAGAGCAAAAACAGTTTAAAGATATTCAGAAAGATATTTTAATAGCTTTTTCTGAAGATATAAATACTTTGAGAAGTTATTTTTTGTTGCCTTTAAAAGATTATTCTTATATTTATGGGCAAGATGAGCAAGAACCTGAGGATCTAGATAGTAAAAGTGGTATGAGTAAATCGTTATTAAAATTTTTTGATAGTATTGGAGAAGAAAATAATATAAAAAAGAATAAGATCTTGATAGATGGCTATATAAAGAGATTGATACAAGATCAGAGGTTTATAGATACTATAAATAAGGTTCAGGTTGTGTATATAAAAGAAGATACTGATTGGGGTATAGAAATAAAGATAATGGGAAAAAATAGCAACTATTTATTTGATATAAAAATACCGTTTGATAGGGATATAATAAAGTTTGTTAGTATAAAAGATGAGACTGAAGCTGAGTATACTGATTATGATACTTTTATCCAAGTTATAATAGGTTTTATTGAGGAAGAGAGTACTAATTTATATTATTCAAATTATTATGAGTCTTTAGCGCAACTAAAGAAAATATTGATGGAGGATGATATAGGAGAAGTTTTTAACAAGAAACGATTTAATATAGTTTTTGATATAGAAGATGACGGTGTTCATTTCTTTTATAAGATTTTAAATGTATATGGTGAAGAAGTAGCTAAAATATACATAAATAAGGATACTTTACAGTATGGGTTATTACATGGTGATGATATTATTTGGTATGAGGAAGGGGTTAAAGAGAATTTACTAGAATATTTGCAGGAGCTCCCTTCTATATCTAAAGAAAATATTGTTCTAAATGAGAAACTGGAAGAGTTTATTAATCTAATCAAAGAAAAACCGTTTCAAGATGTTTTAGATAAAAATAATATAAGAGTATCTACAGATTATATCGAAGAGGATGATAGGTTCTATTTTGATGTTTTTGATATAAACGATATTTTAATAAAAAGGATTATTTTAGAAAAAGGCTCAAAAATATTTAAGATAGTTGATCCTGATGGTACTAACGCTAAAGATTTACTAGATGCAACAAACGATATAAAAAAAAAACGATAAATTTACCGAGTAGTATCCCTAAATATACTGATTATCCAATAAGAATACCCGAATCAAGTACTATTTTGCTATTAGGTAAACATGGATCTTTAGTAGATACAATAATCTTAGCCTATTTGGATAATAAAACAAAAGAAATAACTTTGATTAGTATACCAAGAGATTTGTACTATAAAGGACGTAAGATCAATTCAGTGTATAGTTTCTTTGGTATAAACGAATTCAAAAGACAGTTATCTAATATTACCGGATTACAAATAGATAAATATATTTTAATAGATATGTATGCTTTTATTGATGTTATTAATTATATAGGTGGAGTAGATGTGACATTAGATAAGCCTCTTATAGATCCTTCGTATAAAACATTTGATAACGGTAAATGGGGGACATTGTATTATGAGGCTGGGACATATCATTTGAATGGGAAACAAGCGTTGAGACTTGCTCGATCAAGACATTATTCTTCTGATTTCGCTAGGGCTGAAAGACAACAAAAGATTTTAAAATCTTTAAAAATGAAAGCTAAAAAATTGGGTTTTGGTGATGTTAATACGATAATGAATATTATTAATGTTATACTTAAAAAGACTGAAACAGATATATCATTAGAAGAGGCGTTAGAGTATTATTTTAGGTACCAAAACTTTAAGATAGATAGTGGGAATGTTTTAAGTAGTGGTAATGTATTGGAATCTACGTATACGGGGTTAATGAATGGTAATATCCCAGTATGTGGTGAAGATAAAGAAGGGTGTAAGATCAATAAAGGTGCTTATATTTTGTTACCTAAAGATGATAATTGGGATATAATAAAATGGTTTATAATGGAAATAATAGAGAAAAAACAATAAAAATCTTTAAATAAAAGCTACTTTTTAGTGTATATTAAATATAAAGCAATGCGTTTCATTTAATGATATAAGCTAGATTAAAAATATACTGAAAAATTTAGAAACTTAAAAACAGTTACTATATATATTATTTTAGTATTGAAATTTAATATAAAAATTGGTATATAGATTGTACGATATTTGAAAAATTGATTTTTCCCTCTAAAGGAAAAAAAATGGATTATGATGATATAAAGAAAAGTAAAAACTTTTTACACTTTATTCTAAAGAAAAAAATCTCTATACCAGGTGGCATGTATGAGAAAGAAATTTATGGTACAGAAAGGAAAAAAATATTAAAAAAAATGATGTTTTTTAATCCTAACTCTAATGTTTCTTGGTATAAAAAATATGCTAAATTATATTCTATTTATGAAGTAACTAATCCAAAAAAAAGATTCTTATATGGAGAAGTTATTCGTTTCGATGGTCAAAGATTAGAAAAAGCAGAGAAAAAAGAGAAAAAACAGATACTAGCTGAGGCTATACTTGATGGATGTTTTCCCGATTTCTATTCTATTAAGAGATGGTATTGTAAAAAAAGAGGTATCACCTTTTTAATACTGACTGAAAAAGGGATGAAAGCTGAAGTACGTAAATGGTCGATTTATGATACGAATTTAAAGAAAATTACCAAGAATAAAAAGGAATTATTATTTTTGTTTTTTTTATTACAGGATAAGATATGTCAAAGGAATCATTTAGCTTCAATATATTCTTGGGATTATCCGTATAATAATGAATCTCTTGTAAACAAAACAAGCTTTTATTTTATAAGAAATGATTTTTTTGAGACCATAAAAAAATGGGATGTATTCCAAAATGGCAAACATATGTCGGGTAGTTTAAAGAAGATGATATTAGTATATTTCTTATTACAAGGATATTATCCTTTCAGTTTTAGGAATGTATGGGAAGATAATTCCACTGAAGCGAAGATCGAAGTTTATACTGGCTTGCAGGATCGAGTTAGGTTCGCTTATCTGGATTTTAGGAATAAAGTTAAGTTTATAGATGCTATTAAAGGATATCTGATGCTATTTCTATCAAAACCATTAATTTTATTAGGTAAAATAGGTATCTATTTTGAAAGAGAAGGGAAAAAAAAGTTAAAAAAAAATTAATCAATTTACCTCCTTTATTGAATTTTATAAAGGAGGTGTTTTTTTTGTATATTATAAAAATTCAGGGATATAAGGTTCTTTTTCCCTAGGTCTTAATATTTTTTGAATAATTTTTTTATACATATTAAGAGATGTTTCAATTATATCATCAGGGAAATCGTATTCTGGATTATGACAGAAAGGATGGTCTAATCCTGCGCCTATACCAAACAATGCGCCAGGGAATTTTTGGGTTATATATGAGAAATCTTCTGACCAATTAAAAGGAAAATTACATTCGTGTATTTTTAGGTTTAGATCTTTAGCAGAGTCTCTTATTATATTAACGCAATTAATGTTATTATTAACACCGGGGAATTCTTCTACCCATTCGATATGTGGGTTAACTATTGTATTATTGCATATTTCTATTACCCTTTTCTTTATATCATCACTTATTTGATCTATTATTTTTTGTTCTTGGCTTCTCATTGTTGCAGCGATTAACGCGTTCCCTGGTGTTATCCCATAATTTATTGCTGTCCCAAGTTGTGCAAAAGTTGTTGTTATATATGAACTTTCATTCTCTTCGTTATAATGCTCAGATATTTTATCAATATCTTCTAATATTTGGATTAGAATATTTTTTGGATTAACACCCTCATAAGGTTTCGCTGCATGTGAACTTTCACCTGTGAGTTTAATATTTACACCTTTAGAAGCTGCAGACATTATATTTTCTTTTACAATAATACATTTTTTTTCAAATTGAGGTAAATTATGCATCGCAAAACAAAAATCAGGTTCAATATGTTTAAATTGTGTATCTTTTATCATATTCTTAGCACCTTGTCCTGTTTCTTCTGATTCCTGAAAAAATAGGATTACTTCTCCCGGTAAAGTACTCATTATTTGTTTTAATTCTGATGCGAAAGCTAGAAGTATAGCCATATGTCCATCATGACCACATGTATGAGATATATCTAATTTATTGCTTTTATGTTCATGATTAGATGTTTCGTGGACATTAACAGCGTCCATCTCTGCTCTAAATAATACACTTTTACCTTTATCTGATTTGCCTTTAAATATACCTATTACACCATTCATTCCTATATTGCTTAAAACTTTATCTGCACCAAATTCATTAAGTTTATTGATGATAAACTTAGAAGTTTCTACTTCATCACCCGATAATTCAGGGTTTTTATGTATATGTTTCCTGATTTTTATTATATCATTTAGTATCATGTTTTTATTATTAGAAAAAAAAAATATATAAAAACCATATATCAGCGTAGTATAATATTGGTATTATGTCAAATGAATTTTTTTTAGAAGATTTATTTTTATTTTAATGCCTCCGTTAACAGAAAATCCATGCAATGTTCCTTGGCTTGATAAAACCAAATGGCATGGTGTAATAATAGGCAAAGGATTTTTAGCTAAAGCTTGACCTATAGCGCGGTATGATTTAGGTTTATTGATACCTATAGCTAAATCTTTGTAACTGATAGTGGTTTTTATATTTTGTAAGTAGGTATATACTGATCTTTGAAAATCTGACCAGTATCTTCTATCTATTAATAATATATTATTATTATTTTTATTTCTATTATAAATATTTTTAAGGATAACGCTATATTTATTTGTTAGTTTAGTATTATCTTTTATCTCAAATATATTTTTGTCTATAGTTTTTTTTATCTCTTCTAAAGCTTTTTTCTTGGTTTTATAAACCATTTTGATATATAAAAACCCTTTTGAAGTTAGAGAAAAACTTATCCATCCAAGATCAATTTTTAGTGTACCGATGAATATTGGTTCTTTAAAAATATTTTCTAATATATTTATAAGACGAAGATATTCTTCTTTATGTGGTACACAGGTTGGTGTTTGTATTATTTTTTTAAATTGTTTTAAATTAATCAATTTATAATCAGATAACTCAGCTTTTTGGATTTTTATTTTTTTTATATTATCTCTATATATAAAAACATCGATTATTTCGTTATCTAAATAAGTTTTATTATTTAATATTTTTTTTTCTTTTGTTGTGAACAGGTATTTTAAGTTTTTTTTATTTATTTTTAACCCTAATTTTTCTTTTACTTCTCTTATAGCAGTATCAAAACTATTATCTCCGCTTGATACATGGCCACCAGAAGAAACATCCCATTTGTTAGGGTAATTGATCTTATTAGGACTACGTTGTTGCATCAGTATCTCTTTTTTCTCATTTATTATCCAAACATGTATAGCTTTGTGCCATTTGCCTTTGGAATGTAGGTCCTCTCTATCTATTATTTCACCGGTTTTTTTACCGTTAGGTTTAAGTATATCAATTAGTTCTGACATATTTTATTTTAAAAATAAAATCCTTAATAAGGATAATAAATTTTATAGGTTCTTGTAAAATATTTTTTTTGAAATTATAATACATTTATGTTTAGTACTAAATATATTTATTTATGAGAATATTATCAGGGATACAACCGTCAGGTGATTTACATTTAGGGAATTATTTTGCTATGATGAAAAGAATGATTGAATGGCAAGAGAATGGTGATTTATTCTGTTTTATAGTTAATTATCATGCTTTAACTTCTGTAAGAGATAAAAATATATTAAAGAAAGGTACAATTAATGCTGTTATAGATTTTTTGGCGTTAGGGATTAACCCTGAAAAATCTACTTTTTGGGTGCAATCAGATGTGTCTGAGGTAACAGAGTTGAATTGGATATTATCAACGTTAACACCTATGGGGCTACTAGAGAGGTGTCATTCGTATAAAGATAAAATATCTAAGGGGATAACTCCTAATCATGGTGTTTTTGCATATCCTGTGCTTATGGCAGCTGATATCTTGTTATTTAATGCTGAGGTTATACCTGTTGGTAAAGATCAAAAACAACATGTAGAAGTAGCCAGAGATATAGCGATAAAATTTAATAACACTTATGGTGAAACGTTTGTAGTACCTAAACCTGATATCCCTAAAAATATTGCTACTGTGCCCGGTACTGATGGATCAAAAATGTCTAAATCATATGGGAATACTATAAGTATTTTCTGTGATGAAAAGGTTTTGAAGAAAACAGTTATGGGGATAGTAACAGATTCTAAAGCGGTTGAAGACAAAAAAGAACCTGATCAATGTAATGTTTTTAATATACTAAAACTTTTTTTGGACGACTCAGAAATAAAGTATTGGAGGGATAGATATATTTCTGGTGGGCTTGGGTATGGTGAGGTAAAAAAATATTTGTTTGAGAGGATCTGGGCTTATTTTTTACCGTACAGAGATAGAAGAGAAAAAATATCTAAAAATATTGATTATATCTTTGAGGTTTTGGATACCGGTAGAGAGAAAGCGAAAAAAATAGCTGTAACTGTTTTAGATGATGTGAAAACTAAGATAGGTTTAGATTATAGATACTGATTAAGTTTTTTTTTATGTAAAAAACTGATATAATATAAAGAAAATATGGATACTATACAAAATATTGTCGGGTTATCATTAATAGCTATTATTTTTTTGGTGGTGATAGCGTGGCGTATAAGAGCGTACTATAATTTTCAGCGTATACTTGATATGACATTTTTGTATGTAGCTTTACCTAAAAAAGAAGCGAAAGAGGATAGAGAGAGGGAAAGTGAGTCGTTCTCTCAGAGTAAAGATTTTAAGGAGGTTATAGGGTTGATGGAGCATTTATTTAATGCTTTATACGGGATTTTAGGCGGTGATATGATTAATAATTTGATAGGTGAAGATTTTTTCTCTGTAGAGTATGCTGCTATAAACGGGTTGATAAGTTTTTATTTTGTTGTACCAAATAATATAGCTCTGCTTGTAGAAAAACAGATAACAAGCTTTTATCCTGATGCTTATGTTGAGGAAGTAAGTGATTATAATATTTTTAAGCCGGGTTCGAAAGTTAGTGCTACTTATCTGTTTTATGAGAAATCTTTTGCTTTCCCTTTCAAAACATATCAGAACCAGAAATCTGATCCATTGAATAATATGGCTAACGCGTTCTCTAAACTTGATCCGGAGGACGGTGCAGCTATCCAGATGGTTTTACGTCCAGTAAAAAATGGGTGGCAAGATAAATGTAGTGAGGAAGTACAAAGTATATATAGCAAGAAGAAAAAAGTTTGTTGGTGGAATCCTTTGAGCCTTATATGGAAATTCTTTAATCTGGCGTTGCATGGGCCTACAGATGAGAATATGAAAGAAGAAAACGATAGAGATGAATCAAGGACTACACCGGTTGAAGAAGAACAGGTTAAAGCTATAGACTCTAAATCTAATGCTGTGGGGTTTGAAGCTGTTATAAGGTTGCTAGCTTCCTCTACAACACAAAGGAAAGCTGATTTCCATTTAAGTAATATTATAAACACGTTTGTTCAGTTCGCTGATATAAAGAATAATGGCTTAACAATTGCTAGATATGTTAATATAAAGAAGATTATTAAAGAGTTTATATATAGGGATATAAGTATGGGATGGTTTAGAAAAATGTTTCATCCTAAAATGATTTTCAGCCCTGAAGAGATAGTGTCAATATTCCATTTCCCTAACATCAAATATAATAAATCTGATAGTATCGATTGGCAGCTAACAAAAATCATACCTTCACCAAAAAATGTGCCGAAAGAAGGGTTGTTATTAGGGTATAATATCCATCGTGGTCAAAAGATACCTATTTATTTGAAGACTGGGGATAGGTTTAGACATCTATATATTATCGGTCAAACAGGTATGGGTAAATCACAGATGCTAGAGTTTTTGGCTAAACAAGATGTACAAAAAAATGGGATTTGTGTTGTTGATCCGCATGGTGATTTAGTGGATGATATTTTAGGTTGGATCCCAAGACACAGGGCTGATGATGTTATAATTTTTGATCCTGCTGATTTAGAGAGACCTATGGGGTTAAATATGCTTGAGGCTGATACACCGGAGGAGATGGATTTTGTTGCGTTAGAGGCGATGAATATGATGGTAAAACTTTTTGGTAACGAAATATTCGGGCCTAGATTACAAGATTATTTTAGGAATGGGTGTTTAACTCTTATGGCTGATAAAGAAGAGGGTGGTGCTATAACTGATTTGGTTAGACTTTTTGCTGATGAGGAATGGCAAAAATATAAGGTTGCTAAGGTAGAGAATCCTATAGTCAAAGTATTTTGGGATAAACAGATGGCTTCAACCGGTCAAAGAGAAAAACAAGAGATCATCCCGTATTTCGCAGCTAAATTCGGTCAGTTTACTACTAATACTATGATCCGTAATATATTAGGACAAACTAAATCTGCTTTTGATATATCAGAGATAATGAATCAGGGGAAAATTTTATTAGTAAAATTATCTAAGGGATTAGTTGGGGATATAAATGCTAATTTGCTTGGTATGATAGTTGTTAATAAAATTCAAGTTGCAGCTATGAGAAGACAAAATATACCTAAATCAGAACGTACTGATTTCTTTTTATATGTTGATGAGTTCCAAAATTTTATTACTGATGCTTTTGAGTCTATTTTATCTGAAGCGAGAAAATATAGGTTAGGGTTAGTTATCGCTCATCAGTATATAAACCAGCTTATTGATCAAGAGAAAAAAGATGAGAAGATAAAAAATGCTGTGTTTGGTAATGTAGGTACAATGATGAATTTTAAAATAGGTGCGCAAGATGCTGAATATATGGCTAAAGAGATGGCTCCAGGTTTTACTGATCAGGATTTGATTAATTTACGCGGTTTCCAGACATGTATTAAACTAAGTATAGATAATATTATAACTCAGCCGTTTAGTATGAATACCTATAAAATATGGGAGTTACCGGAGTATGCTAATAAAGATGAGGAAGCAGCTGAGGCTTATAAACAGTTATCACGTCTTAAATATGGAAGAGATAAGGAGTTCGTTACAAGAGAAATAATAAGAAGAGGGTTTGAGTAATTTGATTAAATACAAAGAATAAGGTATAATAGTGAGAATAATTATGATATAACGATGATAGATTTTATCTCAAAAATATTTAATATAAACCGGTATGAATGGCCAAGAGTTTTGATAGCTTTAGTATTAAAGGTTCTTTTACATACTGTTTATATAATGGGATGGACATTGATTGTATCTATTTTTGTTGTACAAGTAGGAGTACATGAATTACCTATATTATATATAGTAAATGCGTCTCTTATTATATTGGGATCATTTATTTATTCTTTAGTTGTTCATAGGTTTTCTAAAGTAAAACTTATGTTAGTGACATCGGTTTTATCTATCTTGGTTTTTGCTTTATCTAGATTCTTTCTTGGTTCAAATATAATATTTTTTGTTGTTATTTTTTTGGTTGCAGAAGCTGCGTTATTATCTCAGTTAAATATACTGATGATTTTATTTATAGAAGAGATTTTTAGTCCTTTAGAAGCTCAAAGGACTGCTCCGTTTATTGAATCTGCTGAACCTATTGGTACGATAATAGGTGGTTTAATGATAGCTTTATTCGCGTATTATTTATCTGTACCTTTTTTAGTGGTAATGCTTATACCTGTTTTATTAATATTTACTATAGTCTTATTTGTATATAAATATAAATTTGATTTTATACCTCATTTAAAAAACAAAGAAGAGATCGAAGAGATATCAAAGTTTGAAAAACTGGGTAGAATGAGTCTCCTACATTTTAAAGCTATCCCTTTTATTAAAACATTGTCAATTATAGTTCTTATACAGTGGGTATTTTTTAATTTTGTCGAGTTCCAGTATACTAAATATGTACATGATGCTATATCACATGATGGAGTACATCAGGAAAACCATGGAGATGATTATGAAGAACCTAATACAGTATATCTTGAGTTAGAAAATACTGATAATAATAAAAAAATGATAGGAGCTACTCAATCTGATATTGAGAGACTGCAACAAATAGAACTAACTAAAGGGTTAGGGTTTTTACATATACTTTTCGGGCTACTCGTGCTATTTTCCAGGATATTTATTCATTCTAGAGTTTTTGAAAGAATTGGATTAGTTAAAAGTTCTATAATATATCCGATATCATCTTTAATCGGGGTTATCTCTATGTTAATTAATCCATCGTTTTATATAGCGGTATTTTTGAAAGCTGATACAGAGATCTCTGGAGCTATACATAATGATGCTTATCATAATAGTTATTATGGGCTGAAAGAGGTTATTAGTAGTCAGGTAAAAGAATTATTAGAAGGTGTAATAAAACCTTTGGGACTGATTGTAGGTACTATAATTATATTTGTTTTAGAGAGATTCTGTGATGGGGAGTTATTGATAGATACATTAAATTATTTTTCTGTTTGTATCCTTATTTTTATGATTTATGTATTGTATTTTAGGCATAGAACTAATTATACAAATGTATCAAGACGGAATTTGGATCTACCTGGTGATCATCCTATAAAATTTATAGCGCTTGAGGTGTTAAGCCAGAAAGGTCATATAAATGCGTCAGAAATTATGGTAAAAAATCTTATATATAAATCTGAGAGTATTCATTTAAGGAAAAAGATATTACAGGTTTTGGGTAATATCGCTGATGTTTCTACTATACCTGAAATAGTTAAATGTTTTGATGATGAAGATATAATAAAACTTGAAGCGTTAAAATCTATATCAAATTTCAGTAGTCTTTCAAAAGATTTAAAGAATAGATCGTTTACTAGATATAGATTGGTTCAATCATTAAAAGATCTGTTTTTAAGATCTAAATCCAAAAAAATCAAATCAGAAATAATTAAAGTGTTTAAGAATATAAATGATGAGAGACTAATTACTTTTTTGTTAAAAGTTATAAAAGATTCTGATGATGATTTAAAAGCTGATTGTATATATGTGTGTGGGTTGTTTAAAGATATAGGGATAGAGTATTTTATCAACGGGTACCTTGATTCAAGTAATACGAAAATAAAATCTAATACGATTATATCGTTATGGAATTTTAAAAGATATAGATTAAAACTGATTATTCATTTGATTACACTTATTGAAAGCAAGAATAAAGATGATCTGTTATCAGGTATATATGTTTTAGGTGAGACGAAATCTATACAAGAGATACCAAGATTATTAGGTCTAATGGAATCAAAAGATATTGATATAAGTTTATATGCTGCTATAGCTTTAGCTAAAATGAATCATAATAGATCTGTTGATAAAGTTATAAGTATGATCCTACATCATAATAAAACTGTTTCCGGGTTAGCAAAAGAATTATCTCAAAATATTCATCCTGAGATAAAAGATAAAATTAATAAAAGGTTACATAAAGAGGTTAGCTCTCGTATCCATGCTATACTTAAAAAAGTTAATGCGTTGATGATGGAGGAATTATCTGTTAATGATTTAGAAGATTTAAGAGATGCTTATAAACTTATAGATAACGAAAAAGAGATTATTAAAATCAATAATGTTATAAATAAGAAGATGTTTAAAAAAGATGAAAGATAAGGTGTTATATTGGTCTTTAGCCTGAACTTTAACTTTAAAATCAGAAATTTAGATTACTCAAAGGTTAAGGCAGATGATAAGAATAAGGCTAAGGAAAAATTTTCTATCGAAAATTTTAAGATTTAATCTCAATCTTAATCTTAGCAATTTGCATTACCTCAAAGGTTAAGGTAGATGATAAGAGTAAGGCTAGAGATTAATTTTCTATTGAAAATTTTTGGAGCGGGCGAGCGGGATCGAACCGCCGTAGCCGGCTTGGAAGGCCGGTGCATGAGCCACTATGCTACGCCCGCATATATCAAAATATTTTTTTTAAATCTTTAAGATTCTATATATTAAAAAATATTTTTGCAAGTTTTTTTTGGGATTCTTTTTTATATATATTTAATTATTTATATGATAAAATTTTTTTCCTGAAAAAATATTTTTTATATTTTTTCAGATGATCTTATAAAATTCAGCTAATAGAAAATAAAGGAAATATGTTTCAAAAAAAAAGAACTTAATATCCATAGAATTTTTTTGATAGAAATGATATAATTAAAAAGATAATATTTAAATACCCGTATATGCCTACTTATGATTTCAAGTGTCTAAAATGTGGTAAAGTTTTTGAAAAGATGTTACCTATAACGCATAAAGAGAATCCAACATGTTTAGGGTGTGGGTATCATTCAACACAAAAACTATTATCAGCACCTCAAGTTATATTTAAGTGTGGTGGGTTTTATAAAACCGATAATAGGAAACCAGAGAAAAAACCTGTTAAAAGTAAATGTACGACCGATAGTGATAAGAAAGATATAAAAGATATAAAAGACACGAAAGATACGAAGAATACAAAAGATTCAAAAGATACTAGTAAGAAAAAAAATATAAACACAAAAAATAATGAGTAAAACAAAAATTATTTGTACTATAGGACCGGTAACAGAATCTTTCAAAACGTTAAAAGATTTATCAATAAATGGGATGGATATAGCAAGATTGAATTTTTCTCATGGTACACATGAATCGCATTTAGAAGTAATAAAAAAGATAAGGAAGTTAAATAAAGGGTTATTAACACCTATATCAGTATTATTAGATACAACAGGGCCTGAGATCCGTACGAAAAAAGTATCAAAAAAGATGCATCTGAAGAAAGGTGATAGGTTAGATATAGCTGTGGGGAATATATATGATGATACAGAAAACACAATATATGTGGATTATAAAAAAATTATTGAGGATTTAAAAGAAGGTGATAAGATAATGGTGGATAGCGGTTTGGTGCAACTAGAGGTTATAAAGAAATCCCCTAACCGTTTAACATGTAAAGTCTTAAATGAAGGTGATATATCAAATAAAAAACATATTAATTTGCCCGGCATAAAAATTGATTTGCCGTCTATCACAGAAAAAGATAAAAAAGATATTATCTTTGGGATAGCGCATAACATAGATTTTATAGCGTTATCTTTTGTTCGATCCAAAAAAGATATTATGTATGTGCGGAATTTTATAAAGAAACATAAAGGTGATATTAAAATAATAGCTAAGATAGAGGATAAACAGGCGGTAGAAAATATTGATGCTATAATAGAGGTATCTGATGGTGTTATGGTAGCACGAGGTGATTTAGGGATAGAGCTACCTATGGAACAGGTCCCGGTTATCCAAAAAAAGATAATAGATAAATGTATACTTAACTGTAAACCTGTTATAGTAGCAACACATTTGCTTGAATCTATGATAGAGAATCCTATACCTACTAGAGCGGAAGTAACTGATATAACTTTGGCTGTATGGGAATCAACTGATGCTATAATGCTTTCAGGTGAGACAACTACAGGTAAATACCCTATACAGGCTTTGAAGATGATGTCGAAGATAGCTAAGAACGCTGAGATAACTACACCTGATGAGATACTAATAGAAAGGGAAATTACTTCTATTAACCAAGAGATAGCGAGATCGGCTTCTTTGATCGCAAAAAATATACAAGCTAAAGCGATAATCGTACCGACCTTAACGGGTAAAACAGCTATGAATGTCTCCTCTTATAGAGGACATATACCAATATATGCGTTTACTAAAACTGATAAAACACAGAAAATATTATCTTTGCATTGGGGTATCAAATCGTATCTAATAGAGTTTTATGATAATCCTGAAGATACTATACGTTTATCTTTTAATACACTAAAAAAAGATAAGAAACTTAAGAAAGGTGATTTAGTTGTGGTAGTATCTAATGTATTAGCAGGTACTAAAAAAGTTGAAGCTATAGAGATAAGAGAAATATTATAGGTCCTCTAGCTCTTTAAGGATCTCTGCCTCTTCTTTCGTATCGTTCTGTTTCTCTTTCAGCTCAGCTTGTTTAATTATTTCAGTTTTCTTTTTCTCTTCAAATTGATGCCAAGCTTCTATTTGTTTGTTGCTTAAACTATTTATTTCTTCAACATATTTTTTATCAAGTTCATCAAGTTTCTGTTTTTCTGATATAAGTATATTACGTAATGTATCTATTTGGTCTTCACTCATTATAGGTATTGTATTAAACCAATAATCTTTTTCTTCAGTGTTCATTGATTCAGTTTTTATAATTAGCTCGATTAGTTGAGGATACCTATTGATAGCTTCTTTCGGTATATCAAAATTTTCTTCGCCAGGGATATACTTTCTTTTAGGCTGTATATTCTGAGTTTGGTTATCTTGGGCTTGGGTTTGGTTAGGCTGAACAACTTGAGGTTGGTTATCTTGGGCTTGGGTTTGGTTAGGCTGAACAACTTGAGGTTGGTTATCTTGGGCTTGGGTTTGGTTAGGCTGAACAGCTTGAGGTTGGTTATCTTGGGCTTGGGTTTGGTTAGGCTGAACAGCTTGAGGTTGGTTATCTTGGGCTTGGGTTTGGTTAGGCTGAACAACTTGAGGTTGGTTATCTTGGGTTTGGGTTTGGTTAGGCTGAACAACTTGAGGTTGGTTATCTTGGGTTTGGGTTTGGTTAGGCTGAACAGCTTGAGGTTGGTTGTCTTGAGTTTGTTTGTGCTGATCACCTAGAGGTTGGTTGTCTTGAGTTTGTTTGTGCTGATCACCTAGAGGTTGGTTACTTTGCGCCTGATTATTTTGAGTATTACTATTTGAAGTATTATCTTGGTCTTGTGTATTATCGTACATAGATTATAATTATTTTAGATCTAATATTTTGTATTCATATACACCTGCAGGTACTTCTACCCTAACTATTTCTCCTTTTTTCTTGCCTATAAGAGAATATCCAATAGGGGACTCATTAGATATTTTGTTGTTCAATGAATTTGCTTCAGTCGAACCGACTATAGTATAAGTTTCAGCTTTTGATTTATCAGTAAGATTCTCTATTGTTACAGTTGTACCTATTTGTACTTTTATATCTCCATCATGTTTATCACTAATAATCTTAGCGTTTTTGATCATTTTCTCAAGCTCTATAATCCTCCCTTCAACAAAAGCTTGCTCGTTTTTTGCTTCTTCGTATTCAGAGTTTTCTGATAAATCACCGTACGCTATAGCTTCTTTTAATCTTTTAGCGACTTCTTTCCTTTTAGTAGTTTTTAAGTATTCAAGTTCGGTTTTAAGTTTTTCTAACCCTTCTTTGGTTAATAAAACTTTATCGTCTTTTTTTGATGCTGCCATATATAAATATATTAAGAATTAAATTCAAACTTTTATTGAGTTAGATGTCGGATGATCTCTTAATTTTTGTAACACTTTTGCTTCTATTTGTCTAATCCTTTCTCTTGTAACATTGAATTCTTTGCCTACTTCTTCTAATGTGTGTCCGATCCCATCTATCAGCCCGAACCGCATAGTGATGATCTTTTTCTCTCTTGGTGACAGATACTGAAGCATCTTATGTATGTTCTCTTTTAGTATCTGTTTATGTGTGGCTTCAGATGGTGATAACGCCTCATCGTCTTCAATGAAATCACCTAATTTACTGTCTTCTTCTGATCCAACAGGTGCTTCAAGAGATATGATATCTTGTGATATTTTTAGTATATGTCTAACTTTTTTTATCTCAAGATCCATTTCAGCTGATAGCTCTTCTGGTGTAGGTTCTCTGCCTAGCTCTTGAACAAGACGTCTTTGGGTATGTGTGAGTTTATTTATGGTCTCGACCATATGTACAGGTATCCTGATCGTTCGTGCTTGATCAGCTATAGCTCTTGTGATCGCTTGTCTTATCCACCATGTTGCGTAAGTAGAAAACTTAAACCCTCTATCAGGATCGAATTTTTCTACTGCTCTAAATAAACCTATATTCCCTTCTTGTATTAAATCAAGGAACGATAAACCTCTACCTATATATTTTTTTGCGATAGAAACAACTAGTCTTAAATTGGCTTCAGCGAGTTTCTGTTTAGCTGATGGGTCACATTTAGCTATCAACCTAGCTAAACGTATCTCTTCGTCAGCGTCAATTAAATCTACTTTCCCTATCTCGCTTAGATACATCCTAACATTATCATTAGCTATCTCTTTGAGGTCCATCTCTTTTGCTTTCGAGCCTTCATGTTCTTCGAGGATATCACTACCCTCAGAGTCTTCGTCACTAACAAAGTCGTTTTGTTGATCACCTTTTGCGTCTTTCCATATTAAAGAATCTTTTACATCTATTACTTCTATACCTAAATCAAGAAAAAGCGTATAGATCTCATCGAGAAGAATAACATCTTCTTCTAGTTGAGGCATAGCTTTAAGGAGCTCCTGGTGTGTTACGTATTTTTGTTCTCTACCTTTTTTTATTAATTTTTGTATAGCCTCTGGATATTTTTTCAATTTATCATCTGATGGATGTGGTATAAATTTTCTTTGTTTTTTTGGCATAAATTGATGGTTAGTGACAGTATTGTATCACAAATAAAAAAATTAACTAATTTTTATCTTTAATAATTCGTTATATCTATTCAAAATAATTTTTGAATCATCATTGTTAGATTTCATTGAATTGATAAGCTGTTCTTTCATTAACTTAAAATTTGATTTATTGATTTGTTTTATAATATTCATTATCTCTTTTTCGATATTATCTTCAGAAAAATCTTGGTATTTTTGATCAATAAAAACTCCAAGGATCTTTAAAAATTCTATTTCTTCTTTACTATGCTCTGAAAATACATCTTCTAAACGCTCAAACCGTCCCGAAAAATTATATAACGCCTCTATTAACTTGTAAATGTTTTTTGTTTTTTCTTTAATAAACAGATTAGTTATTAAGTTATTTATAGCTATATGAGATTTTTGAGGATGATTTATAAGTATACCAAGTAAGTATTCTTCTATTGTAAAAGATTTGTTCTTAAAAAATATTTTATCCTCTTTCTTTTGTGTGGTATTGATCCTTTTTATTTCTGATTGTAATACCTCGATACTAGTTTTTATATATTTTGATAGTCTTTTCAGGTAATGGTTTTGTTCGATTTTGTTAGGGAACTTTTTTATTATAGGCAAAATAGTCTTAGCGATAGATTTTTTACCATCGATACTGTTTACATCATATTTACAAAGTATTTTCTCAAAATAAAAGTCCATGATATCTTTCGCTTCATTAACTGAATCTATCCACGCTCCTGGGTTGGTTTTTATACACTCGTCAGGATCTTTCCCGTTTTTTATCTCTATAATTTTTATATTTATTTCCTCAGGGATAGATATCTCTATCGCTCTTTCAGTAGCTTGTAGCCCTGCCTGATCACTATCAAAACAGAAATAAAAATTTTTTGTGTATCTTTTCAAAAGCTTTACTTGCTGGTAAGTGAGAGCAGTCCCAGAAGAAGCGACAATATTTTTTATCCCTATTTGATGTGAAGATATAACATCCAAATACCCTTCAACAATAATAACTCTATCTTCTTTTTTGATACTTTCTTTAGCATGAGATAACCCGTATATCACATAGCTTTTGTTATAGCTTGGTGAGTCAGGTGAATTCAAGTATTTAGGTTGTATATCACTATCTAGGCTCCTACATCCAAACGCAATAATTTGGCCTTGTACATTAGTTATAGGGAATACTATCCTGTTTCTGAACCTATCATAAATTTTCAGTTCTGTTATATTCTTGCTTACAGCTAACCCTGCGTCAAGGATCTCTTTATGAGTAAACCCTTTCTCAAGTAGATAAGAATAGGTTTCATTAAACGAATCAGGTGCGAACCCGATTTGAAATTTTTTTATTGAATCCTTGGCGATCTCTCTTGTTTTTATATACTCTTTTGCGGGCTCAGATTCATATAATTTCTTGCTATAGAACTCTGCGATAATCTCATTGATATTTTGTATCTTAAGGTTTTTCTTTCTTCCTGACTGAAAACTTTTAAGTTTAACACCAGCTTTATCAGCAAGAAGTTTTATAGCCTCTTTGAAATCGATATTCTCTATTAGTTGCATAAACGTAAAAATATCTCCTCCTTTATGACACGCAAAACAATAAGCGATTCCTTTCTCAGGGCTAACTATAAAACTAGGGGTTTTTTCGTTATGAAACGGACATAACCCTTTTAGGTTCCTACCAGCTTTTTTCAGTTTAACGTATTCTGATACGAGACTTTCTATGGATATATGTGATCTTATTTCCTCTATTTGATCCATTGTGTTTGGTTATTTAAGAATTCTATATCAAGATGATCATAAGCATGTTTCGTTACAACCCTACCTCTATTAGTCCTTTTTAGGAACCCAATTTGCATTAAATAAGGCTCATAAAGATCTTCTATGGTCTCTGACTCTTCGCCTAACGCTGCTGCTATAGTATTTAACCCTACAGGTCCACCATCGAATTTATCTACTATGATTTTTAATAGCTCTCTATCTGTGTACTCTAACCCTCTGTTATCAATACCTAACGCATCTAACCCTTTAATTACTACATTACTATTAATTTCGCCTTGGTGTTTTATCAGAGCAAAATCCCTTAACCGTTTAAGTAATCTGTTAGCTATCCTTGGTGTGAATCTAGAACATCTTGCTATTTCGATAGTAGCGTTACCATCAAGGTTACATTTAAGTATTCTTGAGCTTCTATTAATTATCCTACTGATGTCTTCCTCATTATAAAAATTCAGTTTAAATATATTACCGAACCTATCTCTTAATGGCGAGGATAATGCTCCTGCTTTGGTCGTAGCCCCTATTAAAGTAAATTTAGGTAGATTGATCCTCATGGTCCTTGCTGAAGGCCCTTTACCTATTATTATATCGAGAGTATAATCCTCCATAGCTGAATATAGTATCTCTTCTACAACAGGTTTTAACCGATGGATTTCATCTATAAAAAGTATATCAAACTCTTTTAAATTAGATAGTATCGCTGCTAAGTCTCCAGGTTTCTCTATAGCAGGCCCTGATGTGGTTTTAATGTTTACACACATCTCATGAGATATAATATTAGCTAAAGTAGTTTTACCTAGGCCTGGAGGCCCATGTAGTAATACATGCTCTAATGCGTCTTCCCGTTTTTTTGCTGCTTCAATAAATATCTTTAAATTTTCTTTTATATTGTTTTGTCCTATATACTCATCAAGATATTTAGGACGTATCGTTTGTTCAAATTCTTCGAATTCTTCGACTCTATTTTTTTTTTGTTTTAGCTCTTTTATTTTTGAGGGTTCTAAAACCATAAATTAATCTTTAAATATGCCTTATAAGTTTACACTTTTTTTTAAAAAAAACAACTTTCTTAAGTAACACTTTTTTTATTTTTGGTTTTTTAAAATAATAGGTATTTATATAAACTTGATCCTATATTCTAAAGCTTTAGGTATATTAAATTGATTTTCTAGGGTTTTATTTATAAATACGAGGCTACCGATATACTTAGGTAGATGAAAGTTGTTAGGTATCTTTTCGAGGCTAGTAAGTGATAAGTCTCCTCTTATGGTTTTTGGGAACATAAAATTTGTTGGTATCGTTTCGATACTATCAAGATATAGATCGTTCCCGATTTTTTCAGGGAAGCTAATATTGTCAGGTATTTTTATCAAACTGTTTAGATATAGATCACCGTTTAAATTTTTAGGGAAAGAGAAACCATTAGGTAGATACTGAAGATTATTCAGGTATATACCCCCATCGATAGTATTCGGGAGTTTACAGTTTTCAGGTAATGAAACCAGGTTTTTTAGATTTAGATCCATCCCGATAATTTCTGGGAATATAAAATTATCTGGAAGTGTCTCTAACGCACTTAAATTTAGATCGATACCGATAATTGTTGGTAGGGTGACAGTTCCAGGGCAAGTTTTAAGTTTGGTTAGATTCAATGAGCCACCAATCTTTTCTGGGAACTTAAACCCATTAGGTATACACGTAAGATTATTAAGCTCTAGGTTGAAACCGATATACTTAGGCAATGATATATTATTAGGTAGAAACTGGAGATTATTAAGATAAAGCGATTCATCGATATGGTGAGGGAATATAAGATCCTCTGGTAAATATTTTATACTGTTTAAAGCTATGGATCTGCCGATATGTTCAGGTAATATCGAATGTGTTGGCAAACTTCGTAGATTACTTAGATCCAAACTACCGCCAATATAACCCGGGAACACAAAATCCTCCGGCAAAGTTTGAATGGTTTTTAGGTATAAGGTTTTTTCAATATGTTGAGGGAATATAGTAGCTTTAGGTATAGATTCAAGGTTATCAAGATTAAGATTACCCCATATTTTTTTTGGGAATACATAGTCTCTAGGGAGTTTATGTAAACCTCTTAGATCAAAGTCGCCTCTAACAAAATTCAGTGAACGGTTTTCTTTTAGTATTGATGTATGTTTTATCTTTAAATCTCCGTAATGGTATATTATATTACCTTTACTGAACTCTTCATCTGTGAAACTAATCTGGTTAGCTAAACAGTCTAAAGCTATTTTCAAATCAGATCTTTGATCCCTGTTTTGTATAATTTCATTTACTCTAGCGTCTCTAAAGTAGCCAAACCCTTGGATCTCTTCATCTATTTCATAGATAAACCTCAAATCAAGTTTAGAAAGGGTTTTATTGGTTAGATGTTTATCATAAACAGTATATAGCTTTTGCATATGTTCAGATTTCATTCGATACTTATCACCGTCAGCTAATTCCTCTAATTTCTTGTTTAGGACGGGTAGTATATACTGGTCAATATTTTGGTCTTTTTTTACACCTCTAACTTCGTTGATCTTATTATTGACTGTATGTATAACAAGACGAGGGTTAACACTATGCTCGGTGTTACTATCGCTAAAAAATATATCAAGAGCACCTCTTTCTAAATAATCTTTTGCAGTATCTAAACTAGCTATACAAAATCCGGTATTTTTACCTTGAATTTTATTAACAATTTCTTCTGGGTTAGAGAACCGAGGGAAATGTATCCATTCACCGGTTATTATCTCCCAGTTCCTCTCGTTATGACCTTGTAATTTAGAGAATTCTTGAGAATAAAGTTTCCTAAAACTAGGGGTATTATTAGAATCATTATTTAGAATTTTTTCAAAAATATTATGTAATGCTTCAGAGTTTAATTCAGGGAAAGGCGCAGTACATTCTTTGTTCCTACGTTCGAATTTATATTTAGAGCGGTTATAAGCGCCTAATCCAAGCATCCTTTTGAAAACCCAATATCTTAAGTATGGATCTATATGGTTATTCTCAGGTGATTTGAGATAGTTAATCCATCTAATAAGAGAGTTCTTTTGGGTCTCGATGATATGGTTAGAAATATAAGAGCTGTTATTTTTAATAAATTTTGTTTTAGAGTCATCTGATATATCTGTTAGCTCGCCTCTGTTTAAAGCCTCTTGCCAATGATATTCAAAAAAAGAGACAGGGATATTCTGGGGTTTAATACAGTACTCATTAATAATAGACTCCAAAAAACTGTTTTTGTTGTTATTTAGATTATTGCGAACGAAATTTATCTGGAAAGAGATTTTTTCTTGGATAGATTTTAGTTTATTGAAATGATGTAATTCGTTGGTGTCAGCTAAATCCTGCAAGAATTCACAATTAGCATCGTTATTAGAAAAAAGATTTTCAAGTATATTATTTGTAGTATTCATATATCATATTAATTTTCGTGTTTTCTTTATTTTAATAAAGTAAACACGAAAAAGATACATTTTTGAATCAGTTTAGTTTTATGCTGAAAAAAAATCACAAAATATTTTAACACCTTACTGAACGGTGTATTGACAAAATTAAATAACTATGTCATTATAAGTCTTCTTTTATTTAATTATAGTTGAATTGAAAGATATAATTCTATTATATATATTATCAATAAAATAACAACTTATGAAATACATAAATCAAAAAATAGGTGAAATACCTAATGAGAAAGAAGTAAGTAAGGGTGAGTTAAAAAAGGTTAATGCGGTTAGTATTGTAGAGGAAGAAACAAACACAGGAGTGAATAAAGTGTTGGGGGATACCATAGATTATTTAGGAAATGCAATCCCAAGCGCAGTATATAAAAAGTATGAAATATCCCTTGAGCTTATTAAAGATAAAATAGAAGAAAAAGATATAGGAGAAAATTTAGATATCAAAAAAGATAAAATAGCATGGGAAGGAGATTTAGAGTTAGATAATTTAAAGGAATTACCAAAGGCTATCAAATTCCCTGATTCTATTGGTGGAGATTTAAATTTATTTTGGTTAAAAGAATTACCTGAGGATATCAAATTCCCTGATTCTATTGGTGGAGATTTAAATTTATATTGGTTAAAAGAATTACCAGAGGATATCAAATTCCCTGATTCTATTGGTGGAGATTTAACTTTATATTGGTTAAAAGAATTACCAGAGGATATCAAATTCCCTGATCATATTGGTGGAGATTTAGCTTTAGGGTATTTAGAGGAAATATCTGATAATATCAAATTCCCTGATCATATTGGTGGAGATTTAGAGTTAAGAAATTTAAAAGAATTACCTGAGGCTATCAAATTCCCTGATTCTATTGGTGGAGGTTTGTTTTTAAATAATTTAGAGGAATTACCTGATAATATCAAACTCCCTAATTCTATTGGTGGAGGTTTGTTTTTAAATAATTTAGAGAAAATACCGAAGGCTATCAAACTCCCTAATTCTATTGGTGGAAGTTTAGATTTAAGGAATTTAAAGGAATTACCTGAGGCTATCAAATTACCTGATCATATTGGTGGGAATTTAGATTTAAGTAATCTAAATGAAATACCAGAGGCTATCAAATTACCTGATCATATTGGTGGGAATTTAAATTTAAGTAATCTAAAGGAAATACCAGAGGGTATCAAATTACCTGAATCTATTGGTGGAAGTTTAGATTTATGGAATTTAGAGGAATTACCTGATAATATCAAATTCCCTGATCATATTGCTGGAAGTTTAAATTTAAGTAATTTAAAGGAAATACCAGAGGCTATCAAATTACCTGACTCTATTGGTGGAAAGTTAAGTTTAGGGAATTTAGAGAAATTACCGGAAACAATAAAAATAAACGGAGATTTAATGTTGAACTGTAATCAAAATCTTACTTACCTTCATGAGAATATAGGATGTAAAAAATTATGTATTGGAAATTGTCCTAAGCTTTATACATACAAGAACTATAAGATAATAAAGTATCTAAAAGATAATAAAAAGATAGAAGAAGTTGTAGGTTTTCCAACAGAAATGAGTGATATGATGCTAAAAATAGAAAGCATATTATCAGAAGAAGATTCGGTGGTATATGAGAGGTTTCAAGTGCTTCCTGAAGATATTACAGATAGATTAATAGAGGAAAGCATATATATATTGGAAGTAGTATATGAGAGCGTGAATGGGTATATGTTATCAAAAAGAGATGAATGTATAGCATTAAAAGAGACGATAGAAAGTATAACGAGAATAGAAGAATATAAAGCGATAGATAAGGAACTGGATAAAATCAATAAAGAGATAAAAGATAAGCCTAGGATAGTAAGAGACAGATTGAGATCGATATTCTCAAAAGAGCTATGGGAAAAGGTAGTAGAGCGGGTAAGGAACAAACAAACAGATATGATTAATTTTTTAGTGTTAAGATAAAAGTAAGATTATATCAAAAAACTATATTTTGTATTACTAGTGTAATAAAAAAAAATCACTAAACTCAAGTAATAAAACTAGCATAAAACAAAAAAGAGTCGCAAAATGTTTGTGTTAATATAAATTATAACTCTTTTTTGTCATTAATAAAAATATTAGAATCACAATATATCAACAATTACAAAATTTATTACTATTATATGAATTTGATAAATATGTAAGACAATATAAAGTAGCTAAAATGATCTATATGCCATTGATTCTAGCACTATTGATCTTTGTTCTAATTTATTACCAGGGGCTAAATACAGAATAGAGAAAAGATCTATTTAACTTTTTTAGGGAATTTTTCTTCGTTGTTTTTAAGAGTATAATAACTATGATTTATTAAATATTCTTGAGCTGTTTGGTACTTTCCATAATATTTCTTTTTTGTTCGTAAAGAAATTTTTTCTACAAACCGGTTTAATCGGTTTATGGTGCTTTTTGGCTAATTTAAATAGAAATAAATAGTGTGGTTTGATTACATCTTCTTTTTGAAAAGGTTTTTGGTATGGGTTATTTGGTTTAGAGATAGGTGAAAAAGATTCATAACCTTTTTCTCTCTTTTCCTTAGGTTCAGCTGAGTGGAACTCTAAATAATTAATTAGGCAAG
The DNA here is from genome assembly GCA_963663305.1 of Candidatus Altimarinota bacterium. Lineage (GTDB taxonomy): Bacteria > Patescibacteriota > Gracilibacteria. Next base: position 1,229,159 of record OY760177.1, read on the forward strand.
TTTGAATCCAATCAGAAAGATTGATTATTTTTCTAGTTAGAGTTACCTTTAACATGATTCTGTAGGTTAATGGATATTTTGTGATAAATTTATTCTATCCTCAGAATCATTTTTTGGGTAGGCAAAATGGGGATGAGAGAATTTGAAATTGAAATATGGCTTCAAATATCTAAAAAGGAGGCTAATTAAACCTCTTATTATACAGTATTATTTTTACCCGCGGCAGGAATCGAACCTGCGACCTTAAGCTTAGAAGGCTTCTGCTCTATCCCCTGAGCTACGCGGGCAAATTTTACGACATTCATATTAGGATATATCCTCAGGTTTATCAAGTAAAAAAATAGTATTTAAAAACATTTTTAATTTTTAAGTATTAAAATTAAAAAAAATGTATTGAATAAATTTTTTTTTAAGATATATTTATATATAGTATTATTAATTTATGTTAAGTTATGAAACCAAAAAATATTGAAAAACTTTTAACATTAAAAGAGGCATGTAAGATTCTTAGTTGTCATCCTAATACTTTACGTAAATGGGATCAAAAGGGGATACTGAACGCAGTTAGGTTCGGTTCAAGAGGTGATAGAAGATATAGAGAATCTGATCTAAACAATATGATCTCAGGAGCCACCAACCCTGCTCCAAACAATATCATCGTAGGAGCCACCAACCCTGCTCTAAAAATTTATGGTGTAAACCAAAAATCCAAATATGAGTTACCTTATTTTAATTCAACTGTTTCAGCAGGATTCCCTTCTCCGGCTGACGATGTAGTGGATAAGAAACTTGATTTAAATGAATTAGTTGTTAAACATCCGGCAGCTACTTTTTTTGTCCGGGTAGATGGAGATTCTATGATAGATGCCGGTATCAACTCCGGTGATATGTTGGTAGTTGATAGATCGTTAAAACCGAGGAACAATACTATCATTATAGCTCTATTAAACGGTGAATTTACCGTAAAACGTCTTAATTATACCAGGAAATACTTGAGCTTAATCCCAGAGAACACCAGGTATACTCCTATCCGAGTAACAGAAGATATGAATTTTGAGGTATGGGGTATAGTAACACATGTTTTACATACGATCTAATGTTTGCTCTTATAGATTGTAATAATTTTTTTGTTTCTTGCGAGCGTATATTCCAGCCTGTTTTGGACAGTAAACCTGTAATAGTTTTATCTAATAATGATGGATGTGTTGTATCAAGAAGCAACGAAGCGAAAAGATTAGGTATAAAAATGGGGCAACCGTATTTTGAGTGTAAAGACCTGATAAACAAAACGTATGTTTTCTCTTCTAATTTTGAGTTATATGGCGATATCTCGGGAAGGATAATGAGTATCATAAAAAAAATTTTTACTGATATAGAGATATATTCTATAGATGAAGCTTTTGTGTATTTCAAAGATAAACATAAACTGTGCTTAAGAGATATAAGAACCTATATAAAAAAATGTACAAGCATCCCTGTCTCTATAGGTGTAGGCCAAACTAAAACATTAGCTAAACTAGCTAGTTTCTTAGCTAAGAAAACAGGTGTTTATATTATGGATCAAAATGATATCTTAAAAAGTATAGATGTATCAGAAGTATGGGGGATAGGGAATAACTACACGAAATTTTTAAAAGATAGAGGTAAAACTACTGTTTATGATTTGAAAATATCATCTGATAGCTGGATAAAGAGGAATATGGGGGTAGGTGTTTTGAAAACCGTTTATGAGCTAAGAGGTGTCCCTTGTTTCGCGTTAAATAAAAATATTGAGCCTAAAAAAGGGATACTAACATCAAGATCTTTTAAAAAACCTATAACAGAAAAAATCGAGTTAGAAGAGAAAGTCTCAATGTTCGCTACCAGAGTAGGAGAAAAACTACGGTCACAGGGCTCTAAAGCCTCGTTTATAAACGTTTACATAAGAACTAACAGGTTTAATAAAGAGAGTTATTATTCTAATGTCGCTAAAATAGAGTTACCTATCCAAACAGATTATACTCCTGAGCTGATAAAATACGCGAAAAAAGGGTTATCCCAGATTTATAGAGCAGGGTATAGCTACAAGAAGATAGCTGTTTTTGTAACGGGGATAACAAATAGTATGCAAATGAATATCTTTGAGTCTGTTAGAGCATATAATAAAAAAACTCAATTAATGAAAACAGTAGATAAGATAAATAAAAAATATCCTATTTTCTATGCGGCATCAGGTATACAACCTAAACTATTTATGGATAAACTTAATAGATCAAAACGATATACAACTAGATGGGACGAACTAAAATGTATAAAAATTTGACGAATATATACTAAAAAAATTGAAAATAGTTTTTACTTTTCATTATAATCATTATATTTATAATCTTTTTGTATGAAATTCTATAATCGCCGGGAGTAGCTAAAAATCTTGAAAGAAGCTTATAAAAGATCCGAAATAAATCCTCAAATATTAGCAAAAAAAGAGCCTTATAATCAATAGTGAAGTGCAATCAGGGATGTTAAAATGTTAGTGATAAAACAAATCCTAACACCTCCAATATGCATTATAGTTATATTAGCAAAAGAGAGAGTGAAGAATTTTTTATTTTTTTTGACATTTAAAGAAAATTATTTTATAATAAAAGTATCAATAATTAACATTTTAAATTATTGATGATAATTTAAGGATGTTAATTTGGTATTTAAAAAAACTGCTATGAATATATAAAGTCATACGTTAAGTATTGGTTTTATATTATTGTAAATTATCAAATCCGTATCTGTGGTTAAATAATTTAAAGATAGGTATGGATTTGGTAGCAAAATAAGAAAGGAGAAAAAATATGGAAGGCAAGAAACCTTCCAAGATTATGAGAATTTTTAAGAGTTTTTCTCTTTTTCCAATATATTTTGGGAAAAGAGTTTATAAAACTCTTAAAAACAGGTTTTCCCTGTTCCTCTCAGGGGTCATATTGGGGTTCACCCTCAAACCGTTTGTCCTTGGAGGGGTCGGTCTTTTCCATGAGCCGGCTAAGATGAAGCCGGAACACAAAAAGACTGAAATCTTTTCGGTTATGGATAGCCGGAAAGAGGTTTTGCAATTTCAAAGAAAATTGCGAAACGAGATTTCAGTTCTCCCGCTTGGAACGCTGTTCCATTTCCGGAAAGCGGGAAAAAAATTGGAGAAGATCAAGGAAACTGCAAAAGAAGCTTTGCGGGTTTTGCCTCATGCGAAACTCAAAAAAGCTCAAAAGATGCGTTTGAAAGTTTTTTTCTTACGCATTCTTTATGCGAGAGGTTTCCTTGAATGGAAAAACCTCCAAAATGAAATAAAAGGGGATTAGTCTCTTTTCTCCTTTTAAAAAATTTGTTGAATAAGCTTTTATGGGTTTATTCTTTACAAATAGTAGTTTCATGAGCTAAGGACTTTAGTCTTTAGCTCTTTTTTTTATATAAACAAAAATATTTTTTTTTGTTACAATACCTCATGGATATTTTTTTAAAAGAAAATATATTATGAAAATCCTGCATACCGCTGATTGGCATTTAGGTAAGAAACTGGAAAATTTTTCTAGGTTAGAAGAACAGGTTTTGGTTTTAGATGAGATATGTAGTATAGCTGATGCTGAGGGTGTTGACGCGGTAGTTATCGCTGGTGATTTATTTGATAATTTTAACCCTCAGGTACAAGCAGTCGAGCTTTTTTATAAAACTTTAAAACGGTTATCAAGTAACGGAAAAAGGTTGGTTATAGCTGTTTCAGGTAACCATGACTCGCCTGAACGGATAGAATCACCTGATCCGTTAGCACGCGAGTGCGGGATCATACTTACAGGGTATCTATCATCTGTTGTATCTCCTTTTGAGATTGATACAGGTTTAAAAATACTTAGGTCTGATGAGGGGTTTATTGAGGTGTTGCTACCTGGGATAGGTTACCCTTTAAGGTTGATTTTAACACCTTACGCTAATGAAAAGAGAGTAAAGAAGTTTCTGGGAGTAGAGGATACTGAGCAGGAGTTACGTAAAGTGATACAGGATAGATGGGAGCAGCTATCAAAAAAATATTTGGATGATAAAGGCGTTAATATTCTTGTCTCGCATCTGTTTATGATAAAAAAAGGTGAGACGAATCTAGATGAGCCTGAAGACGAAAAGCCTATATTACATGTAGGTGGGTTACAAACTATTTATACTGAGAGTATCCCAAAAGAGGTGCAGTATGTAGCGTTAGGGCATTTACACTCTAAAATTGAGGTATCTAAAACACCGTGTCCTGTGTTTTATAGTAGTAGTATACTATCTTATAGTATGGGTGATAAAAGTATAGATAAATATGTATTGATAGTAGATATAAAACCGGGAGAAAAAGCCGAGATTAAACCCGTTAAACTCAATAATGGCAAGAAATTAATAAGGAAAACATTTGATTCTGTCTTAGAGTGTGTAGAGTTTCTAAAAAACAATCCTAATATCTTGATAGAGATAACAATAATAACTGAAGAGTTTTTGGAGACCTCTGACAGGAAGCTTATCATGTTGGCACATGATGGTATCGTCGCTATTATCCCGCAGATCCAGGATACTGAGGTTATAACTAATACAGTATCTTTAAATAAAGATATTAAATCGCTTTTTAAAGATTATTTCAAATATAAAACTAAGGTAGCCCCTAACACGGAGATAATGGCTTTATTTAACGAAGTCTTATCTAAATGATACCTATAAGCTTAAAAATCAAAGGGTTGTATTCGTATCAGAAAGAACAAACAATAGATTTCACTAATCTAACAAATTCACATTTGTTTGGGATATTTGGGAAGGTAGGTAGCGGGAAATCCGCTATACTTGAAGCTATATCTTTCGCGTTATACGGTGAGACAGAACGGCTGAATAAGAATGATAATAGAGGGTATAATATGATGAACTTAAAATCTGATGAGATGGTTATAGATTTCGTGTTTCAGACTGATGCAGAGTATAGGTTCGTAGTTAAAGGTAAAAGGAATAAGAAAAATTTCGATAAGATTAGGACTTTTGAGCGGTCTAGCTATAAGAAAATCGGTAATGAGTGGGTGCCACAAGATAATAGTACAGCAGAAATTATATTAGGGTTAAGTTATAAGAACTTTAGGCGGACTATAATTATCCCTCAAGGCAAGTTCCAAGAGTTCCTGACGCTTACTGAAACCGATAGGACACGTATGCTTAAAGATATCTTTAGTTTAGATAAATACGATCTATATAACAAGGTCTTAGTGCTAGAAAAAGATAATTTAGCGTTGCTCAATGAGTTGGAAGGTAAAATAAAACAGATTGGTGATACTGATCTATCAAAAGAACCTGAGTTATTAGAAAAAGAGAAAGATCTTTTGAAATTAAATGAAGTTTATAAAGATCAGCTTAAGAACGAGAAAGATTTATCGAAATTAAAAGAGTTAAACGAAAGGTATCTCGTTTTATCTAAGAAATTCGAGCTATTAAAAGAAAGGAAAGATGAGGTTAGTAAAAGAGAAAAATTTTTGGAGAGATACGAGTTGGTTGATAATAGGTTTAGTGGGTTGTTTGATCAGCAATCGAGTTTGGATAAGGAATATGATATATATAAAGATCAATTAGAATCAAAAAAGATAAAGCAAAAGAATTTGAGTACTAGTTTGGATAAACTAGAGAGAGAGTTTCAAAAATGTTTGGAAGATTATAAAAATAGGGATTTATATAAAACAAAGATAGATGATATTAATAATTTGTTACTGATAGAAGATCTGAATAATAAGATAAAAGTTTTAGAAACAAGAATAGCTAAAGGCGAGAAATATGTTTCTGAGTCAAAAACTAAGGTTTTAAATTATAAAACGGAGATAAGTGACTTAAAGAAAGATGTGAAAGAGTTTAAGCTTTTAGATATACAACAAATCTCTGATATAAAAAAATATTTTGTGTCAAATAGTTTGGTTGAATCTGTTTTGAAAGAGGTAGAGAAAGATATAAAAAATACAATTTTAGATATAAATAATCTTTTAACCCAAAAAAAAGTTATTTTAGAGAAATTATCTATTAAAGAAGAGAGCGAGATAGATAAAATAAAAGAGAAGAAGCGAGCAGAAAAAAAAGAGATTGAAACGAAAATTAATGAAATATCGCTTAAGGAAGGGTTACATAGTTTCTCTAAAAAATTGAAAGAAGGAGATAAATGTCCGTTATGCGGGTCTAAGCAACATCCTGAAAGATATGTTTATTCATCTAAAGAGAAAACTGATTTAGAAAAAAGAAAAAAAGAGATAGAAAAGTTGTTAGAAAATATTGATGATACAAGAAATCAGATTAATATAATTGATAATAGTATAAACGATAAAAATAAATTATTGAAAGATTTTAATCTTAAAAAACAGATAAAGAGACCTGAGGGGATAGATACTTTAGGGTATAAAGACGAAAAGGCGGTCGATAAACAGATGGATATATATAAAAAAGAAAGTAAATTAATAGAAGAGAAACAAAAACAAATTGAGGTATTATATAAACTTATAGAAGAGGAGGAGAAGCAAGATTGTTTGTCTGTATTAGATACCCTGAAAAAAGAGAAGATAGCTTATCAATCTAAAATAGAGGTTTTATCTTCTAATTTAAAGCTTGTTACTGTCTTAGATAAGGATTTGGATAAAGATAAGCTAGAAGAGAGATATAATAATAGTGAAAAAAGATTTATAGAAAAAGAGGAAGAGATCAAGAAAGATAAACAGGAGCTAGATATACTTAAAGGAGATATAAAATCAACAGAGAAATTTTTAGATGAAATTAGTACCAAAGTTTCTGATCTTAAATCAAAAATCGGGCTAACCATAAAAAAATACGGTTTTAGTACGATAGAAGAGATAAATTCAATCTTGCGTGAAAAGGTTGATCTAAAAACAGAGAAAGAATGGATAACAAAATATAATGAAGAATATAATTTAGTATCAAAAAACTATGAAGAACTAAAGAACAATCAATACCCGGAAAAAATTCATAAGGATCTTATCTTAAGTATTAAACAGATTACATCCGATCTCCAGCAAAAAAACCAGGAATACGGTGAACTAAAAAAAGAGGTATCTTCTGTAAAGAAGAATATAGAGACACTTAAAAAGATTAACAAAGAGAAAAAACTGTTAGAAACCCGTCAAGATAATCTCTCTATATTAAAAACCCTTTTTTGGAAAAGCGGGTTTGTTAATTTTGTATCGACAATATATCTACAAAATTTATGTGATATGGCGAATACAAGGTTTTATCAGCTAACTAAGCATTCTTTTAAACTTGAGTTAGACCAATCAAATAATTTTGTTGTAAGAGATTTCATGAACGGCGGTAAAATCCGTAGCATAAAAACACTCTCTGGCGGACAAACCTTTCAGGCTGCTTTATGTTTGGCTTTGGCTTTAGCTGATAACGTTAAATCAGTACAAAAATTCTTTTTCCTTGATGAGGGGTTCGGTTCTCTTGATAAAGATTCGTTGAATTTGGTTTTTGATACATTAAAATCATTACGAAAAGAGAATAGGATAGTAGGTATTATATCTCATGTTGAGGATCTAAAACAAGAGATCCCGGTATATCTGAATGTAACCAATACTATAGGTAGCATTATTTCTAATAGTTGGGAATAATTACGATCCAATATCGTAAATTTTTTTATTCTCTTGAAGCCATTTATTAAGGTTTTTGTTTTTTTTATCTAGGTTTTTTAGGAAAAAAATTTATTTATATATTACCCTTATATAGGATAATTTCCCTATTTCCAAAAAAGGCAAGATCGGACTACCAATAAACCATGATCTTGCCTTTTTAATGGTTTAAATAATTATTTTATATTTTTACAATGATCTTTATAAGTGGGAAAGATGTTACCCTTACAAAAGACTAAAAATGGGATAAAAATCTATGAGTTTGTCGTTTTTAGGATATCACTATATTAATAATTTTCCCTGGTACGTATATCTCTTTTAAGATATCTCTATTATTACAGTGTTTTTTTATTTTCTCTGTATTTTTTGCTTTGTTTAGTGCTTCTTCTTTAGATATATTATGAGGTACGATAATTTTATCTCTTACTTTACCGTTTACTTGTATAACCATTTCAATATTATCGTCTTTAGCTAATTCTTCTATATATTCTGGCCATTTAGTATTAATAATACTTTCTTTGTAGCCTAGTCGCTCCCATAATTCTTCGCTTATATGTGGCGCGAACGGAGATAGAAGAATAGTAAGTGTTTCCAAAGATTTCTTTGATACTGTTTTCTCTTTATATAAAGCGTTAGTAAAAATCATTAGTGTTGATATAGCTGTATTAAACCTGAAATTCTCTATATCATGAGATACTTTTTTTATACTTTTATGAGCTAGCTTCTCTATATCTTTTGAGGGTCCGTTATTATCAGATTTATCAAACAGCCTCCATACACGATGTAAAAATTTTGAGCAACCTTCTATCCCTTTCATGCTCCATGGTTTAGATTGAGAGAAATCTCCAATAAACATTTCGTATAACCGTAAAGTATCAGCACCGTATTCGTTTATAATATCGTCAGGGTTGATTACATTACCTCTTGATTTACTCATCTTTTCGTTATCTTCTCCAAGTATAATCCCTTGATGTCTAAGGCTTATAAAAGGTTCATCAAAATCTATAAGCTTATATCTATGTAAAGATTTAGTAAAGAACCTTGAATACAATAAATGTAAAACAGTGTGCTCAGCACCTCCTACATACATATCTACCGGTAACCATTGATGTATATTTTCTTCTGATGCGAATACTTCTTTGTTTTTTGGATCTGTGTATCTGAAGAAATACCATGAAGAACATACGAATGTATCCATTGTGTCAACCTCTCTTCTAGCTTCACTATTCCCACATTTAGGGCATTTGACTTGATTAAACTCTTTTGAATCTTTTAATGGTGATTCACCGGTAGGTAAGAAATCTACATCTGTTGGTAAAGTGACAGGTAAATCTTTTTCTGGGACCGGTACCTCTCCGCATATAGGGCAGTATATAATAGGGATAGGCGCCCCCCAGTACCTTTGTCTTGATACTAACCAGTCACGTAGTTTGTATTGGATCTTTTTCCTTCCACACCCTTTCTCCTCAAAATGTTTGGTTATTCTTTCGCGTGCTTCAGATGATGTTAGCCCATCGAACTCATTAGAGTTTACAAGTATCCCGTCATCAGTATAACATACCTCAAATTTTCTTATTTTTTCCCATAATTCAGGGTCATCATTTTTAGCTTTTAATGACACTTTCAAAGGGATACCGTATTTTTTTGCCATCTCAAAATCACGTTCATCATGCGCATCAGCAAATACTGCGCCTGACCCGTAACTTGCTATAACAAAATCTGAGATCCATATAGGCATCCTATCACCGTTAGCAGGGTTAATAGCATACGCGCCCGTAAATACTCCTGTTTTATCTTTATTCATATCAGTTCTCTCTATCTCGTTTTTCATGGAAGAAGTTTTTTGGTATTTTTGTACATTTTCTATATACTCTTTAGTAGTTATTTTATTTATTAACGGGTGTTCTGGTGCCATCACTATAAAAGTACCAGAGAAGATAGTATCTATTCTGGTTGTATATATACTTAAAATATCTTTATGGTTCTCTATTTGGAAATCTATCTCAGCGCCTATACTTTTACCTATCCAGTTCTTCTGGCTTATTTTTGTTGAGTTAGGCCAATCAAGTTTATCTAAACCGGTTATTAAATCTTCTGCGAAATCAGTTATTTTGAAAAACCATTGTGTTAGGTTTTTTTGGTGTACTGTGTTTTTACATCTTTCGCAATTACCTTGAATAACTTGCTCGTTAGCTAAAGTAGTTTTACAATTATCACAATAATTAACTGGCGCTTCTTTCCTATACGCTAATCCGTTTTTGTATAAGAATAGAAAAAACCATTGTGTCCATTTATAGTAATCACGATCACTAGTAGCTACTTCTCTATCCCAATCATACGCAAATCCGATAGATTTTATCTGTTCTTTAAACTTTTTTATACAGTTATTAGTGGTTTCTTTAGGATGGATCTTAGTTTTAATAGCATAATTCTCAGCAGGCAACCCAAACGAATCCCATCCCATAGGATGTAATACGTTATACCCTTTCATCATTTTGTATCTGGTTACAATATCTGTGGCGGTGTACCCTTCAGGATGCCCTACATGTAGTCCTGAACCTGATGGGTAAGGGAACATATCAAGTATATAATATTTTTTTTTGTTGTTTCTAGTTTTAAATAAACCTGTTTTGTCCCAGTATTTTTGCCATTTTTGTTCTATAGATTTATGGTTGTACATAGTATTAGAAATATTAATTTGGATTAAATTTACTATAAATTGTATAATTTATCTAGAAAATAATGTTTTTTTATGAAACGTATAGAGAAAATCAATGGTAAAGATTTTATTATAAATTATTTAACTAAAGCTGATGAAAGTGTTATAAGAGAGATTGTTCTGGAGAGAGGATACAAAATATGTGAAGAGATACTAAAAAGATCTACTAATGTAATTTTTGATATAGGTGCGCATATTGGTGTTTTTAGTATATATGTAAGAGCGTATAACAAAATATCTAAAATATATTGTTTTGAACCTGATACAGAAAATTTTAGCTACCTTAAAAAGAATATTAAGGATAATTCTATTAAAAATATAGTTACCTCTAATACAGCGATCCTGGATTTTGTGGGTGAGAAGAGTATCTTTTTAAATAATGATAACCATAACCATTCTTTTTATGAAAAATCAGATAAACCTAAACTGATAAGGGTTAACACAGTTAATAGATTATTTAAAAAATTTGGTATAAAAAAAATTGATTTACTAAAAATAGATGCTGAGGGTTCAGAATACCCGATACTGTTTTCGTTAGAGGATAGTCTTTATAAGAGTATTGATAGTATTGTTATTGAGTATCATAATATTATTGAGGGGGTTAATCATAAAGATTTAGTCTCTTTGTTAAAGAGAAAAGGCTATAAAGTAGATGTTTATCCATCTTTTTATGATAAACGTATGGGTATGATATTATGTAAAAAATAGCTAATATATTGATTATATAAAAATTACTGGATAAAGTAAAATACGGTTTATTGGAGTTTATTTAGTTTAGGATAGGAATTAAGAAATATGGAAAAAATTTCTATCGAAAATTTTTAAATGGAGTCTATCTCTTTTTAACTAGATAATACCCGACTATTATCATAAGTATAGTCATTACTGATATCGCGATAAATTTACCGAATGTATCTAAAAACAAAGCTGTTATCCCGAAAAAAGCACAAATACTATATATAAATATAAGCGCTTTCCTATCAGTAAATCCTACGTATAGTAATCTATGATGGAAATGCATCAAATCGCCTTTGAAAGGTGATTTCTTATTAACTATCCTTCTAATTATAACCCATGCTGTATCAAGGATAGGGAACCCCATTATCAAAAATGCTGTTGCTACTTTCCCCCCAGAAAAAATAGCAATAGTCCCAAGCGTAAACCCGATAAACATCGAGCCTGTATCGCCCATAAGGATTCTAGCCGGATAGAAATCGAATATCCAGAACCCTAAACATATACTACCGAGTATTATACTCATTATAGCGATCTCGCTTTGGTTAACCCTATCACTTATACTAAGAAAAAATAAAGTGAAAGAGCCTATAGCGCCGATCCCTGATGGTAAACCGTTTAGCCCGTCAAGCCAGTTCATAGTGTTTGTCATACCTATCACCCATACGATAGTGAATATATGAGGTAATATACTGAGATTATAAGTAATATAATTATATTCAAATTGTATATCGCTTAGATATATTTCTCCACCGAAAGGGTTAGTGATATGTGTTATCCCTATACCAGCAAAAACTAAAATGCAGGCGGATATTATCTGTGCGAGCAATCTTATATAAGGAGAAATACCGTATTTATCGTCAATAAAATTTATTATAGTAAGGAAAGTTGTTGCTAGGATTAATCCTACCAAATGTTTAGTTATCGGTAAAAAAATCAGTGAACAAACTATAAATACTATAAATATTATTATACCGCCGCTATAAGGGATAGGCTCTCGTTTTAGGTTATATTTTTTGGGGTTATCTATTAACCCTAATTTAGGGAAAATTTTTATAGCTAGTATTACACCTAGTATAGTTAATAAAAACGCTGATATTGAAGGGGTTATGTATTGCATGTACGTATTTTTTCTGTTACATTGAAATCTAGATAATAACCTAACATTAATCTGGTTTGAGCATCAAGTGCAGGGATAGCACCAAATATTATAGTGGTCAACGGGACTAGTATCCATTGGAGGATAGAGCTTATTTTATACCATATCCCTTTAGGCGGTTTAGGTAACATTATAAGAGAGACAAGCAGAGAGACAAATATACCTATCAATGCGAACGAGAATATAGTACCAAGAACGTATGCTAAATTATTACCAAGTATAGTTTGAGTAAAATCTTTGTTAACCATCCTAGGTATAGGTGTTGCTAATGTTATTATTATTGGTGCTGTTGCCCACATGAAATGCCCTTCTATTAACCTCAAAAAATTTAGTATAGTATGGATTTTAGGTAGTTTACTAAAATTTTTATACATGTTTATTATCACAAATGGGATATCTGAAGCACCCCATGCCCATCTTCTTAGCTGTAAATACTGACATGTCAAACATTTTATGTAAGATTTGTTTTGTACTGCGTCTTGGTATATAGGTATGAATAAAGGTATAACGTTATGGTCACCATTGAAATGGAAGAAAGCTCTCCAATACTGGTGCCCGTCTTCAACTATACTTGAAGTGCTCCAAAAATCCATCTCATATAAAGCTTCTAAACTTTGTGCGTGAGACGAAAAATTACGTAATCTGTCGGGACGGCTAGACTCAAATAAATGCCAGAAAGAGCTTGATATAGCTACCATCCTGTTAAGGATAGGGACATCCCATATATTGTTATAAAAAAGGGGTAAAGGTTGGAAGCTACAATTTTTTCTTTCTGGTGTTAATAAATAATGGAAAGTGAGATTAGCCAGGTATAGCTCATGTATAATATTATCAGCATCCAGTGTTGTAACAATGTAATCGGATAGATCTATATTCTGTGATCGTAGGATTTTTGTTAACTCTTTTGCTGAGTATGTTATGTTACCGCCTTTGCCTTTGACCTCACCGGGTATATCTTTTGGGTGCATGAAACTATAAAAGTCTTTAAATACGTCTTTAAACTCTTTTTTTAGTATCTCTGCATTCTCTAACCCTCTTTTTTTATCCCTTTCTTCTGTGCCTAAAACAACTATTAATTTTTTAGGATCGTATCTACTTTTTTTTATCGCGTTTATAGTTGCACGTAGAATATTTATATCTTCTTTGTAGGTAGCTATTATAATTATATGATAGATTTTATCGTATGTTTTATACCGGTTCCTATCTTTCAAAATCTCAATTCTCTTTTTTGTTTTAATGAGAAACTTTTTATTAGTTTTTTTTATATCATAATCAATATTGTTTTGTGTGGTTTCGAAATAAGTTAAATATCTATACCAATCCTTTTTTAAATATATTTCTGATACTATATAAGATTTTATAAGGAAATAAGAGAACTCCATAGATCTAAATAACCATAGACTTGTGTATAGGATAAAAAAAATAGCTACCACACTAGGCGCAAATAAAGAAAATATCACTGGCAGAATAAGCGCACACCAACTTAAAAATCCCGGTAGTATCTCAAGATATCTGTACATTAAAAAAATAATCATATTTTTTTAAATGTAGCTTTTTTCCCAAAATATGTAAAGGGAATTACTTTGGAATTATTCCGTTCTTTAACCAGTAATTCAAATACTAAAGATAAAATAAAGATCATTAATATTATAATTATCTTTAGATTATTTTTTTTTATATAGTTATAAAGCGTAATTTGTTAGACATATAATATTGAAAATGTTATAATAAAAGGAATAAAAAAATATTTTATAAAACAAAAATAAAATGAAGCTAAACAAAAAATTATCATGTATTTTGGTTTTATGTATGATTATAGGTGTTTTAGGTGGGTCTTTTAAGTATAAGATAGGTATAGTAAAAGCTGATCCTCCTGTTACTGATACTGATGGTGATGGTGTGTATTGGAGTGCGATGTATGGCGGTGATAACTGCCCTTATACATATAATCCTGACCAGGAAGATAATGAAGGTGATGGGGTCGGTGATGTATGTGATGATAATGATGATAATGATACTTATTTGGATGTAGATGATAACTGCCCGATGGATGATAATGAAGATCAGTTGAATACTGATGGTGATACATTAGGCGATGTGTGTGATAATTGTCCTAATGATGATAACGAGGATCAGTCCGATAATGATACAGACGGGATAGGTGATGTATGTGACGAAGATGATGATAACGATTCTGTAGACGATATAGATGATAATTGTCCTTTAGACTCGAATACTGATCAAGAGGATTGGGATTTAGATGGGATAGGGAATGTATGTGATGATGATAGGGATGGTGATACAGTAGATAATGATACTGATAATTGTCCTGATAACTATAATCCTGATCAAACAGATACTGATAGTGACGGGGTAGGTAATATCTGTGATGGTGCTGGTCTCATAGATATCGATCATGATGGGGTAGGGGTGCCTGTGCCGGGTGTAGGAGATAATTGCCCTACGATTTTTAACCCTGATCAACAAAATAGCGACACAGATAGTTTAGGCGATGTGTGTGATAACTGCCCTGACGATGATAACGAAGATCAACAAAATAGCGATACAGATAGTTTAGGCGATATATGTGATAACTGCCCTGACGATGATAACGAAGATCAACAAAATAGCGATACAGATAGTTTAGGCGATATATGTGATAACTGTCCTGACGATGATAACGAAGATCAATCAGATCTTGATTTAGATGGTTTCGGTGATGCTTGTGATACAGATACTGATGGTGATTCGGTTGATAATGCTTCTGATAATTGTCCTTTAGTTTCTAATACTGATCAATCTAATAATGATGGTGATAGCGAAGGTGATGTGTGTGACACGGATGACGATAACGATGGGGTAGATGATTTGTTGGATAACTGTCCTTTTGGATCTAATGCTGATCAAGCTAATAACGATGCTGATACTGAGGGTGATGTATGTGATACGGATGACGATAATGATTCGGTAGAAGATAGTATAGATAATTGTCCTTTAGTAGCTAATGTTGATCAAGAGGATTTAGATAACGATGGGATCGGAGATATATGTGATCCGTTGATAGACACAGATAATGACTTAGTGGAAGATAGTTTAGATAATTGTCCGATGGACTATAATCCTGATCAAGCTGATAACGATTTAGATAACGAGGGTGATATATGTGATATAGATGATGATAACGATTCGGTACAAGATTTATTTGATAATTGTCCGATGGACGCTAACACTGATCAAGAGGATCTGGATAACGATGGGGTCGGAGATATATGTGATCCGTTGATAGATACAGATTTTGATTTGGTAGAAGATAGTTTAGATAATTGTCCGATGGACGCTAATACTGATCAAGCTAATAATGATGGTGATAGCGAAGGCGATGTATGTGACACGGATGACGATAACGATGGGGTAGAGGATTTGTCGGATAATTGCCATTATGTATCTAATGCAGACCAAGCTAATAATGATTTGGATGCTGAAGGTGATGTATGCGATACTGATGACGATAACGATGGGGTAGAGGATTTATTGGATAATTGTCCTTTGGACGCTAATACTGATCAAGAGGATCTGGATAACGATGGGATCGGAGATATATGTGATTCTTTGATAGATACTGATAATGACTTAGTTCCTGATACAGTTGATAACTGTATTTATGATGTTAATCCGGGGCAAGAGGATCTAGATAGCGATAATATAGGTGATGTATGTGACGAGGACGACGATAACGATTCTGTAGAAGATAGTTCAGATAATTGTCCTAATATCGCTAATAGTGATCAGTTGAATAATGATGGTGATACGTATGGTGATCTGTGTGACGAGGATGATGATAATGACGGTGTGGAGGATTTATTGGACAACTGTCCGTTTGATTCTAACTCTGATCAATCTAACAACGATGCTGATAGCGATGGTGATGTATGTGACGAAGATGATGATAATGATTTAGTAGAAGATAGTACTGATAATTGTCCGTTAGCCCCTAATACTGATCAAGCTAATAATGATGGTGATAGCGAAGGCGATATATGTGACACGGATGACGATAACGATACGGTAGAAGATGGTTCGGATAACTGCCCTTTGGACGCTAATACTGATCAATCCAATAACGATTCAGATACTTTAGGCGATGTATGTGACACTGATGACGATAATGATGGCGTAAATGATGTTTTTGATAATTGTCCGTATGTATCTAACGCTAACCAAGCTAATAATGATGGTGATAGCGAAGGCGATATATGTGACACGGATGATGATAATGATACAGTAGAAGATATCTCTGATAATTGTCCTTATGTAGCTAATACTGATCAGCTAGATACTGATACTGATGGCGATGGTAATGAATGTGATATAGATGATGACAACGATAGTATTATCGATACGGTAGATAACTGTCCGTTAGATCCTAATACTGATCAAGCTAATAATGATGGTGATATCGAGGGTGATATATGTGATAACGATGATGATAATGATTCTGTCGAGGATAGTTCTGATAATTGCCCTTATACTTATAATGATGACCAAATCAATACCGATGGAGATACAAACGGGGATGTATGTGATGAAGATGACGATAACGATTCGATCGAAGATAGTTCTGATAATTGCCCTACTACATATAACCCTGGTCAAGAGGATGCAGGTACTAACGGTGTAGGTAATGCGTGTGATACAACTATCGATCATGACGAAGATGGTGTCCCGAACTATGAAGATACTTGTCAGTTTCTTGCTGGTAGTTATAACGGGTGTCCGTATAGTATAGAGTCTTATATGGTAAGACATGTTATAGATATTTGGTATGGAGATACATGTCCTGATGGTAGACCGGTTTGTGAGTTAGATAGTGAGGCTGATATAAGAGTTTTCGATAAAAACGATACTGATTTCCTTTCTGTGTATGGTACTTCTAACCCGAAAAAGAGTATCTATAGTGAGATATTTGATAATAATATTGGTGTGGTATCGAATTGTACTACTTCTGGTATTGATGGTAAATGTGTCGCTGGTATAGAGGCCCGGGATGATTATATTGTTATCGGTAAATATCCTATTGATCCTATAACATCTATATATGCTGGCAAAGATATCCGAGGTAAGGATTTCCAGGAGACCGGAGAAGCATTTGCTACATTAAAGATATTTGAGATTAATTCTATATTTGGGTTCTTCACATATAAAACAGCTGATACTATGGTGATACATGATGGTAAACTGAAGGTGGTTTATCCTGATACAGCTGTTTGGTCTAATAACCATGAGTTGTTCCCTTTCGAGTTCACTAGCGATACTGATTGTGTAGTTGATGTATGTGCTGAGATACCGTCCGGGTATAATGTTGTCGGTGCTGTGAATGAATCAGGTGAAATAATCGATGTTAATAACTGTGTCCAAGAGTTCGTATCGAAAGAGACTAGAGTGGTTTTATTCGAGTTAGAAAAAACTGATCTTTCATATCACAGTGATACAGAGTTGGTGTTTGGGATAGATGTTCTAAATAAAAACACTAAGATAGATGATGCTGATATAGCTAGCGAGATGATGGCTAAAGATTATATAGAAGTGCTAAAAAAAGATATAGAAGCTAAGAAAGATCAACTGATAAAAGATCTAAAACTAAGGTTGGTTAATATGGCGGAGTACGCTGATACTGAAGAGATAGTTAAATTGGAACAAAAAATTGGAAACATAGAAAACAATACTGATGATCTTAATGTTAGCCCTGCGTCTTCTAGGGTTTTACCTGAATATAAACAATCTACTATCAAAGAGATCAATAAAAAAGGTGCTACTACCACTAAATCAAGAGATCTAAAAGGCGGGAGCATAGATACAGTAGAGGACAGAGAAGATCTATATAAAGAGATAGAAAAAAAATTGCAGAAAGAAGGGACTTTACAAAAACATGCTAGTGCGGAGTTAAGTTTATACGATAAGATAGAAGAGATTATAATGAGTTTTATGGCTTCAATCTTTACCTAGATATACAGGCTTTTATGAATATTTAGTGAATATATTAATAAAAGAGATAAATTATTTTTTTATCTCTTTTTTATGAGTTATTTGTATCACTCATATAAGTGATTTTGTAACATATACTTGATTTTAGTGTATAGTTTCTAGGTTATAACAGATAACACTATGATATATTCATACTAATTTTAGTGAGCTACTCTCAATTTTAGTAATTTTTTTGACTTTACAACTTATTTACCGTAGAATAGTTACGGTAAAATATAATTTTTCGTATGAGATACATATCTACTACTACCATAACTTCTTTATTATCTGGCGTTTAGTCGGTGGTTTATGGTTAGTAAAAAATATTCCGACTAAATTTAGTTGGATTTTTTGAAGCAAAATATTATATTTTAAAGGTGGAGGAATAATACTTAATTTAAATAAACAATGGCAAAAGAAAATATATCATCTAATTTAGATAAGATACGTCACTCGTTTTCACATGTTTTAGCACAAGCAGTTTTAGAGATGTTCCCTGAGGCGAAGCTAGGTATAGGCCCAGCAATAGACAACGGGTTCTATTATGATTTTGAGTTACCAAGAACGTTGATACCTGAGGATCTAAAGATAATAGAGAAAAAGATGAAAAAGATAATTAGTCAGAACCAGAAATTTGTTTCGGGTAAACAACCAGCAGATAAAGCGATGGATTTTTTGAAAGAATATAATCAAAAATATAAACTTGAACTAGCTTCTGATTTGATTAAATCAGGAGAGAAAGAGATATGTTTTTATGAGAATATACAACCTGAAAACGGGTCAATAAAATTTGTTGATATGTGTGCCGGTCCACATGTTGAATCAACTGGCAAACTACCTGTTAAAGCTTTTAAACTATATTCCATAGCAGGAGCGTATTGGAAAGGTGACGAAAAGAATCTTATGTTACAACGTATTTATGGGTACGCGTTTTCAAGAAAAGAGGATTTAGATGATTACTTGAATAAGATAGAGGAGGCTAAAAAACGTGATCATAGGAAACTGGGTAAAGATTTAGATTTATTTAGTGTACACGAAAAAGCTGGTCCCGGTTTGATATACTGGCATCCTAAAGGTGCGCGGATAAGACATATCATAGAGACTTTTTGGAAAGAAGCGCATATAAAAAACGGGTATGAGATGGTGTATACACCGCATATCGGGCGATCATGGTTATGGGAGACATCAGGACATTTAGGGTTTTATAGAGAGAATATGTATGCACCTATGAATATAGATGAAGAAGAATATTTTATAAAACCTATGAACTGCCCTTTCCATATAATGATATATAATAATTCTAAGAGATCATACAGAGAGTTACCTATGAGATGGGCTGAATTAGGTACAGTATATAGGTATGAACATAGCGGAGTATTACATGGGCTATTAAGGGTTAGAGGGTTTACTCAAGATGATGCTCATATAATCTGTACCCCAGAACAAATACAAGATGAGATTATAGAAGCTTTAAGGTTCTCTTTGTTTATGTGGAAATCTTTTGGGTTTGAAGATATTAAAGCGTATATAGCGACAAAACCTGATAAATCTGTAGGCGAAAAATCTAGATGGGATCAAGCTACTAAATCGCTTATAGAGGCAGCAGAAAAAGAAGGACTATCTTTTGAGATGGATGAAGGTGGTGGCGCTTTTTATGGACCGAAAATCGATTTAAAGATCAAAGATGCTATAGGTAGGGAATGGCAAATGTCTACAATCCAGTTCGATTTCAATTTACCTGAAAGATTTGATATGAAATATATAGGGCAAGATGGGAAAGAACATAGACCGTATATGGTACATAGAGCTTTACTTGGTTCGTTAGAGAGATTCTTTGGGTTGCTTGTTGAGCATTATAGCGGGTCTTTCCCGTTATGGATTTCTCCTGTACAGGCTGTAGTTATACCTGTATCAGATAATTTTGATGCGTACGGTGAAAAAGTTTATACTGAGTTAAAAAATAAGGGTTATAGGGTGGAGTATGTTAGCGCTGACGATTCTTTAAATAAAAGGATCCGTAAAGCTGAGTTAAGTAAGATCCCGTATATGTTGATAGTAGGAGAGAAAGAAGAGAACGATAAAACTGTGTCTGTAAGAAGCTATAAGACAAAAGATCAGAAAGTTTATAAAATGGTGGATTTTTATAAACTTATGAATGATGAGATAAAAAACAAGGAAACCGGACCAGCATAAAAAAAAATTATAAAGATTTTTGTTTACTACATATTTTTTTATATGTATAATCGGTGTTAAAGAATAATAGATTTTGAATATATAACGATTCTTATGATAAAGAAACTAATAAATATCTTTATTATCTCAAAAAGGAAAGACGTGCCATTTGTTATTTTTTCTTCTTTTTTGATAACTTTCATAATAGCAAGGATCTTTGTTAGATTGATAATGAGCGGTATCTTGCCTCAATGGTTAATGTTAAATGTTAATGGTGTACATGTACACCATTTAACATACGGTATTTTTTTGCTTTCGATATCAGGGTTTTTGGCTTTAATCGATCACACAAGAAAACATCTTTATAGGATAGCGTTGTTATATGGTGTTGGGTTAGCTTTAGCGTTTGATGAGTTTGGTATGTGGATCCACCTAGAGGATGATTACTGGATGAGGCTCAGTTATGATGCGATAATTATTTTGTGTTTTGTGTTTTTGAATATAGTATATTTTAGGTTTTTTTGGGTAAAGCTTGGTAAACAAGCTAAAAAATCGTTAAAAAAAGTTTTTAAATTTTTTGGTATCAATATATCAGATCAGTAACTATTCTGTTATTTTTATAGCTCTACCTGGACAGCCTGAAGCAGCAGAATAGATATTATCTTTGTGTTTAGATATATCTATGTTTTGTTCTATTTCAGCTTTATATTCATCATTTATTTTAAATACCTCTTCGCAAACAGATGAACATAACCCGCAACCTAAACATTTATTTTGGTCTATCTCAACTTTCATATTTATTCAATAATTTAAATAATTGTGTTATTATTTTATAATAATAATAAAATTTTTTTCAATATTTTTGTAAAAAAAATACACTCCAGAAAACCGGAGTGTATAATATAACTGTGAATTATTTTTATTGACGTTTAAGTATATCTTCAATTTCTTTTTTTAAATCTTTAAACTTATTTCTTAATAATGTTAACCTTGTTATTTGATCAATCTCTTTCTCAAGTTCTAAATATTTTTTGTGTAATACTTCTTTTATATTTGTGTCTTTAATATTTTCAATATTTTTTCTCAAATCTTGTAACTCTTTTTTATATTCTTCTTTTTGGATTTTTTTATTCAATTCTCTTATTTTATATTCACTTAACTTAGTTTCAAAATCTATAATATTTGATTGAGAAATTTTTGATGGATCAATAATTTCTTTTATTTCTAAATTATGCCATTCTTCTAGTAGTTTTTGTTTACGTTCTTCATAGTTAGCTTGTTCTTGTATTTGATGTTCTTTTTCTTTTTCAAGTTTTTTCTGTTGTTGTTCCTGTCGTAATCGAGATTTATGACTATTATAAGCTTTTTTTCTAATTAAAACATATATATTCCTCCCTAAAAATATAAGAGTATATAATAAATAAAAAATACAAACCCCATAAAAAATTTTTAATCTATTTTTTAGAACTTTATTTCTCCAAGATATTTCTCCATATCTTTTTTCACATAGGTATAAATTAGAATCTTGTAACCATAGCATTTGTACGGGATAGTAAGCGAAATGATATGATTTTAAAAGTTTATAAAATTTAGTTTGTATTTTTTTATTATTACTCTTTGTTTTTTCAGCTACTAATTTTCGTAACTCACTAATAAGTAGAAATAATTTTTTAAAAAGATCACCTTTTATATATCCACTATAGTATAATAAATTGGATAAGATTAACTCTTTTTCAAAAGTAAATTTCCCGTCAAAAAATGAATCTAATCTTAGATAGCCATAGTTGCTAATACTTTTTTCTTCTGTTCCATCTAACGATAAATCCTCTAATAATAACCTAAAATCTTTTCGATAAGCTCTATTTTGAGATTTTTGCATTATTCTGATCATATGATATATCAATCTTGCCTTAATATGATCGATATGATACTTGTAGATTTTATTATGTATTTCTTTTATATAAGAAAAATAATCTTTTACGTTATTTGGATCAAAATGTTTTGGATTATTATGAATTTTTTTGTAATTTTCTTTAAACTTAATAATTTTTGATCGAATACTCATAAATTTATTGTATAAAATCTTGAGATTTTCATTTACTGATCTTTTCTTATAATTTTTACCTAAAATCTGTAATTGGTATCTTTTTGCAGTATTACTTCTATAATAGAGGTAATCTGGTGAAATATTTTTTATTGGATTAAAAATTAAATAATTATTATACTTATATTGTTTTCCTATCCAGTAAAAAATTCTTGTTGTATTTTTACATATAATAGTTGAAATTTTTTTATCGCTTAGAGGTATAGTATCAAACAGAAGAAAATCTTTTTTATGATTAAACTCTTGAATTATTTTTTCCTTTAATACAGCAACTTTTTTGTTATACTTAATCTGTATTCGGTATCCATTTTTGATTATTTTTTTACCTTTATCATTTTTCGAAAAAAATAGTATGATTTTACAATAAGATTTTTTTGATGTTGTTTTTGTTTCAGGTAAAATTTCCTCTTTATTTGGATATTTATTTAAGTTATCAATATACTTAATTTCAAGAATAAGATTAACAGGGAAAGTGTCTCCTGATAGCTCTTTATTTGTAGTGTTTACATAATCATTTACATACCTTTTATTTAGATTATATTGGAAATAATCGTTTATTTTAGAAAGATTATAACCAATAATGATAAGTAACATTATAATAACCACGTGAAACGTAAAAACTACCCAATTTTTTTTCATTTTTTACCCCTTACCTAATTTTAAATGAACAGAAAAATAACCTACAGTTTCTATCTCTTTAAATATTTATATTATATTATCATAAATTGTTTTATTTAAAAATTTTTTTCTTTGAAAAATACTTCATTCATTGATAATATCTATTTTGATAAATAATTTATTGGAATTTTATCACAATATAATAGATCAATATGTACCCGATTTTATTTGAATCACGATATATAACGATTAGGACATCAGGTATTTTTTTAGTTTTAGGGTTACTTGTTTCTTTATGGTATCTAATAATACTTTTTAAAAGGAAAAAGATAGATATAAATTTTCTTACTGATAATTTGATTTGGTTTTTAGTATCAACAATATTTTTTGGAAGAATTTTCGATTTTTTACTTAATAAATCAGATTATTTTGTTTATGAAATTTTTGTTATATGGGATGGGAACATAAATTTCTTTTTTGGGTTTTTAGGGTTTATAACAACTTTTGTTGTTATTTCTAAGATAAAACAAAAAAATTATTGGAAATATTTTGATATTTTAATTAATCCATTTTTAATAACGATGTTTTTTATATGTATTGGGGATTTCTTTAGTGCAAATAATTATGGATCGCCTATAGAATGGGATATATTACCATCAGTTACATATAACTCTCCAGATGTGAGATATGCTGTCCCTTTACATCCCGTCCAGTTATATACAGCTTTATATACATTGTTTTGTTTTTATATGGTGATACGATTACAGAAAAAACGTAGACCTGACGGTATATTATCTTTACTGGTATTACTATTATATTTTATAGGAGATTTTTTTCTTGATTTTATAAGGGATAACGCTGTTTATGAAATATTTGGGTATAGAAGTTCACAAATATTTGATTTACTGTTAGTAATTTTTTGTATAGTATTGATTATAATAAAAAACCATAAAAATTATTTAAAAATTAAATCAATATAAAATGATAGATGTAAATATTATTATCGAAAATATCCAAAATATCTTCCAATCAGATATTTTTGATTATTTTATTAAAGGTGTATTAATTTATTTGAGCTTATTATGGGTGTCAGTTATTATCTGGGTCACGCGAGATGCAATTAATAGATCCAATAGCCTGTTTTTTCAGATAATTGCGATAATTATGAATATTGTATTACCTGTATTTGGTTTGATATTATATTTGATTTTAAGACCTAATAGAACACTGTCTGAAAGCTATTATGATGATTTAGAGTATAAACTATTAGAACAGAACGGTATAGGTATATGTAGTTTTTGTGGGCAAGAGATAGAAAAAGATTTTTTGTTTTGTCCTGGATGTAAAAACGAGATAAAGAAAAAATGTAAGAAATGTCTATCAATTTATGATATTAATTGGGATATTTGTCCTTATTGTGGTACACAATCAAAGAAAAAGTCTATTAAAAAGAAATAATATTTATTTTTAACTATAATAATATGGATATATCAAGAATTGTTAATTTCGGTTTTTATTTTTCTCATACGGATCTGGTTTATTTCCATTCATCAAAATTTTTTATCGGGTTTTCTGTTTTGATGGTTTTGGTAGGGATAATATTTATGGTCTATCGGAAATATATATTAGAAGATAATTATAAAAAGAGATTAACAAAAAAGTTTGCCAAAAGG
This sequence comes from Candidatus Altimarinota bacterium, assembly GCA_963663305.1. GTDB lineage: Bacteria > Patescibacteriota > Gracilibacteria. The sequence continues at coordinate 1,254,009 of OY760177.1, forward strand.
ATAATACTGTTTGGTGTGTTAGCATTGTTTCTTGTTTGGGTAAGAATAGAGAATATAAGGATCCTATCTTTAAGGATTTGGTGGGTTATTTATTTTCTTTTGTTTTTTATTACTATATATATAAGCTATAAAACCTATAAAAAAGGGATATCCTTAAAAAGAATAAACACTAAAACTAAAGAAGATCCTAAAGAGAAGTATCTTCCTAAACAGAAGAAAAAAAAGAGCAAAAAAAGGAGATAGAAAATTTGGTTTATTTAGATAAATTTTAAAAAAACCTTGATTAAATTTATAATCTTTGGTAACATCTTGTCCGGTCAAGTTGGCATTACAATCAATTAAATAATTCTATTCTTATGAAAAGGGATCAAAAAAAACAGATAATTAACCAGTTTTCAAAACATTCATCAGATACAGGGTCAGCTCAAGTTCAGATTGCTATATTGACCGAGAGGATAAATTCATTAACTGAACATCTGAAATTACATAAGAATGATAATCATTCAAGAAGAGGGTTATTATTACTTGTTGGTAAACGAAGAAGATTATTGAATTATTTGAAAAGGAATGAGCCAAAAGAGTATCAGGCAGTAATTGATAAACTTGGGTTAAGACAAAAAGCTGAAGATAAGATCCAATTAGATAACAAAAAACAGGTGAAAGAAGAGGATAAATCAGAAAACCCGGAGAAAAAAGATGAAAAGAAAGTGAAAAAAGAAAAAGAGGATAATGGAGAGAAGGAATCAAAAAAAGAAAAAGAAGAGAAAAAAGATGAAGAAAAGGAAGAAGAAAAGAAAGAAGAAAAGAAAGGGAAAAAAGAAAAAGAGGAAGATGAAGAGAGAGAGGGGTAAAGTGTAAGAAAAAGGTTTAAGATTATTATAATTTGTTAATGCTAAACATAAATGAAAAAACAATAAATCCTGGGTTATTTTTTAAGCTAGGTAATTTCAATATATAAACTAATTTATTATTTTTATGAGTGAGAAAACATATTCGTTAATGATTGGAGATAGTGTATTATCTATAGATGTAGGCAAATTAGCGCAACAGTGTAACGGGAGTTGTATTTTAACGTATGGTGATACTCAAGTATTAGCAACATGTGCGATATCAAGAGAACCTAGAGAAGGTATAAATTTTTTGCCTTTGATGGTTAATTATCAAGAAAAATATTACGCATCAGGGATAATAGGTGGGAACAGGTTTACCCATAGAGAAGCGAGACCACCGATAGAGAAGATTATTATGGGTAGATTAATTGATAGAGGGATACGCCCTATGTTACCTAAGGATTTAAGAAGGGATATACAAGTTATGTTAACAGTTTTATCGTATGATAATTTAGTATCTCATGATATATTGTCAGCTAATGCTGCTTCTTTAGCTGTTTCTATTTCAGATTGCCCTTTTGATGGGCCTTTAGGGACTGTCAGGGTGGGGATGGTCGGCGGTGAATTAGTGTTGAACCCTAATGAGGAAGTAAGGAAAAAGAGCGATCTGGATTTAGTTGTTACCTCTAATATAGATAATGTAGTAATGATAGAGTTACAAGGCAATGAAATACCTGAGGACCAACTACTTAAAGCGATAGAGTTTGGTAAAAAATGGGGTCAGAAGATAGCAAGATTTTTTATGGGTATATCTAAAGAGATAGGTAAACCTAAATTTGAGGTACCAAAAATAGAGATGGATAAGGAGTTAGAAAAAAACTTGTATGATGTATATCATAATGAAATATATGATGCTATATATAATATATCCGGTAAGATTGAAAGATATACAAAGATCAAAGATATAATCAAAAGAGCTGAGGATGATATACAAAAACAAGATGAAGAAAAAGTTTCTGAAGTAGCTTTGATAATAGATAAAATTGTTAAAGAAGAAGTAAGAAAAAATATTTTAGAAAAAAATATAAGGATAGCTAAGAGAGGTATAGATGAGATCCGTTCTTTGAGATGTGAGCTGGATATGTTTAAAAGGACTCATGGCTCAGCTATGTTCCAAAGAGGTGAGACACAAGGAGTTACCGTGACAACATTAGGGGGACCAGGAGATGTGCTTATAGTTGATGGGATGGAAGGTGAGTATAAGAAAAGGTATTTCCATCATTACAATTTCCCGCCCTATTCGGTTGGAGAAGTTAGTAACCGGTTAGGTGTAGGTAATAGAGAGATAGGCCATGGGAATTTAGCAGAAAAAGCTATAGAGCCTGTATTACCTTCGAAAGAAGAGTTCCCTTATATAATACGAACAGTGACAGAGATAATGCAATCTAATGGATCAAGTTCAATGGCAGCTACTTGCGGGTCTACGTTATCTTTAATGGCTGCAGGAGTACCTATTAAAGCACCAGTCGCCGGTATAGCTTTAGGGCTTATGAGTGATCCTGAGAAGAAGATATATAAGATTTTAACAGATCTACAGGATGAAGAGGATTTCGGTGGTGATATGGATTTTAAAGTTACTGGTACTAAAAAAGGTGTTACTGCATTACAAATGGATATAAAGATCAAAGGGTTACCAGACAATATATTTAAAGAAGCTCTAGAGAAAGCTAGAATAGGTAGGATGAAAATACTTGAGGTAATGTTGAACGTTATTAGCGAACCAAGGAAAGAATTAAGTCAATTCGCTCCAAGATTATATAGTATCAAAATTGATGTAGATCAAATAAAGATTGTTATAGGTAAAGGCGGAGAAACTATAAATAAAATAATTGATGAAACAGGGGTTACTATAGATATAGCTGATGACGGTGAAGTGGTTATAGCTTCAAAAGATTCCGAAAAAGCTAAAATAGCGGTAGAATGGATTAAAAAAATAACAGAGAAACCTGAGGTGGGTAAGATTTATGATGGTAAAGTAAAGAAAATCCTAGATTTTGGTGCTTTAGTTGAGATACTACCTAATATTGAAGGGATGGTACATATATCTATGATGACGAATAGAAGGCTTAATAAAGTAACAGATTTTATCAATATAGGTGATCCGGTAAAAGTGAAACTTTTAAGTATGGATAATAATGGGAAATATCGGTTATCTATGAAAGACGTAAAATAATTACTATTTTATAATTAAACCAAGGTCAATATCTTCTATCTCAACCACTTTGATACCTTTTATGAGAGGTTCTTTGTTCGCTTTAATCGCTTTTATACGTTTTATCAGTTTAGGATGGAAAAGATTATGGTGTTCTTGTATCTTTTTGAGAGCGTTTAGATATGATTTAGTTATAGTGTTTTTTTGTGATAGATTAATAAACTCCAAAATAGTTTTTTCTGATTCTTTCGCTTTATATCTACTAAAAGAATAGAAAAATTTTTTTTCTAATTCATTTAGTTTTTTTTCTTCTGTTTTTTTATTCGTTTCTAGATTAGTTATACGAGTCTCTAATATACTTATTTTTTTAGATTCTTCTTCATCAAGTTTCTCTAAATACGAGATATGGTTCTCTAATGCTTCCTCTTTCTCAGGATTAGGGAAACTGTTTAAATAAGACAAAATATTTGTTGTTAACGCGTAATAGATCTCTCTTAAGAATATAATTTCTTTGCCTACTATACTCGCAACTTCTTCTTCAGTCTCTATGAAATTATGTGATACTTGTATCCCGATACTACCACCTACTATATTGTTTAGTGTACTCGGATAAAGGAATTTATTGTTTAGTAATATAGAACTTGTTTCTATGCCTAATAAGCCTCCTTTTATGTTTTTTGTTTCAGTATAATTTGATATCCTCTTATGTGTTATCAAACCAAGTTTATATCCTTTTATTTTACTATAACACATATTATGTGTTAAAAGTATTATGATAATACCGATAAAAATATTTTTTAGTTTCATATATTTTATTTAAATCATTTAATTATATCATAAATATGCGTATAGGTATAGATGCAAGAATGTATTCTTCAAAGTTTACCGGGATAGGTAGGTATACTTATGAGCTGATAAGGAATATTATCGATATGGATAAGATAAATGAGTATTATATTTTTTTAAAAAAAGATGAGTATATAAATTTTGATGATACTGAACCGAATATCCATAAAGTATTAGCTGATATATCGCATTATACTTTTGCTGAACAGTTCAAATTACCTTTTATTTATAATAAGTATAATCTTGATGTACTACATTTTACACATTTTAACGCACCTATATTTTTCAGCGCGAAAAAAATATTAGTTACGATACATGATTTAACATTATCATTTTTCCCCGGACGTAAATTGAAATCATCTTTTCATAGATTAGCTTATAATATAACTATCAACAATATAGTAAAGAAATCTGATATAATAATAGCGGTATCAAACAATACAAAAAAAGATATATGTAGTCATATGAACGTAAATAAGGGGAAAATACATGTTATTTATGAAGGTGTTGACTCAAAATTTAGTGTTCCAAACAGTAATAAAGATATTTTTGGTAAATATGATTTAGATTATGATTATATCCTTTATACAGGTGTATGGCGTAAACATAAAAATGTTATTGGCTTACTAAAAGCTTTAAGAAAAATTTTGGATAGATACGATAAAACTATTAAATTAGTTATGACAGGTAAAGATGATCAGTATTATAATGATGTTAGAGCGACAATCAAACAGCTTGATTTAAATAAACATATAAAGCTTTTAGGGCTTATCCCTGAAGAAGATTTACCAGCTTTATATAGGAACGCGAAACTTTATGTTTTCCCTTCATTTTATGAGGGGTTTGGGCTACCACCTTTAGAAGCTATGGCTTCAGGGACGCCGGTAGTCGCTTCTTTCGCTTCAGCTATACCTGAGATTTGTGGAGAGGGGAATGCAGTATTTTTTGATCCTTATGATATAGATGATATGGCCAATAAAATATATAGCGTTTATAGTGATACAGTTTTAAGGGATAGATTGATATCTAATGGGAAGAGCCGAATAAAAGATTTTTCTTGGGGAAAAATGACAAAACAGATTATTAAATTATATGAATCTTAGGTCATGAAAAAGCTATCAGATCTATTACCAACTATTTTACAGAAATATAAAATAACTGAAAAAGCCAATGCTGCTCATATACTTTATAAAACAAAAATGTTTTTAGTGAATAAATTAGGGAAGAATTTTGAAAAAGATATTCATCCTTTTAAATATAAAAACAATAAACTTTATATATATGTTTCTAGTTCTGTTATGGCTCAGGAAATAAATTTATATACCATAGATTTAATAGATTACTTGGATAGTAAGGGGTTTAAAGTGGTGTCAGTAAAGATACTTCAATCAAGATAATATAGAAAAAGTTTTTTAAACGTAAAAGAAATATTTGACTTTTTTATCTATATAATATAAATTTTTACGGGTAAGGAAGCTTTTAGATTTTATTTATATAAATGTGTTAAAAATTCGTCTTCAACGTACAGGAAAAAGAAATAAAGCAACATTCAGGATAGTGGTTGCTGATAGTACTTCAAAAATTAAAGGTAAATTTAAGGAGATATTAGGTTTTTATTTACCTAATTATAAGAAAAAAGTTTTTGAAGCAAAAACTGATAGAGTTAAGTATTGGATTTCAGTGGGTGCTAAACCTTCTGAAACTGTTGCTAGATTATTGAAAATGTATATGGAAATGGAGGAAGTAAATGAGTATATAAAACCGAGAGTGATGCAACCTTCTAAAGCTGAGGTAGAAGCTAAAAAAGCAGCAATAGAAGCTAAAAAAGCAAAAGAGGAAGCTAAGGAAGCAGAGGTTGAAAATAAACCGGAACCTGAGAATAAAGAAGAAGTAAAAAAACCGGTAGAGGAGAAACAAGAACAGGAAAAACCGGTAGAAGAGAAATCAGAGGAGAAACCAGAACAGGAAAAATCGGTAGAAGAGAAATCAGAGGAGAAACAAGAACAGGAAAAACCGGTAGAAGAGAAATCAGAGGAGAAACCAGAACAGGAAAAACCGGTAGAAGAGAAATCAGAGGAGGAAAAACCAGAAGAGGAAAAACCAGAAGAGGAAAAACCAGAAGAGGAAAAACCGGTAGAAGAGAAATCAGAAGAGAAATCAGAGGAGAAAACAGAACAGGAAAAACCGGTAGAAGAGAAACCAGAGGAGGAAAAACCAGAAGAGGAAAAACCGGTAGAAGAGAAACCAGAAGAGGAAAAACCAGAAGAGGAAAAACCAGAAGAAGAAGAACACAATAAAGAATAGAAAGAACCTAAAGTTTAATAAAAATATTAAGTTTATATATAGGAAAAAAAATTAAGAATAATGAATAGACATTTTGATCAAAATTTAAGTTATAGAATTAATAAATTTTAAAATTATGGATTTGCTAGATTTAAAATTTGTGCAGTACATAACGGAGCAGTTAGTTGAAGATCCAGAAGCGATAGTTATAGAAAGGAAAAACGAAGATAGAGGTGTACATTTAATAGTAAGTGTATCTAAGATAGAGATGGGAAGAATTATAGGTAAAGAGGGTAAAATGGCTGAATCAATAAGATCGTTATTGAAGGTGATTGAATCGAAGCTTGGATATAGGATAAGAATGACTATACAAGAAAATATCGAAAACTAATTATAATATATAAAATAATGGATATTTTTTTAGGACAAACAGTTAATGTTATATCTCAAGGTTATACTTTTTATGAGTTAGCTAATTTGGCTGTAGCAGTAGCCATCTTACTAGCCGGAGGTCTTTCTTTGTTTTATGTTTTTTTCGGTGGTATATCTTTTATTTTATCAGCTGGACATGAAGATAAAGTCAAACAGGCTGTACATACTATAAGATACGCTATTATCGGGTTGATAGTAACATTTATAGCTGTATCAATAATAGCGATAGTAGGTAGTATAATGAACTTTAATCTGGTTGCTTATTTGAATTGGGATAAAATAAATTTTTTGGTAGATAAAATTATCAATAGTCTAACTTCAAATACAGGGAATATGGGGGGTGGTATCAATTCTTTGAAATAGAATTATTTTATTGTTATAGATTCCATTGCATTTTTTTGTATAACCGACCAATCATAAGGGAATATAAAATTTTCTATAGCTTTTATTATAGCAGCGAAAAACAACCATTTATTTTTTTTATATATAAAAGCGTTTCCATTCTCTTCGACAGGATTATATTTGGATACAGGTAATTCTTTAGCCATTTTTTCACTTACTACAGGTATAACTCCATAACTTAGATAATTTAAAATACTATCTATATCTTCTTTATCTTCAGTTAATACGATTCCTATATCAGAAGCAGCATATATTTTCCTTTTATTATCTTCATTATCAGAAATGATTTTAATCATATGTTTGTATTTCTCTTCATACTGAGAAATAAGTTTTTGGTATTTTTCTGTGCCGACACCTATAATAATAATTTGTATATCTAGCTCCATTAAACCATCAAAAACTTCTTCAAGTAGTTTGCCACCTTTTTTGTCTGTTAAATTAGTGGTAATACAGAGTAAAGGAATTTTCTTGTCTACTATTAATCCAAGTTCTTCTTGGAAAGCTAGTTTATTTTCTACTTTATTATTAAGCGTAGATTTACTATACTTTTGATAAATTTTGTTATCATAAGATGGTGTTAATGAAGCTTTGATTTCCATAGTTTATAGTTAATTTTTTATTTTTTATTTTTTATTTTTTATTTTTGTATCCTTATATTATAGACTATAATTTGTTATTTACCAAATATTAGGTATTGACCGTATTCAAAAAAAGATGAATAATTATAATTAATAATTTTTAAATTGCCATTTTTTGAATTGATAATTTCTTAAAAAAATTTATAATTATGTTTAGTTACTAACAAAATAGTTGTGAAAAAAATTTTATTAATAGATGGTAACCATTTTATCCATAGAGCTTTCTGGGGGTTGCCTCCATTAAAAACAAAGAATGGTAAGCCAACAGGAGCTGTATACGGGTTTTTCTCTATGATATTTTATATAATTGATTCAATAGAACCAGATTATATCTCAATAGCTTTTGATTCAAGAGAAAAAACTTTCCGTCATGAGAAAGATACAGCATATAAAGCGACAAGAGAAGAATCACCTGACGATTTAAAAGTACAATTCCCTGTTATCCACGAGCTAGTAAAGAATATTAATATCCGGATGTTTATGATCCCTGGATTTGAGGCTGATGATATATTATCATCTATATCAAAAAAAGTTATAGATACACATAAAGATATAGAAGTATATATAGCTTCAGGTGATATGGATATATTCCAGCTTATCTCTGAAAGAGTAAAGATAATACTACCTCGTAAAGGTGTTTCAGATATCCAGATACTGAATAAAGATAAATTTTTAGATAAATATGAAATATATCCGAACCAAATCAAAGATTATAAAGGTTTGTGTGGCGATAGTTCAGATAATTTAAAAGGAGTAAAAGGGATAGGTAAGAAGACAGCGACAAAACTCTTGAAAGAGTATAATAATTTAGAAAATATATATGATAGTATTTTTTCTATTAAAAGCAAGAAATTACAAGAGAAGTTATTGAATGATAAAGATTCAGCATTTCATTCAAAAGAGATGGCAACACTATTTAGTGATATAGATATAGATTTTGATTTAGAAAACAGCTTGATCTCTGGTATTGATTACAATAGAGCTATGATAGAGTTTCAGAGATTAGAATTTTATGTTTTAATAAAAAGGTTACAAAAATATCTAAAGAATGGTGATGAGATACCTGAGACAAAAGAAGATCCTCCAAAAAAGGAATATAAACAACTATCAATATTTTAGCGAATGTTAAACATAATAAATAAAACCAGTCTTAATATTTATTTTAAACCGTTTTATAATCTTTTTAAATTAATAAAAAAAGAATTTGAGATTAAGAGTGATTTAATTTTAGTTTTTGTTGACGATAAAACAATACAATTGATTAATAAAAAATATAGGAAGAAAGACAAACCAACAGATATTTTATCTTTTTCTTATAAAGAAGAAGATTTTATTAATGCAGATAAATTTCCACTTGGCGAAATTATAATTTCTGTTGAAACAGCATTATTGAATGCAAATCATTATAATATAAGCTTCAATCTTGAATTGTATAAATTATTTATACATGGTTTGCTACATATTTTAGGTTATGATCATGAGAAAAATACTGATTATTTGGAGATGAAAAAAAAGGAAGATTTTTTGATTAAATGTTTTCTTGAAAAGGAAAAAATTGAATAAATAATTAGTTCTAGGTTTAATTAGAGGGAAAAAACTGTATAAAATAGTTTGTCAAATTTATAAGTTTAATGTACACTGGTTTTTGTTGGAACAATATTGAATTTCCAAATTTTCAAAAAAAACTAAAAAATTTAATAAATAAATAAATATGGCTAAGGAAGTAATTATTGCTAGTATAGATATCGGAAGTTCAAAAATAAGGACAGTTATTGGTGTTAAAGAAGAGGATAAGAAACAACCTAGTATTATTGGTGTAGGTGTAGCCCCATCAACCGGTATGAGGAAAGGTACAGTGATAGATATAGAAGAGACTATAAGTAATATTACTGCATCTTTAGAAGATGCGGAACGTATGTCAGGTACACCGGTTAACCATGTTTTTATAGGGATGTCTGGAAGTCATATCGAAGCTTTTGATAGCAGAGGTGTTATAGCTATTTCTAGTAATGAGATAATGGATGAGGATGTACATAGGGTATTGGAAGCTGCACAAGCTGTTTCTATGCCGTCTAACAGACGTATTTTAAGGATTATACCTAAATCTTTTTCTGTTGATGATCAGAAAGGTATAAAAAACCCTATAGGGATGAGTGGTATAAGACTAGAAGTTGATGCGCATATAGTAACAGGTCAGGTGACATCGGTTAAGAATATAGAGAAATGTATATTGCAGGCCGGGGTAGATATAGATGATATTATCCCTAATACTCTTGCTTCGGCTGAGGCTGTATTAAGTAGAAGACAGAAAGAGTTGGGTGTTATGAGTGTTGATATAGGTTCAGGCTCAACAAATATAATAGTGTATGAGGAGGGTACAGTGATGCATACTGCATGTCTACCGATAGGTGGAGAGAGTGTGACAAACGATGTTGCTATTGGGCTTAGGACTTCTGTTGATACAGCTGAGAAGATTAAGATAGAGTATGGTACTACTTTACCTGAGGATGTAAGTGAAAGGGAGACTATAGATCTGTCTTTGATAAGTAAGATAGATACACAGAAGGTATCCAAGAAACAGTTAGCTGAGATTATACAAGCGAGATACCATGAGATATTTATTATGATAAAAGACGAGTTAAGGAAGATCGGTAGAGATGGGATGTTACCGGCAGGAGCTGTTTTAACGGGTGCGGGGGTAAAAATGCCGGGCACTATAGATCTTGCTAGAGAGTCATTGAATCTACCTGTTCAGATAGGTTTCCCTTCTGAGACTAACGGAGTAGTAGAGAAAATAGATGATCCTTCTTACGCGACAGTGATAGGAGTTATGCTTTTAGGTTCAAAATTTGAGAGTAGGAGTTATGGGTTACATAAGATAGATATGAGTAAGATGTTTACCGGTATTAAAAAGTTTTTTAAGAATTTGTTACCCTAGATAGTGTTTAAATTTTATATATTTAAAAAGTATTATTATGAGTGATTTGGTCAGAACATTTTTTCAAAAAGAAAAAAAACAATTATCTAATCAAAATAAAACTATGGAAGTTACACCAGATATTATACCTTCGGCAATGATAAAAGTTGTAGGGATAGGCGGGGGAGGAGGGAACGCTATAAACCGTATGGTCGTTTCTAAAGTAGGTGGAGTAGAGTTTATATCTATTAACACTGATGCTCAGGCTTTATATAATTCACAAGTCGAGACTAAAGTGAATATAGGTAAAGCTAGTACAAGAGGTTTAGGTGCTGGGTCAGTACCTGATATAGGGAAAAAAGCGGCAGAAGAGAACAGTGAAGAGATAAAATCTTTATTAGAAGGTTCGGATATGGTTTTTCTCACTTGTGGGATGGGTGGTGGTACCGGTACGGGTGCTACTCCTGTTATTGCTGAGATAGCGAGAGGGTTAGGTATTTTGACTGTAGCTGTGGTCACTAAACCTTTCAATTTTGAAGGTGCGTCACGTAAGACTAACGCGTTGCAAGGTATAGACGCGTTAAAAAACAAAGTTGATAGTTTGATAGTTATCCCTAACGATAAAATACTTTCTATAATAGATAAAAAAACACCGTTAACTGATGCGTTTATGGTTGTTGATGATGTTTTAAGACAGTCTATTCAAGGGATCTCAGATTTAGTTACGGTTAACGGGTTGATAAATGTAGATTTTGCTGATGTTAGATCAGTTATGCAGAATTCAGGACCGTCTTTGATGGGGATAGGGTATGGTAGCGGCGAGAATAGAGCTGTAGAGGCTGCTAGAGCTGCAATAGATAGTCCGTTACTAGAGATAGCTATAAGTGGTGCTAAAGGTATTATCTTTAATGTTACCGGCGGTAATGATTTATCTATGTTTGAGGTGGATGAGGCTGCAAAAATAGTTACCGAGGCTGCTGATCCTGAAGCTAATATTATATTTGGTGCGGTGATTAATGATGATTATACCGGAGAGATAAAATGTACTGTTATCGCAACAGGGTTTGATGAGAATGCTCAGGATAAGATTGTTAAAACTAACGATATAATGAGGAAGATTAGTGTACCTGCTAGTTCTAATAATAATTTGAATATACTTAGTAAATCTTCGCCTAAGATGGAAGAGGATTTGGATCTACCGGCGTTTATGAGGAAAAATATTACTGATCGTATACCTAAAAAGAAAGATGAAAAGAGTAATGAAATAGAGTATTAGAAAAAAATATTATATTTATTTGGATAAAAGTATAAAGAAGTTAAGATAATATTTATATGTATACGTATAAAATAGTAACTAGGTTATCGGTATAAATTTAAGCATAACGGGTATGGTTTTTAAATCTTATACGTAGAAATAAGATAGATACGCTAGTAGTAACCAGGTTATCGGTATAAATTTAAGCATAACGGGTATGGTTTTTAAATCTTATGCATAGAAATAAGATAGATACGCTAGTAGTAACCAGGTTATCGGTATAAATTTAAACCTAAAGGGGATCCTTGAAGTGTTAAAAAAAGAATTTAAGGTAACGCCAAACCTACTTATTTAATATTAGAACCAAAAAATCTAGTATAATACAATTAGAAGCTCAAAAACTATAATATCTTGATTTAATTATGCTCTTTTTACTTGAAGATATGATTATTTATCAGTGCTACCAAACCCGCCACGAGAGATATCTTTCATACTATCTGTCTCCTCCCATTCGACCTGATTACATCTAACAAACAAGCCTTGCGCTATTTTATCACCTCTGTTTATAGATACCGGGTCTTTAGTGAAATTCATTACTTGTATCATTATCTCATCTTCCTCCCCACAATAATCTTGGTCAATAACCCCTATACTATGCGGGAACTTGATACCTTTTTTCTTGGGTGTAGAACTCCTAGAAGCTATAATTAATGCGTAGTTTTTTGGCACCTCAACAATAATATTAGAAGGTATCAGACTTATAGCTTGCGGTTCTATATCAATAGAAGTACGCGCGATAATATCGAACCCAACAGCACCTGAGGTCTCGTAGACAGGTAACGGTAAAGATTTATCTACCCTTTTTATCTTAACTTTCATATTATTTTATTTCTTCTTTCGATAGATAAATCCCCGGGCTCATAGTCGTGCTTATAGATATACTATTAATAAAAACACCTTTGATACCGGATGGTTTAGCGTCGATAATAGCTTTGATAAGATCTTTTAGGTTATCTATAAGCTTATCCTTATCGAAAGATATCTTACCGAATATACAATGTATTATCCCTGATTTATCAGTCTTGAACTCTACTTTACCTAGCTTAATCTCTTTGATAGTTTTTTCTATATCGTTTGTTACTGTCCCTGATTTAGGGTTAGGCATCAACCCTTTTTGTCCTAGGATCTTAGCTACTTTAGCTATATTCTTCATGACTTCAGGTTTAGCAACAGCTATATCAAACTCTATTTTACCTTTTTTTATATCCTCGATAATATTTTCAAGCCCCGCAACGCTCGCACCAGCTTTCCTCGCTTTCTCTACCTCATCCTCGTTAACAAAAGCAGCGATCTTAGGCGATTTACCTGAACCGTGTGGTAACACTATACTACCTCTAACTATCTGGTCAGCGTGTTTAGGATCAGAGTTAAGGTTCATATGTAGCTCGCAAGTAGCATCGAATTTAGTATAAGAAATATCCTTCAAAATACTGATAGCTTCATCTATAGAATAATTCTTTTTTGCAAGTTTCTTTATCGAATCGAAATACTTTTTACCTTTCCTCTTAGAGATAGGATCTTTTTTAATTTTTTTTTCTTTAGCCATATTATTTTAAGTTATGTGGTACTCCAATAAAGGGTTACGGATGGATAATCCTTCCACGTATATAAAAAACTAAGTAACTTTAACCCCCATACTTCTAGCGGTACCGGCGATAATCTTTATCGCTGCTTCTATATCATTAGCATTCAAATCTTTCATCTTAGTCTCCGCTATCTCTTTTAGTTGGTCTTTAGTGATACTACCAACCTTGTTTTTATTAGGCTCACCGCTACCTTTTTTGATATTAAGCGCTTTACGTATTAGTACAGCAGCCGGCGGTGTTTTCAACGCGATACTGAAAGTACGGTCCTCGTATACACTTATCTCAACAGGGATAATAGTATCACCCATCTCTTTGGTCTTATCGTTGAAAAGGTTACAAAAATCCTGTATATTAAGCCCGTGTTGACCTAATGCGGGGCCTACCGGCGGTGCCGGATTAGCTTTACCGGCAGGTATTTGAAGTTTAAGTATTGTTTTAAGTGCTTTAGCCATATTTAATTTAGTTATATCTTTTAACCCCGTAAAGTTTACATTTATATATTTTTTAAGTCAATAACAAACAAAAAAAAACAATATTTATATATATTTTTTTATGAATAAATATCTGCTATAATTTCGGATGTAATTTAATAAATTTAGATGATACCAAAAAAATATTTGGATTGGATAAAGAAAGATCTACTTGGGTTCGCTAAAGACAGGAATATAAAGATATTTGTATTTGGGTCGAGTGTAACACGATCAAGGTTCGGTGATATTGATATAGCGTTAGAAGGTGATATTACAAATAAAGAGATATATGAATTAAAAGATTATTTTGAAGATTCATGTTTCCCGTATTTTGTTGATATAGTTAACCTAAATGAAGTCAATAAATCGTTTAAAGAAAATATTATTAATAATCCCATTATATGGATAAAACATTAGATTTAAAGAGTAGAGAGTTCAAAAAAGCGTTATACCATCTGGAAGAAATACTAAAAGAGGAACCGGATGAAAAAGATTTTGTTAGAGACGCTACAATACAGCGGTTTGAGTACTGTTTTGAGATATGTTTTAAGATAGTAAAAACATGGTTAAGGTACAAATTTGGGGTAGAAGAACTATCGCCTAAATCTTGTTTTAGAGCGCTAATAAAAACAAATTTATTCACTGGAAACGAGGTAGAAACACTTTTACTTTCAGTTGATGATAGGAATAAGATAGTACATACATATAATGATGAATTTGTTAAGAAACTTTATAAGAATATAAAGAATTATCTAACCGTTTTTAAGAAGATTTATATAGTTATAGATAAAAATATGGTGTTATAGGGTGATCTTTTATATACCCAAACAAAACGACTTTAAATATTTTTTTCCTCTTTATAGATATCAGGTAGAAAGAAATCCATAAAATCCCAAAAGAAGTTAGAGATAACGTGTTCCCAAGCTTCATCGAACTCTCTTCCCTCTTTAACTTCCAAAATAGATTCAGTATCAGATATCACATTCCCCAAATTGTTATCTGTATCAGGTCTTTCATTTCCCAGATTATTGTTTGTATCAGTTATTTCATTTTCCAGATTATCACCTATTTAAACCCCTTTCATATTGAACCAATATGTAAATAATCTATGCAATTTAATTATATTACTTTTAATTTAAAATAATGTATAAATTTAAATATATTCCCCTTCTTTTTACTAAGATAATGCTTTGAAACATATATCAAGCATTCAAAACGAAGAATATAAAAAAGCTACTAATCTAAAAAAAAATAGCAATAATTTACCAAAACCCATAAAATTTCTATTGCTAGCATAAATCTCAATAAAATAGTAATACTCAATTACTACTTGTTTGTTTTTTTATACATCTTTGCTCATAAAATCTAAGATATAGTAGTAAAAAATTTTGTTTGTTCTAAGCTAGATTAAGTATATACCAAAAAAAATTAGCAACTAAAGCTGACCAGTATAGTTTTAAATATAATGATTTTTAGTAATAAGTTTAGTGTTAATATTAGGGTAATATGTTTTGATTGTTCTGAATGATTTAGGGATAGATGTTTTTTTATATTTTATTTCTATTGCCTCAAAAATATTCTCGTCCTCAATAATAAAGTCTATCTCTGTTTGATTTGTGGTACGCCAATAATTTATTTTTTTTGTGTTATTGAAATCATTACCAAGAATTTGTAGTAGATGAAAGTTTTCAAAAAGTGAACCGATATCATTACGTATATCTAATGGATTGAAATTTTTTAGAATAAAATTTCTTAACCCTAGATCCAAAAAAAATATTTTAGGGGTTTTTCTTATCTCTTTTTTATAATTTTTATAAAAAGGATATATTAATTTTATAATATATGTATTTTCTAATATAGAAATATATTTTTCTATATTATTACGACTAACTTTTAATATTTTACTTAAATTTTCTATATTAAGAAGATTGCCGATTTTATTTGCTAATAATATAAGACATTTATTAAAAGCATTAATATTATCAATTTTTAAAAAATCTGTAATATCTTTTTCGATATATGTTTGATAAATATCTTTTAAAAGAAGTTTTTTTTCTGAGATACTAGCCTCAAGACATATTTCAGGATAAGAACCGTAAGTAAGATACTGTGTAAATATTTCTTCTTTCGTTATATAAGAAGAAAAACTTTCGTATTCTTTATAAGTTAACCTGTTAATTATGAATTCACGAGTTCTACCCACCATATGTTCTTTCAATTTTGATTTTAAATCAAGTTGAGATGATCCTGAATAGATAATTTTTATAGGAAGATTTAAATCGTATAATTCTTTTAAAAAAAGTCCTGGGTTTTTAAGTCGCTGTATCTCATCGATGAATATATATTTTTTAGTATTTTCAATTTTTATAAATTGTAGTAATTCAGTAATATTATTAAAAAGTTTATGTAGAAATAAATTATCCAAATTGAAATAGAAAATCTCATTGATATTTTTTTTGTGTAGTAAATATTCAATAAGCAAGTAAATTAAGGAACTTTTTCCTACTTGCCTACTACCAATAAGACCAATCATTTTTTTATTATCTAAATTGTTTATAAGTTCATTCAAAATACTTCTTTTTTTATATTGAAAATTATAATTTTTTTTAAATAACCAAGGATTTTGTAATACAAAAATATCTTTAATCATAAATATAAACTAGTTTAAATTTTTATATTTATTAAATTATAACTAGTTTAAATTTAAAAATCAAATTTATTTAAAGTAAATCAATCAATTTTTTTATTATATCATGGTTATCTTTTTTGTATTCTAACCCATAAACAGTATTATTTTTAAGTATAACTAAAAACGCTGTATCGTTTTTATTAAAATCATTGAAATAAAAAGATTTATCACCGTAACTATTGGTCTCATTGATATTAATCGAGTCAGAGCGTTTGGTTAAGCTCAAAAAATTAGCTTTTATACCGGTATATAAATCACCGCTAATCTTATATATCCTAAACAGGTTTTTTACGTCCTGATAAACTAGCTCCTCTGTTTTTATTACACCAAACAGATTATCAATCTCTTTAGTATTACTTATACTGTATTTCTTTTCTAAACCCTCAATAATCTTATCAGATAAAACATTATCAATTGTTTTGATAGCTTCTTTCGGTGGTTTATTATGAGTATCTTTATCCTCGGTATTACTTATTTTAAACGCAGAACCATGTAACGAATATTTTTTGTTATAACCATTAATGCTGTAATCCATCAGAACGAAACTACAACATATAATGAATATGATAAACGTTATATTAATTTTATTTATCATAAATTGTATTTATTATAATAAAAATTATTTCTTTTTCACTTCAGTAAAATCTAGCTCAACAGGCGTCTCTCTATCGAAAATAGTAACAAGTACTGTTACTTTACCTTTCTCTTCATCAATATCCTCTATGTTACCTTGGTGGTTCTTAAAAGGGCCTTCAGTGATAATAACTATATCACCTCTTTTATACGATATCCTGTATTTTGGCTCTCTTACCCCCATCCGTTTTTTTATGATACCAAACTCGTCAGGGCTGACAGGGACAGGGATATTACCTGATCCGACGAACCCGGTGACATTAGGTGTGTTCCTAACAACATACCATGAATCATCAGTTACTATCATATCAACTAAAACATACCCAGGGAATATCCGCTTTTTCTCTTCCAGTTGTTTCCCTTTTTTAACTGTTATTTGTATCTCTTTAGGCACAACCACATCAAAAATATTGTTTTGCATATTAAGCGATTCCCTGCGCTGTAAAAGCGCGTTTTTAACAGCATCCTCGTATCCCGAATAAGTATGTAAAACATACCAGTTACGTCCAGTATTACCCTGTTGTTTAGCCATAGAGAAATAGTTATGATATTAGTATTTAAGTAAGGGTAACCAAGAATTTGAAAATAAAATCTATTAACCCTATCAACGCAGCTGATACAGCAACAAAACTAACAACCATGATAGTTAAACGTATCGTCTGTTTTTTTGTTGGCCAGGTTACATGGTTAAACTCTTCTATACTCTCGTTAATATATTTTGATATCACAGAAAAACACTTCATATATGTTACATATTTATAAATACCGATACGTATTCTATTATCATATTGAACAAAAATCAAGTATTTTTATTTATAAGTTCAACTATTTTAGGTGTGTTATTAGAAAATTTTAGGTTTAAAGCGTTCTTAACTAAATTTTTGTAAGTATCAGTATCTTTTATATCCAAAATATATTCACTTATCTCTTTAGGCGTTTTTTTAGGGATACGTACACCCATCCCTTTATTAATAACGTATTTAGCGTTACCTTCCTCTTGCGGTAATACATCGGTTATAAGTATAGGGATCCCCGACTGGATACATTCAGAGATACTGGCGCCACCGGCTTTAGTTATTATAATATCAGTACCTTGCATAAGTTTATGTGTTATATCTGTCCAGCCCAGTATCTTTGTTTTAGATAAAAATTGGAGGTTCTTAATTTTTTTTTCAAAAGACCTATCTTTCCCGGTTACTATAATAGATTGGGTATCAGTTTCGGTTTTAGATAACTCTTTTAGGATATCGTAGTTTCTTTTGGTCGTGTTATTATTAAGGTAGAACAGTATAGTAAACCGATCTTTAGATAACCCTAACCCTTCTAAAACACTTTCTTTATCGTAACTGTTAAAAAACACTTTCTTTAAAGGGAACCCAAAATCAAATATTTTTTCTTTTTTTATACCTTTCTTGTTTATAATCTCTTTAGTTATTCTATCTGTTACTATGTATATATCTGAATGATCGTTGAGTATCCATGAGTTATGGATAGTAGTTGAATCAGTGATAACAGTTATAAGTTTCGGGTTAGAGTTAAGCTTGTTCCATATCCTACGTATAGAGTAGTTCCATAACGGGAAAGTAGAGATAATAATATCAGGGTTATGTTTATATACCAGGTCTTGGAACTTTTTTTTAATTAACGGGTAGCTCAGAATATTGACTAGTTTTGACTGCCATTCTTTATCTGTTGAATCAAAAAATTTTGTGTATAGCTTAGGCGCGAACTTGATAGAAGCTATATACCCTTTTTTTATCGCTTGGTTAATAAAACTATTACAAAACTCAATAAAATCAATTATTTCAGTATTATGTTTATTTTTTAAATGGTCTTGTACCCCTATAGCTGCCGCGTTATGTCCTCCGCCCCAACAGGAGGTGAGGATCAAAATATTTTTTCTCATTATCCTTTTATCCCTAGCTCACGTACACGGGCATCTTCATATACGGGGCCTTCGTGTTCGTTAATATATTCTTTTATTTTTTTTACTAGCGTATCAGGGTCATCCTCGATAATGATATTATCAGTTCTTTCTCTATGACATATATCAAGTATCTCGTCTATATGTGTTGTTATACCTTTAGTCCCTAGTAATATACCGATAGGAGATAGCTCATCGTACGCTATGGTAAACTCATTAAGCGACCCTATCCCGCCACCAACTATTATTATACCGTCAGCTGTGCGTATATTAATGATATCACGTTCCATGAACCCCATACCGGTATACAATATAAAATCACATGTAAGCGGTGATTTATAATCTTTTATATGCTCTTTCTTAGAGAAAGCAGGTGATATCCCTATAGTTATACCTCCTTCACTGTTAGCGCCTTTAGCGGCTTCGTCTGGCAACCCCGGACACGCTCCGTTAACAAGTATACAGTCATTTTGTGCTATTTTCCGGCCTAAAATATAAGATTTTTCAATAACTTTAGGGTCCTCAAGTAAAGGGCCTGAAGCTGAGCCCATAACACCTATACGTATTTTGTTTTTTAAAGGATTTTTTATATCATCCATAAAGATTTATTAATGTTTTCTATTATTTTATCAAAATAATAAATGTTTTTGAAGAAAAATATTTTTTGTTCGTAATTTTTTTATTGGTTTTGGAAATAATAATTTGGAGTTTTCCTTGAAGTATGGTATTCTTAGGTTGAGTAAGGATTAATTATATTTTTTTGAGTAATGATAAATTGGATATTATAGTAGATTTGGTGGGTGAAATGAGTAAACGTATGGATGTAATGCATGAATCTATGAATTAGAATGTTAAAGAATTTAAAAATGAAATAAAAGGTCTAAGAGAGGAGATGAATAAAAATACATGTAGTTTAAGCGAGGAGATGAAAAATCTAAAAGAGGAGGTAAAAGATGATATGACAAATTTAAGAGAGGAGATGAATAAAAATACATGTAGTTTAAGAGAGGAGATGAAAAATCTAAAAGAGGAGGTAAAAGATGATATGAAAAGTTTAAAAGAGGAGGTAAAAGATGATATGAAAAATTTAAGAGAAGATATGAAAAACTTAAGAGAGGAGGTGTATAAAGATATAAATAAGCTTGATAGTCAAGTACAAGGATTATCAGATAATATTGAATCTCTTCAAATACAAGTAGAAGAAAATCGTAAAGGATGGGCAAGTAAGATGATGTTAGCAATGACAGTTGTTGCAACAATAGGATCGGTTATGTTTAATTATTTAATAAGGTTTTTCTTTCTTGCTCTAAATAATACTTAAGTGATAAAAATATATAACTTAAAATTTTTTAGAAAAAAGTATTTTATCTTATTTTTTAAAAGTATTAAATAGTTGATAATTATGCACATAATTTATATAATTATTATATAAATTGATATGAAAAATAAGTTATCAACTATATTTATAGATAAAGAAACAAAGGATAAAGTTCAGAAAATAGCAAAAAAGTTACATTTATCTATATCGGGTATAGCACGGATATTGTTAAATGATTTTGCAGATGGGAAGATACAAATAAGAATAGTGATGTTATCTGAAAGAAGCGATATTTGTGATCTTATTTTTGATGTATCAAACAAAAAAAATATAGAAGGGCCTTTTGAAAATGCTGAAGATTTCATTAGTACAATGAAATGAAGATATATAGACATAGGCATTTTATTAAAGAATATAAGAAATTAGATTGCTTAAAGCAAAAACGTGTTAATGATGCAATTAAATTGTTTTATAACGATCCATTAGATCCTAAATTACGAATACATCTTTTAAAAGGTAAATATAAAAACCTTTATTCTATGGACGCAGGATTTGATCTAAGAATTATTTTTTAAAAAAAAGGTAATGATATAATAATTCTTAAAGTAGGAACACATTGTTAGCTGTATAGATAGATCCCGGTTTATATATCCAATAAAAATTCTACAATATTTTTTATATGGATATCTGTGTTTTTATAAGTAATATGGTTTGATGGATCTTCGCTTATAATAAAATTTTCTCCTTTTTGAAGGTATTTATTACATAGGACTAAATTATTTATTTCTCTATTTGTGTTATCAGGTGTAAGTGTTTTTGATACTTGGTATCTATTAAAAAAATTGTTTTCTTGAGTGATGAAATCTATCTCTTTATTAAGATTATCTTGCCCAAAATATATTGGTGATTGCTTTTGTAATAAATGTAGAAATACGAGATTTTCAAGCTTTTTACTTTCTATATTATCAAAATTACTCGTTTTAGCAGATATTATACCTAAATCAATAGAATAATATTTTTTTGTACTCTCAAATACACGTGATAATTTCCAGTTAAGTTTAGGTATATCAAATAGAGTAAAACTTTTAATAAAATAAGATATATAATCTTTTATAGTTTTTTGGTTGATAGATATATTTTTAATTGCTTCAATTTTATTGGTAAGTCTATTTATAACAGTAATATTCCCTATCCCTGAAAGAATATATATTAAAACTCCTTCTAGGAGTTGAATATTTTTTACATTAAATCTTTTTATAATATCATCAAGAATAATTTTGTTTATTATACCGTTTAAGTAAGTATATTTAGTAAATTCAGTGTTGATACTAAAAATTTCAGGTAACCCGCCATATTTAAAAAATTTATAATATAATTTATCTATAATTTCTTTGTTTTTTAAATAATCATTTTTATTTTTAATATTTATCTTATGATACAATAAAAATTCTTTAAAATTAAAAGGAAAGATTTTATATTCAATTGATCTACCAGCAAGCCTGGAGCTTAATTCACTTGATAGTAAATCTCTATTAGAACCTGTGATAATTATATTTATATCCTTATCTCTTTCGTAAATAATACGTATGAATCTCTCCCATTTAGGTATAATTTGTATTTCATCAAATATAAGAAGTTTTTTGTTGTCTGATGATATTTTCTGTTTGAAAATATTATATATATTTTGTAATCCATTAATAGATTGTAGTTCTATCAATCTATGATCCTCAAAATTGAGATATAGTATATTCTCTTGTTTGTAGTCCCCTAAAAGCTTTTTTGCTATCTGGTTAACTAAAAACGATTTACCTGATCGACGAAAACCGGTAATAACTTTTATAGGTTTAGATTTGATATTACTAAATATCTCGTCTTCATAAACTCTTTTAATACCATTAGTTTTTAAAATATTATTTTGTCATTCATATATAAGTTCTAATATGTTCATTATATCTTTATAGAAATATAAATTTTATTTTATTAAATTCTTATAAGAGTATAATATCAATGTTTTAAAAAAACTGGACAAAATGAGAATCGAATTGACAATTTGTCCGGATTTATATAATCTATAAATAGATTATATTGTAATAAATTATTTTATGATAATAAGAAGAGATTTAGAACAAAAACTAAAACAGATGTCTAGAAAATTTCCTTTAGTTGCACTTACTGGTCCAAGACAATCAGGAAAAACCACTTTAGTAAAAAAAGTTTTTCCTAAATTTGAGTATATTTCATTGGAGGAACTTGATAATAGAATATTTGCGGAAAGAGATCCTAGAGGGTTTTTAGAGATGTATAATAGTGGTGTGATATTAGATGAAGTACAAAAAGTGCCTACTCTTTTTTCGTATTTGCAGGGGTATGTTGATCAATATAGAAAGAATGGACAATTTATTTTGACCGGATCACAAAATTTTTTATTAAGTGAAAAAATATCCCAGACACTTGCTGGTAGAATTTCGATTCTTACATTACTTCCTTTTAGTATAGAAGAATTGAAAGGTAGTAAATATTATTCAAAACAATTAGATGATTATCTATATAAAGGGTTTTATCCTAGAATTTATGATCAAAAGATTTCTCCTACTGATTGGTATCCAACTTATTTGCAAACATATATAGAAAAAGATGTAAGAATGATGAAAAATATATCTAATTTAGGTCAATTCCAAAAATTTGTAAGGATTTTATCTAGTAGAGTGGGCCAGTTATTGAATTTGTCTTCTGTGGCTAATGATTGCGATATATCACATAATACTGCAAAATCATGGCTATCAGTTTTAGAATCAAGTTTTATTGTTTTTCTTTTAAAACCGCATTACAAAAATTTTAGTAAAAGATTAGTCAAAATGCCTAAAATTTATTTTTATGATGTGGGGTTAGTTGCTTTTTTATTAGGTATAGAAAATAAAAAACAATTATCTACTAATTATCTTCGTGGGAATATATTTGAAAATTTTGTTATTGCAGAGTTAATGAAATCACGTTTTAATAAAGGACGTTTATCTAATATCTATTTCTGGAGAGATAAAGTTGGCCATGAAATTGATTGTTTGATAGAAAATCATTTGAATGAGTTTAAGCTTATTGAAATAAAAACTAATAAAACTGTTAGAGAAGATTTTTTTAAGAATATTTTGTATTGGGAAAAAATATCGAGTGATGTTAGAAATTCTAATTATATTGTTTATACAGGAGAAAAATGTCAAAAAAGAACCAATGGATCGATTATTTCATGGACGAACTTAAATAAGTTGGATTGAGTTACTAAAATTTAAGTTATGTATGATATTTAGGCGTATTAATCTCTTTTTGATAGTATTATTATAGGCTGATATTTCTGTATCAGTAAAATACCCCTATAATAGGGACATTCGTTTTATATGAAAAAGAATATATTGGGGTATACAAAAATTGCTTATTTTAGCTAGAAAACCCATTATGAAATGATATATACATATTATTATATTATTACCTATATATAATTTTTGTTTTATATGTCCACTTTTAAATGAAAATATATCGGGTTTTAAACGGTATTTAATATTTGACTAGAAATTATTGAATGTTTTTTATATATAAGGTATAATAATAAGATTTTTTTAAAAACCTAAACAAAAAAATGGATAAACCTAAAGAGAAAGATATTTTGATATTACTTTTAAAGTATATGCGTGTCTGTAGCTCTTCTTTCAAAGAATTCCGGCTTACTTTAAAACGGTTAAAATCAAAGAAAATACGTGCGATAGAGCGTATGGATACAATTAACCCTGATCAATTACTAGATGATTTATGATATATTTCGACCGATTTTTTAGGGATTTGAGTAGGATCTATATGAGTATAGAGTTCTCTGAACATACTCAGGTTATTGAGGGCGATGAATCCCTAACACGTGCGCAGTTATCAAGGAAGATATACGAAAATTTTAGTGGAGCTATTAAGGAGTTAGCTAAGAATAATGATCTAACTCAGTTTAGGAATAAGGTTGAAGCTGTTGAGACCAGGTTAAAAAACTGGGTAAAAGGGTCCGATATAAAGTTTAGTGAGTTTAGTGAGGTCTTTAGGAACGCAAGAGATATATATGATGGGTATATAGATGCGTCTATGAAAAAAGAGATAAATAAACTTGAGGGTAGTTTGAATGATATATTATCCAGGGCAGAAGTATATATCCCGGAGACCGGTAGTTTTAAAGAGATCAGATCTATTTGTGAGACATCACGTAACGAAGAAGAGTTCATCAGACAAGCTTTTAAGCATATATATGGTCATGAAACGTATAGACCTAAAGGTAATGGTCTGTATTTGCAAGGCGATGGGATATCTATAAATACCGGTATTATTACCGACCCTAAGGTTGGGTATAGCGTATCTAATCTAAAGAAGATGATAGGTAGATCTTATCTAGTATCCCATGATAAGGATAGGCCTAAGAAACTTGCCGCTATGGTTATATATAACGAGATAAAAAATAACCTTAATAAGTTACGTGATCTACGGAAATATAACGAGTTTAATCAAGAGATAAATAGAGAAAGGCGTTTCTCGGTATCAGTGAACGGTAAAACTGTTAGTATAGATATTAATCTCGTAAGGGATCTAGGTATCAAAAAAGTTAGTGTTATTGATCAGGATAAAGAGTTCCTTGACGCTAAAGCCAAAATATTAAAAACTATAAGTAAAGCGCAAGAGGATATAATACGTGATGCGACAAAAGATAAAGGCCCTTCGTATTTAAAAGAGTTTGATAGTAAGTCTGATAGGATGTATATGTTGCGTATAAGTAGTATGCTAAAAGGAAGATATAGAAAAGAGAAATTACCGGAAAATTTTTATGAGCTGCTTAGACATTTAGATGATAACGGTATCTTGGATTTTGGTAATATCGGTACGGATTTAACAAAATTAGAATTACGTTATAACAATAGTGTGTATAAAGGGATAAAAAGTATTTTTAGGAATTTACCTGATATACTATACCGGTCAAGACAAGATAAAAGATCAGCTTTTGATCAATTCGTTAAAGAGTATAAAAATAAAGGGTTAACCGGTTTGAATGAATCGCAGCTTAAACAGTATGACTACTTTATGACGTATTTAGGGTACGCTGAGACTGCTAAACGTAGGTTAAGTTTAGTTACTGATAGTGGGTATGACCTAGCTACAACACAGAAATTTAGAGCTAAAGAAGTGTTCAGCAATAAAACAGGTATACCAAATAGTGTTGATATATCTAAGCTAGCTTTAGGTAGAGGCGAGATACCGAAAAATATTGATCCTACTCTTTTGAGATCACAGTTTACTGCTTTCATGGAGACATCTCCCGTATATAATAATCTAAATAATTATGTGTTACTAAAAGATGGTGTGTATCGAAACACTTTTTATAGGGTTAAAGCGGTTTTAGCACATCTAGAGAAAATAAAAGATCAAGTGGATCTAACCGGAATATACAGAGATAAATTTTATCGTAGTTTGATAAAAGGGTTAAAAAGAGCGTATGAAACTATTGATGATAGACATCCGAAAGATAAACAAAGATATAAATCAAGGGTGTACGAATTAACATCGAAATTATGTACATTATTCGGTAAAGAGTATGTTGATAGATTACGGGGAGCTGAGATCCTTGATAAAGAGAGTAATGATATACAAAAAACTCTTTTTGATAATTTGAATAAAGAATTAGTTAAGATAGAAACAAGTTTCGATAAAGAAGATAACGGTGATACAGTGGATTCTTTTAATCAAGTAAAACAGAGAATAAATTCGATTTTAGATGAAACCCGGCAAATATCTCCTGCGCATACTAGTATGTATATTGAAAAGACCAGTAAAACAGTATCTGAAATAGCTAATAAATTAGGCTCTGATATGAACGATAAAAAAGCGTTAGAGAAGCTTTATTTATTAGCTCAAATTAAAGGTGTAAAGATCGATAAAAATATACAAGGATATATATCAGAATATTTTAGTGACAAACTAAAATCTACCGGAGGTATTGATAGCTTTGAGTTTGAGATTTTTAAGTTACATAAAAATGCTCAAGTATCTCCTGCGATAGATAAGATTTTTTGGGATCAAGTAGAGACTGAAATAAATAATATTAGCTTAGAAACTGGTTTACAGGGTATATATATAGTGCTTATTAATTTAGAAGAGACTTATCCGGGGAAATTAGATCAAATAATAGGTAGTATTAAATCTAAATTTATAAATTTGGTAGACACGAAAGATCCTGAGGATTTAGTTAAGATAAAAGAGAAGATATATAGTATAAACCCATATATTTTGAGTACAAGGATACATCCTAATATCATTATAAATGATATAGAATTTAATAAAAAGGTAGTAACAGCGTTATTACAAGCTGTTTTAGATGTTATAGATAGTAAATTAAACGCGAAAATTAGTCCGTATAAGGATAGAATTAATAAAAGCTTTCAAGGATCTAAAAATAAATTTGGTTTAACTACAAATAACCTCAAAAATGTTTTAGACGGAGAAAAACAACCATTAATAGACAGTATTAATGATCGATCCATAAAAAAACTTGTAGGGGTAGAGTATGAACGGATGGCAAAAGAGTATCTTACAGGTAAGATCAATATACGATTTGCAAGTATAAATGATTTTAAAGGGTTGTTAGGTTATTTAGATAATGGTCAGTTAACTACTATAAAAACTAATTTAGAAAGTTTAGGGGTATACGAAAGATTCCAGGGAAGTGTTTTAGGTAAATTTAAAGTATTACCTATCGATATAGATAGTATAAAAATTAGTTTAATAAAATTACGGAGCTTAAATGATACAGACTTAAATACGCGAATAAAAGAAGTATTGATTGATAGGTTAAAAGGAAAAGTTAAAGTAGCTCCGAATATAGAGTGTTTAAATAAAATAAAAGAATTAGATACAGTATTACCTCAAGATACGATAAAAGATATTTTAAAGAGTTTTTATACTAACCGGATAGAAACAAAAGATATAAAAACCTTATTAAAATCAGACAGTGTGTTTACTAAGTATTGTAATAGCATTACCGGAGTAGATACAAACTTACAAGACACATTATTAAAGAAAATATATAAAGAAGTAGACGTTAGTAACTTATATATTTTAAAAGATTTGTTAGGGAATTATAAAAAAGGTTCAAAATTGTTTATATATCCTCGGATTAGTGAGTATGTATTCGGTAAAGATCAGACTAAAGAAAATATTCAGGTTTATAAAAAGATAGATAAATTCCCTGATTTTAAAAGTATTTTAGCTATTAAATGTAAAATAAATAGTACGCAAGTAAGTATCAAAGATAAAAAAATTAGTGAAATACTCGTTATACTGAAAACTAAAAATAGCGGGCTTAAACCTGATCAGATTAAACTAATAAAACAGTTTATCAGTATCTCTGAAGGGGTGTTTAAGGTTTCACGTAATAAAGCAAGATTTGAGGATCAGACTGTTGATAATCTATATAAAATATATAACAGATACTTGGGTTTACAAAATAGTATTGATGAAAAAAGCCCTGTAAAATTAGCTAATAACGTTTTATCTTATTTGAAAGATCAATATATTTATCAGATAAAAGTAGCTGACGGTATAAAGATAGAAAATAATATGATAGTAGTAAATGATCTAGGGATAGATATTAAAAGAATAAATAACGCGGTATTAATAAAGTTTTTGGGTTTTTATAGTAAAACACGAGGATTACGTGAAAAGGTTGGTGGTTTCGAAAAACTATTATTACTTGGTATGCCATTAGATGATATCGGTAACTGTATAAAGTTTTTACGTACCAGGTTGGGGGTATCGATTAAAAGAGAGTTAGGTGGTGATACCGGGCCTTATGAGTTCATAATTAATGGAGATAATATAGAGTTTTATAGAAGAGCTGATAAAAAGAAAACATATAAGAATATCGTTTATATAGATAAAGAGTTTAATCTCAAAGTAAATGAGGGTGCTAGAGATACGGATGTTCCAGGAGGTTATAAAATAAAAGGTCCACGAAATACTATTAAAAGTTTATTGGATACTTTAGATACTAGTAATCTAAAATTAATATCGGAGATCAATAAGCTTACTGTTGATCAGATATTAAAACAAACTTATTTAACTAATATTTTATCAAATATTAATAATATACAAGCTAAGGACCAAAAAGAATCATTAAAACAAGTTCTATCAAATAAAATAAAGTCTTTAGTTTCAAAATTAGTGGAAGATAATATAGCAACTATTAAGGGAGGAGGAGCTGATGGATCGAAACCTTATGATGATTGTTTTGATGTTCTTGTTAAAGAGGAAGAAACACCGGGTTGGATAAAAAAACTAGTTAAGGATACTGTTAGAAAAAAGTTAAAAATTGATCAGAAACTACAGAGTATAGATATATCAGATTTAGATACTACAAATACTAACACTAAAGCACAAACGATATCTGAAACACTTAACCTGTTTCTTAGTTTTTCTAAAACTTTACATTGGCATCCAGTTTATTTAGATGAAGCGATAGAAAAGATACGGACAGGTCTTATCGGTTTAGTGAAGAAGAATAAAAAAACAGAAGCAACGAAGTTCTTGCGTAGTTTGAAACTATCTTGCAATGATAGCTCTTTCCAAGATAAGATGCGCTCATTAGGGAGAGCTATAAAACAGGCTATACGTGATAAAAAGATAGAAGCGGTTACGTTTGATAGTATAGAGGAGATTCTAAAGGATTATAGAGAGATTACTGAGCCGAAAGAGATAAATAAACTAAAAGAGGTTTTAGGTCGTAAACTTAAAGAGGTGTATGGTAGTAATCCTGGTGATCCAGCTCAGTTTATAAAGATTTATAAGTTGTTGCCAGCAAGCTTAAAAACTTATATTGATACTGAGATAAATAATACTGAGTATTTTAAGCAAGCAGATAGATACCTTAAAGATATTAGGTTCAATGACGAATATCCTGATTCCCAAACTAAGTTCCAAAAAATACGCGTATATGATTTAGGGCTACCCGGTAAAAAAAGATTAGTAGAGAAATTCCTAGTAAAATATTTAGATTATTTGGTTATAAGCGTTCAATCTTGTTTTGATAATAATAGATTGCGAAAACTTAAAACCTTGGAAACTCTAATAGAACAAAAATTGATTAGAAAAGAGGAAAAAGACCCTTATATAAGTAGGCAGCTACAAGTATTTAAGACCGGTTTTAATAGATTTGAAAAAGAACTTGATAGCAGGACAAGAAATGTGTTTGCTAATACTAAGGGGCTAGAAGCTCTTAAAGAATCTTTTGGAGTCCATCAAAAAGGCGAGATTAGTATAAAAGATCAAAATACGTTTGTTAGTATACGGGATAGGTTATCATATATTGATAGGAGATATCCGGGTAATGCTAGGTTTGTGTATGAGATGGATGCGAGAATGATATCCCGGTTAGGAACTATAAAGGGTATGAGTTTAGCGGATAAATATGAGTATCTGTTCAATAGAAAATCTGTGTATGAGAATGAAAAGAGTTTAGAAAGCATGAAAAATCTTATACTAAACAATTTAAAGAGTATAAATAAAAAAATTAGTGTATTAAATAAAGAGACTATTAGAACCGTAGATGAATTTAAAAGTATAGTTTTGTTATATAGAAAAGATACAAATCAAGAGGTTAAAGCTACTCTTAAAACAAAGATTATAGGTTATATTAATGGTATTGAAAATATAGATCAATTTTTGGGGATATCCAAATTAGGGTTATATAGATTTTTCAAAGAAGATATTGATAGTAAACTGGAAACATTTATAGAAGGTATGGAAGATGAAATTGAAGAAGCAAGTGAGGGGCAAATGTATTTGTTATCAAAAAAGATTGCTAAACTATATAAGGTGCTAGGGATAGGAGAGATTCCGGCAGATACGGTAACCAGACTAAAAGAATACCCACAGGCTGTGAAAAAGGAATTAGAATTTTGGGGTAGTTTGAACAAATTTGATAAACTAAATGAAAATGGGAAGAAGGAGAAACTGGAAGATATAATCAAGTATTTGGAAGCGAATATCGATGGTATCAATGGATTAGAAGTAAACCAAGATCCTAATATCTTAAAGAATATACTAGAGGCATCTTTTAGGTATGATTCTGAATACTATAATAAAGTTATAAAGATTTTATCTAGATATAAAGATTTATCTAGGTTGGAAGATCATTTTAGAAAAGTTATAGGTTTGATGGATAATAGTTCAGCTATAACGTTACGTGAACCGGGAAGCGTTAAAAGATTTTTTATGAGTGAATTAGAGTTAAATATAATTATAAAGAAACTACCTGGATTAAAAGAAATGTTGCTTAAGAGAATCGATATATTTAGTGATCCTAAATTCCGGTTTGATTATAAAAGCGTACTTTGGTACTTAGATTTTCTTAATAAATATGAAATTCAACTTACCGATCAACAGTTGAAATATTTAAATAAGAAACTAAAGAAGAATTATCTGATGAGGAAAGATAGGAATAATCAATATTATAAAATTTATAGTAAGATTGAATTAGGAAAGGGGAGTTATAAATTAGCTTATAAAGAATTTGATAGATACGAAGGTATAGATGTATATAAGTATCGTAGTATGATAGAGACAAAAGAGATGTTAGGATATCATGATATATCATCCCAGATCAAACATGATAAATTACTAGTAGATCTTGTGGGACGAGTAATACATTATGATATTACCGGTGGATATAAGGATAGCTCTGAGTTTATGAGAGATTTTATTAAAAACAGGTTAGATAATATTGGAATTGAAAAAGTTAGATACGGTTATAGTAAAGATGCTAAGACGAGTGTTATAAGAATTAATGATAGAAGCTATACTTTATCGTTAGATGATAACCAAGAATTACTTATTTCTGGTATACCCCTTAAGAAAGAAGGGGACAGGTTTTATATACAGAAAGACAGGTTATGTCGGGTAGAAATAAAGGATGGGCGACTTATACCTGAATGGTTAGTTAACGGAGTAATGGAGAGAGCTGACTATGATATTCAAAGTAATATAAAAAGTTTTTTTGAAAAGATGGATAATCTAGGTAAAGATAATGCGGTTTTGAATTCGTTTTTACCTAAAAATATTAGAGTGTATGTATCAGCAGGTAAATTAGTCGCTATGTTTAATAGAAACCCTGGAGATATTTTTGAGGTGGAATTGGAAAGTAAAGATATGGTTATAAAAGGCGATAAGAAGAAATTAGCTAAAATTTTTAAGGGATTGAAAATAATTACTGTAGGATTGGCAAATGAAGGATATACAGTAGGATTATCTCAATTTAATACTAGTAGAAAAGAACCGGACGTAAAGAAGGAACCAAAAGCGTCTAAGGAAGTGGAGGAGGAGGATGATGATGAATCTGATGATGATGAATCTGATGATGATGGATCTGATGACGATGAGGAGGATGATGATGAGGAGGATGATGACGATGAAGAGGAGGATTGACGATGAGGAGGATGATGAATAGTCTTCTACTAAATAATTTCTTTGAAATTATTTAGTTTTAGTCCGGTAATTAAAATACTAGCCATGAATCATTTTTCCCTTAAGATTTTTTTCTAATATTTAGTATTAACAGGCTGTATAATCTCTATAATATAGGGTTATACGGGTTTATACTGAATAAAATTTGTTCTGATTTTATTATATGAGTTTTTGTGATTTACTAAAATAGTAAGGGGGTTCGTTATTTATGCACCATATACATTTAAACTCTTAAGGAATCTCATCAAATCATAGTATGTGAAATTAGTTTGTTTGGTAAGACTCAAATTTTTTCCTTTTTCTAATTTATTTCTTTTGTTTGTTATAGGATTTAGGTACTCTGCGCCTACATTATCATCTTCACCATCAAGATATACTGAATATGTGTCAGGAGACTGTTTTGTTATATATATATCTAAAGTGTTCGTTACAGCCCCGTTTTTACTTCTACAACATAATCTAATTTTTTTGTTTTCTTCTATAATCCTACTATAACCTGAATAATCACGCATATATTTGTTTAATATTATGAAAAATTGTTTATCTAGTTCAGGATGATCTGTAAATTCTTTTAGTATATCGTCTTTTAAAAATATATTTTTCATGTATTTACTTTTTTCTTCATATTTGGTTTTAGTTCTATTTATTACATCTTTTAGAGTATTATTATTTACTAATATTTTTTGAAAATATTTAAAATCATTATATGTTTTTAGTACTAATCTTTGGTCAGTTGTTTCTAATATGGTGTAACCTTTAATCCTAGTTACAGTTATATTATTTGTATCCAGTAAATTAATTTTTATTTCTGTTTTATCTTGTTTTATATCAACTGATTTTTTTACTTCTTCTATTTTTTTGATTAAAATTGGGTTATTATCGAAAGTATCGGATATTTGTTTATCGATAAACTTTGGGATATCATTAATATTAGCTCTGAATGTAGCCAGAGGCATATTAGTTTTTGGTAAATTCTTGCCGGTTATTTCAACAAAATTTTGGGTTATAGTAACATTAAATTTTGAGTTATTTTTAGTAAATTCGTATGTATTATTGGGGTTTTTGTTTATAATTAAACCTTCTGTTAATTTTGATAAATTTAAAATATTTTTCAATTCATTAAGGTTTTAATTTTTTTTAATTATATTTTTTATTTTTAAATTTACTTTTTTTGTTGTTTTAATACTATTTATAGATTTAAATATTTTAGTAAATTCATTGGAATCAATATTAGATTTTATTGGATTACCATCATATATTATTGTATATAATTTTTTATTGTTTGTTTTTATTATACTTATTTTAATATCTTGAGGGTTGCTCATAATATATTGTGAATATGAGGGTGTATGTTTTATTTCTTTTATATTATTTTCACTAATATTAATATTTGGAAAATCAGTTTTTGATATAATAGATACAATTTTATTAGGATTTTTTAAGATATTATCTATAAGTTTATTATTATTATATTCAATTTTTAAATTATCTTTGGTAAATATATAATGAAAGTTATTATCTTTTTGTTGAACATTAAATTTTCCGATTTGAAAATTAATTCGTTTATTTTTAGTTGCTTTTATTTGGAGACTTGCTTTTATTATTTTTGTAGGATTTTCTAGATAATTCTTAATTTGACTAAACTGAGTTGAAGCTAACCCATAAATCTTGTATACATTTTCTTTATTAATATATTCAATATTATATTTACCATCTTTTAAACTAACTTTTAGATTGTTTTGTAGTTCTATAGAATTATTTTGTATATCAAGTTTAGCATTTTGAGGGAATTGATTTTTACCAATAATTTTCTTCGCATACTTATTTTTGATAGTTGCTATTAAATTGTTTTGCTGAGTTACATTATTTAAGTTTTCTTTAAGAATCTTTTTAGAAACTCCGTTAAGAGTTTGTTTTCCTTCTTTAATATCAACAGTTTTATCACTAAAATTTGTTAATGTACAATTTGTAGGCTGTATTAATACTATCTTATCTTTTGTACATGTCCCGATTTGTATAGTGCGTGGTAACTGTTCTGATGTTTCATATTTTAAATATTTTATAAAATTATCTTTTTTTATTGTAGATAAAATATCTTCTTTTTCTGTTAATACATAATCATTTTCAGATTCAGAAGTTGATTCTAATCGTTGAGTTATTTTATAAGTTTTAGATTCTGAACCTCTTTTATTTGGATTTGTTTTTTCTTTAATTCTTTTATCTGTATTCGCAATTCGATTTAAAATAGAATTACTTATATATTTCTCATTTTTATTTTCTTCTTCTTCTTCTTCTTTCTCTTTTTTATTACCTAAATATTCTTCAAATATAGCTTTTAGTTTTGTATTAGTTATATTATCAGTTTGATCATTAAGGTTTTGAGAATATGTAAATGTATTATTGTCTAACTTAATCGTATGAGTTTTCTTATTTTTATTTATAATAATAGTATTACCATCTACACTCTTTGTTTCTAAACTATCAATATTTTCTGCAAACATAGCTCCTACCTCTTCATTTTTTGATCTTAATAGCTTATAAGCTTTATAGTTTAATATAGGTTTTTTAGTACTTAGGAGTTCATTAATATCTATTAAATTATCTTTTTTATTTATATCAGGTAATATTTCATTATTATTTTTTAGTTTAATAGGATACTCAAATACTCCTTTTTTAACTTGACCTGATAATTGGTATTGCTTTCCATTGATTTTAAAATCTATAGTAACCGGACCATTGTGTTTATCTTCTGTTTTTTCATCATTTTTTGCTCCCCCCTCACTACTACCGCCTCCGCCACCGCCACCAACATTTTTAGATTGATACGCAACTCTTTTTATCTCGGTGTCTTCGTCAAAAAGATCAGGTAATAATGTTTTCGCCAAAGCTGTATTTTCTTTAGTGATCAGTTTTTGAAGCTTAGTTGTGATATCATTTAAGTTTGTAGTTTGTTCAGTTATATCTGTATCTGTATCTGTATCTTTTATAGTATAATTTTCTAAATTGTTAGAAGTTATAACAGTACCTTTAGGTGAAGAATATTTTATTTCTAAACCAGTATTATCTATTTTTATACTACTTACTCCGGTTTTTACAATATCTTTTAGTGAATCTAATTTTTTTATTAGACTTGTTTTATCTGTTAAACTATTAGTTTCTATCTCTTTAATATCAACATCTATCTTTTCATTTCCTATTTTATACTCTCCTTTAATACTAAATTTACTATCTTTAGCTTTACTTATAACTAATCCCTTGTATTTTAAAGTAAGATTATCTATATCACTACCCACTAATTCAATATCTGAAGAATTTTGTTTTATAAATTCTTTAAGAGGTTTAGGAATCTTTTTTAATATACTATTTATTTCAGTTGCTTGATTACTGATAGGTTTTATTGTAATAGATGAATTAGGAGCATCAAGATTTTGAACTACCGCTCTTATAATCTCTGCTACTTTAGCGAAAGATTGTTTGTTATTATTGTATATTTGTTTAGCTTGATATGGTTTGTTCTTTTTTAAATTATTATCTATTAATAGTAAATTTTGCTTAACATTTGAAAGGTGAGTTTTATATTCTAAAAAAGGTTTATCATTTATTATAGATTCTATATCTTTTTGATATATTCCGATGTGTTTTGGAAAAACTGGCTCAAACGTTGATGATATTACTGATCCTATAATAAAACTATCACTATCTTTTTTATTCGTACTCTCTAGATACTCCCATCTTTTTAACATCTTTTTATATCTCGAAATATTTATTTCTTTTTTATCAGGAGTTTTATCTAGAGATTCTTTATATTCTTTTGTGTTTCGCGCTTCTAAAACTTTTTGTATTTTAGATAAATCAGATCCCAAATCATATACACCAGTTTTTATAACTTTATCTAAACTATCTCTTTGATTCTTATCCAACAACGCACGCAATTTAAGGGTTTCTGATATATCGCCTGTTTCAAACAACATTCTGATATACGATTTTTCTGTTTCATCGTTTGATCTAAATTGTAAATTTTTATTAAGATCTAAACCTTTTATTGTTGTAATATTTTGAGTTTGATCAATACTAAAATTAATTTTAGTATTATTGTATGTATAAGCAACCTTCTTTTGATCTATTGTTATTTTATCGCTATATCTCTCTAACCCAAAATGTTTTACCAATAATTCTTTACTTTTATTCTCTCTCTCAATCTTCTCTTTTTGTTGTTTTTGTACTTTTGCTACCTCTTTAGCTTTATTTTTTGGTTGAGTCCCATCTAACGCACTACCCTCAACATTTTTTTGTTTATACGATGGGCTGGTATAAGATGAGCTACCTTCTCTGACACCGTTTATTTTGATCCTTTCGATATTAACCATTAATTTACCTGTTTTTGGATCAAAGATCTCGACCATCAGGATCGGGTTCCTTTTATACTGTTTTTGGGGGATATAATCTGTTATATCGTTTTTTGTGTCACAGCCTTGCCATAGCTTACCGTTTAGTTTATATCTTATAGTGCTCCCGTTAGGGATCTTAGTCCGATCCCATTTGATAGATATCCTGTCGCCTTGGTTATACACTTTATTCTCGATCACACAGAATTTAGGGCTCTTAGGTTCAGGGCTAAGGAAATTAGGGTACTGTTTCTCACGGATACAGGATAGTATTGATGATATATCGCCAGGGTTTTTGAGCTTCGATGTGTAGCCCAGCCATTGATCGTACGTATCAGTATCGCTATACGTGTCCATCAGCTGTTTGTTAGCGCTTGTCCCGAACATAAGGTTCTTTAGGTCCTCAAAGTTGTCTTTGTTGTATCGTGTCAGCCTGTCTATCTCAGGTTTGTAATGGCCGGTTATAGATGTTTTAAGTGTGTTAGTAGATATTTTGCTCTTTAGATAAGATAGACCGCCTTTTTTATTTAAAGCTTCTCTCGATTTATTACATATAGTATCAAGTTTCTCGTTTATACTAGTACCTTCTATTTTTAATCTCTTTATAGCAGCTTTTATCGCGGCTGCTTCGTTACCGGGCACAAGGTTGCCTTTCGCTGGGATTAATCTATCTTTCGGTCTATGTAGGTCCAAAAACCGCCATCCTTTACCCGGGTTAGTTATATCGTATACTTGGAGTAGCCCTCTTGATTGTAGCGTATCGGTAGCGAATAGATACTGACCGCTACGGATATGCGCAAAAGTATAAGGCCCGTGTTTAGGGCTGTTATAACCTATCGCGAATTGATCGGTTATACTAACTGCTTTGTCTGACGCGTATAGGTATTTAGATAGCTGTAGGATATCGTCTTTCATACTAGCTGGAGGTGATGCGTTCTCAGGGACTCCTTCTAAGAGCTTGTTTAGGCTTTGGACACAGGTTTTTATACTCTCATTAGTTAACCCGTTTTTATGCGATGTCCTAGCCTCTTTAATGCTGTTATATAATTGCATACGTATAGTCGCTCTAGCGCTTATAGGGGCGATACGTGAGATAAGTTTTAGCTGTTCAGCTTGTTTTAAATGCTCATATTTGTTGGTTTGATCATTTAAATCGTTTGTAAGTTGGTCTATACGGGTTTTTAGGCTTGTGGATAAACTTTTTAGAATTGCATCGTTCTTAGCATCCTGAAATAACCTAGCGACTTTATCTCTTATCCCAGATATACGTTTTATTAGTTCAGCTTTACTCGGTAAGCTAGCGTTCTCTTTCTCGCCTAGAGATTGTTCAGTAGTACTCCTCACGTTCTCTTGTGGTCGAGAGTTCTGGTATATCAGCCTACTCGCTTTTAGTACCGGTGATGTATTTAAGAATTTTATCAACATTTTATAGGTCATTTATTATATCCTCTATCTCTGACACCTCTTTATTATGTAGTTTAGTCTCGTAATCTTTGATCATTTTAGGTATCTCTTGTCTCTCAAGTGTGTCTAGTTCTTTAGATATATTCTCTAGCTCAGTGTTATTAGTTGCCTCAAGTTTTTTATACTCGGCTTCGGATAGTTTCAACATCTTAGCTATACTCAACCGCTCAGATCTAAACATGAACGGCGCTTGCGCAAATATCTCCTGTTTTTTCGTTTCAGGTAATACCGGGTTGCTCTTAACTATTTTTAGAAATATATCTAGTTCCACAAGTACTCATAAATTAATCTATAAATTATACCATATTCTTTTGGGGTTTTAAAGTGTTTTTACTAGTTTCTTGTAATCGAAGAGTAAATACTGATCAATTAGTCAATATATTTTTGGTTGGATGCTAGATTTATATAAAGTAAAGTTTAGTTCTAAGAGATTAATCCTATCGATGATAAAACATGAAAAACCCCGTAGAACAGGTTATATGTGCTACGGGTTAAAAAAATATACGCTAAGACGTCATTTGGTTGAGGAAATATTCGTTCACTTCTTTCTGCTTAGAGAATAGTACTTCTTTAGCTGAGATCCTTACGTTCTCGTCTTGGTCTTGAGATAATATAAGTAGTGTTTTTATGATGGTGTCATCACTCCAAGTATTTAACCCTTTTGGTGCTAGCTCGCGGATTTTTGAGTATTCATCAACACTGGATTTGAGGAATATCATGTATATAGCTCTATCTTTGGCTCCTATAATCGATTTATGTGCGAGTAAGCGTATCTCTTTGTTGGTGTGTTTGCTTAACTCTATCAAATGTTGTGCAACAAAAGGGATATGTTTCTTGTTGGATAGATATATAAAAAGGGGGCTAAGGTATCTAGGATCTGTGGTTTTAATAAGATTTAGGATCGTTTTAATTATATACTCTTCTAGCTTTTTATCGGTTACTGTGTTCAGGATATTTAACACCTCTGTTCTGACTTTTTTGGAGGTATCAGCTAGTAGTATCATAATCTTTTTTATCGCTTCTATATCATTGAATTTGGATAAACCTTTTAGAACTAGTATACGGATCTCTTCTGATTCATCGTTAAATAATTTTATTAATATGGGTCTTATATACTTATGGTAGTTCTTTGATAAAGCTATCAAAGAATCTTTCCGTGTTTTTTTGTTTTGTAGAAGTTTTAATAACGCTTTTTTAGATTTAACACTCTTTGTCTCAGCAAGTATTTGTATGGCGATTGTATAGTATTCAGTTTTTTCTGAGATCTCTATTAACGCGTCTATCGCATCTTCTTCTTCGTTTTTAGCTTTTTTGCCTAATATATATACTATGTTTTTAGCTATCTCATTGTCAGGGTTGATAACTAAGTTTTTTAGAAATGTTATAGTATCTTTAGTTTTGAACTCACTTAATGCCTCACATATATCTGTTTTGATCTCAGATATATTACCTAGGTTCATTAATACTGTATCCATACCTTTTCCCTTCATTTTAGATAGACTTTTGATGGCTACGCTTCTCGCAAAATGGTTAGCTGTATTAGCTATTGAAACTAAAAGATTGTTTATTTTTTCTCCTTCCAGATAGCCTAAGGTTTCTATCGCTTTTTTGCTTACTTCTTTATCGTTGTATGAGACAAGCGAGATAAGAGTGTCTACTGACTCGTTCGTTTGTAGTTCTTTTAGGATCTCAAAAGATTTTGTTCTTATCCCCTGTA
The DNA here is from genome assembly GCA_963663305.1 of Candidatus Altimarinota bacterium. Lineage (GTDB taxonomy): Bacteria > Patescibacteriota > Gracilibacteria. The sequence goes on from OY760177.1 coordinate 1,293,599, forward strand.
TTTTTGATTTAGCAAGGAATTGAAGAACCCTGATACATTCAGGGGAATTATCTTGTTTTAAAATAAATTTGGCTAATGTGTTGAAAAAAATGTTATCGCTACGTAATAGATTACTGATAGCAGTTATAGTTTTTTCTTCTATCGCTTCTATACAAGATATCGTATCTGTTGGGTTAATCTTATTTATTTTGTATACGATCTCTATTAGCTTGTCTTTTTGTTTAGATAGAGCGATCCACGCCTCTTTACGTACTAGCTCGTTTTTAACTTGTGTTAAATAAATAAGAGCGTTAGTAACGGTTTCTCCTTCTCGTTTTGATAACATCTTACATATTGTTGTTAGTATTTCCGGTGCAGATACTTTTGGTATGGAATTAACCGGTATCGAAGCATCCGGTACTGAAATTTCCGGTATCGAAGCATCCGGTACTGAAATTTCCGGTATCGAATTATAAATAATCTTAAGTAGTTTTTTTGTCGGGATTTTATAGTTTTTTATTATTTCTTCAGAAAGGAAATTCACTTCCTTAAACATTAGAAACGCTATATCTAACATCTTTCTATACTCCTAACAGATAATTGTTTGAATATTGTTTGGTTTTTTTGTCTTAGTGTACTGAATGAGCAATTTGCATATCGCGGATATTGCTTGGAGAGGGTAGGGGATTTCTAAAAAAATGTCAATAGAGAAAAACTGTTTAGATATTTAAATGGTATTGTTTGATTTGGGATTTTATGTTGATAGATAACTTGATGTATCTGTTGATTTTTAAGCTAAAACCAATTCAGTTATTTAGTGTTATTGAATATACTTAGGTTAGTATCTATTTAATATGTATTTATTTTATCGAACTAGCTTCTATCATTTCTATAAAAAAAAGTATAGAATTGGTTCTATACTTTTTCTAATTTTTTGTCGAGGTTTTTTTTAAGAATCTTTTTCCATATCAGAGAGTTCTGCTTTTGCGTCTTTTAGGTAGTCTTCCATATCCTTGATATCTTCTCTTAATATCTCTTTGGTCATACGTCGCCTACCGTAAAACCCTCTATAACAACCAAAGCCTCTTCTCCCTCCGAAACATGATCCCATACCTCTGCCTGTCATTGGACCTTGACCTCTTGGGCCTGTACCATCATAGTTTGGCATAATATATAAATTAAAAAATAAATATGAGTATATGCTCATAATATTCTTTATATTTAAGTGTGTCAATATAAAAATTTAATAAAACTATAGTTTTTTTAAAAAAGAATATTTATTTTAAGTATTTGGCTAGTTTCTAATTGTTTATTAAGGTTTAGGATGGTTCTATTTATAAATTTGAGTATAAGAAGAGATTTTTTTGAATAATGATATTTTTGGTATAAGTAGAAAAATCTTACATATAAATTTGACTTTGGTGTAAACTATAATAAATCTTAAAAAAAATTTTATTTTTAAAGAAAGATATTTATATGAATGTATTCAGAAAGATCTTAAAAAGAAGATGGTTTTTATTGGAGGTCCAAGGCAGGTAGGTAAAACAACTTTAGCGAAATATATAGGGAGAGAAAACAGTATGTATTTGAATTGGGATAATCCTATTCATAGAATGAAAATTATTAAATTACAGTTTTTGAGTGATTCCGGTATTTTGATTTTTGATGAGATTCATAAATACAAAAAATGGAAAAACTATGTAAAAGGTATATATGATACGTATGATAAATATAAAATATTAGTTACAGGTAGTGCGCGTTTGAATCTTTATAGGAAAGGAGAGGATTCTCTTCAAGGAAGATATCATTATTATAGGTTACATCCGTTTTCTGTAGCTGAACTACCGAATACTAAAAGATATTTTAAGCCTTTTTCTGAAATTGAGTTTGTTGATGATTCAAAAATATATAAAAATTTTGATGAGCTATTGGTGTTCGGAGGGTTTCCTGAACCGTTTTTTGATAAAGATAAACAGATTTTAAGGAGATGGCATAATGAAAGGGTTGATAGACTTATTAAAGAAGATATTAGGGATATAGAAATGATAAGAGATTTATCAGCGTTACAGATACTTGTTGAGATATTACCTGATAAAGTAGGTTCTCTGTTGTCTTTAAATAATTTGCGTCAGGATTTAGAAGTGGCTCATAAAACTATATCTTTATGGATGGATATATTAGAAAAATTTTATTTTCATTATCGTATTTATCCTTTTAGATCAAGTTTAATTAAGTCTTTACGGAAAGAACCTAAGATGTTTCTTTGGGATTGGTCGAGAGTTGAAAATCCCGGAGCTAAGCTTGAAAATGTTGTTGCTTCTCATTTGCTTAAATTTGTGCATTATTATTATGATTTTTTAGGGTATAAAACTGAACTTCATTATTTGAGAGATATTAATGGGAATGAAGTTGATTTTATTGTTATTTCTAATAAGAAACCTTGGTTCGCTGTTGAAGTTAAAACATCTGATACTAAACCATCAAAAAATCTTAAGTATTTTACTAGAAAATTGAAAATACCGTATTCTTATCAGTTAGTTTATAACAAAAATATCGATATTATGCAGGATAATATAAGGGTTATGAGTGTCCCTAAATTCTTAAGCGGTTTAGTATAAAAAATTCCAGGGTTTTTTCTTCACGTATTCTTCACTTTTCCTTCATTTTTTTCACATATACTATAAGTATAGTAATATCATTGAATTTTTAATGTTATAAAAATGTTTAGTTAATAATTTAATTATTTTAAGTAAGGTTACGCAGTACGCGATACAAGTTAATTTTGAGTCGGTACAGGGTGCCGGGGCTGTTGTCTCGTTAAAAGATGCTAAAGGTAAAGAGATATTTAGGTTTGTAGCTAAGAAAGAGTTCCAGTCTGTTACGTATTCATCTGGGCTGCTAGAAAAGGATGGGATATATACGTTTTATGTTGATGATGAAGAATATGTTGATCTAGTATTGGAAAATATTATAACTAAATACGGTGAGAGTATTAGGATGGGTGGACCTGGTGGCGATGGTAGAGGGGCACAAGGGATGGAGCGTGGGATGAGGTTGCCTCCTGGTGTTGAAGTGCCTGAGGGGTTTTTTGATATGACGGAAGACGAAAAAAGAGAGTATATGGAAGATAATTTTGGTGATATGATCGAACCTAAATAAATGGATTTACCTGAGGGGTTTTTTGATATGACGGAAGACTAAAAAAGAGGGTATATGGCTAGCTGTTCTATAAGTATTTTTGCATTTCTTATTTTTTCTATTTTTAGATAATATGTAAGATTTTTTTTATATATAAATCAAAAATATCCTGTAGTATTTCATTAGCATATTTCTCTTAAGTACTACTAAAAAAAATAGGCGTCATTAGACGCCTAATAATTGATATTTGATTCTTGATTGATTAAACGGTTAACTAGGGATATCTACTGGACCAAAAATAGTGTAAGTAACATTAATACTATGGTTTATAATCGTTTGTTCCATTTGTTTTTTTAAATGATTATAAAAAGGGACATTACAACTATATCTAACATCCCTGAGCAAGATTGTGTTACCGCGGATCTTTCTAGTATGTGTTTTGTTGGGAGTGATACGGACGACTTGTTCAAGGTTTGAAGTCGGATTAGTGTGCCCATCACAGATAAAAACAAACCCGTTTTTTTGAGCACAAATATTATTATAATTTATACTCATTCCACATGATGTGATAAGATGCACAGGGAAAATGTTGGTTGAACCAAACTCAGATAATGTATTTTTAAGATATCCAAAATGATGATCAAGACATACTTCTATACCAAAACTTTCTGGAGTACCTGCATCATATATGGGGTTAGAGTTAAATCTTAAATCATATTTAATGTTTTCGTCATTAAATCTAACATTTTGAGAATATGTTGTTTTATTAATACCATCAATATCTGATACAGTTTGTTTTTCATAAGGCATGACAGCTGTTCCCCCTATATAGATATGTGCAGTATTGAATTCAACATATTTTGGAGGAAAATCTATTATCCCAGCACATACTGCTGTTCCTGCTACTAAGACATAATTCTCTAATCTTTCTTGTAGAATTGCGTCATTTATCCAGCGAGAAATTAGTGGTCTTAATGTGAGACTATAAGGGGCTGGGCGGATAAAAACCGGGGGCGTTGGTGGAATTGGAGCCATTGGTGGTCTTGGAGGTGGAGCCATTGGCATTGGAGCCATTGGTGGTCTTGGAGGTGGAGCCATTGGTATTGGAGCCATTGGTGGTCTTGGAGGTGGAGCCATTGGACTTGAACTTGCATCGGGTTTCATTATACTTCCTATTGGAGGCAAAGTCACTTTGCTTGGACTTGCATCGGGATTCATTATACTTCGTATTGGAGGCAAAGTCATTTTACTTGAATTTGTAGGCGGAGCCATTGTACTTCTTATTGGAGGTAGAGTTATTTTACTTGAACTTGGAGGTGGAACCATTGGCATTGGTGGTCTTGGAGGTGGAGCCATTGGCATTGGTGGCATTGGAGGTGGGGCCATTGGCATTGGGTGTATTTGTATCACATTAGTGTGTCTAAAATAAAATTCTGGAATTAATAGATATATTCTATCTGCGTTTCTTTGTGCCTGAGTAAGATTGTGTTTAATTCTTTTTATTACTGCCCATAATCGATTCAACTTTAGTCTCGCATCAGCAATCGGATTCGGATGATCAATTACCGGTAAATCTGTTCTAAAATTTATTCCAATAAAGACGACCTTCATGTTAATCCTTTCTTTTGATAATACAAAACTTATTTAATGTAACAGATTAACTGTTCATCTTGAACTAACAAATAAAAAAACCTTGTTTATATTTTTCCCCAAATGATTTCTAAGAAACTAAAAAAACATGTTTGAATACTGGTTTTATCAGTTATGTTTAACTAAATACCGATGGTTTCAAGAATCAATTTTCTATTAAGGAAGATATCAGTTTTATAGGATATATACAAGTATTAAGGTTTTCTTGGTTTTATACTGTTTTCTTGGGTAAGGAAGTTGCCCAATAATCAGAGGATTTATTATAGTGTTATTACTTAATATAGGTGTGGGTTTAGATTTCATTGTGTGATAGATTGGGAAGATTTTTTATCAAATGTAAATAGACGTGTAACATTGATTGGGGGGAAATAACAGATAGTAATATCCAGGTGTTAAAAAACAGGTTTTTATCTCAACTACTGGAATAGCTTCAAAAGGTTTTCTAGTGCTTGGGATAAATTGTTGGTTTTCAGAGAGTCTTTCTATAACTATTTTACCTGAGACATAATCTAACAAAAGAATTCTGAGTATATCAGAAAAAGATAATTTGTCGTTTTTTGCTTTCTTAAGAGCTGTTTCTTTAGTTTTCGGATCTATGTATAATGATGTTGATATTATTTATAGATTATTTCTATGTATAGGTATATATTCATGACGAATGGCAGTCAATGTTTTTGTGGATTGTTCATATAAACAAATACTAACCGAATTATTACTTTATTAAAAGAGACATTGCTGATATACTGAAAGTAGATTTTTTCTACTTTCTAATTCGTGAGAAATTAGGTATTAAATCTCAGAGTCTTTTGGAAGCGAAACTGGTTGATAACGGCGTTTTGTTTGTTAAATTGAATTATCCCAAATATCAACCGGAAATATATTCAGATACACAAATCAAAGATTGGTTAAAGGATGATAAAATTGATAAAAAAACAGTTGCAAAACTTAAAAAACTTCTAAAAAAAGATGTTTATGGATAAACTTTTTTTAGATGCTAACATTTTTTTTGTGGCTACTTATTAAAAAAACGGTGGCTCACGTGCGCTTTTTTAAATTAGCTAGAAATAGTAAAGTTCATTTGTTTTCTAGTATCTATGGCTATTGCGGAGGCTCATATAAATATTGAAAGAAAAATGGGGACAGATTTTTTACCGGATTTTTATAGGTTCGTTAGTTTATTAAAAAAATTGGAGAAAAATGTATTAATGTCAGATGAAGAAAACTATTTTACTAATTATATTGTTGCCAAAGATATTCCTATTTTGGTTGGCGCTATGCGGGCAAAAGTAGATTATTTAATCACTCTCGACCAAAAAGATTTTAAATCAGAAAGAATGGAAGGATTAGCTTTGCCTTTTCATATTATGTTGCCGGGAGAGTATTTGCAAAACCTGTAGCCTGTTTATTATTTAAAGAGTCTGATCCTAAAAAATATGTATTTGAAATATGGTCAAAAAAAGAACTACTTAGAGAAGCATTACAAATAAAACATATAACATTATAATGGTCCCAGAAAATTGGACAGGTGGTTAAGCAAAAAAAACAAAATTTTTTAACTAAAAAAGTATGAAAGACAGTCGAAAAAAAACACATAGCTAAATTTAAATCTAGAGTAGCAATGGAGGCACTTTCAAAACTAAAAATAGTAACAGAAGATGTTTGTGGGATAAAAAAATGAAAAATAAAGAATCTAAAAAGGCGACAATAGAAAAGGATATTAAAACTACAGAAAAAGAAATGAATATCTGGCTCAAAAAGATAGAAATCTGCAACAATGAAATACTTTTAAAAACCTATGAGAAGAAAGTTATTTCACTCATTCTCACTCAAGAATCACTTGAAGAAAAACTAAATAATCCATAGCAAGACAATTTTCAGTTTGATAAAGCGTTGGAACGAGTTCTCAGTTTTATATAAAACCCTCATGATACTTGGGAAAGCGGATAATTGAATGACCGAATCGTGGTTCAAAAACTTGTATTCATCAAGCATTTGGAGTACTCACTTAGTCATGGGTTTGGAACGCCTGAATATTTGCTTTCAATAAAGCTTTTCTCATATTCAGTATCTGAAAAAGCTTATTTGGTGGAGATGACGAGAATCGAACTCGTGTGTAAAAAGTTAGTATATATACATCTACAACCATATCTGGTTTCAGGTTTCAGTGATACAAATAAGAAAACAGAAAAGAGCTTGTATCCTTGGTTTAAAAAATTTTTAGAATAAACTAGATTTTAAACTGCTCTAGTTCATCGCACCTGATAAACTACATTTTAGCCTCGTATCAGGTATCAGAGGTAAAACGACGACTAAGTATTAGTTAATCGATTTATATCCTGGGGTTATGACTAGGCATAAACAAGACTTGGTGCCAAATCGAAATTTGGTGCGAATCTTGATCCAAGATAATTGCGTACATTATTCTTTGCACTTAAGATAGCTCCGGACGTTGATAACGGCAGGAAGGAGCGACCACCGGATTGCAGTATATATCATAAATCTTTTTGGCTAAACCGATCATCCCCATATACTAGGTTACTGATTTTCAAGTATCGTATATCTATTTATACCAAAAATTTTCCTTTAAATCAAGATAAAAAACAAGACAAATTTTTCTAGGTTGGTGTGTATAGATCGTTAATTTGTTTTAATTTTTTTTTATTCAAATATTTTTTAGTGTATACTTTTGTTAAATTTATTAAATCTATCTATTATGCTGAAAAATAAAAGTATTTTCTATATTTTTTTAACGTTCGTATCTATCTTTATCTCTGCTAGCTATGGGCCTTTAAGCAAGAAACTGGTTACAGTATTACATCCAATACATCTAAGCTTGTTTGTACAGGTTATATCTATATGTTTTTTCTTCTTTATTTTAGGGTTGCTACCTGAGCTAAAGAAAACTATTAAAGAATCTAAACACAAACGTAAGAAATTTATTATTTACTCTTTTTTAAACGGGTTCTTAGCGGTCCTACTATACGTTTGGGGGATAAAAAACACTTCAGCTATTAACGCTGTGATACTTTCGAACACGTATTCGATATTTTTGATTGTATCCTCGGTAATAGTATTCAAGGATAGGATATCAGTACTCAAGATACTAGGGTTGCTGATACTTTTATCGGGTGTGCTTATTATCGGGTTCCAAGGGAAACTACAAATATTGAGGTTTGGGTATGGTGATTTAATGATAGTTTTAGCTAATTTCGTATGGGTTATTGGTGATGTTATAAACAAAAAATATTTTACTGATATACATCCTGATGTAGTTGTCTTAGGGAAAAAACTTGTATCAGTAGCTTTCTTTTTTGTTATCTCTTTTTTTGTCTCTTTTAGTTTTGACTGGTCAGCTATAACATCGGATATAGTATGGTATATGGTTTTGATCTCGCTTTTCCCGTTGCTAATAGGTAATTTCCTTTTCAATTACGTGCTGAAATTAGTCTCAGCGTCAACTATATCTTTTATTAACCTTACTTACCCGTTATTTGGGGTGGTGTTGTCATGGTTGATAGTAGGCGATAAGATATTCTCTTACCATTATATAGGTGGGATGGTTATCGTTTTTGGGCTACTTATAACGCAAATAAAGCCAGGGACATTCCATCCGGTACACCATATCAGACATCTCCATAATAACCATTCTGTTACACGGAAGCTATAATTTGGTGCATCCTTCATCTATGCAGGAATACCCGGGAGGGCAGTCATAACTATTATCACAATAGGTCACACCTGATTGACATACGTTATCTCTGCATATCTCTCCCCAGTTACACTCGTTATTATTATTACAATTATTCTCATTCGTTTTACAGACCTCATCGATACATATTTCATCTGTATCACAATCAGTATCTTTAACGCATTCAGGGCTGATTATATCTGGATCTTTTACGCAGTATCCCGCTTCACATGTCTCACCGTACGGGCATTCATCGTTTTTGGAGCATCTGCCGCTACTTAAAATACATCTTTCGCTCCTACATAAAAACCCGTTATTACAATCATAATCTATCTTACAGTCTTGGATCGGTTCGATACAGTAATGGTCTTCACATATCATATCATCATCACAATCATGCTCACTGTGACACTCATAAAAATATTTCTCTGGTGTACACCTGAAATTACTACACTTGAAATTATCAGGGCATGAGCTGTTATTGATACAAGTTAGCTCGGTAGCGTGGATACATAAGCTGTTTTTACAGATATAATCTGCTGGGCATTCAGTATCTATTTTACAAGTTGCAGAGATATACATGCATTCGTTATCCTCACATTTATACCCGGTCTCACAATCGTCATTATCCTCACAATTATTAAGTTTTTTAGCGCACCGTAAATACTTACATCGATACCCGACAGGACATACACTATCCTCCCTACAGAAAAACTCGGTTACACCGATACATTTATTCTCTTTACACATTGCGCCCTCGTCACAATCAGTATTATCGTCACATGTCGCAGGCTGGTCAACACATATATTATCGACACATACCCCATCACATTCGCTATCCTCTTCACACTCGTACTGTTTTAAAACACATTTGTCCTCGCTACATCTATACCCTACAGGGCATTCAGTATGGTCTTTGCATACTACTTCAGTTACAGGCGTACAATCATTGTTCTTACACATATAACCATTGATACATTCAGTATTATCGATGCAGAAAGCAGGCATATTAACACATTTATTGCTTTTACATATTTTATCGTCCGCACAGTCACTGTTGACCAAACATTCTATCTGGCTCTCACATGAGTTTTTGATACATTCTTCGAATTTACCGCAATCATCATCATTTAGACATTCGGTTTTATTTTCGTTACTGATAAGCGCTTTAACGCATTTATGTATTTTACATATTTCTCCGTCCTTACATTCATCATCGTTTAAACACTCTATATTATCGCTGTTAGCGCAATCGCATACAGCATACTCGTTAACGTAATCAGGGTGTGTCCCCGGATCATAGAAAACACATATTTTGTTCTCGTTAGTTGGGCATATATCTTGTTGGCAGGTTTTGTCTTCTATACTTTCTATTTCACATTTACAGTTTTTACTCAATATATCGCTAGTTTTACAGCTACCGTTAACACATCTACCACATTCACCGCATTCTTTGTTATCGCTACAATACTTACCGTCAACAGTTTTAAGCTCATGTATCCAGTATATAACCTCAGAGATCTCGCCACGGGTTATGTATGTATCAGGTGATTTCAAAAACACGAAAACAAGCCCGTTAGTTTTAGCGTAATCTATATAGGGTTTATACCATATATCTTCGGTCTTGTTTACTGGCATATCATAAGCGTTTAGAACAAGCTTTAAAGCTTCTGCTATACTAACATTTTTATCCGGTTTAAATGTGCCATCATCGTATCCGGAAACAATATCTTCGGTTTTAGCTTTACAAACATACGGAGCATACCAATCATCTTTCACATCAGGGAAACAGTTAGCTCCAGTATGGTTAGCACCGTATATAGAGGTTATTATTATTTTAGATAACTCGGCTCTATTGATATTTCTTTCCGGATGAAAAAACCCGTCACTGTATTTCGACATAATATTTTTGTTTTGAACAAAATTGATCGCTGTGTTATGGTCGGTGAAGAATGATTCCCAGTCTTCAAAAAAATTGTATGCGTTAACAGTATTACATAATACTAGTGTGAGTATCAAAGCGCCTAATAATTTTTTCATTTTTGTTGTATTAAATTTTAATTAAATTTTATAACGCTAACGATATATTTTCAAATTATTTTTCAAATAATCTATCAATCTCTTGAAGATATAATCTAGCGGTATCTTTATCGTGTATAATAAGAGTGTTCTCGTCGTTTATAGTATCAGCTGATCTAGTTAGATTTTTTGAGCCGGTTATAACTATAGGGTCAGAATCAGTATCGCCATCGATAACAATAAACTTATGGTGTATCATGTTAGGTGGATCTTTGAGATCATCTTTTAATAAAATATTTTGACCATACTTTTTTTTAAAAATCTTGTATTGCCCGTAAGGGGTTTCTTCGCTATTGAATATACCTCTAACTTTAATATCTTTTTTTAGTATCTGTTTAGATATATCATCATCAGTGAAAGAAAATATAGCGAAATCTATACGTATGTTAGCAGTACCGATCTTCTCAATGATTTTGTTTATGCATTCATCACTAGGATCGAAACATACTTCTATCTTATTTTCTATACCTATACCGGTGTTTTTGAGTTTTTGGGTACCAAATCTGGATAGATCTTTATTAAAAACGGTAGTATCTGATCCCCACATTTCGTTAAACTCTTTGGTATATATTTTCGAGATAAGAGGTGATGAAATTAGTATACCGTTATTGATGTTTTTGTATGTGCCGTTATAGGTGGGGTTATAACTACCTGTCCATACGTATTTATTATCTATGATAACAAATTTATTGTGTGATTGGCCGTTAGTATGAGTTGTCTTTTGGTCGTGTATTATAGGGATACCTATCTCCATGAGAGGTAGATAGAATTTAGTATAGAACCGTCTATCATTATAGTATATATCATCTGTTATAAACCGTATTTTAACGCCTCTAAAATAAGCTTTTTTCAGTACTGTTTTTAGGTTCTCAAGATTGGCTTGATAGAAATGTAGGTCAACCGATGTTTTTGCTGTTTGTATATAGCAAACAAGTGGTTGATCTAAATCACTAAAAAACGGTTTTATATTGGTTGGTTGGTTGTTATTTATTTCTGATAAATATTTTTGGCAACTAAAAACATGTTTTTTGGGTTTGAGTTTAATAAAAACGAGTAAACTTGTTAGTAGTAAGGTAATTAATAAGTACTTTTTCATAGTTAAAAAAAAATATTATATGTTTTCTAATATTACATTATAGAAATTATTTTTAAATGTGTTTTTTTATACATAAAAATAAAGACTACGTTTTAGTGGTCTTAAATATAATAGTGTTTTATCTATGCTCTCCCCTTTCTCTATTTCCTCTTCTCAAGAGTTTTTATCTTTTCTTCTAATAATTTTATTTTTCTTCATTTGATAACGTTTTTTTGTTATCAGAAGAATTATTATTTGATTCTTCTTTTATTTTTTTTCCTATTTGTTTCTCCAAGGATACTCCTTGAATAAATATTGTGACTTGTGTCACTAATATAATGAATAAGATATCTCCTTTTTTTTCGTCCAATACAAAACTGTATAGACATGAAACAGAAACAAACAGTATTAGGAAATATTGAAAAAACTCAAGCAAAGATATTCTTTTTTTTAAAACTTTATCAGACATTTTTCTCTCCTTTTTTTTTGTCTATGAATTTAAAAAAACATTATTACTTTATATTTATACACTAAATATTACTATTGTCAATAGTAGGTTCAAAAAAAAGGTCACTTTTATAGTGACCCTATATATGATTTTTTATAACTTCTTTGTTATATATGCGTCGTAGGCTTTATCCCAGAGTGCTCTAAGGAAATCTTTGTTATCGCTTTGTCTTGTGTCATAATTTTTTAGGTCGGGATATTTAATACCTTTTTTATTATTTTCTAGAGTATCTTTGTTGCCCATTATTTTCCCTTTATTTTTGTTTCTTTATAATGGCTATACAAAACACTAGTAATTATGAATAAAATAAAGAAGACAACTATTGTTTCTGCTTGTTCTCTATCTTTCAGTTTCAAAGCAGCATAACAGAAACAAATCATGAATAAGCTATTTATTGAAAACTTTATTAGATCTAAGTTAGTTATTTTTTTCAGGTTCTTTCTTCATCCCTTTCCCAATATTTTTTAGGTTTTGCATTAATCCCATACCTTGTAATAATATCCCTATTATTAGAAATATTATCGCGAGAGTACTGATCTCATAGTTTCTTTTATCTATATCTGTTATAGCTATAGCAGATAAGATCATTATCACTCCAATAATATGATATACCATAGGGTGCATTATTTACTCCTTTATATTTTTATTGTGTTGGATTTTTTTGATAATCCCATTGATATGAGCTATACCTCCTATTATAAGTAATAAGAAAGAATGTGTATTTATAGCACCAATTTCTTTAGAAACAATAACAGCAAATATAATCATGAGTAGACACGTTGCGTCATATCTATTTAGTTTTAGGTTTTTTAATTTTCTCTTTTTTAATTCCATTATTTTTCTTTTTTCTGCTCAGCTTATTTTTTTATTAGGATCTCTAATATTTGTCCTATGTTATAAAAAAACATAAATATTTTCTTGTATATTATATGATATTTATCGAATGTCAATAAAAAATAATGACAATTATACTAATTCTTAAGTATATCTTGTCCAATCAATCTTATATTATTTTGATGATTATTCTATCTCTTCTAAATATATACTCACCAATATTTCTTTTCGTTTTATCAAAACCGCTCCCAAGTAAGATTATTTTTCAAAAAAAATTTAATATATATAATAAATTATGGTAGAATTAGTTAATAATTAATAAAAAAAACTATGAAAAATAATAACAATGAAAAATATGATGGGATATTTGCTGAGGCAGATGCGATAGAAAAAACACTTATAGAAACTGAAGAAGAATCATTTTTGAATGAGAAGCAGGAGTATATAGAAAGATTGATAAATGATTTGAATGTTAGGTTATTTGAGTTCCAGAAATCGTTGACAACGAAATATCTAAGTAGTTTGTCAAACAATGAGAGAGAAAAAATAATGTCTGCTAGTGAGAAATTTCGAATCAATTTTGAGAAATTGTTAAAAAAACTGAAAGTAAGAAATATTATTAAAAAGGCTTTAAAGAAAGCTAAAGCTAAAATTGAAATAGAGTTTGTTAAAGGGCAAGTGGAATACGAAAAAAATAAAGTTGATTTTGAAAGAACAAAAAGAAAAGATAAAAAAGAGTGATTTACTTATAATTTTGTTTGTAGTAAAATACGTTAGATTATTACTAAAAAATTATAATTATGAGTGAAATTAAAAAGCTACCTAAATCTAGAGTTGAGTTTGAGATAGAGATAAAAGATGAAGTCCTAGAAAAATATAAAGATAAAGCTTATAAAAAAATATCTAATGAGATTCAGGTTCCCGGGTTTAGATCAGGACATATCCCAAATGATATTATTGAGGAGCAGGTAGAAAAGAAATATTTTGACGCTGTATTATTTGAAACAGCGTTCCCTGATATATATGCAAAATTTGTGACAGATAATAATATAAATATCATAAGTAGACCAAAAATAGAGGATAAATCAAGGAAACCGTGGATAGTAAAAGTTGTTGTGGAGGTTATACCTGAAGTAAGTATAGGTGATTACAAAAAGATTAAGATACCTAAAAAGGATGTTAAAGTAAATAAAAACGATGTAGAAAAAGTTATATCACAAATACAAGTTCGTAATGCTAAATATACTATTAAAGAAGGTGTGTCAAAAAAAGGTGATAGAGTAGAGATAAATTTTAGAGGGTTTGTAGAGGAAGGTGTTTATAAAGATGAGCTTACGAGTAAACATCATCCATTAATACTTGGGTCTAATGCTTTTGTGCCTGGGTTTGAGGATCAGCTTGTAGGACTTAAAAAAGGGGATAAGAAGGAAGTGAAGGTTACGTTCCCTAAAGATTATCATAATAAATCTTATCAGAATAAAAAAGTTACTTTTGAGGTAGAGGTATTAGAAGTTGAGGACGTAAACAAGCCTGAGATTAATGAGGAGTTTATAAAAAATGTGTTGAAAAGAGATCTGTCTCTTGAAGAGTTTAAGAAAGAGATAGAACAGAATATTTTAAATAAAATTATAGATAACCAAAGAATCGAAAGAGAAAATAAGCTTATGGACGAGTTATATAAAATAATAAAAACTGATTTACCTGAGTCTATGATAAAGGAGGAGGTAGATTATATGATGAAAGATCTAGAGAAAAGGGTTGCGGGGAATAATATGGATTTAGAAAAATTTCTGAACCATATTAAGAAAACTGAACAAGAGTTGAGGGACGGTTATAAAGAAGATGCGGAGAAACGGATAACTATCCAGCTAGGGATCGCAGAAATTATAAAGAAAGAGAATATAGTTATCCCTAAAGAAGAGATAGAAAAAGAGATAGAAAAGAGGTTGGTTTATGCACCAAAGAGTGAGATAAACAGTATTAGGGCTAAATATAAAGAGGGATCTCATGATTATAGTAACCTTCTGTACCAATTAAAAATAGATAAAATAGTCCAGGAATGCTTAAGTAGGTAATATCAATTACTTGTTATTCTCATGATTATATTAATCTTCTGTACCAATTAAAAATAGATAAAGTAGTTCAGGAGATGCTTAAGTAGGTAATATGAATCAATAGTTATTCTTTTATTACTCTTACTATCGAGTCTAAAGACTCAAGTTTATCGATTATCTTTGATATGGTAAAAAAATTTGTGTTTTTGATATCTATTTTAACTATATTATTATCATTAGTTTCTATGCTTTTGATTTTGATCTGGTATGGGTTAATAGTATCCATTATATCTTTTAGGTTGTTCCCTTCGACAGTGATCATATAAGAATCTTTTATATTACAGCTCCATTCAGCCTCTATCAGGTTATTTTTGTCTGGTACGTTACTAATAAATTTACATTTTTTTGAGTGTACTGATATGCCCTGACTTTTTGTTATATAAGCTATAATCTCTTTCTCTGTGTCAGGGTTACAGCAACCGGCGATACGTGTTTCGTATCCTTTCTCACCTTTTATCAGTATCTCACAAATATTTGTTTTGGGTTTTTTCTTGGGGAATTTTATTTTTATTTTTGGTTTATCGATGATTTTTTTTACAATAACTGTTGGACTCATTGCTCCGTTCCCTACCTGTTCAAGTATCTCTAAACGTTCTTTTAATGTTATCTTTTTACCGAAGATACCATCTATTTGAGATAAGTTTGGTGTTAGCTCGTTATACCCAAACCGTTTAAGCTGTTTATTGATAAGATCTTTGCCTTCTTTTATTAGATGGTCTTTATCTTTTGATTTAAACCATGATTTGATCTTTTGTTTTGCTTGGTTTGTTACTATCGATGTAAGCCAGTAAAGGTTAGGTTTGGATTCTTTGCCGGTGTTGATTCGAACGATATCGCCGTTCTTAAGCTTGTAATCTAAAGGTACTATATTGCCATTGACTATAGCGCCTTTGAACCTATGGCCTATATCTGAATGGATAGCATAAGCGAAATCTATAGGTGTGGCACCGTTAGGTAAATCTTTTACGTCGCCGCCTGGGGTCAATACGAATATCCTGTCTTTGAATATGTCTATCTTTAGGTTCTCTAAAAATTCTTCGTTACTATGCCATTCTTGATGTAATGATATTAGGTTTTTTACCCATTCCTTTTTTTTGCCTGAGATAGTTTTATCGTTATTGTTCTCTTTATACTCGAAATGTGCGGCTATACCGAATTCAGCTTCAAAATGCATCCGTTTTGTACGTATTTGTATCTCTGTCGGTTGAGAGAATTCTTTGCCGCCAAGACCGATAACTGTTGTATGTAAGCTTTTGTACCCGTTATCTTTAGGTAATGCGATATAGTCTTTGAATCTATGGTTTAAGGGTGTGAAATATTTATGTATGATCCCAAGTGTCTTGTAGCATATACTATCATCATAAAGTTTGTTTTTTATATTATCATCAAGGATAACCCTAAACGCTACTATATCGTATATCTCGTTAATAAAATTTTTATTCTTTTTCTTTAGCTTCTTGTATATACTATATAAATGTTTTATCCTGCTTGTTATCTCCGCTTTTATGCCTTCACGTATAAAAACTTTTTGTAGTTTGGATTTGATTATATTTATAAATTTTAGTCTTTCTTTGCTATATTCGTCCATCTGTTTTTTTATATCTAGGTACTCTTTCGGATATAAATACTTAAAACATATATCTTCCATCTCAGTTTTTATCGAGTAAATACCTAGCCTTGACGCTATCCCGGCGTATATCTCCATACTTTCTTTGGCTATACGTTTTTGTTTTTCTTTAGGTACATATTGGAGTGTCCTAAGATTGTGTATCCTATCAGCGAATTTGATAAGAACAACTCTAAGGTCTTTTGCTATCGATAAGAACATTTTTCTTAGGTTATCTACTTCTATGTTCTCGTCTAGCGGATGTATTTTGCTCAGTTTAGTGAAACCTGCTACGAGGTTCGTTATATCAGGATTAAAATTTTTACGGATATCGTCTATAGTTTTATCTGTCTCTTCCGGGATATCATGTAATAATGACGCGCATATAGTATCTATATCGGGCCTTAAATCTAGTAGTATCTTTGTTGAGCTTAAAGGATGCGTTATGTAATCGTCGCCTGATAGCCTTTTTTGGTCGCTATGAGCTTCTTTAGCGTATAAATACGCTTTATATATAAGCTCTTTATCACATACTTTTAAATAGTTTTCAGCTGTTTTTATAATATATTCAATATCATTCATTGAAATAAAAAAAGGTTTAATGTATAATAGTCAGATATATAAATTATACTTTAATAAAAAAAAATGTCTAATTGGGTTTTAGTATTGATATCGGTGATACTTGCGTTAGTGCCAGCACTTATATGGTTATATATTTTCAATAAACAGAACCCTGAAACAAAGAAAACGCTTTTTATAACGTTTCTGGCTGGGATGTTCTCGACTGTAATAATACTTTTTTATAAGAATTATTTATGGGGTAAGGCTGTTAATTTTATATTCTTCGAGCTACATGGACTTAATTTTAAGCTTAATATAGCTAATTTGTTCGATTATGAGAGTATCCATTTGGTCGAGATAGCAGCGAAAGAGGGTGTACAAATGGCTATTTTGGCAGTATTTTTTATGTTTGTTGGTGTAGGTGCGATGGAAGAATATATAAAACATTGGGTAGTAAAAGTGTTCGATAAACCTTTTTTTAGGTCTATAGACGATGTAATAGAGCTATCTATAGTAGCCGCTTTAGGGTTCTCTTTTGTAGAAGATATACTGTATTTTATTAATTATTGGCATGATATGACGACTATGCAGTTCGCTGTTTTCGCGTTTTTTAGGGTGACTGTTGTAACGATGGTACATGTTTTATGTTCAGGTATTTTTGGGTATTTTTATGGTGTGGCTGTTTTTGCTGGGCCTGTACTTAAAGACGAGATGCGTGATGGTAGGAAACATTTTCTGCTTAGATGGTTCCATAAAGTGTTTAGATTTAAAACAAAGAATATCTTTAGAGATGAGAAAATAATGGAAGGCCTTTTTTTGTCAATAATGTTACATGCTGTCTATGATTTTGTTGTTTCTTTGAGTTTTACTTTTACTGATCTGTTTAAATTAATTGGTTTGAATATTAAATTCGATCTAGGGATTCATGTTTTTATTATGCCTCTATATTTGGTAGGAGGGTATTTCCTTTTGTTGTATCTCTTAAACAAGAAAGAAGATCACAAAAAATATGGCAAATTAGTTCTTAGAGAAGAATATATACAAGAAGCTTGAATATATCAGTTTTTTAGAACTTGAAATATATAATAAGTCAAGGTAAGAATCTTGAGAAAATAAGATAAAAATGATATAATCCAAAGATTATACTAAAATATAAAAAAATGAAAATAAAAAATTATTTCAAGATAGTGGTATTAATAAGTATGTTGATGGTAGCGTATGTATCTTATGCTGATGATTATTATTCGAAGAAAATTATAAAAGTATCGCCTGATACTGAAACTATAGTAGATTTGCAGTTAAGAGAGTCTACTGTATATGTTTATTTGAAACAAGCGGAATTATCTGATCAGGAAACTAAAGAGGTTTATTATCATAGCGATATACAAGGGTCAGATATATATTTAGAGACAGCTGATGGCGAGAGATATGTGTGTGAAAATGCTCCGGAAGCTAGTAATGGTAAATGTAAGATCGATAGAGTACCGATGGCGGTGAATTATACGCTTGTTGTTAAGAATTGGGTGACAGGTAGCTCAGAGTTTATAAATGTACCGTATGCGAAAACAGTTAATGTTAATGATATAACACAGAATTTGGAGGTACTGTTTTTGAAAGTTAATATATGTGATGCTACTGCTGATGATCCGCCACCTGAGTATTGTTCAGGTGATATATTACGTGCCCCGCTTTATTGTGATACTGACCAAAAGAAATGGGTTTTTAAGGATTCTGCTGATTGTAGATTAAGCCAAAGGAAAGTATGTCATGATGGCGATCAAACAGTTTTAGATGGTAGATGCCTTGATAAACAAGGTGGTGCGGTATGTATGGAGCCTGATTGTGATGAATATGATCAGACTTTATGTAGTTTCTCTACTCCTACGTCTGAGAAGCTGTATGATAGGCCTTATTTTCTGCCTGGTGATAAGGTTTCTATAGAAGGAGAGAATTTTGGGGATGAGGGTGGTGAGATAAGGGTAACAGGTGATAATGATTTAAGGTTATTTATAGCTGATAACGATACGAGAGATGATTTTGTTTGGAGTGACACTAAGATATCTTTTGTTTTACCGCCTAATGCTACTGCTGGTGAGATAGGGGTTAGACCTAAAGGGTATGAATATAAAAAAATAATTACTTCTACCGGTGACTGGGATTACGCTACTGTTTCGGATCCTAGTACCGGTACCAAATATAAGATCCCTGTTTATTGTAAGGCAGGACAGCTTAATATAGCTGAGTTTACTGAGCTTGTAATAGATGGTGAATCTGAACTTAATGTATCTGTTTCTGGAGGATAATGAAAAAAAATAATATAAAAACATTGGTTAAGATATGGAAGAATTTCCATAAGTATGTTATGGGTTTATCTGTAGCTGTATTCGCGTTAACACTTAGTTTCATAGTTTATCGTATAGATGATCAGATATCATTTTTTTCTGCTGATATAACTGATACTGATTATAAAATGAGTCCGCTTGGTTTGAATGAACAATGTGAGATATCTAATCAGGTACAGTTAAAAGTGTCGGGTGGTAGTGGTAATTATGATTGGGGGTTTATAGGTAACGGTGTTAATGGGCAATACGGGACTTTGGTGTTAAATGAAAATAACCAGATAACTAGAACTGATGAGGTCTTATCTACTACAGAGAATATAATCACTTATATAGCTCCACCCGGGTCTTTAATCGAAGCGCCGGGGAGTGTGATGGTTAAGGTAAGTGATAAATATGCTGTTGATAAGAGTGGGAATCCGTTGGACGAAGTGTTTACTATCAACTTAAAACCGTCTTGTGTTAAAGAGGTACAATTCGTAGATCCTGACCCGTTAGAGGAACATACAGCAAAAAAAGGTGTAGCTTTTACACTTAAGACAGTTAAAGCGGTGCTTTATAATGGGATGGAGTTTCTGTATGAGATGCCACATCCGAGGCTTAAAGCTTTAGTTAACCCGCCTCAGGAGTATGGGTATTTTGAGTCGTATAGATATTTTTATCCTACTAGAGCGACAGGTAATGTTGAGTTGTTTGCTGTTATAGACCCTGATGATCCTGCTACCGCGCCGGGTGAAATAGCTGCTAGTGTTAAACCGCTTAGTCTTGTGTATACTGAACCTGAGTGTGGGATAAACGGTAAATTAGTATACGGGCAAGGTGGTGCTTCGAGTAATAATGATTCAGGGTATCAGTTAATGCCTATAGAATCAAGGATGAAAGTAGGCGAGAATAGGGTGATTCATGTTAAAGATGGTAAAGAAAGCTATGTCTATTCTAGTAGCGATAAATCTGTTGTGGAGGTGGTAGGTATAAACGAACTTAATATTCAGGATGAAGAGGAAGATGATGATGAGGATGATGGTACTGAGTCAGAGGAAGTCAATACTGTAGCTGACAGTATTTATAGCGCGAAGAAACCGGTTGTGACTGATTATGCGGTAATAAAAGCTGTGGGTGAAGGTAGTGCTTCTATTTTTGTTTTTGATGAGTTCGGGTGTACTGCTGTTTATACTGTCGATGTAGGGAATTTCCAGCCTATAATTGAGTATGCTAAATTTATCGGTAACTCGATCGTAGCTAAAGGTAGTTCAAAAGTTTTACATATGAAAGTGTCTGATCTGGATACAATAGACGATATTATTGATATAGATATACAGCTTATAAAAGGTTTACATTCAGGTAGTATACCGTCTGATGCTAGGACTTTTAATATAATAGATTATGAAGAGGAGATCAAAATTGAGACAGAAGACGGAGCTAAAGAGAACGAGCAAAAGGATTTTGCTTATATAAAGTATTATGAGATACCTATCTTAATCCCTGATCTGATAGAGCTTACTGATGGGTATTATACTGTTTTGATAAGTATTATGGATAAAAGATCTTCTTCTATAGGTGATTTTAATAAGGTGACGAAAACTGTTTCTATTAAGGTGGGGACAGGTGATATCGGTGATATAGATGGTGACGGTGAGATCAAAACTGATGATGTTATCAAAGCTTTAAGGATATATTCTGGACAAGATTCTGCTGATAAAAAGATTGATCTTGTTGATATTATATCTATTCTACGTTTATTAACAGGTAACTAAAATGCAAAATTTATTAAATAAAAACACTTCGAAATTGAAACGTATCGCAATAATTTTTGTTATTGTAATAGGTATCATATTGTTTGGGACATTGATGATAACCGATCCGGCGTTTTTTAGGGGTGAAGTACTTGAGTATCTAGGGGGTGGTAGCCTGCCTACAGGGGTAGGTGATGCTTATATACCTAACAATTATCAGGCGAGGGTATCGGAGATAGGTGAGATCGAGGTTTTGGCTATAAAAGAGATAGAAAGCTTGAACGCATTATCTTTTGATTTGAAATTTAATACCTCAGAGGTGAAAGTATCGGAGATAGTGTTATCCGGGACGCCTTTAGCACAGTTCCAGTCGTCTTATACTGAAAAACCTTGGGGTGTTACTATAACTTTAGTTAATGCTTACGGTGTACAAATACCGGCTAATACAGCTATATGTAAGATCAAGGTACAGTTATCAGATAATCTAGATGAAGGTACTGAGATAAGGTTTACTACTGATAATGTAGAGTTACATAACGAGGATCTTGAGTTAGTCTCTTTTAGTATAGGTGAAGGTAAAATATTTGTTGTGTCAGGCCAGTCTCAATCAACAGAGATCCTACTTGATTCTGTTACGCCTAATGAGATAGAAGGTGAAACAGAGGTAACTATAAAAGGCGCTAATTTCGAGCAGCCTAAGGTATATATAGGATCAAAAGAGATAGAAGTGGTATCTTTTACCGGTACAGAGATAATCGCTTTGGTAAAAGATGTTTTTGAGCCTTCTGTTTATAGTATAACTATAAAAAACAGTAATGGTGTAACGAAGACTGTAAAAAACATGGTAGTTATAACTAATGAAACTCAGAGGCTACATTTCATCGAGGAGGATTTTACTACTACACCGGATAGGGTGTCTCCTGATAACGAGAGTATTATAACTTTGTGGGTATCTGTTGATGATCCGAGAGGTGTTAGTGATATTGATAAGGTTACTGCTAATCTAACTGTTTTAGGTAAAGATGATTCTACCGCTGAATTTACGCCTGGTAATATAAATGAAGGTAAAAGATGGTATTTTTTGGAAACGACTGTACCGCACACTTTACCTACATCTGATGCTCCGTATCAGGTACCTGTTACTGTAACTAATATGGTGGGTGATACTGATACTTCGTTTATTGAGGTTCTGGTCTCTGATGAATCGCCAGGTAGTGTGGCGCCTAATATCTTACAAGCGTCTATAACCCCGGCTACAGGGATCACTGCTGGTAGTAAAGTTAGTTTTATTGTGCATGTGGAAGATAAAGACGGTGTGTCAAATATTAAAGATATAGCTTTGGATCTGGTATCTGTTAATGGTGAACCTGTGTTACTTAAAGAAACTGCGCCGGAAGAGGTTGGTGAATCTAATGACGATTATGTACGTACACAGTTTTATATATTACGTGATTATAAACTACAGAACAATTTGAAACCCGGGAGTTATACTGTAAAAGTTACTGCGAGAGATAAAACAGGTAAAGAGTCTTTTAGAGATATCTCTTTTGAGATAGTCGCTTCTAGCGAGGACGCACCGCAGATTATCGACTCTTATGCTGTACCTGCTGATGGTATAATACAAGGTAAGGAAGCTAGTTTTTATGTTAATGTTAAAGATAATAACGGGTCTATGAATATCAACGAAACTATTTTGGATTTAGGACCTATAGGTGGGAAACCGGTAAAAATGGTCAAAGGTATTAAAGCTGAGACAAAAGAAGAGAAAGAAGCGGATGAGAATACTGTTATAGTTGATGGAGAGGATGATAGTTTTAAGTATGACCAATGGTTTGCTTACGAGGGGTTTAGTGTCCCTACTTCAGTAAAAGACGGTGAATATAACCTAAAAATAAAATCGTCTGATATGTCAGGGTTGGTTGGTGAGGGTGTATTGAAGATCAATGTTTCTTCTGCTGAAGGGTCGCCAGATATAATAGACGCTTATTCTTCACCTAAAGATCGAGCGTCAAGAGGCAAAAAAATAAGTTTTTTTGCTAATGTCCGTGATTTTGATGGGTTATCTGATCTATCGTCTATTATAGTTGATTTAGGTCCGATCGGTGGTGGGCCTACCGAGATGGAATCAGTGATAGATGAGACCGAGAGCGTTGAGCAGTGGTATGAGTTACGTGATTTTGTTGTCCCTGCTAGTATCCATGATGATAAATACTATATAATTGTTAAAGCTACCGATAAATCAGGATTATCAAGTACTAAAAGTATTAAGCTTGAGATAACATCTAAATCAGGTAGACCTGATATCCTGAAAATGTATACTCAACCAACAGACGAGATAGTGCCTGGTGGAAAGATGAGCTTCTATGCTTATGTACAAGATGATGATGGCGCTAGTGATATAGATAATGTGATGGTTAATCTTATAGCGCTTGGTGGGGCGCCTACCCCTATGAAAAAACTTAGTGTTGGGTCGTCTGTCTCAACGATGAACACTGTATCATCCGATACATCAAAGACAGAGAAAGATGATTCGATAGAGAATACTATTTTTGAGACTGAGGTAGATAATATTACTTATAGCGAACAAACAGTTGGATCACAAAAGACTAAACAATGGTACGCGTTGATAGATTATCCTCTGTCTATAGGTGTGACCCCGGGCAAATATAATGTGCCTATAACTGTTACTGATAGATCAGGTAACAGTTACGAACAAACAAAAAAAATTAAAGTAGTTTCACCTGATGATTTTTCAGGGCTGGCGCCTGTTATTGATTTGGATAAATCGTATACTACGCCACGTATCGGTATAAACGACGGTGAGACACCGATGAGTATATATGTGTTTGTGAGACACGCTGTACCGTTAGAAAATGTTGTTATTAATTTAGGGAATATAGCTAAATCAACTGTGTTTAATAAAACTACCAAGAACGGTGATATAAAAGATTCTGTATCTATAAAGGAGTCGGCTGAGGATCCGTGTAGTCTGGGTTCTAATGTGATCCTATGTATGAATAAAACAGCGACCGAAGGGTCTTTCGGTACATGGTATAAATTAGAGGATATAGTTATTAATAAGGAGACATATCCATCAGATGAGCCTTATAGAGTTAATGTAGTTGCTACTGATACTAACGGTAGGATCGGTGATGGTGATATATTTATTAATGTAGGTAGTCAAACTAGTATCTATAGTGACGCTAATAACCTTCCTAAACTTAAATTAGCTGTAGCTACCTCTAAAAATGAGATAGAGGTGATGTTCTCTAAACCTATAGATCCTGATACTTTAAAGAAATCTAGTTTTAGTGTCACTGAATATAATGATATAAATAAAAAGGTTATCGTTCAAACTGTTACACTGAACGCTAGTCATAATATAGCTATTATTAAGACTGGTGATCAGGAGCCTGGTACTGTGTATTCTGTTAGTGTTGATGATGAGATCAAAGACTCGTCAGGTAAAAGTATACAGTCTGGTAATAACAATAAAGCACGGTTTATCGGGTTTCAGAGTAATAGTTCTATCCCTGTGGTACGGACTGTTACATCTTTAAGCTCTGAACTGGTTGAGATAGTATTTACTAACCCAATAAAACCGTCTAGTTTAGATTTAAGCTATGAACAGGATCAAGCTATAACTAAAGCGCCAAGACAGCCTCAAGGCCATCTATATTATTCAGGAGAGAATTTCTTGATAAGAGATGTGAAAGATATGAATGAATTAAGGATAAAGCAGGTCAGGTTCGGTGATGACGCTCATATCGTTTTATTAGAGACGGAGGTCCAACAATCTAGTATAGAGTATCTTCTGTCAGTTAATGAGATAGCTAATTATGGTGGCAACATAGCGAGGAAAGGCTCTATTAACAAATATTTTAAAGGGTATGTATCAACTATCTCTGATGCGCCTGCTGTTAGACGGGCTGCTGATTTAAATGGTGATGGTAATGTAGATTTTATGGATTTCACAATTTTTGCCAGTTTTTATGGTAAAAAATATGGTGGCGAGATAGATGATTTTTATTTGGATGAGGTCAGTAAACAGGAGAAGAAAAAAGAGGAAGTAGAGGAGGCACCAGTAAAAGAGGAGATTATAAAACCCCAGGATTAATATAAACTCAAAATATGATAAGAAAGGTTTTGATTATAATCGGGATACTAACTATAAACGGTTGTGCAGGACCGGGTATAAATACTGATCAGATAAAAGATAGAATAGAGATATCTAATAGATTAATTAAAAATGTAGAGATCCGTGGTGATATAAAAGAGGATAACGGTGAGTATGTTTTGAAGCTTAGACTGGTTAATCCGGATAAAAAAGATATTATATCAGTACGTAGCTGGTTGACATACAACCCTGAGTTCCTTGAGGTAAAGAAACTGGATGACCAGTTCTCTGATTTTGATTTATCAGCGCCAGGAGAGAATATAGTTGATACTAATTTAGGTATAATTAAAATAGGTAGATCTATAACTACAGGTTATGTTAATGAAGGAGAGATTATCAGAGTGGTTTTCACTAAAAAAACTGATGACCCAAATTTTATCGAGTTATATGATTACGGTGACGATTCGAAAGCGCATACAAGAGTTAATACGATATATAAAAACGATGTGTATAATGTTTTAAATAAACCTGATGGGCCTATCGCAACAATAAAATAAATAATTTATATAAAAATGAAAACAAAAATAAAAATACTATTAATTATAATCACGTTATTTGGTTTCAGTAAAGTTAAAGCTTTTACTGCTGATGTGGAGATGAAGCTGGAAACCGCAAAGAATGTTGGTGATGAGCTAGAGATAGATATCAAACTAATTAACCCGAGCGAACAAAAACTTGTTTCTATTAGGTCATGGTTGAGCTATGACCCAACAAAACTTGAAGGTATAGAGATAAAAACTTATGAGGATTTTGATTTGGTAGCTCCAGGCGAAAAAGTGTTTGATAAAGATAATAAACGAGTAAAGATAGGGTTGGCTAACAGTTTAGGTGGGGTCTCTGTTAGAGAGACGGTTATAGCTACTGTCAAATTCAAGGTCCTAGCTAGCGACGATATAAAACTAGATTTTTATGATTACCAGATAAGTGAGTTAGGACATACTAACGCTAATATTATCGAAGATAATCTGCCGATAAATGTATTAAAAGAATCGCCGGAAGGTATAAGAATAACCGGGACAGGGGTGCCTGTAGGAGGAGAACCAAAGTCGGTTAAGAAACAAGAAAATATCGAGATGCTTGGGATCCCTGAGGGTTTGAAGATAACTACCGGACCTAATTATGCTGAGCTTATGTGGGATAAGAAAGACGGGTTAGGGTATAATATATATTATAGTAACCAGAGCGGGTATTATATGCATATGATAGATGCAGGTGGTTTAGATACGTACCATGTGACCGGTTTAAATGATGAGGAAACATATTATTTCGCTATTAAATCGTATGATATAAAAGGGAATGAAAGCCCTTACTCTGATGAGGTCGCTATAGTGATTAACCATCCTGAAACATCTACTGCTCCTTTGAATAAAGTTATAGCGGGGTCACATCTAACTAAGAATGGTCCGTCTATGATAATATTTATGGTTGGGGTATCAGGTGTTATAGGGTATTTACTTATAAACAAAAACAAATTACTTAATAAATAAAAAAATGGAAACAAATAATTCCTGGAAAACAGTTAAAGAACACGAAGACTCTTTATCTAAATCTGATAAGATTATCGAAGGTAATAAACTTTATCGGTTAAGGAGGATAAAGAATATGCTGGTTATTTTTGGTGTGATAGTAACATTTATAGCTATTTTATCTTTCAGTAAAAAATCAAGTTTTACTGACTCATTTTTAGGTGAGATGTTCAGAGATGTAGGTACAGTCGCCGATCTATTTGGTACAGAGCCAAAAGAAGAATCTACCGGCTCAAATGGAGAAGTACTAGATTTGTTTGGTGATACTCAGGATGGAGCAGAAACGGATCAAGAAAATAGTAGGAATGAGCTTTTTGAAGATGATACTGATGAGCTGTTTGGAGAAGATAAAAATGAGCTTTTTGAAGATGATACTGATCAGCTGTTTGGAGAAGATAAAAATGAGCTTTTTGAAGATGATACTGATCAGCTGTTTGGAGAAGATAAGAATGAGCAGTTAGAAGATGATACTGATCAGCTGTTTGGAGAAGAAACTAATGATAAGGTATCAGAAAAAAAAGAGGGTTTGGATGGTATTGAAGATAAAAATGGGGAAGAAGAAGAGACACCTGAGATAGTGACGGATCAAGATTATCAAAATAATAAAGAAGAAGACGGGATCTTATCAAATACAGAGAAAAAACAGGTAGATGATACAAAAGAAGCCAAAGAGGGTATTATATTGGATAATAATATGGGGAATAATGGGGCTAAAAATATCGAGGATAAAGTATCAGCTAATCTCTCAGAAGAGATAGTACAAGATGATATAGAATTACCGGAAGAGTTTGATCTATCAGAATATAAAAATGAACTAAAGAAAGAAGATGACACAAAAGATATTGATGATAATAAGGGGTCTCTAAAAGAGCATATAGAAGATATAGTTTTACCTGATAACCTAGATACAGAGGACGGGATAGTTTTACCTGATAACCTAGATACAGAGGACGGGATAGTTTTACCTGATAACCTAGATACAGAGGACGGGATAGTTTTACCTGATAATCTAGATACAGAAGCTGATATACTTTTAAACACAGATGATACAAAACATGCGATGTTATCTGAATTTGCTTTTAACCCTAGAGCTATTGCTAACCAGCCTCAGGTAAACTTAGCACCTAAAGCACCTAATAACGAGATGACAGATTCAGGGCCAGAGATTTATTTATTGTTGGTATCAACAATTGTAATAAGTTTGTTTTTATGGAATAGAATCAGCTGTACAAAAAATTGATTGATTCTTACGAAAAATCTTTTTATACTTCATAAAAATTAATTTATTTTTATGAAGAGAGTAGTTGTCTTTTTAGTTTTATGTTTGGTAGGTTATTCGCAGGTAAAAGCTTTTGATGATGTAGACGAGAGTCATGTTTATTATGAATCTATAAAATATTTTGCTGACCAAAATATATTATCTGACAATGATCTGTTTAGACCGGACGAAAAAATCAATAGAGTAGAATGTTTAAAAATAGTGCTTTTAGGGTCCAATATAGATATCGCACCTGTATTAACAGATAATATAGGGTTTAGTGATATAGATATATATGCTTGGTATGCTAAATATATTAATAAAGCTAAACTGTTAGGGATAGTTAAAGGCAATAAAAACGGGACTTTTACGCCTGATAGGAGAGTAAATTTAGCAGAAGCTTTGAAGATGGTTGTCAATACTAATGAGTTCCCTATTGTGTATACTATTAAAAATGATCCATATATAGGTGTAGACAAGAATGCTTGGTTCTCACCCTATTTTGATTACGCGAAAAAATATTCGTTGCTTGGTGGTAGCAAAAAAGTTGATCCCGGTAAAGAGATAACGCGTGCTGAGTTGGTTAATTTGATGTATATATCCAAAAAACATAAAGATACTTTAAATCAGAAACAGTATGCGAGTTATTATGCCGGTAGGTTCACTAAAACATCTAATGGAGATGATTTTGATCAGGATGGTCTAACAGCAGCGCATCGGATACTACCTTTTGGGACTAAGGTTAGAGTAACTAATACTGATAATGGGAAAGAGGTTGTAGTAAAGATCAATGATAGAGGCCCTTTTATAGAGGGACGTATTATAGATTTATCTAAAGGTGCGTTTGAGATGATTGCGCCTTTGAGTAGAGGTGTTGTGCCTGTTAGTATTGAGCCTTTAATAGATGAGGGTGTTAAACAGAGATCTGTGCTTAACCCTGATTTTTTTGATGGGATAACACTAGAAAACGGGATCCCTCTTACTTATGCTGTTAATGAAGTTTATTTGGTCAAAGGCTCTGCTGACTCTGATTCTGTATCAGTGTTTCTAGTATCAGGAGAAGGACAAAAGAAGGTTTTTAGGGGGCAGGTAAATAAAGGTAAATTTGAGGTACCTGTTTTACTACCTAAAGAAGGTGAGTATAAACTGGGTATTATATTAGGTGAAAAAGGAGAAGGTAAGGTATGTGATATATCTGTTGTACCTAATAATAATATAACTAAAAACGGGGAGAAGGTTTCAATAGAAACAGCGGTGGGCGTAATAGATAATAAAACTTATATTAGATGGGAAACAGATAAGCGGTTAACTTTTATATCTTTTGTGCAGGCAGATAAAGAGCTCAATTTTATTCTAAATAATTATCAGGATAGTTTTGAAGTGCCGTATGAGAGTTTTAGCGAGTTTATCGAGGGCGAGGTGGAGATATATATTGGGTTTGCTGATTCAGATAGTGTATTCTCTTTTGATAGATCATCACCATGGTATGTTTTAGATCCGATAAAGATTTCAGTATGTGAACATAGACCAAGCTTTAATGATGATCTAAAAATATCTAAGAAAGATAAAGTTTATGTTATATATCCTGATTTAAGTATCGGTATAGCGAAATTAGGTGATGTGGATTTTAATGATGAAGGTGTGTATATAGTGTCTAAATATAATAAGGAAGGCCAGCTAGAGCAACTGTATCCGGTTTATAATACATTTAAAATACCGTTATTACCTAACCCTTTAGATTATGAGATAATAGAGATGGCTTTTGATACTAATGTTATGGAACAGAAGATGTTATATTTAATCAATAAAGAACGTAGGAGTTTAGGATTAAAAGAGTTTATCAGGGATCCTGATCTGGATATCATAGCAAGGACTAAGAATGAACATATGAAAGATAATATTTATTTTGGTCATGTTTATAACGGTATCGCTATAGATGATTTGAAAGGTGATTATAAAGGTAATATTTATGAGAATTTAGCTAAAGATTATAATACTTTAATGGCACATTACGGATTAATGGTATCAGCTGCTCATAGGTTAAATATTATTAACGAGGATCTTAATAAGATAGGTTTATCAATAACAAAAAATGATGATGGCTCTTATACTTTTGTACAAATATTTTGTTCATAATGTTTGATTATTATTTTTAAATTTTTTTTGTAAACTTTTATATATTGTTATATTATGTTTTCGTTTTATATACTAAGAAAAAAATATGTTGGCAAAAGAACTACGACGTAAATATATAGAATTTTTTGTGAAAAAATATGGGCATAAAGAGATAGATGGGTCACCATTAATCCCGGAGAATGATCCGACAGTACTTTTCACTACTGCCGGTATGCATCCGCTTGTACCTTATTTGCTTGGTGAGCCTCATCCTGAGGGTAAGAGATTAGTTGATTGCCAGAAATGTTTGAGGACTGATGATATAGATGAAGTAGGCGATGATACTCACTTAACTTTTTTTGAGATGCTTGGGAACTGGTCGTTAGGTGATTATTTTAAGGAGGAAGCTATAAATATGAGTATGGAGTTTTTAGTAGAGGAGCTGAAACTTGATCCAAGGAGGTTGTATGTGAGTGTTTTTAATGGTGATGAGGATGCGCCTAAAGATGAGTGTTCTATCAGGTGTTGGGAGGAGGTGTTTAAGAAGAAGGGAGTGGATAGTAGTGGTAGGATATTTATGTATACTAAAAAAGAGAATTGGTGGGGGCCTGCCGGTACTACAGGGCCGTGTGGGCCGTGTACTGAGATGTATTATTTTGTCGGGGATGATTTCTCTGTTATAGGTGATTATCATCCTGCTAATAGTGATTTATTCGTTGAGATATGGAATGACGTATTTATGGAGTATAACAAAAAAGAGGACGGTAGGTTTGATAAACTGATACAGAATAATGTCGATACCGGGCTAGGGCTGGAAAGGGTGACAGCATTATTGCAGAAAAAGAAGAGCCATTATGATACTGAGCTTTTTTCTAATATTATTAATAAGATCAAAGAGTTATCTACAAACGATATCAAAGGATCTATTAGGATAATAGCTGACCATCTAAGAGCAGCAACTTTTTTGCTTTGTGATAAGATAACGCCTTCTAATGTTGATCAAGGGTATATATTAAGGAGGTTGATAAGAAGAGCTATACGTCATGGGCATAAGCTAGGGATAGAGAAAAGGTTCACACATATTATATCTGAGATCGTTATCAACGATTATAAGGACCCATATATAGCTCTTTTAGAAAACAAGGATTTTATTATTGAACAGCTCCAGCAAGAAGAACAAAAATTTTTTGAGGCGCTAAAACATGGAGAGAAAGAGTTTAGGAAGTTATTATCAAAGCTAATCGAAACAGAAAGGAAAGTTTTATCAGGCGAAGAATCTTTCTATTTATATGAAACTTATGGGTTCCCGATAGAAATAACTCAAGAATTAGCGAAAGAGAACGGTATAGATGTTGATATAGAAGGGTTCAAAGAGAGCTATAAGAGACACCAGGATCTATCGAGGAAAGGCGCAGAACATAAGTTTAGGGGCGGGTTATCAGATAATACTGTCGAGACCACTAAACTACATACAGCTACACATTTGTTACATAAAGCTTTACGTATGGTTTTAGGTGACCATGTTGAACAACGTGGTAGTAATATAACAGCAGAAAGGCTTAGGTTCGATTTCTCTCATGATGCTAAGCTGACACCTGATCAGTTAAAAGAGGTAGAAGAGATTGTTAATGACGTTATAGCAAGAGCGCTACCGGTAGATGTCCAAGAGATGACTGTAGATGAAGCGAAATCAAGAGGCGCTATAGGTTTGTTTGAGCATAAATACAGCGAAAAAGTTAAAGTGTATAGTATAGGTGATTTCTCTATGGAGATATGTGGCGGGCCTCATATAAAAAACACAAAAGAATTGAAAAAATTTAGGATACTAAAAGAGCAAAGCAGTTCTGCCGGTGTTAGGAGGATCAAAGCTGTTATAGAAAAATAAATATTTTCTTTATTGAGAAAATAATCTGTATTATGTAAAATAAATTACATATTTATATTAATTAACATTTTTAGAAAAATGAAAAAATTAAGTACTATCCTTGGGTTACTCGGCGGGGCGGTGTTTGGTGTATTATTTGCGAAAAAGTCCGGCAAGGAATTACGTAAGGATCTTTCTTTAGCTAAAGATAAAGGGAAAGCGTGTGAGATACTCGGGGGAGCGTTACTCGATGCGGGTAAGGAATCTATTAGTGAGGTAGAGAATCTGTTGAGAAGACCCGAAGTGAAAAAGTTTATCGAAGATAGTAAGGATAAAATAGATCAAATGCACGAATATATAGAGAAAGAGGGTAAAAAGATGTATAAAAACGCTTCTGATAAAGCTAAAAAGAAAGGTAGGGTGTTAATAAAAGATATTAAAGATAGGTTGAATAATGTGGCTAAAAATAGTAAAACAAAAAAAAGTGTTACGAAGCAAAATAGTAAAAAGAAAAATACTAAGAAAAGATAGGTGTTCTAGTTTTTTTTGATACTATAAATATATAGTATATAACTTGTTATTTGTAAATATATGTACTCTTAAT
Source organism: Candidatus Altimarinota bacterium (assembly GCA_963663305.1). Taxonomy (GTDB): domain Bacteria; phylum Patescibacteriota; class Gracilibacteria. Next base: position 1,326,447 of record OY760177.1, read on the forward strand.
TTAAGAGTGCATTTTTTGTTGGTTGTCTGAGTAAAATGTAAAGGGAAAAAAATATTTTTTTGATATCTTTTTGCTTAATATAGGTTTTATTGTAGTGTGGTTACCTTTCTTAAAGGTTTTTTATTAATTAACTATTTAAATATGAATAACAAAAACTTTGACAGAAATTTTGAAGGGTATACTATTTGTGGGAATAAGGTCCTTTTGTTTAACCCAAACGAGATAGAATCCCCTGAATTTAGCGATGTATTTGTTGCGCAGCTATGTACCAAAAAAGATGTTTTAGGTATCTTAGATAAAAAGGATGCTTCTTTTGTAGAAGGTAAGAAAGTTCCTGTATCTGATAATAAAAACCTTGAAACAGAAAGCTTAAGTTATAATCAAACTCAAAACGTTGAAGCGAAAGAGGAGAAGAACATCCAAGTTAATTCTAATAAGAAAGAGAGTTTTATGCTAGAAGAAAAAAGTATTATGTTTCAGTTAGGAGAGATATTTGAAAATGGAAGAGTAAACAAAATAGATATATATACTATCTATTATCTTTTCAATCGTACTGGTGTTGAATACCAAAAAGAGATACTAAAAGATTTGAAAGGGTTTATAGTAGAAAAGAATTTAGATAAAGCTATTAAATACTATGAAATAGCTGCTAATCTGGATAACATAAAAGCTATACAGAAATTAGGATATCTATATGCGAGAGGTGATGTGATAAAACGTGATCTTGATAAAGCGTTTAAATATTTCAATAAAGCGGCTGAATTAGGGAGTGTTGAAGCTTTGAATAGTTTAGGGCTTATATCTGCAAATAGAAACAATAATTTTGGGCAGGCTTTGGAATGGTTTAAAAAATCAGCTTTATTAGGTAATAGTAGGGGGATGTTCTTTGCAGGATGTATATATGAGAAAAAAAATGAGATAAATAACGCTGTTAAATGGTATGCAAAAGCAGCAGAATTAGGTAATGATAAGGCGATGTATCATTTAGGAATGATTTATAACGAAAAAGAAGATATTATTAACACAATAAAATGGTTAGAAAAAGCGGTTTCTCTTGGGAACCGGGATGCGGTGTCTTTTTTAGGTTTTGTATATGAACTTAATGACAAGTTAGATACTGCGATCGCATTATATAAAAAATCAGCAGAAGAAGGTAATGATAGGACAATGTATACTTTGGGATCTATATATGAAGAAAGAAATGAGATAGAGGGAGCTATAAAATGGTATAAAAAAGGGGCTTTATTAGGTGATTACCTTTGTATACATGCTTTAGGAGATTTATATAAAGAAATAAACGAGATAGATACTGCGATTGATTGGTATAAAAAAGCTTCTGAATATGGTAACCCAAATGTGATGTATAGTTTAGGGGTACTGTATGAGGGAATAGATGATATATCAAACGCGTTGGTATGGTATGAGAGAGCAGGTTCTAAAGGTGATTCTAAATCATTATATCAGTTAGGATGTATATATAAAGGAGGGTTAGGTATAGAGAAAGATTTATATCAGGCTTTTACGTATTTTAAAAAAGCATCGAAACTAGGTAACCATAGAGCGTTAAATGAGTTGGCATATTTCTATGAGAGAGGGATAGAGAAAGAGTCTAAAAAAGCTATAGAATTATATAAGAAAGCGGCTAAATTAGGTAATGATAGTGCTATGAATACTTTAGGGTGTTTATATAAATACGGTATAGAGGTAGAAAAAGATCTAAAAAAATCTTTAATGTATTTTGAGAAATCAGTCGAACTTAATAATGATGGTGCGATGTATAACTTAGGATGTATGTATACAGAAGGAGAATATGTAGAGATAGACCTGAAAAAATCTTTTGAGTATTACAAAAAATCAGCGGAAAATGGTAACGAAAACGCTATGTATGTTTTAGGTCTATATTATTTTGAGGGTAGAGGTGTGAAGAAAGATCTAAAAAAAGCTTTTAAATATTTTAAGAGATCTGCTGATGCGGGTAACCATAATGCTATGTATGTGTTGGGTATAAGCCATTTTGAGGGTAAGATAATCGAGAAAAGTATCTCTAAAGCTATTTTATATTTAATGAAATCAGCTAATGCGGGTAACCATAATGCTATGAATGAATTAGGTGAGTTATACCAGTTAATAGTAGAAAAAGAGTTAATAGATGATATTGAAAAATCATTGCCGGAATTGGAAGAGTTTCACGAGATCAAAGGTTTAAGAGAACTTTATTATCATCTAAAACAAAAAGATTTATCTATCCCTTTTCAATATTATTTAAGGTCAGCTGAACTTGGTAATAGTCAGGCTATGAATAATTTAGGCTGTTTATATGTAAGTGGGATAGGTATAGAAAAAGATATGGATAAAGCTCTTTCTTGTTTTGATAAAGCAGCTGCACTTGGTAATAAAGAAGCAGAAAGTAATTTAAGATATTTGTATAAATTCTATAGATAATAAATATTTTATAAATTTTTATGCAAATATACCAATTTTAATATATTACAATATTTATCTAAACTGTAAAGAGAAAAACATTTTTACGAAACTAGATCATAAAAAAATCGAATAAAAAATATAGTTTTAAATGAGAGATATAAATACATATTTTATCGTTTATATAAGAGGTTAGTTGAAAATATTATAATTCAATAAAAATAGGGGAAATAAATATAAAAAATTTTTTTGCGCTAGAGATGTTTAAACTCGAGGATTGATTTATTCCAAAACCTGTGATATAATTTTACCTCATTTAAATTAAAAGACATTAACTTATATAAAAATGAAAGATTTCTCATTATCCCAAAACAAAAAAAACCAAACAAAAACCGGAGGAATGAGAAGCAAAAAACTATCTGATTTCACCGAGAAAGTAGAAAGACGTAATAAGAGTATTCAAGACCAAAGATTCCAAGAGATAACCAATTTATTTAATGATGAGGTTAACAGAAAGGATCGGATAGATAATAGAGATGTTGTAGCGGAGGAAGTAAAAATGTTTATATCTAATACGAAAATCGCGAAGAATGTTGGTTACAAAACGTATCATCATGGTGATTCTATAACGTATCTGGATATAGTGAAATACGAGATTAAAGTAGGTAGGGTAAAGATCTCGCAAGGACGTAACGAGGCTATAACATTATGTTTTGAAAGATTTGATAATAACGGGTCAAGGTATATCAAGCTTTATACCCATAAGGAGTTAATGAGGAAAAATAAAAGCAACCAGAATAAAATAATTTGTAATTTTTCTGATTATATATATTCAAAATACTTAAACTAAAAAGATATAGTATAAAATATATTGGAAGAAACCGTTTTATACGGTTTTTTTTATAGTTCTTTTATTTTATTAGCTAGCTTTATACCAACTAGAACCTTTAGCTCTTCAAAATCGGCGTCTTTTATCCCAGTTATAGACCCGTATTTGGTTAGTAGTTTCTTCTTTATTTTTGGGCCTATCCCAGGGATGCTGTCTAGGACTGATTTAATAGTTTGTCTTTTAGATCTGTTAAAACTGATAGCGAATCGGTGCGCTTCATCTCTTATCCTTTGTATTAGATGTAATACTTTACTACCCTTATCAAGGATTATAGGTGTCAAATTATCAGGCAGAAAGATATGTTCCTCTTTTTTAGCTATAGATATAAGATCATAGTTACCAGCTATTTTTGAGACAGCTGATAGTTGGCCTTTACCGCCGTCTATTATAATTAGATCAGGAGCGGTACTGAAAGAATCATTTATTTTAGGGACCTTAAACCCCAGAGCCTTTGTTTTATCTTTCTTGAACCCGAACTCTTCTAGTAAGCCGTCGGTTTTAAGTTGAGTATATATCGTTTTACCTTTAAATTTACTAAAAGTTTTTCTTAAGATATCGAAGATAGTCTCTTTACCGATATCTTTCTTAAACCATAATTTTTTTAGCTCAAGAGATCGGTCATCGTTTTTAGTTATCTTTGTATACCCTAGGATACTGTTTTTTTTGTATGCTACAAGATATTCCTTCGGGTCGTCTTTAGAGTGGGGTAGCTTCTTATCACCTTTTTTGATCTCGATACTGAGCTTGTTCAGTCTCCTTAAGAGGATCTCATAAAGAGATTTATAATCATCTATCTCGCCCTCCTTTAAACTATTAATTTTGAATTTCCTATAATCGGTTGGACTGGGTTTCCCGTTCTTAAATACAACCATCGAGCCAACAGTATTAGTGCCTGCTAGATGTGATATATCATAACATTCTATCCTTTTAGGTATAGTTTTTAGGTTTAATAGAGCTTGTAAGAGTTTAAGTGTGTTTTTATCTTCCTCCCATTTAACACTATTCATCTTACAGAACGATGCAACGTTCTTTTTGGCTAAAGATAACAGCTTGTTTTTTATCCCTTTCTTCGGTACTAAAATACCGATGTTCTGTTTGAACACCTCTTTGAACCACTGTTGAAGCAACTCTTTATCCTGGATATCTTCAGGTATAATTATTTCTTTGGGGAAACTTGTGGTTTCTGAATAATAGTTCTGGATAAATACCCTTAAAAACTCGTTATCAGGTTCGTTGTTACTAATAAGTATAAAATTCTCTTGGTTGATTATTTGGCCTTCTCTGACCTGCATTAAAACAACAAAGAATTTCTCATTATATTTCTCGAAATTTATTATATCTCTTGAAGAGAACGATGTATCAGATACTATCTGCTTAGTGTTATCTAAAGATTTTATTTGGTCTCTTATCTTAGCGGCTAGCTCGAAGTTTTTGGTGTTAGCGGCTTCGATCATCTTTGATTCTAAGTTGTCTTTGATTTTTTTCTTTTTACCGTTTAAAAACATTATTATCTGGTCGATAATATCACGGTAATCTTTTTTAGATATTTTGTTGATACACGGCCCCATACATCTTTTGATATGGTAATCCAAGCACGGGGTCTTACGTGATTTACCTAGAACCTTAACAGCTGATTTATCGCCGTTACCGCTTCTAGTTAAGTCTATTAGAGATAGCTCAAGGTTGCATGTCCTATAAGGGAAAATCTTGTTTAGGAATTTTAGTGTTTTGCGGGTGTTACCTGTTTTAGGCCCGAAATATTCTGCGTTATCTTTAAGACGTTTCCTAACAGTATACACTTGCGGGTAGTCTTCGTTGGTAGTGATCTTAATATACGAGTAGTTTTTATCGTCTTTCATCAAGATATTGTATTTGGGTTTATGTTTTTTTATTAGATTGGTCTCTAGTATTATGGCTTCTACCTCAGTATTGGTCTCTATTATCTCTATCACGGCAATATTTTCTATAAGTTTTAGTTTCCACGGGGTATGTTTGGTGCTTTTAAGGAAATACGATTTGATCCGTTTCCTTAGGTCTTTTGCTTTGCCTATATATATGATATTTCTGTCTTTATCTTTCATGATATATATACCCGGTGATGAAGGGAAACGGTTGGTGCGCATATTGTTTTTATATATATCTGTATTCTATCATTTTTTTTTAAGAAAACTCAAAAACTTTTCTTGTCACGTTTTAATTGTGGCTAGGTAACGTAAAATAAATTTTGGTTTTAAATAAAAGGTTGGATGGTTGAAGATAAATGATTGAACTTCTTTTAGTCTCTGTGTATAATTTAAAAAAATTTTTGTTTTTATAATTTTTATTTTATGGAACGTACGCTTGTTTTAATTAAACCTGATGCTATACAGAGAGGGTTGGTAGGTAATATAACCGAACGGTTTGAACGTAAAGGCTTAAAACTTAGTGGGATGAAAATGATGACACTGAATGAAGCTTTACTGCGTGAACATTACTCGCATCTAGCTGATAAACCTTTTTTCCCTGGGATAAGTAAATTTATGAGTAGCTCGCCTGTTATAGTACAGTGTTGGGAGGGGTTAGACGCGGTAAACGCTGTGAGGATACTTTGTGGGATAACTTTATCTCGTGAAGCTGATGCCGGGTCTATAAGAGGTGATCTAGCTATGAGTATACAATGTAATGTAGTACATGCTTCTGATAGTAAAGAAAATGCAGCAAAAGAGATAGAACGGTTCTTTGAGGAAGCCGAGCTGTATCCGTATGATAAGGTAGAGTATATGCATGTATATTCAGAAGATGAAAGGAAATTCATGGATAAATAGTATTTTTATAGATCTATATATCTGGATTTAAGAAAAACCTAAAATAAAAGAAAAGCCCCTTAAAACTTAAAGGTGGCTTTTCTTTTATACTTGTCCGCTTTTGGTTTCTAAGCTTTTTAGTATATATACTTCAGACTAAACCGTGTAAGCGGAGGTGTAAACTATTATTCTTTAGCCATAAAATCTTTGTTATCACTGTTCCTCTCCATATCCTCAAACATACCTATCTCTTCTTCCATCATAGATCTATTATTTCCTTCTTTAGTTTTTGTACTATTAGACTGTTTTATACCATCGTTCTCCTCGCTATTATTTTTGCGTAAATATTCTAGTTCTTCTTGGCCGTATTGGTTCTTAGATTTTTCTGTCATCAATATCTCCTCTTCTTTTATTTCTTTGTCGTCTTTAGCTGGATCTCTTGTATCTGACCTACGTAAGCTTTCGGTTTCCTCCTGCATATAATTCTCTTTTGTTTTACCGGTCTCTAGTAGTTCTTCAGTTTTAGTTTTATCTTTGCTAACACCAAACTTCTTTTGTATCAACTCAAACTCCTCTTTGTTATCGTCAGCATTTACCTCTATCCTCTTAGAGTGAGTTATAATATTTTCCTCTTTCGGTTTATCAGGATCGGTGTTTTTTACGTCTATAACCAAGATATCTGATTTCTCTATATTTTTTTCGACTTGATTAGTATTTTTAACGAAGGTCTTAGTCTTTGCCTCGATCTGATCTAAATCATGTTTCTCTTTTATTTCCTGTTCAACTTTATTTAGGTCAGTATTCTCTTTTGGTTGATTATTGGTCTTTTGAGAGTCATCATATCTAGAAGGATCATCAACATTTACCACAACATTTTTAGGAGGCAAATTATCAGTTTTTGTGTCAGCGTTAGCTATAAATGTAGGGATAGAAGGTGGTTTTTTATCTGCGTCTACTATAACATTTTCTGGTGGTAAATTAGGCCTAGTATCAGCTTTAGCTAAAAGAGTTGGAGTAGTAGGATATACTAAATTTGGATCTATTACATGGTCTTTAGTAGCTATATTATAATAATTGTTATCTATATCTGGGTCTATTACAGGGTTTTTAGTAGCTATATCACCATAATTATCTATAGCATTAGCCTTTATATATGGATGATTATCTGATTCTTGTATAGCTTTAGCAAAAAAAGTTGGACCAGCAGGATATACTAAATTTGGATCTATTACATGGTCTTTAGTAGCTATATTATAATAATTGTTATCTATATCTGGGTCTATTACAGGGCTTTTAGTAGCTATATCACCATAATTATCTATAGCATTAGCCTTTATATATGGATGATTATCTGATTCTTGTATAGCTTTAGCAAAAAAAGTTGGACCAGCAGGATATACTAAATTTGGATCTATTACATGGTCTTTAGTAGCTATATTATAATAATTGTTATCTATATCTGGGTCTATTACAGGGCTTTTAGTAGCTATATCACCATAATTATCTATAGCATTAGCCTTTATATATGGATGATTATCTGATTCTTGTATAGCTTTAGCAAAAAAAGTTGGACCAGCAGGATATACTAAATTTGGATCTATTACATGGTCTTTAGTAGCTATATTATAATAATTGTTATCTATATCTGGGTCTATTACAGGGCTTTTAGTAGCTATATCACCATCGTCATCTACTGCTCCTGCTTCTATATCAGGAGTACTATTATTTGGTGGTGCAGCTCTACTAAAAAACTCAGGCGCCCCAGCTTTACTATTATCTTTAGTATCTGTTTCTTCTTCTTTATCATCTAATTCCTGTGCAGATAAATTAGACATAGATAAAAGAAGTATCAAACTACCTACAACCGCTACTTTACCCCATTTAGATTCAGTTATACTTGATATAAAAGATACTATCTTATGTGTTTTCCCTTTTATATTATCAAACATTAAATCCCATTTTGTTATCTCTTCATCTATATATTTATCAAAATTAGATACGAATTTTGTTATCTCTTTCTCATTTGCTTCTGACAATAAGTTTTCCATGCTTATTTTTGCATTTTGGTTTAATTTATTCATGATTTTATCTACGTTAGGGATAATCAAATCATGGTATAAAGAGACCAAATCACTCTCGTTATCAATATTATATTCCTTATCTTCTATATTATTAGGATTTAAAATGATATCTATTATATTATAAATACTTTTTTTACCTTCTATCAAAACAGAGCTATCTCCTTTAAGTATCTCAGAAAAAACTATTTTAAATACCTCGTTAATATTCTCATACCCTTCTTCTATCTTACATAATATCTTATCAGATAACACTATCCTTAATGTTTCAGTATCAGATAAAACCTCTGTATTATTTTTTATGTCTCTTATAAATTCTTTTGAAACAGAAATAGGTAAACCACCTTCAGATAAAACTTCTGTACCAAGTTTATAGTTTTTTAAAATATTGTATCTTGATTCTTGACCATTTGGGTTAATATAATCTGATACCCCTTCCTTAATATCTTTATAGCTTGAATTATTATCTTCTATAGTATAATCTTTATTTTCTTTTGTATCTCCAATACAGTATGCATGTTTGTATGCAGTAACCTCTATTCGCGAGTTTTTAGAATTTTTATCTAAAACATCTATCCTTTTATATAAAGAGTCTAAAGTCTTAGGTAAAATATTTTTAATATAATTAGAAACAATTCTCTTATCTTTAGTATTTAGTTCATTAGTATCATAGATATCCTTTTTTAGTATATCAGGTAAATCTTCTTTATTTAACATCCCTTTACCAAGAAGCGTGTTTAAAAGCTCTTTTATCTCGATTAGTTTTGTTGTATTTTTATTTGTAATACTTTGTAAATTGATCAAAGCATTCTCAATTAAACTTTTTTGTGCTGAGAAATTAGATTTATAATTTATAGATTTAAGTCTCTCTAAAGAAGCTACCCTTATATACTCATTCTTTTTATTTTTTTCTAGGATCTCCTCTAAACTGTCCATTAATGTATCACTAAATGATTTTAGTTTACTAGATCCATTATTGATCTTTTTTGCGTCATTTTTGCTTATTAAACCATTTTTTAGCGCATTAACAAAAATCTCTTTTCTATACTTTAGAGGTATCCTCGAATTGTTATGCTTTTTCAAAAAGCTAATAACTGATAAATAGTCCTCTGATAACTTACCAACACTTTTAGTCGGATCATATAGACAATCTATAGATTGTGAGATAACTAAAATCTCATTTTTTTGATTATCATCTAAAAACTCAGTTTCAAACCTAAGTGTTGATGATAAATCTTCTAAATTATTACAGGTATTATTTACTATACCTTCAATAGTATTTTTATATAGTGCTTCAGTTTTTGATGAAAGATTAGGATAATTTTCTTTGTAACTAGTATCTGCCGGTTTATTTTCAATAGCTGTCATTCTCATAAAATGTTTTTTAAGAATAAAATTTGTTATAGCTTGAGATATATACTCCATTCTACTCCTATTTAATACCATTCAAAAGTGTAAAAGTCAATTGTATATTAACAGTTTGAATAAATCATAAATCTTGTATATGTAAACAGGCTAAAAACGTCTATCTCTAAACAAAAACTTGCAATAGGTTTTAGGTTACAAGAAAACCCAAAAAAAAAGATGTTGCTTAAATTAAAAAATATTATGTCGCAAAAATAAAGATACTTTATTTAAAGTATCTTTATTACGATATATTTTTTAAATACTAATTTTTTGAACTATTCTTTGATTAAAACATATTTATCTCTTCATCATAGTTGCTATCGTTATTAGACATCCTTTTTGATTCAAATCTTTCAGAGGGCTTTATGTTTACTGTTGAATCTTTTTTTGGATTCAAAATATCTAATTCTTCTTTGAAGTTAGCATCGTTGTTACATATTGAATCTGATTTTAAATATTCGTCTTTTCCTCCTATTTTTTCCTCTATTATTTCCTTTGTAGGTTTTGCGATATTTTCTTCTTTATTCAAAATTTTATTGAGAGTATCTTGCGCGTATTTATTATTAGGTGTAGCTTCATCAGGTGTATTAAGTTTTATGGGGTAACCTGATCCTTCTGATCCTTTTTCAACTACTGCTATTCCATCTTCTCCTAAATTATCTATTCCTCCATTTTCTTTTAGTTTATTAATTAATAATTGATCTTCTTTATTATTTGTAGGAGTTGTATCATTTGTAGGAGTTTCTTCTGTTTTGTATTTTGGATCAATCTCTGCACTTAGATTTTTATCCCTATTTTTACCTAGGTCTATAGGTATTTTTTGCCTCTTTACTGTTACTGTTGGTTCTTTAGTAATATGAGGAATATCTTCTTTTTGATCTACTATATTTAGATCTACTATAGCCGTTTGAAGATTGTTAGGAATATCTTCTTTTTGATCTACTATATTTAGATCTACTATAGCCGTTTGAAGATTGTTAGGAATATCTTCTTTTTGATCTACTATATTTAGATCTACTATAGCCGTTTGAAGATTGTTAGGAATATCTTCTTTTTGATCTACTATATTTAGATCTACTATAGCCGTTTGAAGATTGTTAGGAATATCTTCTTTTTGATCTACTATATTTAGATCTACTATAGCCGTTTGAAGATTGTTAGGAATATCTTCTTTTTGATCTACTATATTTAGATCTACTATAGCCGTTTGAAGATTGTTAGGAATAACTTCTTTTTGATCTACTATATTTAGATCTACTATAGCCGTTTGAAGATTGTTAGGAATAACTTCTTTTTGATCTACTATATTTAGATCTACTATAGCCGTTTGAAGATTGTTAGGAATAACTTCTTTTTGATCTACTATATTTAGATCTACTATAGCCGTTTGAAGATTGTTAGGAATAACTTCTTTTTGATCTACTATATTTAGATCTACTATAGCCGTTTGAAGATTGTTAGGAATAACTTCTTTTTGATCTACTATATTTAGATCTACTATAGCCGTTTGAAGATTGTTAGGAATAACTTCTTTTTGATCTACTATATTTAGATCTACTATAGCCGTTTGAAGATTGTTAGGAATAACTTCTTTTTGATCTACTATATTTAGATCTACTATAGCCGTTTGAAGATTGTTAGGTTTATCTTCTTCGTTTTTATCAATATTCTCTGGGTCTATATCTTCTGTATTATCCACAAGTGGGTCATATTTATTATTGTCTGCTCCAGCATTAAAATTAGGGCCAGAATCTTTTTCCTTTATTGAATCTACTTCCATAGGAGGTTCATTTTTATCATTAGTTTTATTTGTTTGATCGGTTTCATCTCCTTTATCATTAGAAGCTTCTTTAGCTAACGCTGTAGGACAAACTAGCGCTCCTATAAGAAAAGCAAGTACCAGAGTCTTCCCGGTATTAGAATCTGTTATTTTTGATACCATATTTTGTATTGTGCTTATAATAGGGTTAGGCCCTTTATAGGTATTATGGAATACTATATCCTTGTTTTTAAGTAGATGTGTTGTCATAAGCCCAAGGATCTTTATATCATTTCTATCGAGGTTATCTATATCAACTATACTTTTAAAACTATTTGTTGATTTTGATAATAACCCTTTAAGCCTTTCTTTTACGAGTTTGAAATCTCCGGCTGATTTGATATTACAAAATAGTTCGCATACTGAATATAAATAATTAGTCTCATTCCCTTCTTCTAGATCCCTTTGCCTATTATTGACTTGATCAGCTAAGATATCTAATGATTTTTTACGTTCTTTTTTAAGAGATCTAATTAAATTAGATGTATAATCTTTGATCCCTTTATCTCTATTGTCTCCTATAGGTAATGATTCAGGAGCTAAAATACCTGATAATATGAGTTGATCAGTGATCGCTATTAAGGTTTTTTCAGCTTTTATGCTGCCTTGGTTAGCGTTTTTCTCTGCTTGGGTTAAAACTGTTATTACTGTTTCTATATCTTTTATCCTTACCCCGAAAGATGGGTGTTCCCTGTTTACTGCGTTTGTAACCAGTTTGAGTTTCTCGTCCCAAAAAGATTCTATAGACTCTTTTAATACAGTCTTTTTGATTAAGATTTTAATATCATTCAAACTGAAATCTATATTTTTTAATTGCTCAATAAAGTGTTTTGGTATATATCCTAGCTCCTCTTGTTTTTGTAAGAAAGCTTTTTTGTCTGATATATTTTTAGTACTATCTAGATCTTTTATATACTGCTGTATATTAGCGATTTTAATAAAATGTTTATTAATGTTATCGTTTTTACCTGTATCACTATTGATATAATCGATATTCTTTTTCATCTCATCACTAACCTGAAAAACACTATCTTTAGAGATACATAAATTCTCTTTTAGGAGAGAGTTATCAATGTTCTCTGTGTATAGCTTTAGTTTAGGGTTAGTTGTAAATACTATACTCTCTATTAGGATCTTTGATCTGTCTTTAGGTTTGCATTTCAAGATAGGTTTTATCTGATATTCCTCTAAATACCCGTATTGAACTAAATTGTCTAAATATTTCTTTAGCTTGCTTTTATTGAAATATTTTTTATTGTTTATATTACTGCTGAAATTTTTTATTGTTGATATAAGTTTGGATACCTTTTTATCGAAATCTTTGTCATTAGATACGATATAGTCTTTTAAATCAATACTTTTAATATCTTTGATATTAGCTAAGAGCTCTTTTTTCTGTGGTTCATTTATAAACCCTTCTGATGCGAGTATCTTTACGTATAAACTTTTTTGTTTTATATCGTATTTTTTATCAAATAATTTCCTGTTTCTATGAAGAGTACTAAGAATTTGATCACGAGTTATATTGGATATCTTACCTATTTCTTTTGGTTTCGCTTCTAATATTACAGATTTATCTGTATTATCGAAGCGGCTTTCCTGGTTTTTCAATATAGGATCAGCGGTAATAGTGTTCATAAAATTTATTTATTCATAATAAAGATTTTGTCCTTAAACAATTTTTTAAGGAAAAAGTCTTTAGCATTATAATACACGGCGGAGTTATTATATACCTCCGCCAATACTTTCCTACACAATTATTTTTTTTTGTATACTACTTTTAGCTTGTCACCGTCTTTTATCAGGTAACAAGTTTTTTTGTTGTTATTAAGTGTTAGTTTCCCACTTATGTAACATTTACTCGCGAACCCTAACTCTTTTTGCCAGCTGTTAAGGATCCAGCTGATTTTGTAATTTATTCCGTTCATGTCAGTTAATTGAAACTGACCTGACTCGAAGACGACCGTTACCGGTAAAGAGATATCCTTTTTAACGAACTCTCTTTTTATTTTTTCAGGAGTTGTATCAATTTTCAGTGTGTAATGAGATATTATCTCATTAGGTCTTGTCCTTTGCGGTATCCTTATCGGTAACAAAACCGCCATTATCTCTTTTTTTTGCGAGTTGTAGTCTTCTTCCCTAAACATGTATATCTTACTATCGTTAGGGCTAAAACACGCTATATATTCTTTTAGTGATCCGTCAGGGAGCACTACTTGCGGATACTGGCATTTAGTCTTGTAGTTTACCGTATACCGTACTTCCTTGATAGAAGCTAACTCTTTTTCTATGTCTTTTTCAGAAAGAGTTTGAGGCTTAGTGCTTACCTCTTTGATAACAGAGCTCTTATCATAGAAATCTTTGTTGCCTGTTACGCAACTGCAACATATAAGTATGCTTATGCTTATAACTAAAAACTTCATTTTTTTCCCCTTTTTTTTTAAAAATTTTTCAATTATTGTTTGTGAAATTTGTTTGTCTAATTTATAATTTCAGTACTTTTTGTAATTCATAAAAAATATACAAAAAATACAAAAAAAAATTGTGTAAGTCTAGGAGTAACTCTAAAAAAAAATATATTTCTTTCAGAGTTCTCCCCGCTTTTTATCTTCTTTTTAATGATCGGTAAGATAATATACAGTATTAGTTGACATAAATGCAATATGTTTTTTCCCATTACCAAAAAAATGTGTTGACCCTTGATGAAAAATATTTCTAATAGAAATTGTATATTTAGTTAATTTGCTTCACTAAGGAGTTTAGTGATTTAAGCGATATGAATAAGTAGTAGGAAGCATGGTAAAAAAAGGCTCGCCCGGGGAAAGGATATATGGGAGAGCCTTGATCTGTAAAAACTATTTCTTTTTCTTTGCTTGCCAGTATATTATCTCTATCTCTTTATACTCGCAAATTACCTTAGCATCGGTTTTGGAAAGAATAGAATTAAAAATCTTTGATTTTTCTATATTAATTCCACCTTTCTCAAAGACAGCCCATTTTTTACCGCTCATATCGTAATAGATATGCAGAAGTTTGTTAGAATATATATCCCTATATATTTTACCGTTAGGGCATGTGGAGTTGCAGATCTCGTATCGCTGGCCTTTGATCGTTATCATATCCGGGAAATTGACCAGCCGTATCCAGATCGGTAGATAGAATTTACCTTTCTGGCCTAGGTCGATATACCCGCTACCGGTTTCAGGGTGCGCTGATATATCACGGTAGGTGTAGGGGTTACCGTGTATTTCGAACGACAGATCGTTATAGATTTTTATATCTATATCGGTGTTGATCCTTTCATAGAACCCTTTATCTGTGTCCATCTCTTTGAAAGAGATAAGGTAATCATTACTTAGAAACTCTTTTTTGAATATATTACCTTTATCTGTTTGGTCTTTAACGTAGTCTTTAAGTTTTTTTATACTTTTTTTCAGCTTACGTTTCGACCGTTTTTGTGATCGTAGCAGTCTGATGTTTCTCTCTAGCTCTTTGTTAAGCGTTTTTACCTGTTTTAGGTATTTAGCTTCGAGCTCAACTATCTTGTTTCGCAAGAGATTGATACTCTTATCTCTTGATAGGAGATCCTTTTTCAGTGTTTTTTGGATCTCATCTTTTCTAACATAAAAACTCTTTATTTCGTTTTTATGTATATACTCGGTTTTGAGTGTTTTCCTGTCTATGAAATGTGTCTTTACATGGTGTGCAGAAAAATAGTTGTTGCTAACTTCGTAGTTGGTTTTGTAGTTAGCTTTTACGTATTTTTTTGTTAGGTACCTCCTTTTGATCCGTTTTTTTGAGATATACCTTTTTTTGAGCTTATCTTTAGATATATACTTTTTAGCTATTATATCGTTTTTAGTGTAAAGCCTTTGTAGCTTAGCTTTACTGATATAATCTTTATCTAGTAAGCTCTTTGGTATATGGTCCTTATCAAGGATATCTTTTTTGATATACTCGGATTGAACTATACTCTTAGGTATATATTTTGTTAAAACCGAGCGTGGTACGAATTTTTCAGCTACGGTCTTTTTAGATACGTAATTTTCTTTCACAGTTTTTTTTGGTAGCCAGTTACTATATATATCAGATTTCTTTATATATAGTTTTAATACGTTTTTGGGGATATACCCTTTAGGCGTACTACCTCTTTTAACGTAATCCTTTAGGACTACCTCTTTAGAGAGATAGTTTTTTTTGAGATCGCGTTCAGAGATATACCCTTTAGGTATACTTAAACCTTTAATCTCTTTACCTTTTAGTACGTATTTTTTCTCTACCAAACTTTTAGGCAAGAAATTTTCTTCCACATAGCTTATTAGAAGGTATTTCTCTCCTAATTCTTTTCTTGTTATATATCGTTCTTTTAGCTCGTTTTGGGTTATCATCTTGTTGATGGTAGCCTCGGGGATATACACGTACCCGTTTTTACGTTTGATGTATTTAGGTAGTATCTTGTTCTTTAGCTCGTATTTACTAACATATTTAGCTTCGATCTCCGATTCGGGGACCAGCTCACCTGATTGGATCTTGTCTCTATAGATTAAGAGAAGATTTTTTATCGTGTTATAATTTTTTGGTAGGGATTTACCCATAAGCATCTTATTTGCTTCTTTATCTCTTCTCTCTTTCTCTTTTCTCTCTTGCTCTCTTTTCTCTTTTTCTTTCGCGCTTCTATCAGGTTTCCCGCTTTTGTTGCCAGGTTTGATCCCGAAGAACTCTAGCCCCATCATACCTACAAGAACAAGACATATACCTAGGATGAAATACTTCATTATTTTACTTTGCAAGTTCTTTTTCATGGTTAGCTCTCCTACAAAAATTCTTGTAAACTCGTATTTTTAGTTTTTACAGAAAGTTGTTTTAATGATTTATGTTTTTTGGAAATCATCAAAACACTTTCTAAAAAGATGGTTTAAAAGAACATTATACAGTTTGCAAGGATTCGAATCTATCATAGTGGGTTTCCTAAGTCAAATATAAATGAACTTATTTAGTATTTTATATAAAAAAAGCCCATTATATAAAATTAGAAATGGGCTTGAAAGACTTATTGGATTCAAGCACGTTTATTCGTGCCTTTGGTTTCTAAAAAACGGTTTTGTCTCCGTTTTGTAGGAGATATATATCTCCGCGTTGTTCAGCTGTTCGTTTAGAACCAGCTCTGTTGACGTTTGGTCCAGTGGTTCTCCATCTTTATTGAACAATTTGGAGTTGTATGTCCATTTTCCTGATGGAGACAATAACAGTGGAACACACACTTTGTTCTCTCTACAATAATAGGAGAACACATTTTTGTTTATTTTCATAAACTTATAGGTTATACCACCTATTATTATTTCTTTTGCTAGTTTCATGCGCATTCTGAATGGCATGTACAAAACGTGTCTTTTACCATTTTTTTTGTAATAGTAAAAGAATTTGTTTACATTTATTTGTGCATGTAGTTGAGATTGATGGATTTCTTTCTTTTTGTATTTTATCCAAAACCCATCTGCTTTGTCGTACACTTTGATTTCTTCTTTACTTAAGTGTACTTTTCCATGGGCTTTTCTAAAGTCTTCAGCTACATCATCATAGACCTTCTTCACGGTCTTTTGATTTTCTAGCTTTTTGTATTTCTTTGTGAGAAGTTTCAACTTCTCAAGGGTATTCTCGTATTTATTTTTAGAGGCAGAGGCAAGGTTTGCTTTTTTTTGTACTGCCTTTCTTAGTAATTGTACTTGATTGAGAAGATCTTTTGCTTCTCCTTTAGCAACATTTTTGAGCTTTTTTTTGAGCTTATTTATCTTAGACAGTAAACCTGAGATCCTGTCTTCTAGTTTCTTGTTCGCCTCCTTATACCCTTTTTCCTTGGTTTTGAGCTCTTTCAATTCTTTTTTGTCCTTCTTTTCACGTTCAGCGTTTTTCTGAGCTAAATCCTTTTTGATCTTTTCCACTTCTTCAGCGATAAGCTTTTGAAGCGTTTTTTTGTCGATCCCTTTGGGGGGAGTGATCTTGGGGTCAACTTTCGGTGTCCCTTTGGGGTCAACTTTCGGTGTCCCTTTGGGGTCAACTTTCGGTGTCCCTTTGGGGGCAACTTTCGGTGTCCCTTTGGGGTCAACTTTCGGTTTTTCAGCTATCTCTTTCCTTTTCAGGGTTGAGCTGAACCAAGTAGATGTCATGCTCGATATCCCAAGCTTTTCATCTATTCTTTTGGCTACTTTCCAGTACACCGGTATATTGTATGCCAGAAACATTATGAACCCTACAATAACCACATACCTGATGATTATTGCTCTTTTCTTTTTGAATGGGGTTTTCTTGTTTCTCAGCTTCTCCATATTCCTTTGGTGCTTCTTCCATACGGAGTGTAGTATCCTCCATATGAATATGAAGATGAACGGTAGCCAAAACCATACCCATTTCCCTGGGCCCTTTAAAAGGAAGCTACGTTTTTTTACTTTTGTTTCCATTATAATCTCCTTTTTTTTTAAAGAACTTTAAAAAAACTTTTTTTTTGATGATTTTCTTTTTTATAGATACCGAAACAAGAGATAATATTTTATCTGCTGTATCCGGTAGCTATAAAAAGATAGTTTGATCATTGTGTCCAATAAGTCAGAGAGTCGTCTTGAATATTTAATAAAATATCCAAGATACTCTCTAATTTCAGTGATTTTTAATGATCTTAATAAAGGCATGTATATTAAAAGTTTACTTAATTTATGTCAATACAATTTACCTTTTTTATTTTTGTCTCCGCGATTATAAAAAATATATGGTGATGTGTAAAGCGAATTTTTTAAGTAAGTAAAATATTGTCAAGTTTTTTTATGTATATACCGTGGTTATTTCGCTAGCTGATACTATTAAACCCAAATAATGCAAAATTATTAATTCAAATCATAGAAAGGAGTTTTAATGGTGATACTTTTTTAGTAATAACCGTTTTGTATTTACTAGCGTTAAATTTTTTTGATATATACCATCCTGTAATAACTATACTTAAAGGTAACAGAAACGAGATATTAATATGTTTGAGCGTTACTATTAGATTGAATACTAGATGTGAGTAAATAGAGGTGAATACCCCGATGATGATCAGCTGCTTAGATGATATACTGATATTTTTGAAAACTATTTTAAGTAGGATAATATTTTTTATTGTAGCTAGGACACCTAATCCCTTTTTTTTGTTTGGGTATAAATACGCGTGCGCGTAAGCGAACCCAAAGCTGGCTGTAAATAGGCTATGTGCGAAGGTTGTTATAACACTTCTGATAAAATATGTTGTATAAAAGGTGCTACTCAAGCCTTCGTCTTTCATTATCTCTATCAGATAGATAATATTTTCGATTAACGCGAACCCCATCGCGATAGATACACCGTATATTATCCCATCTATAACTTGATCGAGCTCTTTGGAGTGTTTTTCTAGTATATATATTTCAGCGATAGATTTTAGTAGCTCTTCTATAAAAGCGGCTATAACGATAACGTATCCCCAGTGTATCCCGAGAAATGAATACCGGAACGGGAATAGTAAGATAGCGCAAATTACACCTAAGAAGATCGATTTGATGATAACTTTTGGTGGTTCTTTATGGTTGTCTTTGGACCACCAAAAAAATAGCCATAAACATGATGGGATTAGAGAAAGGATGAAACATATGATGTGTGTTTGGACTATGTTCAAGTATCAAAAAAAATAATCGTTTTATTCTTCATATTATAGCATATTAAGATCGTTTAATAAAATTTTAAATTGTAGCTCATACTAACATTGTAATAATATTTCGGGGCTACTCGAAAAATTTTATATAAAACCTAGACTTTAGTTAAGATATACGAAAAGGAGATATGCATGTAGAACATTATAAGTTCGAGATATGGAGTTAAAACGAAAGTATTGTTCGGCCGGGAAAAAAGTATAAATTTTTTTTTGGTGTTGGATAGCGTTTAGTACTAGAGAAACAGGTTATACCTTTATCTTTGTTTGGGCTTCTATCCTGGGATATCATTTTTGTCTTAAAAAAATTGTTTTTCTTCTATATATCATATATATTTTTTCTGTTTATACTTAAAATTATTAATATTATGATACGTGTCGCTATTAACGGGTATGGACGTATAGGTCGGAATGTACATCGCCAATTTATCTCTAATACTAAAGCACAGGTACAAGCTATAAATACAAGGAGAATAGACCCGAAACTAAGAGGGCATCTACTTAAATATGATTCGTTACACGGTAAGCTAGACGCTGAGGTACAGGTGAAAGAGAGTAGTTTAGTAGTGAACGGTAACGAGGTTTTATTGATAGCTGAGCAAGATGATTACCCATGGAAAGAGCTTGATATAGATATAGTAGTCGATGCAACTGGCAAGAACACGTCTTATGAGCTCGCGCATAAGCATATTGAATGTGGCGCGAAGAAGGTTATAGTATCAGCACCGATGAAAGATGATACGCCTACTTTTGTTATAGGTGTCAACGAAGACCAACTGAAACCTGAGCACGATGTGGTGTCTAACGCTTCTTGTACAACTAATTGTATAGCGCCCGTGTTGATGGTGTTAGATGAGGTGTTTGGTGTCGAGAACGCTATTATATCTTCTATACATTCTTTTACGACCTCACAGAATCTTCTAGATAATACCGGTAGAGATTTACGTAGAGCGAGGAGCGCTGTCCAGTCTGTTATCCCTACTACGACAGGTAGTATCAAGGCTACTTCTCTTATATTGCCCTCCTTGAAAGGGAAATTGGATGGGATGGCGTTCAGGGTGCCTATAGCTACCTCTTCGTGCGCTGATATGAGGTTAGTACTGAAAAAGGAGACTACTCCGGATGAGATAAATAGTGTGCTACTTAGAGCTTCTAAAACTGATAGGCTGAAAGATGTGCTCGGGATATCTGATGAGCCTTTGGTGTCTATCGATTTCAAAACTGATCCGCGGTCTTCTATCATAGATACTATGACAACGAAAGTGGTGGGCGGTAAATACGTGCAGCTTTTATCGTGGTATGATAACGAATGGGGGTATGCTACAAGGTTGACTGAGCTTGTAACGTTAGTAGCTAGATACATATAATCATATATTTGTTTTCGTTTTATAGTTTATGATATACCATAATGGGGAGTTTTACAGGGATGAAGATTTTAAGATATCACCATTGAATGACGCGTTTATGTGTGGGTATGGAGTATATGAGACTCTAAGGACCTATAAAGGTGAGCTGTTTTGTCTAGAAGCCCATATAGAGCGGCTTTTTTATTCTGCTGATAGGATACAACTTGAAATCAGGTGGCCGAAACAAGATATTGTTGGGTATGTCAACCAAATAAAAGCGAGAGAGGAGATAAAGGATGTTAGACTAAAAATTATCGTTACTGAGGATGATATTATTATATGGGCTAGACCTCTGGTCGCACATCCTGATAAGTGGTATAGGAACGGGATAAGTGTGCTAACCTACGGGATAGAACGGTTTATGCCCGGGATTAAAACACTTAATTGCTTGGCGTCTTTAATAGCGAAGAAATACGCGGAGAAAATGGGCGTATATGAGGTGTTATTAGTTGATAAAGACGGGGTTGTGAGAGAAGGGAGTAAATCAAATGTTTTTTGGATAAAAAACCAAAAGGTTTATACAACTAAAACTAATATACTTAAAGGTATAACAAGAAAAAAAGTTTTTAAGATAACAAAAGTTATAGAGAAAGATTGTAAATTAAATGATATATTAAATAGTGATGAGGTTTTTATAACTAATACTACCAGTTCTATTTTGCCTGTAACTAAAATAGATGATACAGTCATAGGTGACGGTAGAGTGGGTGGTCAAACTATAAGTTTAATGAGCAAATTTAAATATTCTATATGACACAAAAAATCTGTAAGCTTGTTGGTATACTTAACGTTACACCTGATTCGTTCTCTGACGGTGGTGAGTATAATACGTACGATAAAGCGCTCAAAAGAGCTAAAAAGATGATCAAGGAAGGTGCTGAGATTATAGATATCGGTGGCGAAGCTTCTGGGATTAACTCCAAAGACGTATCAGTGTTAGATGAGATGGAGCGGGTTTTACCTGTTATTGAGGGGTTGAATGGTATAGATATATCTGTTGATACTTATAAATCTGTTGTAGCTAAGATGTGTTTAGAGAAAGGCGTTAAAATTATTAATGATATAACTGCGTTGAGAGGTGATCCGGGTATGGCCAGGATGGTCGCTGGGTATGATTGTAAGATAGTTTTGATGTACTCTAAAGATGATACACCAAGGACAACTTTTACCAGGAAAATTTATAATGATATAGTTAACGATATAAAAAAATTTTTTATCGAGAGGATCCGGTATGCGGTACGTAACGGGATTAAAAGGGATAATATTATCCTTGATCCCGGGATGGGGTATTTCCTCTCTGATGACCCTGTACCGAGTTTTGAAGTTATTAACAGGTTAGATGAGTTTAAAGATCTAGGGTGTGAGCTGTTTATATCACCTTCAAGGAAATCGTTTTTGGGTGGCGATATAAAGGGTAGAGCGATAAAAACGTTGGCTGCTAGTAGTATATGTGTATATAATGGTGCTGATTATTTGAGAGTACATGATATAAAAGAACATAAAGATGTTATTTTGACTGTATCTAGTTTAATAAAATATAGAAAATGATTATAACTAAAGAGTTTGCGTTCCATGCATCACATTTTTTACCTAACTATAACGGGTCATGTGAATCGTTACATGGTCATACTTATAGATTACATGTATCTGTTAAGGCTGATATAGATTTGTCTAATGGTATAGCTTATGATTTTTGTGAGATAAAAAGGATAGTTAAAGAGAATGTTATTAAGTATCTTGATCATAAACATTTGAATGATTTGATAGCGGTGCCAAGCACAGAGAATTTATGTGTTTTTATATGGGGTAAACTAGAAAAAGTTTTGCCTGTTTATGAGATAAAGTTATGGGAGACACCTACCAGTTTTATAACCTATAGGAAATATAATGAGAAATAATATCAATAACACTCGTATTAAATCTTTTATTAAAGTACCTAGCCCTAATGAGGTTTTTGAGAAGCTCAGAATAACTGAAAAGGCGAGTGAGACTGTATATAATACAAGAGGGATAGTGCAGGATATTATCGATGGTGCCGATAAAAGGAAGCTGGTTATAACAGGGCCTTGTTCTATCCATGATTATGATGAGGCGTTAGAGTACGCTAAGTTTATAAAAAATATATCTGATAGAGTAGCTGATAAGCTGGTGTTGATAATGAGGACGTATTTTGAGAAACCAAGAACCACTATCGGCTGGAAAGGGTTGGTGTACGACCCGTATCTCGATTCGTCTTATGATTTAAATAAAGGTATCAATATATCAAGGAAGCTACTCATAGATATAAATGGGATGGGGGTGCCGGCTGCGACAGAAGTGTTAGGTCCTATAGTTATCCAGTATTATTCTGATCTGATATCATGGTGTGCTATCGGCGCTAGGACGACCGAGTCTCAAACACATAGGGAGCTAGCTAGTGGGTTATCTATGCCTGTTGGGTTTAAAAATGGGACACAAGGTAATCTTGATGTTGCTATTAACGCTATAAAATCATGTTTATCGTCTCATTATTTTATGGGGATGGATCAGTTAGGGAACGTATCTATAGTTAAAACTAGCGGTAACAAGTACGGACATATAATATTACGTGGCGGAGAGAATAACACTAATTTTAGTTCTAAGGATATAAGATACGCTGGAGAGTGTTGTAAAGAGCATAATATTAAACCAAGGATTATAGTTGATTGTAGTCATGCTAATAGTTATAAAAATCATAGGTTACAAAGTGATGTATGGGAGAATGTATGGGGTCAAATAAATGATGGTGATAAAAATATTGTTGGGTTGATGTTAGAGAGTAATTTAAAAGAGGGGAACCAAAAAATATCTTCTAGTTTAAAGTACGGTGTCTCGGTAACTGATAGTTGTATAGGTTTGGAGGAGACAGAAGAATTAATTATGGGCCCGTATAACTCGTACCATCCTTAGCCCTTCTTCATACCCTTTTTTTATTATTTCTGTTTTTTTGTTGAAATCGATATAATCGATATCTTTCATGACAGGTATAAAGATCTTACATTCAGGATATTTCTCTTTCGATCTTTTCTCTTGTTCGCTCATTATTATATCGTAACTTCTTTTAAGGATATCAGAGATAAGCTTGAGCCTTGTGTATCTCAGCTTACCAAAAAAACCTTTGTTAGATTTTATATATTCTCTATATAGGGTTTTGCCTGATTTAGTTTTTCTAACACTTATAGCTATTTTTTTATCACATTTGAATTCGTCTAAAGCTTCAATAGGTAAATTACTCATTACACCGCCATCAATATATAATGAATTTTTGTATTT
The DNA here is from genome assembly GCA_963663305.1 of Candidatus Altimarinota bacterium. Taxonomy (GTDB): domain Bacteria; phylum Patescibacteriota; class Gracilibacteria. Next base: position 1,350,252 of record OY760177.1, read on the forward strand.
AAATGGTGTAAATATGCCGGGGACACTTATAGAAGCTCTTACAGCATTAATTATTCTACCTTCCTTAAAGAAGACTTTCTTTGATCTCTCGATATCGACAGCACAGATACGTAAAGGGATTTTTGTTTTTTCTATCAGTTTATACCCGATCAGTTTTTTTAAAGCTTGTATAGCTTTATCGCCTGGTATCAAACCAGCTTTTGAGAGCTTTATATCAAACATATCGATAAGTTTGATATATTTGGTCTTTTCTTCTATCTCATGAGGAGTCATACCTATAGATATCAAAGCCGCTATAATCGCGCCCATACTGGTGCCGGCAATATAATCAGGAATAATATTGTTCTCATAAAACGCTTTTAGTATACCTATATGTGCATACCCTCTTGCAGCGCCACCCCCTAAAACAATACCTATCTTTTTTGACATCAGTTTATATAAATTTAATATACTAATATTACGTAATTAATAAATAAAAGTAAAAATTTTTTTTTAATTAAAGAGATTAAATAAATTTGTATGATTGATGATGTGTTAGAAAGATTTAGTGGAAAGATGATTGCTGTGGTAAGAGAGTAGTATCATTGGGATATTGTAATCTAAGAATCTAGTCTAGCTCTGCTTTACACTTGCCACGGGGCAGAATTGAACTGCCGACCTTGGGGTTATGATTCCCACGCTCTAACCATCTGAGCTACCGTGGCATAAAAATTTTTTATTACGTATTATATTTTACTTCAAACTATACTTTTATCAAGGAAAAAATATTTTTTATACTGATACGCTTTTAGTTGTTAAGTTTTTAGTTATATAAACTTACATCAGTAATTCAAATACTAAATAAACTAAGATGTATAGATTATTTTAGTATTTTTTTTGTTTCCATATACCATAGATAGAAATCTAGTTCACCTAGATTAAGACGACTTTTCCTAGCGATTATAGATAAAATATTTTCTATCTCTATGTATTTCTGTTTTGTAAGTGTTTTAGGCTGTATGATCAAATTATTTTTTACTAAAATATCAATTATATGAAAATCTATGATAGCTATATTGATAAAACCTATGTTCCTTAAATAGTGGCTTGACTCTTTGAACCCTAACCCTAAAACGTTCTCAGTTAACCATTCCCTTATTTTTTTCTCGTCTTTATATGTATCCAATATTTTTTTTATATCATGTTTACGTGCCTCGACTATATATTTAGATCTTGCGTTAGGGAACCTATGCCCTAGCTCTTTGAGTCTTGACGCAAGCTCTTCTTTGGATAGATGCTTAAACCCGGATTTGATTTTATTTTGGATATGAATAGCGCGCTTGGCATTAAAATTAGCTGTAAGTAAACAAAAACATAACTCAGAGAACAAAATATTTTCGTTTTTTTTATCAAGTATACGTCTAAACCCGGACATTTTTTTGTCTACTATTTTTTTTATAGGGCTATTAACTAGACTATTAATATCTATTAGTAGTTCTTTCATCATTTAATGCTTCTTTTTGATAGTTCTTGGTCAACCATAAATAACCCGGGACCGGATTCGCCTGCAAGCTTAATTTTCTCTATTATATCAGATACAGAAGATTCTTCTTCTACTTGTTCATCGATAAACCATTTTAGGAACGACTGGAACGCGTAATCACTATAATCTAATGAGAGTTTATAAAGATTGTTTATCTTTTCGGTAACAAGTTGTTCGTGTTCATAGATTTTTTTAAACACATTCAAAGGGGAAGAAAACTCTGTTTCCGGTTTATCTATTTGGTCTAGTATAACCTTGCCACCTCTATTATTAACATAATCAAAGAATTTCATCGCGTGTGTTAGTTCTTCCTCGGCTTGTAGTTTCATCCATTTAGAAAACCCCGTTAGATTAATAGTCTCGAAATAGGATGCCATGGATAAATACAGATACGATGAAAAAAGTTCCGCGTTTATCTGTTTGTTTAAAGCTTCTTCGATAGTTTTATTCATATTAAAAGAAGTTAAGAATTATTTTTCCATAACCCATGTAGATTACAGTACGCTCTTACGGTTATCTTATTAGTTTGTATATTAAACAACGCTTCAGGGGTATCACCGGGTTTAAGAAATTTCTTGTAAGATAGCTTATCAGAGACAACTTCTATCCATTGGATATAATGGTCTTCGGTCATAGGATGAGCGATACTACCTACTTTTACCTTTATCCCGGTATCAGTTTTTTCTATAACTGGGACATGTTTTTCTAAAGTAGCATCTACTGAGTTCACGTTAACAAGTTCCATAGGTATCCCGCAACATACAAGTTCTCCTATCCCTGTATTAACAATACTTACAGTGTTACCACATACATTACATTTATATATTTCATTTAGTTTAGTCATAATATAAATTTTAAAAAAATAAAAAACACCCTAAATTTAATAGGGTGAGGAATTTATGCTTTACCAAGGGTTTTATCTCCTTTCTTCCAACCGACAGGACATAGTTCACCGGTTTGAAAAGCTTGTAATATCCTAAGTAGTTCATCAATACTTCTACCTACCTCTAAATCATTGATAGTATAAGATTTTAGTATATTATCGGGGCTGATAATAAAAGCACCTCTCAAGCTTATACCTTGTTCGTGTAATAAAACATTATAATCGAAGCTTGTTAGTTTTGTCATATCGCTTAATAAAGGGTAGTTGAGGTCGCCGATCTCTTTAGACCAAGCTTCATGTGAGTAAACACTATCAACGCTTATACCTAGGATTTGTGTGTTAAGGTTTTCAAATTCTTTGTACCGTTTACTCATTTCAAGTAGTTCTGTAGGACACACGAATGTGAAATCAAGCGGATAGAAAAATAGGATTTTCCATTTACCTTTATAATCCTCAAGAGAGTACCTCTTTTTATCACCTTTAAAATATCCTTCTAGATCGAAATCAGGGGCTTTGCCGCCGATTGTTAATTGATTACATGCGTAATCTTCATCATAGTTAAAATCTTCCATAGTATATATAGTTATAAAATACAATCTTTACATAGACCCGGGAGTTCCAGGTGATTTAAGTTTATCTTAAACCCGTTATTTTTTATCGCCTTAGATACGATATCTATATCCTCATATATATCTATTATCTTATTACATTTTGTGCAGATAAGGTGTATATGATTATTAGTATTACCGTCATATCTTGTTTTTTTGTTTTTAGTTTTTAGTTTGATTATTAAATTATTATCATTAAGGAATTGTAGGTTCCTGTATACTGTGCTCATAGATATATCAGGGAAATCTTTGCTTATTATGCTGTGTAGCTCCTTAGCTGTTGGGTGAGTGTATAGATTTTTAAGAGTACTAAGAACTAGCTCTCTTTGTTTTGTTACTCGGTATTTCTTGTTTCTGGGAATAGTTTTCATTTTTATTGCAAATTATTTTCAATTAGATTCTATATATAATGAATTTTAATTGCAAATGTTTTTTTTATATATTTGACTAAATATACGAAATTACATTATCTTAAATGAGATTTGATATTTAAAATTATAGGCGTGAAAAAAAAAGGGGAAATAGATGGAAAAAAAATCTAAGTTGATAATTATTGTAGTTGGAATATTTACAGCAGTAATTGTACCATTATTGGTATATATATTTTTAGAGCCGGCAGTAGATCCTTTAAGAGATAAAGTTAAAGAAACTCTATATGGTAAAGAAAAAATAACAAAAGTTATTATAGAAAAGGTAAAGTATAGAGAATCTTTACAGGATAAAGTAAATTTGAATATAACTAGTGATTCTAAAATAACTGATAAAGAACTAGAAGTTATATTAAAAGATAGTAATAATGATCATTATACTTATTTAATAAAACAAAAGAAGTATAAAGAGATCTTTAATTTATTTTATAAACAAGCGCAAAAAGGCGATAGAGAGAGTATGTATTATCTTGGTAGATTCTATATGGATGCCAAGGGTATAACAAAAGATTTAGATAAAGCTGAAATATGGCTTAAGAAAGCTAATAATAAAACTGATCATAGGGTCTTAAGAAGTTTAGGTGAACTATATGATCTGCATGGTAAACAAGTTTATGGTTTATCTTTTTTCTATTATAGTAAAGCAATAAAAAATGGGTCAGTGAAAGCAATAGTAGATTTAGCTTATTTATATTTAGGTGCTAGAGGAGTTGAAAGAAATTATTCTAGAGCATTAAAACTAATAATGCTTGCTGTTAAAAAAAATGAGCCTTTAGGGATATATGGGTTATCATTATTTTATTTATCCGGGAAGGGAGTAAAAAAAGATTATAATAAAGCTATAGAATGGTGTAAAAAAGCGATGGAATATAAATTACCAAAATCTTATAGTTTTATGGGGTTTATGTATGAGAGGGGATATGGAGTACCAAAAGATATTAAAAAAGCGTATGATTATTATTCAAAAGCTGCTAATTTGGATGATCCTTTTGGAATACAGAAATTAGGTGCGTTCTATGAATTTGGGTTAGGAGTAAAAAAGGATTATAAAAAAGCATTAGAGTTATATAAAAAAGCTGTTGAATTAGGTAGTGTATATGCTATTTATTCAATAGGGAATATGTATCTTAATGGGAATGGTGTTACAAAAGATTATAGAAAAAGTATTGAATGCTATAAAAAAGCTATAAAATTTGATGATTCTAATGCTATGTGTAGCATGGGGTATATGTATAATTACGGTTTAGGGGTAGAAAAAGATCTTAAAAAAGCTTTTGAATGGTATAAAAGATCAGCGTTATTAGGGAATTTAACTGGTATTAATAACGTAGGTATATGTTATAATAAGGGTATTTATGTTAAAAGAGATTATAAAGAAGCTATAGAATGGTTCTCTAAAGGCGTAAAAGATAATTATCCGAATTCTTATTATGAGCTTGGTATGATTTATATTGAAGGTAATGGGGTACAAAAAGACTATAAGAAAGCTTTAAAACTAATTCAAAAAGCAGCAGATTTAGAAGATCCTTCTGCCGTATACTGTATGGGTTGGATATATGATAGAGGAGAAATAGTAAATAAAAATCTTAAAAAAGCTTTTAAGTATTATATGAAAGCAGCAGAATTAGGATTTGCCGATGGTTTGTATGCATTGGGATATATGTATAAAAATGGTAGAGGTGTAAATAAAGATATAAATAAAGCTATAGAATACTATAAAAAAGCAGCATTGTTGAATCAAAAATTATCCTTCTTAAATCTTGCTGATATTTATTATCAAGGGAAAGAGGTAAGAAAAGATTATAAGGAAGCTATTAAGTGGTACAAAAAAGCTGCTGAGGTTGGGGATGTGTCTGTTTTGAACCGAATAGGGTATATGTATAATAATGGGTTAGGTACAAGTAAGAATGCATATGAAGCTTTTAAATGGTATAAAAAAGCGGCTGAAGCTGGAAATAAGAATGGAATGTTTAATCTTGGTGTTCAATATGCTTTGGGTAAAGGAGTAAGAAAAAATTATAAGGAAGCTATGTATTGTTATGAAAAGGCTGCTATAAAAGGTGATTTTACTGCTATGCATAACTTGGGGTATATATATTTTATGAGACGGAACTATTATAAAGCTTTTTATTGGTTTAAAAAAGGAGCTTATGGTAATTCTTCTTCTTCAATGAATAAATTAGGTTATATGTATTTTAATGGGATTGGAGTACAGAGAAATTATAGGAAAGCGTATTTTTGGTTTAAAAAAGCAGCAGAAAAAAATGAATATGGGTCTTATAATAATCTGGGGTTAATGTATTATGAGGGGCTTGGAGTAACTAGGGATTACGGGAAAGCGATTAGTTGTTTTAGAAAAGGGGTGTTACAGAAAGATAAAAATTCTATAAAAGCTTTGCGAGTTCTAGCTCAAAGAGGTGACTATAGAGCTAGACGCGTATTACAAGAACTAAATATCAAATACTAAAATTTATTTAAGACCATATCATAGGTATGGTCTTTTTTCGCATAAAGTATTGAAAAAAACATATTAATCAGGTATAATTAATAGATTAATTTAATATATTATTATGCAGGATAAAGTATCAAGATTTATCAAATCAAGGTTTAATAAAGAAGGGGTTAAGGATCAGATGATGGATATATCAAAAGATTATGTTGCCGGTAAAGCTAAGGAGTTTTTAGGTGATAAAGGTAAGGAGGTAGCAGAGAATGTAATAGGTAAAAAGATACCTGAAGGTATTAAGGAAAAGATAGTTAGTTCGTTTGATAGGATTAAATCTAAAGATGCGTTAAAAAGTTTTACATCTGAAATAGAGAAAACTGATCATATGATGGGTATGATGAAATCTATACTAAAAAAAGCAGGACTACCTGCCGCGTTTATAGGGTTATCCTCTAAATTCGCTTTGAATTGGGTAGGGATAAAAAGTGAAACACTTAGTAAAGCTAAAGAGATAGGTAAACAATCAGAAAAAAAAATAAAAAAGGTCCTGAAATCAAAAAAACTAAAAAATATCAAACCCCCTGAAACAGCTAACGGTATTATAGATAAAGGTATACATCTTTTCCGGGATAATCTGCCTAAGATATTTGATGGTAAGAAAGCTTCTAAATTGGTTGATAAAGAGACTTTTAAAATAAAATTAAAAGATTTTATTGATAAAGAAAAAAATAATGAGGACCTACGAGAGATAGCTCTATCTGAAGGTCCGGAAGGTGTAAAGAAATATTTAGTAGCAAGAGCTAAAGCTAATTTTAGAGCCGAAATAATCGGTACAACAAAAGAGATAGTAACCGATAAAGTTTTGAAGCTTAAAGAGTATTTTAGTGATAGTGATAATGAGTTAATAATAAATGTTAAGAAGAAACTTAATTACCCTGTAGCAAGGATAGAACAAATAATGGATCGGATGAATATCCATGGTAAAGAGCGTATCAAACAACGGTTCTCTGATATTAAAACCTATATATCGGTATTAGAAAATAAGTTAACGAAAGTTGATTACGAGAAACTTAAGAATAACCCTACAAAGCTTAAGAAATATTTGTCACTAAAATTTTTTGGTAAAGTAAAAGATGTATACAATAAAGTAAAAAAAGATCCTAAAATCAATAAAGGAGTGTTTTTGACTTTGATAAAAGTAACTAAAGATATATGGACTGATGATACTGAAAACGCTGGTGTGTTATTAGATAAATCTTTGGCTTCAGGGCTGACTATGATGTCAGAGTTTTTTAAGGATTCTTTGTCAGAAGCTGTAAAAAATATTATACCCGGTCAGTTTGATAAATTATCTAAGTATTTTGCTCTTAAGAATGACACTAAAAATGTTGAATTGATACAGAAATATAAAGAGGAGTATACTAAAAAAGGGTTCTTAGGGATGGATGATAAATTTGGGTTATTAACAAATATATTAAAGAGCGGTGTAAAAATAACTGTTGACTCATCTAAAGCGATATTAGGTAACGAAGGGATGGAAGTATACGGTATCTTTGCGACTGATCAAGAAGATGTTAAGAGATTACAAAGGAAAATAGAGGCTAAAGAGAAGATGCTTTATGTACAGATGAAATCTAAATTAGGTAATCTGGTTATCAAATCTTTTGGTAGAGTTTTATATGCAGGTGGCTGGACTGTTACGGCTTTAGCTGGTAGTGGTTTAAAATTAAGATCAGGGTATTTCGCTTCAAAAGAACTTTTCTCTCATGCTTCCCAAATGAAATTAGGTATGAGGAATTCTACTTCCAGATTGTATCATTCTATTATGAAGAAAGGTACGTTTTGGAATAAAAGACTTAATTCTAGCCATAAACTAGCTGTAGCTAGTGCTATACATGGTGGTGTTACAGTACAGCAGATGGATATAGCTGCTCAGTCTTTAGAAAAATCATTACGTAACGCTTTGGAACAATCAAAATATTTGAAAAAAGGTGCAAATGATAAAGAGTTTATAAAGGTTTTTGAAAAAATACATGGTAAATTTACCGCTGATTTTTTGAAGAGTAGAGGTCAAATAACTAATCTGAGTGAACGGATGTCTCAGTTAGCTAATAAAGCTAAAGATATACTTAAATTCCCAAAGAATACCACAGGTTATACTAAAGCTATGGCTGAGTATGAAGATATGTATAAAATATTAAATAATGATATAACAAGATTCAGTGGTCATTTGGATAATATAAGCGGGTATAGGAAAACGTTTTTTGGTAGAGTGTTAGATAAAGCAAAAGGTGTGGTATCAACTGATGCACGTATGGCTTCGAATTTTGATACAGGTTACCAAGCTGTAAGAGGTACATTGAAAAATATTAAAGATAATTTGGATGCTGTTAATGAAGCTGCTAAAGGAGGTAATATAGATAAACTGGTGGTTAAAGATTATAATAAAAATATTGGTGTTATAGACGATGTGTTACGGTCTACATTAGCATCTAAAACAGGGAAAGGGTATGGTGAATTTCTTAAATCGTTAGGGTGTGCCGGTAATGTTATAAAAGAGGTAGGTAAGGTTATTGGGACCGGTGTTAATTGTGTGTTCTTGGGGATGGGGATAAAAGAGCTTCTAAAATCAGGTGATTGGATAGATTTTTTTAATGGTGGTGGTGCGTATGCGGTACCTATTGTAGGTGAGTTGATGATTATTCTGCCTGACGGGATGCTTAAACTGTGGAGGGATGATGATGGTACTTTGCATTATATAGCGAAAGATTCTCCTACACCGTTACAAGCTATAGGTCAATACACTAACCCTGTTAAACTGGCTAGTGCTGGTATGGCTTCATATATGCTTTTTAGGACTGTTTCGTCTTTAGTTACTGCGAAAAGTAAAACTAAAGCTTTTAAAGGGTTATTTACCGGGTTAAATCCTTTGAATATAGTTAAAGGTAGTTATAACGCTGGTAAATATACTTTAAAAGGTTCAGGCCATTTATTTGAGGCAACAAGACAGTTCTTATCTAATACGCCTCTGAAATATGTTACTACTAGACCTATAGAAGGTATAGCTAAAGGCGTGCATACGTATATTTTTAAGCCTGTATACGAAAAAACACCTTTTGTTAGGAACGCCGTAGATTACTTAAAGAAAAAGAATCGTGCTATGAACGAAGTTAGATCTGCAACGATAGAACATACTGCGAGAATAGGTAAGTTAAGAGGTAAGATGGATAATATATATAAAAAAGCTATTGACTATACTAAAAAAAATAAAGGTGTAAGTTTTGAGGATGCATTAAAATCTTATAATAAAGAATTAACAAATATTCAAAATGAGATATCTGGTAGAACAAAAAATCTTTTTAATAAGAATCTTGCTCGAAGGGTTTCTCATGGTAGATATAAAAATGTTTCTCAAATACGTCAGATATCTGAAAAAAGTGTGTCTTCATTAAAGAAATTATTAAAAACAGCTAGAAAATCAAAGGATCTTAAAGAGGTAGCTAAGCTAACAAGAGAAATAAGTGAGGTGAAATATGCTAGATGTTGCTTGAAATGGATGAATAAAGGTATGAAGAAGTTACATAGGACCGAACCAGGGATAATAAGGAGCCTATATGGTGGGTTAAAAAAGAATTATTGGATTAAAAAAGGTGCTTTTATGATGGGAATGATAGCTGTACATGGTGTTACTGAAGGTATAAAAGAAAAGGATTGGGAAAAAGGGTTAAATAAAGGAGCGATTACTATGGGAAAAGGCATGTTATCAATGATACCTGTTTATGGTACTTACAAGGATGCTGAAGCTGCTATTACTGGAGTTGATATATACGGTGAAAAACTTAATATGAAAGGCAGAATAGTGGCAGGTGCGTTTGCTGTCGTTGGTCTTGCTTCTGATATCTTACTTATAGCGGGAGGGTCAGGTGCTGCTGTAAGAGCTGGTGCTAGTTCACTTAGAGCTTCTAAATGGATATCTAAACTAGCTAAAGTATCGAAGGTAGCAAATAAACTTGATAAAGGTGCTGATATATTAAAACAAGCGAATGCTGCATCTATGGCTGTTAAAACTTCTTCTAAACTAGCTAAAACTCTTAAGGTTTTACGTAAGGTACGTAATTACGGTACCGGTCTTACTATAGGGTTTATGGTAGGTGATGCTGCGTATGAGTTTTATAATAAACCTGTAAAAGTATGTAGTTATAATTATGAGTATCCTAAAGAGGCTGGTGTTGATTTGACTAAGAGAGTAGAGTGATTTTAGATATAAGATTTTTAAACTTTAATATAAGATTTTAATAAAATTATATGGTAGAAAAATTTGTTCAGATGCTCGAAAAATCTCTTATACCTTATGAGTTAAAGATATATATTATAAATAATCTAGATGATATAAGTATGAATGGGTTACAAGATATTTTTAATATATTGAGTATGGAAGAGCTAAAAAAAGAGATTTTAATAAGTAATACAAAAAAACAAGCAGATAAACTAGAGAAAGATTATAAGAAACTTGTTTCTTAAATATATAGATTAAAGACAAACGGATTACTTGATTTTCTATTTTACTGAAATACTATTTAAAGATACGTGATAAACCGTATGCACCAAAAGTAGCAATAACAGAAGTTATAACAGCTATAGTAGCACCAAATTTTAAAATCCATTTCATGTTGTAGTTATCAAACATTCTCTCAAGTTTAAGAAAATCATTTTTTATATCTTCTGTTTGTCTTTCTATCCTATTTAAACGGTTATCAAAACTATTAAAACGACTCTCAAGACTATTAAAACGATGTTCAAGATTATTAAAACGTTCGTCAAGGTTACCTAAAGGATTTTCAACTTTTTCTAAGCGTTCATCAACTTTTTCTAAGTGTTCATCAACTTTTTCTAAGCGTTCATCAACTTTTTCTAAGCGTTCATCAACTTTTTCTAAACGATTATTGATATTCCTTAATTGTGTATTTACTGATTCTAATTGATTTATCACAATATCCAGTTTTTTTTCTGACATATAAATCATCTTATTTTTTTATATTAAACTTACAATGCAAGAATATATCAATCAAATTAAAAAAGTTTGACTATTTACTGTAATCAATAGAGAATAAGTAAAAATAATATACTAAATTTATGAGAATAGTTATTTTTGGGATTAGCGGGTATTTTGGAAAAAAATTTAAGAAATTTTTAATAAATAAAGGTCATGAAGTTATTGGCGAAAGAGTTGATATACGTGATTATAATAAAATAAGGGATTATTTATCTTTGAATAGACCTGATATGGTTGTTAATGCCGCGGGTAAAACAGGTAAACCTAATGTTGATTGGTGTGAGAAAAATGTAGAAGAGACTGTACAAGTTAATGTGTGTGGTGCGATTAATATTGTATCGGTATGTAGTGAATTAGGTATATATTGCGTGCATTTAGGGAGTGGATGTGTATACGAAGGTGATAATAATGGTAAAGGGTTTAGTGAGAAAGATGAACCTAATTTTTATGGTTCGATTTATTCGAGGACAAAACTGTATTCTGAAAAATGTTTGAAAGAATTTAATCCTCTACAATTACGTATACGTATACCGATAGAATCAAAACCTAATCCGAAAAATGTTATAGATAAGCTTGTTAAATACGATAGGATTATATCTATAAATAACTCGTTTACTATAGTAGAAGATTTCTTGCCTGCTAGTTATGAGCTTATCATAAGAAAAGAGAGAGGTGTTTTTAATATGACTAATACAGGGTATATGGATCACGAGTATTTAATGACTAGATATAAGGAGATAGTTGATCCTGATTATAATTTTCAGATAATGAGTTTAGAGGATTTATCTAAAATAACTCTAGCTATAAGATCTAATACTGTTTTAGATACATCGAAAAGAGAAGCTATTTTTGTACAGATGCCTGATATAAAAAAAAGGATAATAGATATCTTAAAAATTTATAAAAAGAATTTATCCTGATCCGCTTTTAAACGCTAATCTTTTTTTTGCTGGTCCGTTTTTTAAACGCTGATCCTTTTTTTGCTGGTCAGTTTTTTAAGCGCTAAGCTTTTTTACGTATATATTTAATCTAGCTTACAATAAATAGTAAGTACTGTATTATAAACATAAGTTTTAGATACTAACTAAATAAGAGATGTTTGATAAAAAACATAGAATCTTATCTGAGTATTAGCCGAGATTTTATGAATTTCTTGTCTTAAGAATTTGCTTAATTAAGACAAGATATCTATTTTATTTATACGTTTAATATGTCTTTCTTCATCTAAGAATTTTGTTTTTAACCATATATCAACTGATTTAATCATCTCTTCTATACTAATAAATCTTGCTCCTATAGATAAAATATTAGCGTTATTATGTGTTTTAGATAATTTCAAGATATCTTCATTATAGCTGTAATACGCTGTAGCTCTAATATTTTTTATTCTGTTGGCTGCCATAGCTTCACCTTGTCCTGAACCACCAAAGATTATACCTATATTGCTTTTGTCTTTAGCTACCTCTTTAGCAGCAGGTATAATAAAATCAGGGTAATCACATGATTCTTTCGAATCAGTACCGAAATCTTTTATAACGAAGTTTTTGAGATGTTTTTTGAGTGCTTCTTTATGTTCGTATCCTGCGTGGTCTGTTGCTAGTATTATCATTTTTATTATTTAAGTTTTAGTAGATGGTATCAACTAGATCTAATATTTACAATATAAATTGTAATGGAATATTTTGATATTGATTATTATTTATATAATTATTTTTTCTAATCAATTCTCAAATGTCTCTTATAAAATACTTCCTTATATCTTTTAGTCTTATCCATTTTCTTCTAATGTCTTTTTGTTATCGCTTGCATTTCTTTAAATAGAAAATCACAAAATGTATTATACCATCTACAACTTATCTTAAAATATCTTGACATATATAAAACAGTATGTTAAAATTAGATTTCAAGTTTAATATTTTAAATTTGGATGAATGAGTAATTAAATGGTATCTGGCATATAGAGAAAGTGTTATAGCGTAAAGAAATAATATTATAAAGCCGCGCACTATATATATTATATATCAAATGATTACTTGTTCATCTAAGAATAAAATATTATCTCCATTTTATAGAACATCCTATACTAGGGTGCTGAACAGGATTGATCTCTTTCCCGTTTATTAAATTAATTATAGCATCATTAAGATCATGTGTTTTTACTAGATTCTCGTTTTGCCAGTTATCATCTATTCTACCATGATACTTTAATTTGTGATTCTTATCATATAGATATATATCTGGTGTACATTGAGCTTTATATAATTTTGCTGTTTCTTGTGTATCGTCAACTAAATAAGGGAAAGTAATATTATTGGTTTTTGCAAAAATTATCATATTTTCAAAAGAATCTTCAGGATATTTAGGGTGTATATTAGGGTTTATCGCAACAAAATTGAGCTCATTATACCTATTATTTAAGTTTATTATCCTTTGCCATAGAGCTATAGCGTAGGGGCAATGATTGCAAGTAAATATAATAACTAAAGGTTTATTACTAAAGTTCTCTAAAGTATAGATTTTATTATCAATACCTTTTAAACTAAATGGGATAGCGTTTGAGTTTAAAGGTAATTTAAGTGATTTGAGTAATACCATATACTATATTTATTTAAGGGTATGTATAAAAATATACATAAATATATCATGAAACTATTGATATTTTCAAAAAATAATATTAATTTAATAGAAATAATAAATTATTTTATGTATAAACTATATATTTTTGATCTTGATGGCACTTTATCTGACTCAAGAGATGGGATAACTAGATCGTATCAATATGCGTTAAAACAATTTGGGATAGAACAAAACGATATTGATATTTTAGCTAAGCATATAGGGCCATCTATACATGATGTTTTTCGTGAGCATTACGGGATACAAGACACTAAAAAAGCGGAGAAACATTTTAGGAATTATTATGTGGATAAAGGGATATTCGAACATCGTATGTATGAAGGTGTAGACAAGTTGTTTATGAAACTAGAGAATAAAAAAGTTGCTTTGGCGACATCTAAACCTTATGTTTATGCGAAAAAGATTTTAGCTAGTTATGGGATAGATAAATATTTTGATGTAGTTTATGGGAGTAACCTTGATGGTACTAAGTCGATGAAAAAGGATTTGATATCTAATGTTTTAAATGAATTTGATTTTAGTAATGATGAAGTAGTGATGGTCGGTGATAGATCTTATGATATAGAAGGAGCAAAACAAAATGGTATTAGTTCTATAGGCGTAACGTATGGGTATGGTACAAAAGAAGAACTGCTTATGTCTGGTGCTGATATGGTATTAGATACGGTAAATATGCTTTATAATTATTTATAAATATATGAAAAAATTATTGGTTTCTATTTTTGTGTTAGGTTTAATGTTTGGTTGTTCGAATAAAGAAGAATCAAAAAAAACTAAAGTTATTACGTCTTTGTATCCTTTATATGATATGACAAGGAGTTTTATAGGGGATCATGTTGAGGTAGTTAATTTGATACCGTCCGGTGTTGATGTACATCATTATTCTCCTACACCTGAGGATATAAAGAATTTATCAGATGCTGATATACTTATTTGTTTAGGTAAAGAGGTAGAGCCTTGGTTAGAAGATTTATTGGAAGGTATAAATAATGATGAGTTAAAGGTGATAGATGTTTTTGATGTCATTAATATAAAAGGTGATGAGTATCTTACTGATAAAGATGAGGAGCGTAAAGCTGAAGGATATAATAGAGATGATTATATTGATGAGCATGGGAATTTGGATCCACATATTTGGCTTGATCCTAAATATGCTTTTTTTATAACAGGAGAAATCGTAGAAGGGTTAATGGATATAGATATAAAATATCATGATATTATATGGCCGAGTAAAGTTGATTTCATAGAAAAGATGTATTTAGAAGATGAAAGATATACTGAGAAATTAAAGGACTGTAAACATGATAAAGTTGTTATCGCTGGTCATAATGCATATAGATACGTATCAAAAAGGTATGGGTTTAATATAATCTCTGCGTATGGTGTTTCACCTGATAGTGAGCCTAACCCAAAATTATTGAAAGAGATAATAGATATAGTTAAAAAGGATGGGATTAAGTATATATTATATGAAAAAGCGGAGGATATGAAATTCGCTGAGATATTAGCTAAGGAAACAGGAACACTTATGTTAGAGGTTTATCCTATGGGTAATGTCCCAAAAGATATGTTTGGGGTGCCTATATTGGATTTATTTGAGATTAACTTGAAAAGTTTCCAGACAGCTTTAGAGTGTGAGTTATGAAAGAGGTGTTAAGTGTTAGATCTCTAAGTTATAGTTTTGGTAAGATAAAAGTGTTAGATAATATTGATTTATCTTTACAAAAAGGGGATTTTTTGGGTGTGATAGGTCCGAATGGGGCAGGGAAGACAACATTATTGAAGCTTGTTTTAGGTATATATCCTGTAAAGGAAGGATCGATAATCAAATTAAACCCTGATCGTATAGGGTATGTACCGCAGAAAGTGACAAATTTTGATAAGAATTTCCCTGCTACTGTGTATGAAGTAGTAGGGATGGGTATAAAAAAAGGTGTACCTAAGCTCCTTAGGAAACATGATGAATATAAGGTTTTAGAGGTTTTAAAGAAAGTAGGTATGCAAAAATATATGCGAAGAAGGATCGGTGAGTTATCGGGAGGTCAGCAACAGAGAGTATTTATCGCTAGATCGTTGGTATCTGAGCCGGAGATTTTGTTTCTTGACGAGCCTACAACAGGGGTTGATATTGGCACACAGAATAGGTTTTATGAGTTACTAAAAGATTTAAATAGAACGGGGATAACTGTAGTTCTTGTATCGCATGATATAGGGAGGATAACTAAATATGTTAAGAAGATAGCTTATTTAAACCATAAACTAGTGTTTTATGGTGAGCATAAAGATTTTTGTAGTTATGATAAAAAACATAATAATAATGATCATAATATATGTTTACACTAAATAGTATCATAGAAATGTTTGCGTATGGGTTCATGCAACGAGCGTATATAGCCGGGATGGTTATATCTATCCCATGCGCTTTACTTGGTGTTTTTTTGGTTCTAAGGAGGTTCTCATTACTAGGTGATGGGATAGCTCATATAAGTTTTGGTGGGATAGCGTTTGGTTTATTGTTTGATGTTATACCGTTTGTTTCTGCTTTAATTTTTTCGCTTTTGGGTGCTGTATCTATATTAAAATTGAAAGAGAGATCAATGTTGTACGGAGATACTGCTATAGGTATCATAAGCCATGCTAGTTTAGGGATAGGTATATTTATCGTATCGATAGCTTCAGGCTATAATATTAGTATTATATCTTATTTGTTTGGTAGTATACTTGCTGTGAGGGTATGGGAGGTATATATATCTATATTTATAGCGTTGGCTGTAATTATTTTGATTACTGTTTATTATATGGATTTATTTTATGTTACTTTTGATGAGGAGTCAGCTTTAGCGTCCGGCATTAATATCAGGTTGATAAATTATTTTATCGTTATATTAACAGCGTTTACAGTTGTTTGTGCGATGAAGGTTGCGGGGTTGTTGTTAGCGTCTGCTTTGATTATATTTCCTGCTTCATCGTCTTTGCAACTGAAACTGAGTTTTAAAAGGACTTTAATTTTTTCTTGTTTGATAGGTGTTGTTACTGTGTTTTTTGGTATATTTTTATCTTATTTTTTTTCTTTTGAGCCTTCAGGGTCTATAGTGATATTGAATCTAATAATTTTTTTGTTATCGATTTTGTATAGTAAATTGTGAGTATTATATGTTGTAATATTTAAAAAAAAACTATAGAATAGACTTAAATTAGATCTTTTAAAAAAGCAAAAAAAATAAAGGAGTAATAGTAATGTTTGAAGGTATACCTAAATATGAGATTATTGAACTAGTGTATGAAGGTTCAATAGGAAAAGTATATAAAGCTAAAAGTACTGAGACTGGTGATATCGTCGCTGTGAAGCAGATGAATGAAGAGATCCTAAAAGATGAAGGTGAACGTCTTAAAAGAGAGGCAGAGTTTTTAAAGAAAGTTGATAGCGAGTATTTTATCAAGGTGATTGAGAGTATTTTTACACCTAAATATAGCTTTATAGTGTTGGAATGGTGTGAAGGTGAGGATTTAGAGAGAGTTTTAGAAAAGAATGAGATCAAAGGTGAGAAATATACTGTTGAGGAAACAGTGGAGATTATCTCGCAAGTATGTGAAGGGTTAAAACATTTACATAGCGAGGCTAAACTTATACATAGAGATATAAAACCTGCTAATCTTATGTTAAGGAAAGGACGGATAAAGATATTGGATTTAGGGATAAGTAAAGATAATAGGTTAGCAAGGATAACTGCTACTAACCAGGCTTTAGGTACTTTATATTATATGCCTCCTGAACAAATTTCTACTGGTAAAACCAGTTTTAAATCAGATGTTTTCTCTTTAGGTGCGACATGGTATCACCTTATAAAAGGTGTACCACCGTTTAAAGGTAAAAGTTTTATGGAGACTTACCAAAAAGCTAGAGAGTGTAAGTACAAACCGTTATTACTTAATGCCAAATATGCGAAAGTGATACATCTTATAGAAAAGATGATGGAGTATAATGTTGATGATCGCTATGATATCGATCGAGTTATCCTAGAGATAAAGAAGATTAAAATTGAATTAGAGATGGAGGTCCCTGAGGATAATAAAGAAGAAAGAAATATCTTAGTTAAAAATGATTATTTGATGCTCTGGTATATATTGGCGTTTGTGTTGGTTGGTGTTTTAGTTTACTTGCTTTTTTTCTAGAAGGTTTATGGGTGGATATATATTATTCTGCCCTTTTTTTTACCGAAAAAAAGACCAATTTATATGGTCTTTAAAAGGTTTATATATAGAATTTAGGTTTATCATTTAATCATTACGGTTTCTTATAAGATTTAGATTTACGTATAAGGTCTAATATAATGGGTTTTTGATCTCTATTTTTTTAAATGCTTCATTTGTTGTTTCTAATTTTTACTTCTTTTTATCCTGTAATTCGTTTGATTTATTAATGCAATTATTTTGGTTTAATAATAATGCGATAATAGTACAAGCTTTTGTAGCACTAATATTTTTGTTTATCCATTCTTCAAGTATTAAATTAATTTTGGGAAGCTCTATATTGTATTCTTTAAAATTTATATTTATGGGTGGGGTATCATCATAATATGTTCTAAATAGATTTTTTAGTAATGAAATATTATCTTATTTTAATTTATTAAGATTACTAGCAAGATTGTATAAATCAGTTCTATTGATTTTATGTCTTCTTATATTATCATTACTTTGTAAATTGTTAGTCGATTCTATATTTAGAAAATTTATATCGTTTTGAAGATAAGGATCAATAACCAATACAATTTTTGATTCAGTTTGTCTGTTTATTTCAAAAAATAATTTTTGTTTATTTTTAGCTCTTGTACTGAATAATTGATAAAAACTAGTAGATGATCTATTGGTAAATGTTCAAGAATTGCTTCTTTTTTTCGATTAAGTGATTAGCTGTAAAACACTAAGCTGTAAAGTTTCTTCGAAAATTTTCAGTCCCAAGGAGAATCGAACTCCTGTTTTCAGGATGAGAACCTGATGTCCTGACCACTAGACGATGGGACCCTGTTTATCAACTAAAAGATATGGGATTAATTTATCATTTAGA
Source organism: Candidatus Altimarinota bacterium (assembly GCA_963663305.1). Taxonomy (GTDB): domain Bacteria; phylum Patescibacteriota; class Gracilibacteria. The sequence goes on from OY760177.1 coordinate 1,368,894, forward strand.
TTATAAGAGCTTAGTTATTAGATTAGATGATTATATACTGCTTTAAAAGCATATAAATGATTTAAATTTTCTTATCAACTAAACGATTTGAATGATCTTATCACCTAAACAATTGGATCTCACTTTATTATTATAATACTAATTATAATTTGTAACAACAAAAATATAATTTTATTTATCTTTAGGTTTACCAAATACTGCTACCCAATGTAGTTTGTTAGTATACCCTATCCCTATTTCAGTAAAATCTTTGCTTAATAGATTGTCTTTATGTTGTGGGCTATCCAACCAAGATTTGATAACCCCTGTAGGGTTATTTTGGCCTAGAGCGATATTCTCTCCTATATATGAATATTTATATCCAGCATCAAGGACCCTGTTTTCAAGAGTAGCTCCATCTATAGATTCATGCGAAAAATAATTGTTTTGTTCCATATCGTTAGCGTGGGCTTTCGCTGATACTGAAAGAATATAATTGATCTTATAAGGAGTGAGACCGGATTTTTGTCTTTCTGTGTTTAAAAGAGATAAAAGCTCGTTGATTTTTTTGTCTTCAAGAGTTAAAGTTATTTGTTCGGTAGTATATATAATATTAGCCATCTCACCTCTGGTGATAAAATCATCAGGTAAAATACTTGATATAACATTATTCTCTTTAGCCCATTCAATATATGGTAGATACCAATCTTTATTATTATCTTTTTCTATTTCTATATCATAGGTTTCTAATATAATTTTTAATGCTTCTGCTAGATTAATATTATTATTCGGTCTAAATGTGTTATCTTCGTACCCTTTTATAATATTTTTTTCTTTCGCTATCTCAAGATACGGGTTATACCAAGCATTCTCTTCTGTATCACTAAAAAGCTTAGGGATTGCTTTATCTATTGAAACGTTATATACAGCGTCAATAATTATTTTAGTAAACTCAACACGGTTAATAAGATTATCCGGTTTATATGTACCATCTTTGTACCCACTAACATACCCTTTTTCTTCAATATATTTTATAGATTCTTTATATTTATGGCTACCAGTATCGATAAAAGCGTATGATAGCTGGCTAGATAGTATAAAAATACATATAAAAGTTGTAATTTTTTTCATAAAAATTTAATTATTGAATAAATCCCAATACCGTTTAAGTGTGTTTACATCTAGTTGACCATCAGCTGATTTATGTTTGGTCTCTAATGGAGCAAACATCATATAGTTACCAAGCAATTTTGATATAATACGTGTTATTTTACCTTTATCTCCCATAGATATAAGTATATATTTATTTAGTATCTTAGAAAGGTTTATCACCCTTATTATATCATCATCTGTTTTAGGTGTGACAGCTATTTTTATTATATCAGCTTTTTTGTTTTTCATCTCTTTTATTATCGTATTAAGGTGTTCAGTCTCAGGAGTAGCGCTAAAATTATGGTATGATAGTATTAGGTTACATTTTTTTAGTCTGTTTATATATTGGATATCAGTATCAAAAGATATGTCAACATATTCAGCACCAAGATCAATACATTGATTAAGTAGCTCTATTTTATCGTCTATGGAGCCATTAAATAAACCTTTCTCTCCCTTATCTTTTACTACTACCAAATACGGTCTAGTTTTTATTTCAAAAAGTTTGGGTAAATTAAGGTCCTGTATCTGATCAAGCCAAATCTCTATTATATCAGCCGATTTAGAAGCTTCTTCAATTCTTTTTATAACTTTCTTATTCTTTTTTTCTTTTATAGGTACACAGATTTTTGTCATCAAAAAAATATTATTAATCAGAAATAATATATATAATTTTTCTTGAAAAATTAAGTGAAAATTTTATAAAATAAAATAGTTATAATAAATAATAATATATTTATGGTTAAACATTTCATTAGACCGTTACTAGTAATGGTTATAGTTAACTCGCTAGCTTTATACGGGGTAACATATTTCTTGCCATCCAAAATTATTGTGGAAGGTGGTATCTCAGCATTTATCCTTATTGGATTTATACTAGGGGTATTAAATGTTTTTATTAAACCTATATTAAAAATCATATCATTACCTTTTATGATAGTGACATTAGGTTTATTCGTTGTTTTACTTAATGGTTTAATATTGTATTTCGCAGAGAATATGGTTAATTTTATTAATGGTAGTACTATCAAAATAATGATAGAGGGAGGTCCTTTAACTTATGTTTGGGTAGCTTTAATATTCGGATTCTTTAATTATTTAATAAATATAGTTTTATCTAAATAATAGATACAGCATTGTTAGTTATACTAAACCTTGTTTAGAATCTTAAATTTTTATAGCCAAATCTTAGCTTTGCTTAAGACAGTTGGTGATAAAAAAAAATTAAGATTTTTGAAGCGGTTAAGTATAAAAAACATAAATTTTGATCATAAAATCTTAGCTTACTTTAAGCTAGTTAGTGATTAAAAGATTCAAGAATTTTTGAACCGGTTAAATTTATAATAAAGAAAGTATTATATAGATTGTATCCATTCATTAAATAAATAAATATTTTTTTTGGCTTTAGCCTTTTCGTTTGTAGTAGAGTATAAAGTATTTCTTGAGTCAAAAAGCTTAATTTTATCTATTATATCTTCGGATTTAAACTCTCTTATAAGATGATCTCCTAGCTCAAGTTTTGTTAAGAGGTTATTAACTTTAGGTCCATAACTATACCCCACAAAAGGAGTATTAGTTAAAATACAGAAGATTAAAAAATGTAAACGCATCCCAAACGCTATCTTTGTTTTGAATAATATATTAGTTAGTTCATCTTGAGATTTAGGTGATACGATTTTAATATCTTTAGATATACCAAAATTAGATATAACAAGTTTTTTATCTATCCTATCTTGCATAGATACAAAAACAATATCAAGCCCCTCTCTTCTAAAATAATCACATACCTTTTTTATTTCAACAAAAAAAGAAATATCTTTGTTAGGCATATCTCTAAGAGATATAGTGAATAAATTTTTTGTACATTTTATTTGTTTTATATTCAATAAAAACACAGGATCAGATGTTGTATAAATTTTTTGTTCATTTACCTCAATTTTTATCAACAGTTCTTTCGACCCGATATCTCTTACAGTTATAATATCTGCGTTTTTATGTACCCATTTAGTTAGCAATTTTGAGATCTTTCTTTTTAATGGTCCTATAGAGGTACCATAAATAAAATATCTTTTTCTAAATAATCTTAAAAATATAGCTTGAATAGTCCAGATAATAATCGCTTTAAATTGTTGGTCTTGGAATAAGCCACCTCCTCCTATTATAAATCCATCGCATTTAATTAAAGATTTTATTGATCTGAATATATTGTATACATTTAATAATGATCTTATCCCTGAAGGGAATAGGTAGGTTGTATTATCATAATTAATTTTTTTTGGGTTTGAACCAAATACTATTATATTGATATCAACATGTGAAGATATAATAGATTTTAATATTAAATCGTCGCCTAAATTTCCTGCTCCATAATTCCCAATAATACCAATACATTTTTTCTTAAAGTCCATTAGGACTTAAATTAATTTTTATTAATATTGATTTTAATTTTCTTTTTTATTTTGACCTTCTTTAAATTCTGTCTATTCTTTTTTATATATTATTATTCTTATTTTTTATCTTGTATATATTATGATCCTTAATTTTTATCTTCTGTAGACTCTTACTCTTTCTTTTTGTCTTCTGTAGATTCTTCTTCTTTATTTTTATCTTACTCTTTTTTTTTATCTTCTGTAGACTCTTACTCTATATTTTTTTTCTGTCAACTCTTACTCTATATTTTTTTTCTGTAGATTCTTACTCTATATTTTTTTTCTGTAGATTCTTATTCTTTATTTTTATCTTTTGTAGACTCTTACTCTTTATTTTTTTCTGTAGATTCTGTGTCTTCCTTTTTCTCTTCAATAGATTCTGTGTCTTCTTTTTTCTCTTCAATAGATTCTGTGTCTTCCTTTTTCTCTTCAATAGATTCTGTGTCTTCCTTTTTCTCTTCAATAGATTCTGTGTCTTCTTTTTTCTCTTCAATAGATTCTGTATTACTATTTTCTTCTTCTATCTTTTTACTTACTTCAGTATCATTCTCGTTTCCTTCTTTTTTCTCTTCTGTTTTTCTTATACCTCTTTTCCTCAATTTTTCTTCTTCTAACTCTTCTAATGTTTTAATATCTGTATGTTTTACATGTTTCTCTTGTAATCTAGCAGATTTCCCTGATCTATCTCTCATATAATACAGTTTAGATCTTCTAACTTTTGCTTCTTTAGTAACCTCAATCTTTTCTATATTTTTGGAATGAATAGGGAATATCTTTTCTACACCATACCCATCTATAACTTTTCTTACAGTTATAGTCCCATTTATTCCTGTCCCACCTTTTATAGCTATAACAAGTCCTTCAAAAATCTGTATTCGCTCTTTATTTCCTTCTTTAATTTTTTGATATACTTTAACTGTATGTCCGGTTTTTAGTACTGGAATATTTTTGCTAAAATATTTTTTTGAACATTCTCTTATTAGTTGTTGACTCATTTTTAGATTGTTATTTTTATATTTAAATCTTTCAAGAATATATCTTTCTTAAGTAAGACCCGAATTATATTAAAGAAAAAAACAAAGTTTGTCTATATATTTTATATTTTTTATTTATTTTTTCTAATATAACTTTTAAGTTTATTTATTGTTATTAAATTATTATTATCATTTAATATCTCAGAGATAAAACGATCCTTAAAATTTAATCTATAAATAAAATCTTCTTTAGAAATAATCGAGTATCTTATATCGTCTCTTCTAAGCTCTTTTTTAAGGAAATTCTCTAGTTTAAGTTTATTTATATCTCCTATTATTATAATATCAACTTTAGAATTTTTGTTATCAACAAAAACTCCGGTAAATATTAGAACCTCTATATCACCTAAAGTATTTAGGTATTTTGATATATTATGCTCTGAATTAAAACATTTAGTTATTATACTTTTTAATTCAGTAAACAAAATAAAATCTTTATTAACATGATAAAACTTTTTTCTGTTCTTGTTTCTTGCTTTTAACAAACCAATCTTCTTTAAATTATCTAATTCTCTTCTAACAGAATTGATTTGTTCATCAATCTTTCTTGTTAACTCTCTAATGAAATATTCCTCTTCTGTATTAAGTAAAAAAATTTGTAGTAGCTTTACTCTTGTATTAGAACTAAATAAGGATTTTAGCATATTGAATAAAATTGTTGATCAATACTGTATACATATTTTATACATATTAAAAAAACTTTTACAAGAGAAAAAATATTTTTTTATTATAAATATTTTTTTTAGGTTAAAAAAAACTATATTAATATTACTCTTTTAAATATAGTTTTTAGCCTTTATTTAAATTAAAAATTAATGAACAAAAAAATTGTTCATTAGAAATCATCGAAATCTTCTTCTTCATCATTATTTTTTTCTGATTCAGGAGTTTTTACGTATAATCCGAATAAAAAACCTGCTAATATACCTAGTGCGCCTATCATCATAAATCCAAGTGTTAAAGAAAAACTTGTATAAGTAAAAAAAATCATTAATGGTACATTATTCCAGTTAGAAAATGATATAATTAACATTATAACAACAAGTATTAATGCTAAAATTAAATAAACTTTTTTCATATTTTTAAAAAAAATTTTATAATACATAAAAAAATATATAATAAAATTTCTATGTTTGCTAGTGAAATAATAAATTTTTTAAGAGAGAAGAATGTAAAACTCGTTTTAGTAACAAAAAATAGATCGATAGAAGAAATTAAGTCTGTTTTAAGATATGGTATAACAGATATCGGAGAAAATAGGATAGATTCATTTAAGAGAATATCGAGATATCTACCCGATAACATAAATAAACATTTTATTGGTAGAATTCAATCTAATAAAATAAGGTATATGGTAGAAAATTTTCATTTTATTCAAAGTGTTTATAAAGTTGATCATCTATTAAAGATAGATGAAATAGCTACTAAATTAAAAAAGAATATTGAGGTTTTTATACAGGTGAATATATCAGGTGAGATACAAAAGGGTGGTATACCGGGATCTGATTTATATAAATTCTTAGGTATAGATTTAAAAAATACTTTTATTAGCGGGATAATGGGGATAGCTACTAATACGTCAGATATAAATAAAATCAGGGATGAATTTAAATTATTAAAAGATTTATCAATTAAGTATAACGTAAAATACGTATCTATGGGGATGTCTAATGATTTTATGGTTGCTGTAGAAGAAGGGAGTAATATGGTAAGAATAGGGACAAAAATGTTTTCTTAAATTTCTTCTGATTTAATGATTAATCGTTTTAGGTCTGTACCAACCGGTGTACATGTCATAAGAGTGCCGGTTTTTTTGTTATTAGGTTGCTCTAGAACACTTATATTCGAGGGTAGTACGACGTATTTATCAGTTACAATATATGTATATTTTTTTTGATTATAGTAAACATAGTATTTATCTCCTATCTCTAGTTTATTGAGTAACGCAAATACATCTTTGTATTTACCTGGTGCCCATGGATAATATGAACTATGTCCTGTAACAAAAAAATTGCCATATTGTCCCGGGATTGCTGTGCCCGGATAATGTATTACACCTTTTTCTAAACCTTTTTGTATAGCGCCTTCAAATTCTTTGCCACTAAGTTTTTCAATAGAATTGAATTTAGGATTGTTTATTGATATTATTGGTATATTCTTGCCTATTTTTGGTATTATTATACGGTTATCAGGTGGGCTAATTTTGAGATCAATTTGTGGAAATATCTTTTTTATCTGTTTCCTATTTTTGTTTAGTTTTATTAGGACTTCAGCTTTTAATGGATCTACTATTATGTTTTCTAAGGCGTTTTCTTTGTTTTTGTTAGGGAAAAAGTAGTTTGTCGCTATTTGGTAATATGAGCTAAAGTTTATTATTATAAATAATAATGAAAAAGTTATTGATGTTATAATTATAAATTGTATAAAAGAAATAATTTTTTTGTATATTGTTTCTTTTTTAGATATTTGAAAATTATTATGATCTTCTCTTGATCTAATATTTATTTTTTCTGTTATTTCTGTGTCTTTATTATTAATCATATCTTTGAATTTTACTATAAATTTTTATTAATATCAAGATTTTTATTTTGTGATTTTTTTTATATTTAGTCGTTTTTATACTCTTACTGATATAAGATACTTAGATATAGCAAAGATTAAGAAATTAATATGCTTGTGGATGAAATTTATATTTTGGTTGACAAATTTATATAAATTATTTACTTGTTATTAACAAGTAACAAGAATTTAATCGAAATAGCTATGCTCACTAAAACTCAAAAACTAACAGCATTTTTTAATGATAACGGAGGGATCCTTCGTTTTTCAGATATTCTAAAAGCAGGTTTTTACTATGATTATCTCAAATCACTTTAAAAGGAAGGTTCAGTAAATAAAATTAGCAGAGGCCTTTATATTCTTACAAAATATCCTATTTCCTCCTATCCAGATCTTGTTACCGCTTATTCTCAAACTTCAAAAGGTGTTATTTGCTTGATTTCTGCACTTGCTTTTCATGAGGTAACAAATGAAATTCCCCAGCATGTTGATATAGCTATTCCAAGACGTTCGCATGCAAATTGGATTAAATATCCTCCGGTGAAATTTCATCAATTTGCTCCTTTGGCGTGGGAATCAGGAATAAAGATATATAAGATTGATGGTCATAAAATAAAAATTTATAATTTGGCAAAAACTATTGCAGATTGCTTTAAATTTCCGAATAGAATAGGTATAAATGTTGCAAGAGATGCTCTTAAAAGAGCGATTATCGAAAAAAAAGTAAATCTTCAAGATATTATGAGATATGCTAAAATCTGTCGTGTAGATAAAATAATAAAACCGATACTTGAAACTTTGATATGAAAAAAAATATTAAAAACATAGAGGCTTCGACTAAAGCGTTATTTCAAAATATAGCACAAAGAACAAACCGTCCATTTGCAGAAGTGCTTCAATATTACGGCATGGAAAGAATCCTTTATCGTCTTTCTCAATCAAAATATGCGAATAAGTTTATCCTCAAAGGAGCTTTAATGTTTATGGTATGGCATTTGCCTGAACGACGGACAACCCTTGATATCGATTTTTTAGCACAGTATGACAATAAAATTTTTAGTATCTAGAAAATAATAAAAGAGGTTTGTGAAACTTCAGTAATTCCAGATGGTCTTGTTTTTGATTCTGAGAAAATAAAAGTACAGTACATAAAAGAAGATGCTGATTACGAAGGGATAAGAGTAAAATTTCTAGGATTACTTGACCGTTCTCGTATCCCGATGCAGATTGATATAGGTTTTGGAGACAGTATTTATCCAAAGGCTAAAATAATTGAGTATCCTGCTATTTTGAATCTTCCAGCACCGAAAATAAAAGGATATCCAGTCGAAAGTGTTATCAGTGAAAAATTTGAAGCTATGGTCAAATTGGGGCTTCTTAACAGTCGTATGAAAGATTTTTATGATATCTGGCTTATGATGCGCCAATTTAGTTTTTGTGGACTAAAGCTTACCGAAGCGTTAAAGCGGACATTTGAAAATCGCAAAACCTTATTACCTAAAAAAATACCTTTATTTGCAGAGGAGATTTATGATAAGAAATCTGATCGACAGATATTATGGAAAGTATTTTTAACGAAGGGAGAAATTAAAAATGCTCCTGATAATCTATGTGTTGTAGCTAAAGAAATTGAAGTATTTCTTATTCAACTGATTGATAGTATTTTTAAGAAAAAAGAGTTTAACAAAAGGTGGGGAAAAGAAGCAAAATGGAAAGAAAAGGGCTATAAAGGTGTCAAACAATAATAGTAGTAGTTAATATTTTATCAAAAAATATATCTTCCCGCTCTTCAAATGATTTATTTGAGGTTATAATAATAGATTATTGAGCGATTCAAGATTAGATATAGATGAGAAGATTATCAATAATCTTAAGAAGTTAATGAAACAACTGGATGATTATGATGATTATACTAATATAGAAACTGAGAAAGATCATATTCAAAGAGCTTTAAATATATTAAATGAATTATTGAGTAATAATTATATGTAAAGTAAATGTAAGTTTAATTAAATACTATTTTCCATCAGAATTTAATATTATAGTTTAAGAATTTTTAGAATATTTTTTTTACACCATAAAGTTAATATCAAGATTTTTATCTATATGAATTTTATTAAATATGTATTTATTATATCAATAAATAATTTTAAGGTAAGGCATGTATATAATTGAGCAAAAATGGGATTATTATTTTGATATGACCTGATAGAATTATTGTATATCGTAGGGAAATATGATAGATTATATTTGCAAAACAAATTAGTATTAATGATTTTTATGAATGAAAAATTACCTATCTATAAAGCGAGCAAGGAATATTTTAAAGTTTTAGCGGAAATACATAATAAAGATATAGAAGGATTAAAAGATCAAAGACAATGTATTAATGATTATTTAAAAGAATGTGAGTTATTATGTCAGAAGAAAAAGAAGTATAGTAAAGTATGGTCAGATATACAATCTGGAGTAAAACAAAGTTTAGATGAGAAAATAGATTGTTATGAAACAGAATATCTTGGGTATTTAGAAGCAGGAGAAGAAGAAATAGCTTTAAGGTATGAAAACATCGTTTCTGTAATAAGGTTACTACGAGAAGAGATTAATAAGTTGTTAGGAATAGATATGCAACTAATAAATGATATTAGACATCTTAGAAAAAGATATTTGGATACAGTAATAAATCCGGAATTAGTTAAAAAGTTGAGGGAAAAAGAAGAATTAAAATCTGTTAAAAAGGTAAAAAAAAGGATATTGAGTTTTAATGATATAAGATCAATATGTAGTTTATTCTTTGAAGTAGGAAGTATAAAAGATATCAAAAGTGATGATATATCAGAAGTGAAAAAAGAACTAAAGAGATTAAGTGAATCAAATTTGGAAGCAAATATAGACGAAATAAAATATAAGATTCCTATGAGTTTGGGAAGGTTAATAAATAATTTAGGAAAACAGAGTAAATCAGAATTATTAGAAGAAATATGGGGAAAAGTACCTAAAGCTATCTTAACAGAGAAAATTTTGGGAAGTGCGTTAACTGCAGCCGGTAACTGTCAAAATTCACAACTATTAGAAGAAATATTGGGAAAAGTACCTAAAGATATCTTAACAGAGAAAGAGTGGGGAAGTGCGTTAACTGCAGCCGGTAACTGTCAAAATTCACAACTATTAGAAGAAATATGGGGAAAAGTACCTAAAGCTATCTTAACAGAGAAAGAGTGGGGAAGTGCGTTAACTGCAGCCGGTAACTGTCAAAATTCACAACTATTAGAAGAAATATGGGGAAAAGTACCTAAAGCTATCTTAACAGAGAAACAGTGGGGAAGTGCGTTAACTGCAGCCGGTAACTGTCAAAATTCACAACTATTAGAAGAAATATGGGGAAAAGTACCTAAAGCTATCTTAACAGAGAAAATTTGGGGAAGTGCGTTAACTGCAGCCGGTAAGTGTCAAAATTCACAACTATTAGAAGAAATATGGGGAAAAGTACCTAAAGCTATCTTAACAGAGAAACAGTGGGGAAGTGCGTTAACTGCAGCCGGTAACAGTCAAAATTCACAACTATTAGAAGAAATATGGGGAAAAGTACCTAAAGCTATCTTAACAGAGAAACAGTGGGGAAGTGCGTTAACTGCAGCCGGTAACTGTCAAAATTCACAACTATTAGAAGAAATATGGGGAAAAGTACCAGAGGAGTTCTTAACAGAGAAACAGTGGGGAAGTGCGTTAACTGCAGCCGGTAACTGTCAAAATTCACAACTATTAGAAGAAATATGGGGAAAAGTACCTAAAGATATCTTAACAGAGAAAATTTGGGGAAGTGCGTTAACTGCAGCCGGTAACTGTCAAAATTCACAACTATTAGAAGAAATATGGGGAAAAGTACCTAAAGCTATCTTAACAGAGAAAGAGTGGGGAAGTGCGTTAACTGCAGCCGGTAACTGTCAAAATTCACAACTATTAGAAGAAATATGGGGAAAAGTACCTAAAGCTATCTTAACAGAGAAAATTTGGGGAAGTGCGTTAACTGCAGCCGGTAACTGTCAAAATTCACAACTATTAGAAGAAATATGGGGAAAAGTACCTAAAGATATCTTAACAGAGAAACAGTGGGGAAGTGCGTTAACTGCAGCCGGTAACTGTCAAAATTCACAACTATTAGAAGAAATATGGGGAAAAGTACCTAAAGATATCTTAACAGAGAAACAGTGGGGAAGTGCAATTAACGCAACATTAAAATGTAATCATTATAAATTATTACTAGAAATTATTAATACTTTGATAGATAGAGGTATTTTAATTTATATCAAATATTTTTTATTTTATTTTCCAAAAGAGATACTAAATAAAATTATAAGTATTTTGGAAGAAAAGAAAAAGATAGGAAATAATGAGATTTTAGCAAAAATCTACTATATTCAAGAACAATATGATTTAGGGAAAGAATTATTAGAATCAAATGGTTTAGAAAGAACATTAATATATGCAGATATATTAAGGAAGCTAAGATATTATAAAGAATCTTTAGATATATTATCAAAGTTGGATTCAAACGAAGATAAGATTGATCATTTAACATGTAAAGCATATTGTTTATTTCATATAGGAGAATATAAAAAATCTTTACAGATATTTAATCAATTACTGGAAGAAGTAGAAAATGATGATATTAGACATAGTCGAGTATTAACCGGATATGTATATTTATTGAAAGAATCAAGATTAGATATAGATGAGAAGATTATTAATAATCTTAAGACAATTAAGAAGCAATTGAATAATTACATTAGTTTTACTAATATAGAAACTGAGAAAGATCATATTCAAAGAGCTTTAAATATATTAAATGAATTATTGAGTAATAATTATATGTAAAGTAAATGTAAGTTTAATTAAATACTATTTTCCATCAGAATTTAATATTCTAGTTTAAGAATTTTTAGAATATTTTTTTTACACCATAAAGTTAATATCAAGATTTTTATCTATATGAATTTTATTAAATATGTATTTATTATATCAATAAATAATTTTAAGGTAAGGCATGTATATAATTGAGCAAAAATGGGATTATTATTTTGATATGACCTGATAGAATTATTGTATATCGTAGGGAAATATGATAGATTATATTTGCAAAACAAATTAGTATTAATGATTTTTATGAATGAAAAATTACCTATCTATAAAGCGAGCAAGGAATATTTTAAAGTTTTAGCGGAAATACATAATAAAGATATAGAAGGATTAAAAGATCAAAGACAATGTATTAATGATTATTTAAAAGAATGTGAGTTATTATGTCAGAAGAAAAAGAAGTATAGTAAAGTATGGTCAGATATACAATCTGGAGTAAAACAAAGTTTAGATGAGAAAATAGATTGTTATGTAACTGAATGTCTTGAGTATTTAGACGCAGGAGAAGAAGAAGAAGAAGAAATAGTTTTAAGGTATGACAATATCGTTTCTGTAATAAGGTTACTACGAGAAGAGATTAATAAGTTGTTAGGAATAGATATGCAACTAATAAATGATATTAGACATCTTAGAAAAAGATATTTGGATACAGTAATAAATCCGGAATTAGTTAAAAAGTTGAGGGAAAAAGAAGAATTAAAATCTGTTAAAAAGGTAAAAAAAAGGATATTGAGTTTGAATGATATAAGATCAATATGTAGTTTATTCTTTGAAGTAGGAAGTATAAAAGATATCAAAAGTGATGATATATCAAAAGTGAAAAAAGAACTAAAGAGATTAAGTGAATCAAATTTGGAAGCAAATATAGACGCAATAAAATTTAAGATTCCTATGAGTTTGGGAAGGTTAATAAATAATTTAGGAAAACAGAGGAAATCAGAATTATTAGAAGAAATATGGGGAAAAGTACCTAAAGATATTTTAACAGAGAAAGAGTGGGGAAGCGCGTTAACTGCAGCCGGTAATTGTCAAAATTCACAACTATTAGAAGAAATATGGGGAAAAGTACCAGAGGAGTTCTTAACAGAGAAAATTTTGGGAAGTGCGTTAACTGCAGCCGGTAACTGTCAAAATTCACAACTATTAGAAGAAATATGGGGAAAAGTACCTAAAGCTATCTTAACAGAGAAAGAGTGGGGAAGTGTCTTAACTGCAGCCGGTAACTGTCAAAATTCACAACTATTAGAAGAAATATGGGGAAAAGTACCTAAAGATATCTTAACAGAGAAAGAGTGGGGAAGTGTCTTAACTGCAGCCGGTAACTGTCAAAATTCACAACTATTAGAAGAAATATGGGGAAAAGTACCTAAAGCTATCTTAACAGAGAAAGAGTGGGGAAGTGCGTTAACTGCAGCCGGTAAGTGTCAAAATTCACAACTATTAGAAGAAATATGGGGAAAAGTACCTAAAGCTATCTTAACAGAGAAACAGTGGGGAAGTGCGTTAACTGCAGCCGGTAACTGTCAAAATTCACAACTATTAGAAGAAATATGGGGAAAAGTACCTAAAGCTATCTTAACAGAGAAAATTTTGGGAAGTGCGTTAACTGCAGCCGGTAAGTGTCAAAATTCACAACTATTAGAAGAAATATGGGGAAAAGTACCTAAAGCTATCTTAACAGAGAAACAGTGGGGAAGTGCGTTAACTGCAGCCGGTAACTGTCAAAATTCACAACTATTAGAAGAAATATGGGGAAAAGTACCTAAAGCTATCTTAACAGAGAAAATTTTGGGAAGTGCGTTAACTGCAGCCGGTAAGTGTCAAAATTCACAACTATTAGAAGAAATATGGGGAAAAGTACCTAAAGCTATCTTAACAGAGAAACAGTGGGGAAGTGCGTTAACTGCAGCCGGTAACAGTCAAAATTCACAACTATTAGAAGAAATATGGGGAAAAGTACCTAAAGCTATCTTAACAGAGAAACAGTGGGGAAGTGCGTTAACTGCAGCCGGTAACAGTCAAAATTCACAACTATTAGAAGAAATATGGGGAAAAGTACCTAAAGCTATCTTAACAGAGAAACAGTGGGGAAGTGCGTTAACTGCAGCCGGTAACTGTCAAAATTCACAACTATTAGAAGAAATATGGGGAAAAGTACCTAAAGATATCTTAACAGAGAAAGAGTGGGGAAGTGCGTTAACTGCAGCCGGTAACTGTCAAAATTCACAACTATTAGAAGAAATATGGGGAAAAGTACCTAAAGATATCTTAACAGAGAAAGAGTGGGGAAGTGCAATTAACGCAACATTAAAATGTAATCATTATAAATTATTACTAGAAATTATTAATACTTTGATAGATAGAGGTATTTTAATTTATATCAAATCTTTTTTATTTTATTTTCCAAAAGAGATACTAAATAAAATTATAAGTATTGTGGAAGAGAAGAAAAAAATAGGAAATAATGAGATTTTAGCAAAAATCTACTATATTCAAGAACAATATGATTTAGGGAAAGAATTATTAGAATCAAATGCTTTAGAAAGAACATTAATATATGCAGATATATTAAGGAAGCTAAGATATTATAAAGAATCTTTAGATATATTATCAAAGTTGGATTCAAACGAAGATAAGATTGATCATTTAACATGTAAAGCATATTGTTTATTTCATATAGGAGAATATAAAAAATCTTTACAGATATTTAATCAATTACTGGAAGAAGTAGAAAATGATGATATTAGACATAGTCGAGTATTAACCGGATATGTATATTTATTGAAAGAATCAAGATTAGATATAGATGAGAAGATTATTAATAATCTTAAGACAATTAAGAAGCAATTGAATAATTACATTAGTTTTACTAATATAGAAACTGAGAAAGATCATATTCAAAGAGCTTTAAATATATTAAATGAATTATTGAGTAATAATTATATGTAAAGTAAATGTAAGTTTAATTAAATACTATTTTCTATCAGAATTTAATATTCTAGTTTAAGAATTTTTAGAATATTTTTTTTACACCATAAAGTTAATATCAAGATTTTTATCTATATGGATTTTATTATACTAAGATGCTTTAATAATTTGAAATTTTTGACTTAAAAGATTTTTAATTTCATTCTCATAATTTAGAAAGTAGAATAATAAGTATTTTGAAGTACTTTTTTTTTTCATCAATTTCCAAATTCTTTCAATAAGATTGAGATTCGGACAATATGGAGGAAGAAATTTTAATTGAATATTCAAAGAAGCAGCAAAATCTTGCGTATTATAGGCTCGATTGTAAGTGGCATTATCCAAGATAAGAACTATTTTTTTATTATCGGGATAGTCTTTTCTTATTTCGGATAAGGCTACTTTTATCATTTCTCTATCACAATTATCTTCTGTAACCAATGAGGTAAATTTATCTGATATAATATTTATTGCGCCCAATACAGACAATCTTCGTCTGCCTGTATTTGAAGGTAGAGTAATAGTGTTTTCTCTTCCTATCTGTTGCCAACATTTTCCAATAACAGTATTATGAATTTGATGAGTTGGATCAAAACAAAGAAGATGAATATCACCTGTTTCAGCTTTTTCTGATAATCCCAAAAACTCTTTAATAAAGGCTTTTTGGGTTTCTTCGTCTGGACTATTACCAGGATTAAGTTTTATTTTCTTGAATGAAAGTTGAAGTTTTTTTTAAGCAGTTTTTGTACCCAATGGAGATGAAAATTGATGCCGAAATGGTCTTTGATATAATCTTTAGCTTCTTTTGCTGTATTGAATGGTTTCTTCTCATTTCTTTTCTTTAGTTCTTTTTGATTTTCAAGACTGAGAATAGATACTTTTCCTTTATATCCCCATGAAATAAGAGATTCCAATCCATTTTCAAAATACTCTTTCACCCATACACTGATTGTTTCTATCCGTATTCCCAAAAAATCTGCTATTTCTTTATGTTTCCATGATTTATCTTTTAGTTTTACGCACTGTATCCTCTTTAATAAACGAGGATGTTTAACTTGCTCTTCCTCATTGCTTAATTCCTGCAATGCTTTTTTTGTGAGTTTGATTTTGCGCCATTCCATAATGAGATTGTTAAAATATAACAATTTCATTGTATCACTATTATTTTAGAATTTAAAGGCGGTTTAGTATAAATATGTATTTATTATATCAATAAATAATTTTAAGGTAAGGCATGTATATAATTGAGCAAAAATGGGATTATTATTTTGATATGACCTGATAGAATTATTGTATATCGTAGGGAAATATGATAGATTATATTTGCAAAACAAATTAGTATTAATGATTTTATATGAATGAAAAATTACCTATCTATGAAGCGAGCGAGGAATATTTTAAAGTTTTAGCGGAAATACATAATAAAGATATAGAAGGATTAAAAGATCAAAGACAATGTATTAATGATTATTTAAAAGAATGTGAGTTATTATGTCAGAAGAAAAAGAAGTATAGTAAAGTATGGTCAGATATACAATCTGGAGTAAAACAAAGTTTAGATGAGAAAATAGATTGTTATGAAACTGAATGTCTTGAGTATTTAGTCGCAGGAGAAGAAGAAGAAGAAGAAGAAATAGCTTTAAGGTATGACAATATCGTTTCTGTAATAAGGTTACTAGGAGAAGAGATTAATAAGTTGTTAGGAATAGATATGCAACTAATAAATGATATTAGACATCTTAGAAAAAGATATTTGGATACAGTAATAAATCCGGAATTAGTTAAAAAGTTGAGGGAAAAAGAAGAATTAAAATCTGTTAAAAAGGTAAAAAAAAGGATATTGAGTTTTAATGATATAAAATCAATATGTAGTTTATTCTTTGAAGTAGGAAGTATAAAAGATATCAAAAGTGATGATATATCAAAAGTGAAAAAAGAACTAAAGAGATTAAGTGAATCAAATTTGGAAGCAAATATAGACGCAATAAAATTTAAGATTCCTATGAGTTTGGGAAGGTTAATAAATAATTTAGGAAAACAGAGTAAATCAGAATTATTAGAAGAAATATGGGGAAAAGTACCTAAAGCTATCTTAACAGAGAAAGAGTGGGGAAGCGCGTTAACTGCAGCCGGTAACTGTCAAAATTCACAACTATTAGAAGAAATATGGGGAAAAGTACCAGAGGAGTTCTTAACAGAGAAAATTTTGGGAAGTGCGTTAACTGCAGCCGGTAACAGTCAAAATTCACAACTATTAGAAGAAATATGGGTAAAAGTACCAGAGGAGTTCTTAACAGAGAAACAGTGGGGAAGTGCGTTAACTGCAGCCGGTAACTGTCAAAATTCACAACTATTAGAAGAAATATGGGGAAAAGTACCAGAGGAGTTCTTAACAGAGAAAGAGTGGGGAAGTGCGTTAACTGCAGCCGGTAACTGTCAAAATTCACAACTATTAGAAGAAATATGGGGAAAAGTACCAGAGGAGTTCTTAACAGAGAAAGAGTGGGGAAGTGCGTTAACTGCAGCCGGTAACTGTCAAAATTCACAACTATTAGAAGAAATATGGGGAAAAGTACCAGAGGAGTTCTTAACAGAGAAAATTTGGGGAAGTGCGTTAACTGCAGCCGGTAACAGTCAAAATTCACAACTATTAGAAGAAATATGGGGAAAAGTACCTAAAGCTATCTTAACAGAGAAAATTTGGGGAAGTGCGTTAACTGCAGCCGGTAACTGTCAAAATTCACAACTATTAGAAGAAATATGGGGAAAAGTACCTAAAGATATCTTAACAGAGAAACAGTGGGGAAGTGCGTTAACTGCAGCCGGTAACTGTCAAAATTCACAACTATTAGAAGAAATATGGGGAAAAGTACCTAAAGCTATCTTAACAGAGAAACAGTGGGGAAGTGCGTTAACTGCAGCCGGTAACTGTCAAAATTCACAACTATTAGAAGAAATATGGGGAAAAGTACCTAAAGCTATCTTAACAGAGAAAATTTTGGGAAGTGCGTTAACTGCAGCCAGTAACTGTCAAAATTCACAACTATTAGAAGAAATATGGGGAAAAGTACCTAAAGCTATCTTAACAGAGAAACAGTGGGGAAGTGCGTTAACTGCAGCCGGTAACTGTCAAAATTCACAACTATTAGAAGAAATATGGGGAAAAGTACCTAAAGATATTTTAACAGAGAAAGAGTGGGGAAGTGCGTTAACTGCAGCCGGTAACAGTCAAAATTCACAACTATTAGAAGAAATATGGGGAAAAGTACCAGAGGAGTTCTTAACAGAGAAACAGTGGGGAAGTGCGTTAACTGCAGCCGGTAACTGTCAAAATTCACAACTATTAGAAGAAATATGGGGAAAAGTACCTAAAGCTATCTTAACAGAGAAAGAGTGGGGAAGTGCGTTAACTGCAGCCGGTAACTGTCAAAATTCACAACTATTAGAAGAAATATGGGGAAAAGTACCTAAAGCTATCTTAACAGAGAAAGAGTGGGGAAGTGCGTTAACTGCAGCCGGTAACTGTCAAAATTCACAACTATTAGAAGAAATATGGGGAAAAGTACCTAAAGCTATCTTAACAGAGAAAATTTGGGGAAGTGCGTTAACTGCAGCCGGTAACTGTCAAAATTCACAACTATTAGAAGAAATATGGGGAAAAGTACCAGAGGAGTTCTTAACAGAGAAACAGTGGGGAAGTGCGTTAACTGCAGCCGGTAACTGTCAAAATTCACAACTATTAGAAGAAATATGGGGAAAAGTACCTAAAGCTATCTTAACAGAGAAAGAGTGGGGAAGTGCAATTAACGCAACATTAAAATGTAATCATTATAAATTATTACTAGAAATTATTAATACTTTGATAGATAGAGGTATTTTAATTTATATCAAATCTTTTTTATTTTATTTTCCAAAAGAGATACTAAATAAAATTATAAGTATTGTGGAAGAGAAGAAAAAAATAGGAAATAATGAGATTTTAGCAAAAATCTACTATATTCAAGAACAATATGATTTAGGGAAAGAATTATTAGAATCAAATGCTTTAGAAAGAACATTAATATATGCAGATATATTAAGGAAGCTAAGATATTATAAAGAATCTTTAGATATATTATCAAAGTTGGATTCAAACGAAGATAAGATTGATCATTTAACATGTAAAGCATATTGTTTATTTCATATAGGAGAATATAAAAAATCTTTACAGATATTTAATCAATTACTGGAAGAAGTAGAAAATGATGATATTAGACATAGTCGAGTATTAACCGGATATGTATATTTATTGAAAGAATCAAGATTAGATATAGATGAGAAGATTATTAATAATCTTAAGAAGTTAAAGAAACAATTGAATAATTACATTAGTTTTACTAATATAGAAACTGAGAAAGATCATATTCAAAGAGCTTTAAATATATTAAATGAATTATTGAGTAATAATTATATGTAAAGTAAATGTAAGTTTAATTAAATACTATTTTCCATCAGAATTTAATATTCTAGTTTAAGAATTTTTAGAATATTTTTTTTACACCATAAAGTTAATATCAAGATTTTTATCTATATGGATTTTATTAAATATGTATTTATTATATCAATAAATAATTTTAAGGTAAGGCATGTATATAATTGAGCAAAAATGGGATTATTATTTTGATACAACATTTATTTTGTTATTTTTATTTATAAATCTTTCAAAAAAGAGTAAAATAAATTGAAATATTTTAAATTTTTTTATATAAAATAATTTTTAGTTTATGTTTGTACCTTTTCCATCAGAATTATTAGCAAAAAAAGAGAGTTTTTTAAGATTTAGAAATATTGTTTTTAATATTTCAGTATTTTCATTACTATTAATTATTTTTTCATTTATAAATTATTTTGATGTTTCTTTTACAGTAACAATAATAAAATATAGGTTAATTTTGATTATTGTTTCTGTTATAGGTTTTATCTATAGCTTAGTAACAGTTTTTTTAAACCCTATAAAAAGCTTTATTTATAAAGCAGTTGTAAACGAGGTTAGAAGGATTTTCCCTTATCAAGATAGTATCGGTTTGAATAGACTTTTTATCAAGACTTTGTTTGGGTTTACGGATACAAAAAAGGATTTACATGATTTAGATATAAATCATCTAGATAATATATCTGAAGCTTTAAAAAAGAGATACTGGAATATAAGATTTTTTAATATATGGGAGATAGATAAAGAAAAAAAAATTGTATTTAGTAGTTTTGTATATGGATCAGATAAACATCAACAAACTTTTTATGGTTCGGTTTTTATAGAGAAGAAAGAAGATATAAAAAATGAGTTCATACTGGCGAAAAAAGGGGTGTTAGATTTTTTTAGGAAAAGTATATCTTTAAACGGGGTTACATATAATCTTTTTTCAAAGATAAGCGATGAGAATATCATTAAAAATGATATACAGGTTATTCAAAACATACGTGTACAGGATTTCTTTAATAATAAAGGTGTTTATTTGTTAGTTAAACCAGGGTTTGTTTATTTTATTAGACTTATAAAAGATATCCCAAAAATAGATATAAAAAAGGATGAATATAAATTAATGAATAACGGTGTGGATATCTATGATATCTGTATAGAAAGGAATAAAGATAAGTTAAAGAATTTTGTTGATAAACAAATAATACGATAAAGGTAAAAAAGTAACTATTCAGATTTATAGGGACAAGCCAAAAACAGGGAGATTTTGAATGATAGATAAATTCTGTTTAGCCCAAGTTTGAAAGATAGACATGTTAATGTCAGTAGCTTTAATACCACGTTTTGATTTGCTGCCACCACTGATTTTACGAAAAATAACCATTGGTCGTATCGCTCGTTCAGCAGGATTATTTTCAGGACAACCATACTCATATTTGAGAAATTTAGTAAGTCTGTCCTGATGTCGAATAAGCCACTCTTTTATAAAAGTCTGAGAATCTTTTTCTTTCCATTCTCTGGTTTTCCAAATATTTTGCAATAGATATTTCATTCGTTTTTCATATCTATTTCTCTCTTCTTCTGTGTGTTTTTTTCTGTGCCATCTATTCATTCTACGATAACAGGTTTTGAGTACATCCTTGAGTATAATCATTTCTGAACTTGATCTTTCTCTTGAACAATATTCATGAGCTTTGCGAAGCAAATGTATCCAACAAATCTGTTGCTCCGTATCTACCCCATTATAACTATTGTATCCGTCTCGTATTAATAATCCTTTAAATGTTTTTAAAAGTTTTTCAGGGATTCCTCTTCCTCTCGTTTTTTCTGTTGTATAGAGACTGATATCATCATTTGTCCATAACCATGTCCACCAGTTTTCTCCATTCACTCTCCATCCTGTTTCATCTCCATGTATCTTGTTACCATCTATTAATAATTGTTTTAATTCTTCATACTTCTCTCCAAACTGTACTGATGCTTGATAAAAAAGATTTTGTATAGCTCCTGTACTTATTTTTAATCCATGCATTTCTCTAAAACATTCTGCTATCTTTTCTATAGGTGTTTTCATTCTGTATCTATAAAACAGTGCTGCTCCAAATACGTTCTTTCCAAATGGACTTTGTCCCACTCCTTCCTTAGGTTTTCCTGATATCTTTTCTCCACAATGTTTGCATTCATATTGATGTATCCAATACTTAATAACTTCTCTTTGGGGCTGAATAATTATATTTTCCACAATTCTTGAGTATTTTCTCCGACATCCTCCCAATTTTTTATTACATTCTGGACATCTTGATACTTTTACATCTATTTCCTTATTTACCAAATTTGCTTCCGGTTGTTTTCTTGAAACTCCCAAATGCCCTTTTTCTCTTCCTCGTTTCACATGACTTGTTTTTTTGGTTTTTCCTTTAAACAACATTTTTGCATAAGTCTTTCTACATTCTTTTAAATTATCATTTTCTTCTTCTAATCCCTTTATTTTTTCTTCCGCTTCTTTTAGTTTATTCCTTAATTCTTCTACTTCTTTTTCAGCTTGCTCTCTCTTCTTTTCTTCTTTCTTTAATAATCCTCCCAATCGTTTTAATTCAAAATAATACAGTGTTGCCGTTTTATCTTTTGGTTGTTTTATTTTCATACTTTTATTTTCCTTGTTTTTTATATCAAAAACAACCCTTTTTTCTTTATAATATGCAGTTATACAATATGTTTTTTATGAATTTTTGTATCTTAAATTGTACAATGACTTATTGCTTTATCTTGCCTTATTCCTGCAAGTTATTTGCATCTTTTTGGGTTTTTTGTCATTGCATTGTTAGTTTGTTCTTTACTGCTCAATACAGAGCCTTTTTAGTTTTTGCTCAATTCCTGTCAAGTCGTTTTTTTTGGGCTTACCCTATAAACCTAAATATATACAAGCGCATGTAACTATTCAGATTTATAGGGACAAGCCAAAAACAGGGAGATTTTGAATGATAGATAAATTCTGTTTAGCCCAAGTTTGAACGATAGACATGTTAATGTCAGTAGCTTTAATACCACGTTTTGATTTGCTGCCACCACTGATTTTACGAAAAATAACCATTGGTCGTATCGCTCGTTCAGCAGGATTATTTTCAGGACAACCATACTCATATTTGAGAAATTTAGTAAGTCTGTCCTGATGTCGAATAAGCCACTCTTTTATAAAAGTCTGAGAATCTTTTTCTTTCCATTCTCTGGTTTTCCAAATATTTTGCAATAGATATTTCATTCGTTTTTCATATCTATTTCTCTCTTCTTCTGTGTGTTTTTTTCTGTGCCATCTATTCATTCTACGATAACAGGTTTTGAGTACATCCTTGAGTATAATCATTTCTGAACTTGATCTTTCTCTTGAACAATATTCATGAGCTTTGCGAAGCAAATGTATCCAACAAATCTGTTGCTCCGTATCTACCCCATTATAACTATTGTATCCGTCTCGTATTAATAATCCTTTAAATGTTTTTAAAAGTTTTTCAGGGATTCCTCTTCCTCTCGTTTTTTCTGTTGTATAGAGACTGATATCATCATTTGTCCATAACCATGTCCACCAGTTTTCTCCATTCACTCTCCATCCTGTTTCATCTCCATGTATCTTGTTACCATCTATTAATAATTGTTTTAATTCTTCATACTTCTCTCCAAACTGTACTGATGCTTGATAAAAAAGATTTTGTATAGCTCCTGTACTTATTTTTAATCCATGCATTTCTCTAAAACATTCTGCTATCTTTTCTATAGGTGTTTTCATTCTGTATCTATAAAACAGTGCTGCTCCAAATACGTTCTTTCCAAATGGACTTTGTCCCACTCCTTCCTTAGGTTTTCCTGATATCTTTTCTCCACAATGTTTGCATTCATATTGATGTATCCAATACTTAATAACTTCTCTTTGGGGCTGAATAATTATATTTTCCACAATTCTTGAGTATTTTCTCCGACATCCTCCCAATTTTTTATTACATTCTGGACATCTTGATACTTTTACATCTATTTCCTTATTTACCAAATTTGCTTCCGGTTGTTTTCTTGAAACTCCCAAATGCCCTTTTTCTCTTCCTCGTTTCACATGACTTGTTTTTTTGGTTTTTCCTTTAAACAACATTTTTGCATAAGTCTTTCTACATTCTTTTAAATTATCATTTTCTTCTTCTAATCCCTTTATTTTTTCTTCCGCTTCTTTTAGTTTATTCCTTAATTCTTCTACTTCTTTTTCAGCTTGCTCTCTCTTCTTTTCTTCTTTCTTTAATAATCCTCCCAATCGTTTTAATTCAAAATAATACAGTGTTGCCGTTTTATCTTTTGGTTGTTTTATTTTCATACTTTTATTTTCCTTGTTTTTTATATCAAAAACAACCCTTTTTTCTTTATAATATGCAGTTATACAATATGTTTTTTATGAATTTTTGTATCTTAAATTGTACAATGACTTATTGTTTTATCTTGCCTTATTCCTGCAAGTTATTTGCATCTTTTTGGGTTTTTTGTCATTGCATTGTTAGTTTGTTCTTTACTGCTCAATACAGAGCCTTTTTAATTTTTGCTCAATTCCTGTCAAGTCGTTTTTTTTGGGCTTACCCTATAAACCTAAATATATACAAGCGCATTAATTGACAGTAATTAAAATATATGTAATAATAATATATTAAAACAAAAAATAACCAAAACCAAAATGAAGAATAATATTAAATCAATTCAGATTGATGCTAAAAAAGTTAAAGAAAAAGTATCGAATCTTTTGCTTAAGAAATTTAAAAGATTAAAAGAGGATACTAAAAAAATTATTGATTTAGATATAAGTGAAAAAATTCTATCTAAGAATCATTTAAAAAATATTATAATAGAAAAACTTAGAACAAATGAGATAGAATTAAATATATCTGATTTAAAAGATAATAAAATTCAATTCTCTTTCCCTTCTTTTATGAACAATAAAGAACATGTGTATATATTACCTAACATAAGGGAAGAGATTTTAAAAAATCTTTCTGATAAAGAGATAAATACATTAAAAGCTATATATCTTTGTAAATTACGACAAATAGAAGAGAAAAATTATAATATAGCTAGACAGTTCTCTCTTACTGGGACTTCTCCAAGTAAACACAAAAAAGCTATAGAAGAAATAGATATAAAACTAAAAACACTTATTTAGTATTTTATACTGATTTGATTTTACTTTCTAAACTTTGTTAAGGATAGACTTAATCTAGATTAAAAAAAAAATCTTTCCTATTATAAAAACATAAATCTTAGATTTTATAAGCGGAGGTGTATAAATATAAGGTTTTAAGAAACTAAATAATTCTTAAGGAATTTAAGAAGAGGAAGATGAATTAACTAAAAAAGAAGAAAAATATATTTACATCTCTTTTGAAGTTAATCCAAAGCAATTCTTCTCTATAAAAAAATAAATATTTGAAAAGTTCTATTAGATCAAGTAAGATATATTTAAAAATTATCCATTAAAAAACCAGATTATGAAAAAAACAGTTTTATCGCTTTTCCTTGCATTTGTTTCTATTATGGTGATGGTTATGTCAGGAGTAGTTAGAGCAGCTATTTTCCCTGATGTTATAGATCATGTCTATAGAGAATCTATTAGATATGTGAAAGAGAAAGGTATTGTCTCAGGGTATAATGACGGTACTTATAAACCTGATAATACAATCAATAGAGCAGAGCTTACTAAGATTATTATTGAAGCTAAATACCCTAATTTAGCTAAAGGTAACAATTGTTTTACTGATGTTAAGAATGAATGGTTTGCTCCTTATGTTTGTTTTGCTAAAGAAAAAGGAGTTATTGGAGGGTACCCTGATGGGTCCTTTAAACCATCGAAAGAGGTTAACTGGGTTGAAGCTTTGAAGATTACTTTGGAAGCGTTAGAGGTTGATTTAAGGTCTAATTCCGGTGAATGGTATCAAAAATATATTAATTTCGCTAAAAATGCTGATATAGTGCCTTCAGATATTGTTGATAATCATTCTATTTTGAAAAGAGGGCAGATGGCATATTTGATACATAAAATATATGAGTTAAATGAGTTACTTAAATTAGCTCAATCCGAGCTAGAAAAACATGATGAGATGATACTAAAAAAAGGGCCTTGTTTGGGTGTTATTAAAGATGGGTGGGTAGCAGATGTCGCACATTATCCAAGGAATAATGATGATAAGAATAGGACTAACCAGTGCAATGAATGGCATCAAAAAAAGGTTGGGAGTTTTATCGAAATAGAGCCTGATGGTACGTTTATACGTATTGGGCATCAAGATATATAAATAAAATATAAGATTTAGAAAGTATTATTGTTAATTTAACAGATGATATATTGATAATTAGTAAAAGATATCAAGACAAAAAAGATACCATGCTTTAAAACTAATTTTAAGTATGGTTTTTTTGTCTTTCTGTAGCTCTGATAGTATTCATTAAAAGAGCAGCAACTGTCATTGGGCCTACACCTCCGGGGACAGGTGTTATAGCTTTAGCTTTTAGTTTAAGTCTTTCGTAATCTGTATCACCAACAAGTTTACTTGTCCCATCAGTATCTGTTATTCTGTTTATCCCTACATCTATTATTATAACTTCTTTTTTTACCATATCTTCTGTAATAAGGTTAGCTTTACCTACACAGGAGATAACTATATCAGCGTTTATAGTATGTCTTTTTAAATCTTTTGTTTTGCTGTGACATACAGTTACAGTTGCACCTCTATTTAGTAGCATTATGCTTAAAGGTTTACCGACAAGATTGCTATGACCGATAATACATATATCTTTACCTTCTATATCTATTTTGTATGATTCAAACATTTTTATGATACCAAGAGGTGTTGCCGGTGGTAGATCTTCAAATGCTTTATCTACAAACATCTTACCAACATTATAAGCATGGAACCCATCGATATCTTTTCTAGGGTCTATTTCTCTTATGATCTTGGGTAGCTCTAGATGTGCTGGGATAGGAAGCTGTAAAATGTATCCGTTTATACTGTTATCTTTATTTAGTTTGTGTATCACTTGTATAAGTCCTTCAAAACTTATATCGGTGGGTAAATTGATTTGTTGGTATTTTATACCTATTTTTTTGCAGGCCTCTTTCTTCTTTTTTATATAACTTAAAGATGCCGGATCATTACCTATCATTATAACAGCTATCTTTGGTTTTAGTTTTTGTGATTTTTCTTTTAAGGATAAGATCAGAGCTTTAGAAATATCACCACTTAAGATTTTCATTGTTCTAGTGTTTTTATATCTATTAAAGGTAAGCTGTTATTAGGTAATATCCCCCATTTTATTGATGGAGATAATTTTTGTATAAATTCAAATTGTATTACTTGAGGGTTAGCTTTTAGTGTTTCTCCTTTTAACCTTATAGCTTCGGCTTCGGCTTGAGCTTCAATAATCTTTTTTTCTTTTAGTTTTTCTGCTTCTTGTCGTTCGTATTCAGCTTTTTGGATCCTTTGTTGTGCGACTTGTTTGTCTTCTATCGCTTGTAGATATATACTTGAAAACTGTATATTTCTTAATTCAACATCTTCTATATCAATTTTATTTTTTTGGAATTTCTCTTGTAGCCTTGTAATCATACCTTTCTGAGCTTTTAATCGTGTTTCTTCGGTATACAGATTAGTTGAATCGTATCCGGTGATAATATCTCTTATAACATTTCTTACACCCGGTCTGATAATTTTTTCATTATAATCTAATCCAATATTTTGTAATATCCAAGGTGCATTTACACCTGATATTCTGTATCTTACAGTTACGTCTATATAAACTTTTTGACCGTCTTTTGTAAGACTTTCTATAGAATCATTACCATATTTTTCTCCTTCGTCTTTAGCTATACTCATAGTATTTGTTTGGATCCTTGTATCCATAATAATTGCTTTTTGCCAAAAAGGGATTTTAAGATGTAACCCTTCTCGTAAAGACACATTTTTAATACCTTCTCCTCTATCATATATAACTGCTATGTGTCCGGCAGGCACAGAAACTAACCCGTCTATTATAATTATCGCTATAATAGATATGATTACTGCGTATACGATATAAATTTTTTTAAAGTTTTCCATAGGTACGAAATAATTAGAAAATTTATTATATGTTTTAGTATATTTATTATTAGTCTTGAAATTTGAGAAGATATTTTTGATATCTCTTAAATCATTAATAAAAAGTGGTAATACAAGTATTTTAAATAGTGTGAATATTATAAGTAAACCAAGTATAACAAAAAAAGATTCAGGGTTTTTTAAAATTAAAAATAATATTATTAGCCAGAGGAAACGGTTCCTAAAGATATTTTTCATTTATATTTTGTTTATTTCTTTTAAGATTGTATCAAAAACGGTTTCTATAGATTCTTCACCATCTATGATAACTGTATTTTGATCGTTCTTAGATAGTATATCATAAGTTTTTTTCACTTTGATCAGTTTATCTTCTTCTTCAAAAAATTCTTTTTGGTTATCTCTTTTGTTTATCCTTTCTAAACATGTTTTAACTGATGTATTAAAATACAATGTTAAATCAGGTTTTAAAAAATATTTGTTTAGAGCTTCTAACCATTTGATATCACAGTTAATACTTCCAAAAGCTATTGTTGAATATATATATCTATCACAAACAACATATTTGCCTTCGTTTATTGCTGGGATAATACATGTTTCTAGATGATGCGATCGATCAGCACAAAATAATAGTTGTAAGCTTTTTTCGTTAGTTGTCCAGTTCTTGCGTAATATTTTACGGATTAAAGCTCCGATCTTATCGCTTGTTGGTTCGTATGTTAATAAATGGTTAATATTATTTCTTTGAAAATATGATTCAATATTTTTTAGTTGTGTAGTTGTTCCTGAACCGTCTAAACCTTCTAACACAATAAATTTTCCCTTTTTTTGCATTAATCAATTTTTAAAAGTTTTTATAAAAATGTTTTTTATATTTTAGGAAGTTTTGTTTGTTTCAAAAAGTCTTTATTATAATTTGGTATTGACAGTACAGAAATATGTTTTAAAAAAGGTATACGTTTATTGAAAAACATAAGGAAATATGATAGAATTTATTGATATTATTTAGAAAATGAATGCCAAATAATAGTAATACATCACAGAATAATAATTTAAATGATTCGAATAATATACCAGAAGTACCATCTTTTAAGCCTAATACTATTAATAAAGAGGTAGCAGAAGAGAAAAAAAATGAGATCAAAAAAACAGTGAATATTCAAGGAACTACACAAGTTAATGAAAAATCGATAAAAGATACTTCTAGCCCTAAGAATAATGATGGATCTAAAAATGTTTCTAGCCTTAGGAGTAATGATGGATCTATAGATACTTCTAGCGTTAGGAATAATGATAGATCTATAAAAGATACTTCTACCCCTAAAATCAATCAACCTATTAATCCTCAACCAAAAAGTAATATAAATGAAATAGATATAAGCAGAAAAACTAATTCTCAGGTTATTATAGATAATGATAAACCGGTTTATAATCAAATAGGTGCTTACCCTCAACCTCAAATGTATCCGCAACCCTATATGTATCCGCAACCCTATATGTATCCCCAATCCTATATGTATCCGCAACCTTATATGTATCCGCCAGTGATACCAAATTATATGGCTGGTGCACAAATGACGAACATGGTAGGGAAAGAGATGATAAATAATGAACAAAATATCCAAGGTAATATTGATAATGATGAAGAGAATAATAATATAGATAATTCAAATATCATAGATAGTCCTTATAATGACGATAGGTATCAAGATATATCTATTGAATTAACTTATAAAAAACCGGTGTTATCGATAGATAAAAATATCGCTATGCCAGCTACAGGAGAAAACAGTATTGATATTATTAATCTGGTAAATAATATTTTTTCTCGTGCTAAACAAGAATTAGCTTCTGATATACACATCGAACCTATGGAAGGATATATACTGGTACGTTTTAGAATAGATGGTGAGTTCCATGAGTATTTTCAGTTCCCAAAAAGTTTTCAACAAGCTATTTTAACTAGGGTGATGATACTTGCCGGTTTAAAGATAGATGAAACACGGTTACCTCAGGATGGTAAAATAAATATAACATTAAATGATAATGAGCTTGATATGAGGGTTAGTACGTTCCCTACACAGCACGGTAATAAAATTGTTTTACGGATTTTAGAAAAAGATTCTAAAGCAAAAGAACTAGAGGAGTTAGGGTATCATGGGAGGTCTTTGTATTATATAAAAAAGAATTTGAAAAGAACTTATGGGATGATACTTATGACAGGACCTACCGGATCAGGTAAATCAACAACACTGTTTTCTATGTTATCAAGCTATGATCCTTTTAAATTCAATATCTCTACGCTAGAAGATCCTATAGAATATATCATCAACGGAGCTAATCAGGCACAAGTACATCCTGATATCGGTTTTGATTTCGCTGATGGGTTAAGGAGTTTGGTTAGACAGGACCCGGATATAATAATGATAGGTGAGATCCGTGATAGCGTATCAGCGAGCTTGGCGGTTCAAGCTGCTTTAACCGGTCATCTAGTTTTTTCTACCGTGCATGCTAATAGCGCTGCTGCGACGATACAACGGCTTGCTAATATGGATGTTGATCCGTTTTTAGCGTCTTCTGCTTTGAATTTGATAGTTTCTCAGAGGCTTGTAAGGAAAATATGTCCTAAATGTTCAAGTGAGTATAGTCCTACTAAAGAACAGATACAGATCTTGAATGAGATAATACCTGATAACGAAATAAATGGTATATCTTTTAGGAAAGGAAAAGGGTGTGAGAGTTGTAGATATACCGGATATAAAGGTAGGATATGTGTGAATGAGGTACTACCGATAACTCATAGTATACAAACTCTAATAATAAAGAATCCTGTTGCTGCTAGTATAGAAGAACAAGCTAAAAAGGAGGGGATGGTTACTATAAAACAGAGCGGTATAGAATTGGTTAAACAAGGGATAACAACGCTTGAAGAAGTTTTAATTGCTGTTGATGTTTATTAAATATATGAAAAATAATTCGGGGTTTACTTTGATAGAGTTAATCGTTGTGATTACTATAATCTCTATAATAACTGTTAGTTCGGTTTTCGGGTATAATTATTTTATTCAAGGTGTAGAGATGGATCAATCAAGAGATAATATCCAATATACTTATGATCAAAAAAAGCTTGAAGTTATCAATGGGCAACACCACTGCTCTGAATTGATGTTTTTTAAAGACCAGCGATTTTTTCTTACGCTTGATTATGATATGGGTGGATGTTCCAATAATATCCCGCTGGTTGAGAGGTTCGCTTTAGATAAGGAGAACGATTTGAATATCTCTGTTAAAGATACTCTGCGTTCTAAGATAACAGAAAGGAAGATATCTAACCAAAATTTTTTACAAGTTAAAACAGGGAATCAAGGTGTGTTTACTGTACCTGTTGATGATAAGGTTGAATATACGGTAAATGTTTTAATAAGAGAATTCGATGAAGGTGATTCTGAGTTGTTTGTGTTGGATGAGAAAGAGAGTATGCTAACATTAGATAATATCGATAATAGTAGATACGAGATTTATGAGTGTTTAGAGATATCGCCTTTACCAAATAAAGAGGAGTTTTGTGAGAAGAATCATATAAAAGATTGTACTGATGATGAAATAAAAAAAATTGGTCGTATATGTGATCCTAAACTAAAAGAAAAAACATTATCCTTATGGAATATGTTTTATTATACAAAAGATAATAGTGATAAGGCGTTTGTTGCTCCTATATTAGCATCTAAGTTATATGCTTTGGATCTGAATAACCAAATATTAGAAGGGAAAGTATTAAATATTAAATTCGAGTATCCTGATGGTGATATGAAAACGTATTTAGATAAAAAAATAGTTAAAAAAGGTGGGATAGAATTAACTAAAATATCGGGGCTGGTTGATCCTTTCGATTTTTTCCTGGAATAAATGTTAAAAAACTGATATAATTACTTGATAGAATTATAAAAATAAATTGGAAAATTCTAATATACCAGAGGTGCCGAAGTTTAATAGTAGTAATACTAAGGATTTTGATTTGAATAAATCTTTAGGAGGTGAAGATATTATTGTTAGTAATCAAGATCTATCTAATAAGGATGTAAATATATCTTCAAATACTAGTGATCAAACTCTTAGTGTAACTAACGAAACAAAAAAAGGGATTGAAATGAATAGTATAAATCCAAACTCTGATTTTTCGGGAGATATTATAAATTCTAAGATGCCAAATAACCTTGAGAATAATATAGAACCTAAGGCACCAAATACCCCTGAAAATATAGCGCCAGAGGTACGAAACACCCTTGAAAATATAGCGCCAGAGATAACTAATACCCCTGAAAACATAGCGCCAGAGGTACCAAATACCCCTGAGAATATAGCGCCAGAGGTACCAAATACCCCTGAAAACATAGCACCAGAGGTATCTAATACCCCTGAGAATATAGCGCCAGAGGTATCTAATAACTCTGAAAATATAGCGCCAGAGGTACTAAATACCCCTGAGAATATAGCGCCAGAGGTACCAAATACCCCTGAAAATATAGCGCCAGAGGTAACTAATACCCCTGAAAATATAGCGCCAGAGGTACCAAATACCCCTGAAAATATAGCGCCAGAGGTAACTAATACCCCTGAAAATATAGCGCCAGAGGTATCTAATAACTCTGAAAATATAGCGCCAGAGGTATCTAATAACTCTGAAAATATAGCGCCAGAGGTATCTAATAACTCTGAAAATATAGTGCCAGAGGTACGAAATACCCCTGAAAATATAGCGCCAGAGGTAACTAATACCCCTGAAAATATAGCGCCAGAGGTAACTAATACCCCTGAAAATATAGCGCCAGAGGTACCAAGTAAACCTGAAAATATAGAACCTAAGGCACCAAATAACCTTGAGAATATTGTAGAGCCACAAATACCTAAAAACTCTTGGAATAACTTAAATACTCAAGAGACAAATTTAGATAGTTTGAATAAAAATCTAAAGAAAACTTGGTTAGAAAAGAATATCCCTAGTTTGGCTTTCGTTATAAACCTATTTAAGAAAAAGGAAACGAAAAATAATGTAGATTTAACTTTCAGTAAAGAAAAAAAGAAGTCTTTTTTCTCAAAAGTTTTATCTTTTTTCAAACCAAAAAATGTTTCAACAGATTATACACCTACTAATATCCTTGATTCACAAGAATATAGTGAATCAAAAAAAGGTGTTTTTGATCATATTTATACTGTTTTAGTTACAAGGAAAGATAAATTACTTTTCTTGGATCAAATGAGCACACTACTCAATTCTGATATACGGATAGTAGATGCTTTGCGGCTTTTAAAACAACAGACTGATAAATGGGCGTTTAAAAAACTTCTTGATTCTATGTTAAAAGAGGTTGAATCAGGTAAACCTTTGTCTGTATCTATGTCGAGCTTTAGTTCAGTATTCCCGCCGATGTGGATAAATCTTATCAAAGCAGGTGAGGCTAGTGGTAAATTATCTGATATTATTAAAGACCTAAATAAACAACAACATGATCTAGAGAAACTGATGGGTAGCGTTAAAGGTGCGATGGTATACCCCGGTTTTATTGTTTTGATGCTTGTAGTTTTGATGACGGTAATGATGACAACGATCGTCCCACAAATTGAAGGGATATATAAACAATCGAATGTTGATTTGCCTACTATGACACAACTAATAATTAATTTTAGTAGGTTTATAATAAAGAACGGGATATATGTTTTGCTTGGGGTTATCGCGGTATCTATAATAACTATCTTTAGCGTAAAGAAGATTTATATATCGAAAAAGACCTGGGATTATATATGGTTGAGATTCCCTGTTTTCGGGCTACTTAATAGAGAAAGGTCTATGGTTCTTTTTGCTGATAATATGCAATTATTGTTATCTAGCGGTGTGCTTATAGGTGACGCTTTGTCTATCTGTGCTGAGGTCGTCCCTAGTATCAACTATAGAGAGGAGATACTACGTGTACGTGAAGAGATCTCTAACGGTAATACTATGAGTCAATCTATGGGGTTGATAGATATCGCTAAAGAAAAATTCAAGAAGAATTTTTATTTCCCTTTGGAATTTGCTCAGATGATTAGTGTAGGCGAGAAAACAGGTAATCTTGTTAACGTTTTATCGAAAATAAGGGATACCTATTCAGAGAAAGTATCTAATACCGTTAAAAATCTGTCTACTTTGCTCGAACCTATGATGATAGTTATCGTGGGCGGTTTAGTTGGCGCCTTTCTACTTGGGATAATGTTGCCATTCTTCAAGATGGGTCAACTTGTTTCGTAAAAATAGTTTTTAAATATTTTGCATATTTCGTAAAAACCTTTTAAAATTTCGGTAAATATATAAATATATGAAATGAGAACTAAATTTTTTTATATTTTATTTCTGGTATTAGTTTTATTGGTAACAAATACTTCTTTTGCTAATCAAGTCCCTGATCCGGAAGTAAGCGCGCCTCCTACGATGTATTCTTCTGATAGTAACGAGCTTGTTTTAAGGGGGTATAAACTGCCTTCACAGGATCAGATATATTTTTGTTTTAACGAGGAACAGTGTACATCAGAAACAGGGGAGTTGGTTGCTTCAGGTAATGATAGGAGCTGGTATAAGGTTATTGTGTTGGAAGAAGGGACAAATATTTTATCTTTGGTAGCAAAAAATAGTGATAGTTATTCCAATATACTTAATTACATGGTTTATTGGTCTCAAACTGATATTGGGCAAGAGATCCCTGATGATTTAAAGAAATGTTTGAGTGAGGAGTATCTAGGTGATAGAGAGCAAGCTGATACTGTTTATTCAACACGGTTAAATGAGATGATTAGCGGTGATACATCGAGTGGATCAAGGACCGGTTACGGTCAGACACTTTTATTTGATGATATGGTGTTTATCAATTTTAATAATGAAACAGATGATAATACAGAAGCGACAAAAGATGATACCGATAACGATGAATTGGCTGATACTGATGAATCGGAAGCAAAAGAGGATGATACTGATGAAGCGACCGATATAGAGTCTGAGGGTTCAGGTATTACTGATTCAGTATATAAATACTATAATGGGATACTACCGTCTGATGAGTTATCTTATATACAAGATAGTATAACTAATATATTCGCTGGGAAGGATGGCATATATTGTATGAATAAATATAAATCTGTTGTTACTCAATCTATTGTTGATAATAATGTACATACTAACAAACAACCTAAAGGTGAGTATGATGATGATGGTAATTTTATCCCTGGTACTGATACAGATTCTGATGGTGATATCTCTATAGATTGGGGTGATGTTGGGTACGAATACGAGGGAGAAGAATGCAAGGACGGGAGTATAGGGAATTGTCCTTGTGGTGATGATGAGGATTGTGCTGAAGGGTTGATATGTACCAAAGAAGGGATATGTACTGAGCCTGAATGTGAGAGCGCGTCTGAGTGTAATTCAGGGATCTGTGATAAAGGTAGGTGTGTTGACTGTAAGGATGATAACAGTTGTAAAACAGGTAACAAGAATTTCTGTAGTGATTATGGTGAGTGTGTCGAATGTGCAGACGATAAACATTGTGGGAAGATGGGGATATGTGAGAACGAGAAATGTAAGGATGTAGAATGCAAATCAGATGCTGATTGCGTGCCACCTGCAGGGCATACCGCGAGATGTTCTGCTTCTAATGTTTGTACTTTCTTCCAGGATATCTCGCCTATAAGTGTCGCTGGTGGTGATAGCGGTGGTTGTCCACAGTTTTATGTTAAGCTAGGTGATGAGATAAAGCTAATATCTTCAGCGTTACACGCTAATAATGTTAGGAGTAGCGAGCGTGAGGAGGTTTTTGAGATACCTTTTGATATAGATACCGATGATTTAGTGTTATATACCTCAACAAAATATAAGGAGCTTTTCTTTATGAATAATATATCTGTTGAAGCTGTTATACACCCTAATGATAAGGAGATATATGTTGATACTGACGGTAAATATTATTTGATAGCAAATAAAATACAGATAGAACCTATAGATACTTATCATTTCGCTTACCCTTGGAAATTACCGTATTATTACGGTATAGCTGAAGGGTTTTTTGATATAGCGGAAGAAAATAAAATAAGTAACCCTAGATTGTTTGACATATTTATTAAGGCGGGTAACTATCTTGTTTCTACTATCATCCAGAAACAAGCTTATGAGTTTTTAGTGTCTGATATGAATACTGATATATATCTTATTGTTGAGGCTAAATTGAAAGAAAAACTGTTTAATAATAGGTATCTGATAGGTCAAAACATAACTAATGACCAAGTATCAAAATATTATGATATAGTTAATAATAGCCCGGATGCTAGTAGGTTAATGTATGAGCTGACAAGGGAGTATATGTCTATAATACCTGAGAGATGGGAAAATGATCAGTGGGTACCTATCCTTGAGAGAAGTTTTGTCCCCGATAGTAAACCGTATATGGTTAATCTAGGCGATAATAAGAGGTTTAGGTTAGTCACTCTTGAAAACGGGTATGATATGCAGGAGTTTGAGTTAGCTATAGCTGCGAAGGCACAAGATTTTGAGCTGATGAAACTATCACCTACATACGCTCGATCTAAAGATATAATATCTGATACGGTATACACTGATATCTTCGAGTATGATGATAAAAGGGTTGTTATAGCTAAGGACGAGGTGGTAGAAACAGGGTATGATCTAGCGGGTGTTTGGGATAGGTTAGCAGAGTATGAAGGTTACACTGTAACATTCTTTGTAAGGGCCGGTGGTTATTACGAGATATTTAGAGAAAAATAATATCTTTTTTTAAATAATATTTTTTTATGATAAGCAAGAAAATCCACGTCATATGTATGATATTGTTAGGCGTTTTGTTTAGCCCTAGTATAACAGTCGCGTTCGGTGGGGAGGAACTGAATATGCCTGATTTCGCTGATGAGAGTCTACTTATTTTCCCTTTCGAGAAATCTATACAGGCTATGGATATAGATATAGTTTATACAAAAGAAGATATCAATCTAAACGATTTTAATATCCTGGGGTGGGAGTTTACTAGCAATGAAGAGAAAGACAGTTGGGATACGTTCACTGTGATAAAGAAACCTTCGAAGATAATCAATGATACTTCGTACGCTTTAGGTGATGATAAAGTGTATTTTTATGGTGGTGTTTATTGGAACTCAAGTATCATCAAACAAGATGGGTACCCGGGGGATTGGGTTAGATTAGATCTATTATGGGTTTATGACGATGATACTAAAGAGTTCTCTTTGATAGATTACGATAAAGAGTCTGACCAAAACCCGGGTAAATTATCTAAATCTATGGCTGTTTACCATAAAGGCAGATTTTATTTATTAGGTGGATACGATATCGATTCACAGTATGTTAATGATGTATATGCTATAGACCCTACAGACGCTGGTTGGGTCAAACTAACTGATGCGTCACCATTCGATTCTTATGATACCGGTAATTACTCATTAGGTGAAGATCCGTCTTTGCCTGGTGACCCGTATATAACAAAAATATCTAAGCCGGTATCGTTTGGTTTAGGCGAATATATATATGTATTAGGTAAAACCAAAGCTGATAACGATTTTATTATGTATAGGATGGATGAGAACGGTGTGTTTGAAGAGGTAAGAGATGTCGGGCTACCTGATTACAGAGACGAGTTTAGCTATACTGTTAGTAATGATAAGTTTTATCTGTATGGCGGGGTAACAAGATCAGGTGAGACATATTTGAACGATTTTTATGTGTTCGACGGTGAAGAGTTTACCAGCCTAGATGATGGGCCCTCACCAAGGGCTAACGCAAGGTTGCTCAACTATAACGATAACCTGTATCTGTTTGGTGGGTATAATTTTGATTATAAGGATATTGAACGTAACGAGAGATATTCTGCTGATATGTTTTTATATGACGGTGCTGAATGGAAAGAGCTAAGTAAGACCTCTGATCCTGTCAAAGACCAGATCTTTAAAAGACCGCCTGACCCGGTAGAGCATCAGCCGTATACTGAAAACGTTGTTTATAATACGCCTATAATCGCTAGTGTCAGGAAGACAGGCAAAAAAATCAGATGTAGCTGGAAAGATAAAGACCGGATAAAGATCAACGGTGATGCGTATATATATTTTGAGTTTAAGTATGGTGAACCGTTTGGGCTCAATATCAACCCTTTACCGGTTATCTCTTATACAAGCGATAACACTTTGACTTTTCAGGCTGAGGTGGTACCTGGTGGTAACCAAAAACTTATTGCTGGGTACGCTCAGGTAGAGGGTGTGAGAGATACATCAGGTCAACCTTTTACTTCTTTTGGGTATGATTTTTTCCAAAATTATTTAAGGATATCTCCTTTACAGTTAGTGTATACTAATAATAGCTCGCCTGTGCCTGAGATCCAGTATAATAAAGGGAATTACGAGGAGTTAGATGTTTTTAGTTTGGACGGTAAGCAGCAAAGCTCTTTTAATACTGCCGGCGCTAAGCGTGTATCATATAATAAGACTCTACCGCCCGGGGAGTACTATATCCATTTCATAGTACTATCCCAGGATTTCGATGATTTTTGGAGGGTGTTTAAATACGAGCTTATCAACCCGGTATACGGTAGAGCATGCGGTAAAAATGTTGATGTTAGGCCTGAAAGCCAAGGCGTATCCGGGCCCGGTGGTAGACCGACATACTATTACACACAATACGTTTTTAGGGTAAGGGTGCCTGAGATAACTAATTTCTCTGATGTGCTTGAGGTCAGCTCCAAAAAAGACGATCTAACACAGGACCCAAATTTTTTGAGACCGGGGTTCATGAAAATGTATTGGGCGATGCCGCCTGATCTAGTTAACTCTATGCGGCCTATTATTTATGGTGCTAAATCTGAGCCTAATTCGATGATTATACCTATAATCGGTCGATCAGATATCTTTAGGACATCAGTGGAGAATTTCTTTGTTACTTTAATGAATTTCTCGTTCACTACAAATTCAGCTATAAAAGATAATTATTTTGATTTGTTTAGGGGTATCATTAACGCCCAGAATCTCTTTATGTTGATACAGTCGGATGATTACGGTAATTTCGAGTATCAGCCGATGAATATATTGCCTTATAACAGGGTGGGTGATATACCGTACTATTTCTTGAAGGTGTTGAGCGTAACTAAAAACACTAAAAACAAGTATGGGTATGATATAGTCGGTGCGCCTCCTGTTAAAATCGCTATCACAAAAGAGAACCTAAAACCAAGGATATTCAATTACTCTGACGGAGATATATCTGTTACGCCTAGGCCGGTTATTAAAGGCGCGTTCAACCCTAACACTTTGTTTAGTGTTAAAGTGAATGATGGCGAAGATTTTTATGTTAGAGCAGGTTATGATGGTAATTTCAGGTTCACGCTACCTTCGGATCTAAATAAAGGAGAGAACGTGCTCTCTCTTGCTTCTATAAACGATCCTGCGATCTCAAGGAGTATAAAGATAATCTATGATAACCAGTATAACGAGGAGTTCCCAAGGTTAGTCAACTATCAAAACGGTGCAGGGATATTTACCGCTTCACCAACGTTTCAGGTCACCTATAAACCTGATACATTGATGGAGTACATATTAGATAATAAAAAGATCGGCGAGTTTATTATAAATAGTAAAGGTCATGGGTTAGTGTATTTAGAGAACCTATCCGAGGGTCAGCATGTATTATCTGTTTACCCTAAAGATGTATCTAATAAATATGATCGGATAGTGTTTAGGGTCTATGAAAAGATATCTCTCAACAGAGATACCGAGTATACTATTGAAGATAGGTATGGTTTGATAGCGTTGCTCGATGGCGGTGAGATCAAAGTTAATAATAGTATAAGATTATTCTTCCAATCAGGATCAAAGATAAATATTTTAGATGGTTTATCTATCAATCTACCTGTAGGCGCTAAAATATATACCGATAATACAGGATTTGTAAAAGAGGTAACTGTTGCAGGTATATTCGAGTTGGAAGAATCTGATATAGTTTTCTTGCCTCGGTTCGGTGGACAGGTCTGGATAGAGAATGATACTTATAGATCAATCGAGGTGCCGTCTAATACGGTTATAACAGCGTTTAAGGATAACGCTTCATTTGTTTATACCGATTCAGGTGATATCTATAGTATAGATAAATTTAACTACAAAGAAGGTAACTCAGGCTCGTCAGGCGAGATAGATTATTTAAGTATCAAAGATTTTTTTAGTTACCCACAGTTTAAACAGATATCTTTAACAAATATAATAGATGGAGAGAAGATCAGATCAAAACATCCTTTGATAGAGGGCGATTCTAACCCCTATTCCGTTATAGAGCTCTGGTTGATGGAAGATAATGTGACTGAACATATAGGTACCGTTAACACTGATAAATACGGTAAATTCGTATATAAGATAATGAAAGAGTTAAAACCTGAGACCAGTTATGTTTTACTGCTTTTGAACAGAGGCGAACAAACACCGGTGGTATCTGTTACTTTTTCTACTGATGATACTATAACTAACGATACGCCAGGAATACTTAATTCGTTGATATATGATGAGATTGAGGACTACAAAAAAGATTATATCCTACAAAAAAGGTTGCCTATAGATTGGGTTGAAGAGGTATGGTAATATTTTATAACTATTAATTTATGAATAACAAAGGTTTCACAATAATTGAGGTGATGGTAGCTATATTTGTTTTTACTGTCAGTGTTATAGGGTTTTTTCAAGTATCTTTTTTTGTTATATCTAAAATAAATAGTGCTGATTATAGGGTAACAGCTATCAATATAGCCGCGTCAGGTATAGAGAAAGTAAGAGGGATCCGCGATGAATATATACGTAGGAACTTGAATAACGGATGGTGTAATCATGATGAAGGGGTAGACAGCTTTTGCGAGCTTATAGGTAATAAAAAAGAGTTTATATTAGATGAAGAGGATCTTTTGATCCCGTTAGAGGATACCGCAAAACTTAATTGGGAAAAAGTATATGAGGAAGGCAATCTGAAGTATCTAAGGAAGATCTCTATAGAAGATTTCGAAAAACTTAAAAAGATTACTGTATCAGTTGACTATGATGATGGATTGTATTCTGATACTGTAAGTTTTTCTACGTTTTTAGGTGATATATCAATAAAAAAATAAGTATGAAAAAATGTATTGGTAACAAAGGGTTTACTTTAGTAGAGATGATTGTAACTGTTACAATTATGCTTATATTGTTTTCAGGTGCGACCACTTTTTTTATCAGTTTTATTAACTCGCAGATAAAAGGTAAAGATTATATCAATATCCTCAACGAAAATATGATGGATATGCAGCTGATAATCAAACGGATCAAGCAGGCGAGTAGTGTTAAAAAGATAGATGAGTCTACTTTAATAATGCGAAATACTAACCAAAAATTAGGTCCGTATTCGGTTGTAACAAAGATAACGAAAGAAGACGAGGTTTATCCTGGCGTATATAAAGACCAACTAGCGATAAAAGATTTCTTTGTGTTTAATGATATTGTGTATGATACTAATAAAAATATTTTATATTATTCTGATACGGGTAATCATGTTATAAGGATGGTTGAATTGCCTTCAAAAGAGATTACGGTGATAGCAGGAGAATACCAAGTACCTGGCTATAGTGATGAGAAAAAACTGCTTAATATGCCTATGGGGCTTGCTTTAGACCAGAATAGTAATTTAGTTATAGCTGATTACGGTAATAACAGAATAAGGAGATTAAACCAAAATGGTGTGATGGAAACTATCTGCGGGACAGGCGAGCCCGGGTATAATGAATCTTTAGATAACCAGAGTTGTTTATTAAACCAACTTAACGGGCCTGTTGATATAGAGTTCAACGGTGATGATTTAATTTTCACTGATTCGAATAATAATAGAGTGCGGTCTATAGATAACGATATGAAAATCCATACTATTATAGATGACACCGATCATGGTTTGAATAGACCTACCGGTGTTGCTTACGATAAAGAGAAAGGGGTGTTCGTATCAGATACCTATAATAATAGGGTATTGCTTATAGATAATAACAATAATGTGTCTGTTTATGCTGGTAATGGGGAACAAAGATATGCTGGTGATGATTATAAACCAGAGTTCGCGTCTGTTAGTATGCCTACCGGATTAGTTGCTTTTGAGAATACTTTATTGATATCTGATACTATGAATCATGTTATACGAGAATCTAATTATGATGATAATATTATAAGAATGAAGGTGGGCAATAGCGGGAGGATATTTATCAACCATGGCAAAGATATACATAACCCGTCAGACGATATATATTCAAGGTTAGCTAATCCTTCTCCTGGCGTGGCTGAGGATGGGGTGCCGGCTTTATCTCCGTTATCTAGGCTCAACAACCCGACAGGGATCGCTGTTGATAACGAGGGTAATATCTATATTATGGATTCTATGAATAACCAAATAAAAGCTATCTCGGGTTCGGATCAGTCAAATAATTTAGGTGATACAAAGAAAGGTTATATTTATGATTTTATAAATAGTGATTTTTTTAGGTGTATAGATACAAAAAATATGGTATTTGATAGTATTAATAGTTATTTAGGTAAAAACGAGTTAACTAATTTAGTATTTGAT
Organism: Candidatus Altimarinota bacterium; assembly: GCA_963663305.1. GTDB lineage: Bacteria > Patescibacteriota > Gracilibacteria. The sequence continues at coordinate 1,411,151 of OY760177.1, forward strand.
ATACCAAATACTTATCATCCACAAGTTAATATAAGAATGAGGCTAAAAAAAGATGACGCTAGGGGCGCTAACGAGGTTTCTTCTAATTTGCAAACATCTGTGAGTTTAAGAAATTATCAGCTATAAATTAATAATTCTAGATTATATACTATAAATTATGAAAAATATTATCGACCAAAAAGGGAATATACTTATAATGGTAGTCCTTATCTCTATGATAGCGGTAACATTTTTTGTGTTCTTGATGGGGTACTCGCTTAGGAATATAGATATGGTACACAATTTGGAGAACACTACTTTAGCTTACTATGCAGCGGAAGGTGGTTTAGAGCGTAGCTTGATAGAGTATATGGAGAAAGGTACCATAGACACAAAAGAGAATATATGTACAAAATTCACTGATTTAGGTGACGCTATATACGATTTTTTCCAGTGTCAGTCAGGAGACTATATAGGCGAGTTACATAGAGTAGCAACCAGGTATAAACCTGAGCTTGAAGGCTATCTAGACAGGTACTCGATAACAGAATACTGGTTTTCTGATGACGAGATTGAGTCTAATAAAAGGATGAAAGCGTTACAGAGTATCAAAGTGTATTGGAACCGAAAAGATAATGAGTCTGCTGAGATAGAGATCATCTTAGCGCGCTGGCCGAAAGATAGCCCGAAGAACGTCCAGACTGCGAGGGTTAAGCCGGAGGGTGATACCTATCTAGTTAAAGAGTTCCTACCTGAGACCAGAGAAGATATCGCTAGTAGGCTTGATACCTCTATCTATAACTATATTCTCTTTATAAAAACTTTTGATCAGCCGACACATTATGTTTTAAAAGGTCTTAATAATACCAGAGGTAATGATTCAGGTGTTATAGAGCTACCTGATAAGGTGCTTACAGTTTTATCTAAAGCCACCATAGAAGATAAAAGCGATTCGAACATCAATATAACAAGATCGTTGAAACTAGAGAAAGAGTTGTATACCGATTTCGATTCTGATTTCGATTATTCAAGACATTTAATAGACTGATCATGGATGAACGTATACCACAATTCCATAAGAACCCAAACTTTAGGCGGTTTATAGTCTCTGTTTTGATAGTATCTTTATTGTTAGCATTATCTTTATACGGGTATCACTACTACTTAGATATTAAGTATGATAGCGCGTCTAGATCGCTGATCAAAAGCTCATTAGAGACCTATTATGATCAGTTCGGGTATTACCCGGCCTCTTTAAAAACTTTGGAAGATCAGATGTTACTAAAACCTATACCAAAGAAAAGTGGCGGAGATTTTATTTATAAGGGGATAGAAGATAATGAGGGTAACATAACTAGTTACGAGTTAGACTAAAAATCCGGTTATGGCCTGATAGATCTTTATAGATTTTTATAGTATATGGTGACGATATATTAAGTCTTATAAGGGGGTCAGCTTGTTGGTCGGATATCTCAAGGAATATAGCTTTAGGTTGGAATTTACTTATCTGCGATAATAGTTTTTTGTATATAAAAAGACCATCTATCCCACCATACAAGGCTTTTTTTGGCTCAAAAGAAACGCTTCTAGGTAGCTTATACGATGTCTCTATATACGGTAGGTTAGCTACTATAACGCTATCTTTTTCTGGTGTGATATTACTGAATAAATCAGATCTTATGAGTTTTATCTGTTTCTCGCATTGGTGTAGCTTGGTATTCTTTTTAGCTACTGATAAAGCTTTATCACATATATCTATAGCGAAGATCTTGGTGTTAGGACAACCCTTAGCGATACTTACCGCTATACATCCGCTACCTGTACCTATATCATATACCGTATAACTGTTACTGTTAATATACTTGATACATACCTCGCATAGTATCTCTGTTTCCGGTCTTGGGATAAGCACATTTTTGTTAACATAAAACTCTAACCCAAAGAAATCTTTGTTCTTTAGTATATACGCTATAGGTTCGCCTGTTTTCCGCCTCTCTATCAGCTTATCGATCAGATCAATCTTAGATAGATCTTTTAGTAGAAACAGCTCCTCTTTAGTTATCTTTAAGACGCTGCAGATAATAAGCTCTATATCTAGCCTAGGCGTATCAGAAACATCTTTCAGCTCTTCAGCTTTTTTATCAATATAAACCATAAAGAATCAGAAATTTATACCTACTATTTTAATCCTTTTAAATTCTTTATCAAGTATTTCTCGTGTTTTCGGTCCGATTATACCTGCGCCTTTGTTATCGATTGTTTCAGCGAGTTTATTATCGTATTGGAACGCAAAAACAGCGTCTTTTGTTATATCACCATAATACCCGGTTATTTTGCCTTGGAAGTAGCCAAGCTCTTTGAGTAGTATCTGGTATTTACGTACATCTTCATTCTGTGCGCCCATAGATAAGATAGTTGTACCGTTTTTATTATCAAAACTATAGACGAAATAGCTTTTATCAAATAGGTTATCTATCTGGTTGATGGTAAAGATAGGTGTTTTTAATACTATGAAACTGCTTTTAGTATCAATATCTCTAACAATATTTTTGAACTCTTTCCTGTTGCTCGCGGTCGCCTCTATTTTATCCAGGTTCTGTCTGATAAGCTTATCTCTGCCTGAAACCAACCTCCTCTTTTTAGTGCTAACAGCTTTATCCGCTTTTATCATACTCAAAAGCGCTAAATTGGTTTTATGCCCGAAATACCCGGCGCCTATATCAGTCTCGTTATCGATAATATCCTTATCTACTTGGAACTGAAAAACAGCATCGATAGTCTTTTGATCGTAGATACCTGTTATATCGCCTTTGTAATACCCATATTTTTTAAAGATTCTTTGTAGCTCTTTTACATCTTCACCCTCAGCGTTCTTACCTAGCCCTATAGCGAGTATCTTTGAATCGGTATCTTTAGTAGTATCAGATGATATCATAGACTGTAGTTTGGCTCTCGTCATAGGCCCGAAATACCCGGCGCCTATATCAGTTTTGCTGTCAATTATATTGTTATTTAGCTGAAATTCTATAAGAGCGTTACGTGTCACTTCACCGAAAAAACCTGTTGGTTCGTGATCAAAATAACCTAGTTGAGCGAGCTCTTCTTGTAGCCCCAAGATACTATCGTTCGTTGACCCATAACTGATCTTGTTTATACTTTTTTTTACAGGTTTAAGCGTGATGTTCTCTTTGATATCGTTGTTATTGGTGTATATCGTACACATCTTCTTTTGTATCCCTACGCTCATAGCGCGCGATAACCCTTCGCTGCCTTCACCCATCCAGAGATCAAATCTATATATCTTTAGATCGTTGTTATTATATGTTTTTATCGCGCCACCTCTATCGTGTACTGTCCCTACACCAAACCCGGGTATCTCTACCTTAGTACCGAACGGTATCTCTTTAGGTGCAGCGATCATCCCGGGGTAAACAACAGTGTTATCAGCGCTTCTTACCCCGTCACCATTAAGTCTTTTATCGCCTTCAAGCGAGCCTGTTACGTAGTAGTCTTGTCCGACTTTAGGCGAATAATAAGCGGTTATAACGCATTCAACAACCTGGTTAGAAGCATAAGTAATAAAAGGCGTAAAAATACCTAGAAGTAGTATAAATATATTAAGTTTTTTCATTTATTATTAAATTAATCTTTTTATTCTATCATATTCTTAATTTTTGGTCCATTATTATAATAGTATTGCTAATAAATTGCTATTGCAATACTATATAAATATTGTAAAGCTTTATTTTTTAGATATTTTAGTAGTTTTTTCTTACTACTAAAGAAAAAAATGTATATATTTATAATATGAGTAATTTATATTTATACTCTTGTTATATAATCAGAATTTGTTAGAATTGTATATGTAAAATTCTTTAACTTTTTTATGATGTCTAGTCCGAAATATATTTTTGTTACCGGTGGGGTATGTTCGTCTCTTGGCAAAGGGATAGCTAGCGCATCAATAGGTAATATCTTCTCATCAGCCGGATACAAGATATTCGTACAGAAACTGGATCCGTATTTAAATGTTGACCCTGGCACTATGAGCCCGTTCCAGCATGGTGAGGTGTTTGTTACTGATGATGGGGCTGAGACTGATTTAGATTTAGGGCATTATGAAAGGTTTATCGATGTCAATTTGAATAAAGATTCTACTGTGACTACAGGTAGGATATATATGGAGGTGCTAAAGAAAGAGAGGAAAGGCGATTTCTTGGGTGGCACTATACAGATAATCCCTCATATAACTAACGCGATAAAAGAGAAAGTAACTCAAGCGGCGTCAAGGAACGGTGCCGATATAATGATAGTAGAGATAGGCGGTACTGTTGGTGATATAGAGGGTGAACCGTTTATTGAGGCGATAAGACAGCTAAGGAATGATCTAGGGCGCGAGAACGTGCTTTACGTCCATTTAACACTTTTACCTTATTTAAAAGGTTCTAAAGAGCTTAAAACAAAACCTACTCAACTATCAGTTAAAGAGCTTAAACGGATGGGGATACAGCCGGATATTATACTTACGAGGGCTGATCATAAGATAACTGATGATCTGATTAAGAAGATATCTTTGTTTTGTGATGTCGAATTAGAGGCTGTTATACCGGCGCCAACAGTTGATACTATATATAAGGTGCCGTTAAATCTTGAAAGATATAACATCTCAAAGATTATCGCAAAGAAGCTTAACCTAGGTAAAGTGCAGCCTGATCTAAGCGAATGGAAAAAGTTAGTATCAAGGGTTATTAAAAGCAATAAAGAGATTAAGATAGCGTTGGTAGGTAAATACACTAACCTGGAAGATTCTTATATCTCAGTTATAGAGGCGTTAAAATCGGCTTTATACTCTTTTGATAGGGTGCTGGATCTCAAATGGGTTGATTCAGAGAGGTTAGAGGATAACGATAAAGAGACCGGGGATTTACTTAAATCGGTTGATGGGATACTCGTGCCAGGCGGGTTCGGTAACAGAGGGATAGAAGGGATGATACTGGCCGCTAGGTATGCGAGAGAGAATAAAGTCCCTTATTTAGGGTTATGTTTGGGCTCACAGATACTTGCAATAGAATACGGTCGGAGCTTTTTAAAAGACAGCGCTCTTACATCAGAGGAGTTCGATGAGGGCAAACTTGTGTCGCATAAAAAATATTTAGTACATTTTCTGCCCGGTCAGGACGATAAACGCGCTAAAGGTGGCACACTGCGGCTAGGTGCGTATGCATGTAAGATACGAAAGGGGACTTTAGCGTATGAGTGTTATAAAAAAGAGTGGATAGAGGAGCGACATAGACATCGGTATGAGTTTAATAACGAGTATAAAACAAAGCTAGAGGATAAAGGGTTGGTGTTCTCGGGTGTGAACGAGGAAACTGGTTTGATGGAGATAGTAGAAATCAAAGATCATCCGTTTATGATTGGCTCACAATTCCATCCGGAGTTCAAATCAAGGCCGAATAGACCGCATCCGTTGTTTTATGGGTTCGTTAAATCTATAGTTGGCTAGATGTAAGATCACTTGTATAGAAATGAAGAGCTTTGTTAGGATTGTAAAAACCTTGTTGATATGATAGAATATAAAGATATATATAAGAATAAAAAATGACTATCTTTTCATTCCTATCACAAAAAATAGAACAAAACAAAAGATCTCAAATAATTGAAGATATCCATAATAACTCTGCGTTTGATAAGAGTTATTTTATGTTGATAATGTTATCGACTATCATAGCTACTGCCGGTCTTATAGTAAATAATTCAGCTGTTATTATAGGTGCGATGATAATCGCGCCGCTTATGTGGCCGATATTGAGTGTCGGTATGGCTATAGTTAAAGGCAACCCAAGAGATGTCTTAAGAGCTTTATCACAATTAATAATAGGGATACTATTATCTTTATTTTTTTCTTTGATAATAACTAAACTGACACCTATCTCCAGTTTCTCTGAAGAGATACTAAAACGTGTTAATCCGGGGATCATAGATATTATTATAGCTTTCGCGTCAGGGATAGTAGCGTCTTTATCTTTATCATGGACAAAAGTATCTAATGCTATAGCAGGTGTAGCGATAGCTGCTAGTTTATTGCCGCCGTTATGTGTTTTAGGGATATCTATAAGTAGCGGGGAGTACTCTTTAGCGTACGGCGCGTTATTGCTTTTTCTTGCTAATATAATAGCTATAATGCTCGCATCAGTAGTATCTTTTTGGATGCTTGGGTTTAAGCCACCTCATAAGCCTGAAGATCAAATGTATATGAAAATAGGTGTTATTGTATCCGTTATTATCTTTATTATTTTTTTGATACCTTTAGGGTTTTTTATATTATCTTATATAGAACAGGAGACGCTATATAATAAGGCTAAACTTTTATTAGTGGAAAAGATCCATACTATAGATGAACACTCTAAAGTAAAGATATTTAATGTAAAAGATTTTGGTGAGTACATGAAAATAGAATCAGATATATTTTTCCCGTCTAATACTATGCCAAGATACAGGCTAGAAAACGTTTATGACGATTATTTTACTGATTTATATAAAAAGAATGTAGTATTAGAGTTTAATATGATCCCTATAGTTGTAGAAGAAGAAACATAAACTGGTTTTTTTGTTTACACTATGATATCATCTAAGAAAGAAAGATATATCATCTTTTTTAGTTCATTAATAAAATCGATTAATATTACAGATCTTTTATTTATTCTATTATCCCTTAAAAATGATTTATATTTTGAAGTATAAATTCAAAGATAATCAAAAAAAACAACTCTAAAGCATTGAAAAGGAGATAAAAGAATGGAAATTCAAGATATTGTAAAACCGAAAAAAAGGTATAGATTACTTGTAAGGCCTGAAGACCTTTATTTGTATCCTAAATTGGGTTCTGATCAATGTAAAAAAAAGCAGTGTGTTACTCCAAACGAAGAACTTAGGTTAACTATTAGACTTTATCAAGCATCTCAAGAATCTTTATGGGTACTACTAAAATATAGAGCTCATCTCGCAAAAAAAAGGCTGAAACTATTTATATATATTTTATATATAAATATGAAGTTCTTTTATAAGTTTATATACTCTCATGTTACTAATGTTTTGAAAGTTTTTAACAAAAAAGAAGCGTATGAAGAAAAGTGTCCTAGTTTTTTGGGAGATATATTAAAAGAAAATCCAACAAATTATGACAGTCTTTATAGAAAATTGAGAGAAAAAGTAGATGAAGTTGATATCTGTAATAAATCGAGAAAAAGATGAGTTTATCCTCATCTATATAATTTATATAGATGAGGATTTTACATATAATAAAAGGACCAAATTAATGGTCCTTTTATATTTATAACTTCTTATCTCAAAATCAATTTCATGTTAACATTTATTTTTCTATATCACAAGCAAAATTACATTTACCGTCTTTAACTATATATTTACCTATACAATCAGGTTTCGGCTCATCTTCACTCTCTTTTTCACAACAATCTTGTAGAAATTCAGGATCGACCCCGGCACAGCCACCGATAACAGGTTTGTCATCATCGCATATATACTCACATTTACCGTTCTTTACAATATACTCACCTATACAATCAACTTTTGGCTCACCTTCGGTCTCTTTCTCGCAACAATCCTGTAGATGGATAGGATCGACACCGGCACAGCCACCGATAACAGGCTCTTCATCACATATATAATCACATTTACCGTCTTTAACTATATATTCACCTTTACAGTCAGGTTCATTATTGATCTCTTTTTTACAACATTCTTCTATCTTATCAGGTTCGACCCCACCACAACCACCGATAACAGGCTCGTCACCCTCATCGCATATATACTCACATTTACCGTTCTTAACAATATACTCGCCGATACAATCAGGTTTCAGCTCGTTTTCGGTCTCTTTCTCACAGCAATCCTGTAAGTTTTTAGGTGCAACCCCACCACAACCACCGATAACAGGCTCGTCACCCTCATCGCATATATACTCACATTTACCGTTCTTAACAATATACTCGCCGATACAATCAGGTTTCAGCTCGTTTTCAGTCTCTTTCTCACAGCAATCCTGTAAATTTTTAGGTGCAACCCCACCACAACCACCGATAACAGGTTCGTCACCCTCATCACATACATACTCACATTCAGGGTCTGTCCCGTTGTATTCCCAGTGCCCGATACACATAGGATGCGGTTTGTCTCCCATTTTACCGTTACAACACTTATCAGGATCAGTAGTAGTACCACAGTTATCACCTACAACATCCTCTTCGTTACATTTATAATCACAATCATTTTTTTTGTTGTTAAAGTACCAGCTACCAGGACATCTCAACAAAGGGTTTTCGTCTTTCATCTTTACCTGGCAACAGATATCAGGGTTACTGGTTGTACCGCAACTACCACCAACGATATCGTCATCACATACATACTTACAAGCGTTATCAATATTATACCATTGCCCCTTACAACGTAACGGTGTTAGATCTAGTAGTAAATTCTTACAGCATTTATCGCTTCTACACCCGGTCCCAGGTTGTATATTGTCCTCCGGCTTGCATTTCCCTTCCGCATAAGCCCATGATTCGCATTGCGACATACCGTTATTGAATATACAGTACGCTATCTCTAACCCTTCCTCGTTTTCCATGCTCCTTTCAACCCCGCCGTTCTTAACGCAGTTATCAGACGCCGGGTTGCCGTATAAACCTAGGTTTTGGCTATCGGCTATAGGTTTGTTCTCTATCTCTTCAGTACATGCTGATAAACCTATACATACAGCAAGTAGCATAATTGTTGACAGTAGTTTTTTCATGTTATATATAATTATAATTTTTATTATGATGAAAGATTAACAAAAAAAAGTTTTAAAGTAAATATTTCATTAATTTTATACGTAGTGTAGCTAGAAAGGTAACATATTAATCTAATAATCAATAAAAGTAGGCTCGTTTTCTATTTTCATACCGGTTTTATCATACACAGTATCCTGGATATAGCTCATAAAACCGGTTATATGATGCGATTTACTATCACCTTTATTGATGATGATCAAAGGGTTAGTCTCACATATTTTCAAAAAACTGGTCTCATATCCTTTCAACCCACATATATCTATTAGGTAGCTAGTAGGTATTTTTATATGATCGTTATTTGATAACGTATCCTTGTAAAATTCTATCCTATCCAGCTCTTTTGTACTAAAATTTTTTTGGATATTATTTATAAGTACTTTATATTGAGGTTCGTTTAATAATAAGTTCTTAAAAAAAGATCCGGCATTAGGATACTTATTAGGAGCGGGGATTTTTTTGTCTCTTATTTGAATAATAGCTTTTCTAAGCTCTTTTATTGTAGGTGTCCTATTATTAAACCATGTTTTCAGGTCTTTATACCCTAAATTAAGAGCCCGTTTTTTAGATAGCTTAAAATATACTTCCTTTATGAAATACTTGTTTTTTTGGGTCGTATTAAAAATACTTTCTCTGTACCCGAATCCCATATCGGTTATCTCTTCCTCTTTAAGTGTCTTTAAATCGATCACAATAGCTTTAGTTATACTATCTTTCACCTCAGACCCATAAGCACCGATATTCTGTACAACTGACGCGCCTACCGTGCCAGGGATATGCGACAGGTTCTCTATACCGTATAATTCTTTATTAACAGTATACTCAACGAAATCATCCCATCTCTCTCCTGAGTTAACTATGATCTCGGTATCAGCTATATGTTTATAGCCTTTAAATTCGTTCTTTATTACTATCCCGTTATACCCTTTATCACTAACTATTATATTACTACCTTCGCCTATCACTAATATTTTTTCTTTGTTTTGAGTACCAAATTCTAAAGCTTTTTTTATATCTTCTTCTGTTTTTACCCTACAGAAATACTTAGCGTTACCGCCTATCCTGAAGGTAGTGTATCCAGATATATCGATATTCTTTTTTATCATAAGCCACATATATTTTTTATGTGATTATTTCATAATTTTTAGAATATATCAAAACAAGTTTCCTTGAAAAAAACCTTTTTTTGTTATAGGTTTTAGTAAGTACTTTTTTAAAATAAGTTAGATGACATTATTAATAGATTTCGCTGTTTTAGTTATAGGTTTTTTCGTGCTAATAAAAGGGGCTGATATACTGATAGACGGTGCATCATCTATAGGTAAAAGTTTTAATATCCCTAATGTAGTTATAGGGCTAACTGTAGTAGCGTTCGGTACCTCTTTGCCTGAGATGGTTGTTAATATATATTCTGCTATCCAGGGCAGCTATGATCTAGCGATAGGTAATATAGTAGGTAGTAATATATCTAATATACTACTCATATTAGGTGTCACAGCTGTTATGTCGCCTTTGAACCTAGGTCATGGTACAGTTTGGAAAGAGATCCCTCTTAATATACTCGCAGTAGTTTTGTTAGGGGTTATGGTTAATGATTGTATGCTCGACGGAAAAATCTTTAACCAGCTATCACGGATCGATGGTGTTGTATTGATATCGTTTTTTATAATATTTTTGTACTATGTTTTCGCTGCTAGCAAAGTTAAAGGCAAAGACACCGAAGAGATCGATGAGTACCCTTTATATAAATCAATAATATTTGTTGTGTTAGGTGTATCAGGTTTAACTTTAGGTGGTAGATGGATAGTTGATAGCGCTATATCCATATCATCTATCTTGGGGTTGAGCCAGGGGTTTATCGGGCTGAGTATAGTCGCTTTAGGTACGTCTTTACCGGAGCTCGCAACATCAGTTGTAGCGGCTTTAAAAAAGAATTCTGATCTAGCTGTAGGTAATATCGTTGGCTCTAATATATTCAATATATTCTGGGTTTTAGGGATAACCTCTATTATCAACCCTATCAATTACGAGCCATCATATAATATTGATATATTGATACTGGTTTTAGCGACGGTCTTGTTTTGGGTGTTTATGCATACAAAAAACAGGTATAGATTAGAAAGATATGAGGGGATAATCTTCCTTGTCTGCTATGTATCGTATATGGGGTTCTTGATATGGAGAGGCTAAATAAGACGGTTAAATCCTGTTGATAGCGGCATCGTAATCAGCTTGTGTTTTACATGTTTGTAACGCGCTTATTATAGACGCGTCTCTTGTTGAATTAATTTTTGCTATATCTGTACTCTTTATCTGGATAGTACCAGCGCTTTGCTGAGCGATCAAATTAGTTTTTATGTTATTATTTGTGATAGGGTTTAGGTTGATATTAGTTACCGGTCTTTGTGTAGATTTACCGTCCTTAGTGCCTAGCTCGTCCCATTTGAAACCTTTCTGATCTAACCTCTCAAACGCTGATCTATCTATAGTCCTAAAAATATTTTTTAGCTCGTTAGTAGATAGATTATTAACTCTATCGAACCCTAATTGAGGGAAAATCTTATTTAGATCATCTTTGAATCGGTTTATATCTCTGTTAGGATCGTTTTGGTTAGATATTTGTTTGTATCTGTCCCTTAATTTATCGTTATATATATTCTGTTTATTACCACCATTATTATTCATATACTTAGCAAGCTCTTTTTTGGTACGGTCAGGTATATGTAGGTTAGTTATATTATCGTCACCAGTAAGTCTCTTAGCTAAATCATGTGCTCTACTGGAGTCACTACTCTCAAGTTTATTCCTTAAGATATCCGGTAACTGGAACAGATTAGCGAAGCTGTAGTTGCCGGAAGGTTTACCGTCTTTACCCTTATATACAGGCATAATCGGTGCGTATTTAATAGGAGCGGTAGCGAGCCATTTACCCCATGATTTCGCTGTATCACCTATCCAGCTAACAGTAGATTGAGTGAATTCAGGACCTTTAGAGCTAGCTATGCTCACACTAGTCCATATAACACCAGCAGTAGCGATATACCATAGAATCATCCTTGTGTCGCCCATCCCTGCGATCCCGCCATCGAACTTGATATTGACACCGCCTGGTAGCTTATCTAGTGTAGGTAGTAATCTTATCCCGGCGTTGATCATTAAAAACCCTATAGATAACGGGAACCCAACATAGACCGGTATAAACGCCGCGTTTAGGAACTGCTCAAACACGTCCGGCATCCCTTCAAACAAAGCGCTAGTAAAACTACCTTTTATAACCCATCCAAGAAACACTAACGGCATAAACGCTATCGTTAGCCATAGGATCACCATCCGCCCTATTAATACAATAAAGAGTATTATTAACGGGATAACGATTATAACGATCATTATTAAAGAGAAAATTATATTGATAGTTAAAGCTGATTTGTTACCGATCTTCGATGCTACTAACGGTAGGTTATGGATACTGCCGAGATTCAGAGCCATTATCATAACAGCGTTATTCTGGTTGAAACTAGCGGACGATTTGAGCTCTTCTAATGTGATGCTTAACGCTTTCTGCCAGGTGATAGTGTATCTCCTTTCGCCAGGCACATCGCTATCAGTATCAGTCGAAAGCCCGCTATCACTGTTATCAGTATCACTGCTATCGGTTTTGCCTTGTACCTTCTTGGTTACTGATGGGTTACCGTTCTTTAAGTTTATCTCTTCTCCCGGTTTGATTATGATATCTCTTACATTAAAACAATTAGTATCAGGGATGGTTTTAAATGTACCATCTTTTTGCGGTATAGATATAGTACATTTAGCCGCTTGTGTCTCTATACTGGTCGGTATCGCGAAAACAGCGCTAGTCAAGACAGACGAGGTCTGTAACACAAGACGCGCACCTAGCCAAGAAAAATTTACCAGGATCATAGCCAGTAAAAACCGTGGTAGCTGGGTTTTGATATCGACCCCACCTTCACCACCGGGTTTGATAACCATATATACTGCTGCTGCTATCAAAGCAAGTGCGAACCCAACATTAACAAAATTCCTTGCTACTAACCAGATTTGATGTAAGACAGGCTCTATCCCTTTGCCTATAATAAACTCGTTATCCATTAATGCTCCTATAAATGCTAGTATAACCCAAATAAAGATAGATATAAGTTTTAGGATATAACTGACGGCTTTAGCTATCCCGTCCTCGAAATTGCTTTGACCGGTAGCTGACTGCGCATCACATATATTAGGGTATAATGTTAGTATAACAAGAAAACAAATACTTATAAGGAGTATTTTTTTATTGTTTTTCAGTATATTATAAAGAAATTTTTTCATTTATAGTTTTAGTAGATAACAGATCTTATCAAATAAGCTAGGTTTTTGTAGCTCGTTTAGGCTTTTCCCAAAGAAATCTTTTATCTCTGTATCTCTGTTGGAAGGGAAAGGTATAGAGATACATAACCCTTTGCCTTTTATTATCGCTTCAGGATGGTCTTTATTATTCGAGAAGATATAGAATGATTTAAATTGGTTTATGTTATAGTTCATTTTACCGATCTTAATCCTGTTTTTAATTAGAACGACCTTATCTGAACCTTTATACAATAATAAATACATAATAAAAACAACCAAAAGCGATCCGAACCCTATGTAATCAGTGTTTTTTATGAAATAACATAATATTAATCCGGCTAATACATATAGCCATACGCTTTTCTTGTTTTGTTTATCAAAGATAATCATCTTTTTTTTTATTTAGTTATTATCTAAACATTATACCATACTTTTCAAATATTATTAATAGATGATAGATGTACAAGCTTGGATAATTATTATATAATATATATTATATACTGATAGTTGCAGGTTTTATCTTAAGGTAAATAAAAACCCGGGTTTAAGAAATTATAAATCCGGTATAGTTATTAATATATGATTTGAGGATAGAATTTGATATCTATTTTAAAGAATATTTCTTATTTTTTAGGTAGGTTTATAACTGGTTTATATAATTCTTATTAATCTTATAGTATAGTCTAAACGATGTTGACTCCATGTTTTCTCATAGCTAAAACAAAACATCAGTAGTTTTATATAATTCTTCTAGTCTTAAATAGAGTCTAAACGATGTTGACTCCATGTTTTCTCATAGCTAAAGACCAAACATCAGCGGAGAAACTAGAGCAACCTAGTATTAAAAAACAAACACTAGAACCATAAAATTTAATGATGTATTTGTATTTAGCGATATAAATATAGCATACGAAATAGAAAAATCAAGAAAAAAGAATAGTTTGGTACAATAAACGTATAATTAAAAGTATCTATACGGTCCGGTATGAAGTTGATATAATAGATTAGTTGGAAATATCCCAAGAACGCTGATATACCGGTTTTAAGATGATAGCGGAGTATATTTCTTTCGGTAGTTTTGGTACTTTTGATATCAAAAGTACAAAAGCTATATTGAGTTTATGAATTTTAAGAAATATAGTTTATATATTGGGAGGTTCACTATCCTCAGGCTCTATACCAACAGCATAATAATACGGTCTAGCCTGGTATTTACTGAAAATCTCTTCTGAGATCAGATTGTTACCATCTTTATCATAAACGTATCTGTACCATCTAGCATCAAACCCGTTAACAGCGTTACCAAACACCTTTTTTTGGCCTGGAGCAAGCGCATCAGTGTATTCGATCTTGGTCGCCGGTGCGCCGACCGTATTAGTTATATACGGGCCAAATAATTCAGTCTCTCTGCCATCATCAGTACCATAGAACACAAAAAAAAGCTTTTTCTCGTCTTCTATCATGTAGTTCTGTATTAGTATAGGCGAGCCGGTGTTATTGATGAATTTGAGATCGACCGATGGCGGGTAGATCGTGGCGTCTGTGCCCCACGGTTCGTAATAGCTAACAGCGTACGAATGGTTGATACGTTCGGTTATAGGTAGTCCGGCTCTTAAAGCTCCTCTATACAGAGTAGAAGAGACTTGGCATAATCCGCCACCGTATTCAGGGATAGTTTTTGAGCCTTTGATAACTAGCTCTGATTTATAGCCTGTATACCCGTTAACCGGTCCGATATTCTCTGCGATTGAGTATTCCTCGTTAGGCATAATTATTTTACCGCCCAGTTTGTTGCTACCGGTTTTTATGTTATGGATCCTGCTTCTGGTTGAACCATAAAAAGTTGATTTACCGACAGAGATAATATCTTTGAAACCTAGTGCTTGTAGTGATTCGTCTTCGATCTTGATATTAGATTTAGTGGTTTTAATAGGTATACGTATATCGATACTAGCGTTAGCTATCGAATATCTTATCAGTTCTAAGGTCTTATCTATATCTATATCTATACCATCTAACCCAACACCATCAAAGATTATTTTGCCGTTTTCGTCTTTAAGTATTTTTACGTCAGATTTAGTTGTTTTGATATCTGGTTCGATGTTCTCTTTGATGTATTTAGTCAGCTCTATGTTATCTATACCCCATACATATCTTTCTTCTAAGAAGTTTTTGATGATGTATTTTGTAGTGTTATCCGTTGTCGCAGGGAGTTTGATCTCTATATTGTTATAGAAATATTTTTTGTATCTGTTTATCCAGTTCTCGTTTTTACTGAAATCGAGAGTATATTTTCTGTCTTCGTATAATAGATTGATTTTGGTGTTTTGTAGTTCCTCTTTAGCGTTGATACTCGCTAGAGGTGTTAGCGCTAGTATTAATATAAAAATAAGCTTTATTATATTTTTTCTCACTTAAGTTCAGATATAAATAACGCTTTAAAATTAGCATATATATATGAATTTAGCAAAATTAATTAAATTTAAGTAATTTTTAAATTTTTGTTAAAAAGGATTAGTTTTCGTTTAATAGAGCGAACTATGAAAGACATATAAAGAATAAAAAAATGTATAAATTTACACATTGTTAAAAACATCATTTATGATAAAATAAAGATGTCAAACGATCATTAAAAACACTAATTTAAAAGAAAAAAAAGGGGGGGAGAAGTGGTAATTTATCATTTACACGATAGATTTTATAAAAAGATACTTTCATTCAAAGAAATTTTTATAGATTTAGTAACAAATTTTTTGGAGATAAATATTTCGGATATTGTTAATTTAGATAAAACTGAATTAGTAAACAGAGAGTACATATTACCAGTCTTAAAAAAATTGGAATCTGATATAGTTTACAAAGCAGGGATAGAACAACATATATTAGTACACATAGAAAACCAATCAAAAAAATCTAAAACTATGCCTTTAAGAATATTTTCATATATGGCGGAAATATGGAATGATTATATATCACAAAATAACGATATAGAGCTACTACCACCGATAGTTTCAATTGTTTTATATAATGGTGTAGGTAAATGGGATACTGAACTGGAGTTTCAAAAAAGTGTAGTAAATATACAAGCACTAGAAAAATATGTACCTCGATTCAAATATTTATTAGTAGATGTTAATGAAATTAAAAGAAGTAAATTAGAAGAACATAAAACATTTTTATCAGCAGTTTTTATGTTAGAACAGATATTACCGTTAAGTAATTTTAAATTAATTATAAAAGCGCTATATGATTTATCGGAATATTTGGTGGGAATAAACAAAGATCTATTTAAGTCATTTATAACATGGATAGCGAAAAAACTAGAAAATTATTATGGTAAAGGTGAAAAACATCTTAAAAAAATACAAGCACATATTGAAGAATATATAGATGACTATGTAGAAGATCTGGCAAAAGATATAAAAGGAGTAAAAAAAATGATATCACAAACAGAAAACTGTTTTGCAGAAAGTATACTAAAAGAGATAGAAGAAGCAAAAAGGGAATTAGAACAAAAACGTAAAGAAGCAGAACAAAAACGTAAAGAAGCAGAACAAAAACGTAAAGAAGCAGAACAAAAACGTAAAGAAGAAACAAAAGAATATATATTATTATATTTAGAAAATATATCATACTCTATTACAAAAGAAGAAAAGAGTAAGATAGAAAGTAATAATAATATAGAAGAATTACAAAGATTATTTAAAGGATTATTAAAAGAAAAAGATTTAAAAAAAATAAAAAACCTTTTAAATTAATTTATAATGATCTATACATGAGGTTCATTACTCAAGTAGTGAACCTTTTTTACAATTTATTTTTTTCTGATTTTCCACGGTCAAATAAGATATCAAAATTCTGTAAGTTTGTGAAAAAAGTAGGAGATTCAAAAATGGAATTTTTAAGAGGAAAAAAAAATGAAGAAAATTTTTAGAAAAATAGGTTACTATATTTTATTAAAAACGGGTATATCTGTTAAAACATCTTTTAAATTATAATCCATTTTTGTTATATCCCATAAATATCCGGTTTTATAATCAGAACCAAACTCGTGGCCGTCGAAAACGTATTTTTTTAGCCAAAGATATTTCTGTTTTAGTCGGCTATTTCTATTGCTAAGTTTTTTGAATTGTCTATTATTCAGGATATACATACTACAGCTTTCAGCTAGATCCTCGAAAGGGTCAGTTCCAGCGTATACAGAAACAAAATCAGGTGCGGAGACACCGTTTTTCTTGTTAGTGTTGTTAGTCCATGATATAGAATAGAAGTTATAGCTAGGGTCAGATTTATAGATAGCGATCTCGCCGTCTTTGAACGTCGAAGGTATGAACTTGTGTTTTTCCTGTATACCGCCTAGGTCTACTGTATGGCATAGCTCATGGATAGTGACGGCATAAAACTCGGTGTCTTTTAGACCGTAGGTGTTAAGGAATATACTATCCCTACTAGCTAGACCTCTGTATTTGCTTTCTTTTGATTCGGTTATAACCAGGTCCTTTAGGCTCGTTAGGTGTTTTTGCTGGAACTTCTTTGTTGCTTGATAGAAAATATCTAGGTATGATCTGTCTGATAGGTTCTGGATATAAATCTTTTGGGGGTTAGATGGGCTAGAATGTAAATCTGTGTTTTTAGTGATACTATTTCTTTTTGGATCACTGGAAAAAAAATTATATTTTGTTACTATTAGTATCGGTGATTGGAGTACACCTATAAATATTAGAATAATAGTGAGAAATTTGAGTCGCATTTAAAAACAAAAATAAAAATTGGTGGTGCTATTTATTTTTATTTTTGTATTAGAATATAATTTTATATCTTTTAATAGATTATGTCAATGTCAGATATATCTAGGGTGATGACACCTATGCAAAGACAATATAATGAGATCAAATCACAAAATAAGGGTTCTTTGTTGTTCTTCAGGTTAGGTGATTTTTATGAGCTGTTTTATGAGGACGCTGAGCTGGTATCAAAAGAGCTTAATCTAACATTAACGTCGAGACATAAGAAGTCTGAGTATGAGATGCCTATGTGTGGGATCCCGTACCATTCCGCGTCCAAATATCTGGCTAGGTTGACAAAAAAAGGGTACAGGATCGCTATTTGTGAACAGATCAGTGACCCAAAATTGCCTGGGATAGTTAAAAGGGAGGTGGTCAAAATAATCACTCCCGGTACTACGTTCCAGGATGAGGCGTTAGAGGCGAGAGAGAACAATTATCTGTTGAGTATATCAGAGAGACAGAATATGTTCGGTGTCTGTTATACTGATTTAAGTACGGGAGAGATATACGCTACATGTATAAATGATTATAATAGTTTAAAAAACGAGGTGTTCAGGATCAAACCGTCGGAAGTGATATTACCTAAAACACTGTTCTCTGGCGCAGAGCTGAAACAGTTTTTGACTGAGGAGCTTAATATAAGTGTGAATATACATAATGGTGCCGATCATTACCAGACAATAAAAACACATTTTAAAGTGAAGAATCTGGAAGGGTACGGGATAGAGGAGGATACGATCATAATCGAGGCTGTGGGTAACTTGATATCGTATATAAAACAGACACAAAAGAACGAGGTCTCGCATATCAATATCTTACATCGATATACTGATAGCGAGTTCATGGTGTTAGATAAGCAGGCTATAAGGAACCTAGAGCTATTGTTTACTTTATATGATGGCGAGAGGAAAGGTAGTTTGCTTTGGGTGTTAGACCAAACGAAGACAGCTGTTGGTGGTAGGTTGTTAAGGAAAATCCTTTTAGAACCGTTACAAGATAAAAATAAGATACAAGATAGGCTTAATGCTGTCGAGGAAATAATAGAAACTCCATCTATTATAGAGAAATTAGATATATTAAAAAACACTTACGATATCGAGCGGATAATGGCTAAACTTAATTGTAACTATTCTTCGGCACGAGATTTGGTCGCTTTGAAACAAACTTTATCGGTTTTGCCTGGTATAGCTACAGTGGTTAAGAGTTGTAAGACAACATATATACAAAAAATTCTAGAGGTATTTGAAAATCCGGTATTAAAAAATATCTATGATAAATTGGATACTGCATTAAAAGAAGACCCACCTTTAACTATAAGAGAAGGTAAAATTATTAAGGATGGGTATAATAAGGAATTAGATGAGCTAAGAAAACTTATGAACGGTGGTAAAGAATGGTTAGCTAGATACCAGGAGGAAGAGAAAAAGAGGACCGGTATCAATACACTTAAGATAGGGTTTAACAAGGTGTTTGGGTACTATATAGAGATAACAAAGAGCCAGGTGGCTAACGCGCCTGATGATTATATAAGGAAACAAACTTTAACTAATGGAGAAAGATTCATAAGCCCTATTTTAAAGGAGTATGAACAAAAAATATTAACAGCTGAAGAGAAGATAGTGGAGCTGGAATATAATCTTTATCAGGATTTAGTTACTGATATAAATAGTTATACGGTACTACTACAGCAAGTATCGAAATCTATAGCTGTTTTAGATTTAATAACGAGTTTCGCTGTTATAGCGTTGAACAATAATTATGTTAAACCGGAGATAGTTGATGATAATTCTTTAGTGATCAGAGATGGTAGACATCCGGTAGTAGAGAGGATCATATCCAGTGATGAGCAATTTGTACCTAACGATATAGCGCTCGATACAAATAAAGTGTCTGAGATCCTGCTTACCGGGCCTAATATGGCTGGTAAATCTACGTATTTAAGACAGACAGCGTTGATAGTTTTACTAGCACATATAGGGTGTTATGTGCCTGCGCGGTCAGCTAGGGTCCCTATCACTGATAGGATCTTTACACGTGTTGGTGCTTCTGATAATCTGACTAAAGGTCAATCAACTTTTATGGTTGAGATGCAGGAGACAACTAATATCTTGAATAATGCTACTGATAGAAGTTTGCTTATCTTAGATGAGATTGGGCGTGGTACTTCTACTTATGATGGGTTGTCTTTGGCTTGGTCTATCTTTGAGTATATACACGATAAGATCCAGGCTAAGATGTTGTTTGCTACACATTACCATGAGATGATTGATCTAGCTAACAATTTGAAAAGGTCCGAGAATTACTCTATGGCTGTTAACGAGAGCGCTGACGGTGTGATATTCTTGCGCAAGGTAAAGCAGGGTGGCGCTGACGATAGCTATGGGATAGAGGTAGCGAAACTGGCTGGGCTGCCTGATAAGGTTATTGAACGCGCGTCAGAGGTGTTGGAGGAGCTAGAAAAAAATAGTAGAAAAAAAGAGGGGATGAGAGAGGCTAACCAGCTAAGTTTTATCTCTCCAACAGTAGTTGAGAAAATCGTTTATAAAGAAGCTAATAATGATGCGATAATAAAGGATTTAGAGGGACTACATATAGATAAGATAACGCCTATGGAAGCGCTGATAAAATTGCATGATTGGAAAAAACGGTATCAAAAAAAAGGTTTTACATAAAATGTTTTATGATGTAGTATATCTGTAGTTTGTTTTAAAACTATTCTACAATTATTATACTATTTATGCTTGTAACCGAATATATAAAAAAGAATAATATTAAGGCGGAGATATTTTCATTAGATACACCGTTTCCAACTAATAAGCATATAGCAAGATATTTTGCGATAAAAGAGAGGAATATATTTGTTACCCAATTACTGCAAGGCGAGAATAAAAGACTGATTATGTGTATCTTCCCTTCTGATAAGAGGTTGAATTTCAAGAGGGTAGAGGAGGTCTCGGGCATAAAACGGTTGAGATACGCTGATAGGGAGGTTGTATATAAGACTACCGGTTACGAGGTGGGGTGTATACCGCTTGTCGGGTATAAAGGTGATTTCGATACTGTAATAGATGAGAGTGTGTTTGAGGTGGATAAAGGTATAGGGATCGCGGGTGAGCCAACTAAACTGATGAAGCTCACACCTGAAGATATCAAACAATATAATAATGGAATAGTTGCATTAATTGTAAAATAAAGGTTATTATATTCGAGAATAATAATTTTTAATAATATGTTTAAAGAAGTAGACCCCAAACAGTCTTTCCCTAGGTTGGAAGAAGAAATCTTAGGATTCTGGGAAGATAATTTTATATTTAAGAAATCTGTATCACAAAGATCTAAGGAGAAGGAGTACACTTTCTATGATGGACCGCCTTTCGCTACAGGGTTACCACATTACGGGCATATCCTTGCCGGCACTATCAAAGATGTTATACCACGGTTTTTCGCTATGTGTGGGTATAAGATTGAGCGTAGGTTCGGATGGGATTGTCATGGTTTGCCTGTTGAGAATGAGGTAGAGAAGGAGCTAGGGCTTAAATCGAAGAAGGATATAGAGTGTATGGGGGTATCAAAGTTTAATGAGACCTGTAGGAGTATCGTCCTTAAGTATGTCGGTGAATGGGAGAAAATAGTTAACAGGATGGGTAGATGGGTTGATTTCAAAAACGATTATAAGACTATGGATGCTAGGTATATGGAGACTATATGGTGGGTGTTCAAGCAGCTATGGGATAAAGGGTATATATATGAGGGGCATAAATCTATGCATATATGTCCTAGATGTGAGACACCGTTATCTAATTTCGAGGTGACACAGGGGTATAAAGATACTGTTGA
Organism: Candidatus Altimarinota bacterium; assembly: GCA_963663305.1. GTDB lineage: Bacteria > Patescibacteriota > Gracilibacteria. Next base: position 1,432,944 of record OY760177.1, read on the forward strand.
TCAGAGTGTTATAGCTAAATTTAAGCTTAAGGATGAGGCGGATACTTATATTTTGGCTTGGACTACTACCCCTTGGACGTTGCCTGGTAATGTCGCGTTGGCTGTTTCTGAGGATATAGCCTATGTGAAGATAAAAGACGGTGACGAGTATTATATCCTAGCTAAACCGTTATTGGTCTCGGTATACGGTGAAGATGATTTGTCTAGGATAGAGGTGATCGAGGAACTACAAGGAAAAATCCTCAAAGATAGGAGGTATTATCCTTTGTTTGATTATTATACAGATAGAAAAGATATAGAGAATATAGGGAACGCGTATAAGGTGATAACAGCGGGGTTTGTTAGTACTGAGGACGGTACTGGTGTGGTGCATATAGCGCCTGCATTTGGTGAAGATGATATGAACGCGGGTAAGGAAAATGGGCTACCTTTTTTAAAGCATGTTGATATAGATGGCACTTTTAACGAGGATGTCAAAGATTTTGTCGGTAAAGATGTAAAAAAATCTGATACTGATATAATACGGTTTTTACGTGACAAGAATCTTTTGTTTAGTACAAAGAGTTTCAAACATTCTTATCCGCATTGCTGGAGGTGTGATACACCTCTGCTTAATTATTCGACTAATAGTTGGTTCGTTAATATAGAGAAGATAAAAACTGCTATGCTGAAATCTAATCTCGGTATTAATTGGGTGCCTGATCACTTGAAGTCAGGTAGGTTTGGGAAATGGTTAGAAAACGCACGTGATTGGGCTATATCAAGGAACAGGTATTGGGGTGCGCCTATACCTGTATGGAGGGACGACCACGATGAGATGGTTTGTATAGGGTCTATGGGTGAGTTGAAAGCTAGTGCTGGTGATCGTGTGTCAGAGATAATTTTGGTGAGGCATGGCGAGAGCTTAGGGAATATAAATTGTTTGAGGCAATGTAAAGGCGAGGGGAGTTCATTAACTGATACAGGCAGGAAACAGGCGCAAAAATGTGGTTTGTTGATAGCGGGGATGAATAAAGTTGATAAGATGTTCGTTTCGCCGTTAAGACGTACAAGGGAGACCGCTGACGCTATAAAAGATAAGCTAGGGATCGATTACGAGGTGCGTGAGGAGCTAAGAGAGATTGATTTTGGTGTTAATGATAATAAGACTTCAAAGGAGCTAAAAGACTATATAGAGTACAGGAAATCTTTATCGAGTGAGGAACGGTTCAACCAGAAAATTGATAATAACTGTGGTGAATCACAGTATGATGTAGGGGTAAGGATGAATGAATTTATAATGGGGTATATCAAAAAACATCCTGGCCAGACTATAGTTATAGTTAGCCATAGTGACCCGATCAAGTTTTTTGAGAGAGAGTTCCTGGGGCTACCGTTAGAGAAAGCTTATAGTATAGGTCATAAACCGTATGCGACGCCTTTGATGCTGTATTATGACCATAAAACCGGTAAACCTTTGGATCTACATAAACATCTGATAGATGATATAGAGATAGTGTCTAAAACAGGTAAAAAGATGTACAGGGTGCCGGAGGTATTGGATTGCTGGTTCGAGTCAGGGGCTATGCCGTACGCGCAGGTGCATTATCCGTTTGAGAATAAGGAATGGTTTGAGAGTAATTTCCCTGCTAATTTTATTGCTGAAGGGTTGGATCAAACTAGGGGATGGTTCTATACTTTAGTGGTTTTATCATCTGCTTTATTTGGTAAACCGCCGTTTAGGAATGTGGTAGTTAATGGGATAGTGTTAGCGGAGGACGGTAAGAAGATGAGTAAACGTCTAAAAAATTATCCGGCTCCAAGTGAGATACTTGATACTTATGGTGCTGATGCCATGCGGTATTATTTGATGTCTTCGCATGTTGTTAGGGCGGAGGATACAAGGTTCTCTGAGAAAGGTGTAAAAGATGTGGTAAAGAATATTATACTACCTATATGGAATGTGTACGGGTTTTTTGTCACTTATTCTAATATAGATAGTTGGCGAATAACTGAGCTACCTAGTTTAACTAATTCGTTGGATAGGTTTATCGTATCGCGGCTGAATACCTTGTTAGAGGATACAACAAAATATTATAACGAGTATGATATACAGAAATCTGTTAACGGTATCCCGGAGTTCATAGATGATTTAACTAATTGGTATATAAGACGGTCTCGTCGTAGGTTTTGGAAATCAGAGAACGATACAGATAAAAGTGAGGCGTACGCTACTCTTTATTATGTGTTAAAAGAGCTATCAAAGATCATCGCGCCTGTGATGCCGTTTATTGCTGAGTCTATATATAGGAACCTGACCAAAGAGACTGAGTCGGTACATTTATCTGATTGGTCAGAAATCAGCCATGAGCTGATCGATAAAGAGCTAGAGAAGGAGGTGAGTATTATAAGAACTATAGTAAACCTAGGACATTCTATACGTGCTAAATCAAGGATAAAAGTGAGGCAGCCGTTATCTAGTGTGCAGATCGGGCTACCCGATAGTATACCTAAGGAGTTGATCAAAAGAGAGATAAATATCATTAAAGAGGAGCTTAATGTTAAATCTGTTTCGATAATAGAAGATACGTCGTCGATAGCGAAGATAAAAGTTTTCCCTGATGCTAAGATAATCGGGCCTAAGTATGGTAAAGACACACAATATATCATCAACTCAGCTAAAGCTGGGGATTTCGTTATCAAAGATGATAATAGTGTGGTTGTGTCTTCGGTTATAGACGGGATGGAGAAAGAGTATATACTAACTAAAGAGGAGGTGAAGGTCGGGTACGAAGGGAAAGAAGGTTTTAATGTTGAATCGTCGAACGGGATAGTTATAGCTTTAGATATCAGTATAACAAAAGAGTTAGAAACAGAGGGCAAAGCGAGAGATTTGGTAAGGATAATACAGGATATGAGGAAAGAAGCGGATTTTAATGTCGCTAACAGGATAATTATATCGCTTAAGGGTGCTGATAATGATTTGTTAGATAGTTGTTCGTCGTATATTAAGAAAGAGACTTTGTGTAATGATATCAAAGAAGATTTAGAGTATTTTGATATAGAGAAGAGTTTTGGAGAGATCGTTATTAAAATAAAGCGAGATATATAAAATATTTTTTGGAAGTAAAACCCACTCATATTTTGAGGGGGTTTTTAGTTTTATATAATGAGAGAGCTTATGATATATTAATGAGGGGCTATTCTCGATCCCTTTTTTTTACGTTAGCTCATCTTTTGCCCAATAATTTATTCGAAATTGTTTTGTATCTCAAGTAGTAATTCAAATACTAAACAAGCAGAGTCGTATAATCAGCGTAATATACATTCTTTATATATGTATATATTATCGCCGTTGAAACCTAATACAGGTTCGCACTTATCACTACATTCTGATTCGCATTGAGTATTACTTACCCTATGCGCTTCACATACCGCTAGATCAGGGAAGACCCATTCTTTTGTAATACGGCATGTATCTAAAGCTGCACTATGTGTTGTTGATTTTATGTTTTCTATTGATCCGTCTTTGACGGTAATATTTATCGAGCCATCTTTAATATCTGTGTGTATTTCTGCGCCGGTTTCGTTTGTTATAGTTATTAGTTTATTTTTTTTCTCTGTGTTGTTAAATGTACATGCACTACATAATAGCAAAACTGTTATAATTAAAAAGATTTTGGTTTTCATAGGTTTTATTAGATTAAGAAATTATAATTAACTTATTTTTAGTATTAATGGCCAACACAATCACGATAAGTAGCATGGCTTTGGGTTTGTGTTAGCTCACATTTACTACATATACTTTGTTTACATATATGGTTAGTGTTTCTGTGTTCATTACATTCAAGTAATACAGCTTGGTTGGTCATACTACCTTTCTTAATAAAATAGTATTTAGTAGGACGAGCACAAACGCCTTCTTTATCTAGAGCAGCATTATGTTTTGATTCTTCTCCACCTGTGTTATCGGTGTTTTTTTGTTCTGTAACAGTAGTTCCTTTATTTTGTGTCTCATTTTTTACGTCAGATTTTTTGAAACTACAAGCAGTACATAATAACAAAACAGAGATAGTTACTAAGATTTTGGTTTTCATTTTTTTATTTATTAAGTAATTGGTTATAATGTTATTATAACATATATTGACATATTAACCAAATTCTTTCAAGAAAAGATGCTAATATCTTCAAATATTTAGAAAAATTCTAGATTAAATATTTCTTAAAAGTATTATATGTATCTTTAACATCTTATAAAATTCGGCTAATTAAGTTTTTGTTTCATGAAATATATATTTTAGAGAGGGATAGTATATGAAAAAAAATTCTTGTTCTTGTTTCTTTTGTTTTTATTATATCTATATTGTGTATGTTCTTATTTAGTTTTATTTAATAATAGATTTTATTTTGTTTCAAAATTTTTTAGTATATGCTTAATCTAACTTACACTAAACAATATTTTCCCTATTATAAAAACACAAATTTTAGATTCTGTAAGCGTGGGGCGTTAAATAAAATAAAGAGGCTTTTAGAAGCCTCTTTATTAGTTTATATTTAACTTTTTTTTAGTATTTAATGGCCAACACAATCACGGTAAGTAGCATGGCTTTGGGTTTGTGTTAGCTCACATTTACTACATATACTTTGTTTACATATATGGTTAGTATTTCTGTGTTCGTTACATTCGACTAATACAGCTTGGTTGGTCATACTACCTTTTTTAACAAAATAGTATTTAGTAGGACGAGCACAAACACCTCTTTTATCTAGAGCGGCATCATGGTTGTTTTCATCTATTACTTCTACTATAACACCATCTTTTTCTGTGGCTGTGTTTGAAGGGCCTTTATCTTCGCCTATATCCTCTGTACTTGTTTCTGGCGCGCCTAGACTTAATGCACCGTCTCCTAAAGATTTCTCTACCGGTTTAGGGTCTTCTTTGATCAGATCGTTTTTTATTTCTACAGGTTCTTCGCTACAACCTGAGATCACGAATAGAAGAGTTAAAATTAAGATAATCTTAGTTTTCATTGTATGGTTTGTTAAGTATATACACAGAAAATACCTTATTTCGGATTAAAACACAAATAAAAAAAATTATTATATTAGTAGCCTTGATGAGAAGTATATTATATATAGTACTATCAGGATACAGGCTTCGATTTTGTTTAGCTTAAAACCGTTCCAGAATAAGAAAAATATGAGTATATATATTGTTATTCGGTAAGGTAAATCAAAGTTTATTATAGTTGTATCGACGTAATAGCCTGATATAATTGCGCCTAGCCCGAGAGCGAGGGTAGGGTTAGTTATATTGCTTCCGATTAGGGTGCCTAAAGATAGTCCGGACGAGTTTTTTGTCAGGGCTATAACAGAGGTGGTGAACTCAGGTAATGCTGTACATACGCCTATAAGCAGAGTTCCGATAAGCGATCCGCTTATCTTGTAGTGGTCTGATAAGAATATGGCTGAATCTAAAACAAAATTGGCTGAGATGATAAGTATTGCTAGACCTAATAACAGGTATATTAGCTTTTTGAGGTTTATATCTTTATAGCTGTTTTCTTCGGTGTTACCGCGATTGTCTGTAGAGATTATATGTCTCAGGTATAATATATAGCCTGTACATAAAAACATTCCTTCGAAGCGTGAGATATAACCGTTAAGCGAGAAAATGTATAGCAATATTGTTGAAACGAACATAACAAAATAATCTCTTAAAAGGAACTTTTTGGTTGTGTATATATTACCGATCAGTCCGCTTAGGCCGGTGATTAAAGTTATTTGTATGATATCTGAACCGATGTTGGTACCAACAGCTATCCCTGATAAGGTTTCTATATCTTGACCGTAGAAAAGTATTTTCGTACTGCTTATGATAGATGTAAATATCTCTGGTAATGAGGTGCCGATTGATAAGACTGTGAGACCGATAAGGAATTCACTTATCTTCAGTGATTTAGCTAAAGATTTAGCGTTGTTTACTACTATTTCTCCGCCGAGGATAGTAAAAAATATACCTAAAAACCCTATAATAAAATTATTTGTAACTTCCATCTTAAAATTATATCATATTTAAGCATAATAAAAAATTAAAATGGTTATTTTAGGTATAGATCCGGGGTTAGCTATTGTAGGGTATTCAATTATAGGTGTTACTGATAATAAGCCTGAGTTAATTGAATGCGGTGTTATCAAAACATTAGCTTCTTTATCAGATGCTGAAAGGTTGTCTTGTATATCTGGTGATATAGAGTATCTAATAAAAAAATTCCAGCCGGAGTATCTATCGATAGAGGAGCTGTTTTTTAATAAAAATATCAAAACCGGGATATCTGTTGCTGAGGCTAGAGGCGTTATTATCTATAAAGCTTTTCAAGCTGGGTTGATAATCAAAGAGTATAACCCATTACAAGTTAAAACATGTATCACCGGCGATGGTAAAGCTGATAAGCTACAAGTGCAGTATATGGTTAAGCAAACTTTGGATTTGGATAGTTTACCTAAACCTGATGATGCAGCAGATGCTATAGCTATAGGGTTGACATTAGCTTATGAATTAAGAATTTAGTCTTATTGTTTTTTGATTAAATACAACTATTATGATAATATTTGCTAAGATTTAATCGTTTGTACATGAAAAAAGTTTTTACGTATTTTTTGGGGGTGGTATCTTTGGGCTTATTCTTTGTAATACTGTTATATGTTTTTGATCTGAAATATTATGTTAATAGTTTAATTTATCCTAAGTTTGAAAAAGAGTTGCCTGTTAGTAGTATCGATACCATAGAGGATGAGGATGCTATAGTTGATACAAGGTTAACCTATGAGGAGCGGATGAAAAAAGGGAAATATTTTTTGGGTAAAGGGTTTTTAAACCTTGCGTTGAACGAGTTTACTATCGCTAGTAGGTTAGAAAAAGAGAAGAAAGAGCCTATATATAAGCTAGCGCATATCCATTTCATTATAGGTAACTACGATAAATCGAGGCTTAATCTCCAAAAGATACTTGAGGTGGAGCCTGATAATATTGATGCTAAGGTGTTATTAGGTAAGATATATATCAAACAGAATGATTTTGAGAATGCTAAATCTTATTTTTTTGCTATAAACGAGAAGAGTCAGATAGTTTTGTATTATCAAGCGTTATTTGATATACTTTATGGTCAGTATAATGAAGCGAAAAATAAGTTTGTGGCCGCTAAGAAATTATCTAGTACCGACACAAAGATAGCTGAGTATATAGACCTATATCAAGCAAGTTTTACTGAGTATGAGCTTTATAGTGATGGGCAAGAAATTTTTTTGATGACACTTTTCTGTAAAAATTTCAATGAAACAGAAGAATACGAGCTAGCGATAGATTTATCCCGTAGAGTGATAAAACAGAAAGAGGATTATAGGGATGTATGGATAATGCTTGGGTATGCGTATCTGAATTTAGAACAATATAATTTTGCTCTGAACGCTTTTGATAAAGCGTATAAACTTGATCCGGAGAAATCAGAGACGCAGTATTTTTTGGGGCTAACTTATTATGAGTTAAATAATCTAGATAGCGCTATCGCGTATTTAGAGGTATCTATCAAGAACGGGTTCGAGCCTAAAATTCAGGCTTTGCAGAAACTGGCAGAGATATATATGGAGGAAGAAGATTATGATAAATCTGTAAAAACATACGAAAAAATACTTAAAATCAATGATAGCGATATCGAGAGTTTTATAAAGCCTGTATGGTTATATTTAGAGTTTTTGGATAAGCCGAAGACCGCTTTAGAGTTAGCAGAGAAAGCGTCTATAAAACATCCTGATGATGCGAGAACATATAATTTGCTTGGATGGGCGTATATAGGTAACAAAGACTATGATAATGCGGCGGTTAACTTAAAAAAATCTATTGATATGGATAAATCTCTTCCTGAGCCGTACTATAATTTTGGTAGGTTATACGAAGAACAGAGACAGTATGAGAAAGCGTTGAAATTCTATAAGAAAGCTTATGAGCTGGATAGCGAGAGTAGTATAGGTGTAATGTCTGCTCAAAAATATAATGATATATTACTAATACTTAAATAAATGAAAAAATACGTGAATATGTTTAAAAAGAATTTTATAGGGTTTCTGGTGTTTTTTTTGATAGCATTTCTTTTGATCGCTATTGTCTCTATTAAATACAGGAAAGATTATAGTGCTAAAGGGATGGTATTTACGACAGTTGGTGTTAAATTCCAAAAACAAGCGTTTGAACATGTCCAAGGTGCTATGTATTTCGCTGAGACTATACAGGGATGGTTAAAGAACCCTAATATAACTGATCAAATATCGTCATCTGTTTCTGCTTATAAACAGGAGCGACAGAATATGGTTATAGAGGTAAATGGAAGAACCTATGATGAGGTTCAAGCTGATACTGAAAAACTTTTAGGGTTGATAAATAAAAGGGTAAACGATTATAATAGGTTGACAGGTGCAGGGTTTATATTGATTACTGATACACCTAAAATAATCACTACCGCTTCTAGCTCGATATTATTTTTAGTTTTTGTGTCTGTATTAGGCGGTATTGTGTCGGGTGTGTTTTTTATATCTATTAAAGAGAGTAATAGTGTCGCTTAGTTATACTCTTCATCATCTAGATCAGTATCAGTTATATCTGTTGTATCTATTTTTGGTAGTATCGCTTCTATCGCGCCCCAAGTGCTTTCTTCGGTCGCGGGGATAACGAGAGTTACTTCATCGCCTACATCGGCTCTAAAATATGTTACTGAAGCTAATAAAACTTTATATGATTTACCGTTAGCAAGCACTTTGTATTGGCCATCCTCGTTTATTAACGGGCCTACTACACTTTTACGTTCAGCAGGCTTGATTTGTTTATAGATGAAACGGCCTTCATCAGTTATAGTTAGTTTTAATACATCGCCAGGGATCAGCTTGGATTTACTTGCGTAATTAGCTGGGACAGGGTAGATACTAGCTTGTTTATCTATCATGTTCTGACCGTCAAATACACCTTCAATTATCTTGCCTTCGCTTTGAGGATCGTTTGTCAGGGTTGATGCTTTATCTATATACTTAGATTTGGTTACTATCGGCATACCCGTCACTTCACTTAATACTTGTTTCGCTGACCTGATACTGGATTGAGCTGATTCAAGCATATCTATGATCAAAGATATTTTAGATGAGTCTGATGTCATTTTGTTTTTGTTATATTTATAGTTTTTAGTTTTGTTTTTTCGTATCTGTCTTGCATCTGTCTTTTTGTAAGTAAACCTTCCTCAGCACCATACGAATTAACAACAGATGTTGCATTTATTGTACCAAAGATTAAGCATTTTTTCAAGGAAAGTGATTGTATATACGCGTAAGTAAAACCGGTAGCAAACGCATCGCCTGCGCCTAGCGTGTCTTTGCGGTTATCAGTCTCTATCGGACAATAATATATCTCCTTACCGTCGTATACTTGTGCGCCTCTTTTGCCGTCAGTGATAACTGTTATCTTTACACCGTAGGTTTGGATCTTATTAAATATTTCAGTTAGGTTATAGTATATCCTATCGTTGTATTTACTGTAACTGATATTAGTGAAGCTTGATGCTTCTTCTTTGTTTAGGAAAAGTATATCAGTTTTTTTTAGTAACGAACGATATTTGTTTATCCCTTGTTTGATCTGGTATCCGCCCGGGTTCCAAGCGATAGACTGAGAATTACTTATCTTCTTCTCTAAATATGTTAGGATATTAGTATCGCTACTTGCTACTCGATTGATGAATAACCATTTAGTGTTACTGAAACTAGCTTTATCAATATCAGCTTTTTTTAACATTTTATTAGCGCCAGGGAAATACAGTACTGTCCTATCGCCTTCGAACGAGTTTATGATAACAGAGAACGAGCTTTTATATTTATTGGTTTTAAATATGTTATCGGTTTGAACACCTTCTTCTCTTAGGTTTTTAATAATTTTTTTACCCCACTCATCTTCTCCTACTAAGCTTATTATCGCTGAGGTTAGACCTAATCTATGAAAACCTATAGAGGTATTAGACGCGCCGCCACCGAAGGTTTCATGTACATCATCTATTTTTATTTTATTACCGTAATCGAAACATAATAGCTCTCTGCATTCATCTAAATCTTTAGAGGTTAGCCTAATGATATTAGTTTCTTTAGGTTTGACGAATATATCTATTGTAGCGCCTCCTATTGATATTATATCTACCATAATTTTTTATATATAACTTCTTCTTATTTTATATATTATCACTGCGATAAACAAGCTAATCAGTATCAAAATATTTGTCTCTGTACCTTCGCTACCTTGTATAGGGTGTACGGGGTTTTGTGCTTCTATTAATGGTGTTGGTGTCTTGTTTGTTAAAGGTTTGTCACCTAGTACGATAGGTTTAGCTGAAACCTCTTTAGAGGATAGCTCTTTGATAATATTCCCCTTGCTATCGGTAGGATAAACACGGAAATAGTATTCTACGTTATTGATTAGGTTAGGGACCACGGTACTAGTTATATTAGATACAATGGAATCACTATAAGTATTGCTTTTAAGCCCGTAAACCACTATATATTTAGACGTGCTTATATCCTGGAACTTATTCCAGGTAAGTGTTATTTGTGAGTCGCTTGGTGCCGCTCTCAAAACAACCTGTTTTGATTTAGGGGTTTCAGCTATAACTAAGCTTTTTTCTTCGCTTTCAAGATCTTCTTCGTTTATCGCTGTAACAGCAAAAAAGTATTCTTTATCATTTTTTAGGTTACTTATTTCGATTGAAGCTGTATTATCCGGTGTATTAGTTGTTCTGTTTAAAGAGTCTTTCTTTTCGCCGTAGTATACCTTGTAATATTTTATCTGGTCTATTTTATCCCATTCTAGTTTGACTTTCCGGTCTAGGCTATTAGATGTTATACCGGTTACTTTAGGCGGGTATATAATCTCTTTTTCTATTACCTGTAGAATATGTTTATTTGTTATATTCTTTTCGTTCTGGTATTGGTCGATAAGTTGAACGTTTATAGGGTAGTTCCCTTTTTTGGATGGGGCTATGAATTTTGTCTCATATAAACCTTTTTGGTATAGGTTCTCGTCTAGGGTATGCTCTATAGAGTCGACTAAAATACTCGCTTTTTCTAGGTTAGGCTCAGAAAATAGTTTTACCGCTAGTTCGGTGCCGGTCTCTATAGGGCCTTCCGGTGTTATCTCAAAACTATCAAGATTAGCGCCGCTTATATCTATCTCTATATCTATACTGTTAGATTTTGAGCCACCGGTGTCGTTATCCTCAGTTACATATATTTTGTGGTTACCCTCTTTTAGATTAGTTATTGTATACTCAAATTTACCTTTAGTATCAGTATCCAATACACCTATTTTGGAGTCATCCATAAATATCTTTATAGGGATATTAGATGGGCCTTTACCGCTTATTATTAGTACAGTCTGGCCGGTTTTTAGCCCTGATTTAGGGGACAGGATAACAAGTTCATCTTTAGTGTCAGGGGTCTCAGTTTTCTGTTTGATAACCTTTATCTCTTTTATACCGTTTAAATCCCAGTCAGAATTATCTAATACCTCTATCTCATGTACTCCGATCTCTGTGAATTTTATAGCTAAACTAAATATTTTTTCGCCTTGGTCTTCGCTAGTGAATTTATAGTTCTCAGGTAGTATCGCGTTTTCGTCTGTTGATACAGCGAATAGGATCTCTCCTGTATAGTCTTTAACTGTATTGCCGTCGATATCTTTAGCTGTAACAGTTATAGATTGTTCTTCATTGACGGATACTTTATCGTCGATAATTATTTCAAAATGGTTTATTTCTCCCCATACCTCGTTTTTAGTCGGTTCCGGTTCCTCTTCGAATTCTAAAGGGTTATCTTCTTCTTCGAGTATCTCAGCTAGTAGTTTCTTGTCACCGCCTTCCGGGCTAGAATGTGATGAAGGAGCATAGAAAACTATCTCAGGTCGCTCTCTTACGATAGTATTAGATGTTATATCAGTAGCGATAAATGTCGATATCCCAGGCGTATCAGACCATACCTTAAAAAATATCTCACCGGTCTCATCTGTTTTATTTGATAGAGCCTCGATCTTATCTTCCACCCTTGATGATATTAGTGTTACCATATGATCAGGGATAGGGTTACCATACTTATCTTTTAGCTTTACTGATATAAACGAGGTCTCGTAATCGTTTGCCTCTAAAGATGATAGGTTACTGTTTATTTCTGATTTAGTATCAGAAACATCGTCAGGGTATACTTTGAACGTTGAATAATTATAGTCTGATCCGTTACCGGGGATATACGCTCTTACTTTATATAGACCTGTCTTTTTTGTATGGTGACCTAATACTTCTGATCTAGCGATACCGGCGGGATCAGTTTTTGATTCAATTTTAATTAAACTACCGTCAGGTTTCTCTACCTCAAAATATATTATTGTGTTGCTTTTTGTTATAGAAGAGGATAAGGCTGACGAGTATCCGGCTATAGTATCCATAGAGTTTACTTCTATTATACTATTATATGCTAATACCGTTGATAACGGTATAACACTTAATAAAAAAGAGTAAAAACATACTGCAAGCCAATTTAATTTTATTATTTTTTTCAAATTTTTATTTTTGTTTTTCTAAAATCCTTATATTTTATCAAATTTTTCCTTTAAAATCAAAAAAAAACATTATTTTAGTTTAGTGGAATAGACATCATAACTTAAATCTAGTTCATTAATAAGATTGAATAGATCATCAAATTTTTTTATTTTTACTATGAACTCGGTTATAGTTCTATCAGTTTTGGATAAAATATTTGGGTATATTTTTAGTATTTGGATAGAATGTAAATTAATTCTCTTTATAGCCCAGTTAAGGAATTTTTTTTCTTTATTATGTTCTAAACTTAGGGCAACAACATTCTTCATGTTCTTTAATGTATATTTAGAGCGGTTACGTATGTTGATTAGCTCTTTCTCTTTGAATATAGTTTTTAAACATTCTAAAACACTTATCTCGCCTGTCCCTATTTGTTTGTATATATCATTATTGATAGTTTTTATGAATAACGGTTCTCTGCTCCTTTTAAGTGTATTTAATGTATATCCGGTATATTTCTTTATATTCTTGTTAAGGAGATTTTTACCTGTGCTAATTAGTATCTCTGTTTTATTGGTTTTCAGCCATTGATCTATTTTGTTTTTAGCTAAACTGGATTTAGCGTATCTTAACCAAAAATTGGTTATAGTAGGTGTTTTAGAGTAGACTATATCTATTATATCACCTGTTTTGAGAGCTTTATTGATATTTTTTTTCTTGTCGTTAACTAGACAATAAAGTGCTAGATATGCTTTCTTAGGTTTAAAATAATAACAGTAATCTAAACATGTTGAGCCTTTAGGTAGATCAATTATTTTACCTTTTTTTGATAGAACGAAGATCTTGTCTTTGAATATATCTAGTTCGATCTTATCAATAAATCTTTTTTTGTTCTGTTTTTGGTATTGAAGTATATCTTTAATCCATTCCAGATCTCTTGCTTTAAACTCGTTTTTAGTTTTATATATCCAATGAGAAGCTAGCCCAAACTCAGCTTCATCGTTCATCCTATGCGTTCTTATCTGGAACTCGATAGTTTTACCTTCAGGACCAAAGATAGTTGTGTGTAAGCTTTTATAGCCGTTTGATTTTGGTGTAGCTATATAATCTTTGAATCTGCCCGGTTTAGGTCTCCATATATTATGGATTATACCAAGCACTCTATAACAATCATTTATATTGTTAGTTAGTACCCTTACCGCGAATACATCATATATTTCATTGAATGTCTTATTTTTGTTCATAAGTTTCTTGTATATACTACTTATTTGTTTCATCCTTCCCTCTATAGTAGCTTTTATCCCTATTTTTTTTAGTGCGTTAGATACGATCTTCTTTATATGTATTAGTAGATAAGAATAGTTCTCGTATCTTTTTGAATAGATATTACTTAACCTATGATACTCTGTAGGTTTCAAACATATTAAAGATAGATTCTCCATATATGATACCAGCTCCCATATACCAAGGATATTTATTACCGGTGCATATACCTCTTGTAATGTCTTAGCCAGTTTTTTTGTGTCGGTTATATTATTTAGTTGGTGGTATCTGACGGTATGTATCTTGATCAAAGATTTGAGTAGTATAGTTTTAGTGTCGCCAGCTATAACAACAAAGATTTTTTTAAGTATCTCTGCTTCGTTGTTATCCCTTAGATGGAGTTTACTTATTTTTAGGAGATTAGATACTATATTAGATATATTTGTGTCTGATATTTTCTCTATCTCGTTAATAGTTAGTTTATTGATCTTAACAGGATAGAATAAGATACAGGCTATTATTAAATCTATTTCGAAATTGAAATAAAGGAGAGAGTATATTGTATTTTGTACTATGTATCTACCTTCATCATCCAAATATTTATTTGTAAAACTGAGTATTTTTTTTACCTTTTTCTGGTCTTTATGGCTCAATTTCTTTTTGAACTCTAAGATAATATCTTTTATAGATAAATCAACCGAAGCTATAAATTTAGGGTTATTCATAATCTTACATTAATACAAGCTCATCACAGTGTATAACCTCTTTTAGGTTGCTTTTATTGGGTCTTTTGAAATATGTTTTGATCTGTTTTGTGTTATAGTTAGCTATACCGACACCTATGATAGTTTTACCGGTATCGACTATATCAACGACATCACCTTCTTTAAATTCACCGTTAACCCCTTTAACACCAACCATCAATAAACTTTTCCTTTTTATTAGGGCTTGTTTAGCGCCTTCATCGATAATGATTTGTCCATATGTATGCGCACCGGCTGCTAACCATCTTTGATAGTTTTTCAGATCACGTTTTTTCGCTACGAATTTTGTACCTATACATCTGTTGTTTAGTACATCGTGTATCGCATTTTTGTTGTTACCGTTAATAATATAAGACTCTATCCCTGAGTCTATAGCTAGTTTAACAGCTTGTATCTTGCTTATCATCCCGC
This sequence comes from Candidatus Altimarinota bacterium, assembly GCA_963663305.1. GTDB lineage: Bacteria > Patescibacteriota > Gracilibacteria. Next base: position 1,447,972 of record OY760177.1, read on the forward strand.
CTAACCCTACCCCGGAGCTACTAGATTTCGCCATCAAATGTAGATCTTTAGTTATGTTTTTAACAGTATCTATCTTTTTAGCTTTTTTATTCAGTCTTGGATCATCAGAGAATAGGCCATCAACATCAGTACATATAATCAACCGTTTAGCTTTTAACGCTATTGCTACCAGTGTCGCTAGATGATCGTTCTCACCGAACTTCCATTCAACCGGTGTCATAACATCGTTCTCGTTTAGGATCGGTATGATACTGTTATTTATTAGCCCGTTTAGGGTGTCTCTGAATTCTATATAAGTTTTTTTCTCGCTTAGGTTCCTTCTTTCTACGAGTATTTGCGCTATATTGATACCGTTTAACATAAAAGTATTACTAAATATGTTTGTCAGTAACGGTTGGCCTATCGCCACCAGCATCCTTTTTTTTATTGAAGGGTTTTTCTCTGTTACCAAATTAGAGGCTATCTCTTTACCGGCGCAAGCTGCACCTGATGATATGATCACAAATTTATGTTTGTTATGCTGTTTAGCTATCGCATTACAAAGGTTCTTGATAATATTTTTTGAGATCCCACCGTTTTTATCGGTTAAAACGTTGCTACCTATTTTGATTATATTTAGATCCATATATACGTTTATATTTAATAAATATTACTTTATAAGTTATGTTTTGTCAAATATCGGAAGATATTTTTGTTGTATTTGTAAAGAAAATATGATAGAATTTAAAGATAATTTTTTTATATGACAGAAGACAAAAAACACAAAAATACGGATACGGATAATGATAATCATATTTTAGATCAGTTATCTGATACCAAGAAAACAGATACTATCGGAACTAATAACACGGATAAAAAAGGTTTTTTTGATGGTTTATTTAGTATGTGGAATAAACACGTAGAAAGCAATAAAAACAAGAACAGGAAAGAGGATACAAGCTTTGTAGCAAAAGGTATAGCTGATAAAGTCGTAGACGTAAAAGAGAGTAAAGTGAAAAATATAGCAGAAAAAGTGTTTAAAGATACAAGGAAACATTTAACCAGAGAAGAAGCAGCATTATTAAGGCAATCAGAGAAATTGTATCAGAAAGGGCTAGTAACTATAAGAGATTTGATATCGCCGTCTTCGATGGAGATAAAATTTAGGTCTTTGAAGATAGGGGATTTATACGCAAGAAGTTTTTATGTTTATGCGTATCCAAGATACATAGAAGTAAACTGGTTATCTCCGGTGGTTAATTTCGATATCAATATGGATATATCTATGTTTATATATCCTTCTGATTCGGCTGCTATACTGAAGATGTTAAGGAATAAAGTAGCACAGATGAGATCTTCTATCACTATGAATCAAGAAAGAGGGAAAGTAAGAGATCCTGCTATAGAAGCGGCGTTACAAGATGCTGAAGAGCTAAGAGATAGTTTGACCAGAGGTCAGGAGAAGTTTTTCCAGTTCGGGCTATATTTCACATTATATGCTGAAACCGAAGATAAACTAAATAAAATAACTACTCAGCTCGAGAGTATACTGGGAGGCAAACTGGTTTTATCTAAAAAAGCTAATTTGCAACAGGAACATGGGTTCAATTCTTGTATACCTATGTGTACAGATGAGATAGAGATAACTAGGAATATGAATACTGATCCTTTATCAACTACCTTCCCTTTTACTTCATCAGAGCTTACTTCTAATACAGGGATCTTATACGGGCTAAACAGACATAATGATAGTTTAGTTATATTCGATAGATACTCTTTAGAGAATGCTAATTCTGTTATATTCGCTAAATCAGGTGCCGGTAAATCCTATGCTGTTAAATTAGAGATCCTTCGTACGATGATGTTCGATACGGATGTGATTGTAATAGATCCTGAGAACGAGTACGAAGAGTTATGTGGGACGGTAGGCGGTACTTATCTAAAAGTATCTCTTAACTCTAAAAGACGTATCAACCCTTTTGATCTACCTATACCTTTCGAGGGTGATGATACTAAACCTGGTGATTTGCTCAGGAGTAATATTATAGCGCTACAAGGTTTACTTAATTTGATGTTAGGTGCGATGACAGAGACAGAGAAAGCGCTAATAGATAAAGCGTTACTAGATACTTATGCCTTGAAAGGGATAACGATGGATACAGAGAATACTAACGGTATTATACCTCCTACAATGGAGGATCTATATGATGTTCTATCTTCAACAAAAGGTGCTGAGAACCTCGCACAACGGTTACAGAAATATACTTCCGGTACTTTCGCAGGCATCTTTAGTAGGCCAACTAATATAGACCTTAAATCAGGGTTAATAGTTTTTCAGATCCGTGATTTAGAAGAAGAGTTAAGACCGGTAGCGATATATATTATTTTAAAATATATCTGGAATATAGTAAGAAGTAACTTAAAGAAACGATTATTGATAGTGGATGAGGCATGGAGCTTGATGCAACATGAAGATTCAGCTAAATTCTTGTTTGGGTTGGTTAAAAGAGCGAGGAAATATTATCTAGGTGTAACTACTATCACCCAAGATGTAGAGGATTTCGTTAAATCTGAATACGGTAAACCGATTATAACAAATTCTTCTATGCAGTTATTATTGAGGCAATCAACAGCTAGTATAGATGAGCTAGGTAAAGTATTTAATCTGACTCAAGGCGAGAAATATCTATTGCTTAACTCAAGCGTAGGGCAAGGTATATTTTTTGCGGGTTCGAAACATGTTGCGATACAGATAATAGCCAGTTACTCAGAGCATAAGATAATAACAACAAACCCTGAAGAATTATTAGCTAAACAGAATCAAGCGTCATAAACTTATTTCCTCCTTTTCTATGTTATAACATTCAAATACGTCTTTTTCTTCTATATTGATATTGCCAACAAACTCTATACCACATTCATTACCTTCACGCATCTCATTAATATTCTCATTAACCAGTTTGATATTATTTATTGTGCCTCTACCTGATATTTCATTATCTCTCAGTACTTTTACCTTGTTATCTTTATATATCGTACCGTTTGTCACTTTACCGCCTATAATAAATTTATTCTTCTTAGAATAGAATATTTTCATTACTTCGAACGTGCCTGTGATGATCTCTTTCATGTCAGCTTCAACTAGCCCAAGAAGCAGTTTTTTCACATCGTTTATCAAATCATATATAACCTGGAAAATATTTATCCTCACACCGTAACCTTCAGCTAATTTATTCACTTGTGGGGTAGCTAAAACATTAAACCCAATAACTACCGCTTGGCTAGCGGATGCCATAGTCACATCACTTTCTGAGATACTACCAACAGCGGCATGTATGATCTTAGGATAAACTTTTTCGCTCTCGATTTTCATTAGTGATTGCTGTATCGCTTCTAATGAGCCTTTAGTATCAGCTTTTAATATCAGTTTTAATGATTTGAGCTTACCTGCTTTGATACGGTTGATTATCTCTTGCATCACTACTTGACCACTATCATTTTTTTCTTTGCTTTTGAGTGTCATCAGCTCTTCAAGTTTCTCTTTTGCCTCTTTCTCAGAAGATGTTACCTGTAGGATATCACCGGCTTGAGGCATTTTATTCAGCCCGGCTATTTCCACTGCGTCTGACGGTAGACATTCAGATAGATTATCTCCGTTAGCATCCCTTAATAACTTAACACGTCCTATGGTCTCACCTACTATAAAATTATCCATTTTTTTCAGTCTACCCGTGTTAAGTATTATAGTCGCCATCGGGCCTAACGATGAATCTAAATGTGTTTCTATAACAGTAGCTATCGCTTTCCTTGTAGGGTTGCCTTTAAGCTCTTCCAGCTCGGCTACGAGTAAAATCATCTCTAACAACTGATCGATATTTTCGTTGCTAGCTGCTGAAACAGGTACAACGATAGTTTTACCGCCCCAATCTTCAGGTGTTAGGTCATGTTCAGCTAACTCACCTTTAACTTTATCTATATTAGAATTCTCTTTATCTATTTTAGTTATCGCTACTATAATTGGCACATTAGCTTCACGTGCATGGTTGATAGCTTCTATTGTTTGTGGTTTTATACCTTCATCTGATGCCACAACTAGTATAGCTATATCGGTAACCTTAGCGCCTCTTGCGCGCATAGATGTAAACGATTCGTGTCCGGGGGTGTCGAGGAAGGTTATCTTGTTCCCGTTATATTCTATTTGATAAGCGCCTATATGTTGTGTTATACCTCCTGATTCGGTATCTATAACGTTGGTATTTCTAATAGTATCAAGCAACCTGGTTTTACCGTGATCTACATGTCCCATAACAGCAACTATTGGCGGTCGTGTTACAAGATTCTCAGTATTATCTTTTAATAGATTCTTTAAATTGCCTTTAAATATATCTTCTGTCCGTATATTTATCTGTTTTTTTTGTACTGTAACCCCTAAGATATCAGCTATTATTGATGCTGTCTCGAAATCTATAGGTTGGTTTATTGTCGCCATTATACCGTTTTTCATTAGTTCAGATATAACTTTAGGTATTTGTATCCCCGTTTTCTCTGCGAACTCTTTTACTGATATAACATCAGGTAGTATGATAACACCGGATTTCTCTTTTATCTGTATCTGTTCTTTTACTTCATCTGTATCTTTTTTAGTTTTTGCTAAATTGCTTTTAGATTTCTTCTTTTTTTGTTCTTTAACTAACTCTCGCTCTAGCTTCTCGGTAATCATCTCTTCTTCTAACGAAGATATATCGGAGGTATTAACCTCATCTAGAGTGAGCTTATGGGTTATTCTTATCTTTTTTTTGCCTTTTTCGTTAATGAACTCTTTTGGCGGGGTCCTTTTTGTTTTTTGTAGGACAGCTGATTCTATAGAGAATATATCTTTCTTAGGTGCTTCTTTCTTTGTCACTTTTTTGATATCTTTCTTAATATTAGCTTTGATATCTTTTTTTGTCTCTTTATTTCTCTTTATATCTTTCTTGAACTTCTTTTCTATAACACGTTCTAGCTTGTTCTGTTCTTTTTCAGATTTTTTGGGTTTAATAAATTTTATCGAATCTATAGTTTGCACTAATTTTTTCTTTTTTTCTGTTTCTTGGTCAGCATTTTCATCGGTTTCTATGGTATCTTGTTTAGTAATTTTAGGTTTTTTCTTTACCCTATTTTTATATTTACGAGATAAAAATCTGACGATACCTATCGCCAGCATATCAGGAATATCCTTATCAGTTGATTTTACACCAAAATCTGTTTGAGCTAACTCATGTCTTAGTTCTTGAGTTGTTAGACCGATTTCTCTTGCTATCTCTACAACGCGCATTAAATAGACTTATTGATAATTCCTAAACGATATTATCATCAGAATCAATTAAAGTAAACAATATTTATAACTATATTTAAAAAATTTAGCTTAAATGTTTTTTAAAAACCATTTAATTATATCTTCTGTATCATTTATCTCTTTTGGGATTTTATTGAGTTTCTTACTAATCTTATATTTTTCGTAGCCTAGTGATTCAAGAGCTTCTATAACCTCACTATAGTTTAGGTTGTTTATATCTGTCATATTGATTTCTTCTGTCAGATATACTTTGTTTTTCAGTTCTAAAATAAGCCTTTCAGCTGTTTTTTTGCCTAAACCTTTTATAGTTGTTAATAAACTAACGTTTTGGTTTATTATAGCTTCATAGAATCGTGCCCTTGAATATCCTATTATATCTATAGCCATCTTAGGGCCTATACCTTTAACATCGAGTAGCATCTCGAAGAGTTTCATATCTTCTTTAGATAGAAACCCGTAAAGAGATACTGAATCTTCTCTGTATATAGTATGGATGAAAAGTCCTATACTATCGTTGATAGAATATTTATCTAAAATATTAGTACTAGAAAATACTTTATATCCTATATCGTTATTGAGGACAACGATATGTTTTTCGCCTTTATCTAAGACATTACCTTTTATATATGATATCATGAAGTTAAAAAAAATATTTGCTTTGTTAACTTTACCATTAGATATAATTAATATCGAGTTTATTTTTTTAATAAAATCTGGTAAAATATAAAGAATTTATAAAAATATATTTTTTGGAAAAATTAAAACTAGTATCTATAGGTATAATATATTTTTTTGCTTGTTATAAGGTAGCCTATAATTTTGATATCCCAAATATTTTTGATGGATTGAAAAGCGCTAATAATTGGTATAGAAATTATGATGAACCTACAGATTTTATTATAATAGACGAAGGGAATAATATTACTAGTGAAAATAATGGTATAAATAAAGGGGTTGAGAATCCTGAGACAGAAGATGCGAATGATAAAGGAGCTGAAGACAGTGTAGAGTCTCAAATCGAGGTTACAGATGATAAAGGAGCTGAAGACAGTCTAGAGTCTCAGATCGAGGTTACAGATGATAAAGGAGCTGAAGACAGTCTAGAGTCTCAGATCGAGGTTACAGATGATAAAGGAGCTGAAGACAGTCTAGAGTCTCAGATCGAGGTTACAGATGATAAAGGAGCTGAAGACAGTCTAGAGTCTCAGATCGAGGTTACAGATGATAAAGTGATTAAGAGTCCTATTTTAGATAAGAATAACACTTCGATTAATAAATTAGAGAAAGAGCTATTAGAGAGATATAAATTATATGAAGAGAAAAAAAATAAAGTAAAAGAGATAGAGTCAAGTATCCCGGAAATAAAGGAAAGGTTATTATCTCTTAAAGATCAAATAGATATTATAGATAACCAGATATCTTTTTTAGAGAAAAAGATATCTATGATAGATGAGCTGATACATATAAAAAAAGATGAGATAAGAAATATATTATCCAAATTAAAGATATATGAAATATCTATAGAAGAAGAACGGAATAAGTTAACTGAGTTAGCTGTTTTTATGTATAAGGATATAGATTATTTTTCTGATCTTCTTTCGTTTGAAAAGAATTTCTTTAAGATCATTTTGTCGGGGCTAACCTTAGCTGAGAATAGGTTAATTGAGGATACATATAAGGTTATTGAAGATAGATCAGAGATCCTAATAAAAAAGCTTGAGTATCTAAACCAGAAACATGGCTCTTATCTTAAAGATTTGGATGAAACAAAAAATGATTTGAATGTAACTCTTAAAAACCAAATACATCAAAAAAAAGATCTGCAGACCCAAATAAGGAATAAGAATATACTGGTTACTAAAACAAGTAATGAAGAAGAGCAATATACCAAATTATTGAGCATGTATATAAAACAAGAGAAAGAGGTTAAGAAAGATATATCTGATATAGAAAACAAGATAAAACAACTTAAAACTAATAAAGTAATTACAAAAACCGAATCTATACCAAAGATAGAGAATCTATATGAATTGTATACTGATTTGAACCAGGAAGATAGTAAAACCTTTTTTGGTATATGGCCTGTGGACCCTTCAGGCGGTATCACTGCGTACTTCCATGATCCTACCTATCCTTTCGGGGTACATAATGCTATTGATATAAGACAGGCTCAAGGTAGTACTATCGTTGCTCCTGCTACAGCGTATGTTTATAAGGTAAGAGATAATGGTATGGGGTATAGTTATTTGATACTTGCGCATAGAAATAATGTTTTAACGGTGTATGGACATGTAACGGAATTCTTGGTTGCGGAAGGTGATCTAGTACATGAAGGCGATAAAGTGGCTATAACTGGAGGTGCACCGGGTACTAAAGGTGCCGGTTGGATGACTACCGGTGCTCATTTGCATTTTGAAGTGATAAAAGACGGTAAACACGATAACCCGTTAAACTATCTGCCTTTAGAGATGTTACCTGCAAAATATGTGCCTGACTCTTTTTTGAAACACTAAACGGGTTTTATAATAACGACAAATTCTCCTTTAGTGTTGAATTTCTTTTTAGGTAGATCTTTGCTTAGTATCGAGATATATTCTTCGTGTATTTTAGTTAGCTCTTTTGCTATAACTATCTCTCTATCAGGTTCAAGGTGTTTATATAAAGTATTTAGAGTCTTTAGTATCCTATGACATGACTCATAAAAGATAATAGTGTATTTATATCCGATAAAGCTTTTTATCAGTGTCTCACGCCCTTTTTTTAAAGGCAGAAACCCTAGATATAGGAATTTATCCATAGGTACACCTGAACCTTGTAAAGCGGTTAAAAAAGCAGATGCGCCTGGTATAGGGACAACTTTTATATCGTTTTTTTTGGATTCACTGATAATTTTGTAGCCCGGATCAGATATACCCGGAGTGCCTGCATCGCTTATTAATGCTATATCATTCTTATTTATGAGTAGATTGATAATTTTATCAATTTTAGATTTGTTACTATAAGAATGATAAGAGATAAGTTTGTTTTTTATATTATATTTGCTTAAGAGTTTTTTTGAGTGTCTAGTATCTTCTGATACGATATAATCAACATTTTTTAAGATATTTAGAGCTCTGAGTGTAATATCTTCGAGATTGCCTATAGGTGTGGATACAACGTATAACATAAAAATAAATTATTTATTTATTTTATTATATACCTTTGATTATTAAATCTAAAATGTTTATAACGCAAATATTTCGCTTAATCCATACTGTTAAAATTTTTCTTATTAGTACTTAAAATATATCAATATTTTTAACATATTAGTATAAATTATTGTTTAAAAAATCGATAAAAAAACCCCAAACTATAGTTATATAGTTTGGGGTTTGTAAGATTATTCGACATGTATTAAAAATTCGTTCTTTATTTTGTTAGTGTTTTCTTCTTCTAACTCGATTATAATTTTGTATATACCTTGGCTGTTTGCTATATAAGGGATATTGTATCTTGCGCTTTGTCCTGGTCCTATCTTGCCTATAACTCTTTTCTTGTATAGAGGTATGATACTTTTTGGGAATATGTGTCTAATAGTTATAGCTTTAGTCTCTTTTTTACCGTTATTCCGTATATTTATAAAAACATTATTGTTTTTTATCTCTGAATCAAAATCGATTAATCTTTTATCATCTTTAGTGATAGTTAGTAAACGTTCTTTAACTAGTTTCTCATTTATAGATCTAGATATAACAGAGAAAGTGATTTTAGCGTCCCCCTCTTTCATGGTATTGATTGTTATCGGTAATACGATATTAGTAAACGGAGGGAATTTCGATACATTTATCTCAAAATGGTTATCTTCGTATCCTATGTGTCGTATAACTGAGTTGCCTTTAGATATATATTTTTTTTCTTTTATAATCTTTATATTGTTTCCTGTTTTTATCTCTATCTTAGTATCATTAATAGTATCTTTAGAGATATTTTTACATTTGAATACTAAATTTATTTTTTCTCCTACATAAACAGGGTTAGGAGTGGTGACAAAACTTATCTCAAATTTTTGTGGTTTTGTTTTCAAAAGAGAGTTAACTTTATTATTCCCTTTTTTTGCTGTACTACAAGAAATAAAGATTAAACATATTCCTAAAAATTTTAGTATTTTCAATTTCTATCTCCTTATTTAGATGATGTCAAATAAATCTTTATCTAATAATATTTTATAGAAAATATTTTGCAAGTTAAAAAACTAGTAAAAATTTTAATTAAATAATCCTTTGTCACCAGAATATGTTTCCTATCCCTATTTTTTTTACTATATTTTCAAGTTTACTGATTTCCTATTTTAGTACAATAAATATCAAGTTACCCACAAGAGGTATCTCTACAGAGGTTTTGTTGAAACATACCTGCCAGTTTGATGTTTGTTTTTCGTGTAGTATTTCACATCTTCCAAAAATAATTGACAAATAAAACATTTTATTAATAATAGATTGAGGTAATAATTAAAAAATATATGTTTGAATATATAGATATAACCAAATATGGTAATACAAATAAAAAGCATGCGGATTTAATAATAAACTGTCCACATGGTGCTAATAGCGGTTTTACTTTAGATTTATTCCCTGATTTGATTTCAGTTTTAGAAGTAAATGAAAAAGATTTTAAGAAATATTTATATATAGAACAAGATATCGGGTCTCACGAACTGTCTCACTTAATAGCAAAAAATATTGTAAGCGTTACAAAAAATAAAAAAAGGGTAGATGTAATAGATGTAAAACTGCATAGGGGTATAATTGATGCTAACAGATTGAAAGATAGAGCGATAAGGTATATATATGATTTTAATAAGTATCCGGTTTTATTTAACGAAATGAATAACGTATATTGTGAGCTATATAAATCTCTTTTATCTTATTTCGAAGAAAATATAGGTAATGGGTATTATATTGATATACATACTATGGCGCCTTGCAACCCTCTATCAACAGATATTGATCCTGATACACAACTGGAAATCTCTCCTAATACAATCTTAGAGTACTGTTTCTCATATACAAAAGATAAAGGTAGAAGAAGAGCTATAGATTTGATGGTAGGCTTGAAAGAGAGTAACGAAATATTAGCGGATGAATCGATTAAAAATAATATCTCTAGATACCTAGCTAAATACGGTTTTAAATATGATTATAATGAACCGTATTCTTTAGTCCCGTATATAATGAGTTATGTATATACGAAAAAGTATAAGGGTATAGATATAGATATCCCTAAAGATTATTTATCAAATGAGTCTGGTGAATCTTTTAAGCTTGATAATATAACTATTTCTGAGACAAAACTTAAAAAGTTAGCTGAATCTTTATGTAAAGGTATTTTAAAAGTTATCTAAATTTTTTTTCTCCCCTTTACTTTATTTTTGTTAGGTTTGATGATATATTATCAAAGAATGTTATTTTTTAATTTAGTATAAATTGGAAGACACGAATAATTTACCTAACGAAAACGAAGATAATCCAGAAGAAGAGATAAACGAAAAATTAAACGAGGATGGGACAATGAATATTTTTGATATAGATAGAGTTAACCCACGACCGATAGTAAAGGAGATGGAGGACTCATACCTGGAATATGCGATGTCAGTAATAGTATCAAGAGCGTTACCTGATGTGAGGGACGGGCTAAAACCTGTGCATAGAAGGATACTTTACACTATGCATACACAAGGATTAAAACATAACGCAAAATTTAGGAAATGCGCTAAAACTGTTGGTGAGGTTTTAGGTAATTACCACCCGCATGGAGATACTGCAGTGTATTACTCTATGGTTAGATTAGCACAGGATTTTTCTATGAGGTATCCTCTTATAAAAGGTCAAGGTAATTTTGGGTCTATTGATGGCGATAACCCGGCTGCGATGAGGTACACAGAATCGAAGATGGAGAAAATATCTGACGAGATGCTAGCTGATATAGAGAAAGAGACGGTATTGTTTATGCCTAATTACGACGCGACAACAGAAGAGCCGAGGGTGTTGCCTACAAAAATCCCTAATCTGCTTATAAACGGGACTATGGGGATAGCTGTTGGTATGGCGACTAATATCCCACCTCATAATTTATCTGAGGTTATTGACGCTCTTTTAGCTTTAGCTGATGATCCTGAACTAACAATAGAGGATTTGATGAGATACATTAAAGGCCCTGATTTCCCTACTGCTGGATCTGTATATAATATTAACGTTATTAAACAAGCGTATGCCACCGGTCGGGGTTCTATAAAAGTTAGAGGTAAAGCAGATATAGAGGAAACACCTAGTGGGAAATGCAGAATAGTTATTTCTGAGATACCTTACCAGGTAAATAAAAGCTCACTTATAAGTAAGATCGCTGAATTACATAGAGATAAAAAAGTTGTTGGTATAGCCGATATAAGAGACGAGAGCAGTAGAGTAAGTGCTAGAGGGTTTAGAATAGTCATCGAGCTAAAGAAAGATACTTACCCAAAAAAGATCTTAAACCAAATATATAAACTAACACCACTACAAACAAGTTTTGGTGTTAATATGATAGCGTTAGTTGATGGTTTACAGCCTAAACTACTTAACTTAAAGTCTATACTTGAGTATTTTATCAAACATCGTAAAGAGGTTATAACCAATAGAGTTAAATATGATCTAAAAATTGCGCGTGCCAGAGCGCATATATTAGAAGGCTTAAAGATAGCTTTAGATAATATAGACGAAGTTATATCAACTATCAGATCTTCGGAAACAAAAGAGGATGCAAGAACAAAACTAATAGATAGATTCGGGTTAACAGAGATACAAGCTAATGCGATACTCCAAATGCGGTTACAAACGCTAGCCGGATTAGAAAGGAAAAAGATTGAAGACGAACTAAAAGAAAAAATATTGTTTATAGATGAGTGTGAAGCTATTTTAGCTGATCCACAAAAAGTTATAGATATAATGAAAGAGGAGTTAGAGAGTATTAAAGAGAAATACGGTGATGAGAGGTTAACTAAGGTTTATACACATGAGTTAGGTAAATTTAACGCTAAAGATACTATCCCGAATGAGCCGATGGTTATTGCGTTAACGAAAAATAATTATATAAAGAGGTTATCACCATCACATTTCAAAGCACAAAGAAGAGGTGGTAAAGGGGTTATTGGGATGAGTACCAAAGAGAAAGATGAGATAATAAATATATTGAGTACTATGAACCATAACAATATACTCTATTTTACTAATAAAGGTAGAGTATTCAAATTGCCTGCTTATGAAGTACCTCAATCTAGTAGGCAAACTAAAGGACAAGCTATAGTTAATTTCCTACAGTTATCAGATGGTGAGATAGTTACAGCTATGCTTGAAGTAGAAAAATTTGTAGGGAAATACCTGTTTATGGCTACTAAAAATGGTACAGTGAAAAAAACATCTGTTAAAGAGTTCGAGAATGTAAGGAAGAATGGGCTGATATCTATCAGGTTGCGTGATAATGATGAGCTTAAATGGGTTAAAGAGACTACAGGCGAAGATGAGATAGTGCTTGTAACTAATCTAGGTAAATGTATAAGGTTTAATGAGAAAGATGTAAGGAGTATGGGTAGATTTACTACCGGTGTTAGAGGGATAAGATTGAAATCTAAGGATGAGGTAGTTGAGATGGATGTAGTTAGTGATCCGGGGAACGCTAATTTGTTTGTTATAATGGAGAATGGGTTAGGTAAATCTAGTCCTATTAAACAATATAGATACCAGGCTAGGGGTGGTGGTGGTGTTAAAACCGCTAATATAACTAATAAGACAGGTAATATAGTGGGTGCTAAAGTTATATATCCTGATACTAATGCTGATCTGATACTAGTAACAACTAACGGCCAAACCTTAAGAACAACACTTGATAGTATACCTTCACAAAGTAGGGCGACTCAGGGTGTTATTATAATGAGGTTGAATGGTAATGATAAGATAGCGTCTATCAGTTTAATAATAATGAATCAAGAAGAGATAGAACAAAAACGTATAGAAAAAGCTAGAGCAGCTCAAACCTCAATAGATTTATAGGTTTACTAACAAATATATATGTCGTATAGGATAGACCAAATAAATAGTCTTATAAAAAAAGAGTTGCCTATAATATTGTTGGAAGTGTTAGGTAAAACACAAAATATTATAACCATAACTGAAATAGATACTTCAAGAGATTTATCTTACAGTAAAGTATGGGTAAGCATTATAGGCGATATAGATGCAACTTTTGATATGATAAATACTAATATATACGATATACAAAAAAATATCTTTAAAAGACTATCTATAAAAAAGACACCTAAATTAATCTTTAAATTAGATGATTCCTATGAAAGGGTATCAAGGATCACTAAACTTATGGAATAATTTCCATACACTTTCTCTTGAATTCCAGGATACAAAACTCCCAAATGAATTATAAATTAATAAGCTGATTTCACCAGGGATTTAGTAAAGCAAATAGAATTTGATTACTGAAGGAAAAGATAATCTAGCAAAACTCTTTTAAAGAAAAAAAGTTGGATATAAAAATAAAAAAATTATGTTTTTGATTTTAAGTTAAGCAGGTCTGTATAATTTCTCTTATATTATAAAAAAAGGAGGAGCTATAACGACATTGTGGGATACTTGTGAAAAATGATTTATCTATTACTACTAAAAAAATATTGATAGACTATATTTTGTTATTTATATAAATAACCTAACTTTCATGAAAAATTGTCTTGACGGATGGGGTTCAGTTTACATTTGATAAAATCAGGGAACAATTCCACTTTATTTCTATCTTTCTGGTTAAAAAGGAATGGGGTTACATCCTTTGATAATTCTTTAAAATTATAGTTCTCAATTTTTTCTAGTAAATACTTTTTCAATTTCTTTTCATTTTTTATACCTAGATTTTTTTTCAAATAATCAAAATTTGGCTTTGCTCCGATCCCGTATAAAAATACAACATCAAAAAAATCTCGTCCCATGATCCTATTCCTATTTACGCAAGCATAAAGCTTTTGTGCTAATAGCAAATCTTTAGGGACACTAGCAATATTTGTAAATACTTCAAATTTATTTAAAATAAACCTGTTTGGTGTGTATTCAAAATTCTGCGGAACAGTATCAACCTGAATCAAAATTTTTTGATCCGGGATGTTAGTCAATCCTTCATTGAAAAGTAGCTGAGGTATACGAATCTTGATACGATAGGCATTTTTAGTTTTTGTTAATATCTCAACTTCTAACCCTTCAGCTTCTAAATCTTTCTTAATAATTTCACTTAGTTCAATGAACTCTGATTCACTGAGATTAAAATTATCAAAATCAAGATCTTCTGAGAATCGAGTACTGCCGTACACAATTCTAAGCGCTGTACCCCCGAGAAAAGCTAATTTTTTTTCTAATTTGCTGTCAAAAATACTTTGTAAAATCTTGTATTGCAGATATTCCTTCAAAATACTATCACGATGAGAATGAAGGTGCTTTGGGTACTCCTCTAAGATCTGAAGTAGATTAATCATTTTGAATGGTAGTTAAAAAAGTGTTGGTACGCTTTGTAAGTGTTTTATTATTAAAAGCATCAAGATACTTATGAAATCTCTTAATATCTACGTATTTGGCAAAAGAATCAGTATTTATCCGCATCTCCTTAAAATCATCTGCTATCTTAAGTCGAGGATTAAGATATAAATAATCTAAAATTGCCTTTTCTGCATCAGCTATCAAAAACTTTGAGCTACCTGTTTTTACCAACTTGTAACCCCAAAAAAGCTTTGGAGAAATATGCCGATAACCAAAATCCCCAACAGAAGTATCGAATTCGGTTGCTTTTTTAGTACTCACAGAAGTTATTTGAAAAACCTCTTCAGGAATCATTCCGTAATACTTCAAAGCCTTTTCAAGTGAAACGTAAGATTGGTGATAAATTCTGTTTGCTACTAGAAATGAGAAATGTTGATCAATATCTTGATCCGAGAAAACATAAAATCCTTTTTTGATTTTTATTAGATACCCTTTTTTCTCCCAACGATCAATTTGAATCCTATTAAAATTCGGAATATTTTTTTTGATTTCCGAAAGCGAAAAAAGTGGATAATCCGATAATCTTTTTTGGAAATCTATAAATTCCATAATTATTCTAATAAAATACAAATTTGTATCTTTACAGAATAATTATACATAGTTGAAAAACTTAAGTCAACTATGTAATTTATGGAATAATTTTCCATACGACTTCTGATTCGATCCGACCGGGTATAGCGAACCCGGCAGCTTTTTTGTGTCCACCACCACCTAATTTATTAGCTATTTGGTCTAAATTATACTCCTTTTGTGTTCTTAAGCTACCTTTGACCATATTCTCTTTCTCTGTTAATAAAAGGGTGTATTTAGCTTCAGGTATAGCGTTTATGTAATCTATAACACCGCTTAAATCATTGTATGTAGCGCTACAAGATTGAATATCATCTTTAGTTATAGCTGATACCGCTATCCCTTCGGAATTAATAGAAAGCTTACAGAATACTTTACCCCATAATTTTAAGGACGATATATTCCTGTTATTAAAGATATATTTTATTATCGGTTTTATCTCAGCTCCTAGTTGGATGAGTTTAGATGCGACACGATAAGAGTTAGCAGTTGTATTTGTATGCATAAATCCTCCGGTATCGGTATATATACCTGATATAAGGTTAGAAGCCATATCTTTAGTTATCTCTATGTTAAGTAAACGAAAAATATTATAAAGTATATAAGTTGTAGAAGGTGCTTTCTTGTCGATAATATTTATACTACCAAAATAATTATTAGACTCATGATGATCTATATTAATAACTATGTTAGGTTTTTTAAATACTTCAGGGTATTTATCAAAACCGGTCATAATCTTAGCGCCACTATCAAGAGATATAATTAAATCGTGGGTTTTAGGTGAAAAATCATCTTTGAACTTATCTATCCCGGACATAAATGCGTATTTTTTTTCTATAGGTCCAACAGTAACACATATATGTTTCTTTTTAATAGAATATAAATACTTAGATAATGCTAAAACAGATCCTAACGCATCAGCATCAGGATTTTTATGTGCTATAAGTACAATCGATTCAGCCTCCATAATCTTCTTATGGAATAAAATTACTTCGTTTTTAATATTATCTTCTTTCAAATCAAAACTATTTATGAGTGTGATATTATATACTTAAAAATCTAATATGTCAAATGATTTTATAAAAACATTGACATATAAAGTTTACCTGATGGTATTAGGTTCTCTTCCCAGATTGAAGGATCTATTGGATTAAGAGGGGGGTAAAGAGTTGCCTAAAAATATTGTTTTTCCTGAATATGTTAGTGGGGGGATTGATTTAAATAATGTTGCAAAATTACCTGATAATATAATGTTCACTAAAACAGTTCAAGGAGATTTAATATTAAGAAAAGTTACTGAAATATCAGGTGATATACTATTCCCTGAGGAGGTTTTTGGTACTGTTTATAAAAATATAAAATTTTGATTTTATAAGCGTAGTTGTATTATATTTATAATATTATAGTAAGAAAAAAGATTTATGAATATTCTTATAGATATACGGGCGTTAAGTAATACAGACCACGGAGGTGTGGGGGTATATATTAGATCTGTTATAAAATATTTGCTTAAAACAGATAAAAAGAATAAGTATTTCTTTTATTGTAATTCTTTTAAAAAAGTTAAAATAAATAAAAATACTGTTTTAACAAGGTATCCAAATATAATATATAATATATTATTAAGTTTTTTTAGGTACCCAAAAATAGATAAGATAGTGAGTAAAAAAACAGGTGAAAAAATAGATATTTTTTTTGTTCCTGATCCTAGACCGTCTCCTGTATCAAAAAAATGCAAAAAAATAACTACTTTCCATGATTTATCTTTCCTTTTATTTAAAAAAACTTTTAATCTTAAAACAAGGTTATGGCATAAAATTTTACGTCCTAAAAAAGAAGCTAAAGATAGTGATAAAATTATCGCTGTTAGTAATTCAACTAAAAAAGATTTAATTAAGTATTATAATATAGATCAAGAGAAAATAGAGGTTGTTTATGAGGGGGTTGAGACTAGGTTAGAGCCTGTAACAAAAGCGTTACCTAAAAGATTCTTTTTTTTTATATCCACTATAGAGCCGAGGAAAAATATTGTAAGAATGGTAAAAGGGTTTATTGAATGGAAAAAAGAGAATGATAACGATATCAAGCTTGTTATAGCTGGCAAGCGAAATAATAGGATTTTTAGTGGTGTTAGTGTTGATGGATACACTGATGACGTTATCTTTATAGGTTATATACCTGAGGAAGAGAAATATAGTGTTATCAAACTAGCTTTAGGGGTAGTGTATGTATCACTTTATGAGGGGTTTGGGTTACCGATAATAGAAGCTTTTTCGTGTGGGAAAGGTGTTATAACCTCTAATGTTTCTTCTATGCCTGAGATAGCAGAGGGTGGGGGAGTGTTGGTCGACCCGTATTCTATTGAATCAATAAAGCAAGGGTTTAGTCTGTTTTTGGGGAATAGGATTGAGTTAGAAAAAAATGTGGATGTTTTATATAGAAAATATTCATGGGATAAGACAGCGAGAGAGATGATAGATGTTTTCATGAGTTCGTCACTAGGGGAAAAAATAAAATAAGAGAAAATAGAGAAACTGATTTTATACTAAACCGCTTTTAAAAATCTTAATTTTTTTATCATCAAATGGCTGAAAAAAGCTAAGATTTGGAAATAAAGATTTAAGATTCTAAACAAGGTTAAGTATAAAAAAAGGATGCAGCATTGACGAAATCAGGAGAAAGATTATATCTCTTTTTTTAAAGAGATGTATTAGCTTATACCTTTTACTTACAATATACAAGAACCGTGGTAAGGATTTTAAATACCACGGTTTAAAAGATTTTCTATGTGTAATTAATAAAATATTTATGTTATATATCTACGTACAACTTACAAAAGCCCTATTATACTTTATATATTTTATTTAAAGGAATTTCTTCTAGCAGCTACTTCTTCTCGATAGGTTCTATAACTATTATTATTTAAATATCTTTTAGCATTTTTTAATATCGAACTTTTTGAGCCTTGTGGGAAAATATAGATAAGAGCTCTGGTTTCTTTTAATCTATGTCGAATAATATTTGCTCTTTTAGTGAAATGTTTTAAATATTTGTTTATTAGATTTATTTGCTTATCTATATCACTTTGAGAAAAACTTGATAATTTTCTCATAGCATTAGTATAAAGCTCTTTTTCTCTTTCAATTTGTTTCTCAATATTATTCTGACATTCGTTTCTTCTGTTTATTACTACCTGACGATAAGTTGTGAATTGAGTATTTCTTAGATATTTATTACTTTCTTTTACTACAAATTCAGATTTACCTTCGGGCAGAAAAACAAGAAGAGCTACAGTTTCATTTAATCTATGTCTTATTTGACTGTCTCTTGCAGTATAATGTTTTAGATACTTTTTAAGGTAATTTATTTGGGTGACTATATTAGCTTTACTAAATAAACGTATTTTTCTCATAGCTAAAGTAAAGAGTTCTATCTCTTTAGTTTTTCTTTTTGCTATACCTATTTTATCTATATGTAAAAATACTGCCTGATTGTCAAACGAACTCCTTTTCTCTTTAACGCTAACAGCTATACTACTAGCAGTTAAAAATAGATTTTGTTTAAAAGTATCTCTTTCTATTATTCCTAAACCTCTAAAAGTGATTCGAGGTTCTTTGCCTTTTTCGCTAAAGAATCTATTTTTGAATTCTTTGAATTCTGTGTTATTGCTAAAGTATTTATTGACTATTTTGTCGTAACTAACTGATGCTTTTATTTTACCGAAAATCTTTTTAGCTATGCCTCTTGATTTATAACTACCTTTTCCCTTTATACGTTTAAAATATTTACGTATTACTTTATTAGCTTCAGTATAGTTCGTGATATGTTTAAAAGTATTTATAATATCCCACATTACAACGATAGGCTTAAAGTCGTTTGGGTCAAGATTTAAATCTTTGCATATAGCGCGATTGAGTTCTTCTGCTTGTTTACTGCTCCTAATAATTATATCATTTTGTCTAGTAAGCATTTTATCAAAAATACGTTCGGCCTTATTTATTATAATTTTATTTATATTTTCATCTATCATAATAAAAACTTCTTGATCTTTGCTAATATCAAAAATCATATTCCTGAACTCTTTTGCACTAAAATAGTTGGCACCTTTCCCGTCTAAGTTACGGAAAGTTCTAGATTTAATTATATCTTTTGAGTTCCATTTCATTTTAAAAATAGCAGCTTCTTTTGATTTATAATATATTCTAGCATTTATATTCAAACTACCATCTTGTAGATCTTCTTCGAAATATTTTATGTATTCTGGTTTATCTTTACTAACGTATATATTTATTTTTCTAGACTCAATTAGATATTGAGTAACATTTTTCGTTCCGAGATTTTGAATTTTGATATATGGATGATCAGGACACTTAAATGTTACTATTTCATGAGGCATAATAGATATATGAGATTTAGTATTGATTATTTTATACCCTTTTAATCTTTGATTTATCTCTTTTCTTGCTTGTTCATAAGTATCAGAGTTATAGAAATTAACCTTTAGGCTATACACATAATTTTTACCTCTATCTTTTCTCTTTAGTTTCTTAGGTATATAGAAAACAAATTGAGGTCCAACATAGTATCTTAGTAAATGATAGTTTTTGTCTTTGTGATGGTTTATATTATTTATTGATTCAAAGATATGTATATTAGATTTATTTTTTTCATCTTTAAATTGGAAACTGTTCCCTAGATATTCATCGGCTAAAGTATTAGATGATACAATAAAAATTATTGTGATACAAAGAAACATTTTTATGTTTTTAAGCATATATATTCTCCAAAAAAGGTCGAATTTAAAAATAGTTTTTTTTAAATCTTATAATAATTACACAAAGAAAGACTAACTATAAATAAATGAAAAAATTATTTATAGATAAATACTTCTTTTCTAATTTTCAAATTACATAGTATTTATATACTAAAAAATATCTTTTAATTTATCAATAATATAAAAATAAAATTTTATGAAGAAACCATCCATGTTTTTTGGATGGTTTATAAGAGGTTAAGGTAAGTTTTAGAAGATCTCCTTTTATTACAGTAATTATCTTACTGTCTTCTTTTTAAGAGGTAAATTCTTAACTTACGTAATGTGTGAGCATATTAGATTTTATTTCAAGAAAAGTAAAGAAGATATTGATGATAAACTTTTTTTTTATCAAAATTACAGAAAAAGGTGAAAATACATTATCATAAAATTGTTCATAGTCATGTTTGCCTTGTTAATAAGGGTGTATTGATAGAAAAAAATAAATATAGTGAAATAATAAAACAGAAATTAAGAAAACTATTAAAAACCCAAAAAAAAGAGGTTCTCTTAAAGAGAACCTAAAAGCATTCGAAAGGAGGTTAACGTGTAGAAAAAATACCATTAATGAAAAAAAAAGTAAATATAAAGTTACTAAATACTTTTAATTTTATTTTATATTGATTGCTTTTAGTGTTTCCAACCTTTTTAAGGTATATACCAAATCTAGATTATAAATAAACAAGGTTTTATAAGCAAAGCTGTATAAATATCAAGATATACATACTAGAAAACTACCATCTAGTTTTGTCAAACGTCTAAAAGGATAGGGGAGTAAAAAAAATAAAAACATGTACAATTGATAGATTTTACATACTTTTTAAAAATATATATTTAATATTTAATAAAAAAAATAGATTTTACATAAAAATTGGAAATATATTGATAAATAAAAATATGTAGATAAAATTTAGTTAATAAAAAATATTTTAGGTATAAAAACATCTAAAAAAAATTTAAACAGCTTAAATCGAAAGTTTTTTATATATTGTTTACAGTAAGCGAGAAAGATGCAAAAAAATATTAGTTGGAGAGTTATTGTTAACTTCTAATGGTATACATATACTATGTAACGATAAATGATATACATAGTAGATAATATTTAATATAAATTTTGTATTATACTTAATATCGTACAAGATATATTGTGCGACATTTAATATAAATTTATTAATCTTTTCAAAAGACATTAGACTTCGATAATAAAATATAAAAACCGGGAGTATTTTTATGAGCTCTCCCGGACCAAGTAAATCTACTTGGGTTTTTACTCTGTTTATTTACATTTTAGGTTTTGTACTATCTATTATTCTATTATATATTATTATAAAAATCAAAAAGGAATAAAAACCGGGAGTTAATCTACTCCCGGTACCAGGTGCATACTTCCTGGATTTTTAGTAGAACAATTTTTTAAAGAGTTTGGTTAAATATATGCATTATTAATTCAAATATTATTTTTTTTTGTATTTGTTGTCAATGCTAAAATATATAAGTTAGCAGAAAAACACACATATTATTTTTAAGTTGGTTTTTTATAAACCAGACTCCCGAGTCAATATGTGTGTATATGCAATCTATTAGTTTTCTTTTTTTTTGTCAATAGATTACTATTATAAAGAATTTTCTTCTATTATTTCCTTATACTCTTAAACTGTAAAAGATGCTTTTGTCTCATTTTTGCAGTATAAACATATCCATACTATTTTTTGTCTTGCATCATAATCAAAGCTAATCTTATAACCAACCATTTTTATATCATTAAATTCTACAATATAGCTTCAATGCTTATTTTTAATATCTATATTGTCTCTACATCTCCATACATCTTTCTAATCTTTATTTATAGCTTTTTCCATACTCCCCTACTTACAAAAAACTTTAAAATTAATATAATTTGCTTTATTAAAGTATATTATTACCAGAAAATCAATTAGATATTTATGCCTTTATTATACCAATAACTTTTTTTAATGTACTGGTTAACTCTTTATCAGAGTCTATTATATTTATAGCAGCATTCCCTAATGCTAATGGAATAATAAAATTTCTGTCTGTTAGTTTGCCTGTATGATCAAGCATATTAGATATATCTTTAGGTTGCATATATTTTATTATAGGTGGTCTATTAAAAGAGATATTTTTAGTCCAGCTTCTTTGGTTCAGTATTTGCATTATTTCAGGTAAGAATGACCCGCCTCCGCTTACTAGTATCTTAAAAGGCAAATCATCAAACTCACTTAGAGATAACTCTATGCCTGATATCCATGTTTCTATATCATTGTCTATAGTTTTTCTTATCACAGAAGAAGAGTTCTTATCTAATTCTTCTTTTGAGTAAGCTATTTTAATCTTTTCAGCTTCATCATAAGAGATATTTAGCTCGGCAGAGATACGTTTAGTAAATGTTCTCCCGCCGATCGCAAACATTTTTGTATTAACTAAACAATTATCTTTTACTATCGATATATTAGTAGAGCTACCACCTATATCAATAAATATGGCAGAATAACTCCCCTCCTCTTCTGTAGATAAGCTTTTAGATAATGCATAAGGCTCAGATATAATGGATAATAGCTTTAAATCATTGAGTTCAGCGGTTATAGTCTCTAAAGTACCGTAATGTATGTATGGCGCAAAAGCATTAAATATAGATATATTGATCTCCTTACCTTGGAACCCTATAGGGTTAGATACTTTGTAATTATCTATCTTTATATCTAGAATAGCTGCATTAACTAATTTTAGATCTATCTCAGGGTACCCTGTTTCATCAGAAATACTTTTTCTGACTATATCGAAAGTTTTCCATTGTACTTTATGTATAATATTTTTTAGTTCGGACTGGTTGATTTTTTCTTTTGGTTTACTACGTTTATAGTTAAGCGAAACGGTTTTGCCTTTGATTATATCTCCACCTATACCAAGGATCAGCTGTTCAGCTCTCATATTAGCTTCTCTTTCAGCTTGGATAATAGCATTATTACAGTTCTCAATAACCGATGAAATATTTATTATAGCGCCATAATTTATATCCTCATGTTTTTGCCTTATTTCAGCTATACCCATTACATGCCCTTTATCTTCTTCTTTGTCAAATAGAATAGCTTTAACGTATTCTGCACCAATATCAATAGCACATATCGCGCCTGGTCTGTTTTTATTAAAAACTTTAAACATTCAAACAATTAAAAAGTTATTTTTATAAATCTTCTTTTTCCTATCTTTAGTATACCTTCTTCTTTTAAATCATAATTAATATTTTTTACTAGGTTACCGTTCAATGTTACGGCTCCTTGTTTTATCAATCTCCTAGCCTCTGCTTTAGAATCTATAAACGTGTTTGACATAATATCTAAAATATTTTCATCTTTTTTTGTTTTATATATATCAATCTTATCAGGTGTTTTCTTCTTTTGGAAAATATTTTTAAAATTAATTTCAGCGTTTTTAGCTTCAGTTTCACTATGGTAGATAGATATAATTTCTCTCGCTAACCTCATTTTTGCATCTCTTGGGTTTAACCCTTCTAATAAATCTTTTCTTATCCTATCTAACTCTTTTAACGATATATTTGTTGTTAATTCAAAATATCTTAGTATTAGATTATCCGGTATCGACATTATTTTACCGTATTGTTCATCAGGTGTTTCTGTTACTCCTACAAAGTTGTTTTCTGATTTCCCCATTTTGATATGTCCATCTAACCCTTCGAGTATAGGTACAGTGATAATGGATTGTGGGACCTTAAAATAAGCTTTTTGTAACGTTCTACCAGCTAGTAGGTTAAATGTTTGATCTGTGCCTCCTAGCTCAACATCGCTCTCCAACGCGACTGAATCGTAGCCTTGCATAAGTGGGTACATAAATTCATGTACATAAATAGGTGATTTTTTCTTGATACGTTCTTGGAACATATCTCGTTCTAGCATTTGTGATACTGTAAACTGGGAAGAGAGATTTACTATATCAGAAAAATTTAGTTTAGATAACCAGTCAGCGTTCCATACTATTTCTATATTATTTATATCAAGGATCTTACTTACTTGTAACTGGTAGGTTTCAGCATTTTTTTCTAGATCTTTTTGGGTGACCATCTTCCGTACCTCTTTAGCTTTAGGGTCACCTATCTGGCCAGTGAAATTACCGAATAAAAGCTGTATATGATGGCCAAGTTTTTGGAACTCAGCAAGCTTTTTTACTACTACCATGTGGCCTAGATGTAGTTTAGACCCAGTTGGGTCTATCCCTAATTTAATCTTTAATTTTTTGCCTGATATAAGTTTGTCTTGTAGCTCGTCACGTTTTATGACATCTACTGTCCCCCTATTTAGTAGTTCATATATTTGGGTCTCTTGTTTTGTCCTTTTGATAATATTTATATTATCTAACTTAATTGTTTTATTAGTATCATCAAGAATGAATTTTTTTGCTTTACCACCACAATATTTTGTTATTAATTTTGATAACTCATTCATTATGTCATCTATTTTTTCTTTAGATTGGCCTAACCCTTCTATACGTATAACTAGATTCTTTGTCTCTTTAGTAACTTTATGATAATCATTTTGTTTCCATACCCATTTATCGCATAATACTGTTTTATCTTCTACAAAAACTATATCTCCTGTATTGGTTGCGTATGATTCGTTACTCAGTAGTGGAGTAAAACTATCACCCTCCTTTGAGTGCCGTATTTCGAGGTCTTTAGTTACCTTACTCAGATCGTATCCTCCCATAGGGACCATTTCTCTAAGCGAGATGAAATTATATAAATCAACTATCGGGTTGATAGATGATATATTCTTCTTTTTAGACATAGTTTCTATAGAGGAAGGATATTTTTTATGATCTATCCCGGCTTTTTCTAAATATTTGTTCCATTTAGAGATATTATCAGAAAGCTTAATATGTTTTGTCACTTGTTTTAGTAACCCATACGGGTCTTTAGATGATGTATGATTGTTTAAATCTGTGATTATAAGTATACCGTTAATGTATTTAGGGAATATTTTATAAATCTCGTTTGATACTGATATTTTCATTATAAGAAGAGTTAGTTACAGCTATATAGGATTCTATCAAATATAATATATCCTATAAAGGATTAAAAATAATTATTTTTGCATCTAAAATACATTATTATGCCTATAAATACCATAGATATAGATAGGAATTGTCCCATACTGAAATATCCTAGAAATAAACCTAGCTGTGGGTCAGGTTCACGTACGAATTCTATTATGAACCTAAAACATCCATATAGGATTAAAAAAGATGTAAGTATTATACCATCTTTTATACTATTTTTTCTTCTGATCAAAAATAAGGTAATAAAAATAATAAAGTTCTTTGCTACTTCATATAACTGAGATGGGTGTCTTATCATATTATCACCTGCTTTCTTAAATACCATACCCCATGGGACATAGAAAGTTGTTTCAAGTGTTCTACCATAAAGCTCACCATTGATAAAATTACCGAACCTGGCTATACCTAAACCAAACGAAATAGGTAGTATAAACGAATCAGCAAGCTTAAGGAAATTTAGGTTTTTCTTTTTACAGTATATATATGTACTGAAGATCACTCCTATCAACCCACCATGAAATGACATTCCGCCTTCCCATACTGCAACCATTTTTAATGGGTTAGCTATAAAGTATTGGAGGTTATAGAATATAATATACCCTATCCTACCACCTAATATCACTCCTAATATTCCATAGAACATTATGTCCCATAAAACAGTATCATCTATTTCTAAAACATCTTTTCTCTTGTAAATATATAGGTATGTTAAGTAGAATACGATGATATAAAAAAGCCCGTAATACCTAAACTGTAAAGGCCCGATAGTAAGAAAAGTTGGATCGAACGGTGTAAAAGATATCATATAAATAAATTATTATTTACCTAATTTTAAAGATCTATTTTTATCTATTCAAGAATTTTTTTGTAATTATCTAAAATATTTTATATATTAAAGAAAATATAACAAAAAAAATGTGTTAACATTCGGGATAGAAACCTCATGCGACGAGACATCAGCAGCTGTAGTAGAAGATGGCCAATATGTTTTAAGTAACGCGATAAGATCATCTTTAGATTTACATAAAAAATATGGAGGTGTGGTACCGGAGATAGCCGCAAGAGAGCATATAAAGATAATTTTACCTGTGATAGATAAAGCATTAAAAGATGCTAATATCGTATGGGATCAGATAGATCAGATAGCGGTAACAAAAACCCCTGGTTTGATTGGCTCGTTACTCGTAGGGATAAATACAGCGGAGGTTATATCAGAGATAAAGAAAATCCCTTTAATAGAGGTCAATCATATACACGGTCATATATATAGTAATTTCCTTACTATGACGGACAGATTATATCACCCCAATTTCCCAGTACTTGTTTTAACTGTATCAGGCGGACATAATGAAATAATTTTAATGAAAAACCATTACGATTTCCAGGTTATAGGTGAATCGATAGATGATGCTGCCGGCGAGGCGTTCGATAAGGTCGCTAAGATTTTAGGGTTAGCTTATCCAGGTGGTCCATCTATATCAAACGCAGCAAAAAAAGGTAATAAAGATGCTTTTAGTTTCCCTCGGCCTTTGATGAATAGTGGTGATTATAATTTTAGTTTTTCAGGGTTAAAAACAGCTGTTATGTACGCTTATAAAGATATAAAAGATAAATCTAATAAGATTGTTTATGATTTTTCTGCATCTTTTCAAGAAGCTGTTTGTGATGTGCTTGCAGATAAATTTATTAGAGCGGCAAAAGAATATCAAGTTAATGAGTTACATTTAGCAGGAGGTGTCTCAGCTAATACAAGGTTAAGAGAAGTAATAACAAAAAAATCTTCTGGGCTACCATTAAAAGTTCCTGAATCAATAAAATTATGTACAGATAATGCGGCTATGATAGCTGCAGCTGGATACTTTAAAACAATTTAGTATGAGATATATAGATACACATGCACATATAGATTCCAAAGAGTTTGAAAATGATTTTGATGATGTTTTAGAAAGATCAACACTGAATAATATAGAATATATAGTGAATGTTGGATATAATATTGAAACAAGTAATCACTCTGTTAAGCTAGCTAATAGATATAATAATATCTATGCGAGTATTGGGATACACCCTTATGATTCTATGGTGTTAGAGACAGATACCTATTTAGAGACACTAAGTAAACTCTATAAGAACAACAATAAGATCGTAGCTATAGGCGAGATAGGGTTAGATTATCATTATGATTGTTTGAATATAGATAAACAAATATATCATTTCAATAAACAGTTAGAATTAGCAGAAAATTTGGGTCTACCGGTGATAATACATACACGTGACGCAGAATTAGATACAATAAAAATACTTGATCAATATAATCTAGAGAAAGTTGTTATACATTGTTTTACAGGGACAAAAGATTTTGCAGAAAAATGTTTAGGAAGAGGGTTCTATTTATCTTTTACTGGTGTAATAACATTTAAAAATGGTTCCTCTATTAGAGAGATAGTAAAAGAGGTGCCACTTAATAAAATAATGGCAGAAACAGATTCTCCTTATTTATCTCCTCAGATTTATAGAGGTAAACGGAATGAACCGTCTTATGTAAAAGAAATAGTATTAGAGATAAGTAATACCAAAAATGATGATATCCAAAATATTTCTGATGTTATCTACAAAAATTCTATAGATTTTTTTTCTTTACCAAAAAATTAAGGGATAGAATATAAGTTAAATCAAATATACTTTTCAACAAGCGCAAAAGAAGATATTTTGTAAAAAAAAATTTGACAGAATATTAAAAATATTATAGTGTAATATATTAAGCTTTTAATTTTATGGTGCATGAGCAACTATTTACCTCTGTCTGTTAGGAAAATCTTATCTAACACTGAATGGAATGATAACGAGATATCAGTATATTCCTCGCTCTTAGAGAAAGGTCAGATGAATATATCTGAGTTATCTTCTGAAACATGTATACCTGTTTCTACATTACAAAGTGTAATAAAAAAACTTGTATCAAAACAGATGATAAGTAAGAATGAGGTAAATAATAAACCGGTGTATGTAGTTAGTGATATAAACCAGTTAAGGAGATGGTTAAAAGGGTACAACAAACGGTTCTTAGAATACCAAAACTCGATAACAGCTTTTGTTAGTCAATATGATTTTAATCCTAATATAGAAACACCGAAGATAAGGTTGTTCCAAGGGTTTAGGGCTGTAAAACGTTCATACTATAATTTATTGAAAGATATAAGATGTAGCGAGGTAGTAAACTATTATTACCTCAATTATAATACTAATACAGATCTACAGAAATTTTTAAGACAATGTTTTCTGCCGGCTAGGGAGCGTAAGAATATTCAGTATAAAAGTATAGCTGTTGATACCTATTTCACTAAAAATGTTGTTTCTAAATACTCTAATGAGCTCTCAGAAACGAAGATAATAAAGAGCCCTATCAATAATCTTTTGATGAACTGTGAGATAAGCTTATACGACGATTATATGCATTGTGTTAACTGTGATGACAATAAATTATACTCGATGATAATCAAAGACAAAAATATGGTGGAGATGCAAAAAAACATTTATCTAACGTTATTCAATACTCTATCATGAATTCTGGATTATCTTTAACGCTTCATTAACTGTTTTAACTTTTATATACTCCATATCCTTTATATTAGCTTTTATATCAGGCATAATAACTCTTTTAAACCCTAGTTTTAACCCATTTCTGATCCTATTATTTATCTGCGACACACCACGGACTTCTCCGCTTAATCCAACTTCTCCGATTACTATAGTATCTCCTGGGATACTCTTTTTTATTTTAGATGACGCTATCGATAAACATAACGCTAAATCCTGTGCAGGCTCCCTTACTTTTATCCCACCTATAATATTAATAAATATATCTTGGCTATCAAGCTTTAGGTTACAGTATTTGTTCAGTACAGCGATCATAAGATTAACTCTGTTGATATCTATACCGGAAGAGGTTCTTTTAGGGTATCCAAACTTAGTATAAGTGGTTAACGCTTGGATCTCTACTAAAAAAGGTCTTGTTCCCTCTATCGTGGATGTTATACATGAACCTATCCCATCTAAGAGCCTGCCTTTTAAGAACGATGCTGATGGGTTTATTACCTCTTTAAGCCCTTTGTCACACATTTCAAATATCCCTATTTCAGAAGTAGTGCCGAACCTGTTTTTTAGGCCCCTGAGGATCCTGTATTGTTGGTATTTCTCTCCCTCTAAATAGAGTACAGTATCAACCAAATGGCTTAAGACCATAGGACCTGCCATATTACCGTCTTTTGTTACATGGCCTATGATAATGATAGCAATATTATTCTCTTTCGCTATTTTCATTAGATTTTCAGCAGCGAACCGGATTTGAGTTATAGAGCCTGATATCGATTGTATATCGTTTGAGTATATAACCTGTATAGAATCAATAATTACAACATTAGGTTTTTGTTGTTTAATTATAGCGATTATCTTTTCCAGCACTAACTCATTTATTAGTAAAAATTTTGAATTAGTATCCATCCCAAGCCGTATCCCCCTGCTTACTATCTGGCTGATAGACTCCTCGCCTGATATATATAGAACTGACTGGGTTTTATCTACCAATTCTTTCGCTATTTGGAGCGATAGCGTTGATTTACCTATACCTGGGTCCCCTGTCAACAAAATAAAACTATCTTTTACTATACCACCGCCAAGCACCCTATCAAATTCGTTTATACTGGTTTTATATCTTTCCTCATTCAATACTGCCCCTTGGAAATTTATAGGTTTTATATCAATATGTTCATAAACTTTTAGCTTAGGTCTTTTCTCTTCTATCTCCTCTACGAACGTGTTCCATTCTTTACAGTTCATACATTGGCCTGTCCATTTGGATTGTTTATAAGAACAGTTTTGGCATATATATACTATTTTACTCATTTTATATTATATTAAAACATTTTGGGATGCTAACCCTAAAACTTACGGGTTTATTTAAAATTGGATGTATAAACTCTATAGTATAAGCGTGTAGCATAACTCTATTAATATTATGTGTCTCCTTAAAGATTTTGTTTATCCCCCAATCACCGTATTGTCTATCACCCAAGATCGGTAACCCTATATACTCTAAATGTAGTCTTATCTGATGTATTTTACCGGTCTTAGGTGTAAGTATAAGTTTCGATATGATATGTTTATCTATTCCCTTTGTCTCTAGTAGCTTATATTCAGTAATAGCCTCTTTCCCTGATCCTGAGATACAAGCTTTCCTTATACCTTTATCGATCTTCTCTATTGGCATATTTATTATACCTGAATTATTCTTAGGTTTACCGTACACTATAGCTATATAGTCTTTTTTTACCTTCCTTTTTTTGAAAGCATCAAAAAAGTATTCTAAAGCCAGCCTAGTTTTAGCGATTATTATCACACCGGATGTATCTCTGTCCAATCTATGCGCCAGATAGGGTTTAAAATCCCAGGTCTCGTTATAATCAAGGTACTTTAGAACCTGGTCTATTAAAGTTATCTTATTTTTTTTGTTACCATGTACGTCTATACCTGAAGGTTTATTGATAACAAGTATATCTTTATCCTCATAGACTACCCCAAAAGTGATTTTTTTGACTAAACTGATATTATCGATACTCTTTTTCTTCTTTAATATTTTATGTTTATCTATATATATCGTGACTATATCGCCTATACCTAAGATTTGATCATATTTAGCTCGTTTCTTATTAACCTTTATTTGGTTCTTCCTTATACATTTACATATCTTAGAAAAAGGTAAATTCTTGTATAGAGCTTTGATATATTTATCAAGTCTGACATTCTCTTTTATTTCGAATTCTATCATTGAATTAAAAACATAATTTTTATATAGAAAACCTCACAAAACTTTCAATTTTCTTGCCGTTAAGTAGACTCTCTATAGTTTTATCAGGGTCCTTAACAAATTTCTGTTTGATTAATGCTGATTCCTCACGGAATTTCTTCTCTTTCCCTTTTAAGATATTCTCGATGATATTATCTGGTTTACCCTGTTTTTTAAGCTGTTCTGTCCATATCTCTTTCTCTTTATTAACTAGCTCTATAGATACCTCTGATGGATCGATCACCTTAGGATCCATCGCAGTTACATGCATAGCGATATCTATCGCTGTCTCTTTATCACCACTATCTAGTTTTACGATAGCTGCTAATTTATTATTAGAGTGAACATAAGTCCCTATTACACCTTCTTTATAGACGTTTATCTCACCTAAGACCATATTTTCACCTAGCTTAGTAAATAATTCTTTTATTCTATTATCAGCAAATTCTCTAGCTTCCTCTCCTGAGGTATATAAAGCTTTTTTAGCTATACTTTTTACCAGGTTTATAAACTCATCATTACGTGCCACGAAATCTGTTTCAGAGTATACTATAGCTGATGCTACTTGGCCGTTCTCTTCATATATCTGGATAGCGCCTTCTTTAGCATCTCTTGAAGATTTTTCTACAGCTTTAGCTTCACCTTTCTTCCTTAGTATCTCTATAGCTTTATCTTCGTTACCATTAGCTTCTATCAAAGCCTTTTTACAAGCCATCATTGAAACACCTGTTTTTTGTCTTAACCCGTTTACAAGTTTTGCTGTTATTTCCATAGTTTTATTATAAGTTTTATATATGCCAGGGCATTCTACCAAATTGGGGGTAAGATTTCAATTATATTTTTTATTTCTAATCATTTTGTGATATAGAATATGATATATATACTAAAAAGTTTTAAAGATTTTTAAAAAAAAGAGTCACTATAAAAAGACCATATCATAAAATATGGTCTTAAATAAATTTTAATGATTGATATTTAATTCTTGTAATATACTTATAGCTCTTAAATAATCTTTCTGAGCTAAATAATGTAAGCATTTAATAGATAATTTATGTTTCTTAGAAGCAGCTTTTTTATAGTATTCAAAAGCTTTTTTTAGATCTTTTTCTACTCCTTGTCCAAATTCATAACGTACTCCTAAATTATACATTGCCCTACTATATCCAAGATTAGCAGCTTCTTTAAATAAAGATACAGCTTTTTTTAGATCTTTTTCTACTCCTTGTCCAAATTCATAACATACTCCTAAATTATACATTGCACTACTATGCCCAAGATCAGTAGCTTTTTTATAGTATTCAAAAGCTTTTTTTTGATCTTCTTCTACTCCTATACCTTTGTCATAACATACTCCTAAATTATACATTGCACTACTATTCCCAAGATCAGCAGCTTTTTTATATAAAGAAATAGCTTTTTTGAGATCTTTATTTACTCCTTCTCCATTACTATAACAAATACCTAAATTATACATTGCTTCTCTATCCCCAAGATCAGCAGCTTTTTTATAATACTCAAAAGCTCTTCTTAGATCTTTTGGTATTCCTGTTCCATATTTATAGCATATTGCTATATTATACATTGCACTACTATTACCAAAATCAGCAGCTTTTTTATAATACTCAAAAGTCTTTTTATGATCTTTTTCTACTCCTTGTCCTTTATAATAACAAAATGCTAAATTGCACATTGCAATAATATCCCCAAGATCAGCAGCTTTTTTAAATAAAGATACAGCTTTTTTTAGATCCTTCTTTTTTACTACTCCATGAGAATACCATTCACTATACCATAATCCAAGGATAACCATAGCTGAAGGTTCATTTTTTTTAGTAGCAAGTAAAATAAGTTTTAATGTTTTTTTATAATCTTTTTTTACTCCTTTACCTTGATAGTATAATTTCGCTAGATCAACAATAGCTTTTTTTGATCCATATCGTATAGCTTTTTTATAATACTCATGTGACAAAGTATAATCTTTCTTTCCATTAATATCATATAAATTACCTAAACTTCTTAAAACTCTATGATCACATTCATTCTCAATTTTTTTAAGCCACATTTCAGCTTTATCCAGATCTTTTGTTGTACCTTTAGCATCCATATAAAATCTGCCAATATAATACATACTTTCTCTATCACCTTTTTTTGCCTTTTTATAAAACAAATTAAAGATTTCTTTATATTTTTTTTGTTTTAGTAAATTAGTATATTTTTCCTCATTAATTTTATTTAGTGCATCTAATATTTCATTGTCACTTATTTGCGATCTATTTCCTGTAGGAAAAGATCTATATTTTTGTAAGGATATATCATATTTATGTTGCTTTATTATTATGTCGTCATTTGCTTTCTGGCTATCAAATATTTTCTCTTTTACTGTATCTCTAAAAATATCTACTAGGGGTTCTAAAAATATATATACAAATAATGGAAGTACTATCCCCGTAAATATAACACTTATAACAATTATCAATTTAGATTTACTTTGCATTTATGTTCTCCTTTATTGATGCCTTTAATTTTAAATATCAAATTATATTTAATATAATGCAGAATTATATATTAGAAAAATAATTTAGATTGACAAATATAATATTTAATGTCATAATGTAGATTGATGATTTTTTAAAATTTGTAAAAGCTAGATATATAGCTTTGAAATAATGATTAAAAGGAGATAAAAATGAAAAGCATTATTTTTAGTCTTATTCTTTCAGTTGTATGTTTTTCCTTGATTAGTGTACAAACTTCATTTTCAAATACGCAAAGATCACTTTTGATCAAAATGTATAAGTATGATCATGAGTATTTTAATAAGATGAAGCGAAAAATACATGATTTCAAGAAACAAATGGAAATAACTAATAAAGAGATTTCTCTATCTTATAGAGAAATGATGTTATTACTAGAAAAAAATAATAAGCAATTAGACGGTTTATACAAAATATATTCAAAACGAGGGGATACAGGGTCAATTGAAACAGAAAAAGATATTTGTTATCAACCATTATCCAGGAGCTCATTTTTATTTTGTGGTGACGTAACAATAAAACGAGTGTATCTCTCTTATAGAGGTAATGGATACTTTTATAAAAAGGCTAGGTTATCACTTATCAAAAGAGAGGGAAAAAGATTCCCGGTTTTAGTATACAAAGAATCACTATTTGTTATATTACTAGGTATAACAAGAGAGAATTTAGAATTTACACAAAAAAATCATCTTAAAATCCCAGCATATATGATAGACTGGGATTAAAATAAATATGGATGAGGTGTGATTAACACCTCATCTAAGCTTTAGCTAAAGATTTTTAATCTCATTTACTAGCTCAACAAATTTATTTTTTGTTACTTTACCTTTATCGATTCTTGATACATTTAAATCAAATATTATCTCCTCATCGGCTGTACTATTAGGCCTCAAGCTAGATCTTTTTAATTCAAGTAAGATAGTCTTTGTCTCATTATTAATATTCTGGTTTATACATCCGTCTTTATCAAGGATCTCTCCGTTACCGTCTATTATCCTTGTTATTTCGTAACCTTTAGGGATCTTTGTACATATATCAACATCCCATTCACTATCACTATTAAACTCTAATGGGAATAACTCATACTCATTTTCCCATGTACTTGTGTCAGGATAAAATATCTCTAGTATACTTCCGTTGATTATTATCGAACCAGCTGATTTATATAATATATCTCCTAAGATAGTATGTAACTCAAAGATATCCAGCTTGATAATATTTTTATTATCTATACTGAACTCAGTATCCCTGAGTTCTTTACCAATATACAATGCATTCTCACTATCAATATCATATTTAGATATAGCTAAATAATCGCTATTCTCTTTCACACCCATCAAACAAATACCGCTAGGCTCGAACGTAACACATTCATTAATTAACCCGGTATCGCTGGTATATATATCATTATAATCCGATTTGCTTGGATTTGAACTACCATATACATTAATAAACTCAGAATCTTTTCTATTATATATCCTTACTATACTTTCTGTCGCTATAGTACATGTAGGTGCACCACCATCGCAAGTATTTCTGTCCCATATATCTATAATATGTCTGTTTATATGTGTTTCTATAGCGTAAGGACAGCCTTCGTATTCTGTAGTGCCATAAGTTAGAGGGCATTGGTCTTCACTGTTTGATATACCATCATTATCTATATCTTCAGAAGTATCACAAGCATCACCGATCCCATCACTATCAGCATCCTCTTGCCCTACATTAGAGACAAAAGGACAGTTATCAGAAACATCTAAGATCGTATCGTTATCGTCGTCATCATCACAAATATCTCCTTCAGTATCTCCATCGTTATTAGCTTGGTCGGTGTTAGCATCCAAAGGGCAGTTATCAGAGGTATCATCTATAGTATCGTTATCGTCGTCATTATCACATACATCACCGAAACTATCAGAATCATTATCGTTTTGGTCCGGGTTAGAATCATAGATACAGTTATCAGTTGTATCTAACACACCGTCGTTATCGTCGTCATCGTCACATATATCACCCTCACTGTCCCCGTCGTTATTCTCTTGACCGGGGTTAGCTATACTAGGGCAGTTATCAGAGATATCGTCTATTCCATCACCGTCAGTATCAGTATCACAAGCATCACCGATCCCATCACTATCGGCATCCTCTTGCCCTACATTAGAGATGAAAGGGCAGTTATCAGAAACATCTAAGATCGTATCGTTATCATCGTCATCGTCACAAACATCACCTTCAGTATCTCCATCGTTATTAGCTTGATCAGTGTTAGAATCAACAGGACAGTTATCTGAAACATCTAAGATCGTATCGTTATCATCGTCATCGTCACATATATCCCCCTCAGAGTCCCCGTCATTATTCTCTTGACCAGGGTTTGCGATACTAGGGCAGTTATCAGAGATATCGTCTATCCCATCACTGTCAGTATCAGTATCACAAGCATCACCGATCCCATCACTATCGGCATCCTCTTGGCCTACATTAGAGACAAAAGGACAGTTATCAGAAACATCTAAGATCGTATCGTTATCGTCGTCATCGTCACATACATCTCCTTCAGTATCTCCATCGTTATTAGCTTGGTCGGTGTTAGCGTCTATAGGGCAGTTATCTGAGGTATCATCTATAGTATCGTTATCATCATCATCATCACAAACATCTCCTTCAGAGTCTCCGTCGTTATTAGCTTGGTCGGTGTTAGCATCCATAGGGCAGTTATCTGAGATATCATCTATAGTGTCGTTATCGTCATCATTATCACATACATCACCGAAGCTATCAGAATCATTATCGTTTTGGTCTGGGTTAGAATCATAGATACAGTTATCAGTTGTATCTAACACACCGTCGTTATCGTCGTCATCGTCACATATATCACCCTCACTGTCCCCGTCGTTATTCTCTTGACCAGGGTTTGCGATACTAGGGCAGTTATCAGAGACATCGTCTATCCCATCACCGTCAATATCAGTATCACAAGCATCACCGATCCCATCACTATCGGCATCCTCTTGCCCTACATTAGAGACAAAAGGACAGTTATCAGAAACATCTAAGATCGTATCGTTATCATCGTCATCGTCACATACATCACCCTCAGAGTCCCCGTCGTTATTAGCTTGGTCGGTGTTAGAATCAACAGGGCAGTTATCAGAAACATCTAAGATCGTATCGTTATCATCGTCATCGTCACATACATCCCCCTCAGAGTCCCCATCGTTATTAGCTTGGTCGGTGTTAGCGTCCATAGGGCAGTTATCTGAGATATCATCTATAGTGTCGTTATCATCGTCATCGTCACAAACATCACCCTCAGAGTCTCCATCGTTATTAGCTTGATCAGTGTTAGAATCAACAGGGCAGTTATCAGAAACATCTAAGATAGTATCGTTATCATCGTCATCGTCACAAACATCACCCTCAGAGTCCCCATCGTTATTAGCTTGGTCGGTGTTAGCATCCATAGGGCAGTTATCTGAGATATCATCTATAGTGTCGTTATCATCGTCATCGTCACAAACATCACCCTCAGAGTCTCCATCGTTATTAGTTTGATCAGTGTTAGAATCAACAGGGCAGTTATCAGAAACATCTAAGATAGTATCGTTATCATCGTCATCGTCACAAACATCACCCTCAGAGTCCCCATCGTTATTAGCTTGGTCGGTGTTAGCATCCATAGGGCAGTTATCATAGGTATCTTCTATAGTATCGTTATCATCGTCATCGTCACATACATCCCCCTCACTATCCCCGTCATTATTCTCTTGACCGGGGTTAGCTATACTAGGGCAGTTATCAGAGATATCGTCTATCCCATCACCGTCAGTATCAGTATCACAAGCATCACCGATCCCATCACTATCGGCATCCTCTTGGCCTACATTAGAGACGAAAGGACAGTTATCAGAAACATCTAAAATCGTATCGTTATCATCGTCATCGTCACAAACATCACCCTCAGAGTCCCCATCGTTATTAGCTTGATCAGTGTTAGAATCAAAAGGACAGTTATCAGAAACATCTAAGATCGTATCGTTATCGTCGTCATCATCACAAATATCTCCTTCAGTATCTCCGTCGTTATTAGCTTGGTCGGTGTTAGCATCCATAGGACAGTTATCAGAAGCATCTAAGATTGTATCGTTATCGTCGTCATCATCACAAACATCTCCTTCACTGTCTCCGTCGTTATTAGCTTGGTCGGTGTTAGCGTCCATAGGGCAGTTATCTGAGGTATCATCTATAGTATCGTTATCATCGTCATCGTCACAAACATCACCCTCAGAGTCCCCATCGTTATTAGCTTGATCAGTGTTAGCGTCCATAGGGCAGTTATCTGAAACATCTAAGATCGTATCGTTATCGTCGTCATCGTCACATACATCACCCTCAGAGTCTCCATCGTTATTAGCTTGGTCGGTGTTAGCATCCATAGGGCAGTTATCAGAGGTATCATCTATAGTATCGTTATCGTCATCATTATCACATACATCACCGAAGCTATCAGAATCATTATCGTTTTGGTCCGGGTTAGAATCATAGATACAGTTATCAGTTGTATCTAACACACCGTCGTTATCATCGTCATCGTCACATATATCCCCCTCAGAGTCCCCGTCGTTATTCTCTTGACCAGGGTTAGCTATACTAGGGCAGTTATCAGAGATATCGTCTATCCCATCACCGTCAGTATCAGTATCACAAGCATCACCGATCCCATCACTATCGGCATCCTCTTGCCCTACATTAGAGACAAAAGGACAGTTATCAGAAACATCTAAGATCGTATCGTTATCATCGTCATCGTCACATATATCACCCTCAGAGTCCCCGTCGTTATTAGCTTGGTCGGTGTTAGCATCCATAGGACAGTTATCAGAAGCATCTAAGATCGTATCGTTATCATCGTCATCATCACAAACATCACCCTCACTGTCCCCGTCGTTATTCTCTTGACCAGGGTTAGCTATACTAGGGCAGTTATCAGAGATATCGTCTATCCCATCACCGTCAGTATCAGTATCACAAGCATCACCGATCCCATCACTATCAGCATCCTCTTGGCCTACATTAGAGACGAAAGGACAGTTATCAGAAACATCTAAGATCGTATCGTTATCATCGTCATCGTCACAAATATCCCCCTCAGAGTCCCCATCGTTATTAGCTTGATCAGTGTTAGAATCAAAAGGACAGTTATCAGAAACATCTAAGATTGTATCGTTATCATCGTCATCATCACAAACATCCCCCTCAGAGTCCCCATCGTTATTAGCTTGGTCGGTGTTAGCATCCATAGGGCAGTTATCAGAGGTATCTTCTATAGTATCGTTATCGTCGTCATCGTCACATACATCCCCCTCAGAGTCCCCGTCATTATTCTCTTGACCGGGGTTAGCTATACTAGGGCAGTTATCAGAGATATCGTCTATCCCATCACCGTCAGTATCAGTATCACAAGCATCACCGATCCCATCACTATCGGCATCCTCTTGGCCTACATTAGAGACGAAAGGACAGTTATCAGAAACATCTAAAATCGTATCGTTATCATCGTCATCGTCACAAACATCACCCTCAGAGTCCCCATCGTTATTAGCTTGATCAGTGTTAGAATCAAAAGGACAGTTATCAGAAACATCTAAGATCGTATCGTTATCGTCGTCATCATCACAAATATCTCCTTCAGTATCTCCGTCGTTATTAGCTTGGTCGGTGTTAGCATCCATAGGACAGTTATCAGAAACATCTAAGATCGTATCGTTATCGTCATCATTATCACAAACATCACCCTCAGAATCCCCGTCGTTATTAGCTTGGTCGGTGTTAGCATCCATAGGACAGTTATCAGAAGCATCTAAGATTGTATCGTTATCGTCGTCATCATCACAAACATCTCCTTCACTGTCTCCGTCGTTATTAGCTTGGTCGGTGTTAGCGTCCATAGGGCAGTTATCAGAGATATCATCTATAGTGTCGTTATCGTCATCATTATCACATACATCACCGAAGCTATCAGAATCATTATCGTTTTGGTCCGGGTTAGAATCATAGATACAGTTATCAGTTGTATCTAACACGCCGTCGTTATCATCGTCATCGTCACATATATCACCCTCACTGTCCCCATCGTTATTAGCTTGATCAGTGTTAGAATCAACAGGACAGTTATCAGAAACATCTAAGATCGTATCGTTATCATCGTCATCGTCACAAACATCACCTTCAGTATCTCCATCGTTATTAGCTTGGTCGGTGTTAGCATCCATAGGGCAGTTATCAGAGGTATCATCTATAGTATCGTTATCGTCATCATTATCACATACATCCCCCTCAGAGTCCCCGTCGTTATTAGCTTGGTCGGTGTTAGCATCCATAGGGCAGTTATCAGAGGTATCATCTATAGTGTCGTTATCATCGTCATCGTCACATACATCACCCTCAGAGTCTCCGTCGTTATTAGCTTGATCGGTGTTAGCATCCATAGGGCAGTTATCTGAGGTATCATCTATAGTATCGTTATCGTCGTCATCATCACAAACATCCCCCTCACTATCCCCGTCATTATTCTCTTGACCAGGGTTTGCGATACTAGGGCAGTTATCAACAGAATTAGTTATACCATCACCATCGCTATCACCATTTTCATCTATACATATATCGCTACACCCATCACCAGAGACAGTATTACCGTCATCACATTCTTCATCATACTCTAAATTATTATTCCCACACTCTATATCACATTTACCTTCGCCATTAGTGTCATACAAATTCTGTATCTCTGTAGACGTAAGAGCAGTATTATATATTGATATCTCATCAACCATACCAGCAAAACTGTTCCAGGTTGCTCCGTCATAGTTGCTACCTATATAGAAATCTTCTGTACTATTTTGAATATTTATTGAGCCTATAGTTTTACTATCTTCTTCTATCCCGTCCACATATATTTTAAGATCAGAATCGTCATAAGTGACAGCTATATGGTGCCATGTATCATCAGTTATTACTGTTGTACCGTTAACAGTATGTATCGTCCCGGTATCATCGAATATATCAAATGTAGCGACATCCAAATCCTCATTTCTTATAAGTTGATAACCTTCACTTGAATTGTAAAAGGATTTGGCTATTATCCTTCCCCATCCACTAGGTTGAGTAGAAAACCCTCTTATCCATGTCTCTATAGTGAAGCTACCTGATAGATTATAATCGGAACTATCACTAAAACTTACGTAGTCATTACTACCGTCAAAAGAAAAAGCTTTATCTTTAACACCCGAAGCATAGATAGCATTATCGTTGAACACACCATAGATACTTGTTATTTCATCTGCTAAAGTATCATCACATCTAATAGAACTTATTTGTGTATCGCCTTCAGGTATTAATAAACAAGGATCATCACATGTATCTCCTATACCATCATTATCGTTATCTTCTTGTTCCTCATTATCGATATTAGGACAATTATCGCATATATCACCAAAACTATCGGTATCATTATTCTCTTGACCCGGATTAGA
The DNA here is from genome assembly GCA_963663305.1 of Candidatus Altimarinota bacterium. Lineage (GTDB taxonomy): Bacteria > Patescibacteriota > Gracilibacteria. Next base: position 1,489,267 of record OY760177.1, read on the forward strand.
GATATCAGGGCAATTATCTAGACTATTTTCTATCCCATCATTATCTCTATCGTTACTCTCACTTAAACATATATTACTACAACCATCTCCTGAGACTGTATTCCCGTCATCACATTGTTCGTCTTCTGATTCAAAAACAATATTATCTCCGCATACACCATTACATATATTATTCACACCAGCATAATAGTTATCCCTTATCTCTTCTTCTGTAAGTACGTTATTATATAGTCTTGGCTCATCTATTAACCCATCAAAATATGCGCTACAGTTACCAGCTTTCTCTCCGCCTATAGTTACCGGCTCCTCACTTGTACCGATTAGTTGGGGGCTACTGATTATTATAGAGTTTTCTAGTTTACCATTCAAATACAGTTTTTGTTCACCTGTCGACTGATCATAAGTACCAACAACGTGATACCATCTATCGGGTTGTAGTTCTGTACTGCCGAATAGATCACCAAAAATTGTCGTACCATCTGTTAAATTAAATAAAAGTGTATTATTATCACTTAAAGATATAGAATATATGTAAAATGGTGTTACACATCCTGAAGTATATTTACCAATAATACGGTCATACGAACCAAGATTCTCTATATTTATCCATGTCTCAAGAGAGATTTGAGTGGTAAAATCCAGTGAATCAGTATTAGGTATTTCCACAACCGAAGATGATCCGTTAAAACTAAACGCGTTACCTGATAAACCTGTGCTAAAAGATATATCACTACCATCACCGTCGATATTATTAGCAGCATCAAAAAAATTGTTTTCTCCTTTCCACCAACCAACGAGATCATTAGGAATTTGAACACAATCTTCTATCTCACATGAGCTACTACAACCATCACTAGAAACCGTATTCCCATCATCGCATCCTTCGTTACCTTCGATAATATTATTACCACATATAGGAGAACATTTACCGTCTTCATCGTTATTATATATCGATTGTATCTCAGTTTCTGATAAAGCTCTTTTATGTATAGTTATTTCATCTACTTCACCTTTAAAATCATGGTACACTGAGCCATCGAAATTAGAGCCTACTCTGAACGGATCTGTCGAGTTATTGATTTTGATAGAGCCTATAGTGTTATTAGATTCCTCTATCCCATCTATATATATTTTTAGATCTGAATTATCATATGAAACAGCTATATGATGCCATGTATCGTCTGTAATAGCTGTTGTAGAGTAAACATCATATCGCACACCGGTAGTAGCAAACATTTGGAAACCTACCCTACTGCTCGGGTTATCACGATATAATAGATAGCCTCTTTTACTATTCCATCTTGATTTAGCTAATATTCTTCCCCATTCATAAGGTTGTGTTGAACTAGCTCTTACCCAGAATTCTATCGTAAAATAATTGTTTAAATGGAATTCAGGTGCGTTACTGTATTCCAGATAATCACTATCACCATCAAAACTTAAAGCATCTCCTACTTTACCGGTAGCATAAGTGACATCACCTGTAATAGTAGCTGTGGATCCGTGTATATCTTCAGTAGTAGTATTTTCTCCTTTAATTAGGACATCTAAAGATCTAGGATCAGATATATTTAAACAGTCGCCATGTTTATCCAGTTTAGTAGATATGATATTTTTTGTGGTAACTGATTTTGTTTCATCATTAGATAAAGCTCTATCTATCGTACAATCAAGGATATTACTTAACGAGCCTAGTAATATTGTAGTAAGCGATATATAGACCTTTATTGTTCGTAGTTTCATTGTAGTTTAGTTAAAAAATCTTATATATTAAAAATTGTAAGTAAATATTTTTTATCCTTTACCTAGTGTTACACATATAATTTTGTTAGGATAATTTGATTGGATAGCATCTACAGCTACTTGTAGAGTATTTTTAGTTGTTGTTATATCATCTATAATAATTATATTTTTATTTGCTTCCAGGTTGGTTTTTTTTGATTTAAAGGCGTTATATAAATTCATTTTTTTGTTTTGTTTATTTAATAGGCTTTGTTTTCTAGTGTTTTTTTTGCGTTTTAAGATATTAGTATAGATAAAATTGTTATTTGATATCGCTCTAGCTATTAGATCGATATGATCAAACCCTCTACTAAATCTTCTTTTATAATGCGATGGGATTGGTATAATATACCCATTTCTAATATCATTTATATCTAATATTTTCTTGTAAAGATCGGTTATATAAGGTAGAAGGTTTTTATTAAAATCGTACTTATATCCTTTTATTAGTTTTTTTAGTTGAGTACTATGGTAATCTAATCCCCAATATAATACAAAATTTTTTCTTTTAAATATATTCTTTTTTATCTTTATTTTCTCTAAACAGCTTTTACATATACTTTCTCCTTCTTGATAACAATAAATACATTTTATTGGAAAAAATATTTGGAATAAAGTTTTTTTTATTTTTTTAATCATCACATAAAATATATATATCGGTATTATATACTATATCCTAAAATAAATTAAAAAAATATTCTTGATATATATAGAAATTTTTTGTATAAAAGTTTATGTATAAAAAAAGATAAGGGCGATTAGCTCAGCTGGTTAGAGCGCATCGGTGACATCGATGAGGTCAGTGGTTCGATTCCACTATCGCCCAGTGGATTTTGTTTAGTAAATTTTCCAACTAAATACTTAAAAACTCATCCTAATTATTCTATTCATATTTAGGTTAGTTAAGTTTAAGTTAAGGTTTAGATTTAGCTAATACATTTTTAGTTTGCCTAATTCTTAGCATCCCTCGTTGCTGAGACAGTATAAGAAGACCTACGAGGTAGAACATTATCAAATTGGTAATTACCTTCGCTATCAGTGAATACTTCACAATCATTACCTTCAGGTATAACCTGAATTAGATTACCGTTTTGATCTTTTCTCTCATCGGTAGGACACGGTGATAATTTAACTTTAGCGTTTTCTAAACCTTCCTCCTCGCCGGGCAAAGTCCCGGTTATCTTCCCTTTGATAGAGCCTGAGTATTTAGTTTTAAACGCGAATAAAGCGAACGCACATAGTTTCTTGCTACCTTTGAAATCCTCTTGGTTCGTGTTAGTATTTTTAATGTATATAGATATATTTGATTGGTTCCTATCTATATCTTCGTCTCTCAAAATATCGCCTTTTTGTACTATATCACCTGTGAAATCATAATCCTCTATGATACCTCTTCTTGAATCTATTTTACCGTTTATAGTCACTACCGCTTTAGAGTCAGGGCTAGTTTCTATATCTAATACTTCTATCTCATCTAAACTATAAGGTAAACTATCAGACTCTTTAGCTCTAGAACGTCTTTTTATAAACCCGTCTACACACATAGGATCATTCTCTGCACACATAGAGGCTATACAACCTTCTTTCTCACTACATGTTATTTCTATCCCTAGTATACCATAAAAATCTTCCGGTCCATCTAGTGCAGGTAAATTATCGAAATAGTTTAGGTATGTGCCATCAGGTATATAGGTTGAAGTGAAATTACATACAGCGTTATCGTCGGTATCGTTCATTGTAACATCAGAAACAAGAGCTCCATTATTAGTATCCATAGATATAATCAATAAAATTACTATAAAAATACCAATATAAGAGATAATTTTTTTTATTTTAATGTTTATTTTTGTCATTTTTAGAAAAAATTTGTTTTATTCAGTTAATTTTATCAAATTTATACTAAAAATTCAATAGATTTAAAATTAATAATTTTTTAGCATCTTTTCTTTCTCTTTATAGTCTGGGATAATGTTTTCTACTATATCCCAAAACTTTTTGCTATGGTTTCTTTCTATTAGATGTGCGAGTTCATGGATACAAACATATTCTAGTAAAGGGAAAGGTAGAAACAATAGTTTTATTGATATATTGATATTATTCTTTGATGTACAGCTACCCCAGACAGAAGTGGTATATTTCAGTTTAACTTTGTTTATTTTTTTATTGAAAAATTTTTTGTTGAGAGTATCTATTATATTTTCGATATAATGATTTTGATCTCTTGAGATATACTTAAAAATGTTTTTTGTGTACAGGTTTTTATATTCTATGTTATTTCTGTAAGACGAATATATAATTATATCTTTATTTTTTTTATAAGTAATACTTTGTAAACTACTTCTCTTGAAATAGACTTTATAGCATACTTCGTTACTTAAACAGATCTCACCGAGAAAATATTTCTCATAACCTATCTTCCTTACCATTATTTTTTTTTCAAATAGATGATCTAATGGGTTTATTTTGAAGATATTTTTTGATAGTTTTTTTAGTAAACCATTGATATGTCTTTCTCTCTCTTTTTTAGAAATATTTGAGGATAGATTTAAAGTAAAAACACCGTTATTATATTTACCTGAAGAATGTTTTTTGTCTTTAAGGATGATGTTTAGTATATATTTTTTACCATCTATGAATACTCTGTCTTTCATATTACTATATCTTTATCTTTATTGATAAATTATAAATGAAAGGTATTTTGAACCATTTCCCTGAATAGGCCTGTATAACGACAAAAAATACTATTAATAGCTCTAAGAAATACAAATATGGGATCATTAATCTTACTATAGATATATATTTTATAACATGTATTATAACAGCTAGTACCACACCTTGTCTTGAATGGAATTGACAAAAAGCACTATCCTTTTTAGCGAGTAACGGGATTATACCTAGAAAATTTATATATGATATAGCGCCCCATATTTTTTCTTCTGTTGTTAGATCAGTAACATATGATATAGGTACAGCTTCTTCGTCGTTATCCATTTTTAGGTTAACATCTCTATTATTTCCTGGTATTTCTGCTTCGTTGTTCTTTCTATCTAAATTAGGTATATTATTTATTTGTTCATGGTTATTATTATCTTCCATATATTTTTTTTATGTTATTTGAATAGATATTACCAGAATACTGATCTCTAATCAAAACTATTATTTATGGAAAGACCGTGACCAAATGGAAACTACATTATAATCTCTATTTGATCACGGCCTTAGCCGCGCGCGTAATATTTTGTAAAAAATATTTCCGGATATGAGTTTGAGAATAGATATCATCACTTGGATAACACCCGATTCGTTCATAATCCAGAAAAGTTTTTACTTTTATTTTAAAGATCTGTATTTCGTCGCTCATTATACTTATATATTTTTTCTTGTCAATACTATTTTTTAAAAAATTATTGTAAAATATCTCTGCACTTATTTTTTAATACATTTAATCATAAAAATCAAGAGCAAAAATATAGTTAAAAAAGGGGTAGGGTTAGGGAATAAGATAGGTTATCCAACAATCAATCTAGATATATTAGATACTAGGATAAAAGAAGGTGTTTTTTTGTGTAAAGTTACGTATGATTCTCGTAATTATTGGGGGGTAATGCATTATGGTCCGAAGAAATCTTTTGATAATAAGAAAGCTTTTGAAGTATATATATTCAATTTTAAAAAAAATATTTATGGTGAAGAAGTAGAGATAATAGTTTATAATAAAATAAGAGATATAAAAAAATTTGATAGTATTAATAAGTTAAAAAAGCAGATAGGTAAAGATATAATAAAAGCAAAAAAAATAATATATATTCATGATAAAAAAACTAAGGAACCTAATAAATCCTAAATATATACTATTTTACCATAAGCTATGGGGGATCCTTGGAGCTTATTTATACAGATTCCCAACAAAAAAAATGGTAACTATAGGTATAACAGGGACTGATGGCAAAACAACAACATGTACTTTATTATACGAGATATTATTACAAGCTAAAATAAAGACGGGGTTATGTACTTCGGTAGAATTTGCTATTGATAACAAAAGATGGAAAAACGTAACTCATAAAACAACATTAGGTAGATTAGGGTTACAAAAGATTTTAAGGAGAATGGTTAAAAATAGATGTACACATTGTGTTATAGAGACTTCTTCGCATGCTATAAAACAAAATAGAGTATGGGGTGTGTTTTATGATCTGGTAACTATAACTAATATATCTTCTGAACATCTTGATTACCATAAAAGTTTTGATGATTATAGAAACACTAAATTATCTATTATAGATAAAATGATCGAATCACCTAGCAAAAAAATACAAAAAAAGGTTATAGTAAATTTTGATGATAAAGATAATCTAGATGATATTATAAAAAAAACTTGCGAGATTGTATATTATAGCATAAAAGATAATGCTCAAGTATATGCTACTAATATAAAATATTTTAAAGATAGGACTGAATTTGATTTAAATATAGGTAAGAATAAGACAACAATATCTTTTAACCTGGTAGGAGATTTTAATATCAAAAATGCTTTATCTGCTTCAGCTTTAGCTTTTGCGCTTGGTATAGATATGAAATATATAAAAAAGGGGTTAGAGAATATCGAGTATGTGCCAGGCAGGATGGAATATATTGATATGGGCCAGGATTTTAATGTTATTATAGATTTTGCTATGACAGAAAAAGGTTATAGGAATATATTGAAAGCAGTGAAAAAGATCACTGATAACGATTTATGGGTAGTTTTTGGGTGTTGTGGTGATAGGGATAAACAGAAACGTAAAGGGTTAGGTTATATAGCTATAAAAAATGCTAATAAGGTTATTATCACTGATGATGAACCATATACTGAAGATCCTGGATCTATAAGGAAAATGATTATTGCCGGAGTTATAGAAGGTGGAGGTAGAATTAATGAGAATTTTTATGAGATAGAAGATAGGTATAAAGCTATAAAGTTCGCGTTAAGTAACGCTAAGAAAGGTGATACCGTTATAATCCCTGGGATGGGTGATTTACAAGGAAGGACAATAGGTAATAAAATAATTGAGTGGGATGAAAGAAAGATAATTAAATCAATATTAGAATAAAATCCATATTTTATGTATCTTCGCTTATAGGATCTACTTTTTAGTGTATATTAAATATTAAGCAATCCTTTTATTTATACTCAACCTTGTAAAGAATCTTAAATTTTTATTACTAAATCATAACTTTTTTTATGTCGCTTGGTGATAAAAAAATTAAGTTTTTTTAAAGCGGTTTAGTATAATACTATAATCTGGATTAGCTCATACAAAAAAAAAGATAGGAACTAAAAGCGGCTCAGTATAAATCCCTAAACACCATTATTCTGTGCTAGACTTTTAATTCGAATAATATCAATAATATCTTATGATATTTTAGTTATAATTTTTTTGCCGCCCATATATTTTTGTAACACTTTTGGGATCTCTATATTACCGTCTTTAGTTTGGTAATGCTCTATTATTGGGATTAAGATCCTTGGTGAAGCTATACATGTGTTATTAAGTGTATGACAATAGATATTCTTGCCTTCCTTGTTTTTGTACCTAAGTTTTAATCGACGTGCTTGAAAATCATAGAAAGTGCTACAACTATGTGTCTCCCCATAGCTCTTCCTTGAAGGCATCCATGTTTCTATATCATTTTTATATACTTGACCTTGACCCATATCACCTGTGCATACATCAACTACTCTATATGGTAGCTCTAAGGATTTTAGGACCTCTTCAGCGTTATCTAGAATATATTCGTGCATCTTTTGACTAACCTCCGGATCGTTTTTACAGATTATAACTTGTTCAACTTTCTGGAATTGGTGTATACGGTAAAGACCGTGTGTATCTTTACCGTAAGTACCAGCCTCTCTTCTGAAACAATTGGAATACCCGAAATATTTTTTAGGTAATTCCTCTTCCTTTAGTATTTCGTTACTATGGTAAGAGGTTAAAGCCACTTCAGCTGTGCCTACAAGGAATAATTTGTCTTTAGATATATGATATGCTTGTTCTTCGCCTCCAGGGAAATACGAGGTCCCCATCATTGCATCATAATGTACAAGTAAAGGTACCTCTAGCGGAGTAAATCCTTTTCTTGTCAGATACTCTATAGTGTATTGCATAAGTGCCCATTGTAGTAGTGCTCCATCACCTTTTAAGAAATAGAATCTCGATCCTGAGATCTTTACACCTCTTTGAATATCTATGATATCTAATGTTTTACCTAATTCAACATGATCTTTAGGCTCAAAATCGAAAACTCTTGGTGTACCCCATTTACGTATCTCAACATTTTCTTTATCATCTTTCCCTACAGGGACATGCAATAGCGGTGGATTAGGTAGAAGAAGCATTTGATTCAAAAAATCCTCATCGATCTTTTTTAGAGCGTCTTCGTTAGCTTTCAGTTCATTGCTTACTTCTTTCATGTTTTTTAAAGCTATTTTTTTTTCTTCGTCTTTAAGCGAGATAATCTCTTTTGATGCTTTGTTCTGCTCATTTTTTAATAGCTCGGTTTTAGTTATTATCTCTCTCCGTTTTTTGTCTAGATCCAATAATTTATTAATTATATTTTCGTCGATATTCTTTTTCTTACAAGCATCTATGAATTTATCGGGGTTTTGTCTTAAATCTTTTATATCTATCATAAAAATAATTTTATTTAATAAAAATTTGTAATATTATTATTATATCGTATTTATAATTTAGTTATAATACTTTTTTTGAATATTTTTCGATTCTTCCATTATTTTAATAAAAATAGTTTCTATGAAATCCTCTGATAAGCCTTCAACTTTTGCTAGATTCTTTCTTACATTTAAGACTTCTTCTTCTCTGTTACTTTGATATATAGATAAATTGTTTTCCTTTTTATATTTTACTATATCCTCTAATAAAGAGAACCTCTTTTTAAGTAATTTGATAATTTTATTATCTATTATATCTATCTCTTTTCTTTGTTCTTCTAAATCCATGTTTGTTAAATATTCAAATGACAAATTTATTTAAATATAAACACTTTTAAATATTAGAACAATATTTATAAATTGAAATTTTTATAATAATATGTTAAAATAATACAAAATAAAATTACATTTTTTGACATTGTTTAATGAAAATAATACTATAAATAAAATTCTAAAATAAATAAATTATGACAGGACAAGATTTTCAGGCAGGTAGCCATTCTCAAAATACTGGGCAGACTCAAGATATGGGCCGATCTCAAAATGCGGGCCAACAAACACAAAATAATCAAGCAGGTTCTAAAGGTGTATCTCAATCAGCTACAAATGATCAAAAACCGGCACCAGGTAGTGCGGCTGCGCTCGGTTATAAATTTGGTGCTATATCAGATAAACTGAGAGTTGATACTATACCTCTAAAAGAGCATAGCCTTAATTTTGATGAGATTAGATTCCTTAAATTACTAGCTGGTTCGATCTCGTTATCTAAGGAAGAGAAAAAGAAGATAATCGAAGCTATCCCCAAATTATCACAGTTTCAGATAGATGAGTTAATAAAGATATTAGAAGAAGAAAAACGGAAATTCCGTGAACTGAATGATAAGCATCTGGATCAGTTGATGAAGCTAGAAAATAAGCATTGTAAAGATTGGGAAGATCTTATGTCAGATTATGTTGCTATAACTAGAAAAGAAGAAGATAAAAGCAAAGCGGATGATATAAGGAAACAGTTAGGATTATAAATCTATGTTTTTAGTATCATCTAGGAGTTTGGTTATTTTATCTTCAGTGATAATTTTTGTACCGAGGTCTTTAGCATCTTTTAATTTACTACCGGGGTTATCTCCTTGTATTAGGAAGTTAGTTTTTTTAGATATCTTAGAAATAATTTTACCGCCTCTAAGATTTATCTCTTTTTTTATTTGGTCTCTACTATATTTTGATAAAGTGCCTGTGATACAAAAAGACAGACCTTTAAATCTTTCGTTTTTTATATCGTTTTCTTTGTAAACCAGTTTTATCTCGTTATCTTCAAGCTTAGATAATAATCTTCTGTTTTTATCTGTTCTGAACCACAGATATAAGGATTCAGCAACTTTTTTGCCTATACCATCTATAGCTTCCAAATCTTCTAAAGATAAAGATGTTATAGATAATAAGAAATTAGTTATAGTAGAGACTTCTAGAGTTTTTATTTCTTTCTCTTCTTCATAAAATAAGTTGAGCTGATTACTAGTCTTCTCTTTTTGTATAGTTATAGTTTCTTTATCAAGTTTAATGATTTTCGATATGATTTGTGTTGTTTCATCACCTATATACCTGATACCAAGAGAGTATATGAATCTATTCAAATCTATTATTTTTGATTCGTTTATGGATTTTATAATATTGTCGGCTCTTTTCTCTTGGAACAGGTCTAATTGCAATAGATCCCCCTTATTCAAATTAAAGATATCGGCCGGGTCTTCTATTAAATTATTCTCTATTAATTGGTTTATGACTGAAGGCCCCATACCTTTTATATTAAACCCTTTTTTAGATATGAAATGCTCTAATAGCTCTTTGTTTTTAGCGTAGCAATCTGTATTAGGGCATCTGTAAATAGATTCGTTCTCAGGTTTTATTAGTTTAGCTTCGCATGCAGGACAAAGTATAGGCATCATAAACTCTATTTCATCGCCTGTTCTTAGTTCTTTTATAACTTTTACTATAGCCGGGATAATATCACCTGCTTTTTGTATGATAATAGTATCACCTATTCTTATATCTTTCCTTTTTATCTCTTCATCATTGTGTAAAGTTGCTCTTGAGACCATAGAACCGTCAAGTAGGGTAGGTTTCATAATAGCTACAGGTGTTATCGCGCCTGTTCTACCTATCTGAAGTTTTATATCAAGTATTTTAGTGGTAGACTGTTCTGCCGGGAATTTATAAGCGATAGCGTATCTTGGTGCTTTAGCTGTTGAGCCTAAATTTTTTTGGTATAATATATTATTAACTTTCACTACTACTCCATCTATCTCGTAGGGTAAAACGTCTCTTTTTCTCTCCCATAGCTTAATATACTCTTTCACTTTCGAAATATTTTTACAATGTTTATAGTTTTTATTTACTTTCAGTCCTATATCATTAAAAAAATCAAGTAAATCGTTTTGTGTTTTTATTTTATTCAAATTAACAGATTTTTTATCCATAGAATAGAAAAACATATCTAGGTTTCTTTCACTTGCTATTTTAGGGTTTAGTTGTCTTACTGTACCAGCAGCAGCGTTCCTTGGGTTTTTAAAATTCTCCTTTTCGTTTAGCTTTTTAAACGATTTTTTTGACATATATACTTCACCTGAAACCTCCATCAAATTCAGTTTTTTCCTTAATTTTAGTGGTATAGATTCTATGGTTTTTATCGTATGTGTTACGTCTTCTCCTTCTATACCGTTACCTCTTGTTATAGCTTGCTCAAATATACCATCTTTATATATGATACTTATATTCAAGCCATCTATTTTAAGTTCACATATATAATCAAACTCTATTTCTGGTAGTATCTTCTTTATCCGTATCTCCCATTCATCCAGTTCCTCAAACGTGAATATATCGCTTAAAGACTCTTTTTGTGTTATGTGCTTAATCTTTGCAAAATCACTAGAGACTATGCTACCTACTCTTTGTGTCGGTGAGTCTGGGGTTACTAATTTAGGATATTTTTTTTCCAGATCCTCCAGTTCGCGCTTAAGTTTGTCTCTAGCTACTTCGGATACATCATTCTTATTTAAAACAAAATAGTTGTAATTCCATTCGTTTAACCAATTACGTAAAACTGTTATCCTTTTTTTATCTTTTTCTGTACACATAATTTTTTTTTATGAAATCGATATTCATATTAAAACAAATTGATATAAAAAACTATATAATTTGATGCTCAGTGACAATGTTATCCATTTTAATGTCTTTATGTGTATGAGGGATATTATTAAGTAGATATTTATCAAAACATACTCCTATTTTACTACATTTAGTATTACAGATAAAAAAATTATCGTAATATCCTAAACCTCTACCAAGTCTATTTAAGTTAGTATCAAAAGCTAAACCGGGGACAAAAAATAAATCTATCGTTTTAGGGTTAGCAGGTATTTTATTCTTTGGTTCGTAAAACCCGTTATTTTTTTTAAATACTTTAGACTCAGAAAATTGTAGTTTGTTACTAGTATCTATATAAGGATATAAAAACCTTTTTTTTTGGTATATTTGGACTAGTCTGAGCAAATCTGGTTCGCTCCTTAGAGGGTAATATATAGCTATTATATTCGCGTCTAAAAAAAGATTTAAATTTTCAATATTTAAAATTAGGTTTAGGTTTTTTTTATTATCTCTTGCAAATTTATTTATATCTTCTAAAATGTTGACTCTAAAATAATTTTTATCTAACATAGTTTTTATGGAAGTTGATAAAATTATATATACAGTATACACTTACGAATTTAAAAATTTAATGAAAATAATAGTTTCTTTATGAACAAAATATATAAACTTGGTATTTGTCTAGTATTAGCGACTTTTCTTGGATGTCAATCCAAAAGCGAAGAAAAAGAAAATGAGGTTATACCTGAAGTTAAAATATATGAAACTGGAGTAAATGGTTTTAAATATAATAACAAGTATATAGGTAAAGTTAACCCGTATAGAGAGATAGATATTAATAGTAGCGGGATAGGTACTGTAGTGAATATGTATTTCCAGGTAGGTGATTACATAAAAAAAGATACTCCTTTAGTTGATTTAGATAAATCTGTTAGTAATGAAGTACGAGTTGAGTTTGATAATGTTCAAACAAACCTTTTAAATGCGAAAGAGAATTATAGTATATCTAATATAGTATCAGATATCTCTATAAATGATGCTTCTTTTCGCATAAAGGAGCTAGAAATCATGTTGGAGAATGAGAGATCTAACCTAAAAAATACCATAGAGATTAATAACCAAAATATAGATAACGCTGAAATATCTTTGAATAACGCTAAAATCAATCTTGGTTTAGGTGCTAAGATCTCTAAAACTGATTTAGAAACATCAGAGGAGAGTTTGAAGAATTTTATAAAAACCTCTAGTTTGGATCTAAGTAATTTGTTAGAGATATCTAATATCACAAATAATAATAGTATCAATATCCTAGAAGATTTTATGGATAATACTAACGAAATACTAGGTATCGATCCACGGTCTTCGCCTAGTGACTCGCAATTTGAAGTGTATTTAGGTGCTAGAAAAAAGAAGACTTTTGTTGATGCTAAAAATAGTTATATTGATGCTAAAAATAAATACAACGATTTAAAAGAATATTTGGTTTTGAATAGTAATATAGAAGATATTCTACCTAAAACGTTGATCCTAGCTTATTCTGTTAAGAATTTAATAGATAACACTGATAAAGTATTAATAAATAGTGTTACATCTTCTAATTTTACTAAAACTAGACTTGATCAGTTAAAAAGTTTAGTAAATGGTATGCAATCAGGTCAAAATAATATTAATTCACAAATTAATCTTATTAAATCGTCGATACAGTCTATAAAGAATTTACGTATAGATACTGATAACCAGATAAGCATACTTGAACTGAATATAGAGAAAGCTAAAGATGCTTTGGATAACACTAATCAAACTGTTTCGGAAGATGAGGAGCCTACGACTATTAAAACATTAAAAAAACAGCTAGAGATAACTAAAACTAAAGCTAAATCCGAAGAGGATAGTATTTTAAATAAAATGAAGGCTATTGAACATCAAATTGAGAGCGCTAAGCTTGATTTGGAGATGAGGAAAGCACAAAAAAGGAGTAACCTGCATAATATAAAACAAAGTATTGATCAGCTTGAGGGTAATCTGGCTTTAAGATCTATAGCTATAGATGATCAAGTTATTAGATCACCTATAGATGGTACTGTTGTATCGAAAAGTGTAGATATTGGTGATGATTTAGTTAAAGGGAATCATATAGCGACTATAGGTGATCTATCAAAAGTAAAAATAAGTATCGATGTACCTAAGGAAGAAATAGATTATTTTGAGATAGGTAAAAAAGTATCTGTTGTAGATAATAATTTGGTGCAAGGTATAGTTTTTGAGATATATCCTTCTGCTGATCCAAAAAGTAAGAAGTTCGCTGTGGAAGTGCTGGCAGATAACTCTGATGGAGGTTTTAAAGCCGGTAGTTATGTTGATATTGATGTTGAATTAAAATCTTTTGAGGATAGGATTTTTATACCGCTTAATGCAGTAAAAATAAAGCAAACAGAAAATATAGTGTTTATAACTGAAGAAGATATAGCTATAAAAAAAGTTGTAAGAATAGGCGAAATTATAGGGAATATGATCGAAATAACAGATGGTTTGAATAATGGTGATAAAGTGATTATAGATGGGCTTAAGTTTGTTGAGGACAATAAGAAAGTTTTAATTATTGATGATCATATTGGTGATCTTAAAGATACTGAAGATAATGAGGATAAAAATGAACCTAATAATACTGATGAGAATATAGAACCTACTAAAGACGATGACTTGAATAAGAAAGAGGATAATGATGAGCAAGAAGATATAAAAAATAATGATAAATATAACGATAAAGAAGAATCTAAAGATGGGGAAGACAATTTTAAAGAAGATATTGAAACTAATACTAAGGAAGAAAATTTAAATGATAAAAAGAAATCAGTGAAAAAGGATACTATCATACCAATAGAGCCTTCAGTAAACATAAAAGATATAAATAAATCCTAAAGTATTTTAAAAGAATATTATCTTATTTTTTATCAATGAAAGAGAAACTAACTAAATACAGAAAAGAGGAGATAGATCAATATATAGCATCTGTTTGGGGGTTCTTTACAGGTAATATTAGGGTCACTATTGTTGTACTTATAGGTATAATAATTTGGGGGGTACGTTCTTATATCAGCTTACCACAAGAGAATACTCCAGAGATTAAAGTCCCTATAGGTGTTATATACACAAATTATCCCGGGGCTACTGCTATAGACGTTGAGGAGCTAATAACTAATAAAATAGAGGATAAGATTAGCTCTATAGATAATCTAAATATTATTACTTCTTCATCGAGAGAAGGTGTCTCTAGTATAACTGTTGAGTTTAATGCTGATGCAGATTTAGACGATAGTTATAGAGAGTTACGTGATGCTGTAGATAATGCTAAACCTGAATTACCTGAGGATGCTAATGATCCTATAGTGAAAGAGATAGATTTTTCTAATCAGTCTATAGTTACTTTTAGTTTAGTTGGTAATTACACATATAGAGAGTTAGTAGAGATGGCTAAAGAGATACAAGAAGAATTAGAGTCATATAATAATATAAGAGAAGTAAAAATTATTGGAGAGAGAGAAGAACAGTTTAAAATATATATTGATAAGAATAAAATAGATAGTTTTGATATATCATTAGATGATATACAAAAAAGTATTAATATGTATAGTATTAATCTACCTGTAGGTAGTATATTAGTAGATGATCTTCACTACCAGGTACGGTTCCAAGGTAAAGTAAAAAACGAGGATGATATAAAAAATATACCTATAAAGAATGTTGATAATACTACTATATTTATCAAGGATATATCAGATGTAAAAAAAGATCTAACAAAAGAATCCCAAATAAGTAGACTCTCGCTTGATGGAGAGCGCTCTAAAAATACTATCTCCTTATCAGTATATAAGAAAGCAGGTGCTAATATAATACAAACTGTAGATAAATCTAAAGCGATACTAGATAAGATGCAAGGCAACAAGATACCTAGTAAAAAAGACGGATTGGATATAGTTGTGACAAATGATAGATCAGATTTTATAAGAGAAGATTTCGGGTCTTTATCGTCTAGCGCGTTGCTTACAGTATGTCTTATATTTATTATTTTATTAATAGCGTTGGGTTTTAAAGAAGCTATAATCGCTGGGTTCTCTATACCTTTAAGTTTTTTAATAACCTTCGGATTCCTAGATATTTCCGGTAATACTTTGAATAATATAACTATATTTAGTCTTGTACTGGGGTTAGGGTTGCTTGTGGATACTTCTATAGTGATAATGGAAGGGATACATGACGGGATAAAAGTAAAAAAACTAAGCCCGATAGAAGCTTGTTTTTATACCATAAAAACTTATAAAAGAGCCCTTATATCAGGGACTTTAACAACTGTTTCAGCGTTTGTACCTATGCTTTTAATGTCAGGGATAGTTGGACAGTTTTTTAGTTATATACCTATAACTATATCTATAGTATTAATATCTTCTTTGGTTGTCTCTTTGACTATATCTCCTGCTCTAGCTAGGTTTCTAATAAAAGATACTGTAAATAAAACAAAATTTTTAAGAGTTTTAGATATAATACAAAACATAAAACATAGATTCTTGTGTTTATTGGAAAGAAAATATATTAAGATACTAAAATATTTTATTAGTACACGTAAAAGACGATGGTTTTGTGTTTTGATAGCTTTTATTGGGTTTGTATCAGCTATGCTCCTACCGATAACTGGGCTACTTAGTGTTAGTAGTTTCCCGTTAGCTGATACCAATTTCTTTTATATAAATATAGAGGCACCTGAGGGGACTAAGCTAGAAAAGACTGATACTATTGTTGAACAGATAGAGAAAGAGTTAGTTAAGGATAGACGGATAGTTAATTTTGTTTCTTCGGTAGGTAATGGGCTATCTAAAACAGGAGGGTTATCATCTAGTAGTGGCAGTGGTAGTAACCAAGGTAGTATAACAGTTAACCTGATAAAGAAAGGTGATAGGAAAAAAGTGTTAGGTGAAAATTTCAAAAGTTATGATGTTGCTAAGGAATACAAAGAATTATTTAGCGATATAACAACCGCAAAGATAAGTATCCCTGAAATAAAAGGAGGGCCTCCTTCTGGTGCGCCTATAGAGATACGTATATACGGAAACGATTTTCATGTGTTAGAAAAGATTGCTAAAGATTTTGAGGATATTTTAGCGAGCTACGGTACTGATGAGATAAGTAATTCTATAGAGTTTGGTACTGGTGATTTCGTTATCCATCCTAAGATCGAGTTAATGAGTTTGTATAACCTAACACCGGCGTACGTCGCATCGAGTATAAGGAACTCAGTATACGGTAAGAAGATCGGTGATATATTGGAGAATGGTGAAGAAAAAGAGATATGGGTTAAGTATGGTTGGGGAGATCAAGAGAAACCTCAAACTATTTCTGAGATAAAGAATATTCAGATAGTAAACGGGTTAGGTGAAAGGATCCCACTAAAAGAGGTCGCTGATATATCGTTTGAACCGTCTTTTATGAACATTAATCATCGAGATAGCGAACGGATTGTTACAGTGAGTGCTGAGCCAGGCAAAAATGATACTGATAAACTGATAAAAAATATTAATAAAGAGATCGATGATTACAAACGCCCTGAAGGGTATAGAATAAGTTTAGGTGGTGAAACTGAGGATGTTACTCAATCGTTTAATGATCTTGAGAACGCGATGATCCTAGCTGTTTTGCTTATAGCGTTTATCCTTATCCTACAGTTCCATTCATTTACTCAGCCTTTTATAATTATCTTATCGTTACCTATGTCGTTGATAGGAGTTTTCTGGGGGTTATTTATTATGAATATTAATCTTGATATAGCGGCGTTTATTGGGATTGTAGCGCTTTCAGGGATAGTTGTTAACGATGCTATCGTTCTTATAGATAGGATAAACTATAATAGGAGGGATGGTATGGATATAAATACCGCTGTCCTAGAAGCGGGTCCAGCACGGTTGCAACCGATCCTTATTACCTCTATAACTACTGTGTTTGGGATACTACCGTTATCTTTGACTGATGAGTTCTGGTTAGGGTTAGGCTCAGCTATAATGTTTGGCATAACTTTCTCTACTTTGCTTACATTACTATTGATGCCGGTTATATATATAATGTTCGCTAAATATTTTGATAGGAGAAACACATAAGATTTTTCATTATTTTTTATGTGTTTATAAAAACTCTCTGAATAAATAAGCTGTTTTTTCCATCAGCTTATTTAGTATCGATCTTCTCTCCCATCTTTCTAGATTGAAGCTTTCAGAGTTCTTAAGATCATCGTTGAAAATAGATATCATATCTTTAGAAAGCTTCTTGTCAATAAAAACTCCTGTTGTTTCATAGCTATGTCTAAAACTACGATAATCAAGGTTAGTGCTACCAATAACTGTATTCTCTTCATCGAATATCCCGATTTTAGCGTGTATGAACCCGTTATATAGATATAGGTTTATACCGTTATCAACAATTTTTTTGAATAGGTTCTTACTCGCTAGATCAGCTATAAATATATCAGTCTTAAAAGATAATATAAGTTTGATATCTATCCCTCTTAAAGAAGCGTTTATAAGTGATTTAAAAAAAGGTTTATCAGGTATAAAAAACGCTGTTTGCAAATAAATACTTCTTTTGGATTTATCTATTAATTCTATATACTTATCTCTTATAAAATTATATTTAATACTAGGACAATCCCTATATATTTGGATTCTCCCCTTTTGTTCTTTATTAATTTTTTTTAGATAAGGCAAAAAATGTGATTTTTTGTAATAGAGCTCATTTTTTGCTATACGCATAGACTCAAGGAAAGAATCTTTAAGATATATAACCTCAGGTCCGGTTATTTTTAAATGTGTATCACGTATCTTATCTATATAAGCGTCAGAGATATTATGCCCGCCGATAAACCCTATTTTATTATCTATAACCAGGATCTTCCTGTGATCTCTGTTATGCCAGCCTCTTATATATCTAAGCCTAAAAATTTTAAAGATAATCGGGTTAAAACATATAACGTTTATACCGTGCTGTTTCATCTCGTCAAAAAATTTTCTTCTAGTAAACATCGATCCTATCGAATCGTATATCAAGCTCACTTTAACACCTTCTTTAGCTTTTTTTATTAATATATCTTTAAATTTCTTTGAAATAGTATCTTGCGCAAATATATATGTCTCCAGATAAACATATTGTTTTGCTTTCTTTATACATTTAATCATCTCCTCATATGTTTCTTTACCATTTTTTAGTATTTCAGTTGAATACATTTAAACCCTTTAATTAATAACATAATTATTTCTTACTAAGTTTTTCTATACCTTTAAGTACCTCTATAGGTACCATCCATATAGTTGTATTAGATTGGTCGGAAGATATATCGTTGATAGATTGAAGTGTTCTAAGGTGTAACGCACCCGGACTACTGCTAAGCATTTTAGCCGCTTTCATCATATTCTCTGCTGCATCTACCTCGCCTTGTGCTTTGATTATAACAGCTCTTTTCTCTCTTTCAGCTTCAGCCTCTTTAGCCATAGTACGTTTCAGGTCGCCAGGTAGTACGATATCTTTTAGCTCTACTGTCTCTACCCTTACACCCCAAGGATCTGTAGCTTTTTCGACTATGAGTTCAATCTTTTTAGCGATATCATCTCGATTCCTCAAAAGCTCGTCTAAAGATACTTCACCTACTACATTCCTCATAGTTGTTTGGGCTAGCTGGCTAACAGCATAATAAAAATTTTCTACCTCAAGTACGGCTTTTGATGCTTCTGTTACTTTATAATATATAACAGCATTAAGTTTTATTGATATATTGTCTTTAGTTATTGTCTCTTGGTCAGGTACGTCAACAGCTTTAGTCCTTATATCTACTTTTATCATAGACTGTATTATAGGTATTACTAACCGCCAGCCCGGTTCTTTGATTTTTGAGAATTTCCCGAAATTGAAGACTACTCCCCTTTCGTATTGGTTTATCTGCCTTATACTAGTAATCAACACAAAAATGATTACTATACCAAAGAAAATTATTAGTGGATCCATAATATATAGTTAAAAAAATTTATTATATTTAATATAATAAATTTAATTATTTTTTACAAATATTTACGCTTTTAAGATTTTTTTTTAAGCTCATATAATTCTTCCCATGTTGTTTTGCCACCATCTGCTTGAAGCAGATATTTTAAGTATTTTTTCCCGTTTATATACACTTCTTCCCTGAAAGCGGTCCTAGCTATAATCTTCTCCCCGTCTCTATCTATCCTTACCAGCTCGCCTTTTGCTGGGTAATTTATGTATTTAATCGATAATATATCGTCTTTATTCTTAGCTAATTTAAAGGCAATATCTTTTATTACCTCCTCGAATTTCTCGCATAATTCTTCTTCTGTTATATCTTGATCATTATCATCTACTATAAAAACCCATTTCATAAATTCTTTGAAAGTTTTTTCTTGTAATTCCTCATACATATACGGTGGGAAAGG
Source organism: Candidatus Altimarinota bacterium (assembly GCA_963663305.1). Lineage (GTDB taxonomy): Bacteria > Patescibacteriota > Gracilibacteria. The sequence continues at coordinate 1,509,385 of OY760177.1, forward strand.
TGTTTTCGCTTCCTTGTCATCCATCAGCCAATAGCTAAAATTTAGATTAATAAACTCTTGATTAATAAGAGTCTGAGTATTTAATCGTAATTTGAATTCTTCTTCTGTCATTATTTATGTGGTTATTATCTATTTATTATACTATAAAACTCAAATATATACAATTAAATTTGGTAAAAACTAAGTTTTTTTATCATTAAATAATTATAGGTTTATCAAGATTTTTCGAGGAAATTAACTATTCTTGACGATTCTTTTTTTAATCTCTCTATCACCATAACCCATAAATCATTAGAGAATATAGCTACTAATCTATCTCTTACAGCTAAAGGTTTCTCTTTTATCTCTTTATGAATTTGGTTCAATCTATACGCCATATTTTGGTAATCTTTTAAATCAACAATTGCTGATATCTCGTTTTTATATTGAATAGATTCTTCCTTTAATGAAATTAGATATTCATTTAATTTATTATATACCTCTTTGATTATATCTTCTCCGTATATTAATATCTTTTGAGTAGTATTTTCCTTAAGTATATGATAGTTTTTATCTTTAGAAGATTTCTTATCAGATATTATCTCATCTATTATTTCTATATTTCTTTCAATCTCTTCCATAGGGAAACCTATAACTTCCTCTATTTTATTATTATCTGAGAGATATTTAATAATTTGATAGTTTTTAATTGTATATAATTGAAAACAGCCAGTAAGTTTTAAGGTTTTACACTCTATATCTCTATGAAGAGAGTCTAGATTATTATTTTCGCTTAAATTTAGATCTAGTTTTATCTTTATATTGCTAGGTAGTTTCTTTATAGAATTTAAATTTATAGAACAACCAAAAGGATTTTCAGAGTATTCGGGTAATTGAAAATTATCAGGTAATATAGTAAGAGAGTTTAGATATAAATCCTGATTTATAGAGTTTTGTATTTTGAAATTAGCGGGTAATATAGTAAGAGAATTTAAAAATATTGAGCCACCGATAAAATCAGGGAACTTGATATCCTCTGGTATCTCTGTAAGCGATCCTAATCCTAGAGCACCACCAATGTAAGTAGGAAACTTGAATCTTTGGGGTAATTCTTCAATAGATTGTAAATATAAAGAACCACCTATAGTATTAGGGAATAGAATATCTTCAGTTAATTTTGCAACTGAATGTAACCATAAATCGCCATTAATTGAATGAGGGAATTTGATACCATTTGGTAATTCTTTTAATGAATGTAAACACAAATCTCCATTAAAACTAGGGAAAATAAAGTTTTTTGGTAGTTTAAGAAGAGAACTAAAAACCAGATGACCATCAATCGAATCAGGGAATTTGATATCATTTGGTAATTCAGTTATAGAAAGTAAATTTAGTTGGCCTTTAATAGATCCAGGGAATTTGATATTTTCCGGTAATTTTATACAGTTTCTTAAAAATAAATCATCTTCCCATATTATTTCTTTATCCAATATGCTTAGGTTTTTCTTTATCTCTTCTTCATCGATTTGCTCTTTTAAAAAATTTAGAAATATTTCATATCTATTAAAAACTTCTTTTGGGATCTTTACCTCAATGAACTCAATATATTCTGGCTCAATTAAAACATCATTTGCCGTGGTGTTTACTTTTTCTCTAAAACAATTAATTCTTACAATCTCTTTAGATTCTTCAGCACTTTTTTTTATATTGTTTTCAGATTCTATGCTTTTTGTTTTTTCTAATTTTTCCATAGGATCTTAATTAGAAATTTTTTCTATTATAAACTACCTAATTTAAAAAAAAATTACAATACCTGATGAATCACTTTTTAATTTTTCTAACAGCATATCCCATAGATCGTTAGAGAATAACGATCTTAATCTATCTCTCACTATTCTTGGTTTATCTATTATCTCTTTATGAATTTGATCTAGTTTATTCTCCATATTTTGGTAATCATTTATATCTATAATATCTGATATCTCATTTTTATATTGGATAGATTTATCTCTTAATGATATTAGATAGTTCTTTAATTCATTATATACTTCTTTGATCAGACTTTCCCCATACACTAAAATCTTTTGAGTAATGTTTTCTTTAAGAACTTGATAGGTTTTATATTCCAAAGCTTTCTTATTTGATAATATAGCCTCAACTATTTTATCTCTTTCTATTTTATTTTCAATTTCCTCCGTAGGAAAACCTATAACTTCTTCAATTTTATTATTATCTAAAAGATATTTAATGATTTGATAGTTTTCTATTGTATAAAGCTTGGGACAATCTACTAGATATAAGCTTCTGCATTCAATACCCCTGTTAAGGGTTTTATGATTTTTGTTTTGATTAAAACTTATTGAACCTTTTATTTTTAATTTTTTAGGTAATACCTCTAGAGAGTTAAGGTATAAGGAACCTCCAATAGAAGCTGGGAATTGGATATTATTCGGTAATAATTTCAGATTATGCATATTTATGTCACCACCAATAAATATAGGGAATATAATCTTATTAGGGAGTTTAATGATATTCTGTAAAAATAAATCGCAACCTATATATTCTGGCAATATAGTATCTTTAGGTAATTCCAAAATAGCATCAAGATATAAACATCGGTCAACAGAAAGCGGGAATATGATATTTTCAGGTAATTCTAAAAGAGTACATAAATCTAAACTATTTCCAATAAATCTAGGTAGTATAATACTCTTTGGCAATTTACTAAGAGAATTTAAAGCTAAACTACCAGTAATATAGTCAGGGAATTTAATATTTTCTGGTAATTCAGTTATACATTCAAGATTTAAATCACCTTTCCAAATTAATTCATTTTTTTCAATATTTAAATTTTTCTTTATCTCTTCTTTTGGAATTTTATCATTAATTAGCTCAAGAAATACTTTATACCTCTCAAAAACTTCTTTTGGTATCTCTATACCCACAAATTCAATAATTTCTGGTTTATTTAACATATTATTAACACCAGTATTTGTCTCTTTATTGAATGAAGATATTTCATCAAAAGAAGCTGTTTTATCATCTATATTAGTAGGTTTACTTATGTTTTCTAGTCTTTCCATAATTTTTTTTAGTTAATTTTAATATTTAAAAGAATCTATTTTTTATTTAAAAATTTCACCATATCAGGATCTTCTTCTTTTAATAGCTCTACTACCTTTTCCCATAGCTCTTTTGAGAATATCGATCTCAATCTGTCTCTCACTATCCTAGGTCTGTCTTTTAACTCTTTATTGATTTTATGCAGTTTCTTTGATATTTTTTTATAATCCTCTAATTCTTTTATCTCTTCTATTTTTTCCTTTATTAAAATACACTCCTCCTTTTTAGAAGATATGTATCTTTTTAGTTCTTCAAAAACATCTTTAATTAGAGCTGCTCCATTTATTAACAAATCTTTTGTAATATCTTCTTTATAAACATGATAAGTTGTATATTCTAAGAATTTTTCTTTTGACATTATATTCTCTATTATTTCAATATTTTTTTCCATTTCTTTCATAGGGAAACCTATAACTTTTTTTATTTTTTTCTTATCCAAAAGGTATCTTAGAATTTTATAATTTTCTATTGTATAAAGTTTAGAACAATCTTCTAAATCTAAACATTTACATAATATGTTTTTGTGAAGATGTTTAAGATTAGTATTATTACCTAAATATAGATTATTCGTTAATTCTATATCCTTTGGTAATTCATACGAAGAACGTAACCATAAATCACCTCCAATATAATTAGGGTATCTTAGATTGTTAGGGAAATTTTGTGATGAAGACAAATCTAATGATCCTCCGATATAATTAGGGAGTTGTACGTCTTCTGAAAGTTTTCTTATTGCATTTAAGTTTAAAGATTCTTTAAGATAGTTTGATAAAATTATTTCTTTTGGTAAATATCTTAATAAAGCTAAATTTAAATATCCATCGATTTTATCAGGGAATTTAATATTTTCTGGTAATTCAGTTATAGATGCAAGATTTAAATCACCTTTCCAAATTAATTCATTTTTTTCAATATTTAAATTTTTCTTTATCTCTTCTTTTGGAATTTTATCATTAATTAGCTCAAGAAATACTTTATATCTCTCAAAAACTTCTTTTGGTATCTCTATACCCACAAATTCAATAATTTCTGGTTTATTTAACATATTATTAACACCAGTATTTGTCTCTTTATTGAATGAAGATATTTCATCAAAAGAAGCTGTTTTATCATCTATATTAGTAGGTTTACTTATGTTTTCTAGTCTTTCCATAATTTTTTTTAGTTAATTTTAATATTTAAAAGAATCTATTTTTTATTTAAAAATTTCACCATATCAGGATCTTCTTCTTTTAATCGCTCTACTACCTTTTCCCATAGCTCATCAGAGAATATCGATCTCAATCTGTCTCTCACTATCCTAGGTCTGTCTTTTAACTCTTTATTGATTTTATCCAGTTTCTTATTTATCGTTTTATATTCTTCTATTCTCGTTATCCTTTCTATCGTATCTTTTAATGCTATACATTCATCTCTTTTTGATAACATATACCCATTCACGCTCTCATATACTCCTTCCAATATATATATGCTTTCCTCTATTAATCTATCTGTAATATCTTCAGGAAGCACTTGATACCTCTCATATACCACCGAATCTTGTTCTGATAATATTGCCACTACTATATTATCCACTCTTTTCATCATACCCTCTATCTCTCCTATCGGAAACCCTACAACTTCTTCTATCTTTTTATTATCTTTTAGATACTTTATTATCTTATAGTTCTTGTATGTATAAAGCTTCGGACAATCTTCAATATATAATTTTCTACATTCTATATTATTATGAAGATCAGTAAGACTTCGATTACTATTCAACATTATATTTCCGTTTATTTTTATCGTTTCCGCTAATTCCTTTAAATTACTTAAAATTAAACTGCCACCAATATGATCAGGGAATTTGATATCCTTTGGTAATTCTTCTAAATTCCCTAAATATAAATCTCCACCAATAGAATCAGGGAGTTTGATATTATTAGGTAATTCAGTAATCTTATCTAATATTAGACTCTGATTTAAATTATGAGGGAAAATAAAATTTTCAGGTAATTCTAAAACATTTTCTATATCTAATCTCCCTAGTATGGATTCAGGGAATGATGTATTTGCCGGTATTCTAGTCAAAGAATTTAGGATTAAATCTCCCCCTATATATTCAGGGAGTTTTATATTACTTGGTAATTCTTTAAGATTTTCTAAATTCAGATTTCCTATCATTGATTGAGGGAAAGAAAAATTGTCAGGTAATTTTATAATAGAATGTAGATTAAGACCACCTAGAGATTCTGGTAATGTAAAATTTTTGGGTAGCTCAATAAGACTACATAAATTCAGACTCCAACCGATTTTTTTAGGTAATATGATGTTTTCTGGTAAATTTTCTATTGAATTTAAATTTAAATTCCTACCAATAAATTCAGGGAATTTAATGTTTATTGGTAGCTTACTAAGCCTCTCTAAATGTAAATCTCTTAAAGTTGTAGGGAACGTTGTGTCCTCTGGTAATTCAGTAAGATTACTTAAATTTAAATAGCCTAGAATACGTTCAGGGAATGTAAAATCTTCTGGTAAGCATTCAAGACCCCCTAAATCCAAATTGTCCGGGAAATACTTGTAATCGGGAAATCCCATATCAATATCATCTTGATCAACAGATAATTTATCAATAATAGATTTCAAAGAGATAATTTTTTTATTAGATTTACCTTTTTTGTCAATATATAATGGGCTACCAATCTCAGGTAATTTGAATTTTTTTGATATTTTCTTAACTTTTTTTAGATATAAACTTCCTCCTATACATTCTGTTAATTTAATATTTTCTCTTAACTCAGTAAGTTCATTTAGATGTAAATCTTCACCTATAAATTGAGGTAATTCATGAAGCTCTGTTAAATCTTTAAGATCATCTAGTTTTAATGTTCCTCTTATATATAAAGGGAATTTAATATTTTTAGGTAATTTAGTAAGATTAGAAAGAAATAAATCGCCTGTAATACCATCAGGGAAATAGATATCATTTGGTAACTCTTTTATTATTCTTAAATTTAAATCTCCATCCCACACTAGAAAATTATCTTCAATATGTAGATATTTATCTATATTTATTTCTGGATAGTGGACTTTTATAAATTTGAGAAATATATTGCGTCCTTCAATATCTTCTATTGGTACACCTGTTATTGTGCTTATATATAAATCATTAATTAGTTCTAATATGTTAATAACTTTTTCTCTTATATTTTTTGCTAACTTAAAAATTATTTGTTTTATACTGTTATTTTCAAAGTTAGTAGTATCCTTTCCTGTTTCTATACTTTTATGTTTTTCTAGTCTTTCCATATTTTTTTTAGTTAATTTTAATATTTATAAGAATCTATTTTTTATTTAAAAATTTCACCATATCAGGATCTTCTTCTTTTAATCGCTCTACTACCTTTTCCCATAGCTCATCAGAGAATATCGATCTCAATCTGTCTCTCACTATCCTAGGTCTGTCTTTTATCTCTTTATTGATTTTATGCAGTTTCTTATCTATCGCTTTATATTCTTCTATTCTCGTTATCCTTTCTATCGTCTCCTTTAATGCTATACATTCATCTCTTTTTGATAACATATATCCATTTACGCTCTCATATACTTCTTCCAACATATATATACTTTCCTCTATTAATCTATCTGTAATATCTTCAGGAAACACTTGATACCTCTCATATACCACCAAATCTTGTTCTGATAATATTGCCACTACTATATTATCCAATTTTTTCATCATACCCTCTATCTCTCCTATCGGAAACCCTACAACCGCTTCTATCTTTTTATTCTCTTTTAGATACTTTATTATCTTATAGTTGTTGCATGTATAAAGCTTATGACAATTTCCAATATATAATTTTTTACATTCTATATTATTATGAAGGTAAGTAAGATTTTGATTACAGTTCAACATTAAATCTCCGTTTATTTTTATTGTTTCTGGTATTTCCTCTAAATACCCTAAATCTAAATCTCCTCCAATATGATCAGGGAATTTGAAATTATCAGGTATTTCCTTTAAATACCCTAAATCTAAATCTCCTCCAATATGATCAGGGAATTTGATATTATCAGATATTTCCTCTAAATTCCCTAAATCTAAATCTCCTCCAATATGACCAGGGAATTTGATGTTATCAGGTATTTCCTCTAAATACCCTAAATCTAAATCTCCTCCAATATGATCAGGGAATTTGATGTTATCAGGTATTTCCTCTAAATACCCTAAATCTAAATCTCCTCCAATATGATCAGGGAATTTGAAATTATCAGATATTTCCTTTAAATACCCTAAATCTAAATCTCCTCCAATATGATCAGGGAATTTGATATCCTTTGGTAATTTCTGTATACATTTAAGATATAAATCACTTATCCATATTATTTTACTTTCTTCTATCTCTAGATTTTTAAATATTTCATCTTCTGAAACATTATTGCTAGCAAACTCAAGAAATATTTCATATTCCTTGAAAACCTCTTTTGGGATCTCTATCCCATAGTAAATAATATGTTTTGAGTTGTTTAAAATATCTTTTACCGGTGTATTAGTTTTATCTCTTAAAGAAGTGGTTTGTTTAGAGATATTAAAACCCTCATTATTGTCTTCCTCTTCTTCTAAAGATATATAATCTTCCTTAACTATTTTAGTTTTTTCCATGATATAATATATAAATTACTCAAGATAGTCAGGTAGATAATCGAATGTCGTTAATTCTGGTATCCCTTGCTCATTTATAAAATCAAATAAAAGATGTTTAACACCAGCAGCAGATCTTTGGAAATTACTAAAAGGTATACCTTTAAATAATCCATAAGAAGGATCTCCTAAACCTCTATGGAAACGGCTCTCAATAAAAGTTAGTCTACGATAGTAAAATAGATTTGATTCTTTAACCTCTGACGCCGCACCATACCCTAAAGCAGCTAAATATATATTATTATCTCTCATATTTTTCTCTGTTTGGCCTTCATTATCGAAAAAAGTTGAATCTGTTACGTCTCCGTCCGACACAAGTAGTATAAGCTTCTTTGAGTGTGTGCTACCCTCTAAAATATCGATAGATTTATTTATAGCGTCACTGTTACCTTCGTTAGCGCAACCTACTAGATTAGCTGTATCCATAAACCTCATTATAAACTCTTTTATCAAAACATCTGTATCGATTTTATCATCCGGGGTGAACCATTCGTTAGGCTCTATATCGATATAATGTACATTATCAGCGAACAAAACGATATGGAACGGCATATTAAAATGCGCACATACTGTCGCAAGAGATAGGGTTTGTAAGAAGGAATCATCTAAAGCGGTTTGAGGTACAAAATTACTTGTCTGTGAGAATCTACCCATAGATCCTGAGCAATCTATAGTTATAACGAACTCACAATCAAACATCTTGATCTCTTCTATAGGGTCCTCATCTTTTTCAAAATCTTTCGAATAAAACGATCTGCCTTGTAGAACAAGGTTCATCATCGATACCGGGTCAGCTGATATATTATCTCCATGATCTAATTGAGTATAGGTTTTAGTTTTAGATTTAAATAGCTCTGATAAGATATTTTTTCTTTCTCTATCAGATGATATTTCCTCTAAAGCCTCTATTATCTCTAAAGCATTCTTTTCTACATAGTTCTCCATCGCTGAGTTATAAATATCCTCGCATAAGGAATAGTTTTTAGCCTCTATCTCGTTTTTACTATTGTTTTTTATGTTCTCTTTACTAGTTTTATCGATATTATCGCTATTATTATTTTGGTTGTCTTCTATATCCTTGTAATCTCTATCTTCCTGGTCATTTTTTTCTTTCTCATCAATCTCTGTCATGTTAGATTCTAGCTCGCTATTCGCTTCTGCTGCGTCTTGATCCATCTCGTTTTTAGATTTTTCTTTGTTTTCATTACTAGGCGGGGTAAAATCAACTATAACCCAACTATTAGATTCTTCTGACCATATCTCCGCCCAAGCATGACCATCAGATCTAGTTATAGTAGTAGTGTTTTTAGAGGTTTTACCTAAATAACCGCCATTCAGTCTAGCCGGTATACCTATACTACGACATAAAGATATACCAAATAATGCAGCTGTATAGCATTCTATCTCGGGCGCTAAATCAATATTTCTTATATATTCGTTAGTGTCTCTACTTCTATCTTTGAGTGATTTTTGGTATTTAACATTATACCCCTTTTTCGAGGCTATATATGTTTTTATCTTCTTAGATTTCTCTATATTAGTCATTTTTTCGTTTAATAAGCTATCTAACAAATCTTCCGTCTCTGCTGATAAAACCTCAGTATGTATCGGTGCTAGACAATTGCTAGTATAACTATCGCCGTACCTTCTTTCTTGTCCAAAAGCTACAGCTATCTCCGTTTTTTCTCCGTTATTTATCATATAATGTATCCCGTTTGAGCCTCGTTTTATATCTATGTATTCAGGTATATTCTCTGTATCTATACTATATGTGTTAGGTAAAGCTATTGGGATAAGCTTTTTACCTTCAGGTAGTATAAAAGTTAATTTTCTATGCGAATCATATAGATCAGCGCCAGTAAACTCATTGAAATTAGTGTTGAAATCCCATTGCAAGGTGTTTTGATTAAATATTTCTCCAATACTTGTAGTACAATATCTATCTACCCCTCTAAGCGGAGGTTCATACCTGAAGATAGGTTTACGTTTCTTGTCTTCGCCTTCTTTGCTTTCCATGCTTAGTGGGCTATAAGTATCTTTAAACTCATCAGGTAGATCTTCTGTATCATCCATATCCATATCTCCTTGCTCACTATTATTATCTATAGCGTTGTTTAGTATATCCTGTTTTACAAATTCACAATATTTTTCCCATAGCACGCTTCCTACCAGTGTCTTTGTCGCATCTATAGACCGTTTGAAATCTATTTCCTTCTTCTTTATTGGGTCGCTTTCTGTGTTTATCTTAGAATATATAATTTTGTTTATATCTTCTATCGATCCGGTTAACGCTTTTTTTATCTCCGGATCAGTATCAGGATAAAACTTCCCTTTTAGCCAAAAATAGATAATATTGTATCCTAGTTGTTTATATAGAGGTACTTTATACTGATCCTCATCATAGTATATTGATGAAGGTGGTTTTAAAGTATAATGTTGCCATTTACGATCATACAAGTAATCGATAATCTGTGATTTTTGTTCTTCGTCTATTATTATCTGGTTAACACGCGGATCCTCAATACAATTCAACAAAAATAAACCTATATTTGCGGGGATACCATCTTCTTTTGATTTTTTTACTATTATATCAAAATTCTCTTTATAAGTATGATTATAGTGACCTTTAAGTTCATGTATTATTGTACCTAGTATAACTAACCCATCAACAGAGGTAGAAGGTTTCTTTAGAATATTACTCATCGGGATCAACAATGTATTTGATTTAGGTGAGTAAGACATAGTATCTCCTTTACCTGCTCTAACATTCAGATCAGGGTCACCGGTCATATCACGTGCTATTTTCTCTAACCGTCTTAAAGAGAATGGGTGTTTCTTTAGCTCGTCTAGCTGGGTCTCGATATACGACTCATTATAATTATTATTTAGTTTCATTTTTTTTAGTTATATAGTTTTATATTTTCTTAGCTCAGCTAGATCTATAGCGTAATGTATATTATGTGCGATTAAGATCTTGTTTTCATTCGCATCTAAAATAAATTTAGATAAAAACGTATCGATAATATCATCAACATTTTTTGAGTATCTCATTAGATCCTGTAACATATCAGTGCTCCATCTTTGTTTTTGTAGGATCAGTTTTAGCTCGGTACTGACATTCTCGTAATATAGTTTATTACGAGTTGTGTTGACTATATTTAATAAAATACCTATAACGTTAAACAGATCTTTCTCTGGTGTATTATTGTGTAGCTCCTTGTTTTCTGTCTTAATAACATCTAGCAACATCTTTTGTTCTTGTAACTTAACAGGGAAATCTACTGTGTATTCATGGAACCGGTTGATAAAAGAGGATGGCATAGGTTTAGTGCCTGAATATATCTCGCTAAACGGATTCCGTGTAGCTACGGGTAAAAACTTGGGATGGCGTGTTATCTTTTTCGAATTGAGATAGAAATACCCGTTCTTATCTAGTAATGTATTGATAAATGGTATCATTGAGGGGTTAGCTAGATTGATCTCTCTTAGCTCAGCGACATACCCGTATTTAAAAGCGTCTAGCAATGGTAAAGCTATCTCTACTATTTTACCGTTACTTAGCTGTACCTGTTTCAGTATCTCACCCTCGTTTACTCGTTCATGGAATTGACATGATACATATTTTAACCTTTTATTTATAGCATAAGTTTTAACTAAAGATGTTTTACCTGTCCCTGTCGGGCCTGTTAGTAGGATATTATCACATAGCAGATGATCAATTTCCATCGATTTAAGGATCTTCTTTATATCGTCTGTCGGGTACTCTAGATATCTACCGGCTGTACTACTTGATAAAGGGCATGATAGGCTTTTACCGTTTTCTAGCCCAGAGAAAATCTCTTTTGTTTCTGTTCTTACAGTGTTATCAAATCTATCGTTTCGCTTTAATGGTGTATCGCTCGCGTGTAATAGAGCTGCTTGTATCTTCTCCGTTACAAGTTTTTTTATTAAATAGCTATCACGATCCTTCTTTGTACATGTTTTTACACGTATATAGGAGTCTTCTCTTAATCTATCATCTATATTAGATGTATCATCTATATCACGTGTTTTTATGTATTTTGATACAGTGGTTATATCGCCTGATTCAGGGTTCAATACTATATTACCTCCAGGGTCAGGTAGATATACCTGTACATGTGTATGGATCCTATCTTTATTAGGTATATAGAAGATTTTTTCGTTCGGTTGATAGTATATAGCATCTTTTATTATCCCTTTCCAACCTAATAACGCGTATCCTAGCTGATCTTTATACTCAAACACTAATATTTTTTTCATTGATAGTATCTCTACGTTTTGTGTTTGGTTTAGATATACAGTATCACCATCTTTTTCCCTTATCCCTAGAAGCGCATCATAAACTTCTTCGATATAGCTTGTTATTCGGTTCTCTTTATATATCTCAGGACTGGTATCATTCACTGTAGCCTTTTTATTAGGAACTAACTCAAAATCATGGAATATATCAGGAAGCACCTCTCTTAAACTTAGATCGTTAGAAACGATATCATTTACCTGGTTAACCTTCTTTATGTTACTACTTTTTTTAGTCTTTTCTGTATTGTTATTGCTTCCTGGATCAATGAAAGGAAGTAATTTAATACTATCCGCTAAAGATATATTTTCTTCCGCTTGTGCTATTAAGAGATTTTTGTAGTATTTTATATCTTTAGTTACATCGATCTCATTCATTGGTTCATCTTCTTTTGTATCTTCAGCCTCAATCTTATTAAAATTAATCTGTTTACCTAAAGATATCTTCTTTAAGAGCCTTTCCACTTTTTCTGTCGCGTAAGGCGGTAAAGTAAAAATCTGATCAAATAGCTCCGAGAAATTTATTGTCTCTCTTGATTCTTGAATACTGATTAAAAACGCACGTAATACGAAATCTACTATTCTACGGAACGAAAATTGTTCATGATAACTAACAAGATCTTCCATACCCGGTATAGTATTTTTCGCGTATTGAGTATTCATCTGTCTGGTCCTTTTACTTAACTTGGTTATACTCTCTTTATAATTCTGACGTATAGTATCTCGCATCTCCCTTAAAACCTTTACAATCTTTTCTATCTCTTTGTCATCAATATTAGGAACAAGCTTTTTATCAAATACTCTATTTTTACCTTTAATCTCTTCAAAGAAACAGTTCCTTACGCTTTCTATTTCCTCATCCTCCGGCAAATAATCAATCTCTTTACCGCCTCCAGCTCTACGTAACACAGCCTCATTAACTATATTGGTCCCACCGTACCCTATGTTACCTGTCGCTATGATCGCGAAATTAGGGTGTATCGGGATACGTATACCGTCAGGCAATATAATTTCGCCGTCATCAACTATCTGCGATATAGCTAGCTGTACATCTCCAGGTAAATAATTAAACTCGTCTATCTGGTATAACGCTCCGATTATAGCGGCCTTAATAAGGCCTGAAGGTACTGTTACTGTTTCTTGACCTGTTTCTGTATCCCTAAATTGTATCGATCTTGTTAGCTGCGTATAATTTTTGAGTTCGGTACCAGTTTCTTGATATAAAGGGATCTGTAAATGATATGCTAATGTTTTTGTTAGAGTCGTTTTACCTACACCTGTCGGGCCATGTAAGAACGATATACGTCTTACCTGTAAGTCTTTGTATAAATCGGTTATATAATCCCTTGTTGTACCAGAGACAAAAGATAAGATATCGTCTTTTTTTGGGATAAGATTTTCTATATGATAATTAGAGTTTAAGGCGCTAAGCAATACATCGTTAGAGATATCTTGTATATTAAATTTTATCTCTTTGTCACCTATAATTTTTGAGGGGTTTTTAAATGATAGTGTGTTTTGTATAGATTTAAATACGATTGATTGTATGTTATTAATATCTTTATCATTTAGACCTTGATTAATAAAATTGAGATCATCATGTAATCTAGCATGAGAAAGATCTAATGAGTTTCGCTGACACCAATCAAGATTGTGTCTTGATGCTTCCTGTTTTACTGCTTCAGGTTTACTAGGTTTGAAAGACTCTCCTGGTTTGTTTTCTTCTAAACTATATTGGTTTACTGAATTTTGTTTGTAGCTCTCTAACATAAATGTTATATATTAAGTGATAATTATAAAAAAAGGTAACATATATTTTCATGCTTGTCAATATATAAAAAATATTTAACGTTTTAATAGTTTAAAATTTTAATTAATATATAGACTCATATTGATTTAATCAACACAAATTTTAGAGATTTTATTTAAAAAAATTATGAAGTGTATTGTTATAGATCTTCGCTTATAAAAATCTATAAACATTGCCCTTATATAATAATGAAAAGATAGATAGCACGATATAATATTTTTCACCAAGATTTTTTTTAAGCGGTATTTTTAGTTTTTCTTAGATTTTTTTTCTGATATATAATCCGACAATTGAGTTTATCGCACCGAAATATACAATCAGGATCTTAATCTTAAGGGGTAACTCTATAATCTAGTATCTCTTAGAATAATCTAGTCCAGTCAAGCGACACATACTTCTCAAGCGTAGCTCGTTTAAGAGCAAAGCGAACGAAAGCGAACGCTGGTGGAGCTGTAAGGGATTGCACCTTAATCAAATCTTTAATAATTTGCAGCCCCGTGTCTAACGTATCATAAATGAAATACTGGGATATATCAATAAATTTATTTATGTAAAAATATCTCTTGGGTTGGATACGCAAACGAAATATGCTCTTCCTCAAATTGCTCTTTAACCCGCATATTGATCCTATGTTTAGTTTGTAGGATATCGTCCCATCTGTTCTGTAGGTTTATCCAGTATGATACACTTATACTAAGCGACGAATCATTAAAAGAAGAGAAAATGACATAAGAGTCATCCTCAACATTTCTTTCGTTCTTTATTATCTCTTTTATAATGTTGATAGCTCGCTCCAGTTTCTGAGGCGAGGTATCATACTTAACCCCTAATTCGGTATTAATACGCACACTAGATCTTTTCGTTATATTCTCTATAACAGAGTCAGCTAGCTTACTATTAGGTATAACTATTTCAGTACCTTCTAAAGTCTTTATACGTGTACTTCTAAACCCTACTTGTATAACATTACCTAATATATTATCTATCTTAATTAAATCATTTATCTGGAAAGGCTGGTCAGAAAATATCGCGATAGAAGCAAAAAAATTACCTAGTGTCTGTTGTGCGGCTAAAGCGACAGCTAACCCGCCTATCCCTAGACCCGCTATAAGAGATGTGAAATCGTATCCTAGGTTTGTTATTATTATTAGTGTAGCTAGGATAAAGATAGTAATTTTTGTTGTTGTTTTGAATACAGGTAGTAATTGGTCATCAAGTTTAGTCTCGCTCCTTTTTATTATAGGTTTTATGATCGTATCGATAGATTTTTGTAGTGTTTGGTTGAGGTAGTAAGAGATAAGTATAACTAAGATGATAAACAACGTGAGATTAAATAAGCTCTCGATATCCGCTGTCAGGTTTAGATACGATCTAGAGATATATATACAAGGTATAAAAACTATGTATATCAGAACCTTTTTTATAAGCGATAATACTATATCATCTATTTTTGTTCTTGTTCTTCTTACTAACTTATCACCTTTAGTGTTGATGATCTTTTTAAGTATATAAAATAGTAGTACACCGACCACAAATACGATCAGTATTTTAGAGTATTGTAATACTGAGTTACCAAGGATCTCTATCCTATCAAGAGATAACACTATTTTATTTATATATCCTTCCATACTAACAATATATTAGGTATTAAAACATACTTTTTATTATAACATCATCTTTCCTCCATTTCTTTTTTACTTTAACTTTGAGATCAAGATGTATCTTTTTATCAAATATCTGTTCTAGATTCTCACGCGAGTTGATACCTATCTTCTTTATCAGCTCACCTTTCTTACCTATGATAATAGATTTTTGTGACTCTTTCTCTACATTTATATAAGCGCTTATCACCAAAACATTTTTTTTGTCCTCTATATCTTCTATGCTGATATAAACTGAATGAGGTAAATCCTCTTTAGTAAACAAAAACACCTGCTCTCTAATAATCTCGCTTATCCTTAACCCCACATTTTGATCGGTATAAAAATCATCAGGATAATATTTAGGGCCTTCTTTAAGCAGATCTTTGATACTATTTATAAGGATCAAGATATTCTCTGATATACTAGCAGAAACAGGCAACAATAGTACATGTTTAAGCTCGTTAACCTTACCATAAAAATATTTGATTTTTTTAGCGATACTACTATCTACTAAATCGATCTTATTTAGTACCACTATAACAGGCTTCTTATCCACTGAGCTGAGTATACTTTTTATCTCGCTCTCCTCTTCGCCCCATTTACGTGTTATATCTATAACATATAAAATAATATCTGAATCGTTGATACTCTTATGTATCTCATTAATAAGATGTGTATTGAATTTTTTTGTACTTTTATGCCATCCGGGTGTATCTAAAAATACTATCTGGCTATCGCTATCAGTGTATATCCCTCTAATCTGTTTACGCGTTGTTTGAGGTATCTTAGATATAATCGATACTTTCTCGCCTATTATAGTGTTAACCAAAGTAGATTTCCCGACGCTCGGTCTACCGACCAAAGATACGTAGCCTGATTTCATAAAATTTATATTTATATACTCTACCACTTTAATTATAAAAAAACAATTTTGCAAATTAATAAATTTATGTTTAAAAAAATCAATATTTTATGTAAACTGAAGATATTCGCTATATACTAGTTACAATTTTTATATATATGATATCTGTTATTATCCCTATACTAAACGAGAGCAATAACATTAAAGAGCTCTATAATAAGCTAAGACAGGTTTTAAAAGATAAAGAGTTCGAGATAATTTTTGTCAACGACGGTAGTACAGATAATAGTATCGATATAATCAAAACGTTAGACGATGTTAGGTATATAGATCTAAGTAGGAACTTTGGTAAAGAGATAGCTATCACTTGCGGTATCAATAGATGCCTAGGCGATATAGCTATAATACTCGACGCTGATATGGAGCATCCAGTAGAGCTTATCCCCAGATTCATTGAGGAGTATGAAAACGGTTATGATATAGTTATAGGCGTAAAAAATGATACTAATCAGACGCTATTTAGAAGATTCCTCTCTTATCTATTCTATAGAGTAATCAGATCTATATCTAAAACCAAGATCATCCCTAATGAAACTGATTTCAGGCTGCTAACCAGAAAAATTATAAAGAATTTCAAGAAACTTAACGAGCAGACAAGGTTAACTAGAGGGCTAATAAACTGGTTAGGTTTCGAGAAAAAGTATATATATTTTGATCCTGGGCTAAGGAAAGACACCAATAAATACAAGCTTGGCTCTTTGTTTAATCTAGCTTTAAATAGTTTTACTAGTTTATCCTTGTTACCGCTTAAAATAGCCGGGATATTAGGTATATTTATAACTTTGTTTTCTAGTATGCTCTGGATAATAGTTTTTCTAAACAGATATATATACCAAAACAATTTTTTCTCCGGTACAGCTATCTTAGCTATATTCCTGATGTTTCTTGTAGGTATTATCTTGATATGTATAGGGATACTCGCTATATATATCGGTAACATATACGAAGAAGTAAAAAATCGGCCTTTATATATAATAAAAGACGAAAAATAGATGAGAAACGATATCCTGGTATCAGTTATTATACCGACTAAGAACAGTGCGCAAGTTATAGATAAGACATTAGAATCTGTTTCTAGCCAGACCTACAAAAACATAGAGATTATATGTATAGATAACCATAGTTTAGACCAAACGAAGCTGATAGCGAGCAGATACACAAATAATATCTTTGATATCGGGCCTGAGCGGTGTACCCAAAGGAATTACGGGGTAAAGAAAAGTAGAGGTCGTTATGTGTTGGTTATAGATAGTGATATGATACTTGATCAAGATCTGATACAAGATTGCATAAGCAAAATAACTGGTGACCCAGGTATCAAAGGGATATATATCCCTATGCAAAGCTTTGGGTCAGGATTTTGGAGTAGATGTAAAACGCTCGAACAAAATTTCTATTATCATCTCCCATATATGGATATAATACGGTTTTTCGAGAGAAATAGCTTCAACGCGATAAACGGTTACGACGTTGGTTTAATAAGCGGTGATGACTGGGATATAACCTATAGATTCAAAAAACGGTTCCAAGTAGGTTATACAGATAAATACATATACCATAACGAAGGCAACCTAACCTTAGCTAACGATCTATATAAAAAATTTTATTATTCTAAACATATACACAAATACCTTAAAAAAAATTATCTACATGATCAAATCTCGCCGGTTAAGCGTTTTTGTTTATACTTAAAATCACCTAAGACCCTTTTTAACGAGCCTTTGGTAGGGCTAGGGTTACTATACATGAAATTTTTAGAGTATTTAGTAGGTGGTATAGGTATATCTATAACATATATAAAAAATAATTTCACTAAATAATGAAAAATAAATATTTGGTATTGATCACGGTTTTATTGCTAGTTTTTTATCCTATAATGCGACATGGCTACATCTTCGCACTCGATCATCATTGGCCGGTGTACCCGTTGTTCCCAAAAGATCTGACTGAAGGTTGGGCTTGGTTTAAATTAACTAGATATTTTCTGTTATTCATAATCCCCTCTTATATCCTCGAAAAAATATGGGTCTTACTAGTAGCATCTTTATGTTTCCTATCAGGATACAGTTTCTTCCCTAAAGGGAAAGATTTCTATACGAGAAGTTTTACAGGTATACTCTATCTAGTAAACCCGTATACTTATTCACATTTCATTAGCGGTCAATTTGGTGTACTATTCTCCTATGCGTTGCTACCGGTTTTTATCAATATACTTTTCAGTGGTATATCGTTCTCTTTTAGGAAACTGATGAAGCTATCGTTACTAGTTTTTCTCGTATGTGCTACTACATTGCATTACTCTTTTATTATATCTCTTATAGTATTTATTTATCTGGTTATACCGCTAACTAAAAACAGATTATCTAAAGAGATATTAGATAAACTAAAGATTATTTTATTGGTGTTGCTAATAAGTGTGGGGCTGAATAGTAACTGGCTACTACCAACATATCTAGGGCTAAATGATAACGGCAAAAAGATCTCTAAAGAGTTCAACCGGAAAGATTTTATGGCGTTTAGGACAGTAAGTGATAACAATATCTGGTTGAATGTATTAACAATGAGAGGGTTCTGGGTAGAACGCCAAAAGGATTTCAAAAAGATAGATACAGAGATATTTATATATGTTTTTATAGCACTATTATTATTAGTATCTATAGGTATATACAAGACAGGAAACAAAAGTCTTACTGTTATGTTCGTCTTGTTATCTGTAGTAGGATATATTTTGGCTTTAGGGATATCAACAAACTTCAGTTCTGGTATAACTATGTTCCTATATAGGAATTTTTCTTTCTATAGAGGCATGCGTGAGCCACATAAATGGGTAGTATTACTTATCGTATCGTACACATTTTTCGCTTCTAACGGTATAAATTTTTTATTGGATAGATTAAAGAGGTTACGGTTACCTGTTAGTTTATTATCTATGGGGATACCTTTCTTGTTGGTACCTAATATGGTTTGTGGGTTCCAAGGAGAGCTACATATATCAGAGTACCCCAAAGATTGGTACGAGATAAGAGAATATATAGCTGACGATACTAATAATGTATTGTTCTTGCCTTGGCACGAGTACATGAGGACATCGTTCACAAAAAAAATCGTAGCTAACCCTGGCCCGATGTTTTTTAGGAATATCATCTCCGGCGATAATATAGAGTTTTTACCTTATATCTACACCCAATCAGTCGATCCTGTATCTTCCTATATAGAAACGCTTATCGGGATAGATAGAAGCTATTATAATGAAACAGGTAGGATCCGGTATCTTGATACTAAAAACATAAAGAATTTCGGTAGATATATATCTAGCCTTAATATCAAATATATAATACTCGCTAAAGAGATAGATTATAGAAGGTACGGTTTTTTGGACACTCAAACAGATATTAAGCTTCTAAAAGAGACAGAGAAGATTATACTGTATCTAAACCTGAAATGGGATAAAAAATATAAAGATAAATACTAAAAAAGCTTTATAAATAAATAGCTTAAATACTTGAAATTATTTTTGGTATATGAAAAACCGTTTTTTTCAACTCATATAATGAGGTTGATTTATGAATAAACTATATATAAAATACCATAAAATAAATGTTATTTGATATATACTGGGATAAAGGAGAAAAAGATGGATAAAATAATCATTATCTTATTTATAACTATAATTTGTTGTAGCTGTTCAACGATCAACGTCTACGGTATGGAAGATATCCAATGGGGTGGGTATGGTAACGCATGGACTTGTGATCATTCAAAAATAAATAAAAAAGTGCCTACAAGTTATGGGCTCTACGATGATCTAACAGATTTTGTTACTAAACCTATAATGATATGTCTAAATATAGCTACTTTTAGGTTCTTGTGGGGTAACAACGAGCCATGGAATTTGATACTAGAGATGGGCTCTTTACTACCGTTTTATTCGCACTATGATGAGGCATTTTGGTATGATTATGGTATCAAATCTTTAGATGATGATGATAAAGATAAAGAAAAAATGGGAAAAGAGGAATAACATTTATTCCACAGGTTTATTTACTACCTGTGGATTTTTTTGTTGTATCTATCTGTATATTTTTGTAGAATAGTATAGAAAGTAATTATTTATTATGATTATCTTTAGGTTGGATATAAGATGGATAAAAAAAAGATAAATATATTGATCATTGAAACAGAACCAATAATAATAGAAATTATACGTGAATTATTCGCGTTTACAATAAATAAGGACTATGAAGGTTATACTACTAAGATAACTTGTTTTGATAACCTGAAGGACGGCGAACAGTTTATCCAAAAAAATAAACTGGATCTAGCTATTATCGCTCATCCTTTAATATATGGAGAAGGGCATAAATTTGCGATACAAATGAAGCGAAAGTATCCTAATACATATGTTGTACTAACTAGCGGGTATACAGAAGATATTTTTAGGTTACATTCTAATTTTTATTATGATAGTTACCTAGAAAAGCCTTTTACAGCGCAAAGTCTAAGAAATATTTTAAAAGAGGTTATATGAATAAATTACTGAATACATATTAGTTGAGCTAACTAATATATAGACCATATCTTTATGGTGTGGTCTTTTCTTTTAAGTTCTTAATGAAAAAATTTCTTAGAGTGTTTTTTGATTTTGAACTTTTTTCTATTTTCTTAGCTAACTGCCATTTTAGCTTTGTTTACCATTTAAGTTTATTATGTTTATTTATAAACAAAACAACACTAATTTATAGTGTGTTGTTGGACTTTATCTTTGGCTGGGGTGAAGGGATTCGAACCCCTGAATCACGGGACCAAAACCCGCTGCCTTACCGCTTGGCCACACCCCAATACTCTAGATTATATTAATCTAATATCAATCCATGGTCAATATTTTTTTATTTAAATCAGTTATTTATACAAGGATATAATTTATAATTGCATAAAATATAATCTATTATACTACTGAATTTTTTTAAGTATTATTATAGGCGGTGCAAACTGGAAGTTATAGTTTTTTGGGGATTTAGTTATATATTTAATTTCGAATTTGTACATTCTATTATCTGTAGGGATATCAATATATTTATTTTTGAAATTATTTGGATTTATTATATTAGATTCCTTATCATATATATCATCAGATATCACTCCCCAGTGATTAAGATAATCAAATAATTTACATTTATCAGCTACGGATATAAAAAAACCGTCATCATTTAGAAGTTCTCCTATTTGATTCAAAAAATTAAAATAATAAAATTCTTTATTCTCTTTCCGTTCTATCCTCAAATAAGGAGAAGTGAAATCACTTCTTAGACAAAAATCATCATCACCAAGAAAATAAGGAGCAGCAAAATTCATAAATATTATATCTTGTTTAGGTATAAATCTTTCATAATTCTCACTGAAGCTCTCTAATTCTTGTTTTTCTTCTAAAATACCGCTAAATCCTTTTCTCCTATAAAAATGGAACGGAGCTAATTCAAATTCGTAGTTAAGATCTTTTTTATCGGTTATCTTTTTTAATAAACTTTGCATATCTTCCGGATCTAAATCCCAACAAGTATGATCACCTCCTTCATTATAATCTATTAACTTTTTATCCCATGTTTTTGGCATAAGATATTCAGCAAATATTTGGCCTGCATACCCACATCCTATCTCCATCATTTTAATATCTGTTTGCTTTATTGAATGGAATAAATTTAAGAGAAATTTGTAATAATATGAGGAATTTTCATATAAACTATAATGATCTTCTATTTTATGGATAGTATTTGCTGACATTTTCGGATCTTTCAAGCTTTCTATCTTTGATATAAGTTCTTTATACGGTTCTCTTAATTGACTAGGTAATTTTTGAAATAATAAATTTTGTAATTCTGGATCATTCCCTGTTTCTCTTCTACTTAACCAATCTGTGAAATCGCGTAAAGAAGAGAAGCTCATTTTATATTTATCTTCTACACTATCAAAAAAATAATATAAAGCTAAATCATCATGTCTTCATCTATATTTTATATTTAGCTCATCGTAGATATTATCTAGTTCACTGTTATCAAATATAATATCAAAACTTTTTAATATCTCGTTTCTTATTTCATTTATTTCTTTAAAATTATCTGTATCTAATACAGAATCAAATTCTCCAAACAGATCAAGAATCATTTCTTTTTTATCCATATTTTTCATAGGATAATAATTTTAGGAAATTATAAATAATTATATAATATTACCTATAATTTGTCAAGACTTTTGCTAATTATCTTTAAGCGCTCTGTTTCTAAAATATCTTTTAAAATATCTAGTTCATCTTCACTAAAGTTACTTAAAACATAATCTTTTGTTCCTATTTTAGTATTACTTCTATTATCTACACCTATTTTAATCCTTTTGAATTTTTTAGTACCAAGTTTATTGATAATAGATTTTATACCGTTATGCCCACCAGATGAACTATCATCTTTAAACCTTATTTTCCCTAAAGGTAGATCAATATCATCATGTATGACACATATATCTTCGGTTTTTACTTTATAATAATTTATTATCTTTGTAACAGAATCGCCTGATAGGTTCATATAAGTTAAAGGTTTCACGAGTAAAACTTTCACGTTTTCAATAAACCCTTCTGATATCTCCGCTATAAACCTGCTATTTCTCTTGTAATCTCCAAAACTATAGTAATCTTTTAGATAATCTAAAACGATAAAACCCGCATTATGACGTGTGTTAGTATAATTAATACCCGGGTTACCTAAACCAAATATAAGTTTCATAGGTCATGGTATGTTAGTTCTTTATCAAGTATCCAAAATTTATCGCCTTCTTTTAAACCTAATTGTTTAAGCGATCTGTATACACCTACTTTCCTAAAGATCCTCTCTAACCTAAAAATCGATTCCTCTAAAGAGAAGTTAGTCATTCTAATTAGCTGTTCTATACGTTTCCCGGAAACAATTAATCTATCCAATTTCTTCTCTACTAAAAAATTATCCATTTTCTCTTTTAGATGCGGTCTATATATTTCTATCTCGTTTATATCTTCGTTTTCTACTTCCGCCTTGAAACTATCTATAACTTTGAGGAACAATTTATCTATGTTTTTTGTTGTAGCTGCTGATATAAAATATATCTTTTTTATACCTTTTTTACTGAATAATCCCTTTATCCTAGCTACCTCCTCTTTTGGTATAAGATCGCATTTATTTATTACTATAAACTGGGGTTTATCACCAAGACCAAAATCTTTAAGTTCTTTATTAAGTATCAGCATATCATTATATATAGAGCTAGATGTAGCATCCAGAATATGTAGCAACACTTTAGTACGTTCGATATGTTTAAGAAACTTTATACCTAACCCTTTACCGCTACTTGCACCCTCTATTATACCGGGCACATCGCAAACAACGATCTCTTTACCACCGAATTTCGCGACACCTAGATTAGGGATAAGTGTTGTAAAATGATAGTCAGCTATCTTTGGTTTAGCGTTGGATATAACTGATATCAATGTTGATTTCCCGACACTCGGGAACCCTATAATCCCTATATCAGCTATAAGCTTCAGCTCAAGTTTTAGCTCTTTCTCCTCACCAGGCTCACCGACCTCAGCGATCTTCGGCGCTTGGTTTACAGAGTTAACAAATCTTGCGTTACCTAGCCCACCTTTACCGCCCTTAGCTACTAACACATAATCCTTCTTTTTATCTAGGTCAGCTATTATTTTATTGGTTTTAGGATCTATAATGATAGTACCTACAGGCACCTCTAAAACCAGGTTGCTACCGTCTTTACCTGTTTTATTGTTTTTTGTACCGTTACCTCCTGGGGCTGCTTTATGCAATTTATTTACTCTGTAATTACCTAATGTATTTATATTTATATTAGATCTTACTATTATGTTACCACCGTACCCGCCATCACCACCGTCAGGCGGTCCGAATGGAACATATTTTTCTCTATGGAAACTTATACATCCGTCGCCACCATCACCAGCTTTCAATCTTATATACGCTTCATCACAAAACATATTATTATAGTTACTATTTTCTAGATTATATTAAAAAATATTCAAATTATAAACAGTTTTTTTTAAAAATTGTATTTATTGACAAGTATAGATACTTTTTGTAATCTCTTTATAAGATAAATAAAGATGCCGATGTGGCGGAACTGGTAGACGCGCACGACTCAAAATCGTGTTTCAGTAATGGAGTGAGGGTCCGAGTCCCTCCATCGGCAGAAATTTTTGTAAGAAAGTTTCTTGTTTGTGTTAGTTTTTTTTACCTTATTCTTATTATTAAGCTATACCTTAGCCTTTGAGTAATGCTAATTATTAAGATTTAGGTTGAGTAGAAACACCATATACCCAAGAACAGTTCCTAATCGTTTTTGATTAGAAACTGTATTTACTATTTATCTTTTTTAATGTATCATATATACATGAACATAATAAAACTTTTCAAAAATCAAAGATTATTTCTTACTATTCAAAACATATCAGAGATATTAGGTATAAACGAAGTTTCTGCATGTAATCTTGCATCAAGATATGTAAAAAAAGATGTATTAATACGATTAAAGAAAAATATCTATGTTTTACGTTCTAAAGTTAATCAGCTTCAAACAGAAGATCAGTATTATTTATCTAACATAATCCAGACCCCATCATACATATCACTGATGACAGCTTTATCATATTATGAAATAACTACTCAAATAACAAGAAACGTTATAGAATCTATAAGTTTAGTCAGGTCAAAATATTATGAAAAAGATAAATTCCTTTTTAATTACACCAAAATAAAACCTGTCCTTTATTTTGGGTTTGAGAGAAAAGAAAATTTTTTTATAGCTATCCCAGAAAAAGCTTTTATTGATGCTATATATTTGGAGAGTTTTGGAAAATACAAGCTCGATATAACCAGCATAGATCTAAAAAAATTATCTTATAGCAAACTCATGAGAATCGTAAATAGGTTTCCTAAACGAACTAAATTACGACTAAAAAAAATTTTTTCTATATATTTATATAATGAATGATTTACAGAAACACGAACTATTCGAATTAGAGGTATTAAAGTATCTATCACAAAACCGGTTTCTTACACCTCTTATATTCGGCGGAGAAACATGTTTACGCCTTTGTTTTGGTCTCAAAAGGTATTCTGTTGATTTAGATTTTTGGGCGAAAGATACGATATCTAACGAATATTTTCATAAATTAAAAAAAGTAATTGAAAATGTTTATATAATAAAAGATTATCATGAAAAATATTTTTCTTTTTTAATAGAATTATCTTCACTAAAATATTCTCGTAAACTTAAATTAGAGATACGAAAGAATCCTGAAAAACATAAAGAAACTGAGGTTAGTATTGCATTCTCTTCTTTAACAAATATTCAGATCAGATTGCAAACCTATACTTTAAATCAATTATGGATAAATAAAATTGAAGCTTTTCTAGCGAGAAAGGCTATTAGAGATGCTTATGACCTTGAATTCATTTATAAAAAAAGGAGTTCTTATATTAATAATCTATGTATATCTATAAAGAACAGGTTGATATCTTATCTTGATTCATTTACTGAAAAAGATTGTAAAGTATCTTTAGGTTCACTTTTAGAAGCGGAAGAAAGAAAATATTATAATAAATACGGATTCAAAATCCTAAAAAATGCTCTTTTGTAATATAGGATACATTTATTGTCATCCTTCTTTATTTTGTAAACATTTTTAGGTATATACTAACGGCATCTCATACCAGATAGAAATTTTGTACATTATATTCATATAATTAGAAATTTTATATGTAAGTGTTTAAAGATTAGTTCTTTAATATTTTAAGCACAATATGTGTTCATATAATATCTATTTACTTGAAAAAATTTTAGTTTTTGTCTAAATTAAATAAGCATTTTAAGAAAAATAATATTGAAATATCTTTTAAATACATTAACTATGAAAAAAATCTGTTTGGTTCTTATGATTTTTTTATCGTTTTATGGGTGTATCCAGAATAGTACAACTACCAAATCTTTGTCACCTGAATATAATCTAGAAGCTAGCGAAATCCCTATCGGTTTTAAATACTCCAAGATAAATGATGAATCTAGATCTATTGGTGTCACAGATAACCCTGGCGCTTTAAATGATGAGTTTATTATAAATATATATAAAGATGTCGATATAGATCAAATCTTAGCTACTAAGATGCATGTTTTTATTGAAGAGACTAACCCTTCAAAGGAATTAGGTTTAATCGTAATACAATACGTATCTTCGAGTAGCTTACTTAATGAGATAAAGAAACTAAAGAAGTATAGCGATAGGGTTTACTTGATATCTGATGACGCTTTATTCATATTATGGAGCGATGCTAATATCTATGAAACTGAAATAACTAATCTAAAGAATAGGCTTATCCATAGGTTAGGTTTAAACGAATATAAATAACTCAAGCATTATGATAAAAGCCGGTGTGTATGGAGGTACTGGGTATATGGGGGGCGAAGCTATAAGAATACTGCTTGAACATCCTGATGTTACGCTTTCATGGGCGACAAGCAGAAAAGCTGATAATATTTCTTTCTCTCATCCTAATCTATACGGATCTGCTATTGATTTTATACATCCTGATGATATAACTCCATGTGATATTGTATTTTTAGCGCTACCTTCAGGGTTGCCTATGGAGATAGTGCCTGATTTAATTAGTTCAGGTCATAAAGTAATCGATTTAGGGTCAGATTTCAGGATAAAAGATCCATTAGTATGGGAAAAGATATATAATAAAACACATATATCGCCTGAGCTGATAAAGGAGGCGCCTTATGGCATACCTGAGCTACGTAGGGAGGAGATAAAAGGAGCTAGACTTATAGCTAACCCAGGCTGTTTTTCGTCTGCTGCTATACTGGGGTTAGCTCCTTTAATAAAAAATAATTTTATTGATAACGAGAAGATTATCATCGATGGGCTATCAGGTACTGCTGGTGCTGGTGCAATGTTACATAAATCTATACATCATCCTGAGATAGCTAATAATATAGTACCTTATAACGTTACTAAACACCGTCATACCTATGAAATCGAACAGGAGTTATCTTTATTAAATAATAATAAAGTGACTGTACATTTTTCTTCTGCTTATGTTCCCATTGTGAGAGGAATCTTAGATATATGTCATGTTTTCCCTAAAAATAGGACATCGTTAGAGGAGTTGTTTAGTATATACGAAAGCTTTTATCTTAACGAGAAATTTGTAAGAATATATCGTTTACCTAAAGATAAAAATACTAGCTGGCAATATAAGCCTTATCCTTGGGTTAGTACTGTGGCTGGGACTAACTACTGTTTTATTGGTCTAGATTATGATGATGAACGTAATAGAGTTGTTGTTTATAGCGTTTTAGATAGCATAGGAAAAGGCGGCGCTCATGTAGGTATACAAAATATGAATATAATGTTTAATCTAGAAGAGGATACAGGGCTTAAAAGAATTGGGGCTCACCCATAGGAATTTGCGCAAGAAAGTATCTTTATATTTCTTAAAATCCTAATGCTTTTTTTTATATAAGGCTACTAGTTCAGTTTGTAATCAAATATAGGTTCCTACCTAAAAAAATCAGAAATAAAACTTTAATATACAAAACTTTGCTATAAATCCTCAATTTTGTAACTAAATCTTAGTTGCATTTAAACAGTCATGATAATAAAAAATAAAATTTTTTAAGCAGTTTTGTATAATATAAAAATTTTAGCAATCTTATTTATTTATTACATATAATATGATATAATCGAGAGATATACTCTTAAATAATATATGGAAAACATAATTTTAGAATTATCTGTAATACTAGTTTCTACTGCTTTATTTTGTATATTAGCGGAATATGCTAAGCAACCTTTAATAGTAGCATATATTTTAGCAGGTCTTATTATAGGGCCTTACGGTTTTTCATTAATAAAAGATCAACAATTCTTTTATGCAATATCTCAGATTGGAGTAATACTCCTATTATATCTTATAGGGCTTGAGCTTAAACCCAATAGACTAAAAAAAACACTTAAAAATAGCTATCTAATTGCTATCGGATCATGTTTATCTATATTACCTTTCGGTTTCCTGATAGGGTTTATGACAAATCTAAGTTTTATCGAATCACTGTATCTTGGGATAGCTTTATCTTTTTCTAGTACTATAGTAGTTTTACGTATAATGCATGAAAATACTAATGTAAGCGAAACTGTATATAATACATGTGTCGGTATCTTATTAATACAAGATCTACTAGCTGTAGTATCACTTATATTAATAAACAGTAATAGTAATATAATGAATTTATCCGGTTTATATAGTTTAATTAAGATACTTATAAACGCATGTTTGTTAGTCTCAGGGACATTTATATTAGAGAAATTTCTTTTAAGTAAGGTTTTGAAAACTATGGTGAAAAGGAAAGATCTAATATTCTTGACCGGATTAGCTTGGTGTTTCTTATTAGCTGAAGCCGGTGAGATGCTACATCTATCGCGTGAGATAGGTGCATTTATAGCCGGTATATCGTTAACCGCGTTGCCTGAGAATAAATTAAAGATATTTGTCTATAAATCAGAAACTATACGCGATTTCTTTATGATACTTTTCTTTTTTATACTAGGGGCACAGCTTAATTTAAGCATAATCAATGATTATATTGATGTAATACTATTCTCATTGGTTGTAATCCTTGCAATAAAACCTTTGATTTATACATTTTTCTCTAAACTCCGTAATCATAATTTTAAAACCAGTAAAGAGATAGGTTTAAGATTAGGGCAGATAAGCGAGTTTTCTATCATAATACTTACTGTAGCTTTAAGTTTTAATCAAATATCTCTATCTTTCGCTATGGCAGTAAAAACTTCTATGTTTATTAGTATAATATTATCTAACTATATCGTTAGATTAATACCTAACAACGGATCTTTACAGCTAAAAAGTATTAAAGAATTCACGTAATTTTTTATGAAGCAAAATAGTAATATCTAAAAGTACAAAAATCTTTTTAAGTAAACAGATATTAAAAAATCCTTATAAAATATACAAAAAAAATTAAATTATCATTGTAAAAGAATAATATTATTTGATAATATGTATGTATATAAATGGAATTAGTAATTCTAAAATAGATATTTTAGTTATTAAATCTTTATAGTTAAATTATGCAGAAGATAGATGAGTTAATGAATGATATTATTCATTATTCTAATCAATTAGGGTTTAATACAGAAAATATTATTAAAGCTTTTACTTTAGCAAGAGAACTGCATAATAGACAATTAAGGAAAAGTGGTGAGCCTTATATAATGCATCCTTTAACTGTTGCATATTATTTAACTAAATATAATACTGATGAACAAAGTATTATAGCGGCTATCCTTCATGATACAGTAGAAGATACAGATTTGACACTAGACGAGATAGAGATAGAGTTTGGAAGGGAGATAAGGAATCTAATAAATGGGTTAACTAAGTTTTCTAAAAACATGTTTAGAAAGGCTCAAACACTAGATCACAAGATCGAATCTCTACGGAAATGGTTTAAGATTATGCATAAAGATATAAGAGTAGCAGTTATAAAACTTGTAGATAGGTTACATAATATGGAGACTCTTTCTGGGCATAATAACTACCAAAAAGAGAGATCTATTGCTAAAGAGACACTAGATGTTTTTGTTAAGATTGCAGATAAACTTGGTATTAATAAACTCAAAGAAGAATTAGAGGATCTATGTATACCTTATATAGACCAAAAGAGCTACAATATCCTAACAAAAATACAAAATAAGGAGAAAAAATTAAGTTTGGATATTTTACCTGAAGTAAAATCAAAACTATTAAGTATCGATACGAATAAAAGTATCATTAGGATAGAAAATGAGACACCCTCGTTGTTGGAGATGCATCTAAAAGAGATACATTTTAAAGAAGAGTTAAGAGGGGTATTACCTTTATCATTGCGGATAACAACTAAAAGCATTGAAGATTGTTATAAAGTATTATTTCTATTACACAGTATATGGAAAGCAGAAAATAATTCTATACAAGATTATATCAACCATCCAACACATAATGGTTATAAAGGTTTACATACCAATATTTTTTATGAAGAAGGGCAAAGTATTTTGTTTAAGATAGGTACAGATGATATGCTAAAATATTTTAAATATGGTATAACTTTGTATTGTTTTTCTGATAAATTAAACCATTCTGATAAACTAGCATGGGTAGATAATATTCAGCATGTGACAAAAGAAGAAAAACTTGATAGTGAGCTTTTTTGGAATCAGCTACAACACGATATCTTGGAATCATCTATAATCGTACATACGGTTAAAGATGATTCTTTATTATTACCTGCTAATTCTACATTATTAGATGCTGCATTTTATTCTTATGGACATAGAGCATTAAATCTAACTAAAGGGTATATAAATGGGATAAGTACACCTTTCTATCAACCATTACAAGAGAATGATACTATATATTTTCATTTTAGTAACGAAAGAAAAGTTAAATACGAATGGCTTGAGTATGCGGATACCGCTCTTGCATTATCATGTATCAAAGTAGGTCTTAAATGCGTTAGTCCGGAGGAAAAAGTTAAAATGGGTGAATCCTTACTACAAAAAGAATTAACTAGAGAAAGAAAAGGGTTTATAGAGGAGATTGATACTAAAATCATAAAAAGATGGTTTAAGGAGTATAACGCAAAAAACATAAATAATTTTTTCCAAAAAATTGCTGAAGGTGAAATTAATCCGGAAATATTAGTCAATAAAATAGATAATTCAAGTAACAGTAAGATAGTATCGTCGAAAGTGATACAAATAAGTTCTTCTCTTAAAGAGATAAATGATTTTGTGTATCAGATACCGGAAAATATAAAAAATAAGCTTAGATATAATATAAAAGGTAATAAAGAGATAACAGTATTAACTGCCTGGGTAAAAAACTTAACATACAGGGAATGGAAAAATTTATCTATGCAGATAGATAAGAATGATAATCTTAACTGCATAATGAAAGCTAATTATTTTGAGCAAAAAAAAGATTTAATTTTCTTTGTCATAATATCATTATTATGGGGGTTGTATCCGATATTTGGAAGAATTTTATTGCATCGAAATATAACACCTTTTACTATAACCTTTATAAGGTTTTGGGTTGTAACTATTTTTGTTGGATTTGTTCTATATATAGAATACTTTAAAAAACGTAAATCATACTCAAAAAAATTACCTATTTTTAATAAAGAGCAGATAATTTTATCTTGTTGTCTTTTATCTACAGCTTTTGCTACTTATCAAACCTTGTTAGGGACATCACCTTCAAGTTATATTATAGCGTTAAGTTTTATTATAGGTGTTTTCAGTTTCATATCGTTATATAAAATACAAAAGAATAACAAATATATTTATATTTATGGTTCGATAATAACAATAGGACAGATAGTATTATTCAATGAACCTTCATGGGATCTAGAAAGCAAACTGTGGCTAGCTATAGTAGTAGCTTCATTTGGGTTATATTCATATTTCTCTGAAATTTACCAAATAAAATTAAAAATATTTAATCGGTATACATTATTTCAATTTCATATATCATTAATAGCCGGTATTATTTGTTTGCTATTTTTACCGTTTATCCATATACCTAATTTAGGTATTTTAGATTTTGTATATATTGCTTTATTCGCGATAACTTTTACTTCAATACCATACTATATATATTTTCATCTGATAAAGAAATATAAAGATATGGGATTTATTACACTACAACTAATTGGCGCATTCTTTATCCCTTTATCCATAGAGATATTTATATATCAAAGGATACCATCGTTTAATAAAATTATTGCAGTTATATGTTTACTTTTTGGTATAATATTTATGAGTAGAAGCTACAAAAGATTTAAATGGAATAAGAAATAAACTATATCGCCTTAGGCTTATAAATTTTTTAGTATATGCATAATCTAGCTAATATTATTAAATATAAAACATTGCTTTATATAAAATATACAGTATAAATTAGATTTAATAAGCGGAGATATTAATAACATGACTAATAAACTCTTTTATAAATTTAGAGAAAGTTAATAAAGTGCGATTTAAATTAAAATTTAACATGTTTTGTATACCCTGTTATAAATTTAGGGTCAGTTAAAGTGCGATTTAAATTAAAATTTATTACCTGAGGATAAATAGCTATAGTCCATGCTTCTTCAGACTGACCTATCCTTTTATAAAGTCTATTCTTATCACCGATTACTTCTCCTTTCATTATTTTTATATGCATTTTATTACTTCTATTATTAGCTGCATCAAGCTTTCTATATTTTTTGTCTTGATCAGCTTTTGCATCCTTTCCTCCTGATATCAAATTGTATATATCTCCCATACCAAAATCATACCCATGATGAACAGATAACTCTTTAAAGCCTTCAGTTTCTATAACAGGACCAACACCTTTACCCTGATATTCAGAATCTACTAGGATATCGCAAAGCCAACATATCTTTTTGTTTCTTCTTTTAGATTTAGCTACAATACTATGAATTTTTTCTTCATCAAACAAAATTTCTACATTTTCTACTAACTCTATCCCCGCTAAAGAAGGAAGTTTAGATTTTACTGTTTTACCGCTTCTCAAATTATTATCAATTTCTTCTAAATCTTTATATATATTTGTTAATAATGCTGTGAAACAAGATATAGTTTTCTTCGTCCCTCTTCTATCTTGAATCTCACCTAACACTACTAATCCATTTTTAATCAAATATCTTATATCTTCTTTCGTTGGTAAATAAAACATACCACCATACTTCTTAAAACTTCTTTTTCCATTAGGATCTATAACGTCTTCTACATTATTAGGTGTTATATGAACAGTTCTATATAGATTTTGTATATCCTCAATTTCTTTATCAATAACATTAGGAGATGGATCTGCTGATCTTATCGTTATAGATTTTGTATATCCTCAATTTCTTTATCAATAACATTAGGAGATGGATCTGCTGATCTTATCGTTATAGATTGATTTAATTTTTTTAACTCAATTACTCTTTTAAAGTATCTTGGCTTAGATACTTCATCTTTCTCTCTTTCCTCGATATTATCTTCATACCATTTCTTAGGACCATTTATTCTATTTATTTGATTCGTTAATTCAAATAAAACTTGTTCTTCACTAATTTCATTTGATAGCATGCTTATTATATTGTATAAACTAGGACCTATAGAGTTAATAAGTTTTACAGGATTTTCTAATACAAATTTATCTAAATCAGTTTCTGATTTAAATATTTCCCTTATAGAGCCATTATTTTCGTTTTGTGCTTTCTTCATAATTTAGTTTTGCATTTCTGATAACATTATAACAAAATAATCTTCTAATGCAATAGACTCTCCTTGATATAAGCATTTGAAATAATTAGTTTTTAAATCAATATTTCTTTGTATCCTTTTTGTTACTTCTTGTTTGCTTTTTTCCAAATACTTAAGATATACTTTTTGTATCTTTATTACATTAAATCTAGGTAAAGATTTTATAGTTTCTATTATTTGTGATAATTCATCTTTTTTGTTTTGCTTCCAGTATTGAATATTTTTTCTTAATTTATCCGATATGTCTTCTTTTTTTA
This sequence comes from Candidatus Altimarinota bacterium, assembly GCA_963663305.1. GTDB lineage: Bacteria > Patescibacteriota > Gracilibacteria. The sequence continues at coordinate 1,543,554 of OY760177.1, forward strand.
TAGTTAAGGCTTGATCTACTTCTTTAATAACATTTTCTATTGTATATTTAATAGTAAGTAAAACTGACAAATCAATTACTATCTCATAGAATAATAAATTTCTATTACCATTTAATGTATTATATATATCTTGAGGTAATAAATTAATTATTTCTTCATTTATTTCATCTGCTTTACTTTTAGCTTCTTCTAATAATTTTTCTAGATCTATTGAATTTTTTCTTATATCTTCTATTTTATCGTTACCTATTAGCCCTAATATTATACTACCTACTTTCTCTTTCCATAAATCTTGATTATTATTATTTCTTAATTCCTCTAAATAAATAGATCTAATTTGAAGTTTTTCTGATAAGCTATTAAATAAATTTTCTATATCATTGTTTTCTACATTCTCAATATTCTTTTGTTGACTAATATCTTCTTTATAAGATTCAGCCGTTACTTTATTTTCAAATTTTTTCAAAGCGTTTTAAGTTAGTATATAGCTAGATATATTGGTTTATATTGGTTTTTTTCTCTAAAGACACACACAGGGCTTCGCTTTATCTTCAGTATACAATAATTTATTTTTCTTGTAAATCTAAATATCTTGACATTATAAATATATAATTTTCAATTATATTTGCTTTAAAGTAGCAATAATGTTTAAATAGTTTAAATTAATATTTTTTATTATGCAAAAAAAGTCTATTATATTTTTAGGTACTCCTGAATTTTGTATACCTTCGTTAAATATATTGAATAAAACTGTTGAATATGAGTTAAAATTAATAATAACCAAAAAAGATACGAAAGATTTTCGTAAAAATAAATTAATAGAATCTCCAGTAAAAAAATTCGCATTAGAAAATAATTTAAATATATATCAACCTCAATCTATTAATTCGACTGAATCTTATAATTTGATAAAAGAGATATCACCAGATTATATCGTTGTGATAGCTTATGGGGAGATTATTTCAAAGAGTATTCTTAACTTACCGAAATTTATACCAATCAATGTTCATGCTTCTTTATTACCAAAATATAGAGGGTCATCCCCTATCCAAAATGTTCTTTTAAATGGTGATAATTTCACTGGTATTAGTATCCAAAAAATCGTGAAAGAGTTGGATGCCGGTGATATTTTATTACAAAAGAAATTAAATATTGGTTTAGACGATACATACGAAATTCTATCTAAAAAACTTTCTGTATTAGCTTCTAGTATGTTATTAAAAGCTTTAGATCCGAATATAATACCTATCCCTCAAAATGTTTTAGATGTATCATATTGTAAAAAGATAAAGAAAATTGATGGATATGTTTATTTTAAAAAAGAGAGTGCCTTGGATATATACAATAAATATAGGGCTTACCATCTTTGGCCGGGCATATATACTAAAATTAATAATAGATTCCTTAAATTTAAGGAGATCAAGTATATAGATAATGTTTCTATAAAAGAAAAACCGGGTAATATCCATACTTCTGATAATAAAAGGTATTTTATTCAGTGTAAAACCGGGATAATTGAATTAATTAAAATACAAATTGAAGGGAAAAAAGAGATGGATATAGAAACCTTTTTTAGAGGGTTCAAACAAAGTATAACCCTAGAATAATATTTCAAAAAAATATGTTAAACTATCATTTATAGAATATTTTTTATATCTTGCAATACTTTTACTATTCGCAAACATAAAAAAAAATGTTAATATAAAACGAAATAAAATATAAATTATAAATTATGAATCCATTTGATAGATTTACACCTAATGCTAAGCTTGCTCTACAAATAGCAGAGAAAGAGTCAAAAACTATGAAAAAGAATTATATCGGTTCTGATCATTTACTTATAGGATTACTTAGTATCCCGAAATCATTAGCTTTTTCCATATTGACTAGTACAGGGTTATCACTTGAAAATATTAAAATGATACTTAGCGATAGTAAAAATATAGGAATCGAGAAAAAGAATATGAAAAACGGGTTATCTAACGCATTGAATAAAATAATAGAGTTGGCTGTTAAAACTGCTTATAATTATAAACATTCAAATATAGGGACTGAACATTTGTTGTATGGGATATTGAAAAATAAAAGTAACAATGCTTTTAATATACTTTTGAGTATGCATATAAATAGTGATCATTTAGAGGAAAAAATAATTAATATGTTTGATCAAATTAACACTTTTAAGAAAAAATCCAAAAACTTAGAACATACGATAGATACTTTTTTACAGGGGTTGCAAGGCGCGCTAGTAGGTTTAAATAAGATGGAAGATTATAGTGATGCATATAAACATAAAGATGAGAATAATGAGAATATAAGTACATTGAAAATTAAAAAAAATAAACATTCTAAAACGCCTGCTTTAGATTATTTTACTGTTGATTTGATAGAGAAAGCAAAAAAATCAGAGCTAGATCCTATAATTGGTCGATCTAAAGAGATTAGTAGGGTAATAAATATATTGAATAGGAAAAACAAAAATAATCCGGTGCTTGTTGGTGAACCGGGGGTAGGTAAAACAGCTATCGCAGAAGGGTTATCACAAGCTATTGTAAATGAGGAGGTACCTGATTGTTTGCTTAATAAAAGGATATTATCTCTTAGTATGAGCTCTGTTGTTGCAGGTACTAAATATAGAGGTGAGTTTGAACAGAGGATAAAAGATATAATAGATGAAGCAGCTAAAACTGAAAATGATATAATTTTGTTTATTGATGAACTACATACTGTTATTGGGACCGGGTCTGCTGAAGGTAGTTTGGATGCAGCGAATATCCTAAAACCTGCATTATCTAGAGGTAGCTTACAGGTTATTGGTGCGACTACTACTGATGAGTACAGGAAATATATAGAAAAAGATAAAGCGCTTGAAAGGAGGTTCCAGATGGTACAGGTGGAAGAACCTGATAGCGAGACCACTACAATGATTTTGAATGGGATTAAGGATACCTATGAAAATTTCCATAATCTAATTATAACTGATGATGCTATTAATTCGGCTGTCACTTTATCTAAAAGATATATAACAGAAAGGTATCTACCTGATAAAGCTATTGATTTAATAGACGAGGCAGCTTCTCTTAAAGGTACCAGATCACAGAGTAATATAGGTGTAATAAGAGAAAAACAAAAAAAAATAGAAGAGCTAGAAATATCTAAGCAAAAAGCTGTATCTAATCAACATTATGAAAAAGCTTTGAAACTAAAGAAGAAACAGGAACAATACGAAAAAGAGATAGAAGATATTAAAAACCAGAAACTACCTAAAAGCAAACAGGCTAAACTTAATTCTAATGATATAGCTGAGGTTATTTGTAGGATGACAGGGATCCCTGTGCAAAAACTCGTTAGATCAGAGATGAAGAAGTTACTTGAATTAGAGACTTTATTGAAAGAGTATGTAATCGGTCAAGATAATGCTATCACAGAAGTTTCTAAAGCTATAAGAAGGTCACGAACCGGTATAACCGATAGTAATCGACCTATAGGCTCTTTTATATTTCTGGGGCCTACCGGTGTAGGTAAAACCGAGCTGGTTAGACGGCTCGCTGAAATAGTTTATAATAATAAAGATGCGCTCATAAAGATTGATATGAGTGAGTTTATGGAGAGACATTCGACCTCAAGGCTTGTCGGTACTACTGCGGGGTATGTTGGGTATGAGGATGGCGGGCAGTTAACAGAGGCGGTAAGGAGAAAACCTTTTTCTGTCGTTTTATTTGATGAGATAGAGAAAGCGCACCCAGATTTTTTTAATATACTTCTACAGATATTTGAGGATGGGTATCTAACCGATTCAAAAGGCAAGAAAGTGAATTTCAGGAATACTATAATTATAATGACTTCAAATATAGGTGCTGAAGCTCTAACTAACGAAGCTGCTTCTATCGGATTTAATATAACTGATGATGCTCTAAAAAAAGCTGAAACCCAGTATAACGATAAAAAGGAGCAAGTACTCGAAGAACTAAAGAACAGTTTCAGACCGGAATTCCTTAATAGGATAGATAAAACTATTGTTTTTAAACCGTTGAACCAAAAAAGTATAAAGAAGATAGTTAAACTAAGATTAATAGAGCTACAATCAAGGTTAGATGAAAAAGGTATCAAACTTGAGTATAGTAACGCGATAGTAGATTTCCTAGCGAAGAAAGGGTATAACCCTGAGTATGGTGCCAGACCTGTTAGGAGAGTTATACAGGAATATATCGAAGATGTATTATCAGAAAAGATTCTGGAAGGTAAGATAAAAGATAATTCTATCGCTAAGATAGTAAGGAAATCTAAAGGTGAGACACTCGATATAATAAAAGGTTAATTGTCTATCAAGGTTTTTGTTATCTTTTTTAGTTTTTTTTCTATATTGTTTTTTATTGTATCTTTTTTGGTTTTTTCTATCTTTAGTATCTCATACAGATCTTTTATATCTGCTAATGTCATTTGGGGTAGGATATCACTTATTATCATATTTTTAACCTCATCAGGTATAACTGATTCAAATAGTAACAATGCAAATTCTTGGGGGTTATAAGACATAATATTTATTTAATATTTCTATTAATCTTTTATTAAAGTTTTTTTTATTATTTTTAGTATTTGTTTCTTATCAAGACTATTTAAGAAATCTTTTACTGTTTTCATTGATATATTATCACGTTCAACACCTTTAAAAATAGATAAAATTATTTTTGTTTCCTTGTCTCCATAATTTTTACTTAACTCCTTCAAAGATTCATTATCTTCCTTTAAAGTATTATTTGAAGCTTCCAATATTTCTACTACCTGATCATATAAACTCGTTAAAATATCTAGGAAACTATCAATTTGGAATTGATCTTTGATAAAAGATATTAATTTTGAGTCGAGAAAAGGATACTCAATATCAAGTATTTTTAGTTCATCGATTTTTAGGGATGATAAAATATCTAGAATATAAAATATTATTTTATCTACTATGGTATCATCTATTTTTGAGTCTTTAAGCTCAAAATCCAGTATATTCTGTATTAAACTATGGACTTCATCTTTGTTATCTGTCGCTTCATATAATAAAAAGATTTTATCTATAATATTTGCGACCCTTTTTGTATCTTTTCTATCAAATTTTTCTGATAATGTTTCTTTTATGTATTTGATAGATTGTTTCGGGTTTAATTTATACAGTAATTTAAGAACATTAAAAATCGTTGTATACTCTAGATATAATATATTCTTATCAGAAGTTACTAATTCATTGTGTATCTGTTTCCATAAGGTATTTATTTTGTCTTCGATCTTTTTCTGGGATAACTTATTATTTTTTAGAAACCTAAAAATCTTTCCCGGTAAATCTAGTTTAGCTTTATCTACTATACCTTCGGTCTGTGACCTAAAATCCTCTTTTTTTTCATACTGGTTCCAGTATTTTAGTACTTCCTTTGAAAAAGCTTTAGTGTTAGGTAGTTTCTCTATTTTGTATAATAATCTTTTTTCTAACATGATTTTTATATTAAATGTATTTTCTTTATATATATAAAACTTTCTTCTTTTACCCCTTTTAATTCTACTCGTTTGTTATTAAATATCTCAAGATCGATCTCTTTCGATACTAGATTATATTTGTTGCCTGAAAGTGTTTCAAGTATATATTCCGGGTTATCTATATCATATCTTGAGATATAGCCTCTAGTAACGATAAGGTTTTTGTTAATAATAGGGGCTTTAATGTTTTTTTTGATCGATCTTAAACCTTCTCTTATTATAACATCCTGGAAATCTTTTATTATATATATCGGCATATACTTAGAGACCTCTATCATAGCTTTTTTCTTTTCTGATGCGATAAAGGTACACCCATTAATAAGGTTCTTAAGTATTTTTATCTCTTTTATTTTTTCTTTATCTAATAGATTAATATTATCTCCAAGCTCGTTTGCCTTGATCTCATCTAAATCTATATCTTTCTTTTCAGGATTTTTAAGATTAAAATCTTCGCCGTATTCTGTTTTGTAATCAAAACCCCTTGATTCTTGTTTCCTTTGCATCACTTTCAAATAAATATCTGCTAGATCTGTAATCTCGCGTTCCAGTACTACTTGCAATTTATTTATTTCTTCTGTGTTCATACTAGGTAATAATCTATTCCATGTTTTTTTCTCGTTTTCCGGTATAGATGATATACTCATAAGTTTTTTTATGTGTTCTATCCTCCCCTGTTTTAGTGTACGTTTTATCCTCATACGATATTAATTGTTCGGTTATTTTAGGTTTTCTATAATTTGTTTCATAAGTTTTTCTCTTTCTAATCTAGAGTTAGATAATATCTTGTATCGCTTCTCTTTATCTTCTTTACTCATAAATCTGTTTATATCTATCTTTGTTTTTGGGATGAATTTATCTATAATATCTAACATATTTGTATTAATTAAGATATAGTTTATAATTTAATCAATCTTCTCAAGAATTTACCTGTATTCTTATTATATTTAAATTCTGTAGTACCGATCAAATCTTTTATAGTATTTGATAGACTGGTATTTATGAGCTGTTTTTTTATATAAGATACCGGTATTCTAAACCATTCTCTTATCTCAGGATGATCAAAATAATATTTCCTTATAATATGCTCAGTAATATCACTTTTTTTGGTCTCCGTATTGATATTATATATCTCATTATCGATATCTTTGATATATTTTTTTACACTAGTGATACTACTTTTACCTCTAAACTCTTTTCTAGTACTCTTATCACTATTATACATCAAACATCTATTTAATAAATATTCACTTCTTTCTAGAAGCTTTTTATCTTTAGTGTTCCTTAGATTATCTACTATATAGTATAAATTACTTATCATCACTTTTATATCTTTTCTGTTATCCAAAAATATTTTTAGAGGTATATCATCCCATAATGTGCTTCTCTTTATATCATAATCTCTTAAGATATCTTTATCGCCTTTGATCGTAGCTGCATCAGGTTTATATGGGCCTGATTCATATTTTAAGTATATATTCCTCATATATATATCCTTGTTTACTATTTTAAACTCGTAATCATCTATTATATCCAGGATCAACCGTTTATCTTTATCGTCCCATTCAGAGATTTTCTCCCAATCTTTTAGGTTTTTATATATATTTATGTCATCTAGTTTATTGACTAAGTAATCTTTATCCAGTTTAAACCAATCTCTCTTATTTTTTAGTTCTTTTAACACCTCGTTAAGGAAATCTTCTATAAACTGGTACCGTAATAGGACCTCAGCTTTAGTGTTTTCTATATCAGTAACAACAGCGCTAAACATCAAATCGTTATTATAAAACAGTTCTCCTTCTTTATTGAAATAAAACCTATACTCGTCACCGTACTTTACAATCTCATTTATATCAGATTTATCATAAAAATCTGTATCCTTATCGAAGCTCTCCTTTATTTCTAAAGGTGTCTGAAGTGTCTCTTTGATAAAATTTTTAGGTAACTTAAACACTTTCTTTTGTAGCCTATTAATAATAGAGAACCGTCTTGAGTGTTTTTTAGCGAAATCTAAGAATATACTTTTATAATCACTATCTGAGACTTGAGTCAGCTTATTGTTCATAGTTTGTAGCATCTTTAATATATCGATTTTAGACATATCTTTAGCATCATATTGTGTTATATCAAAAGTAACACTGTCTTTGGTAAACAAATAGAAATCGTTAAGTAAGTTATATATATACTCGCTTTTAAGAAGGATGTTTCTGTTATCCAGCTTATCTTTATGTTTAAGTAATACATTATATAGATATATATATTTTTGTACTTCATTCGACTCAAGTAACCTGAAATTCCTGTATAGTATCGGATTTTTATTTTTGATTTTATTTAACCCGTACCCCCTTTTATCCTCATCAAAAGCTTCAAGGATTTCTTTAAGCTTCTTATGTGTGAGATATTTATTACCAAAATCTTTATCAACTAGATTGATATTCAGTTTTGACCATCTACCTATATTGATCTCATAAGATAGATTCTTACCGAAAAGATAACTAATAAATTTAGTTTCTATATCGCCTAATTTCTTATTACGTGCTAAAGCGTTTTTAGCTATCTCCCTATAAACCTTCAATCTAGCATACATAATAGATAACGCTATCTTCTCTTTGAGACCAGTATATACTCTTACAAACATCTCTTTCTCGGTTTCGTCCTCTTGTTTCTTGTAAAAATCCGGTACAGGTTTATAAGCATCTAAATACTGCATCGCTATATCAGTGAATACCTTTAGTTTATCTTTATTGATTATATTAAAACTGTCCTGGATCTTTCTAACTAATATCCGCTTCTCTTTTATCTCGTTATCTAGATTCTTGTCTAGAATATTTTTATCGTTTTTTTGTTTGATTAGTCTACTTAATATATCAAGCTCCTTGAAATAAGATAACTGTTTCTCTTCTGTATCATACATATAGCTCCTTAGATTAGTATCAGTGTATAACACGTATTTCATCTCATTACCCAGGTAACTTTCTAGCTGTGTCTTATATCTATTAAATTGTGATTCTATATGTTTATCTATCCAACTACCAGGGAACAATATACTTATACTATTACTATAAACACCAGCTAGCTCACCTAACGGTAGATCTATCATTTTCTTCACATAATTTAGCTCACCATGTTCCTTCATATAATCACCCCATTCAGTGACACTCATAACGTTATAAGTATCTATCTCTTTTGTCTTCGCATATTTGGATGCTGAGACTGCTAGTACTGCTAATACAAGACTAGAAGTAGCGCCTGTGGTAGCTGTACCTCTCATTATAGCATATACCTGTACACCGCCTGAAGCTGTGTATAATGGGACAGCTAAAAGCCGTGCTGATTGGCCCCAGTTATATTTTATACGTGCTTTAGATGTTTCTTTATCACCTAATACATCTTCTAATTCTCTGCCTAGGGTTAGGTATTCGCCTAACTCGCTACCAGCCGAGATAAAATCAAATAGAGCAAATACACTACCGAATGTTAAACTCATCTTACCGCCGATAGACATACGTTCGATTAGTTTAGTATGGTTGGTTATTTTATATCCCGGTATTAAATTAGATAACCGAACAAAGGATCTAGCCATAAACCCGTTAGAAAATCTTAGTGACGCGCTATTCATTAATTTACGTGTCTCCATGAAATTCTTTACTGTATCCAGGTTAGTCATTAAATCAAGTAGCTCTGAAGCGCTGTTAAGTCTCCATTTTTTTATTAAAGGTATCATTCCGCCTTTCTTAGAGGTGTTTTTAATATTATCCAGTAAATCTATATACGCGTCTGCTTGTGCTATGTTACTAAAAAAACTACCCCTTAGAGTTTTATGGAATATCTCAAATATTTTTGGGTCAGTATAACCGGCTTTAGCTATAACATTGAATTGGTCGGCATTGAACCCCTCGAATATTCTCTTAGGCTCGTCAAAAGTTTTAAAATAACTAAGCAGTTTAGTATCTTTATCAAGCCCTTGTATCAGAGTCTTCGCGCTTTCTATTATTTTTTTATCTAATAGTTTTGATTTATTAGTCTTAAATAAAGCATAGAAAATATCTTGGTGAGTATCAATATAATGATAAACAGAGAAATTTTTTATCTTACATTTTATGATTTTGTTTTGTATATTAAAACTGATATTTTTATCAGTTTTAAATTTAGCGTTATTATTAGATAGAAATTTTATTATATCATTTTTCTCTAGCTTATTACCTGAGATTCTTGTTGTTATATCACTATCACTAACAAACATCTTCTGTAGTTCTTCTGTTATATCTATATCTTTAAGTATATCATCATAATTCTTGACCATATCAGATAAAGATAGTTTGTTTATATCTATTTTAGATATATTATTAGTGACAGTTTTCCTTAACGCTTTATCATCAGCCGATATAATTTTAACATTTTTTGGGATACCGCTATCATCAAGGATACGTATTTTCCCTTTTTTTATGTTAGGTAACACTTTAACTTTAGGTTTACTACCGGAAACAGGGACAACGGTTTTAAGTTTATGGGTAGCCGGTTTATATGTGTTTAGATCGATCTGTCTATAGATCTTACCGCCATTACTATCCTCTAGCCTTATAACATTATTTATATCGTCATAGTATATCCTTTTAGTCCCAGGGCTGAAATCCTGTTTAGCTAAAAGATCATTTAGAAGACGTCCTAGCTCGTTTCTATCCATCAACGATCCAGCTTGGCTCTCGGTTAGTGTCCCGTATCTATAACTGATAGTAAACAGCTCGTTATGCACAAAGAATTTCCTATTACTACCACCTAACCTCTTACCTATACTCCCTCTTAAGGTTTTATAAGGTGTAGCATACCGTTTTATGCCTCCGATATTTGTTATCGGGTCAATAATATTAGATTTCAACCTCGACTCAATAACCGATTTAGATGTTTCAGCTATACTGCCAGGCATACGGCCATCACTTAACGCTTCTATTATCTCTATATCAGATGATCTGAACAAGAATTCAAACCTTCTAAATAATCTACCGTATAGTTTATTGGTTTTCGCTAAACTGTTATGTAATTTACTACCTTTCAAAAATATATCTCTAAAATATAGCTTTTTTATAAGCAAAGAGCTTTCTTCATAGAATCTCTTCATTTTTTTGGCCTCGTTTATAACCTCTATTATGCAGAGCTCGCCGGTATACATTCGCTTGTATAGCTGCCATGGCGTGTATCTTATCTTGTAGTTCAGTTTCATATTAACCCATTGTATCATCTCTCTCGCTTGTAATACCCACATAACCATATGAGGGAACCAGTAACCTATATCTTTTGTGTTATCATCGAAATAAAAATCTTCTTCGAAATAAGTATGCCAAGCTAACGCTATCGGGTTGAAAGCATGCACCACATAGATACCGGTTTTACCTATTTCCCATAGATGCCTATAATCCATACCGCCAGTAGTTAACTTAGCTGTTTTAGTAGCACGTTTCTTTATAATATCGTTCATAACCTTATAATGGTATCTCTCTATGATATTAAACTCCTTGATACGAGAAACAAAATCTTTAAACCTATCTGTATCAACTTTTTTAGTTTTACTCCAAAACTCTATCTCTTTCTCTAAAACATCTATTTTCTTATCTATATCCTCTTCTTTCAACGTTTTTTTCTTTTTCAGTATCTCTTTAATCTCGTCCCAGTATCTTAGCTGTACAGCGCTATACAAAACCTCTCTCAACGACGATATATCTTGGTTCGGATACTTATTTTTAAGCATCTCAAACATAGCTAACTCATATAGCTTATCAAGTTTTGAAAGCTCATCAGCTGTAGCTTTATCAGGATCGATATTGTTTATCAGCTCTCTGTATTCAGGACTAATATAATCGAACACCATATTTTTACCGGTAATTTTTTTCTCGCCTTTAGCTAAAAAATCATGGAGAAAGTTTTGGGTGCCTTCATTAGCTGAATGGTATATGGTACTGATCCCTCTGGAAAATTTATTACGTATCGAAAGAAAATAATTTGTTCTTTCTTCTGTGTAATCCATATGGGATCTAATCTTTTTAAGTAATACAATCCTTGATCTAAGGTTTTTATAATACTCTTTACTAAGTGTTTTGGTTCTTTCTAGATTTGAAAACATTTTAGACTCATTTTTTTTCTCTCTATCATATAATTCAAGTAAACCATTAGTATCATTGTTCTTCAACAAATCTTTTTTAAGAGCTAATTCGCTTGGTATACCATATTTAGATGATAATAACCCGTTATGTTTGAGCACTAATAAGCATTTCTGTAACGACCAGTTTTTATAGCTTTTCGCATATCTTGTCACCATCGCTTGAGTTTCTTGATCCTCTAATTTATCTCCCATATACCATAAGCTGTAATCAGATAACTCTTTACCTTCTTTACCGAGACTTATACCCCTTTCCCTACCTTGCATGATAAGCTCTTTCCGAGCTTCCTCAACAGCCTCGTTCCTCGCGTAATCCTTCAAGTTTTTTTCGATTATATCTCGTTTGAGGAAACAGCTCAAAGTAAGTATTTGAGAATACATGGACTCTCTGTAATCCTTTGAGAGTTTATTTAACCCAAAAAGATTTTTTGTCCTTGATTCATAACTCTTTAGGTATTTATTCAGCCCAAATATCTTTGTTAGAGTTTTTTCAAAGACATGTTTACCTTTCTCCGCCAAACTACCTGTTATAGCTTTAAAAGCCGCATTCATAGATATTAGATCAGTATAGCTTATATGCATAAATTTTTCTAAAGTCTTTGTATCTATCTTATTAAATTTAACTATATATTTAGCTATTTTACCTCCAACTATATACTCTTCACGGTTATTAAAAAGATCGCTATTGATACATGCGACAGCATCATTGATAAAAGTGTTTTGTGATTTAAGGTCTGATACCTCGTTTTTTAGCTTGATAAGAATCTTTTTCAAAGCATCATTGATATTACTAAACCTGGTTTTAATCTCTTTTAGGTATGGATCTTTTTTGTTATAGACAGTATATTTATCTTCGAAATACGCTATCCTTTGGAATATACATTTGATCAAAAAAAGCAGGTGCTCTCTTTTATTCTCGTATATTTTTAGGTTTATCTGATCTATTTTATTCTCGATAACATTTTTTGATATCTTGCCTACTGTATCATTTTTATGTTTGATAGTATCTAGTTTCTTATAGTATTTTATCTCGTTTACTAACTCGCTATGGGTTTTTATGTACTCCTTATTTTTTTGTGCTTCATCGAACGATAGTATGATCGACTCTAGCTTAGGTGATTTGATAAATTGCTCATAATCTTCTATACCTTTAGATTCTAAATAAGTCTTGAAGATCTCGTTATAACTACCGATTTTCTCTTTTAAGAGCGAACTAGTATCACTATCATTTTTCAACACCTTTTCCTCTATTTTAGTTTGTAGCGTCTTTATTTTCTCTTGTAATGTTTTCTCTCTTATATTTATAACGGAATCAGCTGTCAAACAAATATGTATCTTTCTCTCGTACTCGGATTTTTGTGTCTCAAGAGACAATTGAGCTGATTTTAATGTATTAATCTGTTCTTTGTTCTCTATATTTATAGGGATCACTTTTAATTTTTTCTCTATAATATCTATCTTGTTCTCTATATCTTTTAGATATCTTTTATACTTATTTTTTTTGTCAGAAAGATATTTCTCTATAATCTGTTTTCTCATAATACTTTTATTCCGTTTTATTCCCTTTTTTATACCTTTTAGCTTTAATTTTTCGTCATCTAAATCCAAATTCAGACTGACCAACTCGTTTATGATCTGCTCTCGTTTGAGTACAGTATTTTTGGTTGAGACTTCTATTGGCAACCTATCTAGTGTCGCTTCTTTCTCTTTTATCTCTTTTTTTATCTCGCTTATCTTTTTTAGTATAGGTATTTTCTCTTTAAGTAATTTCTGGTTACTTATTTCTATCTCGATACTCTCTTTATTCATCTTTATCCTATCTTTACTACCTTTCGTTTGTGCTAGCTTAATATTCTCTTTTCGAAGCTCTGTAACCCGATCCATAGAATCCTGTAGCTTTATTTGTGCACTCTTAAAACCTAAGGCATCAGATATAGAGATCCTTTTCGATATGATCAGCTTACCTATCTCAAGGTTACTAGACAACTCAAAATCAGGTCTTTTTAGCTTTAACACCCTTATAACCTTACTTATTTGTGTGTTCGGCGTAAAAAGGTATTTCCCATCCTCTTTTAAGGTCATTACACGAGTTGTAAATAGCGCTGATAATTTGTTTAAACTATTTTTACCTCCAGCTAAAATAGTGTTCTTATCATCTATATACTCGTTATGGTAAACCAGCTCTTTTATTGTATACCTTTTCGCTACACCAACAGTATTATATTTTAGGTTACTACCTTTGAATACCTTGTTTAGATACTCGGTATCTTTTATAGCCATCGATTTCTCGTTGCTGGAAAAACTATCATAGGCACGTCTCTGCCTCAACTGTTTATCACCTAAATAAGATAAATAATCTGTTTTGTCACCTAGATACTTGTTCCTTATGATATTATACGGGCTTCTATATATCCTTTTAAGTTTAATAATAATTTCTTCGATAGTCTCTTCGCCATGTAACCTAAGCTCTTCTCTGATAGTAGTCTTTTTATTAGGGTCTCTCCCCGGCTTATCAAGTATCGAATTAAGATATCTATAGGTTGTTTGAATGCTCCTTATATCATCATCTTTGTTATATCGCTTCTTCTCTATATCTATTAACCTATATTTAAGCGCCGGTTTAAGCTGACTCGGTTTGATATAAGAGCCACCTTCCCCTAACGGGAAAAACTCATTCAAAAACACAGCGTAATCCCTTGATTCACGTATCCAGTTCTCATATATATTTTTCGTTTTCTTGTAGATCCCTTTTATCTCTTTTTTTAACCTTTTCTTACCTGTTTTTAATAACCTATTCTTCTCTTTCCCAACATATTTTTGCCATAACATTTTTGTCCCGATCTCTCTTAGCGCTTTACTTATTTCCTTACCAAAAAACACTGAAGCTACTGTAAAAACCGTTGATGATACCACCCCTATAGCGGCCGCGTTTTTAGCTTTATTTATGTGTTTATTCCTATCATCAAACAAGTAATCCAATAAATAGTAAGCGCCGATCGAAACCAGCCCTATAGAGACACCATAAAAAATCGGGTTAGCGGCTATCAGATGGAAAATATTGTTATTAGTTAATAGTTCAGCGCTTGTATCTAATAGACTATCAGGTCTAAGCTCCTTAGCCCTATCGTACTCCATATCCTGTATATCGACAAACAGTTTATTCCTATCGTTTTTTTGATCAAAAAATATGTTATATAACTTTGAATCCGGTTTCTTCGATATCTCTAATAGCTTAAGTAATGCTGTATGTTCGAACCCACTGTAAAAAGATAATATATTTCCAATATTTTTCTTTAACCCGGTTATAGTTCTTATACTATAGTTCTTCTTATCTTTTAATATCTCGCTAAATATCTTTGTTATGGTGTTTTTAAGCAGATTGATCTTATTTTCTTGCGAGACTATATCTTTATCAGTGTTAATAGATTTGATGTCAAAATCTTGTACTATCCTAGTAAAAGTCTCGCCTGTACCTGCACCTAGCTCATCTATATTGTTCTCGGTCTCGATATAGTTGATCTTTCTCATCGATTTTATCATCGTTTTGACGGTCTCAGGCGTAAGCTTATCCATCCTGTTTAGTATCATAGAAGCTGCCTCCCAGTTAGATATCTTAGCAAGATCAGCACGTTTTTTTATTAACACGCCTAGCCTTTTCTCGTTTTCTTCAGGATCGAATCGGAGCTTCTCGTACTCTTTTTTTATCTCAATAGGATCAAATTTAGGTGTATCACTTATCATGACTAACTCTTTAGTACTATTTTTTAGTATTAACCTTGATTCTAAAGCGAGGCTTTTAAAACTAAAATAATTTATCTTTTCCATATAGATTTATATATTATTTAAATTATATATTGTTTAGATCTAGATCGACTTTCAACCCCATACATTTCCTTTTCGATTCCTCGATCTTTAGGCTTTTATACATCTCTTTCATCTGGGTCTGGTTCAGGTCTGGTAGTATATCAAGGATCTCTTGTTTGAAATCTTCTGTTATATTAGATAGATATAATAACTCAGCGAACTCTTTAGAAATACCGTTTTTGTTAGTCATTTAAGTATAAATAATTTTATTTTTTCTATTCTACACCAAAACAAATATTATTAATATATTGTATACATACATTTTATTAAAAGTCAATACCTAAAAATCTAAAAATATTGCAATATTATAAATAATAAGATAGTTTTATGTAGAGAATCTTTCAAATCATAGGAGGTATATAAAAATGAGACAGTATATATTTGCGTATGGTAGTTTGGTAAACATAGGTTCTTTAGCAAGCACTTTAGGCTACTACAGGAACGGTATCCCTGCTATTGTTAAAGATATTAAGCGTGCATGGATATCAGATGATGGTAGGATGCTAAGATTAGGGTTAACAAAGGAGCCCAACTACGAGACTAACGGTATCCTGATAGAAGTAGATAGCTATGAGCTAAGTAAGATAAACGAGAGAGAGGATATTGGGCTAGTAAATAATCTAGATATTATTACACACAATAAGATAATAACTGATATATATATAAAACCTCTTGATGTAGTGAGTTATTTTAGTATAGGTAAGATCCCTATTAAGAGCCCTATTTACCAATCATATATAGATATAGTGATGATGGGGTTTTATCATGTATCATCAGAGTACCTAGACTCTTTTATTAAAAATACTTATAACTGGGATAAGATGCGGATAGAGAACGACAGATCATCTATATCACCTAAATTGATATCAGAATACAAGAACGCGTTTAACGATATAAAACACCCGTATTTCCATTACATAAAAATGTTCGATAATTTGTTGAAAGATTTATAAAATATTTTAAGGCTCTACGTATTAGTAGAGCCTGTTTTTATTATCTCTTCGAATATAACTTTATATATATAGAATATCGGTATAATAAAGAACATCCCCATAACACCTATCAGTTTAGCCGCGACCAGCACCAAAACTATCTCCAGCAACGGGTCTAGATGCATATTCTTTGTTATAAAACATTTTTTTAGGTATATCTTGGACAGCAAAAAAATAAATACCTGTATTATCAAGACCAAAAATATCCTTTCCGGCGTATTGATAGCCAAGAAAAAAAGATTGTCTAGATTTTTTAGTGTCCCGTCGCTCAACCTGACCAGATTAATAGGCCCCTGTAACCCAGCTATTATCGTCACTATTAATGTTGATAGCCCGAACCCTATATGCGGGATAAGATAAAACGCGCCTGTAAGGATCCCGAACAAGAAAGCGCCTTTCAACCCTATAATAAAATACCCAATCCCAGAAAAAAGTGCTATAGCGTTAGCCATCCTTATCTTGTTCATAAAATAGTCTTCTAGATCTTTAGCTATCGAGCTAAGTAGCTTCTCGATTTTCACGTACTTAAATATATATTTCACGAAATCTTTGGATTTATAAAAATAGTACACAAAAAGCAGAGGGATTATAAGTATACAGTTGATTATTATATGGTTGAGATTCTCTATAAAATGCTCAAACCGTTTAGATGATATTAAAAAATGCAAGAAGTTAGTACCGCCTTCTAACTCTTCAGGATGTAAATAGCTATTTATAGTGTTTTTTATCTTCTCTGATATCTCTGTTTTAGGGTAATCATAATCATTACTTAACGAGGATAGCTCAGTTTTGGTGTATTGGAACATAAAAAATATCGCTATCACCCAGAACCCGATTATAGCAGATATAGACAGGTATTTTTTTATCGTGTTACCTTTAAACTCGTATGAGTTTACTAGACGTTTTGTTATCAATATCATCACAAACCCTATAACAAACGGTAAAGAGATAGTATAGAAATAGAAGAACAGACAGAATATACCGGTCAGAACAGTAAATACTATCAATATAATCTTCCATAATTTGTTATTTATATAATGTTCCATTTCAACCGAAAGAAAATAAATACAAAGAAACTATTATATTGATATATACAATATATAAAAATATTGCGTAAAATATTTCTACTGAGAACCTGAAACTAAAAGGTATGATATAGAGTAGTATGATAGAGCAAGCTGATACTACCTGGTTTTTGTTTAATAGGCCTGATATATACCCGAGTATAGGTAAAACAAGGATGCTGAACATATTACCTGTTAGGGCGTCAAGGATCCCTGAGACTATACCTACTAAGCCCCCTATATTCCTTCCAAACACTATACCGGCAAAAACTATCAACCCCTTACTGAAATCTATTTGAGTATTGCCGATACAATTTACTGAGTATTTTTCTATAGTTATATATAAAACAGATATAACTAAGACTACTAAAATCTTCCTGTATAACATTAATATATTTTAATTTTTTATATTATATATAAATATAAATATATTTAAAGGTTTTATAAATATTTTGTTTATATCTGTTTTATATACCTTGAGCCACAGAATGTTAGAGTTTTATATTGGCCCGCCTTAAGGTCACAAATTTTTTTTAGTATACGCTTAATCCAGCTTATATCATTAAATGAAGAGCGTCGGTTTATATTGGGCACTAGAAGCCGGATTCTATAAGCGAAGATATATAAAAGAGCTACCAAAAATGTTTGAACCATTAAAATAGCTACCTAAATAGATATAATAGTATCCAGCTCAAGTGTTCTAATACACTCATTTTTACATAAATCTTCGTTATAACTCCTTAGAAACGGTGCCATATCAATAAAGTTTTTGTATCTCTCGGTATCAACGCTTTCTACCACCTGTATATACTTATACACAGTAGTCATATCCTCTTTATTCCCCTTAAAAATAACTAAATCTTTATTACTACACCTTGATTTAAGCTCGAATAAAACCCCATTATTACCAGTATTCAATACTAAATATTTCATAAAAATCATGATCATAATTTATGATTATCATAATAACACCATTATATTATGATGTCAATATCAAAACTAAACAGGTTATTTAAGCCTGTTTAGTTTAATTCGGTTAATTTATTTATTCATATTCTGCATAATCTCTTCTCTATTAGAATAAGGAGTAAAATAATCCCCCTTATTTTTGTATCGCGCAGATGTATTCAAAGCAATCTCGCGCCCCATCTCTTCTAGCAGTTCTTTTGTCGGCCTATCTTTTTCTTTAGTTCTCCATTGCACGAATTTATTGAGTATCGGATCAGTTTTTCTGTCCAACAACATATCCCATAACTCTCTCTCTTCGTAAAGGTTGATCTCCTTTATAAAAGTATCAACCATCAATGCGTACCCCCAACACCGGATCCTAGAGCTATCTTTAGATATATTCATCGCCAAATCAATAAGATAATTTACATTCGCTAAACACCTGGAATCAGCGTCCTCCCATGTATCCAAAAAGATAGTATCGTATAGCCTATCACTATTTTGTAGATAGTCTTCGATATCAGCTTCTATAATACTAATATTTGTTCTGGTTTCGGTATCAACCCAAGATTCCTTGATGATATCTATTATAACAGGGTTATTCTCTATGATAGTAATAGAATTGATAGGCCGTTTCAGGTTCAGTACCATCTGAGGGTATATACCTAACCCTAACCCACCAACAAACACATCACCAGACGCCTCTTTAGCAGCAGCAAACATCATACATCTCTCTTCAGCGCTATCGGTCATCCATGCTTTAGGCGGGAAAAAGATATCGAGCATAAAAGAGTTCTCTAGCACCTCGTTCGTTTTTACGTTTACCATCCTTATGTCATTACTTATACTGCTCTTTACAATAGCTTTTCTGGTCTTTATCTCGGCATACCTGTACTCTTTACCGAAAATAGTCTCAGATAATATCCGCTGGCTCATAACCCATATATCTTTGCCCTGCTCGCGTTCAAAATCGTTTGGCAATATCAGCTTCATATCTATAGCCTCTATATCGTATATATCGTCTCTCCATGACGGATCAAAAACTTTTGTCTTGGGTCTCATCTCATCCCTTCCTACTAAAAAAACCGTTTTTTAGATTTGGTCTAAATTAGTATTAAATAATTTCTTTTTAACCGAATTTTTAAGTATCATTTTTCATATATTAAACTTGATACTTGGAACTGTCAAAAGTAAAATCTTAAAAGAAACTGTGATAAAAATCGTACCATCTTTTAATTTGAAACGAACCTCAAATAAGGCTTAGAAAAAGTTATATAAAAACCAAAATATTTTATAACTTACTATAAGCTATTATAACTTTACTTTAATTGTTTTTAATTATTATTATTTTACTTGAAACTATTTATAAAATCACTCATAAACGACCAACTATCATTATTGTTTACTTTTTTTTGTTTTGGGATTTTTTTTTTGGGATTGACTTTTTTTGGTTCTTTCTTTGTTGCTTCTTTGGTTTTGTTGTTCCTTTGGTTTTTGCCTGGTTTGTTGCCCCCCCAACTTTTTTTGCAGGTTGATCAGGCTGTTCTATAGCCTTAGTTATTGATTTCCAATCACCGCATCCTGTATCCTTCCCGTTTTTAGTTACTATCGCGTTCGCGTTTTCTTGTTTTGGTATAGTGATACTAAACCCTTTACCAGATTTTAATACCAACCCTTTATCAGTTATAGACACATCATAACTATCTGCTGGTATCTTACCTACCAATATACTAGATAATTTATTCAGCCCTAAGCTAGTTTTTTCTTTACCACCGATCATCTGTATAGCTTCAAGCTTTTTTGGATCACTCAATAAACTTGTTCTTATCTCAGCCGGTGTGCCTATCTTTATCCCTTCTACCAGTTTGCTCGCTAACGTATCTTTTATCTGCGGTGTGACATCATACAGGTTCTCACCCAGCATCGCGATACCTACCCTGCCTTTAATATATTTGGTAGGTATATAAGGCAACCCTCTTTTTAGCTGGCTCTCTTTCGAGAACCCAGCCTCGATATAGCGCTTGAAATTAGTCTCGTTTTGTAGAGAGCTAGTAACATCAGCTAAATCAATTTTCTCTAGATGATCCTTGAATATTCTCTTGCGGGTTGCGTTAGTTTTCTCCATATCCCTACCGGCCATAGCATGCTTCAGCTCTGCTTGGTTGCCGGAGAATAACGCTTTAAGTATAGCGAATATCTTCTGTAGCGGGCCTTTGATCTTCGCGATATACGGCGCGCTGTTTTTGTATGGTGTTGTTTCTTTGTTTTTTATTGAGTCTTTTGCTTGATTTAAAACTGCTTTCTCTTCCGGGCCGAGTTTATTGCTTAGTTGCGCAAACAATTTTTGACCCTTTTCTAATAATGTTAACCTTTTTTGTAATTTATCTTTTTGGTCAGTAACTTTACTTCTTTTACTTTTATTTATTATCCCTAGTTCTTTTAGCTTATTCTTTACAGCCGCTATTTTTGTTTTCCTAGTAACCTCCATAGTAGCAGCTAGAACCTTAGCAAGATCTTCAGTGTCATAGTTTTTATCAGTTATACCTAATTTGTTCAAATTAGCGTCATTTAGCAATCTTTTAACTATCCCTATCTCAGCATCGCTTGATTTCAATTCTGATATACTTTTATTAACAAGTCTACGTAGTTGATTTCTACGAGCAACCGGTAGTTTATTGAAATACTCGTTAACAGTTTCAGTCTTGTTTGTAGCAAGTATTTTAGCAAACTCCATCATAGCGATAGCTAATTCAGATTGTTTTGTTTGAGTAGGGTCTAAATTAACACCCAAAAAATCTTTTATTTCGTTATATTTAGTTTTTTCTGTTTCATTTAATTTATCAAACGCTTCTTGAGGCGTAAGATTAATCTTATCTGTAGATATGATCTTTATATCTTTAACCTTTATATATCTCTTATCTTTTCTTAAATGTTCTTTAATATTTTTTGAAGCTTTTATTAGAGCTTCTGATTTTTTTGTTTTTTTATCTAGTTTATCTATCTTTTTTTCTAAATCGTTTAGTTTTTTGTAGCTTTTTGGGTATTTATCGCTTCTAAATTTATTTTTGACATTATTTATTTCTTTTTCAGCTTTTTGGTAAGATTTACCAAATTCTGTAAATCTATTTTTTTTATCCTTATCATCTAATTTCTTACTAGCAGTATCTAATTTCTTACTAGCAGTATCTAATTCATTTTGTATTGTGTCAGAATTACCATTTTTCTCTTGATACACCAACCTCCCCTCGTAGAAAGCTTTATATCGCGCTAAAATATTTTTAGGTAGTATACTCATTTTTTGTTTTTGTTTGATCTAAAAGAAAAATTTATTGTTTACGCAGTTTCGCTTCTTTCTCTAGATGGTCTGAGGTGTCGGCTTTAACCTTTATATCGTCTAGTTTCTTATTCAAGACCTGTTCTTTGGCTCTTAAATCGATATTAGTTTTAGGGTTAAGCGCTTTCGATAGCCGGTTTATCCCTTCGCCTATTTTCTTCTCGTTCTTGGATATATCAGTTTCTTTGATCCCCTCTTTTTTCGTCTCAGGGAGCTTGTCTGGTTTGCTTGGCTGTGACTCCATATTTGATTCGACTGTCATATAGACCAGCCGACCGATGGGTTGTTTGTTATATGTAATCATTATATAAAAATTATTGGATACCTTCTGACTCAAGTAGGTTATGAAGCTCTATCTGTTCTACCTTGTTATCCTCTTCTTCGGCGGTCTTATATATCGCTGATAGCCCGTCTCTTACCACATCTTCTAGCTCGGCTTTGAGGTGTATCTGGTAGTCTTCCTCCTCTTTGATGATATCATCTAATACACTAGTATCGGTCGTGTGCAGGATCTTCCATAGCTGTTTAGCCTGGCGTATGTTTAAGCTGTTGACCCTTGATAGCCACCATTTTTTGTCTTCAGCAGGGATAACAGAGCTGGTTATAACCGATTCTAGCTTAATAGCATCGTTCTTCGATATAGTTTTATCTAAATCCATATAAATATGATTATCTTTAAGTATGTTCTTATAATTTTACCAAATTTTCTTATTTTAAACAAGTGAATTACTTTGACAAATATTAAGGATTCAGAATATAATACTAATATAAGCGGGTGTAGCTCAGCTGGCTAGAGCGCGACCTTGCCAAGGTTGAGGTCACGAGTTCGAATCTCGCCACTCGCTCCAAAAATTTTCTAAGAAAATAGTTTGGTTGAAAATTCTTTCTTGATCTTGCTTTTTTAACTGTAAAACTTTCGTTAGAAAATAGTTTCGTGGAAGATTTTTAGTTAATTCTTAGCCTTAATTATTGTCTTTTTTTAATACTAGTAGCTATGGCTTTGGTTATTGTTAAGGCTAAGGTTAAAGTTAGGCTAAATTTAAGATTGAGGCTTAGGTTAAGGTTAGGGTTAAGGAGTATAAAGACCTCAGCTAAATTGAAGGTTAAGACATAGGTTGTGAGGCTTCAACATAAAAAACCACTATTTTATTATTGTTAAATTACTTTATTTAAAGTATTCTTTTATCACTTTCAACCAAAACTAGAAATATTTAATATACAGGTTATGGCTTTAAAGATCGGTATAGTAGGGTTACCTAACGTAGGCAAATCAACAATATTCAACGCGTTAACTAAAACACGTTCAGCTAACGTAGAGAATTACCCGTTTTGTACTATCGACCCTAATATAGGTGTGGTTCAGGTGCCTGATACAAGGTTAGATAATCTATCTAAAATATATAACCCGGTGAAGACTGTACATACTGTTATCGAGTTTGTTGATATCGCGGGGCTGGTTAAAGGCGCGTCTGTTGGCGAGGGGCTAGGCAACAAATTCTTGTCGCATATACGTGAATGTGACGCGGTGTGTCAGGTGATCCGTATGTTTGTAAACAGTAATATAGTGCATGTCGAAGGGAGGATCGATCCTCGGTCTGATCTGCAGACTATCAACACTGAGCTGATACTGGCTGATCTACAGAGTATAGAGAAGCGGATACAGAAAGTATCTAAGATGGCTAAATCTAACGATAAAGAGCTGAAACACCAGCTAGATATATTGTTGAGTGTGAAAAGAGGGTTAGAGGCTGGTGAGCTGGGCGCTGATACCGGGGGTTATAATTTCTTTTTGTTGACACAGAAACCGTTTATGTATATCTCTAATTTATCCGAGACTGATATCCCTAAATTTGATATAATTAAACAGAAAGCAAGTTTAGGTCTTAATGAAGATGATATCCTTATACCTGTATCTGCTACACTCGACGCGGAGCTGATAGGTTTCTCTGATGAGGAGAGAGAAGAGTATCTACAAGAGATAGGGATAACTAACTCCGGACTAGATAATGTTATAACTGCTGCATACAAAAAATTAGGGTTGATAACTTTTTTTACTGCCGGGCCTAAAGAGGTACGTGCTTGGACAGTGAGAAAAGGGGCGACCGCGCCTGAGGCTGCCGGGGTTATACATACTGATTTCCAAAAAGGGTTCATATGCGCTGAGACTATCAAGTATAAGGAGCTTATTGAGGCTGGTAACGAAGTTAGAGCTAGAGAGAACGGGTGTCTTAGACGTGAGGGTAAAGATTATATCGTTGCTGACGGTGATATATTTCATTTTAGGTTCAATATATAATGAAAAATTTTATACATATTAATACCGGGTTTGTGTGTCTTAATTGTAACCATAAAAACCCGCCGCTTAGTAGCGGGTGTAGGAACCATTGTAGGAGATGCTTGTATTCGTTACATGTTGATTACGAGACGCCCGGTGATAGGCTATCTAGATGCAGATCATTAATGGAGCCGATAAAGCTTGATTATTCGGGTAAAAAGGGGTATATAATTATACATAGATGTCTTCGTTGCGATACCATCAAAAGGAATAAAGCGGCTGAAGACGATGATTATAATATGATTATCCAGCTATCATGACTATCGAACCGAAAATACTCAAAGGGACAAGGGATTTTATGCCTGAAGCTATGCAAAAACGTAAATATGTTATGGATGTGATAGAAAGAATTTTTGTTAAATACGGATACGATACGATAGAGACGCCTGTTATAGAGTACGCTGAGACTATATTAGGTAAATACGGTGATGAGGGTGATAAGCTTGTTTATTCGTTTGAAGATAACGGCGGTAGGGAGATAGCGTTGCGGTATGATCAGACGGTGCCTACCGCTAGGTTTGTTGCTGCTAATCATAATATACTGCCGATCCCGTTTAAACGGTACCAGATATCGCGTGTATGGCGCGCTGATAAGCCACAGAAAGGTAGGTACAGGGAGTTCTATCAGTGTGATATAGATATAATCGGGACTGATAGTATTATCTCTGATGCTGAGATATCGAGGATTATTTATGAGGTGTTTACTGTGCTTGGGATCAAAAATTTTGTTACTAAGATAAATACTAGACGGCTTACTAACGCTATACTAAAACAGGTTGGGATCAGTGAGCCGGTACCGGTTATACGTGCGCTTGATAAGATAGATAAGATAGGTGAGGCGGGTGTAAGAAACCTGTTGTCAGGTATACAAAATATTGATAAAGTGTTTGGAATAATCAAGAATAAAGATATTCTGGTAAATATGCCTGAATACGAAGAGATCAACGAGTTCCTAGAGTATTCATATTGTTTAGGGGTACCTAAAGAGTGTCTTCAGGTTGACCCGTTCTTGGCGCGTGGGCTTGATTATTATACCGGGGTTATATTCGAGACTATGATCAAAGATATTAATATAGGGGCTGTATGCGGTGGTGGTAGATACGATAATCTATGTGAGATGTTCTCTAAAGAGAGGTTCCCCGGGACCGGTGTAGCGTTCGGGTTCGATCGGATCATGGTCGCTATGGAGGAGTTAGGGTTGCTTGATGATATCAAGCTTAATACTGACCTGCTCGTAACTATATTTGACTCTGTAGAAAATTCTTTGAAACTTTATAATTTTTTACAAAAATCATCTAAGAATATCGAGTTATACCATGCTCCTGATAAACTTAAAAAACAGTTAAAATACGCTGATAAGAAAGGTGTCCGGTATGTCGCTATACAAGGCGATAATGAGTTACAGGATGATACTGTTATCATAAAAGATCTGGATAGAGGTAGCCAGGAAACAGTATCTATGGATAATGTTATAGATTATGTAAACGGGGTGTTATAAAAAACCATCAAGAATATCTTGATGGTTATAATATGAATTAGTTTTAATAAAAAAAATGTAATTTTTTATTCTAATTCGTTCCTAGATTGCTTTGGGATTAATTCGATTCTTAGAGATTTAATCTAGATAGACTAATAAAAGCTATATTTATATCAAAAAAGTTTTAAAATCTCTGTGTTTTTAAGGTTTCTTTGTAGGGTTTTGATATCATTAGAAGATATATGATTACAACCGGAGAGATTAATAACTTTTAGGTTTCTTAATTGATATAAATTACCTAATCCGTTGAGTGTAAGCTTCTCACAATTTTCTAGATTAAGATGTGTTAAATGTTTTAATGAAGAGATATACTTCAATCCTCTATCTGTAATTTTTTTACATTCTCCTAGATCAAGATGTGTTAAATGTTTTAATGAAGAGATATACTTTAATCCATCATCTCCTATCTTATCACAGCTCTTGAGACTAAGATCTGTTAAATCTTTTAATGAAGAGATATACTTAAATCCTTTTCCTGATATAGTCTCAGAATTATTCATTTCAAGACGTTTTAATTTTTTTAATACAGATAGATGTTTTAATCCATTATCTGTTTTCATATCATAGTTTTTTGTTTCGAATGACGCGTTAGATAGATTGAGATAAGTTAAATTTGTTAATAAAGATATATACTTTAATCCTTTATCTGTTATATTTGAACGATGAGATAAATTAAGGGTTTTTATGTTTCTTAATTTAGATATATTCTTTAATCCAATATCTGTTATTCTTTTACTATTCTCTATTGTAAATCCGCTATTAGATAAATTAAGATGTGTTAATTTTTTTAATGGGAATAAATGAGTTAATCCATTATCTGTTATCATATCACAATCAGTTAGATTAAGGTGTGTTAAATGTTTTAATGAAGATAAATGTTTTAATCCGTTATCTGTTATCCTATTACAATAAGTTAGATTAAGATATGTTATTTTTTTTAATAAAGATATATACTTTAATCCATTATCTGTTATATCAAAACATAACGCTAGATCAAGATGTGTTAAATGTTTTAATGAAGATAAATTCTGTAATCCTCCGTCTGTTATCTTTTTGCAATGTGTTAGATTAAGATGAGTTAAATGTTTTAATAAAGAGATATGCTTTAATTTATTGTCTCCTATTTCATCACAATCCCTAAGATTAAGATGAGTTAAATGTTTTAATGGAGATAAATGCCTTAGCCCATCATCTGTTATATTTTTACAAAAAGATAGATTAAGATTACTTAAATTTTTCAGTAAAAACAAATAGGTTAATCCGTTGTCTGTTATTTTATTACAATAAGTTAGATCAAGGTTTCTTAGTTTTTGTAATGAAGATAAATGTTTTAATCCGTTATCTGTTATATTGTCACAAGCATAAAAACAAATATTTTCTAGGTTTTGTAATGAGGATAGATGCGCTAATCCTTTATCTGTGATTTTGCTACAACCTCTTAGACTAAGAGTTCTTAGATTCTTTAGTCTGGATAAATATTTTAGACTATGATCAGAGATATCGCTACAAGCGATTTCCTTGATAGATGAATTACTAGGGTCACTTAGTATTATATCCCAGGTGATATCATGTGGTTTACCATCAATATATTCGTAAAAATTGCCTATACTATTTTTGTAAACTAAAACAATAGATAGCAAAAATATAAAGATTATCAAAACTGGCGCAAATTTGATGATTTTATCTTTAATAGATTTATTCATTATAAACCTTTCTTTTTATAGAGCTATTACTTATAGTAAAAAACATTTTTTTATTAGCCTAAATGTCAATAAACGAGTATATACTGGTCCGGTTTTTGTCTGATAACTTTTTTAGTATATATTTATGTGGTTTACATTATATAATAATCTTTGAGTTATGAATACATAAATTTAGATTTTTGTAATCGAAGAAGTATAAATAGCTAACTTAAATGATTTTTATGTTCTTAGATATTTTGGTTAATATCATTGCTCCTGTTCTCTTTACTACTACTAAATCTTCTATACGTACACCACCAAAATTTTCTATGTATATCCCGGGTTCTATGGTTATAACCATATTCTCTTTCAGTGTCACATCATTCTTATAACTTATAGAAGGATTCTCATGTATCTCTATACCTACCCCATGCCCTAAAGCATGACCAAAATATTTGCCATACCCTTTGTTTTCTATGTACTCTCTTGCTGTTTTATCTATATCAGATATTTTAATACCCGGCTTTATTGAGTTTAATCCCTTTAATTGAGCTGTCTTCACTATATTATATATCTCTTTCATCTTCGATGTAGGGTTAGATGTAAAAACCATTCTTGTCATATCAGAGCAGTATCCTTTGTATTTAACACCGAAATCCAGTAATACTGATTCACCTTCATTAAGTTTTTTTATTGTTGATTCATGATGAGGGGTCGCAGTGTTTTTACCGAAAGCTACTATTGGTTTAAAGGAGACATCTGTTGCTCCGTATTTATATAGTAAAACATGTATTTTAGAAACAAGATCTAGCTCTGTTACACCTATACGTATATATTTGATCAAATCTCTGTATATCTTGTTACCTATGTTTGCTGCTTTCTTAATTAAAGCGATCTCTTTATCAGTTTTGATTGATCTATCTATATCTATATCCATAGGCCTAAAATCTATGTTCGGGTATATCGATCTCAGATTTTCTAGCTTTAAAAAAGTTAGATGGTTTTTTTCGAAATATATAATTTTATGTTCCCTAAAAATAGGTTTAGCTTCTTTGATATCTTTTATTATGAAATCTTGTGACTCTTTCTTCGCCCTTAATAAATACCTAAAATCAGTAAATAAGTATTTCTTGTTACCAGTTAAAAGTATCTGGCCGAAAGAACCGGTAAACCCGGATAAATAAAGAATGTTCTCAGGTGATGTTATAAGTTTATTCATGTTTAGTATTTGAAGTACAGATCTTTACTATGATATCTTTTAAAGATTATCTTGTAAATTAATCAAAACTTTTTTAATCTTCTTATAATAGAATATAATTTATATATTATGTTATCACCTCTTGGTTCAAGATATTCTGATAAGACCTCTATACTTAGGAACTATTTCACTGAGTATGAGTTTACGAAACAGAGAGTATATATAGAGATAAAATATTTGATAGAGTTATCAAATATTATTGGGTTTAGTATAAATAAAGAGGAACTCTTATCTATCTATACTGATTTCTCTGAAACCGATTTCAAACAAATAAAGAAGATTGAGACTAAAACCAAACATGATGTTAAATCGATAGAGTATTTTTTAAGAGATAAGGTTAAAGGTAACGCGTCTTTTTATATCCATATTGGTTGTACTTCTGAGGATATAAATAATATAGCTTATGGCCTTATATTAAAGAGGTTCATAAATACTGAATATATCACTAAGATAAAACAGATCATTGATATCCTTGGTAAATACCCGGATACTCCTATAATCTCGAGAACACACGGTATACCGGCTACACCTACTACCATTAAAAAAGAGTTTCTTATATATAAAGAGAAACTCAAAACCGAGATAAGTAAGCTAAAAAAGATCGAGTTTATAGGTAAACTTAACGGTGCGAGCGGTAATTTCATTGCACATAGAGTGCTTTTAGGTTCTTACGACTGGAGAAAATTTTCTGATGATTTTATATCCGGGCTCGGGCTCAAACCTAATAATATTACTAATCAGCTCGGGTCTTACGATTATATGATAGATGTTTTTGATCGGTGTAGGCATATAAATAATATCTTACTCAACCTATGTAAAGATATATGGTTGTATTGCAACAATAATATCTTTACTATAAAAAATAAGGCTAATCAAATAGGGTCAAGCACTATGCCACATAAAAAGAACCCTATTCTGTTTGAGAACAGTGAAGGTAATTTAGAACTATCTAACTCGTTGTTTATCCTTTTCTCTAATAAATTTAGTCAGACTAGATTACAAAGGGATTTGAGTGACTCTACGGTTAAACGTAATATAGGTATCGGTTTCGGGTACTCTTTTGTTGCGTACTGTAATATAATTGAAGGGCTTAAATCAGTTAATATAAATAAAAAATATATTGCTAAAGAGTTTGATAATAACTGGCAGATCCTACTTGAGCCTATACAAATAATAATGAAAAAAAATCTTATCCCTGGTTCGTTTGAAAAGGTTATAGATCATTTCCTAGATAAGGAGTACACAAGACACAATATAATATCTTTTATCCAGACACTAAAAATACAAAAAGCAGATAAAGAGTATCTACTAAATTTAACACCTGATAAATATATATGAATATCTGTATACTTGGGATGCAATGGGGTGACGAAGGGAAAGGGAAAATAACCGATATCATATCGAAAGACAGTGATATTACCGTTAGGTTCTGTGGTGGGGCTAATGCTGGGCATACTATCTATAAAGGGGGGGAAAAGATCGTAGCTCATATACTGCCATCGAGTATATTAAATAATAAGGTATGCGTGTTAGGGAACAGTATGGTTATACATTTCCCGTCGCTTATAAAAGAGATAAATCATCTGAGATCTGCATGGGGGATAGATATCGAGCTTTATATAAGCGATAAAGCGCATGTAGTTTTAGATGTATACAAAGAGCTCGATAAGATCATAGACAAAACAAATAAGATAGGTACTACGCATAAAGGGATAGGGCCCGCTTATACATTTAAATCTAAAAGGATAGGTATACAAACAGGGTACCTAGATAAGCCTAATATTTTATATAAATCATTGAACCAGATTAACCAAGATTTAAAGCTATATAGTCTTTGTATAGATATAGAAAAGAGTATGGAGTATTTTGGTCAAATATCAAGGATGTTCAATATATGTGATATAACTGAGATACTCAGCAAATCAAATAATATCGTTATAGAAGGTTCACAAGGTGTTATGCTTGATATTGATAACGGTACTTATCCTTATGTTACTTCGTGTAATACCGGTATATCAGGAGCTATTGCCGGTACCGGTTTATCACATAAAAAGATTGATCGGATTATAGGTGTAGTCAAATCTTATACAACGCGCGTTGGTAACGGGCCTTTCCCTACTGAGATTTTCTCTGAGATAGCTAATAATATCAGAGAAAAAGGTGCTGAGTATGGGGCTACTACCGGCAGACCGAGACGTATAGGGTGGCTTGATCTAGATCAAGTCAAAAAATGTGTTTATTCTAATGGTGTAGATATAATCAATCTTACCAAACTTGATGTATTATCCGATATTCAACCTATTAAAATAAAAATCAACGATAGATATCGGTCGTTAGATGGGTTCCCTGGTATTTCATCGATCACTGAATTTAAAGAGCTACCTAAAAACGCTGTAAAGTGTATCCAGGCTATAGAAGATTACTTAAAGATCCCGATAAAATATATCGGGACCGGTGTTGATACCACTATATTTAGGTAAAATTTATACTTTATATACATCACCATGTACCTGCTCTATCCGTTCTTTTGTGTACCATATATTATCTACTAGATTCTCTAGTTGGAATGAGTTCTCTTCTCCTTTCTCATACAAATAATTAAGCTGTCTTACCATATTAGTAATATTGACTAATGTTATATCTGCTTTCGATTTAATCTCTGGGCGAAGGTCATTATATATATCTTTGTTTATAAAAGTATCCGGTCTATATAGATCTATTTCTTTTCTCTCTATTAAATCTAAAATAAACTTTAAATAATCTCTATATTTAGGTTTGACCTCTTTCTCTAAAGGTTTGTTCAGCCGCTCTTGCATATCAGAGGTTATCTCTTTCTCTTTGTGTTCCTCTATTATTTTATGGTATATTACTGGGTTTTTCTTCTCTTTTGAAGTATTGAGCTCGTCGCCTATGTTATCAAATATTGAGTTATCCATGATGGGATTATTAATGTATACTTTATATAACTTAATATATCTATATGGATTATATCAGTATCATTAAAAAACATAAAACAAAAAAAAATCTGGGCCAGAATTTTCTTGTAGATAAAAATATTATTGATAAAGTTATTGAGACGTCGAGCATCACAGAGAATGATTATATCGTTGAAATAGGGCCCGGGCTTGGGTTCCTAACTAAAGAGATCAGATCAACTAATATCGAGGTTATCGAGATAGATCAAGAGTTGATCCCTATACTAAAACAGATAGGGAACATAATGATACGCAATATTGATGTACTTGATTACCAAATACCTAATATCCCTTTCAAGCTTATAGCTAATATCCCGTATTACCTCACCTCGCCTATTATAAGGAAATTTATTACGGAGTCTCTCAATATACCTGGGTTAGTAGTTTTGATGATACAGAAAGAGGTAGCAGAAAAGATTATCGCTAAAGATAATAAAAAAAGCGTTTTGTATTGGTTGGTTAATCTTTATGGTAAACCCGAGATAATCGAGTATGTATCTAAGGATTCTTTTTACCCGTCACCTAAAGTTGATTCAGCTATACTTAAGTTTGTGCCTTATAAAAAACCTTTAATAAGTAGACCAAAAAAATTTTTGGATTTTATAAAAATATGTTTTTCAGGTAAAAGGAAAAAAATATCTACTACTCTATCAAATCATTTTGGTTTGCCTAAAGAGAAAATCATATCTATGTTTAACTCTATCAATATCAACCCTTGCTTACGTCCAGAGAAAATTTCTCTTTCTGATTGGGAGGAAATAATAAATTTATTTTAGTGTTTTTTTATACATAACCGCTTTTAAAATTCTAGGTAGTGGGCTAGAATAAATTAATGATGAAACAATCTAAATACACTATAGGATGTCTTGCTAGTTTTATATTAACGATTTTTCTAAGTAAGTACGTTATTTGGGTGGGTGTACCCATTATTATTTTAATAAATATAATCTTTATAAGATATCTAAATAAAAAGTTTTTTGTTTACACTGTTATATCAGGTTTATTAGGTGTTGGGATAGTGTTTTTATCAATACATCGGACTGATCAGTATACGATTGATTACTATAATAACAAATACTCTTATTCAGAGATTACAGGTCAAATCTGTGAAGAACCTAATAAAAAAAATAGTTATTTTTATTATGTTATATGTACAGAAAGTATTAATAGCATACCTGTGGCTGGTAAAGTGTATACTAAACTAGAAGCAGAATATGATTATGGTGATACTGTAATCGTTCGAGGTAGGTTAGGTTTTCCTTATGAAAATTTCAAAAATTATCTTGTGTTGAACGGTATATACTCTGTCTTATATAAATCTACATCCAGGCTTATAAAAAAAGATACAGCTAAACCAAATTATAAAGATATTTTTGAGGCTAGATTAAATAGGTTATATACACCGGTTTATTCTGCTTTTATGGCCGGTTTACTTATAGGGTCCAAAAAAAATATTCCGGACAGTATTTTATCATCTTTCAAACAAACAGGATTAACTCATATTTTAGCTATAAGCGGGTTTAATATTTCTATTATTATACTTATTATCAATAAATTACTGTTTTTTCTGCCACGGATTTTAGGGTTTTATATATCTGTTATATGTATAATAGTGTTTACTGTTTTTGTTGGTGGTAGCTCTTCTGTTGTACGTGCTGCTGTAATGGGGGTACTAGGGTTAATAGCGTACCATACCGGCAATAAAATAAATAGCTTGATATCTATATTGCTTACCGCTTCATTGATGATAGCTTTTAACCCTAATATATTATGGTATGATTTAGGGTTTTTGTTATCTTTTAGCGCTGTGTTTGGGATAATATATATATCACCTTTTTTAAGGTTTAAGTATATACCTAAATTTATAGAAGAGCCTATAAAAATCACTATCGCTGCTCAGATAACTACGTTACCTATAATTATATATAATTTCCAAATATTATCTGTGGTCTCGCCTATATCTAATTTACTCGCTGGGCCTGCTATACCTTTTGCTATGTTGTTTGGGTTTGTATCTGTTATCCTATCTTTTAACAATTTTTTTTTAATATTTAGCTATATATCAAAACTTTTTTTGCAGTACATTATTTTTGTAAGCGAGATATTATCTCTTATACCAGGAGCTTATATTTATACCACACAAATCAATATAGTTTTTGTTATTATATATTATTTAATACTAGCTTATTATGTTATTTCGAAAAATCTAAAAATATTAGATCCTTGAAACTAATAATTTATTTTGTTAAATTATTGGTTGTTATAATTAATAACATATATATGAAAAATAAATTGTATTTAATCCTTATATCGCTTTTCTTTATTACCGGATGTAAATTCCAGTCACCTGAATCACAGCTACAAGATAGGATAATAAGTAATTCTAATGCCGAACCTATAATAATAACCGGTGTTATCGCAAAAAAAGATATAACACTTAAAAGAGAAGGTACTCATCTACTTCAAACACCGTTAAAAGAGTTGTTACCGTTACAAAGCAAGACAAAGAATTTGAATAAGTATTTAGGTAAAACTGTTGAGATAATAGGTAAACGATCTGTATTAAACCCTAATATTATCGATGTTAGTGATATCAAATTAATCAAATCTGATGAGATAGAGATGCTTAAATACAATAATAAAGATTATAGAATAGGGTTTAATTATCCATCAAATATATCTATATCTGTTAGTGATAAAATTAAATTAGCTGATAAAAATAAGGATTTTATAATAATCTCTAAAACAGATAAAATAACCGAAGGTGAAGAGATACAAATAAATAACAGGGTCTCTGGTATGCGGGTGGATCAACCTAATGGAGATATCATAATATCTGTACAGGTCAATCAAACTATGTTTTTAAATATTCTGTATATTGGAAACAATGATACAGATAAGAGTTTATTCTATGAGTTGCTTAATACCTTATATATCATAGATGATGATATCAAAGAAGAGCTCATTTTATGTGGGGGGCCCGATAATATCTTATGCAAAGAAGGGTATTATTGTGAGGTACATGATAAACAGAAAGATTCTAAAGGCATATGTCAGCCTTTGAATACCAAAAAAAAAACTGATAGAACTAGAATTATAAAAGATTATTTAGAAACTAATTTTATTAGTAATGATAAAAATAAAGAGTTAGTTCATTTAGAGTTTTTGGAACCTGATATAGTTTCTATAGTTTATACAGAGGATAAAGAGAAACGTAAACTAACATACAGATATGAGATCGATAAAAATAACGATCCAGTCTTAAAACAAATAGCGTATTTTGAGCCTGGTGTTAGTACTGACTGGGTATTAAAAGAAGGAGAAAATATACAAGCAGGTAAAGCTAAAACTATTGTTAAAGATAATGATAGTATAGAGATTATAGAAGGGTATAGAGAGCTTATTAATAAAAGACTTAATTTCTCTACACAGTATCCAGCGAATTGGTATTTTGCCGGGCTTCAATCTGATAGAGATGAGCTAATCTATAAATTTGGGTTTTCTGATAAGCCGTTAGATGAATCTAAACCTTTTGTGTTTCTTGAGATAGTAGCTGGAGATTTAGATAGTATAACAAAAGATAATGATAGAATATATATAAAGAAAGACGATAAAAACTATTTTGTTGTATATGGTGAAAAACAGTATTTCAATGAAATAACTAATATAGCTAATTCTATCAAATTCGATTAGAGAAAAAATTGAGTCTATATGGTTTTTATACGCACTGTAATCTTTAAGCTGATCGGTTTACTAGTTTTATACTTACTTTATATATGTTTCTAGATTTTCCAGTCTGTGCTTAGTCTAGCTTATATCGTTAAATAAAAAGCATTGCTTTATACTTAAGGATACACTATAAATTAGGTTTTATAAGCAAAGCTGTAATACTATATCTATAACCAGTTTTATTAGTAGGTTCAGCGAAAAGATAAAAACAAAGACTTGCAAACCCAACTAGAGGATAGAAAAAAATATAATTTGAGACTCTTACTCTTAAACTTAGAACTAATTTTGGTAGTCACCCCATTTATAAACAGTTTTTTTGAGCTTTTTCTTCCGAAAAAAGAAATTTAGTGTTGATAAAGTATATTTCCATAAGAGGGTTAATCGGCCTTCTTTATCGAATCTCCGCATAGATACATATACACTAATATTTCTTAAAACCTTGAATTTACCTAATTTAGATAAACGTGAGGATAAATCGAAATCTTCACCCATATTCAGCGACTCATCGAACCCGTTTATGCTTAAAAACTTTTTTTTGTTTACTATTATAATAAAACCATGCGCTAATGGCTTAAAATACTGAAAAAGGTAAATACAAACATTAGAGAACATAAAATACAGTTTATCAAATAAATTATTTGATAATGGTCTAACTAAAGTTGTTGCTCCAATACAAGTATTTTTCTTTAGCTCTGTATCAAGTTTGGTAAAAAAATCTTTATCTATCTTTACATCAGCATCAAAAAAAATTATCCAAGAACTAGAGGAGACTCTAGCTCCTCTGTTTCTTGCCTCTCCTGGTAATCCTCCGTTAATTATATTACATTGATAATTTTTCGCTATCTCTCTTGTCTTATCAGTAGAAAAATTGTCTGCGATTATTATTTCTATATCTTTTGGGATATTCTCTAATAATATTGGTAGATATTTTTCTTCATTATAAGTCGGGATAATAACTGAGTATCGCATCTTATCCTAGGATCCCTGAATGTGTAAAAACTGTAGCGAATATTAATGAAACTATAGTCATAAGTTTTATTAATATATTTATCGATGGTCCGGATGTATCTTTGAACGGGTCACCAACCGTATCACCAACAACAGCTGCTTTATGCGTATCAGATCCTTTCCCACCGTATTTACCGCTTTCTATATATTTTTTTGCATTATCCCATGCTCCTCCTGAGTTAGCCATAGATATAGCTAATAACACACCAGTAACAAGCGCTCCTGCTAGTAGCCCACCTAGAGCTTCAGTACCAAAAAGTAATCCAACTACTATAGGTATAAATACTGCCATCAAACCAGGTACTATCATCTCACGGATAGCAGCAGCAGTAGAGATATCAACACATTTTTTGGTATCACCTTTAGCAGTACCTTCTATTAACCCTTTTATCTCTTTAAACTGTCTCCTTACCTCTTCTATCATCGAGAAAGCTGCTCTACCTACAGCTTGCATTGTCATAGCTGAAAAAATAAAAGGTAAAGTGCCTCCTATAAATAATCCTATTATTACATTAGTAGATGTAAGATCTATAGTAGTGATATTCGCTGAAGATGTATACGCAGCAAATAATGCTAAAGCTGTTAACGCAGCTGAACCGATTGCGAACCCTTTACCTATAGCAGCTGTTGTGTTACCGGCCGAATCTAAAGCGTCTGTTTTTTCTCTCACTTCTTTACCTAATCCTGCCATCTCCGCTATACCTCCAGCATTATCAGCTACCGGGCCGTACGCATCTATAGCTAAAGATATCCCAAGGGTTGATAACATACCAACAGCTGAAATAGCTACACCGTATAATCCAGCATATTTATAACTCAAAAATATAGCTACTAATATAAATATGATAGGGAACATAGTTGATTTATAACCTAACGCTAAACCTTGTATTATATTTGTTGCTGCACCGGTTTCAGAAGATTTAGCCAAAGATTTTACCGGACCGTAATGTTCAGATGTATAAAACTCTGTTATTAATCCTATAATAAAACCTACTATAAGCCCTGAGACTATCGCTATATATACACCTAATGTCGTAATAGATTCACCGTTACTTAAAACGCCGTTAGTAGGTAATAAATAATCGGTAACAAAATATGTGCCTATTATAACTAGTACAGATGCCACAATTAACCCATTTTTAAGCGCTCCATGTATATTCCCTTTTTTTCCTACCCTTACAAATAATGATCCTATTATCGAACAGATTATACCGAGTGTTGATAAAGCTAAAGGTAAAAATACTGCTCCTAATGCGGGCTTAAATACATTTAACCCAATAACCATAGCCGCTATAATAGAACCTACATAGCTTTCAAACAAATCTGCACCCATACCTGCTACGTCACCAACATTATCACCCACATTATCAGCTATAACAGCAGGGTTCCTTGGATCGTCTTCAGGTATCCCTGCTTCAACTTTTCCAACTAAATCAGCTCCTACATCAGCAGCTTTAGTATAGATACCGCCACCAACTCTTGAAAATAGAGCTATTGATGAAGCTCCTAAACCGAAACCTG
Organism: Candidatus Altimarinota bacterium; assembly: GCA_963663305.1. Taxonomy (GTDB): domain Bacteria; phylum Patescibacteriota; class Gracilibacteria. The sequence goes on from OY760177.1 coordinate 1,581,469, forward strand.
TTAAAAGTTGTAAAGAAGCTGTATTGATACCTAATACATAACTTATAGTTAAAAAAACTATCGATAGCCCTAGTAACCCTAGCCCAACTACAGAGAATCCCATAACAGCACCTGAAGAAAAAGCTATATTTAATGCTTTACCTAAACTTGTTCTAGCTGCTTCTGTTGTTCTTACATTAGCAAGTGTAGCTATTTTCATACCAAAAAACCCTGCCATTACTGAACATACTGCACCCAAAACAAACGCACCTGATATCCATAACCCTTCATTAAGTTTAGTCTCAGGTAGATCTAATGTTAAATACAAAATTATAGACATTAATATAACAAAAACACCTATTACTTTATACTCTCTTGATAAGAAAGCCATAGCACCATCTTTGATTGATTTAGCTATTTCTGACATTTTTTCGTTTCCTACTTCCTTTCGTTTTATTGTTAAAGAAAGTATAAATGCTGTGATTAAGGCTATTAAACCTCCACTAGCGGATAGATAGATTAAATAATCCATTTTATATTATTTAGTTAAAAAATAAATTTTTATTTAAAAATGTTTTTATGTTCCTCTAAAACTAGCTCTTTTTTAAGAGTTTTATTATCACGTAATATCTCAAGTATTATTTTATCACCCACCTTATATTTAGATACTATATCTCTTAGATCATTATCTTTATCAATTCTAATATTATCTATAGATACTATAATATCATTCTCTTTTAGCCCAGATTTTTCTGCTACTGAACCAGGCTCAATAGCTTTTGAAGTTTTATCTCCTATAACTAAAGCGCCTTGATCTACCTTTAACCCTAAATTATCAGCCAATTTTTTTGTTAATAATGTATAACGAACACCTATCATAGGTCTAACTATTCTACCATATTTCTGTATACTTGAGATTACTGTTTTTGCATCGTTTATTGGTATAGCGAACCCTATACCTAACGCATTAGTTGCTATGGCTGTATTAATACCTATAACCTCTCCTTTTAAATTTAATAACGGGCCACCTGAATTACCAAAATTTATTGCTGCATCAGTCTGTATCAACCCTTTTAGTTTATCTTTTCTGTTACCACTAAAATCTGATGCTACTATCTCACGTCCTTTAGCGCTTACTACACCGGTTGTTACTGTATTATCATATTCAGCTAACGCATACCCTATAGCTATAACTTTTTGGCCTATTTGTATTTTACTTGAATTACCAAACTCAACAACTTTTAATCCTGTTATACCTTTATTTTTATCTTCAGGTATTAATTTAATTACACCTATATCACTATAATTATCTAAGGCTATAACTTCAGCTTCATATTCTCTTCTATCATTTAAAATAACTTTGTATTTTGCGTTTGGATCTGATACTACATGGCTACTTGTTAATATTAAACCATCATTAGTAAAAATAAATCCTGTACCACCACCAACTACAATTTCTTTATCATACTCTATATCTTCTTTTGGATAAGAGTAAAACTCTCGAAATATTGGGTCATGATATAAAGGTAAATAATAGTTTTTTGATGCTATATTAAAATCCTTGTAAATAACTATACTAACTACTGATGGTGTTATATTTTTAACTACATCTATAACACTAGACTCCTCTACATAACTTTTTTCTATAACCTGTTTTATAAGTTCTACTTCCTCATCACCTTTAATCTTTTTTAAAAGATAAGGGAACACATACTCATTAGTTATTAACCCACCTATAAACCCAAAAAATATACTTATAAATGTAACTAATAATACAAAAAAAATATAATTTTTAGTTTTTTTCTCCATAAAATTTATGCATTAATAACACACTTACAAAGTGTTGTAAATTAAAAAAAATTAAGATCCTTTAGACGTTTAATCTTTCGTTGTTTGTAACACTAGAAAAATTTTCTACATCCTCTTCAGAATGTTCTGGGCATCTTTCATCAACTGTTACTTTATCAACTAAATCACTTAACCCGCTTTCAAGTAAATCCAGTATAGGTGATTCACTGTTTCCATAAATCTCTTTTCTTACTTCCTCTATCGTCTTAAAAACTTTTGTGCTACTTATCATTGTTTTTTCTTCTACAGCTATTCGATTACATAAATCACATCTGATTATCTTGCCATCCTCTGTTTTTGATAATTGTTTTAACATTTTCAGTTTATTATATCTATGCTCAGTATATTATATATTTCTTTTTATGTAAAGGATTGTTTTTTTTAAAAAAATATGTTAAAGTACGCAAAAAATTAATTTCATTTTATGGAAGGAAAAAAACAATATAATTTACAAGACGAAATAGCTAAAAGGCAAAAGATCCTCGACGAAATAAGAAAAGATAAAGAATCCAAAATAAAGGATCAAACAGAGACTAAAGATGATAAAAAGAATGAAAAGCAAACAGAAATAGATATAAATACAAGAAAAGAAGCTGATAAAGACAGTAAAAAAACCGGTAGTATCTCTAAAGTAACAGAAAAATTTTCTTTAAGTATATTAAACACACTAGAAGGATCTAAAGATACTGAGAATATCCCAAATGAATCTGATATTATTCCTGAATCATTAATAGAAGCTATTAATAGAATAAACGAAAATGAGAAAATTTTAGAAGATTTTCTTAAAACAAAAATAAAAGAAATACTTAAAAAAAATGAGATAGATAATCTATGGAATATTTTTATCGATATATCAACCCCTTTTTTTACTTGTAAAAAATATGTATCGTTTAGAACTAATGAAGAGTTAAGATTATTGTATGATGAGATTTCCGATTTATCAACAAAAATAAATAACACAATATTTTTTATTGATAGTATACAAGAAGGCAAGATCTTTGGTGTTTACTCAACAAAAAAAGATATTGATCAAATAAAGGAATTAAGTATAAAAGGATGGTTAATAAGAGTTAAATCACTAAAAAAAATTATTACAAAAATTAAGGATTTTATAGATTTATATGAGATATGGGTGAAAGATAATCAGCCTAATGCTTTTGATGAGTTAACAATTAAGTCATCCAAAAATATATATGATACAGGTGAAAATATACTAAAGAATATTGAGGTTAGTGCTAAAGATTTACCTTCAGAAAGAAAATATTCTGTGACAGAAAAAGCAAAAATATCTATGTACCAACATGATCTAGGTACGCCTTTATCTGATATAAATAGATTTATAGATAGCTTTATAAATAAATTTAATGATTCAAATAAATTCCCATACCTTAAAGAATTATTTGATAAATTTATGTATAATTATAAATCACTAAAAAATATAAGAGATCTACTACTAAAAAGTGATATATCCAGTATTGACCATATCATTAAAGAAAGTAATATTCTTTTGGAATCGACTGAAATATTATTATCATTTATAATGGAAACCCCTGATATATCTAAAATATATTCTACTTGGATACCTCAAACAATAAGTAAAGATTTTTTGTATAGTATTTTATATGATAGGATAAAAATAAAAGATACAGAAGAAAATGATGAATCAAAAGATATAGTTATATCAAGATTGAGAAAAAAATATGAGGATGTAGGTATAGAACTAGAACCAAATTACTTGAGTTTAATTTATATTAAAATATATGAATTTTTCAAAGACTATATAAATATAGAAAAAAATGAAGAAAAAATTATAAGATATATATCAGCTTTATTTGTTTTTCATGTTTATTTAGGATTTATACGTAAAACTATTAAACAAGAGAAAGATCAAAAAAGATTAGTTGATATAGAATTAAATATTTTTGCTCCGCTAAAAGATATAAAAAGGAAAAGTTTTGCTTTATCAGAGAAAGAAAAAAATATTATTTTCGAGGTAGATAATAATGCACCTCAAAAAGTATTATTGAATGAAGATCCTGTTATCATGACTATATATAATTTTATTAAAAACGCTTTTGTGTCAGGTTTTGGTGATGAGATAAAAGTTAAATATAGTGCATCTAATAATAGCCTAATTTTCTCTGTTTCTGATTACAATAAAGATGGTACATCGATAAGCTTAATTGAATTAGGGTCAAAAATATTTGATGAAGGTGTTAGCACAACCGGTTCAGGAGTAGGATTATATAAACTTTCTCTAATCATAGAAAATGATTTGAAAGGAGGAATATATTTTAAGCAATTCGATTCTAAAGATAGAGTTATTCAAACCGGGTATCTTAATGGCGATAACAATACCGAATTTGATTGTAATGCGGATAAATATGATATCAAAAAAACTGTATTTTATTTAGAATTCCCATACAAATAGTTATTACCTACAAACTTTTTTCTTTATCTCATCATAAGTGATAGTATACGTTATTTCTCTACCATGCGGACAGGTATCTCGTTTCTTGCATACTAACCAATCCTTATATAGTTTCTCCATCTCATATATAGATAATATATCACCAAATTTTACCGATTTCTTACAAGATAAATAAGTTAGCATCTCTTTTTGTTTATCTTCGATGGTTTTACCTTTCTCAAAAGATACTATGTTGTCATATAACCCTCTAATAAGTGTATCTATATCTGTATCTTTCAATATAGCAGGTACACCAAAAACAGTACATTTTTTTTCTTCAAATTTAATATCAAATCCTAATTTAATAAGAAAGTCTATATTATTTTCGAGCAGATCTTTTTCTACTAAAGACAAAGTGATCTCTTCAGGTAACAATAACTTCTGTATATTTTTCTCTTTTTTATTAAAATTATCTAGTAGTTTCTCGTATCTAACTCTTTCATGAGCTGCATGCTGATCCATTATAACTAACCCTTCCTCAGCTTCTATCAATATATAAGAGTTTTTTAGCTGACCTATTACCCTATAAGTTTTATCTAAATTCTCAAAAGGGTTTATTTTTATCTTATTATCAATCTTATTTTCAAGTAATGTCTTAGAAAAAGAGAACGCATTTTTAATGTTGTTTGTTTTATTTGCTAAATAGTCCTCTTTTTTATAAGAATATGAATCTTTTGTTTTATACATATCAGATCCATTAATATTTTTAGAGGAACTATTACTTTTATAATTTTCTAAACCATATTCTTGCTCTTTCCATATATTACTACCAAATACTCTATCCTGTTTTGAGATAACTGTCTCTATCGCTTGTTTTACCATATTATATACATCACTCTGCTTTAAAAACCTTACTTCGAGTTTTCTTGGATGTACATTAATATCGATTAAATCCGATGTGATCTCTATATCAAAGAAATATACAGGATATTTCCCATGCGGTAATAAGCTTCTAAAAGCTTCGTTTACAGCCCCTGATATAACAGCGCTTTTAACTGATCTTCTATTAACAAATAAAAACTGTTGTAATCTATTAGATCTTGATATAGAAGGTAAGCCAATATATCCTCTTAAAATAAACTCCGGTCTCTTAAAGTCGATCTTTAGCATTTTGGATACAGTATTAGATCCAAGTAACGCTGATAATCTTTCTTCAAAAGACTTAAATATATCTTCACTTATAATAGGATACAATTCCAAAACCTTCTTTTTATTATTAATTAATGTAAACCCTATTTTTGGGTTAACTAAAGCGCAATGCTGAATTATAGATAAAATATGATTGTACTCGATATTCTGACCTTTTAGATACTTATATCTTGCAGGTATATTTTTAAAAAGGTTTCTTATTATTATATTAGTACCTATAGGCATCCCTATCTCTTCTATATCAGAGATCTTACCAAAATCACATTTTATTCTACACCCCAAATCAGATTTATCTGTTTTAGACTCTAAAACCAGATTTGACACAGAGGATATACTAGCTAAAGCCTCTCCTCTAAACCCGAAAGATGATATATATGTTAAGTCTGTGATAGAAGAAAGTTTACTTGTAGCATACCTTGATAAAGATAATTTTATATCACCTTTTTCTATACCGGTCCCATCATCAGTAACTTTTATTGTTTTAATGCCACCCTCTTCTACTTCGATTTTAATTCTTTTAGATTCGGCATCTAAAGAGTTTTCAACTAATTCTTTTACTATAGATGCTGGTCTCTCTACCACTTCACCAGCAGCTATCTGGTTTTGTACTGTTTCCGGAAGAACTTTTATTTTTTGCATTTTAATAGAAATTAATTAAAAAATTAGTTACAGGTTCATAAAAAAATATATCCATCCCGGTATCATATAAAACCAGGTTAGAAGTTAAAGAGATAGAATACCCATTATAATCTAATAAACGCAAAAATATATTACATGTTTTTAAATCACCGTAAAGATCTGTTTTATATCTACCATTAATAAATAAATTACTAAGTATTGTATTACTTTTTTTTGTTTTATCGGCATTATATTTAAAAATAAAACTACCTGTATCTCTTATTTCGTCGATACTTATAAATTGATAAAAATCATTTATATCAATATTTTCATCTATAAAAGAAAAAATATCTTTTATATCATCTATTAAAACCCAATCTGAATTATATTTAAAATCTTTTACTCCTGAAATTTTTATATAAAGTTTATTATTCACGAATAAAATATTTGCTTTGCCGGGTATGATTATTTTTTCATTAGGTATATTCAGTTTAAAATCATACGTGATATCAATATCTTTAAAATACTTACCTTTCCCATTAAATTCCAGTATATAAATATCATTATTCCCGTTAATTATAAGCCTACCTTTCGAATTTAATATCTTTTTCAATGTTCTTAAAGAAAAGGTTTCCAGCTCAGGTATATACTTATACTCTGACGCATAAACCTGAGAAAAAGAAAGAAACAATATAGCAACTAAAAATAATACTTTTTTTATCATATTAAATATTTACGAAAACCATTCGTAAGAAAGTATAACAAAAATAATTTTAAATAAATATTTATTTTTTTCTTACCAGTTCAGCAACAGTCTCAACATGAGCAGTATGAGGGAACATATCTACAGGTTGAACTCTTTCCAAAACAAAACCATAAAAAGTTAGTTTCTCTATATCTCTTGCTAGAGTAGCTGGATTACATGAAACATATATTATTTTCTTGATATCAGATTTAGCGATAGCTGTTATTACATTCTTATGCATACCTGCTCTAGGCGGATCAACAACTATATCACTTATTCTACAATCTTTTATTATTGAATTTAATGTTCTTAGCTCTTTTTCAATAGCACCACAGATAAATTCTATATTACCTATATCATTTAATTTAGCGTTTTCTTTAGCATCAGATATCGCATACGGGTTTATATCGAACCCATATATATAACTAGCTTTTTTAGCTAAATATAAACCTATCGCTCCTGTCCCACAATACAAATCCAGTATCCTTTTTTTAGGTTTTAAATCAACAAACTCTAATATTTTATGGTATAACTTACCTGCGCCTTCGGTATTAGTTTGGAAAAAAGAGAAAGGCGATATTTTGAATTTAAGGTAACCTAGTTTTTCGTATATACAATCTTTACCCCATATTAATTCAGCCGTAGGGTTATTTAAAGAATCATTTAGGTTACTACTTTCGGTGACCAAAATACCTTGGACACCGGCTATTTTGACTAACTCTTTTAATACATTACCAAATTTAGTTGCATATAGTAATTTCTTGTTTTCATGGCTAGTTCTTTTTGAGTAATTCTTATCTATAGGATTAACCACTATATTAATAAGTAACTCTTCTGTTTCGTTTGTACTTCTAACTATTAACTGCCTCAAAAAACCTTTATGTGTTTTAGGATTATATACATTAAATAAGGATTTTTCTATAGCAGTATTAAAAATATCTAAAACCTGCTCTATCTTAGAATTAAATAAATAACATCTTTTTATTTTAACTATTTGTTCCCATTTTTCACTAGCATGAAACCCTAAACACGGATCATCATCATGATACGTAATCTTCTCATCTTGTTTTTCTACCCACATATTACCATAACCGAAAGACATTTCTATCTTGTTCCTGTATTCCCATATTTTGGGGCTTGGTATGATAGGTAATAAATCAAATTTTTTCACTTTACCTAAATGCTGTAAAGTCTCATATACTTGTTTTTGTTTTAGTTCTAACTGTTTAGTATATTCCAGATTTTGCCAAACACAACCACCACATTTACCGAAATGCGGGCATTTGGCATCTGTTTCTATATCAGATTTTTCTAACAGTTCCATCACTTTAGCTTCAGCGAAATTCGATCTTAGTCTTACTATCTTTATTTTTACTTTCTGACCAGGCACCCCATTTTTAACAAAAATAACAAAATCATTTAGTCTAGCTATCCCCCTCCCTTTTGCTGCTATTTTATCGAGTATTTTTACTTCATATTCGTCTCCCCTTTTTACAGGCATAGAACCCATTTATTTTTTAATTATGAAATATTAATGTTTATGTTAGTTCTTAGTGAGAAATACAACTTTTTATTTTTTTTATGTTATTTATTCCTCAAAACCAAACATACTATAAACTCTAGATCCTAGAATCTAGCTATTAGAATCTAGTCCAGTTTCACTGGACTGGTGGGCACTAAGGGATTCGAACCCCCGACCCCCTCGGTGTAAACGAGATGCTCTAGCCAACTGAGCTAAGTGCCCTAAACGTTTCAACAAAATCTTTAAAAAATCATCTTTTGTATTTTACACTATACTTTTTCTATTAGCAATTTTTTAATTTTACTAAATTTATATAACCTTTATATAAAAAGTAATTTTAAATAAAATTTATCTTGACTATTTTTCATATAAATTATAAAATATATAGATTTAAAAAAACCAAAACAAAAACAAAAATTGAAAACAAAAAAGATAATTTATAGTATTGTATTAAGTTTAATCCTTTATACACACATTTCTACTGCTGATAATAGCGGGCGTTTTAATATAGATATAAATGAGTTAGATTATAGCGGTAATGTTAATTTATCAACTGATTATAGATTAATAGATTCCTTGCCTTACTTACACGGTGATCCCGGGATATCTTCATCTATTACTTTATACACAGATTTTCCTGCGCTCACTATCCCTTTATCGCCTGTTTGCGAAGAGTTTATATCTACACCTTCTATTATCAAAGAAGGTGAATCTAGTGTTTTATCATGGGATACGTTATACGCAGCTTCTGCGGAGCTCAACCAAGGAATAGGTATAGTTAACCCTAATGATAGTTTAACTGTAACACCTTCAAATACAAGAACATATGAGTTAACACTCTATAATGAATATAAAAAGAGTATATGTTATGCGACAGTAATAGTAGATGAAGATAATCACGGCGGTGGTGGAGGCGGTGGTGGAACAACTAAAAGATTATTCCCTTGTAAATACTGTTCCTTTGGATATTCATTGAATAACCAAGATAAGGTATGTGGTACTATAGAAAGAATTGAATCTATTCTACCTTTCATAACCGATCTATACAGTACTGATGGTAAAACAGTTTATACAAGTTATGAAGATTTGAAAGCACAAAACCAAATGTGTTTTGAAGATGAGCCAGATGACCCGGAAGATCCAGAGGATAATGATCCTGCAGACGAGCCGGAAGATCCAGAGGATAATGATCCTGCAGACGAGCCGGAAGATCCAGAGGTTAATGATCCTGCAGACGAGCCGGAAGATCCAGAGGTTAATGATCCTGCAGACGAGCCAGAAGATCCAGAGGTTAATGGTCAAAATAATGAACAAGGGACTTCCGAAAATAGTGATACTAATAACACTTATACTCAAAATAGCACATATAATATAAGCAACCTAAACAAACAAGATAGTTCTATTTATTTGGATAGTATACATCAGAGCGCTTTAGAATCCAATTACTATAGTGATCTTATCTGTATATCTGAATTCAATTTAAGGTACAAACAGTTTACCAGTATATCAGATAAATTATATTGGTTAATTATATCTATTTTAATACTTATAGGGGTTATATTATTTAAGGAACAAGATAAATAAGATTTTATAAATGATAAATAAATTTATACACACAATTAGTTATATTATATTTATATTGATAGTATCAGTTAGAATCTCTTATGCGGATATTTCTGTACCACAAAAAATCAATTATCAAGGCAGACTAATAGATAACTCTACCGGTAGACCTATAACCACTGAGATAACTATACGGTTTAGTATATGGTCTTCAGGTGACTTTAATGAGATTAATGATATTACCGGATCAGGCGAGATAAATACTAGCGCGCCTAATTTTACCGGCTGGCAAGAGACATTAACGTTAACTCCTTCTTTTGATGGGCTTTTCCAGGTAGAATTAGGATCAGTTCAACCGTTACCAAATTTGTATAAAGATATACATAAGTATTTACAAACCGAAATCAAGTATTCAAATGAATCTAACACATATTTCGAGGTACTTGATCCTAAACCTTTAGATAATCTTATAGATAGGAAACCGCTTAATAGCGCACCTCATAGTATTAATGCTGATACAATAGATAATCATGATATAGGGACTGAGTTTGATGATATCGCTGTATTGAATACTGAAGATCAATGGGATATCCAGTATATCCCTGAAGGCACTAATGAAAATAATTTTATTTTGGATTATGATAATAACGAATTATCACAAATAGTATTAAAGTTTGGTAATGCTTTAAATAAGATGCTGTATTACGATATAATAGGACAATACTTTGTTTTTAATGACTCTCTTGTGATAGAAGAAGATTTGGATGTGAAAGGTGATATGGTAATCGGTGATGATACTACGCAACTAGCTGTAAATTCGAGGTTAGTTTCACCTTTAAATTTTAATCAAAACCAAGCTTTGAGTTTGGTATTGGAGTCTGGTACTGAGTTCCCATTAACCCCTGTAGCAGGACAGAAATTCTTTCGTACTGATTTAGCTATGGAATACGTTTATAACGGGACACAATGGATAACTTACAGCACTAGTCAATCATATATATCAGATACTTTGATCCCTGAATATAATGGTTATGTTTTAGAGCCTGATGGCACTAATAACTACGGGAATATGTCTCTTGAGTTTGATGAGACTATTCAAACTAATTATTTTAAATGGTATTCAACCAAGCCATTCTTAAACGACTATACTCTGATAATAAAATACAAACTACCTTTAAATTTTGGGTCATGGAGGAGCACCCTAGCAACAATAGAATATAAAACTAATACTGATTCACATCTTGATAATAAGATCGATATAGAAGCGTATGATACAAATGGTAACATAATAGTACTTAATAATGCTAGTAATCTAGCTAGCAGCACATGGAATACTATAGGGTTAACAGCTAGTGGTACAAGCTATACTTTCACACCTGGAGAATATATAGTGTTAAAAATTACAACCTATTCATTAAACGATAATGATGTGAAATTAGGTGATATTACTTTTAATTATAATGTTATTTAATATTTTATTTATATAATCCTTGATTATGAAAAAAACATTTAAAACCTTAACCGTAATGACTATATTGGCGATGTTAGTGCCGAATATAGCATTTGCCCGAAGCATCTTTAACACAGATGAATGGGATTACAAAAAAAACGGTAGTATCCAATTGGACGAAGACGGTATCTATGATAATCTTCAGATCCAGTTTGGACCTACAATGGACGCTTATTTCAGATTTAATGTTACTAACGATAAATTTGAGGTAGGCAAGAATATTGATTTCCAGCAGAACCAAGCTGAGAATCTTGTTATCCATAGTGGTACATCCTTCCCTGCATCTCCTGTAGCTGGTCAAAAGTTCTTTAGAACTGATGAAGGGGACGAATACATTTATGATGGTACTGAATGGGTGAAAACTACCTCTATGGCTGATTCTACCGAGGATGATTTTCTTCATAGCGATGAAACTGATAACTACGAGAGTGGTACTTTGACTTTTGATAACGGTACAACACTTGATATGGCGACCGGTTCTAGTTTTGATGGTGATGATGCTGATATATATATCGATGGTGTACAAAATACTACTTTTACTATCGATGAAGGTAATACCGGTGGTGATGTTAGCTTAGAGTTTGGTAACAGTTTACAAGCTATTAACTGGGATAACGCTAACCAAGAGTTCGATTTCACTGATAGCGTTAATATATCAGGTGATTTAACTGTTCAAGATAATGCCTATCTACAAGGTGATACATCTTTAGGTGGTACAGGTGATACTGTAACTTTTGAAACCGGTACAACTATAGATTTCAGTCAAAACCAGGCAGAGAACTTTGTTTTTGAACAAGGCACTGTTTTCCCTACTTCGCCTGTCGATGGACAAGCGTTCTATAATACTGATGATGATTCTTTATATCTATATGATGCAACTTCAGCTACATGGATAAATGTGAACGTGACAGGTGATTACCTATTAAGCAATGATAGTGATTTTTATGAGAGTGGTACTTTAACCTTTAATGACGGTACAACACTTGATCTTGATGATCCTGGTGTAGCTGTTAGGTTAGCTGAGATCAAAAACGAGTTAATTAAAATCGGTGGCGATAATACCGGAGGTGATGTAACACTTCAATTCGGTGATTTCGGGTACGGTAACGAGATTAAATTTGATTCAACTGAGATGGAATTCGATATAAATACTAATACTGAGGTTAATGGCCAATTAGAAGTATACGGTGACGAATATGTTTATGGTGGTTTAACTGTAACTGATAGCGCATCTATACAGACTGATTTAGATGTTGGAGGGGTTGCACACGTTAATTATGATTTAACCGTTGGTCAGAATGTTGATATCACAAACGATTTACAAGTAGGTGATAATGTAGTATTAGGTGATAACGCGTCTGATCAGCTAGAGATAAATGGTACTATATCTAGTGACGTTAATTTTGGTCAAAACCAAGCAGTAAATTTTGTACTTGAGAAGGGTACTGCTTTCCCTAGTAGCCCTGTAGCTGGTCAAAAATATTATCGTACTGATTTGAATAAAGAGTATTTCTATAATGGTACTTCATGGATATCTTCTAGTACCGGTAGTACTACTCAATCCAGTATACATTCAGCTGAATATAAAAACGCTACTTTTGTTGATGTTGGTAGAGGGTCATTATACTCTGATCATGATGATACTGATAATATGAATTACTACAATTGGAATTCAAGAAGAACTAGTCTTCAAGATACTACTGTAGCTCTTGAGCTATATTTACCGGACAATTTTGATTCATGGGATAATACTAATCCTATACAGATAAGATATCGAACTAATGATGCTACAAGTAGCAATAATAAAGTTGACATAGAATTAGAGGATACAGCTGGTGTCGATGTAACTGTTAGTAACGGTACTGATTTAACCAGTACAACCTGGAGTACAGCAAATGTAACATTTAATAGTGCATCAGGCACATGGACCCCAGGAGATAAATTTACTTTGTTTGTTACTTTATCTTCAAGGAATAATAACAGTACTTATATAGGTGATGTCATCATGAATTATAACGTAAATTAGTTGAAAAAAATATATAACAGGTTGTGTTGTTCACAACCTGTTATTTTTGTAATTTCTTCTGTAATACAAAATTTTTTATTTTATCTTTTTTGATTTGTTTGTTCCATAAGCTGTTATTTTATTGATAATATATATTATAGAATTATATCTTTCAATTCTACTATAATTAAATAAAAGAAAACTTATAATAATATAGTTATTTAATTTTATCAATACACCGTTCACACCGTTCATACTCTCTCAATAGTTTGTGCGAGAAAATCCTATATTTTTTTCAAAATTAAATTGAATCTTTTATTTGCTACACAAAAAAATGAACTGGAACTCAACTGCATTATTACTTTTTCAACACTATTTTTAAGATGTATTGAATATTGTAAGTTTATTTGATATAATAAATAGATAATATTAATTAAATTGAAATGGAAAGAAATAATTTTCATAAAATACAAAAACTTTGCTATGATAATTCTGGTTTCACATTCATGGAGCTTATTATAGTTATAGCGATACTAGCTATACTCTCTATCTCTGCTTATACATCTTTTTCCGGTGGTACAGAAAAAGCTAGAGATACTAAAAGATTACAGGATCTTGAATCTATAAAAGTATCGCTAGAGAATTATCAAACTGCAAATAAAACTTATCCTCAACCAGCAGCTAGAGATAACGATAAGAAGCAGCACGCTTGGGGGTATAGACCAAACCAGGAAGCTGTAGCGAGTTGTCCTACTAAAGCTACCAGTGATCTGAAAGATATTGTATTTGATGAAACGTATTGTGGTGGTGATATACTTGATCTTGACGGTAATATTATCGGGTGGAAAGGGGTATTAAACGAAAACTCTGGTATGAATTCTGTAGCTGTAGCTAAAGGCAAATCCAAAGAGTTAATTAAACCTTTTGATGCTAGATACGGTACTATACCCGTCGATCCAAGGTTACATAGCGAGTACGGCACAAAAGGAGTAGGTGAATATATATATTCTGTATATTATGGGAAACTAGCATCAACTAATTTTAGTAATGGAGCTATAATGTTCCAGTTAGCAACAACACTTGAAGGTGACAGCCCAACAGAGAGGACTACACATTTAGTGGGTAATTATTTCCAAAAGAATGGTACCACTGATCCCGAGACTATTATAGGTAGCGGCGAGAACGTACTTTCTAACAAACAAAAGATAGGTCAAAATAATGAAAAAATTACTAACAAGAGTGATAGCCAAAAACAAGCTATAATTAAAAGCAAGATATCTTTATTTGAGACTGAGATAGAAGAGTTATTGGATAAGACCGGTGTGAGTAAAGAAGCTAAAAACAGTTTAAGTGAAGCTAGTGATATATTGGATGATATTAATGAGTTACTAAAAGAAGGAGATTTAGATCGATCTTTAGATAAATTTAATGATGTGAGAGATAAAATGAAAGAAGGTTTAGAAAATTATTATAAATATGCTACACAAGATGTTCTAGATAAGATTAAAGATATAGTTAGGAACGATAAGACAGAGAAGCAGAAAAAAGATGCATTAAAGAAAGTCGCTGATTTAGAAGATGTGAAAGATGATATAATCAATACTGCCAAAATATACGGCAAAAATGATTTTAGTGATTTAGATGATGAAAGTAAAAAGAGACAAGATATACATAAAAGGCTTGAACTGCTTAAAGAAGACGAGATAAGCGATTTAAAAGAGATCTTGAACCAAGATGAAAGCAGTGTATATGATATTGTGTCTGAAGATTTGAAAGACGTTATAAAGAGAGAGTATGAGGCTAAAGATGATCTGACTATTGATGGATTAGATCTTGATTACGACGATGTTAAAGAAGATAAGAAAGTGGATGTTCCTTCAGCTCAACCGACAAAACGGTCTATAGATGAGATAAATAAACTTGAAGAAGATATAAATAGGATACTTGAAGATTTATATGATGTAGATAAAAAGAAAAAAGTTTTTAATATAGAATACTTAGATATTCTGATAGATATAAAAGATCTTGATTCTTCAATAGAAGATATAAAAGATGAAATAGAGAACATCAAAAACACTTCCGATATATTCGGTAAAGAAGATCTATCTGAGCTTACTGATAAAATAAGCAGTCAAACCAGCTATAAAGATACACTTCTGATAGTGCTTCAAGCTGAAAGCAAGATAACCGGAGAGCCTCCTTTTATTATAGATATAGAGTTTAACGAACAATTATTAGGTGTAGGTGCAGGAGAGTCAGGTGTTGTAGTAGATTCAGGCCCATTATCAGAGTATAATGGGATACCGTACCCGTTTGATCTAGCAGTATCTAATTAAAATTATTGTGAACCAAGAAAATAATATTCAAGATATTAAGGATAGACTACTTCAAATAGCCTCATCTGAAGGTGCTTCAGATATATATACTGTCGTAAACTATTATCCTAGTATAAAAATACATGGACAGATATATGCTTTAACTGATGGGTTTGATATCCTAACAAAAGAGGATGTTAATAGGTTTGTTGATTCATTAATGGATGAAACCCAAAAGAATACCTATGATACCGAGAAAGAGCTAGATTTTTCGTATTCTTATGGTAAAGCTAGATTCAGAGTGAATGTTTTCCATCAGATGAAAAACCCTTCATGTTGTTTGAGATACTTAAGATCAGATATCCCCACAATAGATAGTTTAGGGCTACCTGATATATGTAAAACGTTATCTGAAAGACATAGCGGTATCATTTTACTTGCCGGCCCTACAGGTTCAGGTAAATCAACGACATTATGTGCTATGGTCAACCATATAAACTCAAATTACACTAAACATATTATTACTATAGAGGATCCTGTTGAGTATATACATCCACTCAAAAAATCTATTGTTGAGCAAAGAGAGGTAGGTACTGATTGTAAAACGTTTGCAAAAGCGATGAAATCAGCTTTAAGGCAAAACCCGAATGTTTTGATACTAGGAGAGATGAGAGATCTGGAATCTATATCATCTGCTATAACAATAGCAGAGACAGGACATTTAGTGTTTTCAACTATACACGCAAGAAGCTCTGTCCAAACTATAAACAAGATGATAGATAGTTTCCCAGCAGATCAGCAGAACCAAATAAGACAACAGATATCAGAGACATTACTTGCTGTTATATCTCAAAGACTGATCCCTAATAAAGATGGATCAGGACAAGAGCTCGCATTAGAGATAATGATAGTTAACACTGCTATATCTAATATGATACGTGAGAAACAGACACACCAAATAGAAAGCATCATACAAACAAATAAAAATATGGGGATGCAATTACTTGATAACGATTTGATAAGATTGGTTAGCGAGAATAAGATAGATATAAATACCGCTATGAAATACACTAATAATCAAGCATCAGTGAGATCCAAACTTGTTTCTATGGGGTTATCAGACTAAATATCTATACCTATCCTCGCACATATCTCTTGATCAACAAACTCTTTCTTCCTACCGTATTTTAATCTAGAATATTTCTTTGTTATTTCAGCGATCTTTTCATTCCATCCTTCAATATCATATATACTTTCTAATGAAAAAGGTCTGGAGGTCGTATTATTTATATTTAGCTTAATATAAGCTTTATAATTAGCTATACCTATTATATCCTGTTCAGATAAAGAAGGAGCATACTCTTTCGCTAGATACTCAGCGTCTTCTGCGCCTACTTTAAAGCTTAACATAGTTCCAACGTTACCAAATACTGCATCACGTATCCGTGTATCATCATGTCCGGTAGGTGTTTTTGTTAGTTGCGCTATATATTGGTGCGCCATTATTAACGCTAAATGATATTTTCTCGCTTCTGATAATATTGTAGCGAAAGTATCAGTAGCAAAGTTTTGGAATTCATCTACATACATATAGAAATCGTATCTTTTATTCTCAGGGATATCTACTCTGCTCATAGCCGACATACTTATCTTATTAACAAAGATAAGCCCCAGTAGCTGAGCATTTATATCACCTATTTTACCTTTAGATAAATTAACTAGTAGTATCTTTTTATTATCCATTATCTCTCTTAAATTAAAGGCTGATTTGGTCTGTCCTATAATATTCCTCATAGTGGTATTAGTAATAAAAGGCCCAAACTTCGAGCTAAAATACGGAATCATCTCCTCTTTCTCCCTTTGACCTGTTTTCGCCATCTCGTTATCCCAAAACGCTTTAACTACTGGGTTTTTTATTTTACTTACCTTGTATCTCTGGAACTCCTCATCAACAAAAAGCCGTGGTACATCTATCAGTGTCGCACCTTCGTCTTCGTCATCCATCAATGTCAAACACCCGTTACGGAAATAATGTTGGATCCTAGGACCAAAGATCTCGTCACCAAAAAGTTTTATAAATATACTCATAGCATCAAGAGAGGCTCTATCTTTTTCTTCTGGACTATTTGCTTCAAGTAGATTCAGCCCCATAGGACGTAGGTTATCCGCCGGATCGAATACTATCGTATCTTTCACTCTATCTTTTGGTATAAACCCTAGTATCTCCTCTATTAGGTCGCCATGCGGATCTACAACACATATACCATCACCGTTTTGTATATCCTGTCTCGCCATATATGATAATAAAACTGATTTACCTGAGCCTGATTTACCTATTATATATTGATGTCTTGTCCTATCTTTTCTTAGTATTCTTATATCTCTTTCTACTGATCTAAACCTATTTTTACCTATAAGTACACCATCTGCAGGTAAATTAACAGGAGGAGGTAATAGTTTGTAATCTAACCAATGTATTATAGAAACGGGGTTATATCTACTATCAGGGAAATGGAAGATAGTTGATAGTTCTTCAGGTGTCATCAATGATCTTTTATCTATATAATCGATCATCCTTTTTTCATAGCCGTATTTTATAAGTGGTTCATTGATAACATTGATAGGGATTATCCTTCTATTGTTGAACCAATTCATATACGCGTCTTTATATACATTAAAAGATACAATCATACTGTTAAGTATATCCTCTACTCTCTCTTCAGTCTTAGCAGACGCTAGTAACCTTACTATACAATTAAACCCTATTTGACCTGCCTTCTCACCTATATGTTTAGCTACCTCCTCCCTTGTTTGTAACATCCTTACATAACTATCACCGCCACTAGCGCCAGGCGCGTTAGTAGACAACGAGCCTGATATATCACCTGTAAAGATTGATAATATGAAATCTAGTAATGCCCCTATCAAAGGTATCTTAGATATACCTGAGTTGCTCTTATTTTTGAACATCTCTGTACCTTTTTTTTCTGCGGTTTTCCTCCATGTATCTGTTTCTGTCGGGCTAACAACTATTTGTATAACAGCTTTTTCATTCTCATGGAGCTTAGATAACGCGTTAGTTATATCGTTTAAAGGATCATTCTCCATAGCTTTATATGTTTTGATTGGGAACCAGAACTCGTTTATTAAATACTGATAAAACCCATTAACTATATGGCCTTCGGGTTGTAGCTCATATTTCTCTACCTCTTCTACATCAGCAGCAGGATAAAATGTTGTTATCTGTTTTTCTATCAGCCGATAAAAATACTCATCACATACCACATAGAAAAATAGCTCGTTTTTCTCTAGAACTATCTCAAAACTTATTATATCGTCTTGCCACATCCATACATGTATCAAATTATTCAGGTTAAGCTGTCTTATCTCATGCATCGCTCTGAAAAATTGTTCCATAACACCTACCTTCTCTTTAAAATCTTTCTCTGTACGTTTCTCTTGATCCATTTTTGAATCGCTTCTCGGTAGAGATACTTTTAAGTATATTAGATGTTTCGCTCTTGTGATCTGTTTAATAACCCTAGCTAACTTAACAAGTATCTTAACTGATATCTTTATAAATATTATAGATAACGCTACTATAATAAATTCTGTTACCCCAGAGAAAGTATATTTTATTAGTCTCTCTATATCATCTGGCCTATAAGTTATCTCAAACAAGAAAATGATCCCTAATACCACAGATGTTACCAAATATTTCAGTAGATGTATGTATTTCATAGATACTTTAAATTTTTTTTTAGTCTATCAAAAAAAATATAATCTATCAATAATTACAAAAAAACAGACTATAAGGTTATAGTCTGTATCATAGTTTTCTTTTATTTTTTGATCTCAGGATAAAAAGTTGTAAAAACTCTTAAACAGTCATTCCCCGCTTTATCTTTGTTTTTCAAAAAGAGTATCCCGTGTATATGGCCATCTTGAGTTAAACATTTAACTTTTAAAAAACTATTGCCATCGCTCTTTTTTCTATTTGATATCCAAAAGTACTTAGCTTTCAAATACGGTTTTTTACCACGGATAATACTATCCTTACCGAAAAATATTGCGCCTTTTAATATCGAACCAAAATCTATAGTCAGTAATTCCATAGATTTAGATCCCCAAGGATTTCTTCGGTTCACATAAGCTTTAATAATTGTTTTTGATTCATAATATCTAGTATAAAAATCATTTACAAAAGATTCTATCTCCTCAAAACATGTATTATCTAACCCATGTATCACTTCTTTCACTTTTTTACCTAGAAGAGTTTCCCCTTCTTTTCTTAGGTTAATAAATACAGGTTTCTTATCAAATACAAGTAATATTTGGTATATTTTTTTCTCATCATCTGGGGTATCATACAAACAGATATTTTTTGATTTAGAAAAATCTATATCAAAATATCTAGTATGTATCCTTTTTTTTTGTATATCCATTTTATTACCTAGGATTTTTTTTAATCTCATAATATCTGAATAATATCTCTTTCTATCTATCTTACCAGAAGGTTTTGTCGGACGTTTTTTCCATATTTGGTCTTCTTTGTTTGTGAAATCCTCTTTATAGACTTTTTTTGTTTTTCTCTTTGAATCTTTTTTTAGATCGGTCCCATTTTTCTTAGGTAAAGCAGCTTTATTTTGCTTGGGGTTAGTATTTTCTTTTTTTATTCTTGCTGGTTCACTCTTTTTTGGTAACTTATTTTTCTTCTTTAGAGATTCTAGAGCAGCTTTATTTTTTTCACACTCTTTTTTTATTATATCACTAAATTGAATCTCTTTTGGTTTTTTATCATAAAACTTTGTACTACGCAAATAATTGTAGTATCCATTCCAAAATTTTCTTCTTTCATCTAAAATTTTATAAAAAAACTTAAATATTTCTCTTGATTTAGCCTGATACCGACTGTATATAAATAATTTTTCATTATTGTGTTTTTTTAGGTACTTCTTGAATGTCTCTTTATAAAATTTTTCAAAATTAGATTGATTAACACTACCTTCAGATAATTTCTTTTTTAAATCCCGTAATAACTTTTGGCTAGCTGTAAGTAACCGATCTTTGGTATTTCTTATGTCGTTATTAAAAGTTTCATCAGCTTTTTGGCTATAAGAAAAATTCGATAAAGTTAGTATTAAAATAAATATATATTTCATCTCAAATATCCTTCCAAAAAATTGTTTGAAAACCGAGCTTACAAATATATTTTATATTTTTCCATTCTTTTAAACCTTTTAGATTTATAATCTATATAAACTAAAAGTAAGGTTTTGTATCCAGAGATGTAAAATAAAATATATTTATTGCTCAGCTTAAGAATTGTTTAAGAACAGTGTGTTAAAATATACCAACCAGCATGTATTAGTCAATATTAAATCTATTTCTCTATAATCTCTTTTTAAAACAGATAAATATATATGTCAAGATTATATTTTACCAATTTTATTCATATATTCCAAAAAATTCTATATAGTTAAAATTATGAAAATTTAATATAAAAATTATGAAAAGAACATTAACAACTTTATTCACCCTTCTAATTTTTGCATCTATAGCTAAAGCAAAAACCTTCCCTGATGTACCAGAATCCCATTTCGCTTATCCGGCAATAGAAACCCTTTATTCACTTAAAGTATTGAAAGGCTACGAAGACGGGACATTTAAGCCTGATAAATCTGTTACAAGAGTAGAAGCACTCAAGATTATTATGGAAAGCGCTAAACTGGCTGTACCTGAAGTAAGTGAGAACGAGACAGTAGGATTTAGTGATATAGATAAAGGTCAATGGTACGTACGATATATAAAAAAAGGTAAAGACCTAAATATCATTAAAGGTAACTCTGATGGGACTTTTGCTCCACAAAGACAAGTGAATAAAGTAGAGCTTCTTAAAATGTTGTTTTTGACTAATAAAATAGATGTTTCCGGGTACAAAAACGATCAAGGTTATCCTTATCTAGATATAGATACTAGTGCCTGGTATTATCCGTATATTAGTTACGCTATCAAATATAATATCGTCTCTCCTAACGAAAAAACTAATATAGAACCAGCTAAGATGCTTACCAGAGCTGATGTGGCTGAGACTGTTTATAGACTGCTCTTAATCAGTAAAATAGGTGATCTCCAGAGTGTTCTAAGTCAATCAGAATCTTTATTAGTACAAGCGTTAGCTAACATAGAGAAACAGCGTTTTGATAAAGCTAAAGAGAACACAAAAGATGCTGTGAATTTAACAGAGAAAGCAAAAAATATAGCTAGCGAAAAACCTATTGTTTTAGCTGCTAATAAAGTTGCTTTATCTATGGATAAACTAGCTCAAGCCTATATAAGTTTATCTAACGGGAAAAAAGAAGTAGCAATCACTCAAAGCGAAGAAGCTATTAAGATAGGTAATGAAGCTAAATCCATAAACCAAGGTGTAGAACCTCTAATAGAGAAAATCAAAATAAAAGCACAAGGGATTATAAACCACGCAAAAAACTAATTAATCTAAACAATATCTAAAAGGGATACATTCAGTATCCCCTTTTTAGTTGGATCTTATTTTATACTAATCTCTTTTTTTTATACTGACCGGTTTTATACTCAACCTTGTTTAGAATCTTAAAATTATATTACCAAATCTTAGCTTTTTCCAGCCATTTGATGATAAAAAAAATTAAGATTTTTTTAAAAAACGGTTTAGTATAAGTTCCTAAATTTTTCAGTATATAGGACATAGCTTATATTATTAAATAAAAAACACTACTTTATATTTATACTGAGCAGCTTTTAGTTTCTAAACTTCTTTAGTACATTCTTAATCTAGATTACAATAGATAAATAATTCCCCTATTATAAAAACAAAAATTTAGATTTTAGAAGCGAAAGTATATAATATACACTATTAACTAGATTCTATAAGCGAAGATGAATAATATGAGTTTAATAATAGATACAAATTTAAGAATCTAATTAGTATATTCTTCAGTATTTAGTAAGAGCTGAGACTAATATTTATTACTATTCCTTTTTCCCTTCAGCACCCTTTTTAGTATTCTTTTTCTTCTTTTTATCTTCCTTTGAATCATCTTTCTCTTTTTTACTAGATTCTTTCTTCACTTTTTTTGTGTCTTCTTTCTTCTTAGCTTCCTTAGGTTTACTATCTTTTATCTCTTCTTTCTCCTTTATGGTATCATCTTTTTTCATATCCTCTTTAATTTTTTTATCTTTTTTAGATTTTTCCTTCTTACCTCCATCAGCTTCTGTCTCTTTTTCTTCCTTAGTCTCAGTTCCCTTATCTTCTTTTATCTCTTCTAATTCTTTACTCTTAGTCTCTTTACCTGCTATAGTTTTAGTCTCTTTACCTGCTATAGTTTTAGTCTCTTTATCTTCTTTAGTTTTAGTCTCTTTATCCTCTTTTTTAGACTTCTTTTCATCACTATTTCCATCTTTCTCTTCAACTTCTTTCTTCTTCTCTTCAGGTAGCATCGCTTTAATACTTAACCCTATCCTGTGTTCATCAAGATCAAGCGCTATCACTGTAGCTTCCACCTCTTGTCCTATACTAATAAACGAATTTGGGTCCTCTACTTTAGAATGAGATATCTCTGATAGATGTATCAACCCATTTATATCATCTGTAAGCTTCATAAACGCACCAAACTGGGTTATCCTATTTATAACCCCCTTAACTACTTGCCCCATTTTAAATACTTTAGCCGCCTCAAGCCAAGGGTCATCAACTAAACGTTTCAAACTCAACGATATTTTTTCTCCATCTACCCCTATAACTAACACCTCTATTTCATCTCCGACCCGACCAAACTCATTAGTATCTTTAACATGCCCCCATGCGATCTCTGATATATGGACTAACCCTTCTAACCCTTCAAAAGTAACAAAAATACCGAATTTAACTACACCGCTTATCTTACCTTTAACCTTCATCCCAGGTTTTAATTTACTTAAAGCAGATATTCGCTCCTCAGACATAGCTTCCTTTTCTGAGAGTATTAATTTACCGTTCTCTTTATCAATATTAATAATCTTTACCTGGAATTTAGTACCTATAAGTCTTTCTAGCCTTGAAACGATCTCAGCTGAATTAGCGTTATTAACACGCGGGTAATGTAAAGGAGCTAATTGAGATACCGGGATAAAACCTTTTATGCCATCTACTTCAAGCAATAATCCACCTTTATTTACTTCCTGAGCAACAACTTCTATTATCTCACCCTCATTAAAAGCCTTAAGGAACCTGTTCCATGCCCTTTGTTGACTAGCCTTCCTTAATGATAATACTATCATCCCATCTTCATTCTCTTCTTCTACTACAACAGCTATAATCTCGTCACCGGGGACTGCCACTTTTATCGTGTTATATGAATCATGTGTTTCTTTACCACTAATTATCCCTACTGTTACTCCATTAAGATCTAATAGCATTCTGTTTTTTGTTTTGTTTATCAATGTACCTTTTATTAAAGTTCCTAGTTCAGGAGTAATAAATTCCGGACCATCTTTTAATAGATCATCCATTGGAATTGAGTTGTCTTTTATTTGAATCATAATAAATTGTGTTTAAGTTTTGTAAAAATGTAAATATCCTTAAAATTAATGAAAACTTAAACTAAACATGAATTTTAAAGACTATCTTATATATTTTATTTAAAAAAAAATAAAAAGTCAAAAAAAAATATTTGAACTATTTTTTTTTAATCTAGTAAAATTATACAAATTTTTATCATTAGTAATTAAATATTAGACTTGTATTAGTTTTTGTTCTTTTACACAAAATATGATAATATTTAGTAAAATTGTTCTTATAAAAATAGGCTAATAAATATTGTATAATTTTTTATAAAAATATTTTAGAATATAACATGTATTGGAGAAAATAATGGGTAAAATATATATGGAAATACCTAAAATAGAAGGTTATTTCTATAAAATAGCAGAAAACAAAGAAACCAAAATCACTTCAGAGAATATTGAACTTAATACAAACGACTATCTAAAAGTAAAACTATTTTCTTGTGTTGGTTTTCAGAAAGTAATTAATTTATCAAGCTCAATCCTAGACAAAATAATAGATATCGATTTATCTTCATATAATATAATTACTGATAAAGAAATAAATAAATTACCAGTACTACAAAATCTTCAATATCTGAATTTATCAAATTGTAATAAACTTAATGGTAATGGATTTATTAATCATAGAAAATTAAAAAATCTTAAATATCTAAATTTATCTTGGTGTAGTCAAATCAAATATAGGAATCTTGTATACATTGGTGAGTTAACTAATATTCAAGAACTAAATTTATCAGGACATATATTTATCACAGAAGAAGATGTTAATGCTATTTCTAATTTAGAGAATCTTCAATCTCTTGATTTATCTTGGTGTAAAGATTTTAAGAGTAATTGGCTTGAACATATTTCTAAATTAAAGAATATTAAAAATCTTAATATAGAAGAGTGTGATAAAATTAGCGATAGCGGATTAAAATATATTTCTAAACTAAAAAACCTTCTAACCTTAAATCTAAAAAAATGTAAGGGAATTAGCGATAAAGGCATTAAATATATTTCCAGATTAAAAAATCTTCAATCTCTTAATTTATACGGTTGTTATCGAATTAGTGATACCGGAGTTAAATATATTGCTAAATTAAAAAACCTTCAAAAACTTGATCTATGTTGCTCTATCAACAAAAACATAAAAATTACTGATACAGGGATCAAATATATTCTTGCATTACGAAATCTTCGATCTTTACATATATTTTGGAATTCTAAAAATATTACAGATACTGGATTAAAATATCTATCGAAGTTAAAAGATCTTATAGAACTAAATTTAAAAGAAAGTAAAAAAATCACAGATATAGAATTAAAATATATCTCTGATATAAATAATCTTCAAAAGCTGAATTTATCTTATTGTGAGAAAATAACTGATAATGGGTTAAAATATATTTCTAGCTTACAAAATATGCAGGAACTGGTTTTATGTAATTGTAATCAGATTACAGATATTGGGTTAAAATATATCTCTAATTTACAAAAACTTAAAGATCTGAATTTAAGAGGTTGTAATCAGATTACAGATATTGGGTTAAAATATATCTCTAGCTTACAAAATATGCAGGAACTGGTTTTATGTAATTGTAATCAGATTACAGATATTGGGTTAAAATATATCTCTAGCTTACAAAATATGCAGGAACTGGTTTTATGTAAGTGTAATCAGATTACAGATATTGGGTTAGAATATATCTCTAATTTACATAGTCTTCAAAAATTAGACATACTGGATTGTTGTCAAATAAGCGAGATATGTAAAACAGTATTGAAAAAAGAAATTAATTTTTTTTGATTGAAAGACAAGAATTACAATATTAAAAATTTATTAGTTTAACCATCATTACATTAATTTTTGATGGTTTTTTTATAGCAATATTTTTACCGCACAATTCTACTTTAGTATTTGAATTACCGATCCGAAGTTAAATAATTCCAAAGGAATTATTTAACGAAGGAGAAAATATTATAAAAAAATCTTGTTCTTTTATGATATTTTCAGGTAATTCTTCCTTTTTAGTATTTGAATTACTGCTTAAGAAACGAAATAATCACGCAGTAATGTACGAAGTGGAAGATGAATTAATGTAAAAAAATTCAAAGATTAGATAATCCTATATTCTTGAAACTAGAACATAGGGACTTGAATCTAGTCCGGCTTAAGCGGACTGGTAACTTAGGGTTTTTCCAAGTTACTATCTTTTGGTGTAGGAAGAAACTATTATTTCACTATATCATAAATGTGGATAAATAAATAAAACTATGTATAATTTAGTAAACTTAATCATTTAATTTGAATCCTATGGAAGAAAAAATTGCAGAAAACATAACGCCTATGCCAAGAATTGGTGATAAAGCACCTGCATTCAAGGCTGTAACAACTCAGGGGGAAATCAATTTCCCACAAGACTATCAAGGTAAATGGGTAATACTTTTTAGTCATCCAGCCGACTTTACTCCTGTTTGCACCTCTGAATTTATTACTTTTGCAAGCATGGATGAAAAGTTTGCTGAAGCTAATTGTAAACTTGTTGGGCTTTCTGTTGATGGTTTATATAGCCATATTGCCTGGCTGAGAACCATAAAAGATAAAATAGAATATAAAGGGATGAAGAACGTCGAAGTTAAATTTCCGTTAATTGAGGATATCACGATGGATGTTGCAAAAAAATATGGCATGATACAACCTGGAGAAAGTAACACGAAAGCAGTTCGTGCAGTGTTTTATATTGATCCGAAAGGTGTTATTAGAACGATTCTTTATTATCCATTAAGTACAGGCCGAAATTTTGATGAGCTATATAGAACTTTAATCGCATTAAAGACTGCAGATGAATTTGGTGTCGCAACTCCAGCAGATTGGAGACCAGGTGATGACGTGATTATTTCACCAGCAGGTTCATGCAATACAGCAAAGGACCGAATGGATGGGAAAGAGGAAGGATTAGAATGTAAAGACTGGTTTTTTTGCACCAAAAAAATAGATAAAGATACAGTACTTGAAAAAGTATTAAAAAAAGATAAATAGCAGTTAAATTTTTTAAAATCCCTTTCTTGTTAGATTAGGGGTTTTTTTTTATAAAATTTTCACTTATAAATCACGTGCTGGTGGCCCAGGGCAGGATCGAACTGCCGACACGAGGATTTTCAGTCCACTGCTCTACCACTGAGCTACCGGGCCACACATAAAAATTAAACCAAATTTTTCTCAAATATTCTATATAAAAAGTTTTATTTAGTAAAGATTTTTTTAATAATTTTTTTATTTTCTATAATTATCCTTCTATCCTCTATTTTATTTGGAAGTTAGTATATTAATAAAGAATAAGATTATAGCTAACAAAGATAGATAAATGATTAAAACCTAGCCTTATCTAGGGATACTGTCATCTTATCAACATATCTAGGTTTGCTTTAAAAGCTTAGAACAAAAAATCAATACTTAAATAAACGGTTCTGTAGCAATATATCTAAAAATTTTTTATAAACCAAGGATCAACAAAAAATCCTTGAAATAAATGTTTTATAAGTATAACATAACTTAAATAAAAGATCTTTTATGGACTTAGACAAAAAAGCTAAACTACATAACCCTCAGGCTCTATTCAATCTTATAAGGATAATCCAAGAATATTTGATCACTAAATCAAAACTCTTTATTTTCGTATTCCTACCGTTTGATATAATTTTTTCTATCTCTTTACTTATTTCTTATACTGAAAGGATTATAGCTTACAAACTAGTAAACCAGTTTCTTCTTTATATAAAATATGATCTACTGTATGTTAGAGAGATATCAAGAATGATAATAAAAACTGATTACGTTTCTAAAACATTAACAGAACCTATAGACGAGAAAGAGTTCTCTGGCACGATATATAGACATATCCAAAAAACTATCAAATTTATCTGGAGCTTAATCATACTAATAATACTTTTCCCTATCCTACCAATATTATGGGTATACGATTTTCTTGCTTCGAAAGTATTAATAGGCACACTTTATTACACAGTTATATTTATTGATACACATATAATAATAACTATCTTACTTTTTTTGGTTGCAACTTTCCTTGTAGCTAGCTCAACTGTCCCTTTTTTATTTAAGGTATTTGTATATATTAAATACTTATTTGAGCTAAAAAGGAAACCCTATGAAGAGATTAAATCTGATGCTGAAACCTTTTTTATGAGATTATATAACTACAAACATACAGATATAGATCATAATGATTTGATTAATGAAAACGAGGTTGAAGGCGGATTATACTACTTGTTTCTTAAGCTCGTACACACTATAAAAGATCATCTGATATATTTTTTTAGTACAAGACTGAAAAAGATCGATGCTAACAAAAACACTAAACAAGTTATACAGAAAATAGATGAAATAAAAAACAAAATAGTTGATAAAGTTAATGCAAGGAAAGAGATAAAGCTCAACTTACTTATAGGTCCTTTAATAGCGTTTATCTTTACTTTCGCATTCGCGGGGTTCCTGGTTTTCGGGAACTCTCAAGGTAAAGGGATTATAGGTTCTTTTGTTTTATCTGTTGTAAGTAAAAATAGTAGCTATATTATCTGGACTAATTACCAAAACACGTCTACGGGTTTTTTTAGTTATTCATTAACTAAAATACCTTTAGGGTTCATGAAAGCTGTCGGATCAATACTAGATATAATACTAAGATACTTTTTTGTTCTATGGCATAATTTCTATCCAATATACATAAGCTTTATTTTTAATTATTATAAATTCTTATTTAGAATAATCGGAGTAAGGGTATAACTTGATTGACATATAATGTATTTTATACATAATATAGATAGAAGTTTTTTTAAATTACTAAAAAGCTAAAATCTTTTAGCTTTGACCAAATGATTTGAAAGAGAGTGAAAATGAAAAAAGCTATTATTTATCTATTTTTTTTAATATCTTGTAATCTAATTTTTTCTATTGATTATTCTATTGATCATCATACAATAGAAAAATATATCGATAAACTAAAAACATCTCGATTAGAATATTTGAAGTATATGAAGATTTCTATTTTTAATAGTTTTATATTAGAAAAAATCGAGACAGGCAATTCATATAATGAAGTCTATAAAAAATACAAAAAGATTTACAGACTTAACTTAGAGTCGATAATATCTGATCATATATTTATATGTCAGATCTCTAATATCTCTAAACGATACAAGGATAAAGAGATTAAAATCTTAACTAGCTTCTGTAAAAAAGAGAAAAAAGATAATAAACTCGATACCTTTAAGAAACAGTGCGAAGATTTTTTAGAGAGAAATAGAGGTAATATAAAAAAAAGTGTTTTCAAGATGAAGTATGGTAAGAAAAGATATATTATAAATCAATTACTTATAATACTTAGGAAACATATAGAGATAAAAAAAAATTTTGTTAATCTATTAAACATTCAATATTCACTATTAAGGAACAGAAATACTGAATTTCTTAAAAGTAGGATAAACGTGATAAAAAAAACTCAAAAAAACTTAGATGCCTCTTTAAATAAGAACAAAAAAGACCTTGATAAGATTTGGGATGAGTTATCGGAAATTAAAAGACCTAAGAAGAAACATAAGATATTAAAGCTGACAAACGAGCAACAAAACCTTTTTTATAGAGCTTTTTCTAGGGGGTCTTTTCTCTGCTATGATAGAGTAGTTTTTAAAAAAGTCTATCTTATCTATAAAAAAAATGATTATTATTATAATGACACAAGATTATTGGTCGTAGAAAAAGAGAGCTCAGATCTACCGATCCTCGAATATAAAGAAACAAGATTCGTTTTATCTAACGCGATAAACAAATCGATCCTTCAAACATTAAAAAAATATTCTCTTGAGATACCGGCATATAAAATTGATAGGGAATAAAAAAACTTTATTTAAATGAGGTAGCTATACCTCATTTTTTTAATTATCTATTTATTTTATAGTGATTTGAGGTTAGTCCCTATTTTTTTGTATATACTTGAATACGCTTACAATAAACAATATTGCCACTATTTAAAAAACAGATATTCCATAAGCAAAGATATATAATTTTTTTTTTGCTCAATACATATAGATTTTATAATCAAACCTATAAAAAAATGGTTTTTTTGACATAATATATTTTTTATATATTGATAATATAAAATTTACTTGTATAATTTTTATGATGTTCTTTAATAATTCATTTCGTTTTAAAAAAAGAGAGGCTGGAAAATGAAATTCTATACTATTATTATTTTCTTTATGTTAGCTTTTATATGTCACGGTGAGAACCAAAATAAACTTATAAAAGAAAGTAAAGAAGAAATTGATTACGCTAAATGCGTATTTCAATCTTATTTAATTGATGCTAAAATACTTCTTTGTGATGACGAATTAAAAAAATGTACTCTTTTGTATATGAAATGGATCAATGAATACAAAAAGATATTTATTGATTTTAAAACAATAAATGATGATAATATTTTAGAAAACCAAAAAACATGGGGAGAAATTATAATATTTGGATAAAGATAGGTAATAATCTTACCTCTACATGGAACAATCAATGTAGCAAATGCAATAAAAGATATAAAAAAATAAATTTTACAGTAACCAGAGATTTTCTGTTAGGTAAAAAAAGTTTGTTACAAACAAAAAAAACAAGAGAAATCTCAAAGAAAAAAATCCCTATATATTATAGGAAAACAGAAGATACTAAAGAGATAGTCGATCCTAGCACAAAATACCGAATAAAAAAAATCATCAAAGAAGAAAGTGATGTAAAAAACAGAGTAGTAGATAAAATTTTTGTTATCTATAAAGAGAGAAAAAAGAAAAAATATATAAAAAAAGTGAAGAAAAGCGATCCTAAGATTATTTTTAGGAATAATTTTAACCAAATAGTGTGTTATAAAGTTTTTGGCTATCAAACAACGGAAGAAGTAACACCTTGTAAAATAAGATCCTATACCAATGCCTTAAATAAAGGAGAAAAATACTATTATCTGGTATCTATCAATAACAAAACTCTTGAAGAAAAAAAATCTTTGATTGTGAATAGATACAAAATACCTCCAACAATGTTCAAATATGTTGATAAAAATAATGAATATAGAATAGTCGTTATAACAGAAAGTGATATAAATAAACTTAGCTACACACCTTCTTATATACTTTCAGAAAAAAAGTATAAAGAACATCTTTATAAATCACAAATTATAACTGCTTTCAGAGTGAAAATAAAATGAAATGGATTTTAGTAAGAGAGATTTTTAAAATCTCTCTTCTCTTATGTATTTTTTTTATATGATCCTCACCTCTCAAAAAATAGATATATCTTATCATAAACTGTCTAAGTAGAAAGATTTTTCGGGAATTTTAAATTTCTATACTAGGTTTAACTATAAAGCAGATAATCTTAAAAAAAATCTGTATAAAGCACCTAATATTTTATTTTAACTGATTGACATAATAGCGTTTTATTTTATATAAAATGTTTTACACTTGCATAAATATGTAATATAGTTTATAAAACCGAAGCTATACGATCTAATACATAAAAAAAAATTATCTATTTAACTTATTTATTTAATAGATAAGTTAAAAGATAATTTTGTCCTAAAGATATATAAAAATTTTAAATTGGAGGTAAATATAAATGAAAAGGTTAATATTGATCATGTTATCAATAATATGTATGCATATATATGCTGAAGATGCGAGTTTCGTTCTAGATGAAAAGAAATTAAGCTTAAAACTTCTTAGAACTAAACTGAAATCTATTATAATTGATATAGATTTACAGAGAATTAAAGTTATGAAAGATGAAGATAGATGGATAAAAATGCAAAGATTTATTCTTCAATCTCAAGAGAAATTTATAAAATTTTATGATAATGAGAAAAAGAATCTTTATTTATTGATAAATGAAGAAGAAATACCAACGAAAATAGTAAAAGATCTTTTTGTTGAACATGAGAAACTTAAGAACAAAGCATTAAGTTTGTTTTATAAAAAACAAAAAGAGATTAATTTATGGAATAAGGATTTAGGTTATAATAAAATAAAAAAAATTATTAAGAGACCTGAAAAGAATCAAATTATATCACCTATATCAAGACACAAAAGAGTACAAGAAATAAAGCGGGAAAAGGTCAAGGAAAAAGCTTATACCAAAAAAGAAAATCTTAAAATCACGCATACTGATATAGTTGCTAAAAAAGAGATAAAAAAACACGACCTAAAAAAGGATACAGAAAAAATTGAATTAGTTAAAATCAAGAAAGAAAAAGATCAAGCTAATAAGATAAGCAAAAAAAATGTAGCTAGAAAATACAAAGAGAAAGATATTAGCTATCGCCTTATAAAAAAATCTTATTTTGTAAAAAAAAGGAAACGTGAACCTAGAATAAATGAGTTTAATAATACTAAACTATACCCGATATCTTTTTTTGTTACAACTAAAGAGCTTATAGAAGCTAAAGTCCCTTTTAATTCGGAAAAAGTTTTTAAATGGAAGGTAAGAAATAATGTCTTATGTATCAAATACTATGATACAATAGATCTTTATTATAGCTCGTTACGTATATTAGTTTATAATAGACTTAGTGATAACCGGATACTTAAAAGAAGTAAAATAAAGTTTTTAAAGAGAGAAGAATATATCCCTAAGATTGGGTATGTATTTACTGGTAACCAAATTGCTAGTTTCTATAACACTATACACTCTATTCGCGAGAAACTAACATACGGTGAAATATTCTTAGAAAAACTTTTCTCCCAATACAGGGTTTTAGTAGGTAGAAGAGGGTATTATAAATCTAATAATAACAAATATGTTATATTAGTTAATAATAAAGACAGAAATAAGAAAATATTTTTGTTGAGATGTATGTGCAGTATAACTCAATCTAGTATACCTGCATTTAATGATGCTTGTATCAATTTTGAGGTTGGGTTAAATAAAAGATCTAGATTTTTCTTCAACGCTTTTCTGGATGGTATTAATAAATATAACAAAAAGAATTTTATTAGAACCGAGAAAACATATTACCCTTATTTGCTTTTTGATATAGAAAGTTCCCTTAAATACGCAATAAAAGGGTTTGAAATACATAAAAAAGATTTAGTGTTTTCTAACCAGTTAAAAAAGATTCTAAAAAGTATAGAGTCTTTCGAAAACGGATATTTTACCTATAAAGGGATAGATGAACATAGAACTAGATTAAAAAATCTTCTTCTTCAAAGAGGGTTTTACTATCTCTTTTATTAATTTTTAGGACATACACCAGGTACAATACATATGTGCCTGGTTATTTATATTGTTTTTTTAAAAAAAATAGATATTTACCA
The DNA here is from genome assembly GCA_963663305.1 of Candidatus Altimarinota bacterium. GTDB lineage: Bacteria > Patescibacteriota > Gracilibacteria. The sequence goes on from OY760177.1 coordinate 1,615,124, forward strand.
TATTTATTTATGTATAGCAACGCAATATTCGAAAATATTTAGATTATTATAGTAATACATTGATTTGTATTGTAAAATATCTTGGCAATTATATAAGAAAAAACTATGATTTTAAAACAAAGCTATAAATTTATTCAATCAGATGTATTAATTATTTCTTACAAAAATATTTTAGATATACCTATATTAAAAGGGTACTCAAAATACCTTAAAAATATTTTTAAAGAAGGGAAAAATATGATATATAGTTTCCTTATCCCATCAAATAAAATCTCTAATATTATCATATATTCTTTAGATAAAAATGAGGAATCTTTTGAAGAGATAAGGAAGATGGGAGGTAAGCTAAGGAAAATACTAAAAAATGAGAAAACTTGTACTATATATTTAGGTAAAGGCGAGGAGATAAACCTTAAGCCGCTTTTGGAAGGGTTTTTGTTGGCTTCATATAAATTCGATAAATACAAAAAAATTGATAAAAATAGTATAAAAAAAATTGCTGTTAGTACACCAAAAACAAAAAAAGATTTTTCTAGTGTTTTAGGTTATTTGAATAGTATATACCAGTCAATATTTTATGTTAGAGATCTTGTTAATAGACCTGGGAATGATGTTATACCTGAGGTCCTAGCTAATGAATCAAAAGTTATATCTAAAGCTGATAAAAGGATTAAGGTTACAGTGTTAGATGAAAAGAAACTTAAAAAAAACAGTTTCCATGCACTTTTATCTGTTGGACAAAGCAGTAAACATCCGCCTAGGTTAATTATTCTAAACTATAAATCGAAACTAAAAAATGCTAAAACTATAGCTTTAGTAGGTAAAGGGCTAACATTTGATACCGGTGGATTGAATTTAAAGCCTGGTAGTAGTATCACTGATATGAAATTCGATATGGCTGGAGCTGCTACAGTACTTGGTATATTCAAAATGCTATCTCTAAGGAACGAGTTACCTGTTAATTTGATAGGTGTTATAGGTGCAGCAGAAAATTCTATATCTGATAAAGCTACACGTCCTGGAGATATTATTTCTTCGTATGCCGGTAAAACTATAGAGATAACTAACACTGACGCTGAAGGCAGGTTAGTACTTGCTGATGCTATCTCTTATACTATTGATAAACATAAAATAGATAAACTTTATGATATAGCTACACTAACCGGTGGGTGTATAGCTGCTTTAGGTTACGATATAACAGGAGTATTAACAAATAAAGAAGATGAGTATAAATTAATCGAAAAATCCTCTAAAAATACTGACGAGAAAGTATGGTTACTACCTTTAGATAAGGATTATATAAAAAAAACTAAAGGTGATATCTCTGATTTAAAGAATTATAATAAAGGGTTTTTTGCTGATACTATTATGGCTGCAGGGTTTTTATCTCATTTTGTTAAAAATACTCCATGGGTGCATTTTGATATAGCTGGTACAAGCTTTAGTAAGTCTGAGAAAGAGTATATAACTAAAGGGGGGACAGGATGTTTAGTACGTCTTATATGGGATCTATTAAATAATATCGATTAAAAAATCTGTATTTATTGATTTAAAAAGAAATTTCTGATAGTTTAATTTAAAATTATAATTATTATATAAAATGTATAAATCTCAAATTATTTTACAAATTGTTTTATCTGTATTCCTTGTTATAAGTATACTTATGCAGAGCAAGGGGATGGGGTTATCAGAAACGTTTGGTGGTAGAGGGGCTGGTAACTTATATTCATCTAAAAGAGGTATAGAGAAACTGCTTTCTATCATAACTATAATAAGTTCTATACTTTTTATAGGAAATGCTACTTTGATAATGATACTTTATTAGTAAAAAAATGTTTAAGATACTACATCATTTTAATAGACTAGAAAAAATTATATCAACCCTTTTAGTTATTATTATTATTATATGCGGAGCTCAATTAGTATGGAGTTTCTATAAAGAAAACAGTAGTGTTGTACCCGGGAATGGTGATATATATAGGGAAGGGATAGTAGGTAAAATAGAGGTATTGAACCCTGTATACACTTTCAAGAATGATGCTACTAGAGATATAAGCAGATTAATATATTCTGGGTTGGTTAAATATAATCCAACAACTAAAACACTGGAAGATGATATAGCTACACATTATCTGTCTCAGGATAAGAAAGTGTATACTTTTATAGTTAGAGATAATGCTAGATGGCATGATAATACACCTGTTACATCCAATGATATAGTTTTTACGTATAGAGATGTTATTCAGAATCCTAGCTTCGACGATGTAATACTTAAAAACACGTTTAAAGACGTAATAATAGATAAGATTGATGATAGAACTGTTACTTTTACTCTACAGAAACCTTATAAGTTTTTTTTATCTAACCTTACTATAGGGTTACTCCCGTATCATCTTTTTTCTGAGACTCCATGCGAGAATTTAGGTAAAAAAGCGTTGTTCCTTGAGCCGATAGGCTCTGGGCCATATAAATTTGTTAAAAGGATACAAGAAGGTAAAAGAGAAGATATATATTTAAAAAAGTTCAAAGATTATTACATAAAAGAGCCTTATATAGAGGATATAGTAGTAAGTATTTTCCCTGATTTTGTATCGCTGAATGAAAAGATCGATGAGCTTGATGGCGTACCGTCTGTCCCGAAAGAATACAGGAACTCAATACTCTTCAAATCGCATTTTGATATACATAATTATGAGCTTAACCAGTACGTAGCATTGTTTTTGAATCTTGATAAAGCTATATTCAAAGACCAAAAAACAAGATTAGGGTTACAATTAGCTACTAACAAAAAAGAGTTAATAGAGATAATAAATGAACAAAAAATTATCGATACACCGTTACTAGAAATAAACAATAAGGACTGGCAATACAAATTTGATCCTGTTAAATCTGCTGGCGCTTTTTATGATAGTCAATGGAAAATCCCTAAAAAGGGAAATAATACTTCTAATAAAAAAGATAATATAGATAGTCAACCTAAAGAAGAGAATTTTATTAGCGCGCCTAACGAAGGTGAAGATTATATCACTAATGATCCTTTTATAAATATTGAAGGTATCGCACCTGATAACGCTTATAAAATACTAATAAATTCTTATACATTATCTAAGTATAAATCTTATACTAAAAACTGGTCGTATAGGGTTGAACCTAAATATAAAAATATTAAAGAAGGCGAGAATATCTATACAGTATATAGTATAGATAAAGATCTAAATAAGAAGAAGTTAGATGAGATAAAAATCAATTATATAAAGGATCGAAAAGAGTATGAGAAATCTATAGAAAAAATAAAAGATAATTCTATCAAAGAGACTGACACAAAAGAAGATAAGCCTGATATAAATATAGAGGATGAATTAGAAAAATATAAAGGTGTGATAAGAGAAAATGATAACGGAGAAAAACTTGAGTTCAATCTGATCACAACAGATGTGTTCCCTGAGTTTAGTCTTATAGCGAATAAGCTTAAGGAACAATGGTTGAAAGCCGGTGTTAGTTTGAAGATTGAGGTGCTTAGCTTTGATGATTTTTCTAAGCGTATAGAGAACAGAGAGTATGATATACTGTTATTTGGTCAGAATCTTGGGTATAATCTGGATGCGTATCCGTATTGGCATAGTAGTCAGACCTCAAAAAATAATGGGTTTAATCTTTCTGAGTATAGATCGCTTAAAGCTGATATACTTATAGAAGAGATAAGAGCGACACATAATGAGGACAACAGGAATAAAAGCTTAAAAGAGCTACAGAAAGTTATGGGTAACGATATCCCTGCTATATTTTTGTATACGCCTACATATACTTATGCTATTGATAAAAAGATCAAAGGTGTTACACCGTTTTCGCTCGCTATTATAACTGATAGGTATAATTTGATAGAGAATTGGTATATTAAAATGCGTAGAGTGTTTAATAAAGACGCTAATTGGTATAATTTTTTCCCTTGGCTAGTTAATTTATTTTAAAATAAATATATAAAAAAAATAAAAAAAGGTTGAAGAATTTTTTGTTTTAGATAATAATGTCTCGGGTGGTATATATAATTTAAATATAACTATGAAAGTAATCCTTTTAAAAGATATAAAAAAATTAGGTAGGAAATATGATACAGTACAAGTGAAACAAGGATATGCAGCAAATTTTTTGATACCAAAAGGTGTGGCTGTGTTTGCTACTAGCAATAATATAACTAAATATAAAGAGCTAAAAGATAGTATAGTTATGAAGAAAGAGGAAATATCTAGTAACGCACAAAAAGTTTATGATACTATAAATAATAAGATATATATATTTAAAGAGAAAGCTAGCGATAAAGGGCATCTATTCGGTTCTATAACAGAGAAAGAGATACTAGAGAAGATAAAGGAAGAAGATAAGTTTGAGATAGATAAAAATTATATATGTCTTGATAACCATATTAAAGAGATAGGTGAGCATACAGTTAAGATTAAACTACTAGAAAACCTTGAGGCTATAGTTACAATAAGAATAGAACAAATTTAACCCGGGCCAGTAGCTCAGGGGTTAGAGCAGTCGGCTCATAACCGATTGGTCGCTGGTTCGATTCCAGCCTGGCCCACCATAAATGTCATGACAAAAAACTCAATGGATAAAATGGTTCGATTAACATCGGAAATCACTCTTGCTGATTTGAATAATAAAAATATTTCTTATGAGGAGGCTTTTTTGTCACAAGTAAAAAAATGGCTCATCGAACCATGTGAACATTTGCTAGCTAAGCAAGATACTGATTATAGAATGTCAGCATTTTCTATATTACTCATGTATTTTGAAACTCATCGTCAATATTTAGAAGGCAAATCTTCTCAAGGAAAATCTAAAGATTTTTTTATCAAAAGTCTTCGTGGATTTATTGAATTTTTACGAGAACAGAAGCTTTTTGAAGAAGAAATCGAGGATGAATTTTTTGATAATTTCTATAAATTTGCACGCTGTGGATTATTTCATTCAACTTCAATGAGTAATTATTTTTTGATTGATTGTATAAGTTTTTCGAGCTTACCTATTTCGAAAAATCCAATCCATGGAGGATTTCTTATTAATGTCGATTTATTTAAAGATGCAATTTGGGAATACACTAAAAAATATATCGAAAAATTAGAAAATGATTTGCAATTGAAAAACAATTTCAATTCAACATTTGAGGCTCTTATTTTAAATCCTCTAAAAAATTATTCATCATAATTTCTGAATTTGAAGATAGATATTCTTTCAGCTCTTTTATAACCTGACAAAGAATTGCATCACACCGTTTGGTAGCCGGTTCAATATCTGTCTTGGAAGCCCCACCAGCCTTCGCTCTACGAGCTACGGCGCACAGCCGTAAGCGAGTAGTTAAGCGAAGTGCTAGTCCGTCGTAACGAAGTGAAGACGAACATTAATTAAAACAATAAAAATGTTTTACGTTTATATTATTCAAAGCATAAGTAATCCTAACCAGTTTTACACAGGATTTACTGAAAATATTAAAAGCAGAGATTAAATGACCATAATGCTGGAGAGTCTGTGCATACGAATAAATTCAAGCCATGGAAGTTAATTTATTACTGTGCCTTTGAAGATAAAAAGAAAGCTCTGGATTTTGAAGATTATTTGAAGAGCTCTTCAGGGAGAGCCTTTCGTAATAAAAGATTGATATAGAAAGTATTCCGCTGGGTCGTTTTTGTTTTACCTTAATGGCAATAGTTTAAGTTTTGGAAAACTATGCCACCGTTTGGCAGATTGTGGCGGTTTGTGAAGAGTATTTGTCTATTTAAAGAGAAATTTTACCGTTTGGTTGGTGGTTTAAACTTTTAACATACATCTCTCCCTAGTACTTTTTGACTCAGTTTATTTAAAAATTCTGATACCTGTCTTCCATTTTCATAATGATTTAATTCTTCTTCTGATAATTTTTCATTAGCTTCTACTTTGCGTTTTGCTTCTATATAATCAGTACGAGTATCACCTTTTATTACACTTCCCAATTTAAATCTCTATTTGCTTCTTTCCTCGTGCATTAAGACATTTTTTTCGCCCACAAGATCAATGTAATTATCTGTTGAGTTCATATAATTTTCAAATCGTAATAAAAATTCTCTTACGCAATTTTCAAATTCTTTATCTGAATCAACTTGAGCTAAAATCGAATCACTATTTGCACAGTTAAAATCAATCGTATCTGCTCTGCCAAATAGATTACTTCCTTCTTGTAAAACCACTACACACTCAATTTCTTTGCCGTCCTCTAATCTTATCTTTTGAATATAAACATCTTCTGTCATACTATTTTCTTCACCGAAAGAATCATAGAGTCTTGAATATCCTTCATTTTGACCATTAATGTATTGTCTGGCCTTACTTAGTAGCTCTCCCTCTATTTTTGGGTGACCAGTTTTTAAAACTGTATGTAGAACACCCCTATTAATTTTCAAAACCATTTGAGAATTTCCATTCAATGAATATACATCATGAGTCCCACCTTTTCCTATTTTTTTGAGTTGGCTTAAGTCAATAGAACCATTAATTCTTGGTAAATTTTTCAAAAATTCTATTTTTTTTCTTTCTTTGTTAGAAGTGATGCCTAAACCTCTTTTTATTTCATCTATTTTTTTTTGATCATCTATTGTTTTGAGACTTTCATCCTCCCTTTCTTGTTGTGAAATTGGTTTTGGCAAAGGTTCTTTACTCTCTTTAGTATCAAGAGATTGCACTTCTATTGTTTCATCGATGGGTGAATGTTCAATATTTCTCATAAACTGATTTATTATTTTTTCATATTATTTTACCATATATTGGAATAAATTACAATTAGACTGTCTTTTTTAAGCAGAAAAAACGATTATATTGTTTACATCTTCCACTTTTGATACATTTAATGAGGATAGATGGTTCTTCAAACCGTTTAATACATCGGTTAAAATGGGGTCTAACCGTTTGGTCGTTGGTTCAATATCTGTCTTGGAACCCCCACCATGATGACTTAAAAAGGTCTATTCCAAGCGGAATTGGCTTTTTTTGTATGATTTTTGGGTTCGAGGATTTTTGGAAAAATCAGACCCTTTTGGCTATTTGGGCGGTTTCGTAAATAAGAAATGTCTATTTGAAGAGACTTTTGACCATTTGGTCATCGGTTCGAGGCTTATTTAAGTATAACCTTTCTCCTCTTCCCATTTTCTGGCAGCATCTTCTGTTGTCTTTCTTCCTACTTGCTTGATATGCCCCTTGTCACCATATTTAGCTTTGTGTTCAGCCTCTCTTCTTTCGAGGTCATTTGTGATTCCTCCGTGGAGAATCTTGTTTCCAATCTTGAATTGGTATTTGAACGTGTCACGTTTTTTATTAGCCATGTATATTTTAATTAGAAAGTCAGCTTCATTTTATTTTGCAAAATAGATGATGTCAAAAGAAAAAACCATAAAAATGACAATTTATTGGCAAAATACTTGACTTTAATATCAAATCAGAATACAATTTAAGTACATTATTACAAATAATTGTCATAATTATGTTAATAACAAGAATTAAAGCTAGTAACTTTTACGGAATCAAAGACCCTATCGAGGTAAGCTTTACCGAGGGGGGAGAGAAGAAGAAGGTCGGGTATATAAACAAAGGAAAAGAGAGAATATCACTTATCTCTGGCTTTTATGGTTCAAATGCTTCAGGTAAAAGCACGGTATTGAATGTAATTGATACCATTATTAGAATAATGCTTTCAAAACAACAAGACTATGTAATAAATCCCAATGGAATAAAAGAAGAAACTATAATTGCATTCCCAAACTTCAGTTCTGATGTAAAAGACAAGCCGACAACATTAGAAATTGATTTTATATTTGGGAATGATGACAATAAGTATAAATACTTTATTTCTATCATAAATGAAGGTAAGGAAATATCTGAAGAAAGCCTGCATTGTAATGGTAAAAAAATATTCAGCAGAAGGAATCACAAAGTTTCTCTTGGAACACAAATAGAAAAAGACCTTGGCAAATCTGTAGCAGAAAATATCGAAGCTCCCAAGAAGTCATCATTTCTTTCGGTTATTCTAGATGAAAATTCTGATATATCAGTATTTAGTAATCTTAAAGCAAAAATTGGTATTTCTGAACTTAAGAACTTAAATAATAAAGTTTGTTTTATAACAGATAAAAGGTCTGTTCACATGGGGCAAAATAACATAAGTGGACTACTTGCTTTTGCTGTTAATTATCTTAATGACACTAAAACTCAAAAAGAAAAACTTGAAGCTGTTAATTCCGTTGTAAAATACTTTGAACCTTCGTTTGAAAGTCTAATTATCGAGAAAGGATCTGATAATAATTCTATAAACAATTCTTTATCTTTCAAATACGAAGCGAAATACACTAATTTCTACAAGAACCTTAATATTATGGAGCTTTCTGCTGGTACCCGGGAGCTTGTAGCCTACATTAGTGATATTTTAAAAATCATAAAGAACGGAGGCATAGTTGTGTATGACGAAACAAGTAAATACTATCATCCAGATATGGAGATTGCGATGTTAAATCTTTTTAAAGACAAAGAAATTAACCAGCATAATGCCCAAATATTCTTCTCTTCCCACAATCATGAAACTTTTGATTTGCTACAAAATAACCAGGCCCATATTCTAGAGAATGAAAATAAAGGTATTAGAATAACCAAAGTATCTGATTATGATGTTAGAGAGAGAGACAATATAAAAAGAGTATACCGTCTTGGTTCTTTGGGTGGCGTACCTGATACTATCGACTTCAACAGAATTATTAACAATATAATTTAAAACCCATGAGTAGCAAAAGAGGCTTTAAATTATATTATCTACTCCTAAGCGAGGGAACAACTGAGTCTAATTTATTCGCCTATTTAACAAAGGTTAGATTCAGGGAGCTTTTCAATGCGTCCAACGTTCAATTTAGTAACAAAGTTGAAATTATCAAAGATGATAACCAAATAGTCTCACAGGGTAAATTAGACGGTGTAAGTGATCTAAAACACTTTAAATCAAAACACACTCCGATTAAGAAAAAATATGCAGGTCAAAAATTGTTTTACTTTCTCGATAAAGACATAAAAGAATCAGACAAAATCGAGAAATTGATTACAAAAGACGGCGACCTAATCCAATTCGCAGAATATAACTCTGAACATCTACTACTAAGACTAGCTGGGAAAAAACCTAAAAATCCAGCAGATTTTGAAAATCTGAGTGCCTTTAGAGCTTATTGCAAACTAGAGTTTAAAGATCAATTTAAAAAAGAAGCCCACAAATTTAAGGATGCTGATTTTGAATTAGTCTTTAATATTCCTACAGAGGACGAGGTTAAGGCCAGCTTCAGTGTACTTTTTTCTACCCTGGAACAATAGGTGTTTTGGACTACGGGCATCCTCTCTGTCCTTCACCCAAAACGGAAAAAGAAAAACTGTATGTCGCTCCGCTCCAAATTTTGCCACCAAACTTCAATTGCTCATGAGCTTAAGTAAGCATACAAATTATCTCCTTCACAACCTCCCGATTCTTCTCACACCAAACCAAAAAATCTTTAAACAACTCATCCGCTTGCTCAATCAGGCATTTTGCAGCCTCCATCCATTTGGTTTCCGGTTCGATTCGCACCAATAAAGGTTCGTCAAATTTAGAAACTTCCTCCAAAGTTGGCTTTCTGCCTAATTTTCTGTTTAAATGTTCGTAGACCCTTTTGGTCGTCGGTTCTATTCGCGTCAATGAACACCCACCATTTATATCATGATAAAGAATTATGGAAAATTTAGAAAAAGAAATTGAAAAAATTCAGGAACGTAATCAGCGTGTAGAAATTGATAAAGCTTGGGAAACAAGTTTTTTTCGTAAAGTCGTTATTGCAATAATTACTTATTTCGTAATAGTATTATTTTTTATCTTTGCACAGGTACCAAATCCATTTGTAAATGCAATAGTACCAACTCTTGGATTTATTCTTTCAACTTTATCTCTTCCATTTTTTAAACAAATTTGGATGAAATATATTCACAAGAAATAGGATTTTTTGATAGATATTCCTTCAACTCTTTTATAAGCTGACAAAGAATTGCATTGAACCTTTTGGTAGATGGTTCAATATCTGTCTTGAAAGCCCCACCATTTACATCTATTCAACATCTATTCTATGCGAATGGGCTTTTTTAGTATGATTTTTGGGTTCGAACTTTTTTAAAAATATCCGACCCTTTTGGAGGTTTGGAGCTGTTTTCAAATTATATCTGTGGATTTTAAGCGGGTTTTTAGCGTTTGGTTGGTAGTTCAATTACAACCTATAGTTGTTTTAAAATTATCTCTAATATTTTTTTCGCGCCACTTACAAAAGGGATGTCGGAGTCATTGATGTTATCAATATATTGCCTAATCATAACTTTCTTTAGTTCAGGCACATCTCCCTTCTTATACCCCTGTTTAATTGTTTTAAATAAGGGCAAATATCTTTTGCTATGCATTGGTGTGTCAAAATGATTATTTTCTTCACAAATATTCTTCCACGCTTTTATTTTAGATTTTCCTTCGTGCAAAATAATAAAATCCTCACCGTTCATGTAATTAAATAAAGATTCGACTGAATTTTTATTAAAAGAAATTTTATTAATTCTATTTTCTATTTCTCTCTTATTTTTATTTGCTCTTTTGAAAATATCAAAATCTAACCAAGCATAAAAATGAGTAAAATATTTAAGCTCATAAGCCTTATGTTTTTTGATTTTTTGAAAATAGTTATTAATACTCACTCCCTCTAAATGCTTGGAAGTTAAGGTTACATCAAAAACTCCTTTTGCTCTCAACAAACGATTTAATGCCTGAATATAATTTTTTTCAGTATCACCTTCACAAAATATACAAATTCTCATCATTACTTTTAATTATATGGATAAGGGATTCCTGAATATAAACCATTTAGATACCTGTCTCTAAAATTAGCATCATTTCTAATCCCCTCGAAGTCGGATAATCTTTTTATAAAAGATCCTTGTTTTAAATTTTTATTTACAAAAGAAAACTCTGACATTTTATAGGTGCCATCATCTAAGATATCAGTATTATGCAGTACACATATAAGTTGTGCATTGTTTTTATTATATTCTTTGTCTTTAAATACGCGTATTAACGATTGTAACAATAATGTATGAAGAGACCTATCAAGTTCATCAATGATTAAAACGCCTCCTCTGTCTAAAATTCCTAAAATAAAGCCAATCAAGCCAAATGCAAGCTGCGTTCCTATGGATTCTTCATGTAACCCAAAAGAAACTTCTTCACCTTTTCCATTTTTATGAAATGATTTAATCTCATTGATACTAATGACATTGTCATTCTTGTTTATACTGACGGATTTATTTGGAATGTGAGGAATTTGATATTCATTTTCATTTATTCTAAATTTGCTCAAATCATCTCTAATTTGTTCATATTTGAATTTTTCAATATCAATATCTAATCTTTTGATGAAGTCAGAAATTCTTCTAAAAGCCCCGTTGATATCTTTTTTATCTTTTGATTTTGCTAAAAATTCTATTGCGTGATCTGCGATAATATTATTATTAAGTGCTACTACAGTATCTTCTTTTAAAAACTTAGATACCAAATTTAAGTGTTCATTTAAACCTGGTAAATCTGTTTCAATTGAAGATAAAAATGGCTTAATTTGTATCTGTTTATTGTCACGTGAGGATAAACAAGTAATTTCAAATTTTTTCTTTATATTGTTTTCGTTATAATTTTCAATTTCAATTTGTTTAAATTCACTTTTGGTATTTTTTATATCAAACAATGCCTCGTTATTTAATAATAGTTTTTCTTTGGTGACGGAAAAATAGTTGTATTCCAAGAAATACTCATACTTATTTTTTTCAAGCAAAAAATCTAAGTGGATTGATGTTTCATTTCCTACCTTTTTTATTTTATTAACAAAAAATAAACCTTGAGGAAGTGTCATTACCCCTCCCTGTAATACTTTTACAAAGCAAAATAGTGCTTGAATAATGTTGCTTTTTCCAGATGCATTTGCGCCATATATGTTCATGATTGGAACTACTCGATCTTTCCGTTTAGAATTTGTCTCTAAAAAAGGTAGCATATCTAATTCTTTGTAACGTCCAGGAGCTTTTCCAGAATAAGATAGATCCAAGGTTAGATCTTCAATGGATTTGAAATTCTTAATTGTTACTTTTGAAAGCATATAAATTGTTAATTAGAAATTACAATCATGATATATAATTTTTGCACAGAAGTCAAATATAAACGAATTTTTCGTTTATATTTATAGTAGGAGATAACAACTTTCATCAATTATTTTAATAAACCATTCTATTTGATCTTTGTTATTCATAACAAAATAATAGAAATCCAAGTAGGCTTGCTTGAATAAATCCTTTGTTAAATCGCTATATTCAATTTGCGTAGCTTGCGACTCAGGTTCTTCTTCCTTATCCAAATATTCCTTGAGAATCATTCCATTTTGGGATAACCGTTTGGGAGACGGTTCAATATCTGTCTTGATACCCCCACCATAATTTGCTTGCGTAAATTAGAAATAAGAATTAAGATTAAGAAGAAGAAATAATTGAAAATAGAAGCAAATTCCCTTAATTCTTAAACTTAATCTTTGCTTTAATCCTATTTTTATGTTTGATTTCGAAAAATTTCCAGTTTACCAAAAAAAAGCAGAACTTCAATACTTAAAACTTTTATCAAATGCAAAAAAATGATAAAAACTTAAAAGATCAGCTGAAAAGGGCTTCTTTGAGTATTGTATTAAATATTGCAGAAGGAGCTTAGAAATTTATAAAAATGATAAAAAGAATTTTTATGTAATATCTAGACTCTTTTCAGTCTGGTAAGAACGAAATATTGTTTTAATTTAAACTTAAACTATACATTATGAAAAAACGTAGTTCAAAAAATAAAAAAAATATAAATAAATCTAAAGAAAATAACATCGTTAAAGAAAAAAGTGATAAAGGTCAAACTATGTCTAGAAGAGATTTCTTAAAGATTACTGGTATTATCACCGGTATTGCTGCTACAGTTTCTATCCCTATAATAAAAATGGTTCTAAATGATAATAAGGAATCAAAAGAATTTATTGATCTTAAAGAAGAGGTATCAGTTTTACTAAATAATTTCTATTCAGAATCAAAATTATGCACACGTAAAGAATCTATTAGAAAAACCGAGGAGTTATCGCTGAAGATACATGCAATATTAAAAAAACACGGTTTTGGTATTCAAGAGACCGGTAATACACAGGTACAGCTCATGAAATTTTTTAAGAGTCATGGTTATATCTTCGCTATTGCGCCTATGGAAGTTGATAATGAGCATTACTTTATCAATGCGCCGCTTTATAAAATATCAGAGACATATTATTTTGATTTATCTGATTTAAAGTTCAACGGTTTCCCTAGGTGTAAAGAGAAAGTCCCTATATCGATCGTAGAGAAAACTTATGTGCCTGATATCAGAGAGACCTCTTATTTAGGTAAAAAACAGTTGATCCTTGATGGTTTAACGTTAGATAATACAAAAACAGATGAGTCTATCGTTTTGATATTCCCAGAGAAAGTAGAGCTACTTGCACATAAACATAATGTTGATGTAGATAAATACCGGAAAACTGTTGAGATTAACGAAGTTGCTCAAGTGTATTTTTCTAAGGTTATCCCTAATAGTGTGCTAGGGATAAAACTTTCTAAATTAGGGATCAATCAAAAAGGTAAAAATTGGAAATTATACCATGTGAAAGAGGCGTTTTCTGATTTAGCAAGCTTAAAATATAGTGATGCTTTTGATTACGAGCTTATAAGGATATTAGAGTCAGATAATTATTCTTATGATTACTCTAAAACTATTGCATATACTACCACTAAATTTGTTTTACGTAAGATATTATCTGAAGATGTATCTATAGAAACCGATTTAAAAAATATACTTAAATCTTTAGATCATCGTCAATATGCGATACTAAAAAATAGTATTATAGATAGCTATGAAGCGAATATTAAACTTGTATTGAGCCAATTATTAAGGGAAGCTCAAAACTACTGATATTAATTCTTTTTAGATACTAGGTATAGAGTGTATAAGTTTTTTAGTATACATATTTTTAGGATTGCCAAAAATTGTTTTTGTTCTACCTTCTTCGATTATTTTACCTTTATACATAACACCTATTCTATCTGACATGTATCTTATAACCCCTAAATCGTGTGAGATAAATAAATAGGTCAGCCCTAAATCTTTTTGTAAGGATCTGAGTAAATTTAATATCTGTGATTGTACTGATACATCTAAAGCTGAAACTGGTTCGTCAAGTATTAGAAACTCTGGTGCTACTGATATAGATCTTGCTATCGCGATCCTTTGTTTCTCGCCTCCGCTTAACTCGTGCGGATACTTATCTATAGTTTTCTTAGGTAGTTCAACACAGTCTAATAATTTGTTTATCTCTTTCTTTAGATCTATATCTTTTCTATTTATGTTCAAACCTTCAGATAGGATGCTTAAGATATTCATTTTTGGGTTCAAGGAATCTAAAGGGTTTTGGAATACTATCTGGTATTTAGTTCTAATAGTTTTAAGTATATTGTTCTTAGAGTTATATATATCAATATTTTTGAAATATATATTACCTGTATCAGGTTTTAAAATACCTATAACTATTTTACCTATAGTAGTTTTTCCTGACCCACTTTCACCTACCAGACCGTAGGTCTCACCTTTTTTTATGCTAAAACCTACCCCGTCAACAGCTTTTACAATATTAGAGCCTATCAATTTTTTTTTGGTATAGTATTTCTTTATATTTTTTATCTCTATCATAGTTAGTATAATAAGCATCTTACTGATCTGTTTCTATCTATAACCTTTAACTCTATCTTTTTTGTTCTACATTCAGGTTTTTTATAGTCACACCGTTTATAGAATCTACATCCTGTATCAGTAACATCAGACACACTACCTTTGATGCTATACAGAGACTCAGTTTTACTTTCATATAAACTCTTAACACATTTGATCAAACCTTTCGTATAAGGATGTAATGGGTTATTATAAACAGTACTCCCCTCTTCTACTACCATACCTGAATACATTATATAGACTCTATCACATATCTCTTTAACTAATGCCAAATCATGTGAAATAAATATTATAGACATATTATTAGATTTTTGTATTTGTTTTAATAGCTCTATTATATCTAATTTAATACTAGCATCTAAAGCTGTTGTAGGCTCATCAGCTATAAGTAGCTTAGGGGTTAATGAGATAGCCATAGCTATCAATACTCTTTGAAGCATACCGCCTGATAGCTGGAATGGGTATTTTGATAAATGAGATTCGTCCAGTTTTACTTTTTTTATAAGCTCTGATATCTTATTCCTGATCTCTTTTTTATTATAATTTGTATGCGATATAAAGATCTCTTTGAATTGGTCATAAATAGTATAAGAAGGATCAAGCGAGCTAAAAGGGTCTTGAAATATTATAGAGATAGCTGATCCTCTGATATCTCTTAGATCTTTCGCTTTTAATAGATCTTCTCCATTAAATAATATCTCGCCTTTAGTTATCTTGCCGTTTATATATGGTAATAAATTCAAGATACTTAATGCTGTTAGACTTTTACCACATCCTGATTCTCCGACTAAACCTATACATTCACCTTCCTTTAAAGTCAAAGATATATCATGTAAGATATTTGATCCTCCGAAACCGGCTTCAAGATTATTTATTTTTAAAATCATATTATATTTGGATCATATTTATCTCTAAGCGCGTCACCTATTATATTATAAGATAATACTGTTAGTATTATAAAAATTCCTGGCCATAATATCCAGGGATATAATTCTATATTAGATATATCTGAAGAGCTTTTTAGCATATTACCCCAGCTTGGGATAGGATCTTGTATACCTAATCCTAAGAAACTTAATGTTGATTCAGCGAGTATGTAATCAGGTATACTTAGGGTTATTACTACTACTAAATAAGAGTATATATTAGGTATTATATGTTTTAATATAATATATAAACTATTATGACCAAGGATTTTTGACGCTAAAACAAACTCTTTATCCCTTAGATTTAATACTAACCCCCTTATTATCCTTGCTAAAGATGCCCATGATATAAAACTTAGTATTAATACTATAATAATATACAGGTTAACTGAAGATAGATCAGTAGGGAAAACTACTCTTAGAGCGAATAATATATATATAGCTGGGATCAACATTAATATCTCGCATACCCTCATGATAATAAGATCTATATTGCCACCAAAATATCCTGACACACATCCAAAAAGAGTAGCAAATACTAAAGTTATAAAAGAGCATAGTATCCCAATAGATAAAGATATACGAGAACCGTATACAATACGTGAGAATATATCACGACCTAGATAATCTGATCCCATTAAAAAGAACCTGCCATCAGTTTTATTTATCTCGAACCCAAATAGATGGATATCTGTTTCAAATAGACCCCAAAATTTGTATTTCTCGCCTCTAATAAGGAATTTTAGATCAGATACTATATCTTTGTCCTCTATATAGATTCTCTCTCTGTATTTATTATACTTATAGTGTTGGCCGTATATATACGGCCATAATGTCCCGTCTTCTTTTATAAAATGTATGCTAGTTGGTGGTGCATGAGGCAAGTTCCTCACATGTGTATCATATCTGTATGGTGATATGAATCCAGCGAATATCGAGATAAAATAGAAACTAAAAAGTATGACCATAAATGTTTTAGTGAATTTATTCAATAATCGCTTTGTATCTTTTTTTATCATATTGAAGGTAATTGATTTTATTTATAAAACCACTATACTATTTCTAGTAAAAATAATAAATATTATGGGATATATAAAAAAAATTCGGTCTGATTTTCCTATACTTAATATAAAACATAATAGATATGAGCTTATATATTTTGATAATGCAGCTACTACTCAAAAACCGAAAATAGTTATAGATTCTATCAAAGAATATTATGAGACTTACAACTCTAATATACATAGAGGGTTAAATTTTTTAGCTAATAGATCCGAGATCGAATACGAATCTACAAGAGAAATACTAAAGGATTTTATTAATGCCAAACATATAGAAGAGATAGTTTTTACTAAGAACTCTACTGAGTCTATCAATATTGTTGCTTTTAGTTATGTTGTTAATAATTTAAAGGAAGGTGATGAGATAGTTGTTACTACTAAAGAACATCATTCTAATCTGTTACCTTGGATATATGTTTCCAAAAAGTATGGCTATAAGCTAATATATATCGATAATATCGATGATAATATAGAATCATATTTCTCAAAAAAAACTAAATTTGTTGCTATCAATCATGTCTCAAATGTTTTAGGGACAATAAATGATGTAAAAATGATCACTAAAATATCAAAAAAATATGGTGCTAAATCCTTAATTGATGCTAGCCAAAGTGCTCCACATTTTCTGGTTGATGTTAAAGATATTGACTGTGATTTCCTTGTTTTCACAGGACATAAGATGTGTGGGCCGACAGGTACCGGTGTATTATACGGTAAAAAAGAGATACTAGGATCTATGCCGCCTCATTATTTGGGGGGCGGGATGGTGTTAGATGTGAATAAAAAAGAGTATATACCTGCTTTTATACCTGAACGGTTTGAGGCCGGTACACCTAATATCGCTGGTATTATAGGCCTAAAAAATGCTATCAAATACTTAAACACTCTAGATAAGAAGTTAATCAAAAACCATGAAAAGCGGCTCGCAGATTATATGGTTAAGAAATTATCGTCGCTCCCGTATGTAAAATTATTTAATGATACTAACACACTACCTATAGTCTCGTTTGAGATGAGTAATATACATCCTCATGATATAAGCGAGGTCTTAAGTAATAAAGGGATCTGTGTAAGAGCAGGTAAACATTGTGCTTACCCGTTACATACATTAATGGGATCAGAATCTACAGTTAGAGCTAGTTTATATTTTTATAATACTTTAAGCGAAATAGATATATTTATTGATACATTAAAAGAGATCAAAGAGTTATTTTCTGGTTGATATATCTTTATAGGAGATCTTCTCCTTTTTTTCCCATAGTTTTATCGCGTTTATAACACATAATAATGGTAGTAACGCACATTTTGTCCTTTGTTTGCTTATTTTAATATTTATCAGCTCATATACGTCTATATCACTCATTTTTTTTATTTCGTCTATAGATTTATTTTTTATTTTTTCTGTTAATAGAGACATTGTTGCCTGGCTGATAGCACAGCCTTGACCTAAAAAAGATATTTTCTCTACCACGTTATTAGAAACCAATAAAAAAACCTTAATACTATCACCACATGATAAATTGTTTTCTTTGTTAGAGATGTTATATTTATCTAAGACACCGTAATTTTTTGGTGTTTTGTAATGCTCGATGATTTTGTGAGCATATATATTCATAGTCAATTAAACCTTATTTTGGGATTTACTTGCGATAATAGTATATCAGAAATAATATTACCTACAATCAAAAACATACTTGAGATTATTATACCACCTAAACTTAAAAAGATATCTTGTTTGATCATAGCATCCAAAGTTATTTTACCTATCCCAGGCCAATTACATACTATCTCTATAACAGCTACACCACCTAATAAAGAAGCAAAATCATGACCGAATTTTGTTATAAGAGGGTTTAATGCATTTCTTAAAGCGTGTTTAAAAAGTATCCGTTTCTCTCCGACACCTCTTGATCTTGCTGAGAGTATATATTGTTTATTTAACTCGTCTAACATATTAGATCTTAATACTCTCTGATAAGAGGCTACACCCATTATAGATATAACTGTAACAGGGATAACCATATGTTTTAATATATCGAAAATTTTTTCTAGTAAAGTCAAATCTTCGTATCCGGTAGAAACCATGCCATTTAATGGCAATATTTTCAGGTAAAAAACTATATACAATAAAAGTAAAGATAATAAGAATCCTGGTATTGTTATCCCCATATAAGATAATACAGAGAATGTTTTATCTATCCATGTCTCTCTATAATAAGAACATAATACACCTAATATTATAGAGATCACCCATATAACTATAATAGAGCTGGAAGCTAAAAGGAACGTATTAAATATATAGGTAGTGATTATACTCGATACTTTAGCTTTCCTTGAGAAAGAGTATCCTAGATCAAAAGATACTATATTATTTAACCAACTAAAATACTGTGTATAAAAAGGCTCATCTAATTTATAATCTGATTTAATTTTTGCTATAGTTTCTGGGTTATAACTATTATCTAATTTCATATAATCAAAATAATCACCTGGCGCTATATATATCAAAAAGAATGTTATCAGGGTGACCCCAAAAAAAATTGGTATAGATAATATGATCCGTCTTAATATAAATACAAACATTTTTATAGCTTCAATATACTAAAAATATTATAAACATAAAATTAAAGCATTGACAATTATTTCCATTTTGATAGATTTTTAGTAAACAAGTATTCTAACTTAGAAAGATGTTTCTAAAAAAACTAAATACAACACCTGAAGAAAACTTATTAGAGATTCATTCTTCTATTGAAAAAATACTTATTGAGTATATCAAAGAGATAGAAAACAACTGTAATACAAAAACGAACCTAATAGAAAGATTAGATAATAATAAAGAGATATTAGAAGATGTAATACATTACATATTTAATTATTGTATAAACAAAATAAATAATAGTAACATAAAAGATAGTTTTGATGTATTGATAGAGAATTTAAAAAAAGATATCTTTAGTATAAATAATATCTTGAGAAACACTAAAACAGATATCAATAATTTTATACAGATTGATACTCTTGAAAACGAAGAGTTAAGTAATATATTAAAAGAATTAAAAAATCTAATGGAGAAACAGATTATAGAAATTTGTTCTACTATAATAAACGAAATTAACTTTTATTCCTCTCAATTAAAAAAAGATATTGATGAGGTTATGGATGTTTTAGACGAGAATAATATAACCCAAAAAACTAAAAACAGTACAGATAAAAACCAAGAAACTACGAAAGAGTTTATATCTAATACATCCAAAATTCAATTAATACAAAATAGAATTATTAATTATATAAGAGAGAAATCTAATTCTATAATATCATATATCTCAAAATATAATATAGACGAAACAGGTACTTTTATATCAGATAAAAAGAGATTAATACAGGAATTTAGCTCATACTTGGATATAAACCTTAAAGTGATATCAAATTTAAATTCATTTTTCTCACAGAAAAGTATTCCTGATATTGATATAACCAATAAAGAGACAAAAAAACCTTATATCCCTAACAATATATCTAAAATGTATACGGAGATAAAGTTATGTAAATTATATGAGATTATATTGTTTTATGCTGACACTATAACTAATTTTAATGATGAAGAAAAAAATAAATACCTAAAACTGCTCATCAAAAACGGGTATATAAGTACTAGCTCATATCATTATTTAAAAACGAATTTCTCGATAATTAATATACTAAAATCTTTATATTATTATGATAGCTATAAGCGAGCTAGAGATGATAGCGATGGTAATCCATCAATACAAAACTCAGAGAAAAGCCAAGATATAATCAAAGATATCAAAATCAAATTAGAAGAATTAAATACTATCCATGAGAAACTGCCTTTTATCTAAGCTTATATAATTTACTTATAATATATTTCATAAATATTCCATAACCCACCCCCGTAATTCGACGGGTATATATTACCTAACCCTTTTTTAATAGCGAAAATTTTATTTGGTGAAACTGTATAAATTAAAGGCAACTCTTCGCTGGCTATCTCTTGCCATTCATCATATAAATTGATACGTTTTATTTCGTTCATCTCTTTTTCACCGTTAATAAATATTTCGTCTATACGCGCTTCCCAACTGGTTTCTGGTATATTTTGCGTTGGATTCCACATATGCATCAATGAAGAAGATATCCAGACATTTTTACCTGAGCTAGGTTCTATCTCACCTGTTAAACCTATCAAGATAATTTCCCAATCGTATGTTTTAACTAACCTATTAACCAAATCATTAAAATCTAAAGGTACAAAATTAATCTTAACACCTATTATTTCAAAATCTTCTCTTATTATTTCCGCTATTTTTAAACGTTCTTCATTATCGTTATTAGTATAAAACAGAAATTCAAGTTTATTACCATCTATATCTTCTCTTATCCCATCCTCATCATGATCTATAAGCCCTAGCTTATCTAACTCTTTCATAGCTTTAACCAAAGAGTATTCGTATGTGCTTACATGAGGATTATAAAATTTCCCTGTTGTTTCTGTTAAAGGTCCCCATTGAGGTGTACCTAAAGAGTTTAAAACTAATTCTATTATAGATTCTTTATCTATAGCGTACGCCAAAGCTTTCCTGAATTTTCTGTTTTTAAACCATTTAAGTTTTACAGGATCTACTATAGGTTTGCCGTTTATTGTCTCAGGATTTTGGTTAAATACCAAAAAATTTGATATAAGAGTAGAGCCCATATCATATATTTCGTGGTTACTTGTTTCAATATTTTTACTTAGTATAGAATAATCTTGGCCTCTTACTATATAATAATCTAACTCATTATTCTTAAATTTTAATAACGCCATATCCTCGTTTGATAGAAAATATATAGTTACCTTATCTAAATAGGGTAAAATATTACCTTTAGTATCTTTTCTCCAGTAATGACTATTTTTTTTCAAAACTATATATTCTCCCGGCTTATAAATATCTATACTAAAAGCGCCAGTCCCTACTATCTCGTCTATGTTAGTATCTAAATCTAATGCTATATTAAAACTGTTTTTATCTACATATTCTTTCATCTTATGTTTTGGTAGTATCTCTTGATTCATCAGATGTAAAAAAGGAGCAAATTTCGCAGGCAAAATAAATCTAACTTTGTAATCATCAATCTTTTCTACCATAATTTTTTCCCCATCTACCAACAACGTATCAGCCGAGCTATTAGGGATATCTTTGTTATATATGATCTCATTATATGTATAAACTACATCATCAGAAGTGAATTTTTTCCCATCTGACCAGTACACATCTTCACGTAAATAAAAGTCCCAAGCTAACCCATCATTTTGTATTTCCCATCTCTCCGCTAAACACGGTTCATTAGTTAAAGTATATGGATTGAATGATACAAGACCTTCGAAAATATAACTTGTTATTTCTGTGCTCGATATCTCATCTGCTATAATAGGATTAAATGTTTTTGGTCCGGCATTAATAGAATAAACTAACTGGCCTCCATATTTGCCCGGGCTAGGATTATATTTAAGTATTTCGTTATCTATATTATTTTGAGTTTCATTTATATCTGTATCATACTGATGATGGTGACATCCGCTAATAAATACTACTAATATTATATATAATACATATTTTTTCATTTTATTTTTTTAAGATATATTTGAATTTATTATATATTATTATAAAATAAATTTCATTTTTTTTATATTTTTTAATACTATATTTGCGTTCCTCATTAATCCAGGGTGTTTTGCTCTTTTGAGAGCAGTTGATTGAAAGAATTGAATAAACTCTTTTTCATTTTCTATATTCAATATCTTTTTAAGGTTTAAATAACAACTATCGAAAAGTATATCTTTAATAAAGCTCTCTTTAGGATTTTTATTAAAAGGACAAACCTCCTGACATATATCGCAACCGAATAATCGTATCCCCAGTTTATTTACTAGATTTGGAGGTATCTCATTTTTGTTCTCTATAGTTAAATAAGATATACATTTTCTAGCATCTAGATTATTTGCGGTTATTAACGCTTTTGTAGGGCATGCATCTAAACATTTAGTACAATCACCACACAAATTTTCTTGTGGTGTATCATATCGAAGTTTTATATTAACTATAACCTCCGTTAAAAAGACCCATGAACCATACTCTTTTGTAATAAGATTACAGTTCTTACCTATAAAACCAAGCCCTGCTTTTGCAGCGTAGGCTCGTTCTAATACAGGCCCATAATCAACATAAAATTTTGCTTTAAATTTATCTGTCTTTACATATTCACTTATTTTTTTAACAAATAATTTCAACCTTTTTTCTATTATCTTATGATAATCTTTGAAAAGAGCATATCTAGCGATTTTACCATACATATCATCAGGGGTTTGTATGATATAGTTCTCTTTTTTATAGTAATTTATAGCTAAACATATAACACTCCTCGCGTCATACATAATATTTCTTATATTTAGTCGTCTATCAACATTTTTTCCCAAGTATGTCATATCACCGTGAAACCCTTTTTTTATCCATTTCTTATAATGTTTTTTAGCTTCAGGTATAATATCAGGAGAGGTAATACCTACTAAATCAAATCCGGATTCATAAGCAAAACACTTGATCTTATTAGTAATATAACTAATATCAAAATCCATAATAATAAATATTTTAAGATATTTTTTAAAAAAGAGTATAATAATATAGTTATATACACAATCTTTTTTTGAATATTTAAATTTATTTATTAAAAAAATAATGATAGAATAAAAAAAATACTAATAATAGAAAAGTTGAAAATACCTACTTTTATACTAGAAAAAACTAATATAAATAACGAGAAAATATGGCATTATTATCTTAGTGCCTGTCTATGGATATCATCATATACTCTTTTCGCATACACAGTAATAATTTTTCTAAATAATAGATTAGCATCAGAAATATGGGTAGGGATATTCCTTGGGATAGGTAGTATTATAGCTATAATAATGGATATACCTTTCGGTCAATTACAAAAAAAAATATCGCCTCGTATATCGCTTAGCTTAGCTACATTTGGTTTAATAATAACTGTTTTGATATTTTTATTTGCTTATCAAAATATATTATTTATATTTATTGCTGCTATATTATACGGGTTGAGTCATGACCTATATGATATCACTATGTTATCGTATATATTTAGTAATACTATCCCCGCACAATACGGAGAGAGTATATCTCAAAGGAATGTCGCTGAATCTATAGGGATAGTATTAGGATTAGCAAGCTCAGGTATAATACTATATTTCGGATCTTTTATAGCGCAAATAGCTCTTATAGTAATCCTTATAGTATCATTAATTACGATCCTACTAATCTTTGATAAAGATAGTAAAAAAAACGAGAGTATAGATGAAGTATTAACTCATACTATACAAGAATTAAGCTCTAAAACTATAAAAGGTTTAAAAAGGAGCGCTATATCAGTTTTAGATATAACAGAGAAAAGCATAAAAAGTATAAAAATTAGTTTAAATAAAGGTAAAATATACCTAAAACCACTTAAAAATGATTCTTATAAATTTATAGATAATCTAAAAGATTCTTTTATTGGTATATCAAATATAGTTTTTGGTAAAAAAATTAATATACATCTTATATGGTCTTTTATTATAATACTGTTATTCAGTTTCTGGGACACTTTTGTTATTACTTATGAACCTTTATTCCTAGGGAAAATACTAGAAACAAGTAATCTACCAAGGATAATATCTGGCGGTATTATAATGACCTTATTTATATTACCACTTTTTTTCTTTTATATCCCGTTTTCTAAACTAGCTGATAAATACGGGAGAGAGAAATTTATCATACTAGGACTACTTATCTCAGGTGTATCTCTATTTTTATTCGGTCAAACTGATTCCATATGGCTAATAATAGTTTTAGGTATGACAAACAGTATCGGATACGCTGCTGCTATGCCATCGTCACAAGCGTTTTTTGCTGAAATATATAACGAACATTTCGCTATAGTTAATAATGTTTATGAGATAGACTCCAATAACTCAGCAGCACCACTAAAAATGACCATCAATATAGGTAATATTATAGGCCAAATATTTGGCGGGGTGCTTATATGGATATTTAATTTTAATGTATTTTTTATTATTTTTGGGTTTATACTTATGGTTTTTTTCGGTGTATCTTTATTACTATATTTTATTATAAGGAAACCTCCATATATATATAATGATGAAGGTAATATTATATCCTAATTATTATTATTATATTTTGTTATAATCTTATTTTTATTGGTAACTCTTTACCATTAAAGAACACTCTAAAACTTTTTACTGACTGTAGCTTAACTAAACCTTCTTCACAGTTAACACTTAAAGATAAATTTTTATTTATTTTATTTATTTCGTCATATAAAGTATTTTTCAGTTCAGCTAATTCTTCTTCCGCCTCTATCTTTTGTTTCTTAAAATCTACTATATCCATATCCTCATTCATTTCTCTCTCGATATCATCCTGCATATCTTTTATTTGCTCAGATAATTCTTTCCTTTTTTTCTTTAATGCTTTTAAATCTTCTGGCTCAGGTGTTAAATCTTTTATTGAAGCTTTTATAGCTTTTATATCGTTCTGTAGCTTTTGTATTTTCTGTACTATTAATTCTATATCTGTCATAATTTTTTAATTATTAAATATATATTTTAATCATAATAAATAAAATTTAATAAAATTGAAATTATTTTTTGAATATTTTCTTAAAATTTTTCATAATAGTTATATACCTTAAAAAAAATTAATGAATATAATTTTAATCGGAGGCAGGGGCTCAGGGAAAAGCACTTTAGGGAGGAAAATATCCAAGATACTTAACAGGGAGTTCGTTGATATGGATAAATTAATTAAGCTAAACGAACAAAAAAGTATCACAGATATAATAAAACTTAATGGCTGGAGATATTTTAGAGAGCTTGAGTATAAAACCTTAAAAAGAATTTTATTAGATGATAATATGGTAGTATCTACCGGTGGCGGTATAATAATTGATTTAGATCAAAATAATAATGAGATTTTTAGTGAAAGAAAATATAGTTTAGTTAAGAGGAATTGTATTACTGTTTTCCTTAAAATATCTTTGGATTTACAAATAAAAAGGATACGAAATTCAAAAGATAGACCTTCTCTGGTAGGCGATAAAAACCCGGAAGATGAAATAAAAAAAATTATGCAAAGAAGAACCCCTTTCTACAGGAGATTTTCAGATGTTATTGTTAATATAACTTCTAATCATACTATATATAACATCAATAAGATTATTAATATAATAAATAAATATGATAAACGGTGAAACAAAAATATGTGGGATTATTGGTGATCCGGTTAAACACTCTTTTTCTCCATTATTACATAATACCGGATACGAAAAACTTGATCTAAATTATGTTTATTTGCCTTTTGAAGTAAAAAAGGAGGATTTAAGTAGTGTACTTAAAGTATTCAAATCGATTAATATCAAAGGATTAAGTGTTACAATGCCACATAAGATTAATATAATACCTTTACTTGATGATATAGATACAAATGCACAAATTGTAGGCGCTGTTAATACAGTAGTAAATATTAATAATAAATTTATTGGATATAATACTGACGGGTACGGAGCTTTCGCAGCGATAGAAGAAGTATGTAAGCCAAACCTAAAAAAGATCGGTATACTCGGTACAGGTGGCGCTGCTAAGTCGATAGCATATAGTTTTAAAGATAACCCTCTATATATTTTTAATAGGACGTTAGAGAATGCAAAAATTCTTGCAAACACCTTAAACTGTAATTATGATACTTTAGATAATTTCGGGGAGTACGATATAGATATAGTTATAAATGCTACACCTGTAGGTATGTCAAGACTAGCTAACCAATCACCAATTAATCCTGACTATATCAAACCTAATATGGTAGTTATGGATACTATATACTACCCACATAAAACATTATTAATTAAAAAAGGAGTTGAAAAAGGGTGTAAGATTGTATATGGGTATAGGATGTTATTACATCAAGCTATAAAACAGTTTGAACTTTTTACCGGTGTTAAAGCTCCTTTTGATGTAATGGATACTAAAATCACTGATATAATTTTATAAACATCTCTGTGCTTAGCCCATCATCAAAAAGTTTTGTAGACCATATTGAGTAATTAAATATTTTTTTATTGATGTAAGATAAAACCAAAGGATATCTTTCTAACACTTTCTCTAGATTTATATAACCTATTTCATCTCCGGGTATTCTTATATCTTTAAAACTATCGAACATATTATCTTTATTGAGAGAAAAATTATCTATTAATCTCTTTATATGCGGTAAATATGTTGATACATAAACCTTATTATTGTATGTAAAATAATATATCGAGTACAAACTATCAGTAAATTCTATACCTTTGATTATATAATTATTATAGGTCTGCTCATATTTTTTTGATACTAGTTCTTTTGATATTAACTCTTTTACTATTTTACCATTAGGTAATACTTTTTCTCTTATTTCTGGTATTATAGATGTAGATTTTAATAATAATTTATCTAACAAATTATTTACTAACTCATATTTATCAGTATCATTTCCTTTTACATCAATAACTAAATTAGGATACAAAATATTATCCTTAGAAATCATATAAAACGCATATTCATCACTAAATAAAGATAAAATATCATTTTTGAAGCTTATATTATCACCAAAATAATTTCTGATATTTAATTCAATAATCTGATCTAAAACTATTTTAAATGCTTTATTTAATTTATTAATTATATCTAACTGATCTAAAAAATGTTGCTCTAAATTATCTCCTGCCAAAAATACTATTAAATCATCTTTAGGGATACTATTAAAAATAGTATTTTTAAATTTCTTCTGATATCTGAAGATATCAGATTTAGGTAATACACCTTTATCCAAAAATGTATAAGTATTAATCTTTATATTGTTTTTATCGTTTTTTATAGATATACCTGAAGATACAAAAAGGTTTAATAAATATCTGTAATGAGATGTTTTTAATATATTTTTTAATTGATAATAATCTATATATCCAAATACATCTTGATACTTAGGTAAATTAGTATAAACTTTTTTATAATTGGTACTCTTTCTAAGACTCTTACTTAAATCATAACTTGTATCAATGATATCTTTTATCCTATTTGGGTTAGAGCTTATAATAAGATAACTATCTATAAATAATAAATGTTGTGTCCTACTATAAGGATAAAAATAAATTTTATAGTTTCTATACTTTAGAAACTCAATTTCCTCACCATTTATACCCATACTATTAAAAAATTCTATAGCTTTTTCTGTATTAGTTATTTTTATAAAATACATATACTCACCTACACCATTAGTTTGCAACATAGCCATCCCTATTTTATTACCTATCCATGAATCTAGACTCGATATATCTATATCAAGCTTTCTTTCTATATCATTTACTATAATATCTTTATTAAACCCTAATTTATCGATACCTCTAATATTATTGAATTCTATGAATGCAACAGTTTTATCACTAGGTAATAAATAAGAGATACTATTATTAGATAAAAAAAATGTATATATAAAAAAACAAAAAATAAATACACCTAATATCCCTGATACTATCAAGACAACTTGTTTTTTGTTTTTATCCATTTTGATTTTTTTTAGTAACCTAAAACTCAATTTTTTTGTTTCTTTATCCATATTATTTAATATAAGGAATACCTAAATCAGAATTATAAAACGTTATAAATATATTTTTTACTTTTTTATAATCAAATATCAACCCATTTTCATATTTTCTCCTTTTTAGATCATATAAATTTTTTTCATAATTAATATTATTGAATATTATCTCCGGATCACCTATAGCAGTAATCTTTATCGGTGGCAATAAATGAGAATTATTTATCAAAAATGTGTTACCAACACAATTAATAGGTGTATTGATAAGTATCCTTTGAGCATTTATAGCTATAGCATTTGCTCCTGATGCTCTTAATAAATTTAAAATATCTCGTATATCAGCAGCATGTATTAGCGCTTCACTATTTATATCTAAAGTTCCTCTATCTATTAGAGGACTATCATTAAGTAGTATCTCTATACCGGCACCTTTCACCTCATTCAATCCTACTAACTCTTTTAAATAAGATAATTCCTCTATTATTTTTTCTGAATCTTTATATTTTTTTAAATATCTATGTTTATTTTCTATCTGTTTACGTAACATAATTAACTCATTTTTTAATACTGATTGTTCATTCTGTAATGTATCTAAAACATACTGTTTGTTATCTAAATCCTTCTTTATGATCCTTATATCAGAAAAAAAAATTATCATTATAATAAACCCAAAAACTATAGAAATCCCTACAAATGTGTATATAAGTTTATTGTTCATTTAATACAAACTAAATTTTATACCTATTTTAAATAAAAAAAAACAAAAACTCAAATTTATATACCCCCCATTCTTATCAACATATTTTCATTGCTTAATACTATTTCTTCTATTATATTTATCCCCCTATCAACTTTATCAATTGCAATCTCTAAATAATTTCTAGTTAACCCTTTAATTAGAGTCTTATTCACACTTTCCCATAAAACACTCGATTTATATCCAATATTTTTTTGTATAAATTTTTTGTTCAATTTTTCATTTATTGCTCTTAGTTCTTTACTCCTCTTTATTTTTATTATAGTATCTACTTGGTTTTCCATTTTGGAAGCTAATGTACCTTGCCTATTAGAATACGGGAATACATGGATCTTGGATAATTCAATTTTTTTTATAAACTGGACCGTATCATCAAAATCTTTTTCTGTCTCTCCCGGGAATCCTACGATAACATCACTTGAAAAAGCTATATTAGGTTCAATTTTCCTTAATCTAGTTACAATCTCTTCTATCTTCGATATATCATATCGTCTGTTCATCTTTGATAAGATTTTATTTGATCCTGATTGGATAGATAAATGTACATGATTACATATCCTTGGATTCATAAATATTTGATATAATTCTTCATTAAAGAATTCAGGGCCTAACGAACTTAAGCGGATCCTTGGGATCTTAGTTTTTGATAGTATTATTTGCAATAAATCAGCAAATCTGGATTCTTTAGTATGAGTTGTTTTAGTCGCTCCATAAGCGCCTATATTAATCCCTGTTATCACTATCTCTTTTATCCCCGCATTAGTAACTCTATTTATATCATCAAGAATTTTGTCTTGTGACACATTACAAGATGAGCCTCTAGTAAATGGTATAATACAATAAGAACAGTAATTATCACACCCGTTTTGGATTTTTAACATCGCTCTTTTAAGAGATACAAATACTTTATTGTTGGATATTTTTTTATTTAATTTAGTATAATTTTTTAAAATATCAATAACCTCTAAATTATTTTTTGTTACATGATCTACATAATCTTTTAAAACATAATCATTATCAATTTGTACCCCACACCCAATAACTATAGTTATTACATTTTTATTATTTTTTTTTATACTACGTAAAACATGTTTACATTTCCTATCAGCGTTATTAGTTACAGTACATGTATTCAAAATAAAATAATCGCATATAGAAACATCTTTCACTATCTCATAACCTAAAGAAATTAAAATACCACCCAAAGTATCAGAATCATATTTGTTTAACCTACATCCCATAGTTTTTATGAACACTTTATTCATATATCTTTAATAAGATTTATCTAAATTTTATCATAAGATTCAATCTAACTAAATTAGAAAAATTTTATTTTTCTTTTATATTTGATAGTATTAAAAAAAATAAAATAAATTTTTACTATGCAAAAAGATATATACGTACTTATACATAATATAAGAAGCCTGTATAATGTTGGATCAATATTTAGAACTTCTGATGGTGCTAAAATAAAAAAAATATATATATCAGGGTATACAGGGACACCTCCTCAAAAAGAGATATCAAAAACTGCTATTAACGCAACCAATTTTATTGAATGGGAATACATTAAAGATCCTATGGTAATTATAAAAAAATTAAAAATGAGGGATGTCCAAATAATCGCTTTAGAACAACATAAAAACAGTATAAATTACAAATATTTTAAAACAGAAAGGTCTATATGTATAGTAGTTGGTAACGAGATTACCGGTATATCTAATGATATACTAAAAGAATGCGATTCAATATTAGAAATACCAATGTACGGTAAAAAGACCTCTCTTAATGTTAGTGTGGCTTTTGGTATATGTGTATATAAATTGAGAGAAAATATATAATATAAATAATAAAATAAATTGAGGATGGTATTTTTTTTTATACCATCCTTTTTAATTAACGTCCCAAATGTTCTTTTATATATTTTCTTAATTTTTCTCTTAATAAAACTAGTCTTGTTGTATCAGCATAATTTGATACGGGTCTAAGGAATTCCGTACACATTTGAGAGAATTCTTGATATAACTTTGAGTCTTTTATTTCTAGTCCTTTTTTTGCTTGCGGTATTAATCTCTCTATAGTCATTTTTTCTGATAGTAAAAAAGAATGAGAGTATGATGCTAAATTCTCCCTGGATAATGTATTCTCTTTTATATTGGTAAAATCATATCCTAATCCAATAAAGAATAATTGAAAGAATCGCTTCTCATATCTATTTAGAACAGTTCTATAAAAAACTCTTATCTTACTTCTATACCTTTCATCGAATTGATAAAGCCCTATTTTTAAAGCTCTTAATAAATACTCTCTTTTTTCGTTCTCTATGCTATCACCAAAATAAGATATAGAGATAAAAACTGAATCTCCTTTAGGATAAACATAATCTTCTGCGTATACTAATAAACTATTAGATACCAGATACGTTTTTAGATTTTTTTCTCGTTTATGAAGCTTAATCTCTCTTCTTTTACATGCATTAAAAAAATGAGATATATCCTCCAAAGACATAATATAATGTCTTCTATCAATATAAGTGCCTAACGCTAAAATATTTTTTTCTTTTGATAAGCTAAATTCACTTATACGACCGAAAGTTTCTCCCATTTCCCATTTAACATCGAAATCCCATACTTGTATACAATTATAGGTATTATATATTTTCCAATTATATACATTAACTTTATCTATTCCTATATCTCTTCTTATCCTAGTTATGGTATGCCCATCAATATATTCACCCTCAATACTATAAGAATTATCTGTGCGCTCGGTTACCATTAGATTTGTTTCATAACCGCTTTTCTTAATACTTACTTTAGTTTCTTTTTGTTTCTTAATTCGGATATCAGGTGTTTTAGGTTTAGGCTGTAGTTCTTTAACCTCGATATCCTTAGGTTCTTTTTTTTGTATTACTTTTAGTGGTTGAACCTTTTTTACTACTTTTTCAGTAGTTTTTGGGATATTAGGTTTTACTTCTACTAATTTTCGAGTACTAATTTTAGGCTTTTTGATTCTTTGTTTTTTTTCTATCTTTATAGGTTTTGGTGCTTTTTTATATGCAATATTTTCCCAATTAGCAAATTTAGATTCATATTCTTTGAATTCTGCTTTCTTTTTCTGATAATAAATCCTCCATTCTTTTAAGAATTTCACTTTATTTGGTTTAGATGCTTCTTCTTCATCCAAAAAATCTTTAAATTTTTTCTTCTCATTTTTATAGCTTCTTTCCCATTTCTTTACTAATTTTCTATATTTAGAAATAAAATTGATCTTTTTATTATTAAAACGTAATAATTTCATATCATTAAAAATCTGAGCAGCCTTAAAATTTAAAATTTTAAAGGCAAGATTTTTTTCTTCTTGTATTTCAGTTAAATCCTCTGCAAAGATAAAACTAAAAAATATAACACAAAAAATTATGTGTTTTTTCATTTCTACTCCTTCACTTATTATGCAAAGCAAAACTTATTTGGGACAAAAGAATAATAGCTGTTACTACAACTACTTCTCTTTTTCTTTGTTTATAAAGAATTTTCACGAAGAGATTATATTCAAATACATTATATATATCAAGGACAAATAGAAACTTTCTTAGCTTGACTAATCTAATAGGAAACCTCCTATTTGATGGTTCCAAAGATTAGCATACAAACTTTTATTAGATAAAAGCCCTTGATGGCTACCTATTTCAACTATTTTCCCTTTATCTATAACCACAATTCTATCCATATTAAGTATAGTAGATAACCTATGAGCAATAACTATACTAGTACGATCTTTCATCAATACTTTTATTGATTCCTGGATATCTTTCTCTGTTAACGAATCTAAAGCGGAAGTAGCTTCATCAAGCACAAGGATACGCCCATCTTCTAAAAACGCTCTAGCTATAGATATCCTTTGTCTCTCTCCACCGGATAACTTTACACCTCTTTCACCTACAAGTGTTTTATACCCTTTTTCTAACTTAGATATAAACTTATCTGCATGCGCTAATTTAGCCACTTTTTCTATATCTTTTATCTCACACTCTTTTTTACCAAACGTTATATTCTCTGCTATAGTCCTATGAAACATATCAGGGTTCTGAGGGACCATAGATATTTTCTCTCTTAACGATTTTTGTGTAATATCCTTGATGTTTTGATCATCTATCAATATCTCTCCACTATTTATATCATGGAACCTAAACAGTAGTTTAGTTATGGTTGTTTTTCCTCCCCCTGATGGGCCTACAAGTGCAATTTTTTCACCCGGATTAATAAGCAAATTAAACCCCTTAAGTAGATACCTGTTCCCATCACTATATTTAAAGCTAACATTTTTAAATTCTATTTTACCTTGTTTATATTGAAAGGTTTTAGCATTACTAATATCTTCTACCTCAATTTTCTCTTCGAGTATGTTTACCATCTCTTTTGCATAAGCTAACTGTTCATATATATCCTGAATCCTTCTCCCAAAATCCCATAACCCTCTAAATAATACCAAAATATATATCTCAAACATAAAAAAATCGCCTGCAGTAAATATACCTTCTGCCCACCATCCTATCATAAAATATATAAGCAATATCTCTAAAGAGATCATCATCAAAGCTTGTACACAATTATAATGCGAATGTAATATCCAAGTCGCTATTCTCTTTTTTTTCCTATAGGTCGATACTTTATCAAACCTATCTATCTCGTATTCTTCTTTAGCGAATGTCTTAACAGTAAGATAATTAGAGATAGAATCTACCATAACCGCGGATACTCTACTATCAGCCTCAGCAGCTTTTATATCATATTTCAGTTTCCATCTAGCATAAAAATAACTACTTATTATAAATATTATTGACCAAAGCAAAAATATCGCACCCCATAAAGGTTTTTTTAAAGTAAATATTATAAATATTGTAGCTATTCTAATAAGTTCATAATAAAAACTAAAATAGAATATATCAAAAAGTATTTCATAAGCTGTTACAAACCTTGATACTTTCCTAGATAAACTACCAGCGAAATTATCTTTAAAAAATCTTATCCCTCTCTTATTGATCTTTCTAAAAGCTATTAATTCAAGGTTCTTCATGGAATTATTTTGTATAAAAACTACTAAATACTCATTAATACGCCAAAATAACCATTCACCAAAGATAAAAAATGATATCATATATAAAATATTCATCAAATCAGATACGGTATCAGATTTGTTTAGACTACCTTGAGACATGGTATCCGCAAACAGTTTTAAAAAATAGGGGATAATTAATCCGAGCTGTACAACGAGAAACATACTTATCATCATCACCAAAAATATGTATTTTTGTTTTTTTGTCTCATTAAAATAGTATTTAAACACTTTTTTCATAATACTTTATTACAAAATATAAAATTAAAAAAATCTCTCTTTTAAACATATTAATTAATATGTTTCTAGTTTAATTATTTTTTTTAGAAACAAAATCTTAAATAAATATATAAATTCTAGATTTTATCAACTAAGATCTATAAAAATATTTTTTTTAATTGATTGAAGACTCACTAACCAATCTTTTATTTTATTTTGTATTCGTATATTATAACGAGAAAAAATAATATTTGTTTCATAATTTCTTTATTTTTATTATTTATATGATAAAATAGTTTTGTTTTTTATAAATAAAAATAAATAATATGAAAAAATCCTTATATATATTGTCTTTATTGGTATTTGTATTTAGTTTCAATATAAGTAGTGCATTTTTTAGCGATGTGCCTGCATCACATAAATATTTTAAAGAGATAAATTTCCTGGATAATAATTTATTTCTTGGTTCTGAAAGTAAATACAGACCTGATGACAATATAACAAGATTAGAACTTATTGAATATCTTATAAGATACACAGAGCTAGAGTGTAAAGATCCAGGCTTAAAAAACCCGTATAAAGATATAAGTGATGATAACCCGAAACTACCTTATGTCCTTAAATCATACGAATTAGGGATTTCACCATTAAGTAGTAATTTTTCACCTGATCGTAAAATAAACCGTTTTGAGATGATTAAGACAATACTATATCTTGAAGGTATCCCAACACCAAAATATAACAAAGACAGTATCAAATATACTGATATAAACCCTGACTCATATTATATGCCTTTTGTTAAAAAAGCTATAGAACTTAATCTTATAAAACCCCATAAAAATAATACTTTAGGTTTATTTCAAAAAGTAACAAAAGGCGAGTTCGCATACGCTTTATATAATTTAATAATATATAAACAGGATTATGATTTTTATCTAAATAAACGTGACAAGAAAATTACTATAAAAGATAATACAACTAATAGAATACCTAAATCAGATATTTTAGATGACGTTTATGATGCTATTATAAATAACCATGTGAGCTCAAACGATCTAACAGAAAAAGATAAAGAAGATCTAATATATTCTGCAATAAAAGGTATGGTTAAATATCTAGGAGATAAACATACTCAATTTCTATCCCCTGAGGAGGCTGATGCTTTAAGAATAACACTGAATAATGAACTTGAAGGTATTGGTGCTTACTTAAATAAAGACGATGATAATATCTTTGTTGTTGCACCTATTAAAGGCTCGCCAGCTGATAAAGCAGGTATAGAAGCAGGAGATATTATTTTATCTATTAATGGTGAATCAACAAAAAATATGAGTGTACATAAGGCGGTAAATCTGATTCAAGGTGAATCAGGGAGTATCGTCAAACTGGAGATAAAAAGGGATGATAAGAATATTTTTTTTGAAGTCAAAAGAGAAAAAATAAATGTATCTTCAGTTATATTAGAGATGGACGAAGATAATATAGCACATATTATAGTGACACAGTTTAGTTCTGATACTAATAAGGAGTTCAAAAAAACTGTAGAAGAAATAAAAAAAATTAGACCTAAAGGTATAATCCTTGATTTCAGGAATAACCCTGGAGGATACCTTGATTCAGCAGTGAATATGTTAAGCTATTTTTTAAATAAAAATGAGATAGCGGTAATAGTAAAATACTCTAATAACTCTAATGAGTATAAATCTCTTGGATTCGAAGATTTAAAAAACTATAAAACTGTTGTTATGGGCAATAAAGGTACTGCAAGTGCAGCTGAAATAGTTATGGGTACATTAATAGAAACACTTAAAACACCTTTTGTTGGTACTAAAACGTACGGCAAGGGCACAGTACAAGAACTAAATTATTTTGATGATGGATCAAGCTTAAAACTTACTATTGCTAAATGGCTTACCCCTGACGGTATATGGTTTGATCATAATGGGATAAACCCTAACTACGAGATATCAGATAACCCAAAAACAAAAGAGATAGATGAAGCTTATGAAAAAGCTAAGGAAGTATTAATGAAAAAATAATGATTATTTTAGCTTCCAGTTCACCACAAAGAAAAACAATACTTGATAATATAGGGCTAGATTTTAAGATAGTTTATCCGAAGTATACTGAAGTTATTGAGCCTGAATTATCGCCGGAAGAAAATGCTATGAAGTTAGCTGAAGGTAAAGCACTATCAATCCGAACTAAATACCCAAACCTATGGATACTTGGTGTCGATACTTTAGTTATTATAAAAAACCAAATAATTGGTAAACCAAAAGATAAAAATGATGCCAGACATATTTTCAACCTATTTAAAAATGATACAGCCACTGTTATCTCAGGAATATCTTTGATAAATAATTTAGATGTTTATACTGAATACGAAAAAACAAATATAACTTTTGGTGATATGAGTAATAATGAGATAGAATCGTTTCTTGATACTGATGAATGGAAAAACAGATCAGGTGGTTTTACAATAGAAGGGAAAGGGGGTATGTATATAAAGAGTATTACTGGTGATTATTATAATATAGTTGGATTACCTGTTTATCATTTAAATCAAATGTTAAAGAAGATTAATTATAAATAATGGAGAAATATACTTTTATAGTAAATACAGAGTTTATAAATCAAAGGTTAGATAAATATCTATTATTTAAACTACAAAATAAATCTAGACAGTATCTACAAAAACTAATAAAAACTAAGAAAATTCTTATTAATAATCAATATGTAGATAAACCTGGCTATAAATTAAAATCAAAAGATCAAATTGATGTATGTATACCTGAACCTATAGAGATTATTATACCCCCCAACAATATCCCACTTGATATTATATATGAAGATAAGAATCTACTTATAATAAATAAAGAAGCTGGGATAGTTGTTCATCCTAGTAGTAGTTCTACAGATAATAATACTATTGTTAATGCTGTTATTTATCACTGTAAAAATGAGTTAAGTGGTATCGCCGGTGTGCTAAGACCAGGGATAGTACACAGATTAGATAAAGATACAAGTGGTATACTGGTTATAGCCAAAAACGATATTACTCATAGATATCTAAGTAATTTATTTATAAAAAAAGAGATAAAAAAGGAGTATATTGCTTTAACTAAAGATATAATAAGAAATAAAGAAGGTATTATCCAATCTCCTATAGGTAGGAGTATAAAAAACAGGAAAAAAATGTCTGTTATCACTAGCAAACAAAATAAAATAGCTATAACCAAATTTAAGATAATTAAAACTTTCTCTAAATATACTCTATTAAAAATCAATCTTATAACCGGACGCACACATCAAATAAGAGTACATTTAAGCTCGATATCTCATCCTGTATGTGGTGATAAACTATATGGAGATAGTAAAACAAACAAATATTTTAGAGATGTTTTCGGGTTAAACAGACAATTCTTACACGCAAAAAAGATTAGTTTTGTTCTACCTAATAAGACCAAAGAATCCGTTTTTGAAGCCAAACTACCTGATACTCTTAGAAATATCATTAATAATTTAGAATAATTTATTCCTTTGTAACTTCTTCTTTAGTTGTTATTTTAGGTTTTGTTTGTTTTATACCAGTTATTTCTATATCAGTATACTGTTTCCTAAAACCCGTATTTTTTAGATATCTTTTTCTTCTTTTATATTTAACTATATTTATTTTATCTTCCTTACCATGTGAAATAATCTTAGCTTTTACTAAAGCACCTTCTATAAATGGGTTCCCAATTTTTAATTCATCTCCTTTAGATATCATTAAAACATCTTGGAACTCTATGTTATCACCTTCCAAGTCTTTTATTTTAGGGATTCTTATTGTTTGACCTTCTGATAACTTGTATTGAAATCCTTTTATTTTTGCTATTGCAAACATTGTTTTAAACCTTTATAAAATATAATCTAATTAGATTTTAACTGCTAAATCAATTTATGACAAGTAAAAAATATGGAAAAATTTAAATTACTGTTTTCTTTAGTGTTTTATATTAAAAAGCCTCGCATATAACGCATATATATAATCTTTTGTTTTATATGCTAATTGGTTTAAAGCGATTTTAATTTTTCTTATATCAGATATCAGTTTATTTAATTCATAAGCTTTCCCTTTCTTGATATCTTTTGTAGTATATTTAGCCTGTGCAAGTAGTTTTTTTAAGTCTTGTTTGAACCTATTGCGTATCTTAGATACCATAATTTTATCTGACGGTAATTTATTTATTTTGGTATCAGGAAAATAACTTGTACCATTCTTCTCTTCTTCTGTTTTATTATTATCTTTTTTCTTACCGCTTCCTGCTCCCTTATTCTCAGAAGGTTTTTCTTTCAATAAATCCAAAGCTTGTATCGCATCTATAGTTGTTTCTAATCCTTCGATATTATCACCTACATCAATATTATTATTTATTGATTCTATATGATCTTTAGTTTCTATAGGTTTTTTATAATCCACTCTATTTATATAAGGTTATTTATATAATTCTATTACTTTTTTATCAAATTGTCAAAAAAATTAGCACCCAGATTGTATTCTGAGTGCCATTACTGTTCTTTCATATTTCACAATTTTCTTATAAGAAAAATTATAATGATTACTACTAACATAATAATGTAGGGCAAAAGATTCTCTTCCTCTTCCTCTTCATTATTTATTTGAGTAGGTAGCACGGTTTCATCTTTTTTGGTAGCTCCTTTATGAATCTCATTACTAACAATTTTCGTAGCTAACACTATATCATCTTTTAGCTTATCTTCTTTATCAGCATCTTTTTTTTGTTCCTCAGATAAAGGATTACTCTTAGGATTGATACTAACTTTTTCTAAATTTAATTCTTCTTTCTCATTTATATAAGATTTTTCTGTGCCATTTTCTTCATTTGGTACCCAAACAGGATCAAAAGGTTTAATACTTTTATAAGGCTTATCTATTTTTATTTCATCTCTAACCTTTTGTTCTTCTGCTTTCAGTTCCTCTAGCAACTTTTCATCTATAGGATCTTCAAATATTTCAGATGTATCTATATCAATTATATCTGTGTTAAAGATATCATCATCCTCTTCATCAGCTACATTAAAATGTTTTCTAATCTGTTTTTCGCTTATAGCATGTTGATCCTTCAATGTTTTTTCACCGATATCATTCTGCTCGCTTAGAATATTAGAAGGTTTTTTTTGTCGGCCTTTCAAAAGATATTTTTCTATAGTTTTATCGATTATTGTTTCTTCTAAACAAATATCTTCTTCATCATCCTCATTTTCGATATCTTTATCACTTATTTGACCCATCTTAAACTTATTTTCTGATGTGACTGGCACATAAGAAGAAATATCTTTCAAATCTTCAGTATTGATGATATTCACACCATCCATATCAATAATTTGAGATATCCCTTTTCCTTCTTTTTTAGTCTCTTCAGTCTTTTTTATCTCTTTATTATTCTGTTCACTCGAATTGGTATTAGATTTTGCTGACATGACATCCTCATATTGAAGTTCGTATACAGAACCACTCCCCAGGTTTATTGCACAATACTCTTCTATTTCCTTAGAAGTAAAACTTTCCTGGGTTTCTTCCTTCTCTTTCTCACGATAATCAGAAATACTAATAATCTTAGGTTTTGGTATCTCCTCTTTTTCTTCTTCTAGAGCTTTCTTTTCATGCTCAAAATATAAAACATCTGATGAATACTCCGGCTTAAATAAGTATGATGACCATATCTCTTTAGGTATTTTTTCATGCATCATCTTACTTATTTGTTCACGTATTTCTTTTAATTTATTAACATTAGCTATATTAATATTTAGTATAGGATGCTCTTTTTGTTGTAAACATACTATTAATATTTTACAAGATATTTTACACCAATTCTTTCCATAGTCAGCTATCTTATGTACCCTATCTCTCAATCTAATAAGATTGAGCCAATCCTTTTTTTTAATAAAACTTTGCGTCTGTTTCTGATAAAAAGTTATTTCATCCAAGGATAAGTTAATATAATTTGAAGATCGTTTTGACAGATCTTGTAAGAAATTTATTATTTCTTTCAAATCTTGTAAAACATTTATTTTACCTTCTGCAAAACATCCTACTTCCACTGTCGCTTCATTCCTGGATTGATGTTTATTCTTAGAATTTCTTAATTCGTCTATAGATTTACATGATACATCTATAATGAGAGTATAATACTCACTAAGTATAAGATCGAAAATTCTATCTTTCTCATTTTTATAATTTTCTTCTGTCTTATTTATTGTATTATACAGTTTAGATATTTTTATAAACTGTTCTGTATGTAACCTTAACTCTTTAGTAATAGTTTTCTTTTTCCTATCCTGATTACCCATTTTTAATCCTTTCCTTAAAGCCATAATATTGTCTCCTTCCTATAAAACCGATAATTAAAAAGAACAGGCTGTATTTTATTTATATTACCATTTTATGTCAATAAAGAAAAAAAAATTTGAATCCAACAAAAAAATTATTTTTTACTAGTTTTTTCTTTCTTACCCTCAACTATTGCATCTGTAACTGATTCGATAAAATAAGTCAAAGATTTTACTGCATCGTCATTACCGGGTATCACAAAATCAACTAAATCAGGATCAGAAACAGTATCAACTATACCTATAACAGGTATCCCCAATTTTTTCGCTTCTTTTATAGCATTTTTTTCTTTAACACAATCTATAACAAACAAAACATCAGGCAGTTTAACCATCTCCTCAATACCACCGAACCTTGCAGTAAGCTTATCAAGATCTTTTTTAAATTCTACTTGTTCTTTTTTGGTATATTTTTTTATACCGTTTGTTTCAAACAACTCTCTTATCTTTTTCATTTGCTTAACCCTTTGCTTGATAGTTTTAAAATTTGTTAATAAACCTGATATCCATTTATAACTCACTACAGGCATCCCTGTTTTTTTTGATGCTATTTCTAGCAATCTAGTAGCTTGCAGTTTAGTCCCCACAAATAATATCTTTTTACCTTTAGAAGAAGAATCTTTGATAAACTCTAAAGCAATTTTAAGTTTCTCTGCTGTTTTATGTAGATTAATAACATGGATACCTTTACGTGATGTATAAATATAAGGTTTCATTTTTGGGTTCCAGCGATGTGTTCTATGCCCAAAATGCACTGCATTATTAAGCATCTCTTTTAATGATATATCTTTCATAATCCTTAAGGTTAACACTTATTGCTATCATCTCATACATTAAACCTTTATCAGGCAGGATTGCATAATCAAGCATATAAGCTAAAATTAAATCTCTAAAAGATTACTTTGTTTTATAAAAAAAATCAATAAGATTTTATAAGTTATTTAAGTATATAGTTAAACAATATATATATTTCTATATATATTGTTACTTATCCTCCAACATTTTCCTCGCATTATCCTCTATCGTTAGTTTATCTATTATATAATCTATATCACCTTCTAAAATACTCGGCAAGTTACTAAAACTAGTATTAATCCTATGATCCGTCACTCTATCTTGAGGATAATTATATGTCCTTATTTTTTCGCTCCTATCACCTGATCCAACTTGAGATAACCTCTGCTCTCCGATCTCTTTCATACGTTTTTCTTCTTCTAAAGCAAAAAGTTTAGTCCTTAATATAGACATAGCTTTAGATTTATTCCTACCTTGAGATCTTTCATCCTGGCATTCAACAACTATCCCGGTTGGGAGATGTACTAACCTTACTGCTGAATCTGTTTTATTTACATGTTGGCCTCCAGCACCTGAAGCTCTACAAGTAGTCATCTCAATATCATCCATATTAATTTGTACATCAACCTCTTTCGCTTCAGGCAAAACAGCAACCGTCGCTGCTGATGTATGTAATCTGCCTTTGGATTCTGTTGAAGGTACTCGCTGCACTCTATGTACACCACTCTCGTATTTAAATTTTGAATAAGCTCCCTCCCCTACTATCTTTATAATAACCTCTTTTATCCCTCCAGCATCAGCTTCATTTTTCCTTAGGATCTCTGTTTTATATTTTTTGGTGTCAGCGTATCTCATATACATCCTTGTTAGCTCAGAAGCGAATAAAGCTGCTTCTTCGCCTCCAGTACCTGCACGTATCTCTAAAAAGATATTTTTGTGATCGTTAGGATCTTTAGGTATCAACTCTATCTTTATCTTCTCTTCAATCTCTTTTCTCCTTCTTTTAGATGTTTCTAATTCTTCTTTAGCAAAATCTAACATATCAGAATCTTTTTCACTATTTATTATATCATTAGCTTCTTTGATCTGTTTTTCTGTATCAATAAATTTTTTATATAAATCAACTATAGGTGTAATCTCTTTCAGTCTCCTATTAAGTTTCTTATATTTATCTAAATCATTGATAACCAAAATATCTGACAAAGAATTTTGTATCTCTATATACTCCCTTTTTATTGATTCAAGTTTTTTTAACATTGAATAAAAAATTAATTTTTCTTATTATGCATAGATGCTCGGTTTAATACAAGTAAAATCTCCATTTATTAAAAAAAATCTAACAAAACTTTAGTCTTATTAAATTTTTATCTATAATATCATCGATTGAAATCCAATAATAAAATTATATGTCATTTTATCTTAAATACAGACCACAATTATTTTCTGATATAGTAGGTCAAACACATATCAAACAAACCCTTTTAAATGCTATTTGTGATAACCAACTTGTACACGCTTATCTTTTTTGTGGGAGCAGAGGCACAGGTAAAACCTCAACAGCAAGGATCCTAGCTAAGGCTATTAACTGCATAAATAGAAACACAAACGGCGAGCCTTGTAATAAATGTAGTATATGCGAACAAACTAATACCGGTAATCTGGTTGATTTGATAGAGATAGATGCTGCATCTAATAGAGGGATAGATGAGATCCGCGAATTAAAAGAGAAGATCCAATTTTCACCTACAACAGCAAAAAAGAAAATCTTTATTATAGATGAAGTACATATGCTGACCAAAGAAGCTTTCAACGCTATGTTAAAAACTCTTGAAGAGCCACCTCTGCATGCATACTTTGTTTTAGCTACAACCGAATCACATAAAATACCTGAGACTATTGTCTCCAGATGCCAACAGTTTAATTTTAAAAGGATAGACGAAAAAGATATTATTGAGAGATTAAAGTTTATCGGTGATAATGAGGATATTGATGCAGAAGATGAAGCATTAAAACTTATTGCGAGACAAGCTAATGGCGGGTTAAGAGACGCTATATCAATATTTGAGCAACTTGGATCAGATAAAAAAATATCGTATGATGAGGCAAGAAAAAATCTTGGTATTGTTGGTCATCAATTCCATGAAGAATTTTATTCATCGCTTGATAATATAAAACTAGCTTTTAATAAACTTGAAGAGCTCAACACACAAGGATATGATCTAGCTAAATTTAACCAGGAATTCTTGTTTTTCTTACGTGAAAAGATGTTAGAGAACCTTGATTCTAAAGAGGATCTTAATAATATCATACAAATGATCAACAATTTCACTAAATCAAAAGAAGAGATAAAATCAGCGATAATCCCTCAATTACCAATAGAAATAGCTATAATAAAAGGGTCAAAAGAATATGCTACTGATAAAGTTCTAAACTACCCAGACGATACAGATACCAGTAAAGAAGAAAAAAACAGTACTAAACTTAAAGAGAAAGATATAGAAGAAGAGGTAGAAAACAATAATAATATTTTAGACAAAAAAGAAGATAATAGTAATAAACTTAAAGATAAACAGAATATAAGTACGATTAAACAAGAATTAACATTAGAGTTATTAAATAATAACTGGGAAAGGATACTAGAGCATATTAAAACACCTTTTATCAAAATATCCTTAAAAGATTCTATAGCAGATAAAGTAGAAAGTAATATAGTTACACTAAAATTTAAAAGCCAATTTCATATGGCAAAGATCAATGAATCAAAAAACAAGATCGAGGTTTTAAAAGCTATTGAGGAAGTTTTAGATCATAAAGTTAAAATTGAGACTAAAATAGGTGTTGTTGACGAATCAAAAATCAATAAAAAAGATAATAAAGAGTCTAATAACAAAGAGAGTATACAGGATATGATAAAAGAGATTTTCGGATAAATAATATTTTTTAATTTATATAATATGGATACACTAAAAACAAAAGATTATGAAGTATTTGAAGCAATACAAAAAGAGATGAAAAGACAATCAGAAGGTATTGAATTAATAGCCTCTGAGAATTATGTATCCAAAAGCGTTTTAGAAGCTATGGGTACCGTTTTAACTAATAAATATTC
This sequence comes from Candidatus Altimarinota bacterium, assembly GCA_963663305.1. GTDB lineage: Bacteria > Patescibacteriota > Gracilibacteria. Next base: position 1,660,106 of record OY760177.1, read on the forward strand.
CGAGGGGTATCCAGGCAAAAGATACTACGAAGGCAACATCATCATAGATGAGATAGAGAACCTAGCGATAGAAAGAGCTAAATCTTTGTTTTCAGCTGAACATGTAAATATACAACCTTTATCAGGCTCACCTGCTAATGCTGCTGTATATCTAGCCACCCTGAACCCAGGTGATAAAGTTTTAGGGCTATCTTTAGATCATGGAGGGCATCTATCTCATGGTCATCCAGTTAATTTCTCAGGGATACTATTTGATTTCATTAAGTACGAAGTAGAAAAAAACAACTATCTCATAGATATGGATAAAGTAGAAGAAATAGCTTTAAAAGAGAAGCCTAAAATGATAATAGCCGGTTTCAGCGCTTATTCAAGAGCTTTGGATTGGAAAAGATTCAAAAATATAGCTACCAAGATAGATGCTATAACTTTTGCCGATATATCACATATAGCAGGTCTTATAGCGGGCAAACAAATAGAAAACCCTGTACCGTTGTTTGATATAGTTAGTACAACAACACATAAAACCTTAAGAGGGCCGAGAGGTGCAATAATAATGTGTAAACAGAAATATGCTCAATCTATAGATAAAGCTGTTTTCCCTGGCATGCAAGGTGGACCACATGATCATATCAACGCTGCAAAAGCTGTTGCTTTTAAGGAAGCGTTACAACCTGAATTTGTAAATTATGCTAACCAGGTTATAGTTAATGCTAAAAAACTATGTAATGAGTTACAAAATTATGGATTTAATATTATTAGCGGTGGGACCGATAACCATCTTATGTTAATAGATCTTAGCAACAAAAATATAACCGGTAAAAAAGCTACTCATATATTAGAGCTTGGTGGTATCTCTACTAACATGAATATGATACCTTATGATAAAAGATCACCTATGGATCCGTCCGGGCTAAGAATAGGGACACCTGCTGTTACTACCAGAGGAATGAAAGAGAAAGAGATGGTAGTTATAGCAAGATGGATAAAAGATATCATAGATAACCCAAATAACACTGATATACAAAAAAAAGTTAAATCAGAAGTAAAAGAATTATGTAGCGTTTATAAAGTACCTGGTATTTAATCCTAATACACCCCATAAGATCATAGATGTAGATGGTTCTTCCCATGCATGTAAAAAGATCGCCATAACTGATACACCTGTGAATCCTAAAAGCAACCAAATATTATCCATATTTATATTTTTATATAAAATATATAAAATTTCGAAAACTAAAATTAGAAACACTATAACACCCGCGTACCCCATCTCAAAAAAGATTTGTAAATACCAGCTTTCAGGATGAAACGCATATATACCTTTATCTTGATCTTCTGTATAATCTGATGCCGGGCCTGCCGTACCTAATCCATGGCCAAAAGGTGTCGACACAGATCTTATAAGACCATCTAAATTCCTATCAAAATGCCCTCTTGTTGAAGAACATTTTATATATGTATTAGTTTCTTCATTTGAAATACTGGTATTTTCTGAACATGTTATAATATACTCTTTGATAGTATTTAAATTAAACGCTATATATAAAGTAATACTGATCGTTAATAGCGATAATACACTAAAAAAAGTATATAATAATCTTCTATTTTTTCTAATAATTATCAATATACATAAAATTATTTCAAACCCCATACCTATCCATGCACTCCTTGAATAAGTCAAATATATAGCATATACCGATAAAACAAATAAGAAACTAAAAAAGCACTTTTTTTGGGTTCCCATGATCTTATATATAGAGACTCCTAATAGAGGGATGAATATTAATAAAAATGATGCAAAATGATTAGGACCTGAAAATGTTGAAGTTAGACGAGGGATCAAAGAGTATCTATCTACTGTATGGAAAATAGGTAAAGCCTGACCTGCAACATATTTTGTTATATTCTCGTTATAGCCTAAATACTTTAGAAAATCTAAAGGTAGAAAATGATACCATATGATACTAAACCCTATAGTTATTGCACCTGAAATAAACAACATCTTATAAACTTTGTTTAGCTTTATATTATATAAACTTGATATCCTAGCTAATAAATACACCACCAAAAACATATAATCATACTTAAACCCATATATAACTTGTATAAAATTTTTGTTCACAAATAAAGATACTACCAAGCCTATAAAGAAATACATAAAAATTGTATAATCTATTAAATTTAATTTTATGTTTTTTTTAAAAGTATTGATATTCCTTATAACTAGAATTATTGACGATAAAGCTATCAAAAATACTAATAGTTCTTTCCATGAATGAATAAAAAATGAGTATTGTATTAACCCGAATTTATATTTCATTAAAGTAACTATAAGTGCATGGAAAGGCAATAAGAGGAACAGTAGCTGCCAAAAGAAAGTATTAAGTTTTTTCATATAATCTTTTTATAAAACATATAAGAAATACCAAAATATGTATTAAGTTGTAAAGTAATTTCAAGATTATTGAAAAAAAAGTTTTTATAGATTAGAATCTAAAAGAATCGTAAAGAGTTACAAAAAAATCAATCTATATGAGTTATTATAGAAATAATAAACAATTCCTGGATGTTTCCATAAAACGTTTGCATATTATTGGGTTTTTTGTACTAATTTTTGGTATAGGCATAATTATAAGACTATTTTTTTTACAGATTATAGAACATAATAAATTCGAAATTATCGCAAAGAACCAGCATACAAGTGGTATAAAAATACCTCCAAAAAGAGGCGAGATACTAGCAAAAGATAAAAATACCGGTACGTTTTATAAACTAGCTACTAATATAACACTTGATCTACTGTATATCGATCCACAAGTTATACCTGATGAAGAGAAAGTATCAGAGATAATAGCGCCTTATGTTTTTAATAAAAATGATTATAAATTATGTATAGAGACACCAGAGACCTGCCCAATAGATAAAACAAAACATTATGATACTGGTACTGATGAACCTGAAAACCATAATACAAAACAAAATGGTTCAAGTGATGAGGATAACGAAGCAACAGAAGATCATATTATCCCATACGAAGAATATTTGAAGATAGTCAAAAAAAATATTTTAGATAAGATATCGATAAAAGAGATAACATATTTAATCCTGAAAAAAGATGTTCCTGAAGATAAACTAAAAAAAATCGATAACTTTAATATCTCAGGGATAATAGTAGATTACAAAAACAATCTAGTTGCTGTTAATCCGGTACTTATCCCGCAAAAAAGTATCACTAAAATATCTAAAGTCCTTGATTCGTATCTCGGCTTACATTATTCAGTACTAAAAAGGAAACTACAAAGACAAAAAATAAGATATGTACCTTTAAAAAACAAGCTGTCTAAGGAAGAATCTGATCAAATAAAAGCGTTAAAAGAAACAGATAAAAAATTATTCAAAGGGATAGTACTACTCCCTGAGCATTGGCGGTCATACCCTAACGGATCACTTGCGGCTCAAGTATTAGGATTCTTAAGTAACGAGAACGGTGGTCAATACGGTATAGAGGAACAATTTGATACCGAGCTGATGGGCAAACAAGGGAGGATCCTTGCTGATACTGATCCTGATGGTAATACTATCGGGTTTGGAGACGAAGATATAGAGAACGTAATCAATGGTAAAGATATTATCTTAACTATTAATTTACCTATCCAAAAAAAAGTTGAGGAGATACTAGAAAAAAACACAAAAAAATATAACGCTAGAAGCGCTCAAGTGGTTATTATGGACCCTTTTACAGGGAGTATAATAGCTATGGCTAATTATCCGTCTTTTGATCCTAATAATTACGGTAAGGTATTTGAAATGGAGAAATTACCTAAATGGGAACAGGTCCCGGAATATATCCCTGTTTTTATTAAAGATAAGGAAGGTAAATATATAAAAGCTGACAAAAAAGAGCATAATTTATATGAGATAGATAGGTATATATATAAAAATCTTATAGGTCCTGAATCGTTCAGTAATAAAACGATACAAGATATATATGAGCCCGGATCAGTTTTTAAACCTATAGCTATGGCTATAGCTTTAGATGTAGGAGAGGTAACACCGCAAACTAAATATAATGATGATGGTCCACTTAAAACAGGTGAGTTCCTCGGAGAGAAAGAGATAGAGATACATAACGCTAAAGATAAGATCTATGGATGGGTAACTATGACACAGTGTCTTGAAGATTCTATCAATACTTGCATGGCTTTCGTTGCACAAAAACTTGGCAAACAACATTACGCTCCTGTGTTCTATAAATACATAAAGAGATTCGGGTTCGATAATTATACTGATATAGAATTAATTTATGAAGAGAAAGGTAAAATCACTGAGGATCAGTATTGGACTAAAACCGAACTTATAACTAAATCGTTCGGACAAGGTATCGCAGCTACGCCTTTACAGGTAGTTACAGCATGGGCAGCTCTCGCTAACGGCGGGGTGTTAGTTAGACCACATATTATAGATTCTATTATTGATACTAACGGTAATATAGAAAGATTCGAACCTGAGAGCTACAGGACCGTAATAAAAAAAGATACATCAAGTACTATAACAGCTATGTTGATTAGCTCAGTAAATAACGGTGTCGCTAACCCAGCCAAAATAGATAAATATTTGCTTGCCGGTAAAACAGGTACATCTCAGATAGCTAAAGAGAACGGTACCGGGTATGAAGAAGGTGAGGGTGCTCATATTACTTCTTTTGCTGGTTACGCACCTGTACATCACCCTAAATTTGTTATGCTGGTAAAATTTGATCGTCCTAGGTACGGGTCTGATAGTACTTGGGGGTCAACAACCGCTGCACCTACTTTTAAGGAGATTTCTGAGTTCCTTTTTAAATACTATAATATCGAGCCTGACGACATATAATATAAAAATATTATTAAAATGAGAAATAATAATTTACTTGGGATATCAAATACCGAAGCTAAAAAAAGATTAAAACTATTCGGGTTAAATGAGTTAACAGTACGAATAAAAACTACAACGCTAAAAAAACTTATCAATCAGTTTAAAGATATTAATGTTTTAATACTTTTGGGTGCTGCTTTTATTTCTATAACAGTATGTTTTTATAATAATCATCTAGATGAATTAACTGAAGCTTATGTATTACTAGGGATAGTGATACTTAATGGTATGATAGGGTTTATCCAAGAATACAAAAGCGAGAAAGCCCTTGAAGCTCTGGAGAGACTTGTTTCTCCGAGATCAAGAGTTATTAGAGCCGGTAAAGAGTGTTTAATTGATGCTAAGGACCTTGTCCCAGGTGATATAATGATCTTATCAGAAGGCGATAAGATATCAGCTGACAGCCTACTTATCGATGATAATGAGCTTAAGTCAGAGGAGTCAGCGCTTACCGGCGAGTCTGTACCAGTACATAAAACATCTTATAAAAAACTTGATATATCTAGTAGCTTATGTAGATTAAGTAATCCCATATACAAAAATTTTGGTACTATAGATAATGAATACAAACTATTTACCGGTACTATTATATCTTCGGGGTCAGCTAAAGCTTTGGTTATAAGAACCGGAATGGACACAAGTTTCGGACAGATAGCTAATTTAACTGCTACTACAGAAAAAGATCAAAGCCCGTTACAAAAAGAACTCAAATCAATAGGGTATTTTGTTGGCAAGCTAACGTTTATTATATCAAGTATATTGTTTCTAGTAGGTATAATATTTCAAGGCCAATCCATAGTAAATTCTTTAATGTTTGCGGTGGCTGTCGCTGTTGCTGCTGTGCCTGAAGGGTTACCTGCTACTGTTACTATAGCTCTAGCTATAGGTGTACAAAAAATGGCTAAGAAGAATGCTATTATTAAGCAATTATCTTCTGTTGAAACACTTGGTAGTACAACAGTTATTTGTAGCGATAAAACAGGGACACTAACACAAAACCAGATGACTGTTAGGAAAGCTTATTTACCTACTGGATACACTCTTTCCTTTAATGGGACAGGATACAATCCTAAAGGTGAAATACATATAGTAAACCATAACCAAAAACCTAGACTAAATAAATCTCATCCTATACTCCCCTCTCTTAAATCAGTTAATACTATACAAGAGACATATATAAAAGATATACATAAAATGATGGGGATTATAACTCATTGTAACGATGCGAAACTGGTTAGAAACGGAGAAACATGGAGTATCCTTGGTGATCCGACAGAAGGTGCTTTATTAACAGCAGCATCTAAATCAGGAATAGATACTAATAATATTAGAAAGCTTAAAGATTTCCCTTTTGATAGTATACGGAAACGAATGTCAACCATAATACATACAAAACAAAAAGGATATGAACTATACGTAAAAGGTGCACCTGATTCCATTATTGAGAAATGTACACATATCCTTAAAAACGATAAGATCCATAAAATAACAACTAAAGATATAAAAGATATCATAGAGAATAATAATAGTATGGCTGAGTCAGCTTTAAGGGTTTTAGGGGTAGCTTATAAACCGTTAGTAAAAGATAAATTAGAAGATAAAGAGTCTCTTGAGAATGCGCTTGTTTTTGTTGGGTTGATAGGGATGATAGATCCACCAAGACCAGAAGTAAAAGAAGCTGTTAATATGTGCCATAAAGCAGGAATTAGAACCATAATTATTACCGGTGATTACGGTAAAACCGCTTTAGCTATAGCAAAAGACTTAAAAATAGTCACCAATAAAAACGCTAAAGTAATAACTGGTAAAGAGCTAGATGAGCTAAAGAAACAGGAGCTCAAAAAGATACTTAAAGATAATAAAGAAATAATATTTGCTAGGGTATCACCTGAACATAAACTGATTATAGTTGATATATTAAAAGATTTAGGCGAGATAGTCGCTGTTACAGGTGATGGTGTTAACGATGCACCGGCACTAAAACGTGCTGATATCGGTGTCTCTATGGGGATAACTGGTACTGATGTATCTAAAGAGGCTGCTAATATGGTGCTAACTGATGATAGTTTCGCTTCGATAGTTGAAGCGATAAAAGAGGGTAGAACTATATACAAAAATCTACGTAAATTCGTATGGTATATATTCTCTTGTAATATCGGTGAACTGATAACAGTGTTTTCTGCTATACTACTTAAAATACCGGCACCGCTAACAGCTGTTTTAATACTTGCGATAGATCTAGGCACAGATGTCTTACCAGCTTTAGCGTTAGGGTTAGATCCTGATGAGCCTGGTATAATGAATAACCGACCTAGGGACCCAGCTGAGCGTATAATGATAAAACCTTTTGTATTAAGGTTCGTTTATATGGGTTCTATTATAGGGGTAATAGTAGTATCAACATATATATTTGATTTGTTTAATAGCGGATGGCGTTGGGGTGAGCCTGTGCTTGATAATGTACATCTACATGCATCAACTTTGGCATTTGTATTACTTGTTATAATACAGATGGTTAACGCTTTTAATGCTAGATCAGAAATCTATTCTGTATTCCGTTTGAAAACTAATTATTATTTATGGGGCGCTGTAACTGTATCTTTTACGCTAGTTCTTGGGTTTATTAATATACCTATTATACAAGATCTTATCGGTAGTATTAGTTTGTCTATAAAAGAGTTAATAATATTATTTATCATTTCTCTGATAGTAGTTTTTATCGAAGAGATAAGGAAATTAATGATTGCGAGAAAGAAAAAAAGTTAATTTTTTCAAAAATCTCTTGAAAAAATATTTTGTGTTTTTTTAGTATGTAATGATAATATTAGCATGATTTCGAAGTTCCTTAACAATTTATAAAAGTGGCTGGAGTTAGTACCAAAAGATTTTTAGTACTAACGTATGCAACTTTGTATGATTTATAAAGAAACTAATAAAAGGAGAAAAAGTTATGAAAAATACTAATAATAAGAAAAGAATTATGCAAACTACAAAAAGGAGAAAAAACTATGAATAAAAAGATAATTTATTATTTCATTTTTTGTATAAGTTTAGCTATAGTAATCAGTCAAGTTAATGCTCAACACTTCATACAAAAATACGAGGCTGATATTCAAAAACTACTTATATCTAATGGTTTTAAATCCTTACAAGATTTAGATAAGGATATAAAAACTTACAGCAAACAAGATGATAAATACAAGGAGTTATTATCTAAGTATAAAAAATTAAACCGAGAATTGATTAGTATCGACACAAAAAGAACTAATAAACTAGAATTAGTCAACAATACCTCAAGAAATTATGAGAATCAAGCGCTAGAAAATGAGAGAGATACTGTTGCAAAAGATAATATTTTAGAAACAACTAAAAAATCTTTGAGCAAGATAATAAGAGAACAACAAACTATACCTGATGATATAGACCAAAAAGAAAAAGAAAGATCTCTCTTGATTGAAAAACAATTGGAAGAATTATCTAAAGAAGAATTGTATTTTATCTCATATGTAACAGGTAATATCTTAGATAATATCTCTAATGATTACGATCCGGACCAAATTTATTACAATATCGCTTACTCAGGCGTAAACAAGATGTTTACAGATAGACTGACAGACTCAAAAACAATCAATTACAAATTTTTTACAGAAAAAACTGAAGTATTCCCTAGTATTATCTATGAATACTTTAAATATATTGGCAAGAGCGAGATTTATCTTACAGGGATACCAATCCTAACAAATAGCGTAAACTCCAAAACAAGTAATAGAAAAACATATCATCCTATTAGGCGGATAGAAGAATTTAACAATTTGGACCAAAAAAGAAGTATGACATTTTTAACTAAATGTTCTATCCACACAAAAAACAATTTTCAGAAAAACCCTCTTAATTTTATCATAAGAGATACAAAAGTCGAAATTGTTAAGAATATAAAAAACAGGAAGATATTTATAAAAGAACAATATCACCATCTAAAAAAAATGTATGAGCAATCTATAGACCTAAATGCTCATATTAGTAAAGTTGTACAAGGCTATTTGCTGGATCTCCAAAACATAGATAATATTATCGTTACCAAAAAGAATCAATTGCTAAGGATAGACGCAGAAAAAATTAAGCTGGATAGAGAGCTTCTTATACACAAAAAAGATTTAGAGGATCTTCATAAAAATAAAACCAAACTTAGTGGTAGAATTAAAAAAATTAATAAAGAGAAAAAAATTATTAAGGATACTGAGTATCTGATAATCTCAGATAAGAAGAAAAAGGTATTCAAAGAAAATAATTTGAATATTTTCCTTAGTAATTTAGTAAAGGATACTATAGGACAGAAGCTGAACAGTCGTATGAACAAATTAGAAAAAGACTCTATTAAAATTTGGTTTTATATTTTTAGCGACGTAAGTGATAACAATATATTTATGGACTATGAGATATACTACATAATATGCGCTAAGTACACCAAAAAGAAAAATTGATATGTATATAAAATATAAGAAAAAAGTACCCGACTATTATTTTGTCGGGTAGACTTTTTTCAATCAAAAGCAAAAATATTATACATATAATATAATTTATTATCAATTATATATTAAATTAAAAATTAATTTAGTGTTGCACTCTAGGAACCTTAGAAACTAAAACAAAAAAAATCGCAAAGGAGGTTAAAATGAGAATTTATAATTTAATATTCCTAACTATTTTGGTCATAGTTACGGTGTCCCCTATTAATATACTAGGTCAAAACGAAAACTTTACCAATATCACAAAAGAATCGATCACTAAACACACCTTAGGGATATGTACAAAACACAAATTTAAAAAACTTTCTGAGTTCGAAAAAAACCTAAATACTAGCAAAATAGAGATCACCGAAAACGAGAAAGCTAAAAACGAGTTTAAAGAGCTTGAGTCAGATGAAAAAGATATACGTAAAAAGCATGAAGAAGAAGAAACAAAAATCAAAAATGAGCTCGATCAGACTTCTAAAAAGGTTATTAATATAACAGCCTCGATATTGAAACTTAACGGTGAAGAAATTAACCTAAGAAATTCTATCAATAGTAACATCAAAAAGATTCAGAAAGAAAGAAAATACCAAAATAAGATTAAAAGTAAAATTGAACTCACACTAAAATCCCAAAATAATGAGATAGAAAAACAGACCTTACAAATTCCGATATTTGCGTATTGCAATTTTGTAAGTCCACAAAGCTACGGAGCGATAGAAATTTACGAGGTCACAAGTAAGATCTCTATTAACGAGTTCATAAATGATTGCAGTAAGCTGGAATTTTTAGAAAAAAATAATATTCTGCCTACATCTATAACAGAATATATGAAGGAATCACCTTTACATATATCTGTTGATTATGATTGGAATATAAATAGATCTTTCCCTTCGATCAATAGAAAAAACCATTCTGAGCGTAGGATCTTATATATTTTAAAGATAAAATTTTCTAGGGACCGGAAATTCCAGAAGTTTGATCTACCAACTGACGAAAAAATAAAATACGTATTTTGTGGCAATGATGCAAGCATCATCCAAGATAAATACAATGAGGAGACTAAAAAGAGCATCTTGAGCAGATTAGATACAATAAAGCGTAAGAATAAATTGATGATCGAAGCAACAAATTTTGTGGGTAAACTTAACGAACTAAAAAACCTAAAGAAATTATTGAGCGACTCCAAAAAAAGAACAGATAGTCTACAAAGTAAAAACAAAGAGCTTAATACTTCATTGAGGAAAATCATTCTAACTCTTAAAGACAAGAATAGTACGCTAAGATTTAATGAAAATCATGAGTCAAAATTGAAACAGACTAAAATAGCAACTAAAGATTATAAAGACATAATCTTCATTAATGATACCAAATTTATCCACAAAGAGCTTCCCAGAAAAAAATTCTTAATCACTAATATAAAAAATACTCTAATAAGAGAGATTAAACGTTCCAAAGAGAATTTTGTTCGAGGTATCGATAACAAAAATATTCTAGTTTGGTATAAAATCTATAAAGAATTGACTCCAAATAAAGAGTATTTCATTTATAGTATATATTATAGCTTTCGTATATGCTCTCAAAATAATAGACTCATTTTCTATAAAGACGAGTATATACTGGATCTAGATAAAAAGACTCAATTCCCAAATAATAAGACTATCGATTATTATTATTATACAAAATATAGACTAAAACTCCTAGATAATGATTATTTAGCAACAACAATTAAAAAAACACGCGATAGGAAAAAAGAATATGGATATTGTCTAGGATATCTATATAAGAAGAAGAACTACTTGACCTCAAAAGATGGCTCAGTTTTATACTATTACTGTGGGAACCTACTTTGTATAGCTAATAGATACTTAACTCTTATATCAAAAAAGAGGAGTTCTGCTGCTAAAAAAGTACTTTTCAGGTACTACCAATATGCAAAAAACAGATACCTTCTATCAAGAAAAATACTTTTTATCCTTAATCTCATTTACCCTAACTATAAAAACGTTAAAAGACTCGAAAAACGAAATCAGAGACTAAAGCTCGATTTACAGAAAATCAAAAGGGTTTTTACTGAAATTTAAAGACCTATAAATCATACATCAGTTTACCACCGGTCCAATTTTTATTTGATCGGTGGTCTTTTTTTAGTATTCAATACTACTCATTCGATAAAAATATATAAAATATTTGTATTTTAGGTATTTTAATCATATAATTTATCTAAATTAATAAAAAAACTATATGATTTTAGAAATTGATTTACCTAACGTACTTACAATTGTTTATATCATTGTAGGTGTTTTAATAGTGATATCTTTGATAGTTGTTATCAGGATACTAGTAAATATCAATAAAATAGTAAACAAAGCGAAAGAAACAACTGAAGCGATCAACCAGTTTATTATAACTCCTATCAATCTAGGTAAAAAATTCTATGGTAATATAGAAAATTATATAAAGAAACATAAAAAAGAAGATACTGATGATCTATGAATCTCTTGATGTTATCATAATAATATGATAATTTCTTTATCGATATTTTTTGTGGGTGTGTAGCTCAGTTGGTAGAGCAGTAGACTCTTAATCTATTGGTCTTGGGTTCGAATCCCAACACACCCATAAAATTTTGTTTTCGCAAAATTTGGAGTATATAGTTGTTAGTCATTCTTAGTTAGAGAAAAAAAGCAAAATATTACTTAAATACTAGTTTACTAAGACTAATTAAGTTAGATAATATAAAAATAATTTGTACTTAGTGTAAAGAGAAAATTTCTCCCTAAACTTATTCTTACTTAAACCAAAAGATATCGCTTCAGCAAACCTTATTGACTTATTACTTTATAAGAAGTAATTTATAAAAGCAAAAGAAATAATTAAACTATTTTTTTGTTCTTTAATAAAAGGCTAAAAATATAAATAATCTCATTGAAAGAGTTTATGAGTTTATAAATATTAATTTTTTTTAATAAAATATTTTAGTATCTTACTTAAGATAAAGAAAGAAATAAAATGTTTATAAAATGTGATAAATGTTCAAACAAGATACAAGTCCCTGACAATTTCTCAGGTACTACGGGTAAATGCCCTAGTTGTAAAGAATCTATTACTATAAAAAAACAAGATACTGGGAAAAAAGAGATCATCTGTCATCTATGTTACAAAAACATTATTGTACCTATTAAGAATTTATCTGATGAATTCATAAAAGGGAAATGTCCTTATTGTCAAAATCAAGTTTCGTTTAATAAAGATTCGAGTGTTACTAAGATGGTAGAGCAGAAAACTTATAAAGAGAAAGATCCAGATATTGAATATAATAATCTCCCTTTTTATCAAAGATACTGTACATATGTATATTTATATGTTTTCACTTTCTTTTTTTGTTCGTTTGTCCCTTCTTTAATAGGTATCAGCTTATTCTTTATACCAATAATCGGTGTGTTTTGTAATATATATACAAAAGATAAAAAAACCGGGATAACCAGAAGATTAAATCTATTTGAAAGATTATGGCCTCTAGTGTTTTTTATTATTTTTTTTGGTTTGATTTTCCTATATGTCTATATAACAGTAACAGACATGTCAGGATCTTACTGATTTTAATAATTAGTAATAAAACCATATATAAAATAATTCCGTTATAAAACTATATACCGATAAATAGAATTTGATTTGTACATTATTAGCCTTACTCACCCATCTAAATATATATTCGATGGGTTTTTTTTATTCTATTCTCATCTAGGTAGTGTTAATAATATTAATCTATTATTTAAATAGATTAATATTGACTATACAATCAATCTTTATTAGATTTTAATAGAATACTTAAATTTTATAGTATTTTTTGTACTTTTAAAATAAGGCTAATAAATTCGGTTTATCTTATTTTTTGTTTTTAAGAGATATTGTATGCCGAATAAATTTATATTAAATTTTTATCTATTATCTTTTAAAAATAATGTAGGTATTAGTTATGGTGAATAATACTAAAAATAACTCAATAAATTACTTTGAATTACCGTTTTATAAGAGATGGATTATATACGAAACCATTCACGTATTTTCTCTACTATTTTTATCTGATGCCAGTTTAGGTTTCATTACAAACAAAAGTTTTATTTCTTTAGTTCTATCTATAATCCTTTCTTTTATCGCTACTATTGCAGTATTTTCAAAAAATATATATACAAAAGATATCATCACTGATCGAGTTAGAAATTTAAACACCAGTGAAAAAATAACACGCTCTCTCGGTTTTATTGTTTCCATAGGATATCTTATATTTTTAACGATAAAATTTATCTAAAAACATTTTTGTTTAAGTGTATGAAAGGAATGAAATGTTTATAAAATGTGATAAATGTTCAAACAAGATACAAATCCCTGACAATTTCTCAGGTACTACCGGTAAATGCCCTAAATGTAAAAGTATCATAACTATAAAGAGAAAAAATACTGAAAAAAAAGAGATCATCTGTCATGTTTGTAATAAAGATATTCTTGTACCTATCAATACTTTAACTGAAAAATTTACTAAAGGTAAATGCCCATTTTGTAAGAATCTAGTACAGTTTAATAAAGATTCTCTTATTACTGAAGCTCAAAAAGATATTAAAAAAATAAATACAAAACCTGCGAAACATAATCTTACACATAAACAAAAAAAATCTAATAACATAAAAGAGAATAATATAGAATATGATAAAACTCCGATATACCAAAAGCTTATAGTATACCAAGCTTTTATGAGTGTATCAGCTTTAATTTTTTTTATTACAAATAAAACATATATACCTTTAAGCATATTAATTATTCCTACTATCGCAGTATTCTGCAAAATATACAATAAAGACAATAAAACTAATAAAGCTAGGAAACTAAATATCACTGAAAAGATGGAACCTTTTATAATCTTACTTATTTATTTAGTATGGGAATTAGTAAATCTATATTTTTCTTATTTATTAAATAATAGTTTTAAATAAGAAAATAATACATAAAAAAAATATATAATTTGAATATCAAATTAGCTTTATATAACCATCAAAAATTGTTTTGATGGTTCTTTTTGTATGACTGATACTAAGAAAGACTAAACTGCGATTGAATCATCTTATTCACTAAAACTAAAATTTATCTAAAAATATATAATCACTCTTTTATAAACCTAGAAAATCGTGTATAATATAAAGATAAAACATTTATTATGGACGAACTAAATATACAAGAAAAGAATATTGATCCCACCAAACAAGATTTTGGTGATTATTTAGATAAAATTAACCTGGGATTTAAAGAACAAGAGGTACAAGAGAAAGCGAAAAGCTTGAATATACCTTATGTACTTATATCTGAGATAGCGATTAATCCTGATCTATATTATATCATAGATAAAGAAGATGCTGAAATAGGTAAACTTGTAGCGTTTTACGAATACGGGAAGAAACTTAAAATCGCAGTAAGTGATATAAACCGCGAACAGACAAAAAATATTATAAAAAAGATTAATGATAAAGGGTATATTACCGAGATTTATCTCGCTACAGAAGAAGGTATAAAATCAGCACAAAAACCTTATTACTCAGAGAAATATTTAAAGAAGAAAAAGGATAGATTAAATATATCTGAAAAAGATTCGTCTTATGAAGCGGAGATAGAGAATCTTGGCTCTCTTAAAACAAAAATACTAAATACTACAGCCGAAAAAAGTTTGGACCTATTACATGCAGGTTCACTTAAGACTAATGCTTCTGATATCCACCTCCAACCGTTATCAGAACTATCTGCGCTTGTACGTTTTAGGATCGACGGTAAACTAATGGATATATTCGAGATACCTTATAAGGTTTTTGATCAGATTACTAAACGTATTAAGTATTTATCTCATCTAAAACTTAATATCTCCAACTATCCCCAAGACGGTAAATACAGTTTTGAAGTAAATAACCGTAAAATAGATGTACGTGTATCTACGCTACCTTCTTCATACGGTGAATCATTGGTTATGAGGATCCTTGACCCGGTAAAAAGTTTATTGAATTTCGAGGCTCTCGGGTTCGAACAGAAAATTGTTGAACGATTAGAGCTAAACCTTAATAAACCTCATGGTTTAGTCCTTGTTACCGGGCCTACCGGGTCCGGAAAAACTACAACACTGTATTCTATGTTACATTACTTAAACACCAGCGATAAAAAGATAATAACGCTCGAAGATCCTATAGAATACCAACTTAAAGGTATAACCCAAAGCCAAATCAACCTTGAGAACAATTATAATTTTGATACAGGACTGAAAGCTATCTTAAGACAAGATCCTAATATAGTTATGGTAGGAGAGATAAGAGATTTAAGCACAGCTGAAACAGCTTCTCAAGCCGCTCTAACAGGCCATATAGTTCTTTCAACTCTACATACTAATTCAGCGATAGAAACTATCCCTAGGTTAGTTAATATGGGGGTACCATCTTTTATGATAGCGCCATCACTTAATGTTATTATTGCACAACGGCTTGTAAGGAAAGTTTGTTCTTGTGCTACAGAGAGAGAACCTAATGATTATGAGAAACAGTACCTAAATACTGTTATCAAAAACCTTACAGAGAGAGGCCATAAAATACCTGATATAAATAAGATTAAATCTATTGCCGGGTGTGAGCTATGTAGTAATACCGGTTATAAAGGTCAAACCAGTATAATAGAGATCTTAGATATAAACGAAGATATTAAAGAGATGATTCTTAATAACGAACCATCTAAAAATATACTTAAAGAATCATATAAGAACGGGTTTATTAATATGAAGGAATCAGGTGTTATAAAAATTGTTCAAGGTGTAACAACTTTCAACGAGGTATGGCGTGTAGCTTAGGGTTATGTTCTAATTTTACTTATCAAGAGTGATAATAGGGAAAGGTATCTCAATCCCGTTTTTATCGAACCCTAGCTTAACATCTCTTATAAGCTCAGATTTAACACGTAACCAACTCACACCTTTAGATTTTATCCAGCCCCTAACACTTAACATAACAGCTGAATCAGCAAGATCTGTAACTATCACATAAGGTGAAGGTGTCTCTTCTATTCTTGAATGGTTTTTTAATACATCTAATGCTACCATCTTAGCTTTATCAATATCAGATTTAAAACTTATCCCTACAGGAATCTCAATACGTCTGAACGGGTTAGATGTGTATGAAATAACATTAGTAGAAAGGATAAGCCCGTTAGGGATAGTAACTTTAGTCCCATCAAATTTCTGTACTATTGTTGCTCTAGCTTGTATATCAACTATAGTCCCTTTAACATCAGTAACCTCTATCATATCACCTATATGCAGTTCATTATTGATAAGTATGATAATACCTGAGATAAAATTATTTATTAGATCTTTTAACGCAAACCCTACCCCTAACCCTATCGCTCCAAGCAACCAACCTATATCGATGATATTACCTATCTCTAAAGCTAATAATAACCCGACAGAAAAAAGAGTTACATATATAGCTCTTCTTACTAGTATAATTCTACCTCTAGGCACATCATCGCCTCTAGCAGCTGTTATAGCGTTAGTTACGCTACTCGCTACAACACGTGCGAAAAAAATAGCTAGAAATAATACTGCGATCGCTCCTATCCAATAAGGCAACCTTTTTAGGATCTCTAAAAAATATTCTGAGATACCGTCTGTGGCTGATACCTGTGTTTGTGCTGTTGTACCTACAATCTGGTCACTTACCGCTTCAGCTAATGCAACAGGTATTTTAAATATTTTTATCATTTATAAATAATATATATCTCTTAATTATACTTTATTATTGACAAATATTCAATAGTTGAGCAGAATATATTAAAACTATTTTTTATTATATGATTAAATTTGGGTTGATATGTAGTAAAACAAGATTCTCAGATTATTCGATACCTTTCTACAACTATATCAAACAGTATTCAATTCAAGCTGAGTATAAGAAATATGTCTCCGATAGTTTACATTCTGTGTTTAGTAGGATGTATACAAATAATATCTTGGGGTACACTATCGAACCAGGTATATCAAAAACAGTTTTAGAGTTTCTTGATGAGATAGATGTATCAGTACAACAAAGCAAGGAAGTTAATACTATCGTTAATATAAAAGGTGTAATTAAGGGGTACTATATTGGTTATACTGATCCTGAAGATCTGATCAAAAAACAGTTGGATTTATGGCTAAATAAATACAGGTTGTTAAATAAAACAACCTGTTAGATAACTTGATATTATATTCTAATATATCCAATGTCTGGATATACTACACTTCATTTTTTACAGGGACATATCTTTTATATGGTGAACGTAATACTTTTATCCTTTTATTATCCATATATTTTTTTACATCTTCTTCATTTATATTACAATCTTCTATCCATAGTTCTTTGAGATTAGGTAACTCATTAATATACATTAGTCCTTTATTTGTTATATCTGTATAACTAATGGTTAATATTTCCAAGTTCACTAGTTTTGTAATTTTTTTTATATCATTATCATCTATCTCTGTATTACCTATATCCAATTCTTTTATAGTATCTTGTAATAAAGATATATCAGTTATTTCTGTACTAGCTAACCCTAAGTAATTTAGATCTTTTAAATTAAATAAATACTTTATCCCTCTATCTGTTATTTTTGTGCCTGATAAATTTAAGCTCTGTAAATTTCTTATTTCACAGATATCCTTTAATCCTTGATCAGTTATAGATAAATAAAAGGTTTTTAGTGATTTTAAATTACTAATATTTTTAAGGGATACTATCCCTTTATCTGTGATACTAGTGAAGCTGATATCCAGTTCCTCTAACTCTTTTATCTTATCTATATTTTTCATCCCTCTATCTGTTATGTTTGTATAAGATAGAAATAGTTTTCTTATATTAGGATGAGTACATAGCTCATCTAATATCTTATCGTCTACATTTAATGATTCAAGATGTAGATTAGCAATATGATTTTCACTAAAACTGACATATTCATCATTTACATTTATATAATTTATTTGTGTCAAATATTTTGAAAGTATATTCCATAATTCTAATGAAACCTTGATAAATTCCATATAGTCCCTTTTTTTAATAGCCAATTTTTAAAGATCTAATAATCATTCAAGTATATCTAAGATTTTACACAAAAAAAGAGTATAATCAATAAGTATTTATAAAGTATTTGTATTTTTAACGTATTTTATATAAAATTTCTTTAAATCATATTTTTTATTTAAAATATATATGGGGATAAAATCTATAGAGGATCTAAAGATAAATAATAAGACTATTATACTAAGAACAGACTATAACGTTCCTTTGGATAATAATGATATCTCTGATGATAACAGGATACAAGCTACACTTGATACTATCAACTATATACTTGAAAGAAATTGCAAGCTTATTATTATTAGTCATTTAGGTCGGCCTAAGAATAAAACAGATAAAACTTTTAGTCTTGAAAAAATAGCAAAACATCTTGGTGACTTGATCCCTAATACTGAAGTAGCGTTCTCTCCTGATATCAATATAGAAAATATCAGAGATTATATCAGTAATATGAATCCAGGCAATATTATACTTTTAGAGAACCTTAGATTTTATGAAGAAGAAAAGAATAATGATCCAAAATTTGCTAAAGCTTTATCATCTTTAGCGGATATTTATGTTAATGACGCTTTTGCTACATCTCATAGATCACATGCTAGTATGGTAGGTATCCCGAGATATATACCAGGGTGTATAGGGTTCCTAGTAAAAAAGGAGATTAAAGCTTTAAGTCAGGGGTTTTGTGATCCTAAAATCCCGGTAACTCTAATATTAGGTGGATCTAAAGTTGATACTAAAGCAGGTATAATTAGGAACTACCTTGATAATTCTGATAATATTCTTTTAGGTGGTGCTTTAGCTAATACTTTTCTCGCCGCCAAAGGGTATTGTATCGGGAAATCAAAATACGAAGCAAATAAAATCGGTTTGGCAAAACAGATAATAAATGAGGCGATAAACTATGGTTGTAATTTAATGACACCAAGGGATGTTGTAGTATGCTCTAATATATCTCATACCGCGGAGAAATTTAATATACTAACAGAGGATATAAAAGATGATATGGTTATCGCTGATATAGGTATACAAACTATAGAGGAATATAATGAATATATTCGATCCTCAGGAACTATTATATGGAACGGGCCTGTTGGTGTATACGAATATGAGAGTTTCTCTTGCGGTAGTAAAAGTATCGCTGAATCTATCATTAGTAGTAATAAAACCAGTATAATAGGTGGTGGCGATACTGTTGATTTTATAGATAAACACGGATACAAAAATTTTTCTCATATATCTACCGGCGGTGGAGCTATGATCGAGTTTCTTGAACACCAAACTCTTCCTGCGTTGGAAGTTCTTAAATAAATATATATGAAAATTTTATATATTGAAATCGATGAAGAAATAACTTCGATTATTGATAAAATCAAACTTAGTAAAGATATAAATATATATCTATGTATACCTTCAAAAAGCTGTCTGTTTAATAGTATAGTTAATCTCAGAATACTTAAGCATATTAATGATAAATACAAGAAAAATATTGTAATACAAACGAAAGACAAAAAAGGTAAAACATTAGCTTTAAAAAGCGGGTTTAAAGTTGTCTCAAAAATATCTCCACCTAAAAAAAATAAAAATAGCGTCATATATATCACTCCAATACAAGCAAAAACAAATATTTATGATAAATCTAAACCTTATGTTAGAAGAGATAAAAAAATTAATTTAAATGATATTTTAGATAACAAAACAAAGTCTTCTGATACATCAAATCAAATCCCTAACTATAGTTTACCTAAACCTAGTATAAAATTAATTATCGTTCTTTTATTAGTTAGTATAAGCCTATTCTTATTTATAATATATCTCGCTTTACCTGGTGCTACTGTATATATAAAACCTAAATCAGAAATACTGGAACAAGCACTAATTGTTCATCTTTTAAACAATATACAAACAAAAACATTGAATAAATTATCTATAGAAAGTTATCCTCTAGAAACAGTTGTAGAAAAAAATATGAATATCCAAACAACTAATGAACAATTCTTCGGGTCACCATCTAAAGGGATTATGAAAGTTATTAATACGACAACTAAAGATATGGCTTTAAAAGGTAACACTCAATTTGTGTCTCGTGATGGTATAATATTTAGAACGCAAAACTGGATAAACGTGCCGGCGAAAAAAGGAGAGATAAACGGAGAGATATTAGTTGATGTAATAGCTGATCCTTTTGATATTAATGGTCAAAGAGTTGGTGAAAGAGGTAATATAGAACCACAAGTATTTCAAATAAGACTTTTTGATCAACATACACAAAAACTTATTTGGGGTGAAAGTATTAACATAATGGAAGGTGGTACATCGGTATACAAAAAAATACTCACTCAAAATGAGTTAGATAAAGCGAAAAATGATATAAAGAAGATATTAATAGACCAAGGCAAGAAAAAATTATATGATTTACTAAAAGAAAAAAACCTGTTTAGTAACTCTAATCTAAGGATGCTTGATGATTCTGATTATACGTCTATAGATATTATTGAGTTAAACGTAAATGAGGATCTTATTGATAAAGAGATAGATGAATTTAGTATTTATTGTAAGCTAAGAATAAAAACACTCGCTTTTGATATTAATGAATTAAAGAAAATACTTATAAAAGAACTGAAATTCAAAACTAATACTGATATGAGATTAAGAGAAGATTTATTTGACGAGAATTACATAACATATAAAGTAGTTGATACAACTAAAGATTATGTTAAAATGAGTATAACTGTTAAAGGTATACAAGAATATATTATCGAGCCTGATTTACCTAGCGGTAAAAGATTATCACAAAATATTAAGAATAAAATTGCAGGTAAAAGTCTTTTAGAAGCAGACAATATTGTTAGTAATCTACCACAAGTAGCAGAAGTAGAAATCTCTGTTTGGCCGTTTTGGACATCAGCGATCCCTCAAGTACATGATAATATAACTATCAAACTCAAGAAATAAGAGTTTTATGTTATTCGTTCAATAAAGATAAAGCGTATTCTAAAACCATTTTATTATACGCGTATTTCATTCTCATCGGACCTAAAATGCCTATAACACCTGAATAACCATGACTATTATATTTTACAGCTATAAGTGAACAACTCTGCATCTGAGATATAATATTTTCTTTACCTATGAAAATACGTATTTTATCATCTATATTTAATTGATCTAAAACAGAGAAAAACCCTTTTTCTAGCACTTCTATAACTTCACTAGCATAAGATATATTAGAAACGAATTCAGGTTTCCTAAGCATATTAGCTAGACCTAAATAAAAAGTTTTACTGTTTTCAGGTATAGTAGCAAATGCGATGTTATCAGTAGCTTTAGATAATATCGCTATAGCATCATAAACATTTTTAAGCGCTTTTTTTTTAAAATACTCCTTTTTTATTTGATCAAAACGTTCCTTTATTTTATCTTCTTTAGAAAACTTATCTATCAGCTCATCAACATAAAACCTATACCCGACCTCTGTTGGTACCCTACCAGCAGAGGTATAAGGTTGATAAATAAGACCTTCCTTCTCAAGAAAAGCCATATCATTGCGTATAGTAGCTGTTGATATATTAAAATCTTCCTTTAATAATTTTGAGCCTATAGGGTTAGCTCTATCTATAAAGTATCTAATTATGGCAAATAGTATAAGTTCTTTTCTTTCATCCATAATATAATTTATTTTTATTTTGATTTAACTAAACCATAAACCGCTCTACCAACACGAATAAATATAGGTTTTTTCTGTAGATTCAACGATATCGTACCAATCTTTACTTGTCTCTGATCTAATACTTTCTCTATAATCTCTTTCTTTGTCATAGGTCCATTCTCTTTTAATAGATTTTCTATCACATCAGAAACAGTACCTGGTTGGTATCCCCATTCCGCTAAAGCGTATAAACCTCTACCTACTAATACGAATTGTGGATATCTAATTAATTCATTATGTACCGCTTGTACGGTAACAACTTTCTTATCAAAACCTACCTCAGATATTCTGTTAGCTATTTCTACGAAATGTAATGGCTTACCTAGCTGCTTTAAGATTATTTGAGCTTTATCTCTTATACTACGCGGATTAACATTTCTCCATGACATTAATCCCCATCCTCCTTTTATCTTCTTTATCCTTTTATCGATAGATAATACTGATAAAACCAAATCTTTTGTTGGTTTTTTATTCTTAAATATCTCTAGATTCTGTATAGTATTAACTAATACATCACCTGGCATTAAATCCTTATTCTTATTTAATAAAGATAAAGCGCTATTTACTATCTTTTTTATATCTTCTATAGATATCTCTTTAAACCTCCAAAACGGCTCAAAAATACCTGTTCTTTCATTAGGTACTAAATCTAAATCTATAGTTAAAGATAATTTAATTATGCTTCCATCAACCCTTGAAGTCGTATTAATATTATTCAAAACCTCACTTATTATTCTTTCTTCTAAAATAACGCCACCATTACTTCTAAAAATTTCTTTAGCTAACTTATTTATATATAATAATTTTGAGTTTGATACATTCCTTCTAAGTTTTGCAAGGGCGATACTTTCTATCTGTCTTATTCTCTCTCTGGTGACATTAAAATGTTTACCTATTTTATCTAATGTTTGCCTAGGTTTATTATTTAACGAGAATCTTTTAGTTATAACATCTTTCTCTTTATCAGTTAAAACAAGAAACATCTCTTCTAATATCTTTTTCAGGTTTAATGAGGAACTTTTAAGTACTTTTAGAAGTTGAGATAAATCTGAATTTGTTGTATTAGTTGTCATACACTATAAAAATTATATTATATCTGAATCTATTCTATACAAATAAAATAGTATTATATTTATTTCTTATGGTCAAGTTTGGATTTTTGGGTTAATATTATAAAATTTTTATTATTTATTGTCAATCAATTGTTTATATTTTTCTAAATATGTCTCTAATATTAAAACTGATTCTAATTTATTCTTATCTATATTTTCTCTTTCGGTTTTTTTTAAGTAAATTTGGGTTTTTAATTTTTTCGACTGGATACTTGTTAATCTTTCATCAAACATTTTAATATCTATATTTATATCTTTATCTAATCTGTTTTTAAAATCGTTTACTATTTCTGTTTGATCAGAATACTGCCCTGACATTCTCAGAGGTAATCCAATAACTATTTCTTCTATTTTCTCTTCTCTAATAATCTGATTTATCTTATTCAAGACTACATCATAAGATAAGTTTTTAATACTACTCCTTGGAAAAACAAAAGTTTTGGTATCATCTGATATTGCAACACCTATAAGATTCGTACCATAATCCAAAGCTAATATTTTCCCCACTATACTTCGTTTTTTATTGTCACCATTGATGCCAATCTAGACTGTTTCCTTGCAAGATTATTCTTTTTTATCAACCCTTTTTTAAGACATTTTGCTATAGAGGATTGAACCTCAGGTAACATCTTCAAAGCAGTTTTTTTGTCTTCTTTAGCAGTTTTTATAAAGTTTTTAATCAAGGTTTTCATCCTTGATTTAAAATGTCTATTTTTTTCTCTTTTTACTACGTTTTGTTTATTTGCTTTTATCGCAGACTTTATGAGTGGCATAAAATGTATTTAATAAAATTTTTAAATCGATTATCATCTTAAATATCATTATCTTTTTTGTCAAACTATTTATTATATTTTATTTGTTATTTTATATATAAAATTTTCTATATATTGTTCAAACTCACGTGTATCATTTGTAGTCAACCGGATTTTACCTGTCTTTATCCCTATATCTATCTCTAATAATATCGAATAAATGTTTTTTAATTCATTCATTGAAAAGTTATCTATTTGTTTAATAATATTTTTTATTATATAAGGGTTCATACCTAATATTTTTGATATTTCTTTTTCTCCTCTATTCACTAAATCTTTCATCTGTATAAGTATTCGAAATTGTCTTACTAACATAAAAAAGATATAACTAATACTCTCTCCTTCCAAAACCAAATCCTGAAGCAATGAAATAGCTTCTTTTGTTTTTCTTCGCGATAAAGCATCGGTAAAGCTGAATATATTTGATTCTGTATGTCTTGTAACTATCATATCTATATCCCTTTCTGATATAGGTTTTCTGTTTGAGTATGATGATAATTTCTTTATCTCCTGATTTAATCTCCATAAATTTTTACCTGTTTTGAAAACTAAATATTTTATTGCTCCAGGTAGAATCTTCGCGTTAATATTTTTTACCTCTTTTTCTATCCATTCATATAATTTACTCCCGGTTATAGGAGAAAATGTTTTTATTTCTCCGTTTTTCTTAATCTTTTTATACAAAGCAGTTCTTTTATCCGGTATTTGATTGATAAATACTAATACAGTTGTATCCGGTATATTATCTAACATCAAAATTAAATTCTCTATATCTAACTCACTTTTTTTTGCTTTTTTTGTTGCAGAGTAAGGTAATCCATCAACAAAAACCAGTCTTTTGGACGCTAAAAACGGTATAGTTTTGCATTCAGCGATAATAGTTTTTACAGAAACGTTATCTATATCTAAATAAGAGCTATTTAAATCACCATATTTTCTTTTGAATTCTTGTTTCCATCTATTTACACACAACCTCAATAAAAAGCTTTCTTCTCCTGTAAACAAAAATATATTACTCATTTAAATAAATTATTTATGATTATCTTGGTATTAGTATAGTTCATCGCATAAGATAACGCATTCCGCTGTATATTTTTCCTGTTTTTCAACATGAAAAACACAACGTTTAAGATCATAGTTATCTACTACTATCTTATCACATTTATGTATAAATACTTTATCTGTTTGACCTGTCTCAGGTATCTCTTCTTCAGTCCTTGTAAGTTTTATTCTCTCAACTTCTACTAATTTATATCTAGATTTGTTTTTGTTCTCATCTATTTTTACACTTACTCCTGAATTACCAGAATTATTTGTATTGTCTGTAGGTTTATTATTATCTGACATATTTATATCACAGCCTAGTATTATAAAAATTACAGATAATATTATAATAATACTTTTTTTCATGTTTCTGTTATTAAAAAAATTATATCTCTATTATATCGAAGAAATATGTAAGTACAATCTTTTTTATAAATAAATTATTTAACTTTAGATTGTATAACTGCTATCCTTAAATCATGTAATATTTATATAAATATAATGGAAACTCCTTTTATAATAACAAATTTCAAAGTATATCGTGAGTCTATTCTTACAAACGCTTTAAAATTATCTAAAATCCATGAAGCAATTTCGATAAAGTATAAAGTGAATATAGGGATCTCAGTAAACCCTCTTGATTTAAAAGAGATATGTAAAGAGATAAAAATACCTGTTTTTGCTCAACATGTTGATGATGTAGTATTTGGTAAAGGTACAGGGTTAATCCCTCCTAAAGCTGTAAAAGAGATAGGCGCATACGGGACGCTTCTTAATCATAGCGAAAAAAGATTATCTTTAGCTCGACTCAGTAAATGTATTGAATTATGTAAATTGAATAATCTTGTTACAATTGTTTGTGCTGAAAATATAGATGAAGGTAAATACATAATGAATAATTTTGGCCCTAATTTTATAGCTATTGAACCACCTGAACTGATAGGAGGAGATATCTCTGTATCTAAAGCTAATCCTAAAATAATATCTAATGCTTGTAGTGTTAT
Organism: Candidatus Altimarinota bacterium; assembly: GCA_963663305.1. Lineage (GTDB taxonomy): Bacteria > Patescibacteriota > Gracilibacteria. The sequence continues at coordinate 1,686,346 of OY760177.1, forward strand.
AGGTAAAGATAGAGTTATTATTGGTGCTGGTATAAAAACAAAAGAAGATATTGAAATAGCTTTAAAAATTGGTGCTACAGGGATACTACTCGCGTCCGGTATAACGAAATCTAAAACACCTTATGAGACCTTAGAGAAGCTAACAGAAGGTCTTAAATTATTATAATACTTTTTTTGGGTATATATATCTGTCCCGTATCTCTGCTATACCTATAATCTTTTTATTATTATAAACAAGCACCGGGTAACAGTTTCCCAAGGTATTTATCTTTAATGAGTTCCCGTTTAGAAATTTTTCTGGATCTTTTATATTTATGCTCTTATACTTAAAATTGATATCATCTAATAATAAAATATCATTAAGTTTTAAATCCTCTAGTTTTACTGAATTATTTATATCGAAATCCCCTACTTTCTCTCTACGCAAAGAAGATAAATATCCGCCAACACCTAGATAATTACCTAAATCACATGCTATGCTTCGTATATATGTTCCAGTACTACATTCTATTAAAAGTTTTATTTTGGGGTAATAGAAACTAATTATTTGGATCTTTCCTATTTTTATTTCTCTTCCTTTTATTTCTGGTTTTATACCTTTTCTTGCTAATTCATAAGATCTTTTACCGTTTATTTTTAATGCTGAAAATATTGGTGGTGTTTGTTTTATTACACCTTTAAAATGTTTTAATGCGTCTTTTATTTCTGAGATAGACACTTTTTTGTCTGATACGAAAGTTTTTTGACCCTCAATATCGTATGTATCAGTAATAGCGCCCAGTGTTATTTCTGCTGTATATGTTTTATCTTCACCCATAAGTAAATGTATCAATTTTGTTGCTTTATTTATTCCTACTACTAACACTCCGGTTGCGAATGGATCAAGTGTACCTAAATGGCCCATTTTTTTTAGACCTAAGATTTTCCGCATTCTCCTTATCACATCGAAGGATGTTATACCCGCTGGTTTATCGATTATAAAAAATCCGTTCATATTTATCTTGAAAAAATTCCTAACCTTATGTACATTCTAAAGTAAGGTTTTTAAATTGTTATGTCAATACAATGACAATCAATCTTACATGGGATCTATTTATTATCGTTTTCTTCATTGTAATAATCGCTTATAGCTTTATTATAGGGAGGAACCAAACACTAAAAATAATCATTAGTAGTTATATAGCTATACTCGCTGCTGATGGGCTTGGTAATATTATAAGAAGGTATTTATTAACTAAAGCACCATTAACTAAACTTTTTTCTTCTGTAACCGGTATCCAAACTTTGATTATACTTAAAATAGTTATATTTGTTAGTACTATAGTTGTGTTGGTTACTAAAGGTGCGTTTGATGTTAGTATGCAAAAAGAGAAATCCAGTTTTATATCGTTGCTTATGACTATAACTTTTGCGATTTTAAGTGCCGGGCTTATTGTTAGTACTTTGCTTCTTTATATATCAGGTATTTCTGTTATTGAAGGTGTTATTGAAATAAAAAAAATTAATTTCTATGAGATATATGTTGGTTCTTATTTTGTTAGGTCTATGATAAATAATTACAGTATATGGTTTTGTGTCCCTGCGCTCGCTTTTATAATGACAAGTTTTTTGAATACTGAAGATTAAAAAAAACAAAATGTTTTGACACTTATAAAATTAGAAAGTATAATAAGATGGAATATTTATTTTTTAAGGGTGTGTAGCTCAGCAGGTAGAGCAGTAGCCTTTTAAGCTATTGGCCTTGGGTTCGAATCCCAACACACCCAAATTCCTTCTAAATACCGATTAAAGATTATGAGCTATTTAAAAATCCTTTATTTACTAAAAGTTTTTAATGTTTCACTAAAAACTATAATAGATTTTTTAAACATACCACAAATTGATGCTTATCTAGCCCTATGCATTTTTTTTAACTAACCTTTCAAAACATCTCTCAAAACCTCAACGAATTCTTGTGTTTCCCACATCTGGTTATGACTTATCCCATCTAAGATAATATATTTTTTGTCTTTCGTTTTTAAACTTTCAAACAACCTTCTTGAGAATCTATGTGGTACAACATAATCATTATCTCCATGTATTATAACTACCTCACCAAGAAAAGACGAAAGCCAACTGATATTATTAAAACTATGCTTTAGTAATACTGATGCAGGATATATAAGTATTTTTGATTGCACAACATCTTCCAAACTTGAAAAAGGTGTTACTAACACCACCTTATCTACATTACCTAAAGACGCATGAAAACTTGCTGGCCCCGAACCTATACTTTGGCCATATACTGTTACTGTCTTAAAGCCTTTTTGATTAATAAAATCTCTTATATTTATAACGTCTTCTAGTATTTTATCAGAAGTAATTTGAGTTTTATCGTTAGAGTACCCAATATATTCAACAAATATTACTGATTTCTTCGTTTCTTCAAATACATCTTTAAACTCGCTCCTATCACATGCTGATCCACCGTTACCATGATAATAGACTATAACCTCATCTGAGCCTTTTAAATAATAAAATCTTGTGCCTTTAACCTCTTCTTTTTTATAGTTAGAAAACCCAGCACAACTATAAAAATCTGTATTATCAGGTAAATAAATAAATTTATCCTGGAAAAAATATATTATTAGCCCTATAAATATATAACTTGATATTATTATCAAAACTATTTTGATTGTTTTTGAGCTTTTAAAAAAAGGGATCATATATAAATAATTAATTTTCATACATATACTAAATCATACTACTAAAAAAAATGAAATACTTTTATAAAAAAATTGGTATATTATTATACATTGATATAAAAGATATTTATTAAAATTTATAAATAAAGTACTAATTCCTAGGATATTTTAGATTTTTTTTAAAAAAAGAAGTGTACAAAATTATTAATAAATGATATATATCTACATAGACAAAGCTCTTTCACATAATGAAAAAAAAATAAAAAATTAAATTGTAAATAAAAGGAGTTCTTTTATGCAAAAAATAAAAAATTTTTTTAAGTATTTATTGATACCATACTACTACATAAAAATCCTTCTAAAGAGGAATAAATTGCATTACAACGAAATGACGATAACAATAAAAAGTCATTTCCAAGGCACTTATGGGATAACCCCAGATATGTCTTTAGAAGATTTTATAATAAAATGCTTCTATAAGTTAGTAGAACAAAGAGAATGGAAGGAGAATAAGCACTATAAGATATACTGTGGTGCAAGAACAACAATAACTTTGAGAGAAGATTTTGTTGAAGATTTTGTAGAAGGGTTTTATGATTTGTATGAAAGATATACAAACAAACAAATTAAGAAAGGGAATTATATGGAGATAAAAGATATTTTGGAAAATATAACTAAAAACCAAAATATCGAGATGCCTGTTAAGATAGAGGAACTAGCAAGAAAACTCTATCTGGAAAACACTGAAAAAGAAAAATTGTTTTGGAGCAAAAATCATCTTATCCTTCTTGATCAAGAGAAAGATATTCTCAAGGTTTATATAAAGAAAGGATGTATAAAAAAATGCTCAATGACAATTTTAAAATTGTTGAAGCATCAATATATTTCACATATGAAAAAAAATAAAAAAACAAAGGAGGAAATAGCATGATATGATTAGAGAACTGCTGTATAAGAGCTTAAGGAGAGAATACTTTTTATTCTCTCCTATCATATATTTTTAAAAAATTTTATATAATTTCTAGCTATGAAAATTGTCTATCTCTCTTTGGGTTCCAATATCTCACCAAAAAAAGAAAATATCTTATTAGCTATTAAGTATCTTAAATCAAAAAATATAAATATAGAAAGTATTTCACCGTTTTATATTACTGAACCTTGGGGTAAACGCAACCAGGAATGGATGATCAATATAGTTATTAAAGCATCAACTTCTCTTAAACCTAAAGAGTTGCTTAATCAATGTAAAACAATAGAAAAATTTGTTGGCAGAAAAAAAAGAAAAAAATGGATGCAAAGAGAGATAGATATAGATATACTATTTTATGATAAATATATTATAAAAGAAAAGAATTTAGTTATACCACATCCAAAAATATGTGAAAGAAATTTTGTATTAATACCTTTATTAGAAGTATCACCTAAATTTGTAGACCCCGTAACCAATAAAACAATAATTGATATGGTTACAGAATGTAAAGATAATTCTTTATTTATAAAACTAAAAACCTAAAATGAAAGATACATCACTCAACAATTTTTTGTATCAGAATGGTGCTAAAGATGATCTACGTCACCTAATAATCGATATTGCTACTTCAAGTAAGTATATAATACATTCTATCAAAACTGGTGATTTGGGGATAGCTGGCACTTCTAATTTGTACGGAGAGAAACAGTTAGCGCTTGATATACTAAGTGACAAGATAATTACTGATAGTTTAATTGAATCTAATTTAGTGTGTGCCTTAGCTTCAGAAGAAAAAGAAGATATACAAACTATTGATAGTGCTGGTAAATACGCAGTTGTGTTTGATCCTTTAGATGGTTCATCTTTGGTTGGCACTAATTTAGCTGTTGGATCGATTTTTGGTATATTTGAATCTAATGACTTAAATAATAAAACCGGTAAAGATTTAATAGCCGCATTATATGTTATGTATGGGCCTAGAACAACTCTTATATTTAGTATAGGGAACGGTGTACATGAGTTTACATTAAATGATGTATATGAATACGTGTTGACAAAAAAAAATATTATTATTTCTAATACAGCATCATCATTTTCTCCTGGTAATATTAATTCTATCAAAACTAATTCTAAATATAATAATTTATTTACACACTGGATAACCTCAAACTATAAATTAAGATACTCTGGGGGGATGGTACCTGACGTGAACTCAATACTGTTAAGGGAAGAAGGTATTTTCTCATATCCTGGGACAAATAAAACCCCTAAAGGTAAACTCAGGTTGCTCTATGAATGTATACCGATGGCCTATATAATTAGTAACGCTGGAGGTAAAGCTTCTAACGGGTATAAAGATATTTTAGATATTAAAATTGAATCAGTTAATCAAAGAACACCTATTTTTATTGGTTCAAAAAACGCAGTAGAGAAAGTAGAAGAACTCTTGAAGGTAGGAGCGGGATAGTTTTTCAAGAGAATTTAGGAGAAATAGTATCACCCATTAAGATTTACCTTAATCTTAAACTTAGAAATTTGCACTTAATAAAAGATATTCGAAGGATAAAAATGTTTCACTTGGTGCCCTGGAGAAGACTTGAACTTCCACGGGATAATATTTCCCACAAGGCCCTCAACCTTGCGCGTCTACCAATTCCGCCACCAGGGCTACTAGGCTCTCTATTAACTCTTGTTGTTTTGGATAGTCATCTCATCTATTAGTTTATAACTATAAATTTTTTCTATTATCTTTTTTCTATCCATATTTTGTTCTTCTAACTCAACCAAAAATAAAATTATTTCTGACAAAGAGTCTAGACTAAGATCATCTTTTTTTAATTTTTTTATAAAATAAATATACCCTATATCAATATATCTTTCAATTAAAGATAATCTTTTTTCTATAATCTCTTTGATCCTAGCTATTAGTTTATTCCTTAGCAACTCATCTATTGAATCTATCACATCTCCCATAAGAAATTCATAGATTGAATAAGTTGACATATCATCTATAACGGTTAATAGTTTGGTTTCTAAATCTTCTATATTTATACAAGAATTAATAATTAATGATATCTCCATTACTAATTCATTAAAATTAATATTAGGTTTTTTAACATTTTCGTAAATGTAAAATATCTTTAAAAGATGTACTATTTGATTATCTTTTTCATTTACTCTAATATTTATTTCTTTCCCTAGTATTTCTAATAAATCTTTTATTAATTTTTCTTTAACATGTACTATAGAATTGATAAAATAATATGATTCCATCAAACTACTATTTTGCATTTTTTTTAATATCGGAGGGAACATAACTGGAGATATATAATTTCTCAATTTCGCCTTTAATAAATCTTGGTGTTCATTTATCTTTAAATTAAATAATTTATTAAGAGCACTATATAAACTGTCTTGTCTTTTTATTTCATTTTTAAGTTTATCTATCCACCAATTGATACAAATAACTATACATTTTGAAATTATAATCTCTTTTAAGTCTTCTGTTAAACGGAAATCTAAACATTGTGATACAGATAACATATCATAAACCTCTTTTAATCCTTCATATCTATTTATACCCGGGAAATCTTTGTCTGCATAAGGCTTAATATTATTTAATATATCTCGAATAGTTACACACTCTCTTAGTATATCAATAATGTTTTGTACTTGCTCTTTTACTTCTTCATCAAAATACTTTTTTGGCACCTCTTCTACTATCTCAACAACAATTTCATTATATGTTGATGGATATCCTAATTGGTTTTTTTCATTAAAATATAGAAAAGCTATATTCATCAACTGTTCTTTTGTGTTTGGAGCATCTAAAAATAGATAGGATATTTGGTTATTAAGAGAGCCCTTGTTACACGCATCTCTATACATAAACTCGATAAAATCATTATTTAATACACCATTTTGGTCTATTATCTTATTTAAAATTCTCTCTATATTATCAATTAAATCCAAATCTCCTGATAAAAATGATCTAAAATCTTTCACCATGACATAATAGTTTAAATATTTAGATGCATCCATTTCGTTTAATAATTCATTATTTATTCTAAAAGCCATAGAATCATATAGTATGGTATCTTTGAAATAATTGGAATTATCTATATTTGCTTCTAATTCATCATCCTCCTTAACTGTACCTGCTACCATAATATCTCTGTTTTCAAATTCTGATATTTCTTCTTCTATCACTTTATCAGATAAAAATAATATATCTTTTATAAATTTTAAAATATCTTTTTTTTGATTTTCAGAGAATTTCTCTAATATCCCTATATAAATAAAAGAAGACGATAGACCGGCTGTATTAATAAAAGCTTCTAAGGAATTGGTTTCTAAAAGATTTACTTCAATAAATTTATTTAAATTTGTAAATAGAATATAAGAGATTTTTTTCTTCAATATAAAACTAAGCATTCTTTTAACTACATTTACGTTAACTAATACATCATCCTTAGGGAAATGTTGTAATGTATCTAAAATCATAGATTTTATATTATTATCCAGGAATATCTCATCCCTTACAAAATTAGAAATTTTTTGTATACCCTGTACAAAAATTCTTTTACCTATAGAACTAGATTCCGTAAATAAGTTTAGTATATTCCTATTCAAAGATAATAATTCAATATCTTTTGGTTTCAATACTATTTGGTTCTTTATCGAATCAGGGATTCTCTTTAAATCAAATGAAAATATATTATATAAATTATGGTTCTTTAGTATTTTATTTATATCTTTTAAGAAATATTTTTTTAGGTTTGCTAAATAAACATTTTTCCCTTTATCTCGAAGATGTAATGTTATAAAATTTTTAGTATGTACTGATAAAGAATTGTAGATAAAATTTGATACACCTTCTTTAGACCTCGATAAATTAATTATACATTCTTCTAAGTCTTCAAAATCATCTTCTAGGATATCATTATGATTAATAGTATTAAAATGTTCTATATATTTATCAAATTCTTTCTCGGTTGATTGTATTTCTTTATATAAAGCTGCTTTTACGTTTTCTGATAAATTAACATCAATTAATAAATCACATATAGTCTCTTCAAAATTATCTAAAAGATTTTTTTTTATATTATCTATATATTCTGTATGATCGTTTTTGATTATAGTATATATTTGAGTTTTTTCTAATCCCCTTGTGCTAATTAATATATTACACCATTTCTCTAAATTACTACTATTTTTTTGTGATTCAAGCCTATAATGCACATAATCATTAAACCCCATATCCTCAATATTATTATCATTTAACATGAGGTTAATGATCTTTTTACTTTTTTCTTTTTCATCAGTTATTTGGCTTACATAATACATTATATCTTTTATATAACTGGAATTATTATTATACCCTATCAAACAATTGACTATGATATCTTTGACTACTTCAGTCTCAAACTCATCTAATTTCTCGATCTTTCCTAAGACATTCTCTCTTTCATCTATATTATCAAACTTAAATGCATTATTTACTAATTCGAACAAAGTTGCAGGATTCCTTTTACCTTGAACAATCTCTTTTATATAAACATTATTCCTGTCTTCTATTTTTTTTATTTCTTTGTTTATAAAGGAAAATATACCTGCTAAAAATTCCTTTTCATTTTTATATGAACTATAGCCAACATTAAATGAATACTTTGATAACAAATCTTCTTCTAATTTGATTATCTTTTCGTATAATTCGATTTTCTCTTCTATATCCAAATTCTTTATCTTTTTTAATTTACTCACTTCAAATACATTATTTACATCAACTAGCTTAGCTCTATAAAGATTAGATATAATATAAGCTTCTATATTATGCTTATAATAAAAGTTATTTATATCCAAAAATACTTTACTTGATCTATCATCAATTATTTTTATCTCTTGCTCAGTAAAATTAAAATACTCAACTAACTTAATATATATATTCTCAAATACATTTTTTTCTATTTTATCACTTAATTGATTATCTTTAATACAATCAGTAAATACATTTTTTAATATATTTTCTTCTATAAATGTACTTAAATAATTTTTTAGTTCTTCATATTTATTAAATGAATTAGATATATAAAATGAATAATATAATTTTATAACGTTACTGATTTTTATATTTAATTTCTTATTATCTAAACCAAAATCAAATTTATCTAGGATATTATTGTCCAAAATATTTTCTTTTATGATATTAACATGGATTAAATTTGTCCTTAATCTTGAAAGATTATAATCATATTTGTTTATTCTTTTATTTATAGAATGTATAAATGAGACTGATCTTAATGATAATATTGAAGCGTATAAATCATTTATATTGTTTATATTTTCTCGATAAGAAACCTCTTCTAATTGTGAGGCTTTAGCCATTAACCTATTCCTCTCTTTTAATTCAAATATTTCTTCATTCCCAAACCCTATATCTTTTAATTTTTGTTCTAATAAATCTTGTTCTAGATTCATAAGAGCTTTTTCTTCTAAAAATAATTCTTCGAGAAAATCATTTATACAATTTTGATTATATATATAAAAATGATTATCATAGGTATTAACTCCTAACATTAAAATATAATTTTTTATTGCATTTATATCATTTTTATCTATTTTTTCTATTAATCCTGCTTTTTTTATTAGATCTATTATTCTTAAGTATATACCATTAATATTTTCCTTAATTTTTAATATATTTTTTTCAGAGTATGGACTTAACTCCATACTATCTATACATTCGTATAATATACAAACACTATTTTTTATATCATTAAATAAATAACTTATCTTATCTTCTAAATTACTATCTTTTACTAAATCCAATACTTTTGAAAATAATCGTTCCAGATTATTTATAACTCCTCCACATGAAAGGAAACTTATTCCTAATTTATTTACCAGTTTCCGTATTGTTAATTCATTTATACCTGATTCTAGTAACCCTTTTGTGTCTAAAATACCTACTAAAAGATATGTTATAAAATCTATTTTTGCTGAAATCTTTTTAATACTAGCTGCATGTACTTCATACACACAAGATAATATCTCTTTAAGGAACTCATAGTATTGCCATCTTATATCTTCTTCTTCATTAAAAATAGATAAATATTTATTACATATCTGCTCTATATCTTTCTTCTTTTTATCAACTATATCACCAAATAAATTTCTAAATTCATTCAAATAATTTTCTTTGTTTAGGATAAAAATATCTTTAGAATAACTAAATATCTTGTTCTCTATAAAATCATCACTAAAAATATTAGTTAAATTGTAATACTTCAAATGATTTCTTTCATCATATTGATACTTATCTGTATTAATATTTATATAATTTTTAGCCAAATATTCTTCTATAATATGTTTTTTTGCGTTTATTGCAAGAAAAACCGGTTTACTATAACAAAGTAGTTCATTATAGTTAAAACTATAACCTGCTGATAAAGCTAAAAAACCCACTAATACAGAATACCCAAAATAATTTTTTATCAAACTTGTAGGGCCTATATATTCATTGCCTCTATAACCTATCTCTGGTGAATTAAATAATAATAATAGCTCCCCATATATAGGAGAGACAGTTATAGTTTTAGGTAACTCCTCTGCTAGTGCTAAAAAATATGAACCACCTGCTTCAAGTGCTGTAGGCAATAAAACCATATTATTATCAGGTTTCAAAGTTTCAATATTAAGTTCGTCTAAATGATAGAGATTACTATATACTTCGGCTCCATTATCTTTGATTTTTTTAATTACTTCTTCTAAACTAGGGAATTTAAAATCTATTGATGATCCAACTTTTTCTAATTCATCTGTTAATTCAGAGAACTTCTTATTATTTTTAAATCCTAATACTAATTCATATAAAATAAATATATATTTTTTTAAATCATTAAAAACATTTTCATTTTTTGTTCCTGATATTAATACTCTTATTCTGTTTAATAAATTAGTAAATAACTCTTTATCAGGTAAAATTTCTCTTAATAATTTTATACTATAAAGATTATATCGGTTTAGTTTTTCTATTATAATCTCTGAATACGATAATAAAAAAATTATATAATCCATTTTTATAAAAGCTCTCATACCTGTATTCTCTATTTTACCAAAATCTGTTAATCCTACATTAAAAGAGATAGCTGCATTGCCATATCCTTGTATCTGCTCTCTTGTTAATTCTAATACTTTACCTAATGATCCGATATATGCTCTATTATCCCTATTCTCTTTATCTTTCATTAAAGATAGTAACGATGCAAGCTCCGGTAAATCTTCGTTCTGTAAAATTTTCTTCATCCAAGAATCAGGACATTCTAGTATGTTTTTAAATATAGTTGTTTTAATATTTTTACCTATATTTACTTCCTCACTTTTACCATATTCAAAATAAAAAGGTAAAGCATGTACTTTCTCTCTATCCTCATCATTCCTATCTTTGCCATGTGAGTAATCTAAATAATATCTTGATCTTAATTCTTCCCAAAAAGCTTGTACCTCTTCTAGAGTGAAGCCTATTTTATCACAATTGATATATTTTAATACATTCAAAATTGATTCTTTGAAATAATATAATCTATCTTTATCGTATTTTACTTGTGATTTTATGTAATTTATCAAATACCTAACTATTACTGTACTATCCAGCATAAAATCTTCCTTACCAATCTGATCTTTCCTTAATATGGTTCTTAGATATTGATTTACTGATTCTTCCTCATTTATTTCTATTAACTCTTCCCCAAATATCCTTTTCAATACAAATACTAATAAATTATAAGTATTTTGTTCTATAATATCTTTAGCATTTAAAGTTTCTATTTGATCAAAAAAGTATCTATCTATTATTAGATTATAATAACTATCAATATATTCTTTGTATTCAGAAATATAATTTTTATTATCTGCCAATTTTATATACTCATATCTCGATAAAACATACTTTTCAAATAATGTACAATACATAATATAAAAATCTATAGAATAGATATCACCTTTAGAAGATAAATGTCTATATAAAAATTCCCAAAAACTATTTATATTTTTATTAGGTACTTTTTGTAATACTTTTTTGATGGTTTTTTTTATTTTTGGATTTTTTAAATACTCCAAAAACTCTATAGATAATTCTTCACCTGAAATACTTCTAATTTCTATCTCTCTTTCCCTTAGTTTATCTACGAATTTATCGAAACTGTCTATTATTTTAGATAAATTTTTGATTACTATTTTATACAAATCTGAATCTTTCGTATTATTCTCATCTGCTTCTTTGTCAAGCAGATAACAGTCTAATAATAATTTTACTTGTTTCTTCTTGTATTTACTCTTCGGAAATATTAAATAATAGTCATTTATACCCTCCCAGAAAGACACTATATCTCTAATATCAATTTCATTTAATTTCGCACTTAAATCTATCCCTTCTAAATCGTTTAATTTCCTTATAAAATCTACAAACAGTTTCCTTGATTTTGTGTTATCATAAACATATGAATTATCTTTTTTAATTCTTAGCCAATATATCTTTATATATTTTATTATACTCTCTGCATATTTATCTACCTCTTCTTTTGTTAAAAAACCTGACAATAAATCTTTTAACAAAGTATATCTAAAATCTTTTACAACTTTATTCATATTTAAAACAAAAGTTTCAATAAAACTTACTCTATCAAAGTCTTTAATTATTTTATATATATTTTTACCTGCGAATTTATACACACCTATAGAATTATCTATATGCTCAATAACTTTTTTAAGACCAAATTTTTGTTCAAATAAATTATATCCTTTATCTAAATACTGTTGTATCTCTTGGAACGTTATATTTGGGATAAAAGGTAAATATTTTGAAAGGTTTATTTTCTCTTGATCTATAGCTTTATCAATAGAACCTATATCTCTTAATTTAAGATAATGTTTTATTTTTGAATCAAAATCATTAGAAATAAACCCATTTTTATATATATCTTCTAATATTATTTTTGAAGGTTTTTCAAATGTATGATAGTAATGAGAGTTGGATAGGATATTATCCAAATCCTGTAATACCTTTTTAGCAAAAGAGATAAAATCATCTTTACTCAAAACTGATTTATAATCATAACTCAATATAAGTTTCATTTTATCTATAGAATCTTCATATTTAGAAATATGATTATTGAACTCATTATTCAATATTTGAGAATTATGGATTTCATCGAATATATCTATAGATCTATTTATTCTCTCTTCTAATAAACAATTTTCTATTATTGATAATTGATATAAATATTCTTCATTTTTAGAAAAATCAAGTATAATTAATTCTAGCCTCTGATACAAATTAATAATAGACTCAAAAAAATTAAAAAGATTAGCTTCTATCCTTTGTATCCCTTCACTATAAATAGTTGTTTTTATATAATCAATATAATTATTTTGATATAAAACATCCTCAGGTAATATAAAATTATAATTAAAATCATCATTATTATTCAAAGATTCAATAATTTTCTGGTCACAAAATCTTTTATCTTTATGCGCTAAAGTTTCAATTTTATCTCTCAAATAAACAAGTTTTTTTAAATACTCAACTCTTACTAAATCTTTTAATGAAAAAAAAATTTCTAAAATATTAATCCATTCTTGAGGCAAAAACTCTTTTATTGTATCTAGCATATAAACTACATCTTCCAAGACTCTACCTTCTTGCTTAGTTTCATATTTTATACAATCTATCTTATTTCTTATTAAATCTATCAACCCAAAAGCTACTGTAGGTAATACATAATTTATATGATCTTTAATTATTTCATTAAATTTGTTCTCTTCATCTTTTAGTAAGATCAATTCTTTTAAAGTATTTAATCCTAAATACACCTCATTTTTAATATTATCCCATACTACCTGTTCTAACACATCAGTATGATATACCTGATCAATATTATTAAAATCTAAATGAATAATATTTGGATCCTCAAATTTTATCTCTTTAACTGTTAAAGTCGGAGGATTTGCTATAGGTAATTTTTTTTTTGTATTGGTTTCTTTTATGATAAAGGAATCAGAGAAATTTTTCCCATGGAAAATTTTTGCTACTCTTCCGGCAGTATGTATACCATATTTCTTCTTTATGTAATCTGAAACACCATCTATATATTTATCTAAATCATCTTCTGTGTTTCTTATTATACGCATTGTAGAAGCCACACCTCCTGTACCTAAATCTTCTTTTACAAAATATTGTATATTATTGTTCGTAGTAGTTATACTATCAGTAGCCCCACTTATTAAATCAATATCACTACTTATAATTTCGGTAGCATTACCTATTGTATCTGTATCATTAACTATTATATCTGTAGCATTATCTATTATATCACTTGTATCAGAAACCAGCTCATTATCTTTTTCATTCTCTTCACTATAATTTATATTTTTTTTTATACTCATATAAAGTTATTACTTCTTAAATAAATATTTTAAAAAAAACTGATTGAGATAACAAAATATATGGTTTTTTAAATAAAGTAAACACATTTTTTAATATTTTAAAAAAACAGAGGGAAACAGTATTCCCTCATAAAATTAAATTGATTTTCCTTATTCTTCATCGTTATCTATTAGGCAATCATTATCTATATAAAGATAATCATCTGTATCATCATCATAATCTTCTTCGTCATAATCATCATCTAAATCTATTAAGCACATATCTGAATCATCTTCATAATCAGATAGATCCTCTTCTGAAAAACCTATAATAAAATCTGTGAATTTATAATCTATTAATAACACATTTTCTGTTGATTCATCTTGACTAAATAACTCTTCATCTATATTACTTATATCTTTATTACGAGATTCTTCAATTTTTTCATCTTCAATTAAATTCTGGTTATTAAAATATCTTAATAAAAAATCTGCACTTAAACTCGGTTCAAGATTTTTTTGTTTCATAGCTTTTTCCATAGCTTTAGTATGAGCCATACATAAAGATCTAGAAGACAGTTTTTCTCCTTTTTTATCAAGAATTTGATGTAAAAATGGTAAATAAATTTTATCTACATCTCTTACATCCATATACAAAAAATTAGGTCTTCGAGGATCTTCTCTTAGGCGCCATCTTTGTTTCATACCAAAACCTTCTTCTTTAACCATAGATATATGTTCATCTACTTTTGGTTTAGTTACAGGAAACCCGAAAATTGTTGCTTCCTTGATAAATAAATATCGTATCTCTACATACCCTTTCATTATTAACCCCTTATTTTTTTCTTTATTTCCAATTTTTAAGAATAATCAATTTTTAATGATCGAATTTAAAAAATTCAAATAGAATTTATATATAAAGATTATAAAAGTCAAATAATTAAAGTACTAAATATAATTATTTTTTTATATTTTCTATATGTTCAATAACCGCATATTTATCAGGGAAATGTAGATCAGTTTTATTTATTTCTTTTAATAAATAGAAATCTATTGAATCTATATCTATAAAACCAGATAAAACTTTATTTATATTTTCTAAGATTGGATCAAAAATTTCTTTCTTTTTAGTATTTAAAACATCTTGACTTTCACCAGCATATATATAATCAAATATTGTTTTTAGTTTATCTCTCGTTTTAGTATATGCTATTTCTACTAAATTCTTTTTATATATAGTATCTAAACTCTTCCAAATAGGACTCTCTATTATATTTAAATACCCTGATATAGTTATATCTCCTAATTTTTCCTCTATTATATTTATATTAATTGCTTCTATATTAAGAGGGTAATTAACCAAGGTCCCCACTTGTATATCTATTTTTCCCTCTTCTATGATTTCTAAACCAAAAGTATGTCTAGTTTCCATTAATTTTAAGAATATATACATGCAATCAACTACCTTTTTATTTTTTTCTACTTTTTTTAATATCTTATAAAGGATCTCATCATATTCTTCACAAAAATTATCAATATTTATATCAGGATAAGCTATATTTATTATATTCCTTATATCTTTTTCATATTCAGTAAAATTAAAATTACTTATCTTGTTTTGAATATCACAAATCTTTTTACTATTAAGATGGATACAATTAGAATCATTTAATATTAGATTTTTTATAGTATTTAAAACGTTAAAACAGTTTTTTTGTTTTTTGTGCGCAAAAATCACCTCCATTTCATTATGTATTTCTCTCTGTGGTATAGATTTTAAATAATTCATTAAAACAAAATGTTCCTTATTATCAAAATATTTCTTTATGTATACATTATTTCTTTTTAATATATCTTCATCAGCATAATTATAAATAATAGGTATTAACGTTTGAAAATGTTTAGCACTTACTATAGATGATTTATAAGAATCAACAAACTTTTTTAACAAAATCTCTATCTCCATAGATATCAATATATTTAGTAACCCTTTAGGTATTATAAAATCTCCTTCAGGGATAAAACTTAATAAAGTATATATCTCATGAGACTCTAATCTTCCGGCTATAGTTTCAATATGCTTCCTAAAAGTATCTACTGTACACTCAATAAAAACATTTTCCCTTATGTTTGTAATTGTATCTCTAAATACACCTTTTCGCCCAGGTTTAGGTATATCCTTCAAAATATCATAAAATATATCAATCTTATATAACACGTCTATATCATCAATATATTTATCTAACTCTAAACTATTTTTATCTGTTATTTCTTTATTATATAGCAGAGTAGTTAAATCAAATTCTCTATATTTCTGGTAATTTTTTATCGCATTATTTCTTGTAGTTTTATTATACATAAAAACTATATTTATCTCTGCATCATAATCTATATAATCATTGATTCTTTGACTTAACAATAATTCATTTAACCTATAGTTTTGAAAAGATAAATCTTTATTACCTTTTAAGCCCAAAAAATATAATAAAGCATTTTGTAATTTTTTTCTAAAACATACATCATCTTTAGTCACTAACTCATCTATCTTATTTAGATATATTTGTCGTTTATCAATAATATCATCTTTCTCTTTTATCCCCTCTTTTATTGCAGTACTATAAGAAGGAGCATCAAAATTATCAAACTTAATATCTTTTACATTTAACTCACTTGTATTATATCCAATAAAATCATCTTCTTTTTCGTAATTATTCTCACTCGTAGATATTTTACATATATCGCCTGTTTCTTTAGATAAAAAACTTAACAAAAATCTTTGTTCATCTTCTGGCATTTCAGAGATTAGTGTTAGAACATCTTGAGCTCTATCAAAATCATTAAACATATTTAAATCCTCTGATACAAAATTTTTGATAGATATAACTTTGCCTATTTTGGCTTGTATTAAATC
Organism: Candidatus Altimarinota bacterium; assembly: GCA_963663305.1. GTDB lineage: Bacteria > Patescibacteriota > Gracilibacteria. Next base: position 1,703,333 of record OY760177.1, read on the forward strand.
ATCTGAAGTTATGTATTTATCAAATTCTTCTATTATAAAATGATCACATAATCTGTCTATAATAATATCAGCGACTATTACACTAGAAGGTAAATTAGATATTAACATAAATATTTCTTTTTGTTTAGACGAAAGATAATCAATCTTTCCCTTAATAAAATTGATTAACCTCTCTTTATCATCAAACATTAAATCTTCAAAAATCTGTTTTAAGAAAAAGATATTTTCTTGCGTTACACCTCCTTTATTTGATATATGCATCAATATTGAAAATTCACTAGGTAATATTTTATCTAATCTTTTCAAATCAATACTGGAGAATAATGATGTTTCAGAGATTAATTGGTTTAATGCTTTTAAAAATTCATTTATTGATAAACTCTGCTTCTTATTGATAAATAGTTTTATATTTTCAGGTAGATTCTTATACAAAAATTCTGATACAGGATTCTTCTTTTTTTTACTTAATTGATCAATAAATTTATTTATATCTTTAAAATCACTTTCTTCTAATAACCGTTTTTCGCTTCTTATTTTTCTTTTTTCTAAATTGATATCTTGAAATAATCTATTTATATCTCTATAAAATTGTTTTTTATATTTCTCATTTGATCTTGTCACTATTTTATACATATCTTTTAATTCATCAGGTAATACTAAACTACTTGTTCTACCTTTTAAATAAGAGATCAATTTTTTCACTACATTATCATACTTGTGATGACATAATTCTTTTATTTTATCTATATTTTTATTGTTTTCCAGTAAACAATATATATCAAGCCAAATATTAATTCTATTACTTATAGATACAGTTTTAAGTCTGTAATATAAGTATTTTTCCCATCCATTAAATCTAAAAGATGATTTATTTGAGTCAGCAAAAATGTTTTCCAGTAAGACTTGACATTTTTCAATAGGATTATCTATGCCCTGTATTAATGGGATCAACTCTGATTCATAAGAATTATTTATTTGTAAGATAGTATTAATAACAACATTTTTTAGCCAATCCTTTTCTCTTTCTGGTAACCTACTTAACTTCTCTAAACAATTTGACCTTACTTCATTATCACCAAATCTATATACAACTTTAATAAAATCTTCTTCCAAAGAATTAATCTGTATATCTTCACTCTCACTTTCTATCATTTTACATAAAACTTCCTGCTCTTTATAATATTTATCAATAATATTACTTATTCTTCTTAATAAAGCTCTTGATATTAGATTCTCTGTATATAAATATCCGGTTCTTTGTCTATATGAGAAACTACCATCTTCTATATTTTTTGTTAAACCATCAAATTCAGGTTGTTGTATATTATTTTCATTACAAAATCTTTTTATATCAGAACAAACTCTACTAGATAGATAACCTATAGTATTTTTTTCTTCTATCTTATCAGTAATATCTTCTATAAGCTTTATTTCTAATATATCTAATTCATATTTTAATTTATATTTAGTCATTGCCGGGATTTCACTCAAAATTATACTTTGATGTAACAAAGATATATAATTTGAAATATGTGGTATCACTCGCCTGAAATATTTTTCAGCATTTATTACCTTATAATAAATATCTTTTTTATCATTATTACTTAAATCTTTTATCTCTTTTATAATAGGTCTAATAAACTTAAACTTTTGTTTATTATCATTAGTATCTATTTTTTGTGATATATTAACCAAATACTGTTCAACAAACAAATCATGCGATTCATAATTTATTAAAAGCGAAATCTTATCAGCTATATCTTTTAATCTTTCTATCTCATATTCATCAAATTTTATATCATTTATCTTATTAAGAACAAAAGATTTAATAAATTCTAATATTTTACCTATAAATTTTTTTGATAATCCTAATTTATTCATATTCTCATACAAAAATTTATCATTATTATTTTTTGATTCTTTCCCTATATAAGTATATATATCGTTAATTTTCGCTATAAAATATTTATCGTTCTTATCTTTGATATTATTTAAATTATATGATACAACTCTTAGAATTAATATCATTAATTCTACTGCTTCTTTTAAATTCGTTTTTAAGGTTTTAAAAAAATCACTATTTTTTACATCTTCAAACCTAACAGCTTTAGATAACAATTCATTTTTAGTTATAAATTCTTTTTGGAAATTTTCTGAGATACCCGCATCAATAAATTTATTCTTTAACGGGTAATATTCACCTGTATATTCTTCTAGATTATCTTTAAAGAAATTCAATAAAAATTTTTTTATTAAATTTGTATCATAAATCCAAAAATTGTTATCTTTTGGCTCTAACCCAATTTTATCTATATATTTGATAATACTATCAATATTGTCTTTATCCCCAGTTTGCTCAAGCTTTTTGAGCAAATTATTATTAATGTCATCTTTTAAGATTTCTAAATCATCAAACATAGTCTGAATATCAAACTCTCTTTCATATAATATTTTATTGTATAAACATGAATACTTACTATCAAAAATATCTATATCTTTTATAAAAGTGCTATAAAATGAATCTATTAGATTTACATAGCTTTTTTCACTACTAGTAGAATCAGTTTTGGTCAGATTAGATTCAATTATTTTTGAACTACTATCAAAAGATAATGTTTTTGTTGATTCTAAATCTAAAAAACTTTTAGATTTTTCTCTAGTATCATATGATAAATACTGGTATAAATTTTTAGTTAATAAACTTCTTAAATGATTTAATTGAGATGAAATATCTCTTATAGGTATACCTAAATCAGTAATTAATTCAAATATTTCTTTTTTGCTATATCCTAACTCATATAATATCCTCATCTGAATATGGTTTTTAAGCAAACTATAAATAAACTCAATCTTTAATGAAACACTATTAATATAGGTACTTGATTCAGGATATAATTCTGATAAAACTCCCACCATACATTTTTGTATATGCCATAATCTATTTGCTCCATTTTCTTCTTTATATTTATGTATTTCTTGATGAACTTCTTTAAGTATATTTAATACCACTTTCTCTGTATTAGTATCAAACCTATCAGAAAAATTTAATCTGAAAAACTTTCTAAATAAATCTTCCGGGAAATCCGTATAAGATATATATAAATAGCTACTTAGGATATTAAACAAAACTGATAAATTAGGATACAATAAACCATCATGTTTATCTAAAAAATTATGTTCTTTCTTTTTATTATTATCCAAAATTTCTACTAATTTTTTGGGGAAATTATTATTAGGTGTTTTCTTAGCAAAATACTCTTCTATCATATGGTTTTTTGTCGAAATAGTTGAATCTAATAATTCACATATTGTTATATCATCATTAGTTTCCAAAGCGAATCCTTTACCTGAGACAATAAAATGAGCTAATACTGAATAACCTAATAAATTTTTTGATACTGTTGTTGGACCGATATACTCTTCACCTGTATACCCACAATTATTAAGTATAATCAATGGATCACCAAACACTTCACTACATATAATCCTACCTTTAGTTATATTATTAACATAACAACCTCCTACTTCTAAACCTATAGGTGTAAGAATATTATATTTATCTGGTTGAAAGATCCTATAATCTATAAACATATCATCATTATTTTGAGGGAACATTATACATGATCTATCTTTATTATAATATTTTATACTTATATCAGAAAATTTGGCAATAATATTATTATCTATATATTTAATACAATCTTTTTTTAAATTACTAATATCATTTTCTATACCAATAATATATTTTTTATGTTTACTAAGATATTTTTCTATTAATGCTCTATCATAGCTTATTAAAGATTTATCTAACAACAGCTCACGCATTTTAGATATTGTTTGATATTCATATATATTCCTTAAAGATTTTATCTGAAAAGCTTTACTTATCTGTGTACTATAATCAAGGAAGCTTCTTTCGAGCTCTTGTAATTTATCTATTTTTTTAAACTTCTTCAAATCATTTATTTTTTTTAATAATAATCTTCTCTTTTTAAGATAAGCATTATATTTTGTTACTACCTCAGATTCTATAGGTATTAATTGATTGGCAATATTTTTTTGCAATAATTCTAATAAAGCTTTTTCTCTCATTTTCTCTAGTATTTCATCTACAACCTCATACAAGACATAAGCTAGCTGTCGTATTTTAAGAAAAATATTAACATCCAAGTTCTCATTATAAGAATCTCTAATTTCCTTGATGATTACAGATAGAAAGGAAATATCAGGATAAAACTCTTTTTCTAAGATACCATTTCTTTTACAATAATTTTTCACTATCTCATAAATATTTTCTGCATATTCTGACAACTTTAAAGAATATTTTTTATTAATAAACGTTTTAAATCCTATATTTTGTATTTTACCGAAATCTGTTAGTATTATATTTTGACCTTCTGCTGCTAAACCATACCCTTCGAGTTGTTGTACTGTCATCTCAAAAAGTTTTGAAATAGAAGATATAAAAACTCTCTCATCAACCCCATCTTTCTGTTTCCTAAAAGATAAATACTTATTGAGAGGAGATATCTCTTTTTCACCTTTTAATAACCCCTTAATTATACTCTCAGGAGACTCTAATAATCTTTTAATTAAAGCATCTTTCTCTACTATTTGTAATCCATTATTTCTTGATTCTTGTGATTCCATAACAACATTTAATTCACCAGACTCAAAATAAAAGTCTGTACTTAAATTACCATGTCTCTTTAATAAATAAGCTGTTCTTATTTCACCCCAAATATTCTCTATATCCTCAATATTGGTATCAATATCTTTAATTACCCTATGTTTTAAACTACAAGCAAATAAATATTTTACCGTCTCTAATGATGTATTATCATCTTCTCCAATATAATCTGCTATCTCAAAAAATATTTCTTCAAGATCTTTAGCGTCTAAATCTACAAACATATCTGTATCATACAATAATGGTTTTGAGAGATTTAGGGTTTTACGCATTATTTTCGTCATCACTATATCTGTATTAGTTTCAATAAATTCTTCACCAAACAATTTAGATAAAACATTTTTATATCTTAAGTATACCTCTTTGTGTAAAGCTTCTAGACATGTATTTTCTAATAAACTATCTCTAATAACTACTTTAATATTATTCTCATAAATTCTAATAAAAAGTGAGTCAATTTTCTCTTGAATATTTATACAAAAATGACTTAATTTGTCTTTCAATTGTTTTTTGTATTGCTTATAAGAGAAATTAGTTTCTCCTCCTAAATCATCCATTAGTGCAGAAAAATTCTCTATATCTATATTTACATCTTCTATATTTGTATTCAAAGAAATAATTGAATCCTTAAATGATGATATAACATCTTTTACTAACTTGTGTATATTATTTGTCGCTTCTCTCCAATCACTATATTTGTTTAACTTTTTGGGTTTTCTTTTGATACAATCCCTTAAAGAGGTAAGAATGTTAAAACAATACTCTAGTAATACCTGTTTCTCTTCATGAATATCATCTTCTTTGTCATATATATACATTTTACTTTCTGTATAACAATACTTTAGTAAATTCTTTTTTGAATTATTATTTCTACCGGTTAGATGATTGAAATCATTTTCTAAATGATAATAAAAATCTATCGCATATTTTTTATACTTTTGTCTATTTTTTTTATTAAAAGCTTTTAAAATAGAGATTTCGTGTACATCTATTTTACGTTTTTTATTTAATATTTCTTTTAAATTATCAAAATGCTCAAAACAATTGGAAATAAAAACACCTCTTTTGATTATATCCTCGTCTGTCTCCGCTTTCGTTGTATTTTTATATAAAACATTTATTATTAATATCTTATTAACCTCATCTATTATCTCGTATAGAATATTCTTTGTTCCAGGTATAACATCATTTAAAATATCAGTATTTATATAATCTATATGTTTATCAAAATTCCTTTGATTTGAAATTACTCTAAACAAATCTGAAATATGTTTTGCAAATATATCTAAATTAAATGTTTTGTAATAATCAATACTTATTTTAGATTTATCCAAATTAGTGTTTCTTATCATAGTTTTTATCCTTGAATAAGTCGCATCTTTTATAAACGGTAAAAACCTATATAATCCCCTATTAATACTATTAATCTCATAAGAATAATCTTTCTTGATATTTTCCGGAGATATCATCTCTTCGGCTTTTTTAACATCAGATAATAACTTATATACTTCGCTTATCATCTCTCCATCCATTATTTTTTCTTCAAATTCCTGTAAATCAATTGATTCAAATTCCCTATCTTGAGAAAATATCTCAAATTTATCATGCAACAAAAAATCTTGATCACTTATATCTATTTCGGAAGCAAAATATTCTTTATATATCTTACTAGCTCTCTCTATGCTCTCTTCTTTTGTTATTTTCTTTTCTTCTTCTATTATATTTTCGTTATCTACTATTATGTGTATTGAAGATAATAATTCCGCAAATAATATAAAACTTTTTGAAAAGTATTTTTCTCCCTCCTTTTTATTTTCAGTATTTTCTTTTAAATACTTACTATCTCTCATTATATTTATTATTTTATTTACTTCTCTAAACCCACATTTTTCCCACACATATTTTATAAAATTAAAGTGAAGATCTTTTATTGTTCCAAAATTATCCGTATAAGTTATAGTTTTATCCTTTCTGAGCCTATTACTTCTTTTAAGATAATTTTGGATCCAGTGTATAGCAGCATCAATCCGTCTATTTACAATACCATCAAATTTTTTTTGTACATATTCTATATAACCAATACCATCATTAAAAACAGGGAACCCTTGTGGTAATAAATAGTTTTGTATATTCAACTTTGAATCAAAAATATTAAGAGATAAGATATTTTCATAACTGCTAGCTTTACTACCAATGTAAGAGCCTAAAGTTTTTTTAAAACTATTTGTATCATCTTCCCCCTTTTCACTAGATAATAGTTTCTTTATATCAGGTAACAATTTATCTAAGATATCTGTTTGGAAATTATAGTTTAATGATTTAATTTTTTCTAATACAGATACTACGTTTTCTAGTCTTTCAAAATTTCCATCTATATCTCCAATTTGCATAAAATTATCTATTCCTATAGATATATCTAAAAATTTCTCTTCCAAACTATTGAATATCTCTTCCATAAATTCTTTCTCCTTCTCTATCACTCTCAAAAACAATTTCTTTTTTTTAGTTTTTTCCTTTATTGCATCTATAGAATTTATATATTCCTCAAAAGATTCCTTAAAAAGGTTATGATCAAACAGATCTTGCATCAATATTTCGAAAGGTTTATCAGTTTCTTTATCAATTATTATTGGTTTAGATAAATATAATGATAATATCCCTTTATTCTCTTTAATACTAAAATATTTTCTTAAATCCATTCTTTTTAACACCTTACCAACCAAATTAATTTTGTATTTACTTTCTATAATCGCTCCTTTCTCTTGAATAAAATTATTTATTTCTGATAAATTCGTATTAGTGATTTTATAAGCACTTGATACAGCACCTTCCCCTAGCAACTCTCCTTGGATAAATTTTTCTAACGCAACAACCTCATATCTATCAAATCGTTCATTTAAAGGATCAACTAACTCTATAAATAAAACTTTATTATTTTTATCTGTAAACCCTTTTGGTTCAAACTCAAAAAAAGAATTTATTTTATATAATTTCCCATTAACTAAATAACATTTTATCTCCTCTTTTTTTTCTTCATCAAATAAAAAATCTATCAGTAACGGTTCTCTCATTTTATCTTCATCTATACTTAATTTAAATATTTCACCTGATATATTAACTAAAAAAGCATTATCACCTTCTTTTTTTAAATATGAGACTTTATCATATAAGTTTTTCTTTATAGTATCAGATAAATCATTGCTATCTAATCGTGAATATCTAGGAATATTTTTATTATCGGAATTCATAATCTTAATATATATATTAGAGTATACAAAAATTTATCCATTTTTGGTGTTTTTGTCAAGATAGAATTAAAAACAGCCATTTTTAAAAAAAACAGTGGGAATCAAATTTCTATTTAATTCCTCACTGTTATAATTAATGATATTTATAAAATATCATCATCATCTTCTTCTTCCTCCTCCAGATCATCCGGAATCACCTTTATAACCTCTTTCATTTTTGACTCATCCCAACCATAAACTTTAAAATCCTCCACGCTTATATCTGTAGAACTTATTATTTTATCCTGGTTTATTGCATCCCCACCAAGCTCAAGTTCTTCAAGTTTTGCACTCAAGGAAGACGCATTTTTCTTGCCTTTATAGGCTTTAATATACCTTCCCATAGATGCTATTAAGCTCATAACATCTTTCCTTGAGATATACCGTTCCTCTGTTTCGGTCTTACTATTATAGAGTTCCCTTATATCCCATTTTTTCTCATCCCTCATTGAGTCAATTGCGTACATTAACTCTCCTACTTGGACTTGTGTCAAGATGATTCCTGCCTGAGCAAACTCATCTATCAACATATCGTACAACGATACGTAAAAGATCCTATTCATCAGACTTTCAATAAAACTTCCCATTTTTTTCTCCTTTCAATCTTTTTAAATTATTTATTTTTCTATTTTCTTTTTTATATATTAAGATTTTATATAATAAACTAAAAAAGTCAATGTTTTCTTATTTAACAGTAACACTTTTAGCTAAGTTCCTAGGTTTATCCGGATCCTGTCCTCTTAAAACAGCTAAATAATAAGATAAGATTTGTATAGGTATAATATTTACCATAGCCTGTGCATAACTTGTATCAGGTACTTTTATCCAATAATCAAACACCTCATTATTTTCTGGCGCTACACCAATAATAAACCCTCCTCTAGCCTTAACCTCCATACAATTACTTATCATAGCTTCTTTGAAGCTATCATTACTCATCAACGCTATACAAGGTACCCCATCTTGTATCAACGCTATCGGACCATGTTTAAGTTCTCCTCCTGCAAAACCTTCTGCATGTATATATGATACTTCCTGTATCTTTATAGCCGATTCTAAAGCTATAGGATAATTAGCGTTTCTACCTATTATATAAATATTTGACTGTTTTTTTATTTTTTTTGCTATTTTTTTTATATGTTTTAGATATCTAGGATTAAGCATATCATTTATTTTTGATGCTGTTTCTATAAGTAACTGCCTCCCTTCCTGTAATTTTCCTGCTACTGCGTATGCCATCAACAATAATAGTGCTAACTGCGATGTAGCAGCTTTAGTTGATGCGACAGCTTGTTCAGGACCTGCATTAATAAGAAAACTATAATCTGATAACCTATGCACAGAGGATCCTTCAACGTTAACTAAAGAAAGTATTTGTGACCCTTTCTTTTTAGCTATTTTTATCGCTTCTAATAGATCTATTGTTTCCCCGCTCTGTGTTATCCCTATTATCAAAGATTTGTCTTTTAAAAAATGTTGATAACTAGGGAATTCTGATGCGATAATAGCGTTTATATGTTTATGCGCTATTTTAGAGAAAAAATACTCTCCAACCATACATACTTTTGAAGCTGTCCCACAACCCAAAAAAAATGTACCATAAGCTTCGTTGATTCTTTTAGCTACTAGTTCTATATCTTCATCTTTCTGATTTAAAGCTCTTTTAATAGTCTCTTTCTGTTCCATTATTTCTTTGAGCATAAAATGATCAAAATCACCTTTATCAGTACTTTTGATATCCCAATTGATTGTTACTACCCTTTTTTTGATCTCTTCATTGGTAATCAAAGAAAAAAATTGATATTTCTTTTTGTTTATAACCAAACATTCATTATCATCCAAATACATTATATCTCTAGTATACTTAGCAAAAGGGGTTGTATCAGAAGCTATAAAAAACTCGTTCTTATTTATACCTATTATTAAAGGTGAATCACGTCTTGCGATAAAGATCTCATTCACATTTTTACTCAAAATAACAAAAGCAAAAGAACCTTCAAGTCTAGCGAGCGCTTTTTTACAAGCGTTAACGAACCCAAAAGAGATATATTTTTGTATTAAATGAGGAACAACCTCAGTATCAGTTTCTGATGTAAATTTATGACCATCTTTTATTAATTCATCTCTCAGTTCCTGAAAATTTTCTACTATACCATTCTGTATCACTACTATATCAGACTCCTCTGATGTATGAGGATGACAATTCTCATAAGTAACACCACCATGTGTAGCCCATCTAGTATGCGCCATAGCTATACTTGATTTATAATTAGTATTTATTTTACCAGCATTAGAGATCTTACCAATCTCTTTATGGATATGGATATTATTATCTATATCTTTGGCACAAAACCCCCAGCTATCATATCCTCTGTATTCAAGTTTTTTTAATCCTTCTATAACTAAAGAAACCGCATCACTCCTATCACCATAATAAGCAAAAATACCACACATAATATAAAAATTTAAATTAACAATTTTGTTTAGTATAAAAATAAATATATCCATTCTCAAGAAAAAAAAATAAAAAACCCTGAAAACATTATCAGGGTTAATAATCTCGCATTCATAGTATATAATACTTCGTAAAAACAAGTATAGTTAATACTATAAATGAAAGTTTTAATATACTGAGCTCGTACTCATAATTGCTATAATCTTCAGTTTTATCAATAGGTTTTTCACTAGGTTGATAAAATTTTATTCTTTCTTGCTTAATATCTTCATATCCTTCATTGCGTTGACTATTATCATCAGGTCTATACAGATTTTCTATGTTAGCAGTATCAGATTCTTCTACTACAATAACATGTTCTACCGCTTTTGCAGTATCAGATTCCTCTTCTACATCACTAACATATTCTATTGCTTTTGAGGTATCAGATTCTTCCACTACAATAATATGTTCTACAGATCCTGTGGTATCAGACTCTTCTCTTACCTCAATAATATGTGCTATAGATTTTGTAGTATTAGATTCTACTACTACATCAGTGCCAGGCTCATCCGCATCTATAGTTATACCTCCAATTAACACATCAGTGCCAGGCTCATCTGCATCTATAGTTACACCTCCTTCTAACACATCTGTGCCAGGCTCATCTGCATCTATAGTTACACCTCCTTCTAACACATCTGTACCAGGCTCGTCTGCATTAATAGTTATACCTCCTTCTATTTGATCACTACCAGTCTCATCTATCTGATCAGTAATAGAGTTATCTTTATCATCTAAGAAACGCTTTATTTCATCAATAATTGTATCACACTGTCTAATTTGAATTTCAATTTGACCTAATGAGTCACTCATTTCTTTTGGAACTACATCAAAAGTTGATTTTAGTAAATAAAGTTCTTTCTTATATTTATCTAAAATTTTTATTTGATGATTTATCTTTGTTATCTCTTTTGGTGAAAATACTTTTTGTAATTTTTTTTCATCATCATATAGTAATTTATAAATTTCTTCATAATACTCCTTAATTTTTTTCTGATATTCATATATATATTTACCAGCTTGACATGTAAATCGGATTATATCAAATAACTTAAAATGCTCTTGATTGTTTATAATACAGTATCTTTTATAAGAATAAGGTTCTACTGTATCACACCAAGGATCATTATAATCTGTTTCTATAAACCCTTTTTTAAACTCTCTGAATTTTTCCTCTCCTATCATATCAATAATTTCTTTGGGAGAAAGAAATAAATTAGAGATTCTATCAAACCTAAACTCATTACTGACATACATAAATTTCCCTGAATCATATTGATACATATCATTCCTCCCATTTATAAACCTGTGTAAACGTATAATTCCCCTTAAAAATATATATAATATATTAAATTTTTTAAGGGGAACACCTCTTTAGCACTACATATAATATTTCTTTGCAATATGTATTGCTATCAATATCAATAAAATCAAAATCCATAACGATAAATCCTCAGGTATTAGTTCCTCCAATTCATTATATTTCTTCTCTAGTTCTTTGTATCTATTAGATAAAGACCCTTTTTTCTCAATATCTATATCCCCTATAATCTCTCCTACCTCCTTAGATAATTCTGACTGTGTCTGCTTATCTAAGTCTATAATCTGTTTTAAGTCTTTTGTTTTTATCTCCAAATCACCATCTTCATTCAATGCCTTTATAGATTTCTCTATAAACGCAAAATGTTTTCCAAGATATTTTTCGTAGACCACAATTAAATTTTTGATATTAGTATTCATTTGATAAGGCATACTTATATCAAAAATTTTCTTATCAATTTTATTTTCTTTTAGAAAATTATTAGCAATCTTAATACTATTATTTATAGCGTTAACTGCTTCAGGTAAAACTAATTCAGAATTTATTGACTCTAAGGTAATACTTTCATAAAAGTTCATTATGTTAATTACCCTCTGTAATACGTCAAGTATATTTGTGCAATATCCTTTCAGAGACTCATTTAATTTAGTTTGTAAATCTTTTTTACTTTCAAGATTTTCCAGTAACACCTTAATCTCTAATTTTTTTTCTCCTAGTTCTTCTCTTTTTTGTTTTGCTATCAAAGGATTATAATCAGCAAAAACATCTATCCTAGAATTTATATTATCAGATACAGATTGGATTTCCTTATTAATCTGTTCCGGTTCTATTAAAACATCCTCATCAGCAATTTTTTCTTTTATTCCGTCTAATGAGTTCAGTTTTTGATCGATAAGATCGATACATTCTTCAACTTCCCTTAAAAATTTTTCTTCTTTCTCATTTAAAACAACTAAAAACGCATCATTAGATATTCTATATTTTTCTAATGATTTTCGCATATGCGAAACTAACACATCACTTCTCTTTGGTTCACCCCTAAAATCATCATAGTATCTATTCATATTTTCTACTAATTCTTTTAGTTTTTCAAGATACTCTTTAGATTTTATTATATCTTCTGTCTCTATCAGTTCTTTTAACTCACTACCTTTTTTAAGGTAACTTTCTTGAGCTTCCTTAAAGTCTAAATATGAGATAGGATAACTACCTGTTTTCCCATACTCTCTTTGTATTTGATCTTTAATCGATTCTGGCAAACCTTGACTTTTTACAATATTTGTAAAACTTTTAATTTCTTCATTATTATATTTTTCAATATCAAAAAAATTGAAATATCTCTCATTTTCATAAAAATAACAGTATTTATTCGAATTCCTTTCTTCTTCTGTTATTTCTCTATCTTCTTCTTTATTACCTTCTTTAAATAAAACCCTATCCTTTTCTTGAATTAAGTAACATTTATTTGTATGTTGCAAAACAAAAGTATCATATGATGATACCATGTTCAATGTAGCAACAAACGTTGTTATGATGTACAAGTTTTTCTGTTCCTGCTCATCAACATCTGCTAGATTTACTGTTGGGAAACTGATTTCATTATTCTCTATTTTTAGGATTAAACGTTCCATCTTTTTCTCCTTTTTTTAAATTTCATTATCAGCACGAGAGAGTAACGAAGAGACTATACCCCTTACGTTACTCTCCTAAAAATTGTTAAATAGCTTATGGGTATAGAAAATACCATATTTATTTAGTTTATGTCAAAAAAATCTATTTTTGAGTACCCACATATTTTTAGATTATATATTTTTGTACCATTCAATAGTTTTTAGCATTTGGTCATGGAAATTATATTTTGCTTCCCATTTCAATTCAGAAAATATTTTATTAGTATCAATACTATACCTTCGATCATGTCCAGGCCTATCATTAACAAACTCTATCAAATTATCACTAGCCCCCATTAATTTTATTATATATTTAGCTATATCAATATTAGCCCATTCGTTATTAGCACCTATATTATATATTTCTCCCATTCTACCTTTATGTAATACACTATCTATAGCTATACAATGATCTTCAACATACAACCAATCTCTAACATATTGCCCATCACCGTATATAGGTATTTTTTTATTATTTATTACAGAGTTAATACAAGTAGGTATAAATTTCTCTTTACATTGATGTGGCCCAAAATTATTAGAACATCTAGTAATTTTTACAGGTAGCCCATGTGTACTAAAATATGACATCGCTATTAAATCAGCGCTAGCTTTGGATGCTGAATACGGTGACCTTGGGTCAAGCTTATTAAGTTCATTGAACTGTTTTTTCTCTTTGAGTTCTAAATGACCGTATACTTCATCAGTTGAAACCTGCAAAAAAATTTCTATATTGTATTTAAGCGATAGATCTAATAATACCTGTGTACCTAATACGTTTGATACAACAAAAGGAGTACTATCAATAATACTTCTATCAACATGGCTTTCTGCTGCGAAGTTAACAATATATTGAATATCCTCTTCCCTAAAGATTTCTTCTATTTGGCTTCTATTAGAGATATCTGAATGATAAAATTTATAATTAGGATTATTTTTAATAGAATCCAAATAAGATAAATCAGCTGCATAAGACAATTTATCAATATTTATTATTTTATAACCAGGATATTTGTTTAAAATATACATTATAAAATTAGAGCCTATAAACCCTGCACCACCTGTTACCAAGATATTCATAAACGATCGTTAAAAATATAACAAGTTGAATTTTAATTTATATAAAAATAAATCTCAATACATATTTTTTATCTTACCTTCTTCACAACACCAAATAACCTTATCTCCTAACTTAGATAATATATCCATATTATCTGTTGTGCTAGTAATAATTGTTTGATTATCATTAACTATTTGTAGTAACTTATTTTTCCTTTCTTTATCTAGCTCAGAGAAAGCATCATCTAAAAGTAGTACCGGATTATACCCCGTTTGATCTTTAAAGAACTGTATCTCTATCATTTTTAATGATAAGATAGCACTCCTTATTTCTCCTCTTGATGAAGAATAACACATCTCGTTATCATCTAAATAAAACTCTATATCATCTCTATGTGGTCCTAATAACGTTGATTCTAATCTAATATCAACCTCTAACCTATTTTTTAATTCTAATTGGATGAGATCTTTTTCTAGATTTTTTATATTACTTTTATATTTAAGCTCTAATACTGACGATGAATTAGATATCGTACTATAATAATCTTTTAAATAAGTATTATAGTATTGAATCATCTCTCTCCTTTTTTGTACTATATTATAACTTATATCAATAAATTTCTGATCCCAAAAATAAAGTTCATCAATTTCAGCATTATTCCTATTAATATTTTTTAAAATCTGGTTCCTATTTTGAATAACCTTTTTATATTTGATTATATTTTGGAGATACCTTTTATCTATTTGCGATAGTATTACATCAAAATATCTCCTCCTATAAGAAGGAGATAATATAATCATATTGATATCATCAGGAGAAAAAAAAGTTATATTTAAGGTGCCAATAAAATCTGTTACAGATTTTTTAACACCATTTACTTTATGTGCTTTTTTGTTTTTTGGTTTCATAAGATTAACTATTTCCAAATTAATATCTTCTGTATCTTTTTCTATATCAGCACATATCCTAAAAAAATCTTCCCCCCATTTGATAAGGTCCTTAGATGGTATCTGTCTAAACGATTTACATAAAGCCAAAAAATATATTGCTTCCAAAATATTTGATTTACCTTGTGCGTTTCTACCTATTATCAAAAACACATTCTTCTTATCAGAAAAACATAGTTCTAATTTTTCGTAGTTTCTATAATTTGAAACACTAAGATTTCTTAAACGCATATTTTTTTGCTTTATTTTTATACAGAAATAATGATATATATTTTTTATATAATTTACTAGAGACAATGAAAATATATAGACCGAATGTATCTGTTATAGCGAAAAAAGATAACTTATACCTTATAGTTAAAAAACCTCGCAAGCTAGATTCATGGCAATTCCCTCAAGGCGGTGTAGAAGAAAACGAGAGCTTTATAGATGCCGCTAAAAGAGAATTTATAGAAGAGATAGGTACCAATAAAATAAATTTTTTATCTCAAAGTAAGTATACATACAAATATAAATTTGATACCGATAATATAAGATATTATGATAAACCTTATGTAGGCCAGATTATCAATTTTTTTTATGCAGAATTTATAGGCAAAGATACTGATATAAACCTACAAACAGAAGAATTATGTTCTTACAAATGGGTAACAATCCCCCAGCTGAGAGAATATTTTCTAAGAAAAGAGTATTTAAATATATGTTATAAAGTAATTAAAGAATTTCCTATACATTCTTCATGACACTTGTAGTACCCGGGACTACCTTTGATATAGATATTACATCTACATCCTTTTTTATTATTTATTTCTGTTATCTCACCTTTCAGATATGTTGATGGTATATTCGCTATGATATATATAAAACCACACATAACAAGAACCAAAAACATTATCAATAATAAAATAAATAAATAGTGTTTAGATATTTTTATCATTATCTTTATAAAAAAATATTTTTAAGTGAGACTATTATTACATTTTTCTTTTATTTTATTAAGGGCATCTATTATTTTAGGTAAATCCTCTATATCAAACATTATCGTAGATCTCCCTATAGATGATTTCTCTGATATTTTTATAAAATAACCATTCTGACTTTTTTTTAAATCAAGATAAAAAAACCTTGATCTAGCTTCAACCTTAATAGACATAACTTCATTATCATAGTTTCGCATTTTTTTTTATTAAAAGTAAAATTATATTCTGGGAAACAATATTTTTATTTCTCCTATTTTTTCCCAATTCAAAACCTCCTCCCAGCCTATATATTTTAAATCTATACCTTCTTCCAGGCCCAGCTGTTTCCTCATATTTAATGAGGTTTCAGGTATAAAAGGATAAATCATTCTTGTTATATGACGTAATGACTCAAGCAATATTTTTAATACTCTACTTAAAGATTCAGTATCACCTTTTTTAGATAACTCCCATGGTTTGGTATCACCTATAAACTTATTCAAAAAATCTATAAAACTAAACACGACTAAACTGGCTTTATTCAGATACAAATTATTCATATTTTCAATATAAGACACCCATGTTTTATTATATTCCTCTAAAACGTCTGTCTTGATACTAGGGATACTACCGCCAAAATACTTTTTAGTCATAAGTAAAACCCTATTCAGTAAATTCCCTAAATTATTGACTAAATCAGATATATATCTTTCTTGGAAAAGCTTTTTTGAGAAATCACCATCTTGACCAACAGGTATCTCTGATAATAAATAATACCTTAAAGCATCCACCCCATATATTTTAATAATATCGTTCGGATCAATAATATTACCTAACGATTTGCTCATTTTATGGCCTTCAGATGTTATAAACCCATGAACAAATATTTTCTTTGGTACAGGTACACCCGCAGATAAAAGCATCGCGGGCCATATAGCAGTATGGAACCTTACTATATCTTTCCCTATAACATGTATCACGTTAGGCCAAAATTTTTTATATTGCTCATCATTCTTAGCGTACCCTAATCCTGATATATAATTGGTTAACGCATCACACCATACATACATAACTTGTGTATCATCATCCGGTACCGGGATCCCCCAGTACAAAGTTTTTTTTGATCTTGAAAAACTTATATCATGTAACCCTTTATCTATAAGATTAAGGATCTCTTTAGCCCTAAACTCAGGCACAATCTCTATCTCTTTTGACTCTATAAGTTTTTTTATAATTTTACCGTATTTAGATAACCTAAAAAAATAATTCTCTTCACTCACTTTATCAGGCTCTTTCTTATGTATAGGGCATTTCCCATCAACTAATTCTTTTTCAGTAATAAATGATTCGCAACCATTACAATACAGAGCCTCGTATTTATCTTTATATATATCTCCATTCTCTTTTATCTTGTTCCATATTTGGACCACTGATGGCCAATGCTTTTCTTTATCACTAGTTCTAATAAAATTATCATAACTTAAGTTAAGTTTATCTTTCAACTCCATAAACAGTTGCGCATTCTTATCAGACAACTCTTTTGGGTGTATACCTAACTCCTCTGCAGTTTTCTGTTGCTTTATACCATGCTCATCAGTACCGGTTAAGAAATAAGTTTCATACCCCATCATAGAAAAATACCTATTGAAAGCATCAGCTTCAACTAGCTCCATAGCAAACCCGATATGGGGTTTAGAATTGGCATAAGCTATTGATGTAGTAATATAGATTGGGTTTTTCATTTTAGTACTTAATATTTAACCACGCGATATTTTAATATAAAAAATATCATTATGCAACTAAAAGATCTTATTTTAAATTAATACTAAACTTTTTCTATTTTTTATAAAAATTTATTTTATTTGTATATATACGTACTCTATTATATTTTGTACGATAAAATATGATAATATTGTTATTATTAAACCTATAATAGCCCATAGAATAATCTTTTTCGCTGATTCAATATTATCATCAGCACCATAAGACATAATATACCTTATCCCCCCATAAATAATTATTATAACAGCTAGTATCGCAGCTATATACAAAACATTAGCTATAGTATTAGCTACTAAATATCCAGGGTCATTCTTTAAAGGTTTTGCAATAAAATTCGGTGATTCGATTTTAGTTATACCTTTCGGCACACCATCAACTGAACCTTCTTTGCTTTTAGGTAGAGTCTTATCTGAGGTTTGGATATTACTTCTATAATCAAGTAACCCTTCCATATTTAGATCACTAATAAGATACTCTATAAACTCATCTCTATTGTAAGATAAAAAACTTAGCGCCAAAATTATTGACAAAGTTATAACCGATACTATAAATATTTTGTTTTTCATCCTGTCCAATTAATTTGTGTTATACCGTAAACTATCGCAAACGACACAGTAATAATCACTGCACCTACAATAGAATAATAAAAAATCTTTTTAGCCTGCTCCTTAAAATTCTCATCGACACCACCTAACACCAAGTATATACCTGATATAACTATCATTATCAGCATCACTGACCCAAACACTTTTATACTCGTATCTATCAATTTAGGTAAAAAATTCTTAAAAAAATCTCCTTCAGTTATTGTTACTCCTGCTTCATTACTTATCTGATTTTTATATTCGTTTAACTTAGTTTTTATCAATACAGAATCACCTGTTATCGTATAAGTATTAAAATCGATAAACAAAACCGATACAATCGTTAAAAAAAAACCTATAGATATAATAATTATATTTTTTTTCATACCCATGTAATAGATGATACTATATCCACTATAGCATACGATAAAATAGAAATGATAAGACCTATGATAGAATACAAAATATTATTTTTTGCTTGTGTATAAGTATTATCATCGCCTAACGCTATAATATATTGCCACCCCGAATATATAATAAATATCAAAGACATAGCTGCCGCAAAAAGCATCATAGTCTTTATCACTTGAGGTAAAACTTTTTTAACAGCAACACTTTTTTCTAACCCTTTCTCAAAAGTACATCCTACTCCCGTAGTTTGATCGCAACCTATCAAAGCCGGTTGGGTTATCCTTGTTTCACCGTCTACCATTTTTTCTTTTGCATCTTGAGCAAACGATATATAAGGCAAAAAAAATAAATAAATAATAAGAATTTTTAACGTTAATTTAATAAACATATTATCCATAAGTAAAAAATGTAGGATTAACTGTCCATAATATAAGAGAGGACAAAAGAAGCAGTAATAAACCAAAAATAGCATACATTATCCTGTCTTTACCTTCCGATACTTTACCACTATCACCTCCAGCCATAGTTATCTCTAAAGATCCAACTACAACCATTAATAACGCTAAAGACGCTACAAGCGCAACAACATAAGGATATAAATACGCTATATAATCCTCAATAATCCTTATACTATAACTACCTTCAGATTTTTCTATAGGAGTAGGTTCAAAATCCTTTTCTCCTATCTTTTCAAGCATCTGTATATCAGGTAACACACTATCTGTGGTATTATTCTGTTGCGCGTAAGATATATTAACACTAAAAAAAGTAATAATAGAGACTATAATAATTAGTTTAAGTTTCATATATTAGATATACCATAAATAATAGATTGTACAGTAGATATAAGCACATACGATAATAGAACTATAATTATACCTATAACAGAATAAAATATAGCGTTCTTCCCGTTTTGTAACATATTATCATCAGCCCCTCCCGTCATGATCATAACACCGCCTACCGATACCCCTAATACCGCTAAAATACCGGCAGCAAAGATAAGATATTTCAAAATATTTTCTATTACCCCTATAACACCTTTTTTTGTATCAAAATTACCTTGAGATAAAAAAGTGCCTCCTAGTTTAGTTAAATTAAAAGATTCTTTGCTTGTTTTAGATACAGATCTATCCATAAGCTTCATAAAAGATTTAAGTCTCTCATCCTCACTAGTTTTTAGAATCTCTTTTGATTTTTCTAGGTTTTTAGTAGCAGTTTCTTTGTTTTTTTTTGCTTTTGCTTTCTCTTCTTTTAATTGTGCTTCAACCTTTTCCTTTATTTCATTATCAGCTATATCTTTACCCTCTTTTTTTATATCTATACCAAGTTTATTTGCAACATCTTTATAAGATTTTGGAGTATCTAATGATTTCTCTATTGACTCGATATTTCTTAAATTATCATCAGCATTCTTCACATCGTTCTCGTATTTCTCTTTTACAGCTAAATCATTTTTATATATCCTATCTTTTTCTGATACCTCTTTTTGCAACTCCAACCCCTCTCTTTTTAATTTAAGTTTCGTGATCTCAGATTCAAGCTCATTATTCCTCTTAACTGTTTTAGGATCAGTAGAACTACTATTAATTTGAGATTGTTTGGTCTGTATTTCAGTATCAATATCTTTTAAATTAGCTGATAATCTTTCTATTTGTTTATTTTGTGATAAAGTATTAGCCTCTTGAATATTTCTAAGACTATCTCTATCTCTTATAGTTTTGATCCCGTTTATATCAGTCTTCAAATTCTCACTCTTTTTCTCTATCTCTTTTAATTTCTGGTATTCTGTTGATTTCAACGCTTCTAAAGCGTAATTAAGCTCATCATCAAGTAAAAGTTTTTTTTCTTTATATTGATCATAAAATACTGGATATGTATTTTTCAAAGAAGAGATATCTTTTACTCTATATTTCCCCAAATAAATTTTTTCCAAATTATTACTTTTTTCTATATATTCCTCTGAAATATCAGCTTCTTTGGCCGCAGTATCTATTTTTATTTTTTCATATTGCTTAGCTAATTTCTTTTCCAGATATTCTTCAATTTTATTATTTTGCTTCTCAATATTTCTTTCCAAAAGAGTAGAAGTACCTCCAAAATCTTTTTTAAAATTACCAATATTATAACTATTTATGTTTATTTCATAATTTTCTGCATTTACAACAAAACCTCCTGATAAAAAGAATATAATATAAATAAATAATATAAGAACTTTTTTCATAGACGTTTTTTTATTCGTATCTTTGTATTATACCATTTTAAAACAAAAAAAACCATCAAAAATAAAGATTTTTTGATAGTTAAATCTTTCAATAAAAAAACAAAGATTTCCTATCTATATTTTTATAACAAAAAAAAAATATCGCAACGCCATTTTTTACCTATAAAATTCCATATTAGAATAATATAATATGGCTATTAATAAAGACAAATACAAGACATAGTGAACAAAATTTGTATACTATCTATACAAAATACTATTAATTTAAGTAAAATAATGTTTGACGAAAGGTGTTTTTAGATATAAATTTTTAATGTTGAACGATTTTTTATATAAGATTTTTAAGACAAAGTATAAGAGCGAGTATTAAATGGAAAAAATTACTAAGCATATCCCGGTTCTTTTAGAGAGTGTAACTAATAATTTACCTTTAATCCCGATAAAAATTGGGGTTGACGGCACTGTCGGATTAGGTGGTCATCTTAAATCTCTGATAAGAAAAACAGGTAAGCAAACGAAATATTATGCTTTCGATACCGATAAAGACAACTTAGCTATAGCAAAAAAAAGATTGAATGGTAATATCGAATTTATCAACGATAACTATAAAGATTTTGATAAATATATTGATACAAAAATAGATTATATGATACTTGATCTTGGGATTTCATCTCCTCATATAGATAACCCTTTGAAAGGGTTCTCGTATAAATTAGATGGCCCTCTGGATATGAGATTTAATAAAGATAAAGGGTATACTGCTAAAGAGGTTTTAGAAACATATACAGTACAAGAGTTAACAGATATTTTTAGGGGGTACGGTGATCTAAAAAAAGCTTACTCGTTTGCAGGAACACTGAAAAAAACAAAAATAAATACTACTTTTGATTTAGTTAATATAATAAAAAAAAGCTATAGCGAAAAATATTTAAATAAAATATGTAAGATAGTCTTTCAAAGTTTGAGGATAGAGGTCAATAACGAGTTAAAAAACCTAGAAGAGATATTACCTAAATCAATAAAATATTTAAACAAAGGTGGGGTATTACATGTTATTACTTATCATTCTCTTGAAGAGAAAATAGTCAAAAAAGTGTTTAGATATTATAACAAAGATTGTCATTGTGACAAAAAAATCCCGGTTTGTGTATGTAACTTCAGAAAACATATAAAAATACATAGACCAATAAAACCTTCTGAGAAAGAGGTTAGCTATAACCCCAGAAGTAGAAGTGCAAAACTATACATAGCAGAAAAAATAATTTAAAACCAAAATATTAATGTCTCAATCCCGGAAAAAAACAATCAGAAACAAAAGAACCCTTTCAGAAAAAGTAGAAATCAGTATATTCTCTTTACTTTTTATATCTATATCGCTGATATGTTTGCTTGCTCTTACTTATCTTTCACACACAAATAAAATTAGCACAAAAACCTATCAATTGATGCAACTAAAAAAAGAACGTGAAGCATTAATAACTGAGGGTGAGCTACTAAATATCAAGATATCTAAAGTCCAATCTCTTGGGTTGATAGAAGATGATCCTGTTATAGCTAACATGCATACATATGATACACCGGTCTTTATCAGAGGGGATACAGCTGTCGCTTCAAACGAGTATTCTAACCCGTTTTATAACTGAGTATTATGATCAAAAAGATAATAGCAAGAGAGATACTTGATTCCAGAGGGAATCCTACTCTGGAGGTCGATGTTTTTACTGAGAATCATTTTGGACGTGTTGCTGTACCTTCCGGTGCTAGTACCGGGACACACGAAGCGTGTGAGTTAAGAGATAACGATAAAACACGGTTTAACGGTAAAGGCGTTTTGAAAGCTGTATCTAATGTTAATAATATAATACAAAATGAATTAATCGGAGACTCAGTTTTGGATCAGACCAAAATAGATAACAAGCTAAAAGAGATAGATAACACTAAAAACAAATCGTTTTTAGGCGCTAATGCGATCCTCGGTGTATCTTTAGCTATATCAAAAGTAGCAGCTTTAGAAAAGGGAATATCTTTATACGAGTATTATGCTTATATATCCGGTAACAAAAGCTATGAGGTTTTACCTATGCCTATGATGAATATCATAAACGGAGGTAAACACTCTGATTCCGGGCTATCTATCCAAGAGTTCATGATAGTACCGACAGGCGCTAACTCGTTTAGTGAGTCAATACGATTCGGTGCTGAAGTATTCCATAGATTAAAAAATATACTAAAAGCTGATAAGCTAACGGTATCCGTTGGCGATGAAGGCGGGTTCGCACCTCAAATAAAAACGCATGAAGCGGTATTAGATTATATAGTAAAAGCGATAGATGAGTGTGGGTATACTGATAGGATCAAGATAGCGTTAGATGCTGCTGCTTCTGAGTTTTATATAGATGGTAAATACAAGATTGATAATGGGTATCTTAACTCAAATGAATTAACATCTTATTACGAGTATTTAGTTAACAAGTATCCTATAATATCTATAGAAGATTCACACAGTGAAGATGATTTTGATGGTTTTAAATCGTGTATGGATACACTAGGAGATAAAATACAACTAGTAGGCGATGATTTATTTGTTACTAATACCGAACGTATAAAGATGGGGATAACTGATAACCTAGCTAACTCTGTTTTAATAAAACCTAACCAGATAGGTACTCTAACTGAAACTATAGAAGCTATAAATCTAGCTAAAGATAATGGGTTAAAATGTATAGTATCACATAGATCAGGAGAGACTGAAGATACAACTATTTCTGATCTATCTGTCGGTTTAAATACCGGCCAGATTAAAACCGGTTCAGTATCAAGAACCGACAGGGTATGCAAGTATAACCAGCTGATACGGATAGAAGAATCATTAGGCGATAAAAGTATATTTAGCTCACCGTTTTAGATTTTTTATTTTTTTACAATATACAAAATGATTAATTTTAAAAGATTTACAGTAGCGACACTAACACTTGCTTTAGTGTTTATGGTGTCTGCGTGTGGGTTTAAAAAACCACCACAAGAAAAACAGTTTCAAGAGGTTATAAAGGAGATGAAAATCAAGTCTCTTGATACTCTATCAGCTAGTTTTGAAACCAAACCTCAGATCGAAGTGTTAAGTCAAAATGGTACTTTTAAACTAGATATTGACGCTAAAGGTAAAATAGACAAAAAAGATATGAATAACAAAAAATTCGGTTTAGATTTTAAAGTTAATACAAATATGGATTCACCTATGATGAAAGGTGAAATGAGTTTCGATATATCTAGTATAGTATTAAAAGATAAGATGTTTCTACAAGTTAATGACTATAAAGTGCCTGATCAATTCAGATTCTTTATTATGCAGGTAGAACCGTTACTAAATAAATATAAAAACAAATGGATGGAACTATCTATCGATAATATACCGCCTTTAGTCAAAATGGCGCTTGATCAAGAGAATGATACGAAAATTTTCGATATTTATAAGAAAAAAATAGTGGATTCAAGTATATTTACACTAGAAAAAGATAATGGGATCAAAGAGCTTGGAGGTAGATATGTTTATGATTACGAGGTAAAAATTAATACTGATGGTATTGTTGATTTACAAGCAAAAATATCTAAAGATATGGGTGAGCTTGTCTCTGAGGAACAGATAAAAAAAGCTAAAGAAGAGTTATCAAAAATAGATGTAAAAATACACCTTAATATTGGTGCTGATGATTATAATGTCTATTATTTAGAGATGAAAATCAATTTCAAAGACCCTAAAACCGGTGCTGATTATAAAATCAGGCTACCTGTTACGATGGACAACCTGAACGGTAATATAGAGATCACTGAGCCAAAAGATTTTATCACGTTTGAGGAAGTAACAAAAACATTACAAGAAAGTATGAATATGTTACTACCGCCTGGGATAGAGTTAGAAGAGATTAAAACTGACGGTTCCGGTAACAGGGATATGAAAAATATTGATATCAACGTAGAAGATATAGAGAACGATATAAAGAATCTAGAAAACGAGATAGAATAGTTTTAGTAATATCAAAATCTATTAAAAGGTATCTTTTCTAGATACCTTTTTTTAAAAATCTTTAATTTTTTTATTATATTATGATAGAATCTTTAAGAAAAATACTAACCAATAAAAAAAGTGGATAATAATCAAATACCCCCTGAAGTATACGCTAATTTACCGCCAGAGGTAAAAAAAAATATCGATATAAAAACACAAGCCAAGAACCAAAACAATACTGTTTCTACAAAACAGATAAAACCTGTTAAGAAGAAGTTCCCGGTAACAGGATGTTTGATCGGGTTCCTGTTTTTATATATTCTAAGTATATGTTTAGGTATATTTATTTTATGGTTAAACAAAGATAACACAACCTTTTTAGGTAATTTCCAGTTACTTAATGATAGGGATTTAAAAGATTTTATCCTTACAGCTATACAATGGTCATTTTTTCCGTTAGCGTTTATCTTTTTTATTTTGACTGTTATCGGATCGTTCATATTAGCTTCAGCCAAGAAAGACCAGAAAGATAAAAAGAAAAAAGGGCTGACCATGCTTTTAGTTAATTTATTAATACTTGTTTTTATTATACCTTTATGGATAATCATATATAATTTTGTTAATAATCTACCTGTGTCAGGTAATATCGCTAGGATCAAAGCGGAGATAGTGCTAACACCTGATGTAAACGAGATCTCGAAGCTTCAGGCGCCTCTTACTATTGAGTTTAGCTTAAAAAATATCAGGGCTATCCTTAACTCAAAAAAATTGAGTATAAAGAAAGTCTTATGGGATTTTGATGGTAACAAGAAATACGAGACCGAAATAAACCCTAACCAGGATACTGTCACAAGGCTTATCAATACTAAAGGCACATTTACTGTCAACGTCAAAATATTTACTGACGAGAAGAACTATCAGGAATACTCGAAAACCTTTACCGTCAACAGCGCAGCATTTAAAGCCACCCCTGACCAAGGCCCCGCGCCATTGAGTATCGAGTTCGATGCGACCGACCTAACTAGGGACCAAAAAATCAGTATATATAAATGGGATTTCGATGATGATAAAGTGTTCGATATAGAGACAAAATCACCCAAAACAACTTATGTATTTGACAAAATCGGTAGTTATCAGATCAATCTTCAAACAGTCGATCAAAACAGTATAATAAACAACTACAAAAAAAGCGTCACTATAGAAAAAGAAGAAGATATCAAACTGAGACCTGTTATAGAGATTACTCCTAGCAACGAAGGTAACACACCCTTCCAAGTACAGCTCAGTGCTAAGAATTCGATAAGCACTAACAGTAAAATAAAGAAATATGAATGGAATTTCGGGGACGGTTCACCAGAGAAATCAGGCGAGAAACAGAACCATATATATAAGATCCCGGGCAAATATGTTGTTGTATTAACAATATTAGACGAACAAGGAAATAAAGAAAACACTAAACTAGATATTATAGTCAGAGATAAATCTTCTATCCCTATCGCTAAAATCAACACTACACCAACCTATAATGAGACAAAGAACCTACTTGAAGGTGTCGTACCTTTTAAAGTCAATTTTGACGGCTCTTTATCAGAGGATAAAGATAACAATATTGTAGATTATGCTTGGGATTTTGACGGTGATAATAAATATGATAAATATGGGAATATAGTCGAACATATCTTTAGAGATCCCGGTAGCTACCAAATAACACTCAAAGTTACTGATACAGATAACCAAGAAAGTATAGCCACTATTAATATCATGATAAAAGAATCAGAAACGAAAGCTATAATATCTTGTAAATCGCCTACTAACTGCTCCGGCCCGGCGCCTTTGACTATAGAATTTGATGCTAGCCAATCTACTACCTCTGATAACAGTGATATAGTAAACTATGAATGGGATTTCGGTGATGGTAGCGGGGTTATCCCTACAGGCGCTATAACATCACATCTATATAACTATGTAGGTAATTACGATGTGAAACTAAAGATATATAGCGCGTCAGGCGAAGAGGCTGTAACTACTAAGAAGGTATTTGCTAGGGTCGTACCTTTACAGGCTTGTTTTGAGGCTAGCCGTGTAACAGGTAAAGCGCCACTCTCAGTAAGTTTTAGTTCAAAATGTGCTACAGGGACAATAAAAAACTGGAAATGGAGCTTCGGGGACGGGTTTATCTCTGATAATAGGAACCCTACACATAAATTTAGTAACCCGGGGATATATAAAGTTAAGCTCGAGATAAGTGACACTAAAAACAATATAAGTAAATACGATATGGATATAAAAGTTGAAGAGTAAAAGTAAATGGGTTGATAAAGAAATATCAAAGTTATTGTTAAATTATATCAATAAAAGAAATATCAAAATTATTGTTAAATTATATCAATAAAAGAAATATCAAAATTATTGTTAAATTATATCAATAAAAGAAATATCAAAGTTATTGTTAAATTATATCAATAAAAGAAATATCAAAATTATTGTTAAATTATATCAATAAAAGAAATATCAAAATTATTGTTAAATTATATCAATAAAAGAAATATCAAAATTATTGTTAAATTATATCAATAAAAGAAATATCAAAATTATTGTTAAATTATATTAATAAATAAAATATGAAGAAAAAGACCATAAAAAAAACCATAGTTATTATCGCAATATCAGTTTTATTCCTTTCAGCATTAGCTCCTTTATTATCAGTGTTTGGGAAATAAATTAAAAAAACCTATTTTTCTTGCATTCATTTTATTTTTTGGTAAACTTGAACATGCGAAAAAAAGATATTAAACTGTTCATTAAATAATTTGTATGCTGGAAAGATTTATTCTTGGATGTTTGTTTATAGGTTTAGCTTTCGTGCTGATAATATACAGAAGGATAGTAAGAGAATTTTTTGGTTCTATCTCTATACTAGAGAAATACTTTAGGAATACAGAAGACGGATTAACTGTTATAGGGATACTCATAATGATAATATCTTTCGTTTATATGATAGGAGGTCTAGATCTCCTACTAAAAAACTCTGTCGGTAGGTTGTTTAATTAAATATTTAGGGGCATTAGCTCAGTTGGCTAGAGCGTCTCGCTTGCACCGAGAAGGCCATCGGTTCGAATCCGATATGCTCCAGAAATTTTCTAAGGGAATTACTTCTAGTTGCTCTACCTAATTACTACCTTAAGCTCAAAATCTTTTTTGGTGAATTTGACAAATAGTTTAAGCGTTTAGAAATAGGAATTAATAATTCCCTGACTTCCGCAATGAAACACCCTTTTCCCAAAACCTAAGCCTCTTTTTTTTTACAATAAGCCATTTATTTTTTTAAAAAAGTTATCATGACGAACTCAGGCAAAAGAGTGCCCAGAGATATATTGTATTTTTCTATAAGAGGATTATAATTTAATTGAATTGATCATTAATATTTACGGTTATTTGAAAGGAAAATAAGTGGGAAAAAGTTCAAATAAATCTAATATTTCTTTCAAGAAAAGTAAAACACAAAGAGAATTTGATGAGGGATGGAACCTCGTTTGATCAACTTTTTTTTGGGAATTTCTTGAATTTTATTTGCCTTGTATTTATATCAATATTGATAAATCTTTTACTCCTAAATTTGTGAATCTTGATTTTGCCAAGCTTGATATCCCAGACTGCCACTTCTATTTTTAACTTGTCTTACAAATATTTATCTATTCTATATTGCAACACCCATTTCTCAAAATTGAATTACTATTTATCTTTTACCTAAGCCATTTCTATTTTTTGATTTTAACTCGTGCGAAACTCATAATCCGGCGGTGGTTCTTCTAGTTTTAGAGACAAAAAACCTAAAAGCTATTCAAATAGTAACAGAGCTTCACAAAAAGAGTATAGTTATTCAAGAAATAAAGTCAGTATAGATATACCGAACTTAATAATATATCTTATTTTCTTTATCCCACTTGCTATATTTATAGTATGTAATATAAAAAGATATTTTCAATTTGACAGTATAGTAGTTTTTATGGGGATGAATTTTGCATTTTTCATCGCTATACGTCTAGTACAAGGATACATAGAAAGTTTAAAATAAAAATTAATTATGAACCCAAATAAAACTTACCCCCCTACTTAAGATTTTAATAAGTAGGGGTTTTTTCAAATATCTAAATTAGTACTAAGATTATTCCCTATCAAATTATTAATTTTTTTTGATAGGACACCTAATTTATCTCTTAATTCTGTTTCTAACTCCTCGTCTTTAAAACTACATGTATAGATATTTTCGTATTGATCATGGTAATTATCTATAGATTCATACACAAGCACTTCTAAATTGAATAAAGGTTTTTCAAAGAAATCTTTTATATTACAATCTAACTCATTTTTTTTAGCCATAAATATATCACCGTATTTATTCATTAAATCATTTATTGTTGTATATGGCTTTAAATCATCATCACTTATTAAAAGTATAGATTCATATCTATCTTGTAATTCATCTATCTGTATATCTATATCATTTAGCCATCCTTTATACCGGTTATAAGTCCTAGTGGATACTTTTTGACACCCTGATATATTAAGCACTTCACCTGTAAAATACCTCATCAAATCTGGTCTCTGTGTATAGACATACATAGAAAGACCTATAATAACCGATACTAGAAGTACTATCAAATATATTATAGATAGACTATTTTTTTTGTTTTCCATATTTTTTTTGTTATATATCTTGATATTATACCATTTTTTTCTTACTTGATCCAAATTTTTAGTTGTAAATTTTTATTTTAAATTTTTCTAATAACTCATCATAAGTCTCTATTAGATTATCTATTTCATAAACAAACCTTAAATAATCTTTCGATAGCCCCTTTCTATTAATATGTTTTTCATAAACTTGTTTCATTTTATCCAAATTCTCACGTCTTATCATATATTTATCACCGCCATATAATTTACTCAATTTATCTTATAATATAGGTAATATATATTCATCAATATTTAGATTTTTTTACGCCGCTTACTACTTTCACCTGAATATCAGTTATTATATTCTATATTTAAGTAGATTAATACGATCCTTATTAGAATATTAATTTTCTCTTTTATAGTTATATATTGATTAAAACCATTAATACTAAAAATCTCATCCTTAAAAAAACTACAATTTGTATCTAAAGAGCTAAAAAGATTATCTTGGAACTCTTCATTAATAACTTAAAATATTTAGTTTTAAAACCTATAAAATTAATAATATGTTTTTTTTATTCTACCTAAAAACAAGTATATATATAAGTATTTTCAACAAAAAAAATAAATTCCTTGCATCTCATACTGAAAATAGTGTATAATTTAAAGATTTAAGAAAATCTAATATAAACAAAAATGAAAAAATTAACAAGCAAACTTCTTTCTGTCTTAGTATTAAGTTTAGCGTTCGTGACTTCTACTAAAGCTCAAAATCTAATTCAACCAGGTGATTGCCCTCCAGGCACAACATGTGGTGATGATTTTAGACAAACAGTTATAAGTTATATAAACTATTTCCTTGGATTTCTAGGGTTAGCTGCTGTAGCTGTTATTATTTATGCTGGTGTATTAATGGTAACATCTGCTGGAGATGATGAACAAACAGGTAAAGGTAAAACTATTATCATGTGGGCTGTAATAGGTATCGTAATAGTATTACTTGCTTACTCACTAGTAAACTTTGTTTTAGGAGTACAACAAAACGCTGGATAAACAATAATTATAAAATAACAAGATCCTTCCTTATTAATTTAAGGGGGATCTTTTGAACTATTTTTCTGATGTTTCCATAGCTATACTATTTTCCGGTGTAGGTGTAAACACGAAGTTCTTTAAATTAATTATCTGTTTTCTCCTCCATTTAGAAAGTTTTAAACTGCTTTTAATAATTATTCTGTTAGGTAATATCTCTATAATCTCTTTTTTAGGTACTATCCGTTTTTGTATATTAAAAAATAAAAATCTTTTTATTATAAATAGGTTGATTATTTTAAAAGTTAGGAGATCGAAATTATAATCATAAACTTTACCTATATATATATTAGATAAACTATAGACCTTAGCATTCAATATATATATACCATTACTCAATAGATCCTTTAACCGGATAATATCATCTGTATCACATAATACTGATTCATCTTGTATATATACTTTGAGCTTCCATTTATATATATCTTTAGTAAGTAAAATCTTTTTCCTAGGAAATATTTCATTAGTTTTCACGTAAAACCCTTTTATTTGACCTCTCTCTGGATCAATAATAGTGCTATAGATATACCCTAACACCTCGCCATCACCAAACCTTGATACCGATACCCCCATTATATGAGTAAACAATCTTTGCATAGATAATAATTATATCATTGAACCACTATAATAAATCTATCAGTTTTTCTTGACTTTGAGAAGTGTAATTAATATACTCTGAGTGGTAAAAAATGTCGGGGTGTAGCTCAGTTGGCTAGAGTACGCGGTTTGGGACCGTGGGGTCGAAGGTTCGAGTCCTTTCACCCCGACCAGAATGAAAATCAGGCTTAGAAAGGCTTTCTGCCATCATGGGGAAGGCTTCTTTAAGCGGTTTTTCAGCGTCTGGTCGCAGGTTCAAGAGGAGCTTTTCGCCCTCAAGCCGATTATTGGCTAATCTCAAATTTTCAAATTCAGAAACCGCTTCAGCAAGCAGTTTTTGACCGTTTAGTCGCAGGTTCAAGAAAAGAAAGTTCAAAAGCTTTCTTTTGACGATTGGACTCAAATTTCGGTAGTTATTTGGCAGAATATTGAAAAATGAAATGACTTTCTCGGTTAAATTCCAAAGAGTATCTTCTTTTTCTGTCTCCGCCCTGCCTAGCTGTTCGATCAAAGTTTGCTTCTGTTCAACGATTTTATTTTTCTCCTCAATTCCCTCCTGCGGATCAAAGAAGCCCTCAATAACTGCGTTATTAAGTTTTTGAAGACGACCATCAAGCTGTGAAAGCTTCATATTAAGAGCTTTCCTTTTTTCTTTGTTATCTTCTCGAATATTTCCTGACATATCCTTAATTGCCAGACGGGAATATTGCACAAACTCACCTTCAAGCGAATATCTTGCTACAAGAGTAACAACCTTGTCTTCTAATTGATCTTCTCTAATTGAAGTAAAGTCACATTTCTTATTTTGACATTCAAGGTAAATATGATCTTTGTGTTTACTTGCAATTAAATAATGACCACAAGCACACTTCACCATTTTTGAATAAGTGTAGTCATGTTTTGTTTTTCCTTGTTGTGTTCTGCCCTCGATGATGGCTTGTACTTTTTCGTAAAGGGCTTTTGTAATTAATGTTTCGTGGTTTCCCTGATAAAGGATGATCTTTCCCGTATTCTTTTTTTGCCATTTAATAGTTCCATAGTAGAAAGGATTTTTTAGCATTCGCTCAAAAACTCCCTTACGAAGTTCTCCTCCATGGGAATTAGTCATCCCTCGGCTCTTCATGTAGTCGCAAAGGCTACGAAGAGAATAGTTTCCCGTTGCAAAGAGCCTAAAACTTTCTTTTACAAAAGGTGCAAGTTTTGGATCAGGATATTTCTTTTTGAAGTCATCATCTTGTCCTTTAATTCCAATTCGATAACCGATTGGAGCATGGGTTGGATAATAACCCTTACGCAAAACTTCTGCCATTTTGGCGTTTACCTCCTCTGACAAGTTTTCTGAATACCAAACCGCCATATTGCAAAATTGACGGAATGCAAGGCGACCTGCCGCCTTTTCTGTGTCGAATTCACCTTCAATAACCACAATCTTTTTCCCTTCTTTGGTCATGAGTTTATCAAGAACCGAAAAGTCTCCGACATTTCGGGAACTACGATCCAACTTATGAAAAATAACCCCTTCTATTGAGGGGTCTTTTAGCTGCTCGATCATTTTGTGAAACTCAGTACGCTTTCCTTTAAAGCCTGATTTTGCTTCACTGTACCATTCGACCACCTCTAGCTTTTTCTTTTGAGCGTATTCTTTGATTGCTCGTCTTTGCACGGGAAGAGAGTTATCTCGGTCAGCCTGTGCCTTGGTAGATACACGACAGTATGCGAGATATTTCTTCATGTTATTCCTTGGTTAAAAAATCTTTTCTGTTTAACAAGCCTTTCTTTTCGAGATCAACTGCAGCATCTTGAAGGATAGGAATCAAATCCATAAAAAATTCAATTATTTCCTCTTCTTCAGGCGTATATTCTTCACTTTCACTTTTAACATCTTTTTCTTCAGTGGCTTTTTTAGTTAAACGAGCAAGTTCTTTTTGCTCTTCGGGAGTTAAATTTTGTAAATTAATCATGGTGTTATTTTTTATTAGGTTTGTCCTTCATGAACTGGTAAAGCTCGAGAAGCTTCTCTCGTTCTTCATGTTCTAATTGAAGGATTTTAAAAATAAGCTCGTTTTCTGCATAATCTTTCTTTAAAACTTCCTGAATAATTTTATCTGCATTCGGATGAACATTTACATTATTGCCATTACCTCCTACGGTAACGTTGCTTGCTCCACCGTTACTATTCACGCTATTATTAGTGCCACCACTTAAAATCCCACTTTCTTTTATAAGCTCCATGAGAGCATCGTATTTTCTTGCTTTATCTGCAAACTCTGTCAATTCAGCATTCTCTTCTCCGAAGAAATAGGATAGGGGCTTTTTTGTAGTTTCCGCAATCTGCGGAAGATACTTTTCAGGGTTTTTAATAAACCCGCTTTCGATCTTCTGAATCGTGTTAGATGCTTGTCCCATCTGACGGGAAAGCTCTGCCTGCGACCACCCTAGATCCTCTCGGACAGCTTTTATACGGGTGATTATTTTTTGATGTGAGGCCATGGTTAAAGGATTAAAATTAAAAGTTATACCGTTTTCGCTTCAAAGTTTATTCCATCTCGGGTTCAATGTCAAGACAAATTACTATTTTTCACTAAAACCTATACTATTTTTTCTTGACTTCCTATGCCAAACCAATATAATGGGTAGTGAAGAAACGGGATAGACCGTTAAAAAAGCCCTTAGGGCAAAAAATTTTACCTCTAATTATTCCAAAATGGTATCACAAACGAGTAAAAAAACAGGTAGACCATACAGCACCCCCGAAAAAACTCGACAGGAAATGTGGGAATTATGGCTCAAAGGCTACACCTATAAAGAACTTGCCGAGAAATACGATATGTATCGTCAAAAAACTCGCACAATCATTCTCGGATTCTCTCCTGCTTTAGAGGATTTCAAAAAACATGATGAGAATCGAAGGATTCGTGAGGCAGCACAAAAACTTAACTCTTAAATTTAACAATGAAAAATGTCCCAAGAATCAGCGGAAAAATTAACGGTGGAAGAGCAGGAAGTGGTGAATTTTTTCAAGGGACTAATTCCAATATTAGAAGAAGCAAGGCGAGACCTAGAAAAAAAGAACCTCCTTGATGAGGAGCATAAAACCCCTTTTATCCCTTTATATTTTTAACCTTATATGGAAACTGTGCAAATCTTATCGGACGAATGGTGCTTCCAGCTGGTGGTAGTAATGATCTACTTCAGTGGATTCTGCTTCATGCTCTGTGCGATGGAAGTGGCAGTTTGCGTATACGCGGAGATCCGTGGCGAGTACACAGACCTCCCGACCCAAAGGGACATTCACCGCCTCTTTCTGTGGATTAAGAGGCGTAAAAGACGGAAACAACGCAATCGCAGCGTTTCAAATATTTTTTAATCATTTAACCCAAATTGCCATGAGCAAAAAAACTACAGCCTTAAAGGCGACCAAGGCAATAGCGGTCGCAAACCCGCAGATGATCTGGCAAGAGAATAAAGCTCTTGCGGAGATCAAGAAAATCTACGGAAAAGACCTGACCGAGGGAGAGTTCACAACTCTCTGTCAAATCGGACAGGCAACGGGACTCAATCCTTTTCTCCGCGAAATATGGGCGGTGAAATACGGAAACAATCCCGCCAGCATATTCATCGGGCGTGACGGCTACCGCAAAGCCGCACAAAGAAACCCCGAATACGATTACCATTTAACGGATGCGGTATATCAAAAAGATGACTTCAAGGTGGAAAACGGCGAAGTCAAACACTCTTATCCCGTCACAGATCGAGGCGATCTGATCGGAGCATATTGTGTCGTCAAAAGAAAGAGTGCCACCAAGGCAACTTTCACATTTATTGAATTCAAGGAATACTACCAAGGAAACAAGGATGAAGACGGCAAGGTCAAAAAGAAATATGACCGCTTCAAAAAGCAATACGTCGACATGGGAGAAACTTTGTGGGACTCAAAGCCCGCCACGATGATCAAAAAAGTGGCTGAGGCTCAAGGACTACGCATGGCCTTCCAATCTATGTTTGCGGGAACTTACGCCGAAGATGAGCAATGGGAAGACGAGTTGGAATACCAAGAAACCGAGGTAAGTACTGAATCAGGAGAAACGGTTAAGCTTCCCGATCCCAAGGTGGAAAAGAAAATCCAACCAAAAACAGGCGAAGAACTGCACAAAGTTTGGAATGAACTTTGGGAACTTTATATGGAAAAGCTTCCCACCGAAGCGAATGGAGATGGAGAACTCAAGTATACGCCTGAGAAATCCGAAGCTACTCGCCGACTTACCATGCAAAAGCTTTGCGATAAAAAAAGCTCCACTGATCTCACTGAAAAAGAGGCAAAGGAGTTTATTAAACGATGCAAAGCCAAAATCAAAGAACTCAAAGAGCTTCCCGATCCGTCTAAAGAACAAGAAGCTCAAGAGTCGCAAGTGAGAACACCTGCAAAGGCAGGATAACAAATTCTAACCATTTTTACTATGAAAAAACTATTCATAAGACAGGTTGCAGTCAATCCTGCCGACAATTCGGAACAACGATGGGAAGTGCAAATGAAAAAAGAAGATGGCACTTTTATCGGCATAGCAGACGAAAATATGAAACTTCTATCATTTTCTACTCGAGAAGAAGCTATCAAGGCTCGAGAGGTATTGATGCAGACAGAAGAGATTAAATTTCACTACGACATCGAAACCCATCGTCGTTATCAGGAAGATGACTACAAACATCTGAAAGCAAAGGGTTATAACGACTCGGAAATTGCGAATATTTGGAATAACGACATCAAGCATGACATTGTTTCAAATTTGCTATGGCTCAGAGCGAATAATCCCGAGGTAGCAGAAGAAGTTTTGGCTGATTTTGTAAACCTCAAAAATAATAATCCTTATCAATCTAACCCTAATAACAATGCTTAAAACATCTGAATTTGTAAGCCCCATGCATCCTGACAAGCTTTGCGATCGAATTTCGGACGCAATCCTAGACGCTTGTTTGGAGCAAGACCTGAACACTCGGTGTGCGGTTGAGACCATGGGCGGACACGATCAAATCTTCATCACTGGAGAGCTAACAACCAAAGCCGAAATTGATGTTGAAAAGATCGCACAAGAAATCATCGGCAAACCGATCAAGGTTTCATCGAATATAGTAAGACAATCGCCTGAAATTGCTCAGGGAGTTGATAAAGGCGGAGCTGGAGATCAAGGAATCATGATTGGCTATGCTTGCCGAGAAAACGAAGCACAAATCCCGCAAGAACACTATCTTGCCCGAAGCTTGTGCCGATATCTTTACGAACTCCATCCCGATGATGGCAAAACTCAAATTTCAATCAACGAAGAAGGAGAAGTAGTCGTTGTGGTCGCTTCATGGCGAGGAGTAACGCATAAAACACTCTATGATGAAGTGATCAAATGGCAGGAAAAAAACAATCTCAAATTCGCCAAAGGAACGCAGATTGTTTTGAACGCCGCAGGAGATTGGGAGCAAGGAGGCTTTGATGCCGACACGGGACTCACAGGTCGCAAGATTGTCGTTGATGCCTACGGCTCACGAATACCAGTCGGAGGAGGAGCTTTTTCGGGAAAAGACTGGACGAAGGTGGATCGCTCGGCAGCTTATCGAGCGAGACAGCTTGCTCTACATCTCCTAAAGACCAATGACGTACGCGATGCTCTTGTGCAAGTCGCTTACTCCATCGGAGAAGAAACACCTATTCATGTGAGTGTGATCTTTAATGGAGATTCTCCGAACGATATTACTGAAAAATATCGTGACTTTTTTGTACCTGCTCGCATGAAGCAGGAACTCGCCCTAGACAAACCAATCTTTGAAGAAACTGCTAAATGGGGTCACTTCGGGAATGGCTTTGCATGGGACTCAAACTTTTAATTTTAACTTTTACTATCATGAAAAATATTCTAAACGAATCGCAAATTGCGAACTTTGCCGTAAGGCATCTCTCAATGTCGGCCATCCGAACTTACCTCACCGACCGACAATCGTTTTTCAGACGATACGTCAGGCTCGAATTTGAGGAAAAAGAAAGCCCTGCACTTATCGAAGGGAAAGCCGTACACGCTGTGCTTGAAGGCTACTGGAAAGCTAAAAAAGAAGGAAAAGATTTTGACTGGGAATCTGCCATTGATGAGCAGGAACGTATCATCTCAGCCAAAGACCGAGAAGATCGAATCGACTGGGGTAAATCGGGAAATCTTGAAAAATCTCAAAAGAATCTCCGTCAGGCGATCGAATTTTACCGAGAATCACCACCTGAATATGGAGAGATTGTGTCGGTTGAAGATGAATTCTTGTCGGATTTTGAAGACTTAGATGGCAACACCATGCCAATTCCACTCAAAGGATTTTGCGACCTGATCGTCAAAGACGGTGAAGATTACGTAATTGTGGATCATAAAACCGTAGCACTGGTCAAACAGCAGGACGAACCAGCCCCAGTCTTTGAGCTACAGGCGGCCGCTTACTGGTTCTTGGTACGTAAAGAATACGGTGTAAATCCGAAGCGAATGATCTTTGACCAGATCAAGAAGACCAAAAATCGCGACGGAAGTCCGCAAATAACTCCGTATGTGGTCGAATATACCCCTGAATTATTACTACGCTTTATTGAGATTTATACCCGTATGATCCGAGAACTGGCGGGAATGCCGCTCTTTGATCAGGAGACTGGTGTGATGCAATTCCTGCCGAATCCGTTTGCTATGTTTGGCTGGGAAGAAGCGTGGGAGGACTTCTGCGAAGAGGTGCAAAACAAGAAAGCGTGGACGTTGGATGAAATCAAAGTAATCCAAGAAAACCGCTACTCCGCGAAAGGTGTGGAGGCTTTAGATATTTAACCTCAACACAAGTTATGGAAGCATTCTCAACATTTTCAGGTATCGGCGGCTTCGACCTCGCTCTCGAGCGAAACGGAGTCGAAGTCGTCGGCCACTGCGAGATTGATAAGTTTGCGGAACAGATTTACAAATTCAAATTCAATAACCCCAACTATGGAGACATTACAAAAATCAACGCACACGAATTGCCCGACTTCGATCTCTTGGTCGGAGGATTCCCTTGTCAGGCTTTTTCAATCGCTGGAAAACGAGGAGGATTTTCCGATACCCGAGGAGGTTTGTTTTTTTACCTTGCGAGAATACTGCAAATCAAAAGACCTCGATATTTCCTCTTTGAAAATGTTAAAGGGTTGCTTTCTCACGACGGTGGAAAAACTTTTGCAACTGTCTCCAAAACGCTTGCAGAACTGGGGTATAGCTTCGAGTGGCAGGTTCTTAACAGCAAGAATTTCGGAGTCCCACAGAATCGGGAGCGAATCTTCATTGTCGGATATTTTGGAAAGATCCCCCGACGCAAAATATTTCCTCTCCCGCGAACAAGCGGCCGAGCTACTCAAACAGGTGTAGTGCCTGTATTGACTCCAACACGAGCCAAAAAAAGGCAGGAAGGACGAAGATTCAAAGGAGATGGAGATGTGGCATTCACTCTCACATCACAAGATCGGCACGGGATTATGCAAATCAATAAACCCAAGCACTCCAATAATCGTGTGTACAGTTCCACAGGCATTTCTCCCACGCTCAACACGATGCAGGGAGGCAACCGTCAACCATTCGTACTGGGAGGTAAAACGATCCGTCGTTTAACTCCTCTCGAATGTGAACGTCTGCAAGCATTCCCTGATAACTGGACTAAAACAGGAGTAAGTGAAGATGGAGAGAGGGTGCAGATCTCAAATGCACAAAGATATAAAACACTCGGAAACGCGGTCACTGTTTCCGTGGTGGAATACATAATAAAACGTTTAATTTAACCTATGGCAAGACCAGAGAAAAACACCGTCGAATACTTTCCACATTTTGTGGTTAGCTCTCAGAATATAGAGATTCTTGAGGGAGATTTCGGAAATGATGGATATGCCTTTTTATTTAAAACACTGGAATTGCTTGGAAGTAAAGAGAACCATTTTTATGATTGCAGAAAAACCACCAACTGGAAGTTTCTGTTAACAAAAACCAAGGTGAATGAGGATACTGCGATAAAAATAATTGAGCTTTTGATCGAAATGGAAATTGTTGATGAAGAACTCTGGTCTCATAAAATTATTTTTAGTGAAAAATTCATCAGGAATATTGCTAGCGTTTATGAACGTCGGAAGCGTAAATGTATGCAGAAACCCGACTTGTGTAAGTTTTTGGGGATTAAATGTAAGCAGAAACCCCGCTCAAGCAAGGTTTCGGAAGACAAAAGTACACAAAGTATAGTAAAGGATAGTATAGAAAAGAAAAGTAAAGTAGAGGAAAGTAATAACCCGAAAAAAATTTTCGGGGACTCCTCTTTTGAATTTCAAATTTCAAAAAATTATTTGGAAGTTCAAGCATCAAGAAAAGCACAAGTGGCAGTTTTGATAAAAGACAAAGGCAAAGATGAGCTTTTACAGCAATGGGCAGAACAAGTCGCAAAAATCAAAAAGGAATACAAGCTCAATGAAAATCAAATTCAAACGATCTTCAACTACACGCTTTCGCATGATTTTTGGAAAAACCAAATTTTGAGTGTCGCCAAATTTCGCAAGAAAAACAAGGAAGGAGCACCGTATCTGACCGTAATTTTCGATGAAATGAAAAAGCAAAGTGAATACTCACGAATAGCTGATTTTAGTAATTAATTTTTTAAGAAATCATGAATCAAAATCAATTGATCCAATTCGTTCCCAAAATCGCCGTCTGGTACAAAGACGAAAACCGTGAACTTGCCCTTGCTTACGTTGAAACAAAACACGCGGAATTTATCAAAGATGCAATTGAAAAAAGCAAATTTCTCAAGCTTCCCGATGGACTGATCGTTCCTGTCAGGAATATCGAAAAAATCGATTTGAATTGCAAACTGGATAGTTTGGATCAATTTCTCCTCACACAACCGCGACCTGTGCGGAAATACCTCGCGGAAAGAGAAAAGATTATGAAATCAAGCGTGGGACATGGGATTACCAGTATCAGACATGCTCAAGCAGTGATCGAAAAAGGTAAAGAAAAAGGCGTTTTATAAATTTTAACTCTATGGCAATGATACGACTGAATGGCAGAAACAAATTCGGGAATCGGCACGTAAAAGTCGATGGAATCCGCTTTGACAGCGTGAAAGAGGCTCGACGCTACAACGAGTTAAAACTCCTCGAACGAGCGGGAGAGATTAAAAAGCTCGAATTACAGCCCCGATTTGTCCTGCAGGAGTCATTCAAACGGGATGGAAAAACCCACCGAAAAATCGAATATGTGGCGGACTTTCGCTACATCGAGGGCGGAAAAACGATTGTGGAGGACGTGAAGTCATCAATTACCCGTAAACATCCCGTCTATGCTCTCAAAAAAAAGCTTCTTCTCAAACAAAACCCAAACATAAACTTTTTAGAAACTTAACCCCTCATCTATGACCAACGATCAAAACCGCCTCGAAGAGGCAAAGGCAAAAACCCACGAGATTAGCCAACTGCTGGCGGAACTCAACTCCTTCGTCCAATCAGCCGAGGGAATCAGCCCTCTCATGCAACGAATGCTTGAAGAAAAGATTGATGAAGTATTAGCAAAAACAGTCCAACTTTTAAGAATAACAAAATCAAAATAATGGAAAAGAAACCAAGAACACTTCGCGGCAATTACATCCTCTTTCGATACGTTATCGAGGGAGAAGCTCCTGTTATCGAACTCAAGGATCGAAACGGGAAGTTTTGGTATTGCAAGCTGGTGGATGGAGTGTTCAAGGTTACAAGCGTTACTTCCAAATCGCTCTTTGATGAAATGCCGCCCGACCTTGAAAATCCGTAGTATCACGCTACAATAAAAGTACATTTCGCAAACCTAGAGTCTTAAAGACCATTTCAATTCGTCCCGCGAGGGCGAACTCTGAATGGTCTATTTTTTAATCTAACAACCCTATGAAAATTCAATACGTACCCATCGAAGATCTGCAATTCGCAGACTATAACCCGAGAGCCGCTACAAAGAAAGAAGCGGCAGAACTCAAAAAATCGCTTGAGCGGTTCGGATTCGTTGAGCCTGTCGTGGTGAACTCCGATCCAAAGCGAAAAAACATCATCATCGGCGGACACTTCCGCGTGAGGACTGCCAAAGACCTCGGCATCAAAGAAGTGCCAGTGCATTACGTAAAAATCTCCGAAGAGAAAAAAGAACGCGAGCTTAACCTTCGTTTAAATAAAAACCTCGGACACTGGGATGCAGAGCTTCTCGTGGAGTTTGATGAAAACATGCTTCTTGATGTCGGTTTTGAATCAGGCGAACTGGATGCCATGTTTGCAGATCTCAAACTGGACGAAGATAACGACAAAGACGATGAAGTTCCTGAAGTGGCCGAAGAGTCAACCACTCAAATTGGAGAAATTTGGAAACTTGGCCGACACCGAATCATGTGCGGAGACGCAACCAACCCCGAGCATATCAAAAAGCTCATGGATGGACAGCAGGCCGACGTGGTGTTTACTGATCCACCGTACAACGTGAACTACAAAGGACATGGAAAAAAGACGAGCAACGGGATCGCCAACGATAACATGGCCGACTCAGCCTTTGGAAAATTTCTCGAAAAGGTTTTCAAAAACTATGTGGAAGCGGTCAAGGCAGGTGCAGGTCTTTACGTTTTCCACAGCTCCTCATCTCAGGCTCAATTTGAATATGCCATTGAAAAAGCAGGTATGGAAGTAAAGAACCAGCTCATTTGGAATAAACCTGCGGCCGCTCTTGGCTGGGGTGATTATCGATGGAAGCATGAGCCTTTCTTTTACTGTGCGGTGAAAGGAAAAAAGGTGCAGTTCTACGGAGACCGCAAGCACTCGACTGTTTGGGACTTTCAAAAGACCGACGCACAGCTCTTCGCTTGGGCACAGAAGATGAAGCGTGCCGAGGAGCAGGGCAAGACCACGGTGTGGAGTATGGCACGAGATAAGGTCGGAGAATACGT
This sequence comes from Candidatus Altimarinota bacterium, assembly GCA_963663305.1. Lineage (GTDB taxonomy): Bacteria > Patescibacteriota > Gracilibacteria. The sequence continues at coordinate 1,746,105 of OY760177.1, forward strand.
CCATCCAACCCAAAAACCAGTGGAATTGATCGTTTATGCACTCAGAAATAGCAGTAAATCGGGTGATTTGGTCTTGGACTTCTTCATGGGTTCAGGGTCAACACTCATCGCTGCCGAGAAGTCGGAACGCTCCTGTTTTGGTCTTGAGCTAGACCCTAAATACGTGGATGTAATCATCAAACGCTGGGAAGATTACACAGGAGAAAAGGCAGAAAAATTGACCTAACTTCTCTCACTTCTCACACGGGAAGCACCCATTACTTGTTGCACTTGTTACACGGGAGCACCCCATCAACTAAATAAATTCTATGCAAGGAAAAAAAGGTACAAAACGGGATAAAAAAAAGTTCTTGGAGGCACTCAAACGCCGCCATGGAATCGTTACGCTCGCGTGTAAAGACGTGGGCATTTCGAGTATGACCTTTTATCGTTGGCAAAAAGCCGACCTTGACTTCATGCAGGAGTCCGAGGAAATCCGCGACATTGAGATCGGGATCATTGCTGAAGACCGTCTAGCCGAAGCAATCATCGTAAACAAAGACATGGCGATGGTGCGTTTTTACTTGCAATCACGCTCGGCAAAGTACACGCCGAAGCTTCAAACCGAAGTGTCCGACCCGACACACGAACTTGCCAAATTACTATCACTCGACGATGAGAATAAGTCTAAATAAAACATTCAAGGCGTTAGACGCGTTCGGGCAAAATTACTTCAAACGCCCGTTCGCGAACTACCAAAGCGAAATTGCTCGCGAGATTATTCGCACGATTTTCAAAAAAGGTGGTGCGGAGGTGTTTATCGAGGTGTCCCGCCAAGCAGGTAAAACCACAGCGGTGGTTGATACGCTGGCGTTCGTGATGACATTTGCACACCACTTTTTTCCAATGTCTCTCTCGGTCGGGATTTTTGCACCGCAAAAGGAGCAGGCAAAAACAGACTTTGATCGCCTCAAAGAAAATCTGCGGGTATTGCAGGAGCTTTACCGCTTGCAGTTTGAGGAAGCCAACGGGACGACGCTCAAGCTCGGAAACGGAAACACGATTTATTGTTTTTCGCTGTCGCCAACTTCACACCTTGAGAGTAAAACGCTTCACCTTGCCATCATCGAGGAGGCTCAAAAGATCGACGACGAGAAGGCAAAGAACGAGGTGTTCCCAATGCTTGCCTCGACCAATGGAAGCAAAATCTTTATTGGCTCGGGCGGTTATCAACTCTGCGACTTCTACCGTGGAATTGAGAACGGTAAAAACGTATTCAGGTATGACTATCAGCAAGTGATCGCTGACAAAGAGAAGTTGTACCGAAAAACCAAGAACCCGCTCCATAAAAAGTACAAGGAGTTTGTGGAGGGAGAGAAGGAACGCTACCGCGAGGACTCGGACTACTTCCAAACGCAATACGCCCTTAACTGGAAGATTGGACGTGGAATGCTGATCACCAAGTCGGAGCTTGAGAAATTGCGGGGCGATTACGAATTGCCTACCTCTTACGATAAGCCAGTATATGCGGGGTGGGACGTGGCCAAGGAGGAGGACGAGAGTGTGCTGACTGTGGTGGGATGGGATGAAGAACTTAAGAAGTTCAAAATCCTGCAATGGCTGGCAATGCGTGGCGATGACTACACCGACCAAGTGGAGATCGTGCAAAAGGAGCTTTCAAAATACAAGCGTGTGATGAAGGTCTGCATTGATGCCACTGGTGTGGGCGATCCTGTTGTGGACAACTTCAAACGCTCAACGAGGCTACGTACTGAACCAGTAAAGTTCACGCTCCAAAGTAAGGACAACCTCTACAAAAACCTGATCAAAATACTGCGAGATGGTGAGTTGATTTATCCGAGTGATCACAAGCTCGCTATCAAGTTTGAAATGCAAATGCTCGAGATGATCAAGGAGTACAAGGGAGAGTTCTTGTCGTGCCACCACCCCGACCGAGCAGGAGCACACGACGACTTTCCCGACTCACTGGCTCTCGCCCTTTATCAGGCTCGCAAGATCACCAATCTTGAAATCAACCGAGGCGACCTCGGACTTTAATAATTTTTTAACTTTTTACTCATGCAAAATCAATTTCCCAGCAACGAAGACTTCGCCCGTGTGGCACGTTTGAATAACTTTTACAACGTGTTCAAAGGGCTGCACAACAAGGTTTTCAAACTCAAAAGCTACTTTGAGGAGGATCAAAAGAAACGCACGCTTTTGTATCTCGCCTACAACGTTGGGCAGATCGTGTCGCTTACCTCGGCAGATTTTCTTTTCGGTGAACAACTCAAAATTCAAACAAACGAGGACGACTCCAAAAAGCCACTCGAAAGCAAAATCAACAAGATCATCCAAGAGAACTATCTTGACGAGAAGCTTTACCAAAGCTCAGTGATTCAGGACGTAGCAGGCTTTACGGTCTTTTTGGTAAGGCAAAAGGACAAGGAAGCTATCATTGAGGAAATTCCCTACGACAACTACTTCCCCGACTTCTCGGGAGTGAGGCTTGGTGAGGAATCGCAAAAGGTCGTGATCGCTTCTTACGTGGACATCATGAACCCAAAGAATAATAAAAAAGAAACGTTCCTCTACAAACAAATTCACAGTGTGGGGAAAATCGAGCATGAACTTTGGACTACCACCACCGACATGAAGCAGTCGGAAAAAGTGGAGCTGGCAATCTACAGTTCTGACTTACCCGAGGAAGAAACGACTGACTTGGATTATATCCCTGTTTTTCAGATTGATAACTTCAAAACAGTCAAAGAACGCTTCGGTATCTCTGCCTACGAAAGCGTGATGAACCTTTTTGAGGAGCTAAACGACCGTATCACTCAAATCTCCGTGCAACTTATCAAGCACCTCAATGCCAAGGTGGCAGTCGGTGAAGGAATTTTAACCAAAAAGGGAGAGATTGACAGTGATCAGGAACTTTTTCTTGTGGAGAAGGGCGACATTGTTCCGCAGTACATCACCAACTCAAACGCTTTGATTGAAGAAGGTTTCAAGCAGATTGAAGGAATCCTCAGGCAGATCTGCACAGTCACACAGACCCCGACTTCTTTTCTCGGACTGGATGATCAAGGCGGTGCTGAGAAAGTAGAGACAGTCAAAATTCGTATGGCTTCATTTCTCAAGAAGATCAAGCGAAAGCAAAGAAGCTACGAGGCAAAGCTCGTGGACATTCTTAAAACAGCCCTCTTTTTTGAAGGCACAAAGAAGTTTCCCGATGGCGTGGACATCAAGTTTACGTGGGATTATGGGCTACCTCGTGACCTGCTCACAGAAGCTCAAACTCATCAAATTCTCGTGGAGAGCGGGATTGAAAGTATTGAGACCGCCATCCGCGAACTCAAAGACCTTGATGGAGAGTCCCTTGTTCAGGAGCTTAAGCGGATCAAAAACCAACTGGCAGAAGAAAAACAAACGCCAGATATTGAACTTTAACCTTTTAAATCATGAATAGCTACAACACCCATCCAAACCCGTACAAAAAACACCTCTCATCCGAGGAGGTGTTGGAAAAGAGGCTCGAGAACCTCGATCAAAACCTGTGGCGATACGCCAAGATTTTCCTGATTCTGAACCTCGCCGTGCTTTTCTTTTTATTTACGGTCATCGTGACCTGTCGTTTTGCATTTTTAATTTTTTAAGCTATGCCAACCGTAACACCACCGCCAGCACCAAGGTTGCTCAAAGCATATCGTCGGGCGGCCAAGGAACTCAATCAAACAATCACGCGTGCCGATCCTAAAAAGCCAACTGTTTATCTCAGGCGGTTTGTGTTGGTGGATATCGAAGAAATCACCAAGAAACTCGAGAAAGAGACACGCATTTGGTTAGAGGAAGAAGTACCAAAGCAGTACAAGTCGGGTGCTTTTCGGGCAGTTAGCGACTGTAAAGCACGAGAGCTTGTCCTGAAGCGGACGGAGTTCGGGCAGATTCACAAAGAAGCCGTCGAAACTCTTGTGGAGGAGGCTTACCTTGATTTTGCTAATGGGATCGAAGGAGTGAAGCGTGCGGGGCGTGAATTTATCAGTGAAGTGGTCAAAATGAAGATTAACGAGCGAATTGTAGTTGGAGCGATCAAGGGAGAGGGCGTGCATAAAATCAAACGCGAGATTAAAAAACTCGTGGAAAAGCGTGGATTTACCGCCTTGGTCGATCGGGGCGGAAAACGCTGGAAGATTGATCGCTACGCAGAAATGCTCGTGCGAACACACATCATAAAAGCCAATAACTCGGGCTTTGTGAACCGACTCCTTGAAAATGGGCTGGAATTGGTGGAGATGTCGCACCATGCTTCGGCTTGTCCGATTTGCCAGCCCTACGAGGGAAAGGTTTTCACTCTTACTGGGAAAAACAAGAAATACGGAAAAGCCCCTGACTTACCGATACATCCAAATTGCAGGCATAGTTTTTTACCGTACATCGACTAAAAAAGAATCTTTTATTGTCCTTTATGAAAACATCTCAAAATGAGGTGTTTTTTGTCTTGAAAAAAAAGTATTATTTGGTAATCTTGTAATAGACTTCTATTACTAGTAAAAGTATATGGGTAATTCTAAAAAAAATATTCCAGTGATTGCTGAGAATATACGAACACTTAGGGCAAAAAAAGGTATATCTCAAGATAGACTTTCCAAGTTGGCAGATATTTCTTTGCATACTATTGCAAAAATTGAGGCTGGAGATACGCCAAACCCCACAATTGATACTGTGCAAAAAATTGCAATAGCCCTTGAAGTTTCAGTTGATATTTTACTTAATCACAATAAAAAATGAGATTTATAGATCTATTTGCTGGCATCGGAGGATTTCATATTGCATTTCATAACGTTGGAGGTGAGTGTGTTTTTGCATCGGAATGGGATGATCCCGCTCGACAAACATATGAATACAATTTTAAAAAAATATCTCCTGAAATTTTCAATAATGGAAATTTTGCAGGAGATATAACGCAAGTTCATCCTGAGGATATACCTGATTTTGATGTCTTATGTGCGGGATTTCCTTGTCAGCCTTTTTCTCAAGCTGGTCATAAGAAAGGTTTTAATGAAGTTAGAGGTACATTATTTTTTGACATAGTAAAGATTATAAAAGCAAAACAACCTAAAGCCTTCTTTTTAGAGAATGTAAGAGGGTTGCTAAATCATGATAATGGTGAAACTTTCGCAACTATAAAAAGAATGATCAAGGAAGAATTAGGATATTCATTTCATTATAAACTTGTGAAAGCTTCTGATTTTGGTTTGCCACAACACAGACCAAGACTCTTTATGGTGGGATTTAAGGATAAGAATATAAAATTTGAATTTCCAGAGCCTGTACCTCTTACAATGACTATGTCAGATGTTTGGGGTGGACATTGCCCTAAAAAAATTGGCTATACATTGCGAGTTGGAGGAAGAGGGTCTGATATCAATGATAGACGAAATTGGGATTCTTATTTAGTGGATGGAGAAGTTAAAAGAATTGGAGTAGAAGAAGGTAAAAAAATGCAAGGATTTCCAATAGATTACAATTTCCCAGTTTCAAGTACGCAAGCTATGAAGCAATTAGGAAACTCGGTTGCAGTGCCAGCTATTCAAGCGGTGGCACAACAAATTTATAATTATTTAAACAAATAAAAATGAGAGCAAATAAAGGAGAATGGAGCGAAGTTTACGTCTTTTTAAAATTACTAAGCGAAGGACGAATTTATGCTGCAGATGAAAATCTTAATAAAATTAATGATATTTTTTATATTTTGATAAAAATAATCAGGCATGATAATGGAGATAAATTTGAATACCATCACGACACAAATATAAAAATATACAATACAAATAATGAACTATTGTTAACTTTACCAATCATTGAGTTTAAGAAAAAAGCTGTTGAGCTATTAGATGTAATTAAAAATACAACTGGAAGCTCTTTTGCTGTTCCTGCCGTAGAGGATTTTATGAATAGAATTTATTGTACGAAAATAAAAGCCCCATCTCATGAAAAAAGAGACATAACAATTGTGGTTAAAGATTTAGAAATAGGGGCTGAACCTGAGCTTGGTTTTAGTATTAAGTCTAAAATAGGAAACCCTTCGACATTACTAAATGCAGGTCAAACTACAAATTTTTTATATCATGTCACTGGCGTTTCAAAAGATAAAACTCTTGAGATCAATAATATAGATGGGAGAAGTAAAATTAAAGATAGATTAAAAAGAATTGAGGAATTAGGGGGAACGATTCAGTTTAACTCCATGCACTCTGAAACTTTTAAGAATAATATGGAGATTATTGATTCTTCTCTTCCTGCGTTGATAGCAGAATATGTCTATATTTTTTTTAGCACTTCACCGAACACAATTTTAGATTTAACAAAAGAAATAATTTCTAAAAATCCTTTAAAAATAGATGATGATAATAAAGTCAACTTTTATGAAAATAAAATTAAACATTTTTTAAGAAATATTGCATTAGGAATGACTCCAACTAATCAATGGGATACTAAAAAAGAAGTAAATGGGGGATTTATTGTAGTAAAAGAAAATGGAGAAATTCTTTGTTACCATATTTATAACAAGGAGGACTTTGAAAATTATTTATATAAAAATACAAAGTTTGATACCGCTAGCAGTAATAGACATAAGTTTGGCACTGTATATGAAAAAAATGGGAAAATGTTTTTTAATCTTAATTTACAAATAAGGTTTATTTCATAATAAAGACAATGGTTTTTTCTAAGGATAATCAATATTTATCGCTGCAATTTTGGGTAAAAATCCACGAAAAAAATGGAACAGAATTCCAGAGTTTTTTTGAAGATATAATGGAAAAAGCATTTTCGAATTTCCAAAAAGTTCGGCCTTATGGAAACAAGGGAGACGGAGGAAATGACGGCTACAGACCAGAGGAAGGAATTTATTATCAAGTTTACGCTCCAAAGAATCCAAACGAAAAAGAGGCAGAAGCGGCAAAAAAACTAAAAGAAGACTTCGAAAAATTAATGACAAGCGGATGGGATCAAATTTCAAAAATAAAGAAGTATCTCTTTGTTTTTAACGACAAGAAGTGCGGTGTTAGCATGGAAATCGAAAAAGCAATGGCCGAGCTTAAAAACGACAATCCATCTATCCAGTTCAGCAAATTGACCCCAAAGAATTTGGAGGAGGTATTTTTTGACTTGGATGAAACACAATTGTTGTCTATGGGGTTCGACGTTGATGCCACGAAGGCCGTTGCTCTCGCTAGAGATTCTTTGGAAAAGCTTGAGGTTGATTTGGACAGAGAAAACGGAGAATTCGTTGAAAAAGCCTTAATAAGACTAAAGGACATAATCGAAAAACTGCATGACGAAAATCTAGAATTGGATTATGAAATACTTGAGTGTAGAACTTTGGCAAAGCTTGAAAAACGAGCAGAAGCAAAAAAAAGGTATGAAAGCATTTGCATCCGATACCCGAAAGACATCAGAGCATTTTTATATTTAGCAGAAATATTCATAGACGACAAAAATTTTATAAAAAACAAAGAACTGCTAGAAAAAGCTGAGAAAATAGATGATTCCTACTGGCTTTTTAAACTAGAAACATTAATCAGAGACTTAAGAATCGGAATTAAGTTCGATTCCGAAAGCATTGACGAGAAAACTTTTCCATCAGAGCCAACAATAAAATCACATTTCTATCGCGTTTACGCAATTATTCTCGAGCAATTGGGAGATCAAGAACAAGCAGACAGCTTCATAGAGAGAGCAATAAAACTGAATCCTGACAAATTCAATAATTATAATGCAAAACTGTCACTCTTGATTGGACGAGCACACGGTCAAAAGGATAGAGAGTCCTTTATGAAAGAAGTTGAGAATATCCTTCCAGAGTTTGATGTCATTGAGAAAAAGGTTGCTGAGTGGGGAAATTTAAACGCCAGAAACAGAGCGATGTTGAACGTAAAGAAAATGCGAGTATTCCTTATCTTAGAAAACGTTCGGGAAATTGACAAATTAGCACCAGAAACCTTCGACTTGTTACTTGAATGTTATTTTGATTCAATCATCGATGAGGCACTGGTTGAATTATTGATTTATATTTCTTTGCCTGAAGACGATCTTAAAAGACTACTAGAGTATTTGAAAAATGCTAAAAATGAATTTTCAGATTCATTGGAAAAGACAATCATTGTCCAATTTTTTCACAAAAATACATTATTAACTGATGGAAAAGCATTTTTTGAAGACTCAGGAAGAAAAAAAGCCTTGGAATTTATCAACAATATAGAAAACAAGAAATACAACAAAACTTGGGAATATTTAAAAGACAACCTTCGTTTTGCTGTTGCAATAGCTAATTCTGCCAAAGATTTTCCAAATTTAAGGAAAAAGATCATTGAGAAGTTACCAGATGATGGGTCAATTCAAAAAGAAAAATTGCTCCTTTTGCTTAACTACGACGAAAAGAATACCGACGAAGCTTTTGATTTATTAAAAGGGTTTGATCTATCAAATTTGAGTTATTTCGAATGCAAGCCGATATTGGAAATCGCTCAAGAAAAAAACGCATGGGATTTTGTGGTTAAAATTGTAGAGCAACTTCTGCAATACGAAAAAGACGAAAAATTCACTTTGCAATTAAAATTACAATTATTCACCGCAAACTTAAATCTTGGAAAGTTCACGGAGGTAATAAAAATCGGCGAGGAAATACTATCAAACATAAAAGAAGTGAACCTTTTGAACGATCAAAATAAAGAAATCGTACTGGGGCAAACTCTTTGGGCTAGAATGAAACGTAGCGAATACGACGAGGCGAAAGAACTCTTGGAAAAACATCAAAATTTTTCAGAAACATTTGAGTTCAAAGTATCCGTAGAGGCAGAAATTTATTTGAAAAACAAAGAAGCCGAGAAAGCACTTGAGTCCGTCGTTTCTGGAATCTGTGTACTCAAGACTCCCACTCCAGAGGAATATGGACGTCTCTTTATCTTCTTTACGGAACTTGGAGGTTTAATTGATTTCCCGCTTGTCGCATTAAACAAGGTAGAAGCTAATTGTTTCGTAAAGCTGAAGGGGCAAGAAAGATGGTACTTCATTGGGGACGAAGAAGAGCTGGATGCAACGAAAATAACTCCAGAGAACGAAAAGCATCCATTATTTTTAGACAAAAAAGTAGGAGACAAGGTTGTTTTTGACGAGAAATACAGCTCAAGAAAAGAAGAGTACGCAATAGAGAATATTTTACCGATTGAAAAGTACATACTTTGGCAGTGCATGCACCACGCTCAAGAATTATCCATGCAACGACGCTGGGACATGATGGAAATGATAGAAGTGCCAACAACTGGAGACGGTATTGACCCCCAATACCTTATTGCCAAAATGGAAGACATTAAAAAGTCTCGAGGCGATTTTTTCGATCTTTATTGTGAACAGAATATCCCGTTGGCTTTTCTCGCTCTTAATCAAGGGGGCTTAACTGACGCACTTGGCTGCATAATCAACGAAAACAAAGGCTTTGTAAAGTTCAGCACGGGCGATCTAGGCGAAATCAATCAACAAAAAGAAATTGCTAAAAGAATAATTGACGGAGAGACTTTTTATATTGATGGAACTTCTGCTTTGGTTCTCTCTGAAAGTGGAAATTTAGAGAAAATCCTTGAGTACACGCCAAACTTAAAAATACCACAATCCGTTATAACATTGTTACTGGAAACAAAAGATAAATTTAGATACTCGGCAGGACAAACAGGACACTTGGGCTATGCTCAAGGAAAACTCCGATTTTCCTCGGTGGATCAAAACAAAAGAGATCATTTGCAAGATAATTTTGCCACTAGCATAAAATTGCTGGAATCGAATCCTGACAACATTGAGGCTATTTCCAACGCAAGTAAAATGGATTGTTTTTCAGAGCAAAAAATTCCCGCCGAGCTATGCGACGCTTGCATTCTCGCTCAAAAAGAAGAGACGCCCATCTTAACAGAGGATTTTCTTTACTTAAAAGCAAACGAACTGGAGACGAAGAAAAAAGCTCCCGAGTATTGTTCAACATTTGCGTTAATGAGGGTTTTGCACGAAGAAGGCAAAATTTCGTTTGATGATTACTTGAGTTACTTTGCTTACCTTTCTTCGTATCGTTTCAGGTTTCTTCCTCTGAACACCGACGATATTTCAAAGGCTGTTTTTGGGGACGGTGCTATCACAATGATTAATCCCGAAAAGATCAGACAATTAAATTTTCCTCTTACTCTGGCAGAAGAATATGGAGTGCCTTTTGAAACATCTTTTATGGTAGTAGGAAAATTTGTAATTAGACTTTTAATGGATGATGCCGTTTTACCAGAAATTGCCGAAAAAATCTTTATTGAAATTCTTGACACGTTTCCAACCGATAAAGACAAAAAAGCCTTGGGGAAAATGTTTATCAGAGTGAGCGTTCAAGCAATCAATAAAATACAGACGAGATTTTCGGCAGGAATTAGAACACAAGAAAAAATTGACCAACTCACCCAAGCAACTGATTTTTATCTTAATAGTAAGTTTTTTTAAATAATGCACAAAACAATAACAAAATCCGACTTTTTGAAGTACCTGCAGTGTCCTGCATACTTTTGGTTTTGGAAGAAAAAGCCTGAAGTTTTAACAGGTATGGAGTTAAGTGATTTTGATAAAGAATTAGTGAAGAACGGAGTAGAAGTTGAACGCTGGGCAAGAAAACTTTTCCCCAGAGGGGTTTTAGTAGAAAGCCGAGAGATGCAAGCTGTCATTGATACTAAAAAATTATTAGACGCAGGTGAAAAAGTCATTTTTCAAGCTACCTTTGAGGTTGAAGGACTTTATGTGATGGTGGATATTTTGGAATGGAGCAAAGAAAGCCAAGGCTGGATCATAAACGAGGTAAAAGGCTCGACAATGAAGGAAAAAAAGAAAAATGAACATCTCTACGATGCAGCCTTTCAGCGTATTGTTTTAGAGAAGGCAGGTTTGAGCGTCGGAAAAGTAAACCTAATTGAACTCAACAAAGACTTTGTAAAACAAGGAGAGATCAAGTCAGTTGAACTGTTACAGATCGGCGAGATTACAAACGAAGCAAAAGAACTAGAGTCCGAAATACTTTTGATGATCGATGATATGCGGAGGCTTTTGGAGCAAGAAAGAGAACCGATACCTTGTGACTGTATTTACGAGTCTCGAGCAAACCACTGCCCTGCTTTCAATTACCTATATCCTGATGTTCCTGATTACACCGTCCACGACATCGTGAGAATTGGATCAAGCAAAAAGAAGCTGGAAGCCCTTATTGAGGGTGATTTTATTCTTATTGATGATGTACCCGAAGACTTCAAGCTGTCGAAATATCAGAGAAACCACGTGGATGTAACTCAAACAAAAATCCCGATTATCAAAACGTTTGAGATTAAAAAAGAGCTGGAAAGCTTGGAGTATCCTTTGTACTTTCTAGATTATGAGACCTTTCCAACCGCGATTCCTGTATACGAGGGTTGTAAGCCCTATCAGCAAATTCCGTTCCAATACTCGCTTCATATTCAGAATGAGCCATACAGCGAACTTGAACATTGTGAATTTTTGGAAACAAGCAGAGAAAATCACCCCATGATAGCCCTTGCCAAATCATTAATGGAAAAAATGAAGGTAGATGGTACGGTTATTGTTTGGAATAAAAAATTTGAAGGAAAGTGTCATGAGGATATTGCCGAATTAATGCCTGAGTATGCAGAGGTTTTTCATGGATACAATCAGCGAATGTTTGATTTGATGGAAATTTTTTCAAAGAATCTTTATGCACACCATGATTTTAGAGGGAGCTATTCGATTAAAAAGGTGTTACCTGTTCTAGTTCCCGATTTGAGCTATGACGGCTTAAATGTGAGTAATGGATCAATGGCAATGAATGCGTGGAAAAAAATGATGTTTGAGGTTGATGATCAAAAAGAAAGAGAACAAATCAAAGATGATTTATTGAAATATTGTGAGCTTGATACCTTGGCAATGGTGAGAATTTTTGAGGCCTTGGAAAAATTGTAGAATAAAAACTATTTGATTTTTTCTTAGGTTGTGATACCATTTTAGTACAGAGCTACTTTTAAGTAGTTGTGCAGAGTCTTAAAGACCAACTCGTTCGCGAAAATTCGCGGACAAGGAGCGGGTCTTTTTTTGTGTCTGCTCACTAAAATTTTATTTTTAATAATTCATTCCTATGAACACTCAAGCTAACTCCGCCGATCAGGACGGCGTAAAAACACCTGCCGACAACAACGATGGGAAAGTCGATAAAACTCCCGCACCGTCTGGTCAGGACGATAACAAGACCCCGTCAGGTGATGACGATAAAACACAGGAGCAAATGATTCCTATGAGTCGTTTCCGCGAGGTAATCGAGGAAAAAAACAAGTACAAAGAGGACTTGGAAAAACGCCAAAAAGCTGAAGAGAAGCAGAAACAAAAGGAGCTTGAGGAACAAGGAAAATATCAAGAACTGCTTGCAGAGAAAGATAAAGAATTGGAGCTAGCTGGCAAATCCAAAGAAAAACTAACTCAGTACGAGGAGACTCTAGGAGAAATCTTGGAATCGGAACTCGAGAAGATTCCCGAGGACAAGAAAGCCCTGATCCCCGAAGAACTGCCAATTGTGGCGAAGCTCAAATACATCGCCAAAAACCGCACACTTCTCATGGGAGAAAAAAGCTCAACAGGTGCTCCTATTCCACCCAATTCAAAAAATCTCTCTGATTTTGAAGCCAAGAAGCAACGCTACGATGAGCTGATGACTCGGCAAGCCAAAGGTGAATTCCTCACTGAAAGCGAACGTAGAGAGATTATGAAACTGGGACAGGAAATTGTGGTTCTCAGAACCCAGCAAACGTAATTTTACCTTTTAATTTTTTTCTACCATGACAATTGTAAACGGAAAATATTCGACATACGACAGCCCCTTTCTCGATGAACTCGTGAAAGGTATCGCCGTACAGATCGACCCAAAGCTCACAACTTCGCTGGATTTGTTTCCCGAGTTTGAGCCTATCAACACAACCAAAATCAAATGGTACGACGGCAAAACCTACGCTCTTGAAGGGCAAGTCGGAACTGGTGGGTGGACTGATGGAGCGGATACCACTGCTCTGCCAATCTCTACTGAACTGGCGGCTCTCATTAATGTGGGTGATGTTCTTCGTATCGAAAACGAGTACGTGATTGTAAAGTCTGTTGATCGAACAGGAAAAACAATCGACGTGTACGCTCGTGGACATGGTGGCACTACTGGTGCAGCTCACGCTGTTGATACTGCCATCTATATTCTTGGTAATGCTCAAGTGGAAGGAACTGTGGATGGTGACAACCTTTTGGAAGACACTATTGAGCAGGTCAACTACACACAGATTATCGAAGAGCCAATCGAGCTTTCTATCACTGCTCAAAAACAGAAATACCTCGATATCGCCGACAAAATGAACGAAGAGCGTCAAAAGGCAATGACTCGTGCTTTGAAAAAACTCAATCAGGCGATCCTTTTTGGAAAACCATCGGCTGGGTCAAAAACAACTCCGCGTTCATTCGGAGGTTTGAAGCACTACATCGAGAACACTTCGGGGGCTTACAGCTACAACGTGGCGGGTTCATTTACTGAAACACACCTAAAAAATGTGCTTTTGGAAATGGCTCGTCGTGGAGGTAGCCCGAACACAATCCTGTGTTCTCCTGATATCAAGAGCGTGATCAACACGTTCAATGCTTCAAACACTCGTTACACCCGAGCAGAAAGGATTGCAGGTAACTTCGTGGATCGTTACGAAGGTGAAGGAGTGGGAGTGCTGGATATCGTGGCAGATCCGTTCCTGCGTCACTCTTTCGGTGAGATGTACATCATCAACACTCGAAAGCTTGGAAAGACGTGGTTTGCGGATGACCGCTTACGTTTTGCACCTGAACCTGCCAACTCTCGAACAATCAAGGAAACCCTACAAGGTCAATTGACTGTTCGTGTGAAGGATGTGGTGACTGACTGTGCTCGTATGTACGGTATCAGCTAAACCTCGGGGGGAGAGCTTTCTTCCCCCTCTTATTAATTTTTTAACTTTCACTTCCCATGAAATTTTTAATCAAAACTTCAGCAATCGGAGTATCCGATAAAAAATTCGCCAAGCAAGGTGAATATGAAACAGAAGATAAAAAGGAGATCGAGCGTTTGAAAGATGTAGCAAAGCGTTTTCCCGACGATGTTGAGGAGATAAAAAGCAAAGAAGCTCCAAAGCCAAACGCTCAAAAAAAAGACGATGACAAGAGTCCTGAAGATCCGAAAGACCCCGAAGATAAAACTCCAAAGGATGATCCAAAAGATGATCCGAAAAAAGCGGATGGCAAACCTGCTAACAATTCTAAGAAATAATTTTTTTACCCCATGGAGATTACAAACATTCTCAGCTACTTACAGGACTACGGTGTGACTCTTACGATTGTTGCTATCGTGCTTTTCTTTGCTTTTGCTTTCGGGCAAACGGGACTCAAGTATCTGCAGGAAAAACTTAAACCTGCCATTGCTACCGACCCGCGAAGCCATGCTTTTTTCTCAACATCAGAGAGACTGATCAATTACCACATTCCCCGCATGAGGGTTTCAAGCGACCCTGCTCGAAACACTTTGTTTCGAGATATGCTTGTGAAAAAAATCGGAGCGTGGAGAAAAACCATGCTTGATTTTGTGGCTCGTGATTTTTCTTCTCTCAAAACTTTTGAGATTAAAGACCTCTTCGCTAAATCTCTCCAAGAGATTATTAAAGGCTACGAATCAGAGTGGAAAGTGTCAGGTGTTCCTGAGCCTGTTATTTTAAAGTTCTCCGAATGGCACTCTCCTCGAGTTGAAGGCTTGAGCAGTTCAGCGACCAGTGTTTTTGATGGTAAGTCTTTCACGACTCCCACAGAAATGCTCAACGCTACGCTTTGCCTTCAAAACGCTTTGCTCGTGGAAACCATCATCGATGCCGAGCGAACTCTCGGAGAACTTAATGGAGAGCTTTCGGGGCTTACTTATCAAGGTTTAACTCTTCAATAATTATGTCGACTTACATCACCCCAGCACAGGTCAAAGAAAAATCTCGCGTAGCGGGTATTGCTTCGGAATCCAACGAGAACTTGGAAAAGCTCATCTTGGAGGCCGAGCCTTTGATTGATTCGCATTGCGGGTTTTGGGAAAAAGCCGACGAAGAGCAGGTTCGTTTATTTCCTCGTCTTGATGAGGAAACGATCCCGCAGGAAGTGACTGATACAACTTTGGTAATTGTTGAACAACTATTTCTTCAGGGAGCACCCACGCTTGAGGGCGAGGTTTCTGAAGAACGAATCGGAGACTACAGCTACAAAAAGACGGCTGTAAAAACTGAACTCGTTCCCGAAAAAGCCAAGCTCCTGCTTCGTGGATTCCGCAAACTAACTGGCAAAGTAAACATTAAAACCGAATAAATATGGCATTTAAAGACCTTCTCACACAATCGGCGACCATCAAAGAACACACCGAAAGCAATGTCGGTGGAGTCGCAAAAAAGGTGTGGTCGGAAAAATATGCCAGCTTGCCCGCAAGGCTTAAAGCCAATCGCGGGACGGAAAAGGTCGGGGTAGAGAACCTTGAGAAATATGTTCGTGGAGAGTTCACGCTCTATCTCGAAGCTGGTGTGACTGTCACCGAGAAGATGAGAGCCGTGGTCGACGGCAAAGAGTACGAGATTGCTTTCGTCTCTGCAGTCCGAGATAAAAACGCGATTCATCACCTCGAATTACAACTTAATCACACTGAGTAATGGCAATCAAAGTATTTGGTACAAACAAGGTCATCTCCGCTCTCTCAAAAGGCATTGAGAAGTACGTCAAGCGTACGGAAAAAGCCACCATGAAAGCGGGATTCAAAGCTGAATACTTCGCCAAAAAGAACACGCCCGTTGATACGGGAAACCTGCGATCGAGTATTAATACTCAGCTTGTAGAGAAAAAGAAAGATCGCGTGGAAGCCGTCGTCGGCACAAACATTGAATACGCTCCCTTTGTGGAGTTTGGCACTCGAAAGATGAAGCCTCGCTCAATGTTCCGAAAAGTAGTCGATGAGAACGGCAAAGAAGTCTGGAAAACATTTAACCAAGCACTCAAATGAACTTAAAAACCGCCATTTACGAACATCTCAAAAACGATCCTGTAATCGCGGGAATCGTGGCTGGCCGAATTTATCGTTCACTTGCACTGCAGGGTTCAGAGTTTCCACTCATCACGTATCAACGAATCACCAGCACAAACAAAAACGATATTGATTTCACCACCGAACGCTTTCAGTTCGACTTGGTGGGAAGACTCGAAGATGACGACCAAGTTGAGGAACTCAAAGAGGCTGTCATTGACCGCCTGAACCGTTTCAAGGGCGACCTTGGAGGGACAGGCTTCAAAGTGAAATCCGTATGGCTCGATATTGTGGCCGATGACTTCAATGAGGATCACTCGGCTCGTCGGATCGTATTGGATTTTCGCTTCGCGTATTTACGCAACGAAATTTAATTATTTTTTAATTTTTACACCATGTCTCAAACCAATCTACAAAAAGCGGACGCTCTACGTTACGGGTCAGTCACGCTTTCAATCGGCGACGACTTCAGCTCGCTCGTCAATATCGGAGCGATCCGAAACATGAGCTTTGAACACAAAGCAGAAAATATTGAGGTGGCATTCGATAATGTTCCCTCTATCAAAAAGTTTAAAAATGGACGAAAAGCCTCGTTTGTTTTTGATCTTGCAGAAATTGACCTCACAACTTTCGCCCAAACTGACTCAGGTCTAGTCGTGCAAACAAATATTGCAGGAAGTCCTGTGAATATCACAGATGAATCAATCATGCTTGATGGCGTGGAAGGCAAAGCTTTCGTTCATAAAAACGGTGATGGCAGCCTTCCTTCAAGCATTGTAGTGACCGATTCGGGCGGGTCAGCATTGACTGAAAACACCGATTACACCATCCAACTCGGTGCGGACGGATACGCTCGCATTGCTCGAATTGATGGCGGTGGTATTGCTGACGGCGAGGAAGTGCTGGTTGATTACACCTACACGCCAAACGTGAGCAAAAAAATGACGTTCAACACAGGCGGAACGAAGACTTATAAAGTCGCTCGTATCGTAAACGTAGACAATGACGGGAAAGAGTTCCGCATCGACCTCGAAAACGTCACCAATATCAAACCACTCACCACTCCTTTCCAAGCTGATGACTCGGATGACATCATGACTTGTTCAATGGAACTCGAAGGATCGGTCAAAGAAGTTGTGGATGAGCAAAGTATTTCTTAATTTAATTTTTCCCTATGAGCAGAGTATTTGACGCGGATTCGGACGCACTATTATCCGAAAAAGATATCTTCAAAATCGGTGGCAAGGAGTACCGCGTTCCCGATATCAAAATGAAAACCATGCTGGAGTTTGAAAAGCTCGAGCAAAGTAGCGAGAGCAAATTTGCCACCATTGTAGAGCAGATTTTTCTCGTGCTTAAGGATGAAAACGATATCAGTAAAAAAGAAATTGAGGGCTGGGGCTTCAAAACCTGTCTTGCTTTTATCATGTGGCTTTTCGAGCCATTGCAGGAGTTGGGTTTAAAAAAAAGTCTCAAGGAGGAGAACCCCAAAAAGTAAAGCTCGGGGAAATGTTTGCTCAGATGATCAGATACTACAATGGCGGGTTTGATCACTGGAAGCTCCTCCGCCTGACCTACCGTCAATTTCTCATGTATTACACCAGTCTTATGAAAATGCTCGAGATTGAGAAAGGCAAAAAGCCGCATGAAACCAAAGAGCCGACCAGTGTAATGCATGACATCAAAAATATTTTTAACTCTAAAAGCTAAATGGCATTCGGAATGACCAACATTGTCGGAGAGCTAGGGATCAAGGTTACAGGCTACACCAGCGAACTTTCATCCTCACTCAAAGGTGCGACGGCTGATCTCAAGGGATTCAGTCGTAATGCCGAGCTGACTTCAAAGGTCTCTCATGCTGCTTTTATGGGGCTGGCTGCTGCTGCGACTGCTGTAGCTGCGGGGCTGGCTCTTTCGGTTAAAAATGCGGTTGAATTCGAGAAAGGAATGTCCAACGTTTCCACGTTGATTGATACCAACACCGAAAGCATGGAAGAAATGGGCAATGCCGTCTTGGGAATTTCCAAGCGGACTCCTGTTCTGACTTCCGATCTGACTTCTGCTCTTTACGATGTGCGAAGTGCAGGTGTTTCGGCTGGTGATGCGATGAGCGTGCTTGAAAAGTCCGCTCAACTGGGTGTGGCGGGTCTCGGTTCTACTGCCGAGGCGGTGGACTTGGTTACTTCATCCATGAATGCTTTTAAGCTCGAAGGTGAAGACGCTGAGAAAATCTACGGATACGTTTTCAATACCGTTAAATCAGGTAAGACCACTATTTCAGAACTGGCTCAAGGTTTCGGGTCGGTCGCTGGAACGGTGGCTAACGCCAACATTGAGCTTCCTGAATATTTGAGTGCTGTTGCGGCTTTGACCACGACGGGTATGCCTGCGGCTCAGGCACACACGCAGATTAAGGCAGCTATTTCAGGTGTGACTCGTGAAAGTAAAGAGTTGAGAACGGTTTTGGATAAGCTCAATGCCAAGAGTTTTAAAGACCTCGTGAAGCAAAAAGGTGGCATGGTCAACGCTTTCCAAGCGATCAGTGAAGAAGTGGAGGGTAACGATGCCGCAATTTTGAAGTTATTTGGTTCAACCGAAGCGTACAACGCGGTGATCCAGCTTTCAGGAGAACTCAACGAAAGCTTCACAGCAACATTGCTCGAAATGGAAAACGGTACAAACACTCTTTCCGAGGCTTTTGAAAAACAAAAAGCAACCACGACCGCACAATGGCAACTATTGAAAAACAACTTTAACGCTTTGAGTGTGCAGGTCGGGAGTAAATTGCTTCCCGCATTGAATAAAGTGCTGGGTGCGGTGGTGAAATTTATCGATAAAATTCCCGAACTCATCGATCAATTCAAAGATTGGGTCACAAATAACGACTGGGTGCAGGGTGCATTGGTCGGACTCGGTGCGGTTTTGACTGGGTTGGCAATCTCTGTGATCCCACCGCTTATTGTTTCCCTTGGAAGTTTGATCGCAACCGTGGCTGTGGCGGCCGCTCCTTTTGTGGCAATTGGAGCGATTATTGCGGGGCTTTATGTGGCATTTAAAAACTGGGACACGATCGTGGAGTTTATGCAGGGCGTTTGGGATCGAATTGTGGACGCTACGACCAAAGCGTGGGAATTTCTCAAGCCTTACATCGAAACAGCTCTCCGTGTGGTTATTGGAATCATGACGGGTGGACTCAGTGAGCTTGTGATCGCTGCGGTGCAGAATTGGGACAAGATCAAGGCAGCCACTCAGAAATTTTGGGATTGGATCAAGCCATACTTGGAAACGGCCACTCGGGTTGCTTTTGCCGTGGTAACGCTCGGGATGAGTGAACTGGTGATTTATGTTTCCAAAAACTGGGATGAGATAAAAGCAAAAGTCATTTCATTTTGGGAGTGGATTAAACCATATCTTGAAGTGGCGGTGCGTGCCGCATTGGCGGTAGTCACCTTTGGAATGAGCGAGTTGGTCATTTTTACTGTGCAGAATTGGGACGCTATCAAAGCTAAGACAATCGAAACGTGGAATGCGGTCAAAGCCTTTTCCGAGACTATTTGGAATGGGATCGTTGGGTTTTTCGACGGCATTTGGACGTCTATAAAAAAGACATTCAACGCAGGATTGGCGGCAGTCGATAAAGCATGGACGAATACATGGAATGGAATCAAGGAGTTTGCGAGCAATACGTGGACTTCGATTAAGGAAATGGTCACAGGTGGGATTGAAGCGGTGGCCGACATTTTCTATGGAGGTGTGAGCATTATCGGAAACGCGTGGAGTTCGATTTGGGATAATATGGTGAACATTCTCGATAACATTTTCGGGACGGTTAAAAGCATGGTGGACAGCGTGATTTCATGGGTACAACGTGCCATCGACAAGATCAATATTTTCAAAAGAGAAAAAGAATCGGCAGGTGCTGGAGGAAGTTGGTCGGTTGGAGGTTTTACTTTTGGAGACAAAAGCAAAATTGCTGGTGTGGTTCATGGTGGTGAGTGGGTCGCTCCTGCTTGGATGGTCGACAAATACGCAGGCGTTATCTCCCAACTTGAGGGCGTGCGTACTCGAGGATACAGCCAAGGTGGACTGGTTGGTGGAGCTACCACGCACAACAATCAACGTACGGTTCATCAAAACATCACTCAAAACATCCGTGAGGGTGTGGATTTTTCTATTGCCGCTCGCGAAATGGCGTGGAGGGCTAGATTTACTTAATTTTAATTTTTTATGCTCGGAATAACCTATCAATACAACGGAATTACTCTCAACGACCTCACCAAGGACGCTCTGTCTGGTGAGACTTTTGCGAGTGAGTCCGAACGAGCAAATGGGTGTCATATCAGCCTCATAGAAACACCGAGCGGGTTTCACTCGCCTGAGCTTCGACATTCTGAGGAGTCTCGCCAAGGACAACACGGGATTCTCGACTACGACACCTTTGTGGGAAAAAGAGCCATCATTTTTACAGGGCAACTTGTCGCTCCTAATCGAGAAAAAATGGTAGAGTTGATCGATAAATTTCAAAAAGCATTCACAACGAGTGCAGTGCCAAACAAAGACGATGGCTACCGCGAATTGCAATTTACCGAGGAGGACGGCATTGCCAAAAAGGTATTTGCCAAAGTGGAGACTATGCCCGAATACGCAGAAGAACTTGGATTCCCATTTGTGCGAAATTTCATGGTAACACTCAAATGCAAAGAGCCTCGAAAGCTCTCACAGGAGATCAACACCGCTCCCGAGATCAAATCAGACGTACTAGGAGCACAAATTAAACTCCCAACCAAGCTCCCACTCAATACAGGCTGGGATTATGTGTACAAAAAAACACTCGAAAACAAAGGGAACTTTGCAGCTTCACCGAAAATCACAGTCCATGCTCCATGCGTAAATCCAAAGGTTCTCAATCGTACCTACGGAGTTTTTATGCAGTTCATCTGTACCTTGACGGATTTAGACACGCTGGAAATTGATGTATTGGAAGGGACTGCGACGATCACTCGTACCAATGGATCAACCGAGGACGCACTCCTTGTTTTGACCAATGACAGCGAGTTTTTCTATCTCCTAACGGGTGAAAACGAAGTGGTCTTTCTTGAAGAGAGTGGAGTTCCACCCGTCAATAATACGTCATATAGCCGTCTAGAATGGTCGGATACTTGGCTTTAATTTTAAAAAATTATGTACTCAATCAATATCTTAAATCGCGAAAATACAGCATTCAGTAAAATTCTTGATCCACAGGACTTGAATTTCAAGCTGACGCTGGGCGGGAAAGATACGGCGAGGTTCTCCCTCCCTCTTTCTCACCCTCGAGCTGAAAAAGAAAACCTCAAGAAGCACAATCGTGTGGAGGTTTATCGGGTGAATCCAAAGGATCGCACTGACGTTCGCAAAGTGTGGGTGGGGTACATTGAGGCGGTTCGGATTGTGGACGACAACCATCTTGAAGTTGGGTGCAATGGTTTTTTACAGCTCTTTGAGAAGCGTTCAGTTTCTCGTAGTTTTACCAACTGGGAGGGCGGAGAGGCTGTTTTTGAACTTCTGAATACCAAAGTGAATTCGGAGGATGACACTTTTATTTCTGCAGGTGTGAGTGATATCGACAAGATTTTCTCTCACGATTTTGCGGATATGAAGGCTCTCAAAGCATGGGAAAAGATTGCGGAAGCTACTGGCGGAGAGTTGCAGGTGGATACCGATTTTCGATTAAACTTTAAAAATCAGATTGGCGAAGACCGCACCTCAAAGGTGATTTTCCGCTTTATCCGAAACCTGCAAAATGCGAACTCAATCGATAATTTTACACTCCTAGAAGAAGGAAAAGAGCTTTTTAATCGCATTATTTGCTATGGAAAAAACCGTGTGGTGACTTCAATAAAAGAAGATTCTGACTCAATCGATGAATTCGGACTTCTCGAAAAAGTCCGTCACTACACGCAGATTGAAGATCAAGACACACTCGATGAGATTGCTCAGGAGCTTTTGGATTTTCACAAGCCCGTTAAGGTGATCCCAACTATTGAGCCAAACAAAAAGAAAATAGACCTTTTTGAATATGGTATTGGCGACCGCGTGCGAGTCATCATCAAACACGCACTCCTCGACTTTGATCAGGTTCATCGAATTTTAGAGATCAATGTTGTGGTCGGCAGAAACAATGAGGAAAACATAAAAATCAAGATCGCTGAAGAAGGCGTACAGGCGGTCAAGAATGATGAAGAAAAGCTCGCCGAACTCAGCCAGAGGGTTGAGGATTTAGAATCTTAACTTTTTTACTATGGCAAACAGAGTTTCCTATCTCAATTCAAAAAACACATTTTGGCAGGACATTGACCTGAAAAACGTCGAACGCGATTTTTTCACAGACGGGGTTGTTGATTTCAATAAAGATGCTCCATCTCCTTCTGCGGTCGGATCGGATTTGCAGGTTTTGGCTCAAGATACTCCTGACAAAACAGTGACAATTAAGATTGGAGTGGCTTATTTCCGAGCTACCCGAGCCGTTGATAATGATGGTGATGGAGTGAACGATGAGCTTATGCTCAGATTTCACAATCTTGCGGATCAAAATATCACGATTCCCGACAACACCTCGGGAGCAGATAAAACTTTCGAAGTCTGTTGTTCGATTCCTGCAGCAAACATGGATGCAGAGACGATTAATTCCACAGCTTCCAATATTGGAGAGCTAATCGTACAGGAAGAAGGCACAGGACTTGATAATAAGCTCTTACTCGCAACTGTGACTGTTGAGGACGGTTTCACCGAAGTAACCCAAGCAAAGATCACAGACCACCGTTTGAGAGTGGCTTTTAAGGCTGTACCGAAAGGACTGACTGCAACGGTTTCTGAGATTAACCTTGCCCTTGATGGCATTCTCGCTTCAAGCCTTGATCTCAATATTCTTGAAAACACTACCGTTACCAAAGAAGAATTTAATCGAACCTTAACGGGAGCATTGGTGACGGCCGCAGAAATCAACCTACTTCACGAAGTTGCGGGACTCACTAAGACGGATCTGCAAAAGCTGGCAAACATCGATGCAACTGCAGATGAAATTGATCAGGCTCTCGATGGCATTTCGCCCGATGTTTCGGCCGCCAACCTGAACATTCTCGTGGGTGGTGGTTTTACCAATTTGCATAAACATCCGACCGATCCAAATCAAAGCGGGATCACTGAAAGCCCTGCGTATTTTTACCTTCCGTCAGGACTACCCGAGGCGGTTTCGGAAAAAGGAATCATGACACGGTTCTTTTATCAGGAGGATGCCGATGAGGAAAGTTCTCAAAATATCGAGGTGGTAAACGATAATTTCCAAGGCTATGAAGCCAGCTACAAGGAAATCACTAACTTTGAAAATGAAGCGGGAGAAAGTTATATCGGTGGATCGTTTGATACTTCCGAATATAAAGAAGGCACTCAGTCGCGATTACGTCAGCTTTCTTTGGATAGTACGGGAACACTTCTTGTGGAATTTAGCTCTGCAAAAGATCTCTCGGCTTTCGCTGGCTCAGACACGATTGAGTTTTGGCTTTTTGTGAGTGATTTACCAAATACGGATATGGCAACCGTGCAAATTGGCTCAACCTCACCTTCATCAAACTACTTTCAAAACGACTTCTTTTCACAAATTACTGGAAGCGGGTGGAATAAAATCAAAATTCCAATCAGTGCCTTTTCAAGTATTGGTACGCCTTCTTGGGATGACGTGGTGCGGATCAGGTTTGAGTTTTCAACCAACACAAACGGAAGTTGTGACTTTAACGTGGATACTCTTCGCGTTATCAAATCTGACAATACGACTGGAGCTGTATGGTCAAACTCTGAAGGAGAATGGGAAATGCACCAGATTGCCAGTCTCAAGCGATATGTAAAAACCGATGAGGCTTCGGGAGATAAAAACAGTGTACTTTCTCTCGGGAATCAAAGTCGAAGTTACCTTAATGGAATTTTTACCGTTCGAATCCGCAGACTTCAAGGTGCGGGAAATACAGGAATTAAGTGGAGGTACACTACCCCGACCAGTTGCTATGCGGCATTTTTTTCGGGTACGGAACTGGTGCTTGGAAAAATCAATGGAACATTCACACAAATCGCTGCTGTGAGCTTTGCCGTATCGAGCGACGTGGATTATTGGATCAGAGTGAGCTTTAACGGAGATCAAATCACCGTGGCCACTTCAACCGACGGGATCACATTCAATGATCAGATCACAACGACCGACACCGATATTTCGGGAACTGGTCAAATCGCTTTATTTGATAGCGGAGCTATTTCTGCTTTTGATCAGGTTGTATTCGAACAAACCTCAATCACTTACGAGCGTGACACCTCGGGAGATGTTGTAAAAATCGAGGAAAACACAGGCTTCGGAGACAAATTTGATGACGCTCCCACTGTAGCGAGAATTTATGAGGATACTGCAGGAACGTGGGGAGTTGAGGAGAATGAAGATGAAGGCACAAAATGTTTGTTTCAGGAAGATATCAGTGCGGGTGAAAAGCTCTTTTTACTGAAAAGTGATGGGCTTTCTAATCTTTACACCAACTTCACTTTGCGAGGAAAGCTAAAAGTTGATCCAAGTGGAGCGTGTGCTTTTATTTTCAAATATCAAGACACGGATAATTTCCATCGTCTGCAGTACAAAAACGGTCGCATTTCTTTTGTAAAACGTGTAGCTGGAGTGGACACCATTCTTGGTGAAGAAATGGCATTCACTCCTACTTCTGATAGTTATTTCTCGCTCAAAATTGAGTGCAATGCAAACAGCTTCAAATATTACTACTCCGAAGACGGAGAGGTTTGGGTGCATATCAGCGAAGTCTCAGCGTCTGATTTTGAAAATGGGCGAATCGGAATCTTGGCAGAAGATAATGAGCTACGTTCCGACAATCTATACGTGTTCGAGCATAACGTTGGCGGAGACACTTTTTACGAAATCTTCTACGGGGAAGATGGCAACGTCTCTTCCATTGTCAAAAAACCCGTTGTTTCAACTTAATTTTTAACTTTTTTACCATGGCAAATATCACAATCGGAGGCGGAGGATCAGCATTTAAGGACGCAATTCCTTCCGCCCTACAATTCTCAAGCTGGGATAACTACAAGTGGTTTCAGCAAGGCGGTCAGGGGTTGAATATCAACTACCAAAATTTCTATTACAACCCTGTTTATTTCCACCACGTGCAAGACGTGGAGAATAAAAAATTCTTTGCCTTACCTCAAGGAAAAGGAAATAACGCCAACTATAAACTTGCGGATCAAAAACCACTCGGGTGCTACAAATATGACCATCAAACAGATCAAAGCATCTTTATCGAGTTTGATCGTGATGATATATACGATCTGCGAAACAAAATCACTTCAAACAGTTACACAAATCTACTGTATGACGAAACAACCGATCGTCTCTTTTTCCTAAATTTCTCAACTAAGGAAATGTGGGAAATTGATCAAAACACAGGGAAATTCACAAAGAAAACAACCTGTACGATTGGAAGCTCAATCTGTAGTGCAGTTTGTGCTGGAGGTGAAATTTTTGTGATCGATACCAGTAAAAACTTTGTGAAATACAACATTGCAGCGAATACTTGGAGTTCTTTGAATGCAATGAGTGGCTATAGTCAATCGATGTCACAAAACTACTGCCGACTTCTTACAGATGGTACTTGGATTGTTTTCGTACCTTATCAACAAATGAGTAGTACATCGTATCCTCTTATGAAATTTAATATTTCTAGTGGGACATGGGCAAACGCAACAACTTCTAATGCTCCCAGTAATTCAAATTATTATATTTCCGAAATTTTTAATGGCTATGTTTATGTTCAGTATTTGGGTTCAGGTAATAACTATAGTTCGATATGGAAATATAATCTTTCTGGAGATTCTTGGACTGTTAGTGCTTTAAATCTAAGGACTCAAGGAATGACAAATGGTGGGGCGTGGGGAATGTTTGCTGCCAATGGAAAGCTTTATTGGTATGGAAGTAAGCAATATAACGATCCAAATGAAGCTCGAGCTATGTCTAAGCCTGCGATCTGGGAAATGAATACCGCAGAAAGTTTCATCGAAACCGATAAACATATTCCTGTGGAATTTGGAAATTGGTCTTATAACCACAATAACGGCTATGAAAACGATATGATGCAAGTCCAAAAATCTTGTGGACGCTATCAGTTTTATAATTCATTTCATTCTAATTCTAGAGGGTATAGATATTTTCCTTACATTGATCCAATTGCAAAAACTGTGGAATGGATCAAAGTTCCGATGGAAACCAATAAGGAAAAAGACTGGCAGGGTTGGGCAGCTGTTGTAAAAAACGGAAAACTTTACATGATGGATGCTAAGACCTGCGATCTTTTTGTTTGCACAATTGGTGTTTGGACTTGGTCGAAGCTGGATAATCTCTTTACCAGACTTGGAAATAAAATCCCATATAGTTACCACGGTGGAGTATGGCTTTATGGAAGTGCCCCAAATGCAAATAGCAGCGGTGCAACTCCATGGCAAGGAATCGGCGGACTTTTTACTGTTAAAGAAGATTCTGAGAATATATTCCTTGTATGTCCGAGATATTCTTCGGATACCTACTGTTATGTTTACAAATTTGATGTTTCTTCCAATCAGTGGTCGCTTTTGAATGCCAATGGAGAAATGCCAAATGCTTATTGGGGACAATCTTCAAGCTCAAGTTATGATACCAATAAAAATCATGTAGTTGTCTCAAATCAAAACAGTTCTTGGTTTCTTTTCTTGTGCCGTGGTTACAATTCATCAAATTCAAATCGTTATACCCAGTATTATTACGCTTTCAATCCAGTTGATGGAACTTTTGAATCAATCACTGGGCAAAATACGACTTCGTGGTACGGGACTTACGGATTTACTCTCGAAGGAAAGCCTCTTTGGCATACAAACAGCTCTTACAACAAGATGTACTACAACGACATGGACACCATGGCGTATGACATAAACAACAAACTACTGGAGCAGGTGCTGGATAATCAGGATCAATACCTCTACATGAATAAAAAGAATGACCAGCACTATGTATTCAACATTGATTCTCAGAATTTTGAGAAAGGTTTTGCTCTTGCCGTAAATAACAGCGATACCGACGGTGGTGTTTATCAAGAGTGGGGTTTTGAGGAGCAAATTGACGCTCCGAAAGGTGGTTACTTGCTAGGATGGTCGAGAAATGCCTCACTTAGTACACCTTATCGTTACGGGCGAATCATTATTGATAATGACGGGGTACGTTCCTCAATCGTAAACGACGCTCTCCCTGATTCTGTGGTGGATTCTTCCACAGTTTTCACGACCAAAGTAAAAAAGAACTTCAAGCTCTATTTGGAGCAATGGTGCTATAACAACGGTCTTGTGACCTTCTTTGCACCTATCAATTAATTTTTAACCATTTTTGCCATGAAATTCTACAAAGCTAAAAACACTACTATCGGCCAAGGAGTCGAAGCAACCGTTCTTTTTCACAAAGACAACGGAGATGAGTTGATTTGTGTGCATTCGGAGTTTGAATCTTTTGAGAAACAAAACCCAAAAGCCAAGAAATGTACCAAAGAGGCAGCCGACAAGCTCATCAAAAAAGCCAAAATCAAACTGGCTATTCCAAAAAGGAAAGAGCTTCGCAAAGCAAAAAAACTCTCAGATGAGGACATTGTGAAGGAAATTGAAGATACAAAAACTCCCACCATCAACATTATCAAATCTGATAATGAAGAAGATCAAATCCTCACTTACGTTGAGGAAGTCGAAGTAGCTTCGGCTGATGAGTTTTTCGAAGCTCAAAAGGCTCAAAATGAAGAACTAGAGCCTGAAATAATTGAGGAAGAACCTCAAGAAACTGTAATTTAATAATTTTTTAATTTTTCACTATGACACCGAAACTATATTTAATCGCAGGTCATACCCAAGGAAAGGGAGAAGGAGCACAAAACCTGCAAACCAAAGAAACAGAAAACATGGTCGCTCGCGATCTGCTCTTGGATATTTTCCCCGAAATGCAAAAGGAACTTTTCGCTGATCTTTGCCCGTTTGATCTTACTCTCGAGGAAAAAACTTCATGGATTAATAAGAAAGCAGGATCAGACGATCTTGTCCTATCTTGTCATCTTAACTCATCCCCGAAGAGGACAGAAAAAGGAGCATTTATTTTCTATTATGGAGGCAGTCAGAAAAGTAAAGAAATGGCTCAAAAATTTATTGATGCCTACTGCAAAGCAACTGGAATCAATAATCTAGGTGTAAAACCTGATACTTCGAGTCGTTTCGGCAGGCTAGGCATTGTTCGAGATACCCGAGGATGGGCGTTTTTGCTCGAAATGGGATCAATCAATAATGACCTCGAAACAGTAAAAGCCAAGGGTGCAAAAGGCTTACTTGCTGGAATCAAGGCCGTTATTGGAAAAGCTGAAGATAAACCTTTCACTGATGTTGATCGCACACACCCATATTTCTCGGCCGCTGATTGGGCAAAAAAACGAGGAGTAGCCAGCGGATATGGAGACGGTCGCCTTGGTATTGATGAGCCGTTGACTGTTGGGAGATTCCTTGCGTTCCTCAGGAAATACGACAAAGTGCAATAATGGGATAGCTAAATTTATTTTCATGACACATAATGTTGGTAGATTTATTTTTTAACGCAAAAATATGACCAACAACTATCAAAACGGTGGCGGGAACGATGAGCAGGAGGATATCAAAGAGATTATGGAAAATCAGGGGCTTGATGCTGATCAGGCTGAAAAAGTGAGGGATGTAATGGAAGAATATAATCTCGATGAGGACGAGGCAGTGGAGATTGCAGAGGAAATTTAGTTAGGCAAAAACCAACATATCCTTGTGAATATCGTCCCTCTTTGATATGCTGAGTGAGCCGAGATAGTCTTTTAAATCGCTTATACATTGATTCAAAAGAGGGTCGGAGCGTCTAGTCGTTGGTTCGAGTTTTGTCTTGTACCCCCGACCAGCCAGCCAAAGGCTGGACTAGAATCTAGTTACTAGATCCTAGAATCTAGAGTCTAGTATTTATTTTATTGAATATGTTTGATTTTGAAAAACTTATCGCTTATCAGAAAGCTAGGAAAGTAAATAAGAAAATTCAAAAAATTTTAGTTAATAAGAAAATTACTTCTTTTTTGGGCGATCAGATGTATAGAGCCTCGATTAGTATGGTTATAAATATCGCTGAAGGTACTGGCAAACTTTCAAAAAATGATCGTAAAAATTTTTATGTTATTTCTCGTGGTTCTGTATTTGAATATGCATCTTTGTTGGAAGTTCTTTGTGATGAAGATATCATAGATACCTCAAATCTTATGACTTTAAAATCAGAGTTAAAAGAAGTATCAAGATTATTGTCGGGTTTGATTAACAGTTTTACAAAATAATCATTTGTGTTTACTAAAAAAAAAATAGATATACTGACATTAAAAAAATAATAAAGTACGAAATTTAAAAGAATAAAAAAACAAAAATTCATATTTCTAGAAATATGCAAACCAGTTTTAAGATTAAAATAATATATATTTTGGCTATATAAAATTAATAGATTTTATATAATGATAATATATATTGTTTCTTGAAACAGTTATAAATAAAGACCTTATTAAGTCTTAAAATCAATCGATTTGGTTTTCCTGTTCGAAATAGACCAAACTTGTTGATAGCTTATTCCGCTTATCTTATCTTCATGGAAGAATAGCCACATGGATAAAATTTTTTCTTCATGGAGTTATTACTGTAGCAAATGATTTAGTGAACTTTCTTTATATTAACTATTTATATGTAAATATTTACATATAGTTGGTTTCTCATAAAAGAAAATATATAAATATTATAGTATATACTTAAAAAACATCTCGTTTTTATATATCATAAGATAAAATATATAAAATAAAATGAAAAAAGTTTATAAAAAACCATCAAAAAAAAATAATTTTGATGGTTATAAATAAAAAGAAAATATAAAAATTAAGATTATTCTCTTTTTATTTAAAGAGATTTTCATTGTTCATGTATCTTTTTTAGTCTAAAACTAAGTAATTTGTTTACAATAACTTAGATAACGTATTGAAGGTTTTCTAACTGAGCTAAACATGTAAGTTCTTTATCACTAATTTGGGCACAATCTATCAAACACAACTTTTGAAGATTTTTTAATGCTGATATATATTCAATCCCAACATCTGTTATCTGGTTACAATAACTTAAATCAAGCTCTTCTAGATTATGTAAACTAGGGATAAAAGCTAGCCCTTTATCACTAATTTGGCTACAACTATCTAATATCAGATATTGAAGATTTTTTAATGCTGATATATATTCAAGACTTTTATCTGTGATTTGATTACATTCTTCTAAATTCAAATATTGAAGATTATTTAATACAGATATATTTTCAAGACTTTTATCTGTGATTTGATTACATTCTTCTAAATTCAAATATTGAAGATTCTGTAATGCGAATATATATTCTACCCCTTTATCAGAAAATTTATCACAAAAATTTAAATACAACTCTTTCAGCTTCCTTAATCTAGAGATATATTCAAGACACTTATCACTGATTTGGATACAAGCTGCTAAGTTCAATATTTGAAGATTCTGTAAATTAGATATATATCTAAATCCTTTATCACTTATTTTACCACAACCAGATATATCCAAATCTTTAAGATTATATATATTAGATATATATTCTATCCCTTGATCTGTAATTTGGTTACAATAACCTAAATTTAGATATTGAAGATTATATAAGCTAGAGATAGAACTTATCCCTGTATCTGTAATTTTATTACACCAACCTAAATCAAGTTTTTGAAGCTCATGTAATGCAAGGATATATTCCATCCCCATATCTGTAATTTTATTACACCAACTTAAATCAAGTTTTTGAAGGTTCTGTAATATAGAGATATATTCTATCCCTTTATCTGTAATTTTGGTACATTTTTTTAAATTAAGATTTTGAAGATTCTTTAATACAGAGATATATTCTATCCCTTGATCTGTGATTAGGGTACATTTTTCTAAATCAAGTTTTTTTATATTCTGTAATACAGAGATATATTTTAACCCAATATCTGTAATTTTGTTACACCAAGCAAAATCTAGATTCTCAAGATTTTTTAGAACAGATATTTTTTTTATTTCTTCGTCAGTAATTTGTCTATATTTTGATAAATCAAAATATATTATTTTATTTAGTGCTACTTTTGGTAAACCCATTATTTTTTTAAAATTATCAGATGAATATACTTTTACTCCTAAATACTCATTTGTATCAAGTATTATACTTTCTTCATTAATTTTAGTTTTTTCGTTCTCTATTAATTTATAAAAGATACATCCTTCATCCAACACTAAAGATATTTTTACCATTTTATACCTCCAAAAGCATAAAAAAAATCCCATATTTTTTATAATCTACTTTTTAAAGAACAATAAATTCCCTTTTTAACAAAATATTACCATAAATTGGATTTTTTACACAATACAAATACTAAATGGGTAATAGGATCTTTACCTGTTAATTTTAAACTGATTCATAGCTTTGCTAAGAATGATGAGTTAATTAATATTTTTCTGCAATATATTGAAATCGAAAAAGTAATACTTTTTGGGTCACGAGCAAAAAACATTCAAAGAAGGTTCTGATGTTGATATTAAACTTGTAGGTAATAAAATATCTTTTAAAACAATTACTCTTGTTAAAGATGATTTAGCAGAGTCAAATATACCATATTTTTTTGATGTACTTGATCTGAAAACAGTTACTTCAAAAGAAATAAAGGGGCATATCTAAAAAACATAGGAAAACAATTTATATATCTAAAATGGGAAATCAAAATAGTTTCATTACTGTTTATAATCTTAAAAATACCTGTTCTACTCTTTCTCTAATAAACCTGATTATGTGTTCCAACCGATAAAAACAACACTTCTACATAATCATCATGTTGATAAAACACAATTCGAAGATCGAAACCTGCTGAAATAGCACGCATCCCTTTCATTGTTCCTTTCAGTGCATGATTATATAGTGTTTTATCACAAGGGTCTCTGATAAATTTATCTAAAGCATCATCAACCTGTTTTTTTTGATTAAGTTTTAATTTTCTATAACGCTTTTTATAATTTTTATGAAAAGATACTTTCATATTTAGGTGGCATTAAGGTATTTTTTTACTTCACCTGTTGTTGAAAAATGTGGAGACATATTTTTCCCTTTCTTAGCATCCTCAAATGCTTGTAAAATATCTTTTTCTTCTTCTAATGAGAATTCATCATCATCAGCTTTTAATTCAAATGGAATACTTCTGCTTTGAGCGATTTTTTTTAAATACAATCTGATAGCCGTTGGCATATCAATACCAATTATTTTTAAAACATAATCAGCTTGCAATCTTGTTTTATCATCAACGCGTATTTGTATAGTTTTCATGATTATTTGATAAAATTAACATATTTGTATTTTAATTATAGTACAAATTATATATAATTGCAATGTTTTTTATTGTTTTTACCGTTATTTAGATTGTTTTGAGAATAATATGTGTATTCATTTATCAAAAATATTTGAGATTATTCTAATATTGGATGATTAAAGATCAACAATCCCTCCTTCACGATTTTCTTAATCCTTTTCACTTATCCCAAAAGTTATAGAAAAAACGCATGAGGTCGACCAGAAATTTGCGATTAGCAAATTTCCCTTAATTCTTAATCTTATCCTTTGCCTTAATTTTTCTCTTAAATAAGCCAATTCAGTGCAAATTTCTAAGAATTAAGAATTAGAATTTAGATTTAGAATTAAGATTTTAAGTTTAAACCTTGCTATAATCAGTTCACACTTTTGCAAGGTAATAACATTAATTAATAAAACATGTTTGATTTTGAGAAATTACCAGTGTATCAATAATCGGAGATATTTTATTTGGAAGTACTAAAGTTATTTCAGGAAAATAAAATATCTAAAGATATATAAGATCAACTGAAATGTGCTTCAATGAGTATTGTTTTGAATATTGCAGAAGGTGCTGGCAAATATAGTAAAAACGATAAGAAAAATTTCTATATTATTTCTCGTGGATCGGTTAATGAATGTGTTACTTTATTGCGGATTTTGAAACTGGAAAAAATTATTGATGAGAAACAATATACAATTTTATATGATAAATTATTGAATATTGGTAAAATGTTATCTGAATTAATTAATTCGATGATAAAAAAATGTAATTAATACTAGGATTATAGTGTAAAAGATAAATTAATCAAAAAACAGAAATTCCTCTATAAATTAAAATTCAGTAAATCATCGGCTAAAAACAATACTATCATCTTCTCATTACAGTTGATATGACGGAAAGCCCTTAGCTTTGAATCTGATATCAAATCTATTATTTCTTCTTGTCTCTTACCTAAAATCGCTTTTGCTTGAAATATAGTAAAATATTTTTTCCCCTTCTTTTTAATTGTATCTTTACCATATTTTTTTAACAGATATATAAATTGTTCTTTATCTAATGCTTGGAACTGTTTGTATTTATCTATTTTGAATGTAAATGGATCTAATTGATTCTTGTTTGCCAACATATATACTATATCCAATTCCATTTCCATAATCCTTGCTATATAAGATATAGGATAAAATTTCTCCCCATCTTTATCTATAATTTTATATTGATATTCTTTATATAAACTATTTTTTGTTTTTCTTTTTTCTAAAAATCTTTGATAGTATCTATATTCATAGCGAGAAAAATCTTCATCCACTATCGATCCACCACCTCCTGAATATAAACTAAATATCAATTTCGTTAAAAATATAAGCCTTTCTTCATATAATTTTATACTTTTCTTTAATTCTCCATCTATAGGGCTATAAACTACGTCCTTTTCAGCTGAATATTCAAATTCTCTCTCAAAATATTCCTTCTTTCTATTTGAGGACCTTTCGTATACGAGGATCTTTGCTAGATATATAACCAGTTTTTTTAGTGCTTGTAATTTATTACCTGTTTCTTCATAATATTTTTCGATCAACTTATTAACCTCTTCTTGAACCTCCATAGAATATCTAGGATCAATAATGTTATCACAATAAACAATGGGAGCGTATTGATATTTTTTATATATATTTTCGATTATATTATTAGACATCTCATCAACCGAGAACAGAGTTTCTCTTAAAATCTGATTAAAATCTTTTATCTCTTTATTTATTTCTTCTAAATTATTATTTTGTTTTTGATTATTATGATCATGGTTTTTTTGTAATTCTAAATTTTTCATTATATTTTATTAGAAAGATAAGCGATACCTATCAAATCATATTATATTGATAAAGTCAACGAACTTATCCTAATAAATATTTTTTTAATATTAACGGTTTCCTAAAAAATATAGAATATTTATATGTTTTATACCTTTATAATCGCTTAAAAATCATTTCATCCATAGAAACAACTATTTTTTCATAATTATCTCTTATTTTTAGTAAATTCCCAAATTCTCTTTTTTTGTCTCTTCATTATTAATCATATAACATACCTGAATATATTTTCTCTCGTTTTGTTTTTCATCAATAAAATCTATTTCCTTTTCATTTAGTCTACCTACATAAACTTTATAACCAGAAATTCTTGGATGAAGATATACTAAATTTCCCAGTATTTCCCCTATATCCGGTTGTGAGTATGTTCAAATAGAGTGTTTTATACCTAAATCACCAGAATGATGTTTTGATCCGGTTTCAAATATTTTTTCCCCTATTTCTTGTCTTTTAAATGTATAATATTTATTTCTTGGTTTTACAAATATTAGGATTATTAAGCAAGATTTATGTATAATTATCCTGGTTATGTGTTCTTACTAACAAAAAACCTCTTCTTAATAATTAATAAGAAGAGGTAATATGAAGATATTTTTTACTTTTTTTTTGATTTTTCTTGTTTTGCTACCGGGTCTTTAAAAGGTCCTTCGTTTTCTTTACCAAACAAACCTTTTAATATCATCTTTTTTAGTTTCTCTTTATGTATTTTCGTCTCTCTTCTTCTAAGATAATATTCATGCCATAAAGATTGATATTTTTTATGTAATCTTAGCTCCATCTTTTTCCAGATAATAATCCCTCTTTTTATCTCAAACATGGTAATTTTTTGTTTTTCTACCATTTCAAAAAGATAATTTATATATTTTTTCTTCTCTAATATATATGAACTATAAAATTTCTTTTTCATCTCAAAAAGAATTTTATCCGGTAAAGAGAATTTTTCATAATTGATAATTTTCCCTAATGGAACTAACTCTTTTTCTAGTCTATCTTCTGATTTAAACATTAGATTTTCTAGCTCTCTTTCTATTGTGCCTTGAGCGACAATAAAAAAAGATAATATAATAAAATAATAAAAATATAATTCTCTTCTCATTAAAATACTCCTATAATGTTTTTTCTGTTTGTCAAATATCTTCGCCAAATATTCTAACAAATAACTAATTAAAGTCAATCAAAAATATCTAGAAACACTACTATCATTTTTCTATAAATATATATCACAAAAATACATTTTTTTTACTGACCCGTTTTTAAGTCTCTATCTCTTTTAATTATATGCTTAATCTAGGCTATATTATTAAATAAAAACCATCGCTCAATATTTTAGTATACACTATAAATTAGCTCCTATAAGCGAAGCTGTATAAATTATTTTTTCTTAACGCTGTAACCTATCTTATCAAATGTTGTAACTCCATAATCTTCATTACTTGATGCATTAAAGTATTGCAATACTATAACACCATCATCTGTTAAATATGTATATTGTAAAATAATCTCATTCTCTCCTGTTTCCCTACCATTTACAATCGTTCCTCTTGGTGCTCTAAATTTTCTTCTTAGAGCTTGTATACCATTTATTTGCATTTCTAAAGCTTCTATTTCTGGGTGATCAAAATAGTTATTTATTCTAAGGGTATTACTACCATTTTTAAAATATGTAACTAAATATGTATCTACATTCATATAATAAGGTGTACTGAGATTATCAATATAATCTTTCTCTTCTGATAAATAATCCCATCCACGTTTTATCCCGTGATACCAATTAGAAGGGTAATAAAAACTATATTCATTACTATCAAAATTTTTCCATCCTTCATAATCTTTATTAGCTATAGAATCATGTATTAACTCTTTGCTTTCCTTATTTGTTATATTTTCCTGTATACGCCATATCATCTCTGCCATCTCACCTCTATTAATATTTTTGTTTAAACTTGTTATAGTTTCTGCTATAAAACTATTTTTTTGGAGTGATTTTACGTAAGATGTGTACCATTCACCTTCTATATCTTCTTTATCTAACCCATAAACATTAACAAGTATTTTAGCTGCTTCGACAAAGTTTATACTATCCTGAGGGCCAAAAGTACCATCATTATAACCATCTATTATACCTCTTGATTTCGCAAAACATATATAGTTCTCATACCACGCATTCTTCTCTATATCAGAGAAACATCCTAAAGAATAATTACTTGATGGATAAAACTCTTCTTTATAGATTGATTCTACAAGTATCTTTATAAATTCAGCTCTAGATATTTTTTGGTCAGGTTTAAAAACCTTAATATCTGTTTTATCCTCTGTATATCCTTGAACAATTTTTTTGTTCAATAAATACTTTATTGCTGTTTTATAAATATTTGTCTCTATATCATAGAAATCTGTTTTTTTGTCTGTCTGTTCATTATTTTTCTCTTCTTCTTTTTTTTCTGTTTGTTCATT
Source organism: Candidatus Altimarinota bacterium (assembly GCA_963663305.1). Classification (GTDB taxonomy): domain Bacteria; phylum Patescibacteriota; class Gracilibacteria. The sequence goes on from OY760177.1 coordinate 1,783,064, forward strand.
GATATTTTCATCTCCTTTTTTCTCATTTTTATCTATATCTACTGAAAGTGTTTCACTACAGTATCTATCCGGCTTAGCGATAGAGCATACTCTATAATATACTTTCCCTTCAGGTGGTTTCGTGTCTAAATAATAAGTATAATTTGGGTCTGATGAGTATTTTATATAACCATCATCAGGATAAACCGGATTTGGATTAGTTTGTGATCTTATAACTTTGTAATAATTAAAATTCTTAGGTATATATTTATTCCATCTTAACTCTACTTTATTATCATCAGTTACTTGGACTTCAAAATATAACTCGTTTACAAGAATAGGTTCGTTATAGTTACTACCAGCTTTTGTGATACTTAAAAGGATACTAAATAAGAAAAACCCTATTAAAATTTTTGGTTTAATATAATTCATAAATAATAATAATTAATTTTTTATTGATATATTATTAACAAATTTTTATAAAAAAAACAAAAAATAAACGTGAGTATAGTAAAATAGATTAAAATCTCTTAGTATAAAATATGTTTTTACTAGGTTTAATATATTAGTAAAGCTCATTTTGTCACTAATAATAATTTATAGACGTATTATTCTATAGATAAGGAAATTTCTTGTTTTTTTAGGGAGTAAAAAATGAAAAAAATATATTTTATCCTTATACTACTGATACTGGTTCCCAAATTATATAGCGATAAAATAAGTTTATTAACAGGAATCAAATTCAAAACACCGGTAATAATTATAAGAGAAAAAGATATTATACATAAAAGATCGATAGAGAAATCATGTATAATAAAATGTCCTATTTGTTTCATCAGCAGTAAATTAGAAAAAGATTTTAAGGAAGGTAGTTATGTTTGCCCTTATTGTCATAACCAATTCTTAATAAAATACAAAAGCAAATGTTATATGAATACAGTAAAATCAGGTGAATATATATATCATAATAAAAAATATCTAGATAACAAACCTAATAAAATTCAAATTAAAAAACAAGAAAAGGGATATAAACTTGTATACTGTAAATTTTGTAGGAAATTTCATTTCGATTATCATTGGTGTCAACCTAAAATAAATTATGAGTTTGGGTTTATCTTCTGCGATGTTTGCTCTAAATACCATTATATTTTACATGATTGCTCGAATAGCCAATATTACGTCACTAAATGTCAATATTGCGGTAAATATCATCACAAAGATTTATGGTGCCAAAACAAAATTAATTATTATTTTGGTCTAGAATATTGTCCTTTATGTAATAAATACCATAAAAAATCTTTTATCTGTAATGAATCAAAAATACTAGGTATCCATAAGATCTCTAGTTCAAACAAAAATATCAGAATAAATATTTCTCTTTCAAAATAAACTTATAGACTGTCCTTAGATAAAAAAGGGACAGTCTATTTTTTAATTACAATCTTTCGGACAAATTATTTTGTTTTCTGCACATGGACATCCTTCCGCTAAACATACTATCTCCTGACATATACCATCACCGCACATATCTTTACAGAAACTATCGCTTTTTTTTGTTTTATGTTTAAAGATAACATTATCAGGTGTAATACATTCATTTTCCTTACGTAACTCATAACCGGCGTCTATACATTCCTCAAATGAAGATACGCCCTTACAGTCTCCTTCAATTATATTAAATGCTTTAGAATTTTCTGCATAACATCTATTAGGAAAAGTTTTTCTAATAAAACCGGTTTTTGAGATCTCTTTTATTTCACCACATACCGGATCATACTCGTCAGTACAAAGCCGGTCAGTTATATCATTTTTTAAATATGATCTTTGGATTATTGCGCCTTCAGTTAAACTTTTTTCTGATAAGGATATACTCTCAAAAGTTTCTGTGCTTTTATCTGTTATACTGTTTTCGTATCTATATATAATCTCTGCTATTTCTCCCCTATTCATCAATTGACTAAAACGTAATACCGTATAAGGGATCATCGCGAGTTTAGATAATTTATCAACATAAGGTTTATACCATATATCTGTTTCTTCAACCTCAAAACCATATATTTTTGATAATACTTTTGATACTTCTACAAAAGTGATATTTTTTGATGGTCTAAAGTAACCGTCTAAATACCCTTTTACTATACCTAATTCTTTCGCTTTACAAATATATTTTGCATACCATTCTTCTTTAACATCAGGGAAACAGTTTTTACCTTCCATATCTTCATATCCTTTAGATTCCATAATAATTTTTATGAATTCTGCCCTATTTATATTTTTTTCTGGCTTGTAGCTACCGTCTAAATACCCTTTTATAACCCCTTTGTCACCTAAATATTTTATTGATGAGAAATAGAGATGGTCCTCTTTTAAATCATTAAAAGAAACTGCATTACAATTTGTAAACAATATTAATATACAGATAAAAACTAAAATTAAATTTTTCATTATATTCAGATTTAATAATAAATTATATATTTTATTTTTTTATATTCTACCTTAAATATATTATATTTTATATTCTTTTTTTTATTTTTATACTCAAACTTTTTTCAACTATCGCTTTATTAATATTATCTTTATTAATTTTTACTAATTTTTTTAAACTTTTGTATTTACAAATCTATAAAATTGATTGAAATAGATCACACATAAATGCGATTCTTTAAACTTATAGGATCCTCAACGGTATGTAAATACACATACCGTTTTTTGTACATTTTACAACCATAATTTAATGAATCTTTCTGCCTCGGCTCTTATAAAAAAATGATATATAAATAGATATAATTTTTTTTATATCTTCATAAAAAAAAATTTTTGTAACTCAATTATCGCTTCTGTTTAAATACACATACTAAAGGATTTTAAATTGCATATTTTAAACTAATTTGGTAAAATAACTAGATAAACAAAAAACAATAACAAAAAAAACCATGAAACTAAACTTTAAATGTAATTCTATAAAGAAAATTACAAGTTATATACTTGTGTTTACTTTATTTTTATTTTGTTTTCATACAATTCTAAAAAATTACGCTGACGCTAAATTTAGTGAAGAAGAAAAAACTAAACTGATCGAAAAAGTAATACCCGACTTTATACCAATGCAACTTAGAGATGTGATATATAACTACCAAGGCTCAGAAGGGTTACTAAATAAAGCGTATTACAGTATACAAACTAATATACCACCTGAAGAGAATTATAAACAATTACTAAATGAAACACAATTTAGTGATGATTGTAGTTCTATCAATACTGATCAAACCTATTGTAATATTAGTGTTGAAGAAGATGGATCTAATCAATACGATGATTCTGGGCATGCTATAACTGAAATAGCTAATGATATAAATAATAACCAGTATAACACTCAAAGGTTTCATTTTCTTATCAATGAGACACCTTCAAATATAACCTCTCTACAGATTAAATGGGTAGGTAGTAGTACGGATACTAACGGAGAAGGATATCTATATATATGGAATGATGATTATTATTCATGGGAGAATCTTGATACTTTTACCGGTACAGAAGATAACGAGATAGAAATAAGTATTACAAATCCATATGATATACTTAATTATTTAATAGAAGATAATGGGAAGTATTATATAGATATATTAGTACAATCTAATCAAGAAGACATAATTAATCCTACCAGTGTACCTCTTTTCCATAACCCAACACAAAAAGATACTACTGAGACTGATGAAAAACAAAAACTAGATAATACTCAAAAAGGTATAAAAATTATTAAGGAAGAAGCATCTAGTAATAGTCTTATCGCTTCTAACCTAACACCTTATGATTTAGTACATTATGGTGTTAGCACTGATTATATAGAGATACAATTACAAACTAAAGATCCTTTACCTTCTGTATGCGGTAACAATGTATGGGAATGGGGTGAGGAATGTGATGATGGTAATATACAAAACGATGACGGATGCGATGAGAATTGTAAAGAAGAAGTAGACATATGTTCACCTAAATTCAAAGATCTAATCACAAGAGTAACAAATACTGAGGAATATCCTGATGATCAAGCTGATATAGTTGTTGATACCATCGATGATACAGAGTATATACATATCGTTTGGGTGAGAGATAATACTAAAATTTTTGGTGAACTATGTGAGTATGATGATGATTGTGAAGACGAGTATTATTGTGATGGGACGTACTGCATTGAGGATTTTGGGGAAGAATGTTTCTGGGACGAAGATTGTGAAACAGGTGAAATATGTGATAACGGATATTGTGTAGAAGAGCCTGTGTATTGTATTGATGATACCGAGTGTGATACCGGTGAGTTCTGTGATGATGGTATTTGTAATGAGCTTGGTACTGAATGTGTGCTAGACGAAGATTGTATAGAAGGTAATAACGGTACATGTACTAACGGGTACTGTAGTTACATAGATTCATGTATCGAAGATTCTGATTGTGAAACAGGATATATTTGTGATTCAGGATTCTGTATTTGGGAAAACGAAATATGTTCAACTGAATTTGATTGTGAATATGAAGAGACTTGTATTGATGGTAAATGTTATGCGGGTAAACAATTGTATTATACTATGATTGATAAAGAAGGTAATACTCTTGTTGGAGAAACTGCTTTAACTGATTTATTATATAATAACGGTGTTTCTAGACCCAAAATTGCAATTGAAAAAACTGAAATAGGTGATCCTGAAAATATTAGTTCTAAAAAACTTAATATAGTATTTGCTGCACCTTCTCAAGATTCACCAGGAGGCTACGAAAACGAAACTTTTTTTATGCAACTTGATCCATATAATGTAGAAAGAGATGGTGAGATTGCTAATACCTCGGATCTTGTTTCGATAGATTATTTTATGGTAACAGATGATAATAGCGATCCGTCGCCTGATCCTTATACTACTGTTGATGCGAATAATGATATACATATCTTTTCTACTGATATATATAATGGTGATCTATACCATACTAAACTTGATAGATCAGGTAATATACTAGTTAATCCACATACTATAGCTACCTCTCAATTACTTAATAACCCTCATTTCCAAGGTATGATAAATAGTGACGGAGAAAGTACTGAATATATAGATGTTATTTGGAATTCAGAAGACGAAAATTATTATAAGCGGCTGGATATAAACGGGAATACTTTAATTGATACAACTAGAGTAAGTGATGATAATTATGAGCCTTCTATTAGTCCACAAGCTGATTATGATTCTGATGGTAATATCCATATTGTATGGCATGATAAAAGGTATAACTACGAACCTGAAATATTTTATAGGAAAATTAATCCTAATCTTGATGATATGGATGGTGATGCTGCTGATCCTGATGATATTACATTAATATATGATCAAGTTGTCAGTACATATAGTGAAGAAAATAGCGGAGATGAGCCTCGATCTTCTCTTGCCAGTATCTCGATTTTAAGGAAAAATGATGTAAACCCTCAAAGTATCGAAGATAGGATTTATATCGCTTGGTATGATTATTGGTCAGATAACGCTGGTGAACCTGCAGAATTACATTACCTTGTTATGGATACTAACGGGTACATAAGAGAAGAGGATAATTTTATTACTAATGCTGCTACCTCGAGTGAATGGACTATCGCTTTTTCTGATACACCGTCTTTCCATATGGTTTGGTCTGATAATAGGGATAACCCTAAAGAGTCATCAATAAGCCAATTCACCGAGATATACCATCTTGCAAGAGGGATCGGTAGTTTGCTCGATATTGACCAAGATGGGGTAAGTGACCCTTGTGATAACTGTACTTATTTATATAACCCTGATCAAGCTGATGAAGATAACAACAAGATAGGTGATGCTTGTGAGAATGATCCCGAGAGTAAACCTAATACAAAAGTTAATGTAGTTAATCAAGCTACTTTTGTTAGAGAATATATGGATGATCAAGCTGATATATATATTGAAGAAGATTCTGAGCTTATTCATCTGGTATGGGTACGAGATTTAAGTGGCGAATTTGATTTCTTAGATATTGGTGACGACCAAAAACAACTTATGTATAAATTAATGGATTCTAATAATAACGTACTTATTAATGATACCAGGTTAAGTTCTTTTGCTGAAGGGGTAGAACGACCAAAGATAATGCTTGATAGCAATAACAAAGTGAATATAGTATTTAACGCAAAAGATTGCGAGATTGAAACTTATTTCATGCAAATTGATCCAAGTTTAGACGATCAAGATGGTGATCCTGGAGAGAATATAGTTACTATAAATCCTATAGAAATAAGTGAGCCTGACTGTACCAGGACATCCTTTACACCTGTTTTAGCAATAGATTCTAACGATAATATACATATAGTATACTCTGAACTTGAAAATGATGGGATTCATCCGTATTATTACACAGATATGTTTCATACTGTACTTGATAATACCGGCACAGTGATTGTACCTGCTCATGAGTTTCTGAGTGATGTATCTATGGAAGAGAATAATGTACAGATGATAATCAACACCGGTCCTAACTGGTTAAACCCGACTGAGACTGTTGAGTATCTTGATATAGTATATAATCCTAATGGGTCCATTAATGGGGCTGATGATTTCGGGTACGGTTCGAGCCCATCATTTGAAGTATATTATGAAAGATTAGATATGGATGGGAATACTGTTATAGATGGATATAATATTAGTGGCAATGATAGCCAAGATTCGTTTAATCCTCAGATATCTAATGATAGTAATGGTGATCTATACATAACATGGCATGATGATTATGATAATATAAAAGATGAAGTATTTTTAGAAAAGATTAATCCAAATTTTGATGATATGGATGGAGATAGTCCTGCTGATGGTAGTATCACCATAATAGATAACAGGATGCTCACGTATTACGATGATTATTATAATGATGATCAGTATAGTTATAACTCTTCTTACGCGAATATTGATGTAAGTAAGGATGGTGACAATATAATATATATCGCTTACTACGATAAATGGGATCACGGTGGTATCTATGGCGCTTTATTAAAATATATTGTTCTTAATACCAACGGAGATATTATAAAAGACCCTCAAATAGTATCTAAATACGCTGGATCAACTACTGAATGGACATTACCAACAGTAAACGCTAACCCATTTTATATATCTTGGTCAGATTCAAGGAACCTAGGATATAATTTTGGGTTCCATCCTGAGCTCGAATCAGACGCGTTAGACCAATCTAACGAAATATTTTTTACTAAATACGGTGACCCTATAGATTCTGATGAGGACGGGGTCCCTAATATTTCTGATACATGTCCGCTAGATTATAACCCTTTACAAGAAGATACAGACGCTGATGGGTACGCTGATGCATGTGATCTTTGTGATAGCGATAGTAGTATCGCTGAATCCGATACTAAAACTTTTAATGAACAGATAACAGCTACTACCGGTAATATATATCCTGATATAGCGATAGAACCTAACCCTGATTTTGGTAGTTCACAAAGCGAGACTGTTGATGAACATAATAATATACATATAGTATGGGTTAAAGAGTATAATGGTCAAGCTTCTATATACTATAAACTGGTTGATAGCAGAGGTAATGAATTAATACCTGAGATACGTATATCCAACCAAACTAAAACTATCGACACACAAACTTATAACCTTTATGATCTTGCGCCTGATATAAATATCAAAGATGATTTAGTCAGTATAACTTGGTCAACAATAGGACCGTTCTGTGAGTCTACACCAGGTACTTACACAAACAGTATAGAAGTATTCCACGCGTTTATCGAGCCTTATGATAGTAACGGCGACCCTACTACCCCATTTATTTCATCATACCTACAAATAAGTGACTCTAATTGTAATCTCTCAGTACATCCAAGAGCTATATTTGATAAACTTACTAATGATATTAATTTCGTCTGGTGGGAAGTAGAAGAAACATTTTTTGATAACAATTTTAATCTAGGCTCTCTACAAGAGATCGCTAATCTGGATATAAGAGACTTAAGAAAAAAAATATTAAGTAAACATGATGTTACAGATCCTACTGAAATAAGATTTATGAGGATAGATGATAATCTAAATGTCGTTTCGCCTGAACAAGTTATAGCTTATGATTATTTTAATACACCACAACCGGAATTAGCTGTATCAGATGATGGTAATTTACATATTATCACTTGGGTAGATGGAGGCTATGATCCTACATCTGATTACGCTGATAATGAATACGATGGTACAAGGATAGCGTATCTATTAATCGATCCGATAGGCACTTTAGGAACAGCTGAAATCCTTGTAGATACTACAATTATTGATCCTTGTACTAATGATGATTATAATTCGTATTATCCTAAACTTGCTATCGATCCAAAAGGTAATGTACATATCGTATGGTATACAGAGAAATATATGTTTATCCCTTCTTTAAATGATAACGGATACCAAACTGAGATCTACCATAAAATTATTAATCCCAAGAACGATGATTGGGATGGTAGTTATGGTAATCTTGGTGCTATGGAAGTTTTAGAAGAACAAATGGTTAGTCCTGATGATAATAATGAATCTATTATGCCTACTATTAATATTGATTCAAGAGGTATAGTTTATATAAGTTATTTGGATTTAAATTTCGATGTATATTATGACCTTATCCAAACAAAACTAGATGTATTTGGTAATATATTAGGTGAATACTTAACGTTAACTACTGACGGTAGACTTGAAGAAGGATCAATTTATTATGATTTATCTACACAATCAGGAGATACCGGATCGTATTGTGTTGTGTGGACAGAAGAAATATCAGCTTCTAATAACGAATTATTACTAAATTGCGAATATAAACAAAATTCATGTGAAATTGACGACGATGACGATGACGACGACGACGACGATGATGACGATAACGATGATGATGATGATGATGATGATAATAATACTACAAGAGGAAGTAGTGCAAATGGTCCTATTTGGAAAGAAGTTGATAACTCAATACATTCTGTCGCTTCAGATGATAATAACACCTCTACTACTAATGAAAATAGTAATGGTTCACCATCTAAGGATATATCCTCAAGAGTTTGTATAGATTACGAATTCACCGGTAGAAAAAACCATTCATTCTCAGATATTACAAAATCTCATCCAGCATGGAAATACGTTGATTTCCTAAGACAAGTATATCTTATAGATAGTGAACCTACTCAGTATTTATTGACCGGATATAACTCTTTTGAAGGAGGTGAAGGTGAATATATTTTTGGGGCACAAGATTTTGTTACTAGATTCCAAGCGATAAAAATGGCGCTTACTGCTAATTGTATAGAGATATATAAAACGATACCTCCTGGTAAAGAATATAAAGATTTATCAAGGTTACCGTATAATGATCCTCATCTGGATTTTAGAGCTAGAGTAATGTATACAGCTATAGATAACGGGATAATAGAAGGGTTTAAAGATGGGACGATAAAACCTCTCGAGCACCCTAATAAAGCTGAACTATGGAAGATAGCGTTAACAGCATCAGGTGAAATGCCTACAGATTATAACCCTACAGGTGTATCCAGGTTCAAAGATGTTAAAGAGACTGATTGGTTTTATAAATACGTTATGTTTGCTGATCAGAAAGGACATTTAAAAGAGAATACTTTATTTTTCCCTGAGTTAAAGGTTAGAAGAAGTTTATATGCAGAAATTATGACTAAAGTATTAAGTATTACACCTGACTTAAAACCTGATTTAATACAAGCGCTTAGCAACCTACTATCTTTGAGATAATTTTTTTCTGCTCGGTAATTGATTATATCTAACTAGTTTTATATAAAAAAATCCGGACTTAATATATTAAGTCCGGTTTACCGTAATAATAATACCTAAATATTTTGTTTAATACTTATGTAAATTTTCCATATACGTTTCAAAAGATTCCAAATCGACTACTCTAATAGCTCTCTCAAAGATCTTTCCCAATAAATTATAATCTCTTATATCACTTATATCACATTTTGTATTATGAGATATATTACCAAATCTATCTGACAAAACCTGATTGATCCTATGTTTCAACTCTAATATACGTCCTTCAAACCTGCCTTTTTGACGGCCTTCCTGATATTTTTTTTTATCTGAGCCATTAGATAGACCTGTCTGAGATCCTTGATATTTTTCCTTTTCGTAATCCTGTAGTATCCCTATAGTATTCTCCCCATCTACAAAAATCTGTAGCTCGTTCATATATGCTTTCTCGTATTTTTCAGGTAGTATTATCATTCTGTCAATAAATTTCAATATCAAGGTTATTTGTTTTTCACTATAGTCTCTTCTTAATAAGTTGTTTATAATCCCTGCTTTAATACTTTTCCTTTCTAAGGAATCACTTATATGCGCTTTGATACAAGCTAAAACTATTAAAGCAAAAGGATTCTTGTTTTTTAATAACTTTTTTTGTTCTTCTTCTGTATGATAAAGATCTATCAATTTTGCTCTTTCATAATCAAATTCAAGGTATTTTTTCCCACATATATTTACCTCATACCAAGAGGGATGAAAATTCTCATTATTATCTGTTAGTATAGATATACATACCACAGGCAAATTGTATTGATTTAATATGGCACAATAGTATTTAAACATCCTCTCTGATAATTCCATATCATTAGATGGCTTTATTTCTATACAAATAAATATATTTAATTTTTTCCCTTCTTTTGTATTTATTTTAACTAAAAAACAAGGTCTTTTCTCTTTATTACTGTTTTCTAGAAAATCTAATGAATCAAATTCAGGAATTACTCTTGTATTCACTGCCTCATATACAGTAGGTAAGAAAAACTCAAGGAAATCCCAAAAGAAATTCCGTAAGATTGTTTCCCAATCCTTATCAAGAGAGGATAAATCCCCTTTTTCAATATTATTCAAACTCATAACTTACACCCCAAGAAAATAGTTTAGATATATATCACGAAAATATTAATGATCATTACACTATTAGTATATTCCTTATTTCTGCAAATTCAACCTTAAATTTAAAGCTTACTATTGAGAAAAATAATAAAATTTGGTATAATTGTATGATAAAATTCTAAAAAAAGATATATGAAATTATATTTTGTTGGATTATCTAAAGAGAACAATAAAATTAAAGGCATTATTGTATCTAATAGTATCGAAGAAGCGAGAAAAGATTTGTATCTTAGAGGTATAACTGTTATAGAAGTATCACCAACTAATAAAGATAATATTATCTATGACAATAAATTTTATTTTTCCGGTATAAATAATAAAAAAGAAAAAATTAACGGTTCTATTGATGCAAAAGATAAAGAGACTGCTTTAAAAGTACTTAAAAATAAGTATAAAGTTGAAGTGAATGAGATTATACCTCAGTATTTAGACAAAAGAATAGTAAATAAGAGTAAAAAGAAGTTCCTTAAAAAATCTTTTACTCAAGATATGTACTTAGTACTCAAATACGTTTTAGGAGTATATATATCATATGTTTTTATTGGGAATCTATTAATAAGTAAAAATATTAATATAAAATTTATTAAAAACTCTTTATCTTCGCCTACTTTAATATATATTATTATTGGGCTATTTATAACCAATCTATCACTACATTTCGCTTTCAGTAAATCAAAATAATGAAACCTTATCCTAACAATCAGAACCTAAAAACAGATTACATAATTAATCTAAGTATCCCCGCGAATATAAATTTTTCTTCCGCTTTAAGAGAGTTTTCAAAAAAGGTTTTTGAGACATCTGGTTTCAATGAAAAATGGCAAGACCGTCTTAAACTAGTATGTGATGAGCTGTTTATGAACGCTGTTAACTATGGATCAGATGTAAACAGTATTATAGAAATTCAGTTTCAAATATTAGAAACTAAAATTATATTTATTATAAAAGACGAAGGGAAAAACAAAGTAACAGCTAAAACTCTAAAAGAGATTGTCAATAAAAACAAAGAAAACAGCCGGTTAAAAGATATATCAGGACGCGGGTTAGCCATGATAACCAGTATGTGGACAGATAATTTTGATATCGAAGATAATGAGTTAGGAGGTATAACTATAAAGTTCACAAAAAACTATTTAAATCAAGCTACCGATATAAATAATAAAAAAGATTTAGCTGATAAAGAAAATATAGTAAAATTCTCAGGTGATATTACGCTTCCCAATATTGATGATAAAAATAAATATATGGAAAATATTATAAACAAGGATATACATGATACAGTTATAACACTTGATTTCGATCAATTATCATATATTAATAGTGTTTTTATCGGATCTATAGCTAACTGGTATAACAAACTAATAAATAAAGGGAACACTCTAAAAATTATTAACGCCAATAAAAATATTATCGATATACTTAAAACTGTCGGCTTATCAAAGATTATTGATATACAACCTAAAAATTAATTACTAATACTATATAAAATGCCATTACAAATTGAGAAAAAATCATTAAACGAAAATATAATTGTTGTTAAATTAACAGGCCAAATAGATGAATCTAATCTAGAGGAGCTTAGTAATCCATTAGATACTATTAAAAAAGAGTACAATATAATAATCTTAAATATAAAAGATTTATATTATATAAACAGTAAAGTTATAGGATATTTTGCTGCACTATATAGTGACCTGAACAAATCCAATAAAAAACTGGTTTTTGCTGAAGGAAACCCACAAATAATGGATATTATATCTCTTGTTGGATTAACAAATATTATCGAATACTATGAAACTGAATCAGAAGCTATTAATTCGAATCTTTTGAAATAGTTCTCTCTATACTTTTTTTTACTCTAACTATCATCTCAGTATCCTTCAAGGAAGCTATTCTTAAATCAGGGATACCGCTTTGTTTTATGCCATAGACCTCACCAGGACCTCTAAGCCTTAAATCTATCTCAGCTAATTTAAACCCATCAGTAAATTCTTCCATATATTTTAGTCTATCTATAGATATACTATTTTCTGAGTTAGTGAATAAAAAACAATATGATTGTGTTTCACCTCTTCCTACCCTACCTCTAAATTGATGTAATTGCGCTAACCCAAATCTTTCTGCGCCCTCTATTATCATTATCGTTGCATTAGGTACGTCAATCCCTACCTCTATAACTGATGTTGATACCAATATATCAAGCTCCTTCTCCTTAAAACTATTCATTACATATGTTTTTTCTTGTGGTGATAATTTACCATGCATTAACCCTATCTGAAACTCAGGGAATATATCCAGTTTTAAAAATTCGTATTCTTTCATAACAGATTTCACCTCTAATACATCAGACTCGTCTATTAACGGGCATATAACATATATTTGTCTACCTTTTTTGATCTCGGTTTTAATAAACTCATATACTTTAGCTCTCTCTCTCTCCGGTACAACTTTCGTTATTATAGGCTTACGTCCAGGTGGCATCTCATTGATAACAGATAGATCCTGGTCACCATAAGCTGTTAATGCTAAAGATCTAGGGATAGGTGTTGCACTCATATTTAATACATGCGGTACGAACAAATCTTTCAGTTTATTCCTCTGTGCTACACCGAACCGATGCTGTTCATCTATAACAACAAACCCTAAATTATCAAATACAACTTTATCTTGGATTAATGCGTGTGTACCAACAATGATATTCAATTCACCTGACTCCAAATCCTTTAAAACCTCTTTTCTTGTTTTACCTTTCACTGATCCAGTCAATAACCCAACTTTCGGTGTCTTTTGGTTTAAGAAACTTGAAAAAAGATCTAATGCAGATTGAGTCACTTTAGTATCTTTAATACCATTAACCACCTCATCATATTTTTTATGTTTAACTAAATCATCTATAAGCTTAGTTATCGTACTAAAATGCTGTCTAGCTAAAACCTCTGTTGGCGCCATTATAGCTGTTTGGAACCCCGCTTTAAAAACATTCAAAGCTGCTGCTACCACTACCACTGTTTTCCCTGAACCTACATCTCCCTCAAGTAATCTATTCATCGGGAAAGGTTTTTCTAGATCCTTAAGTATCTCGTATAACACTACTTTCTGAGCATTAGTTAGAGTAAAAGGCAGAATATCAAAAAACACTTTTATGAAATCTATATCCATCTTTATCTGTTTTCTGTTTTTTTCTTCGATATTCCTCCATTTGACTTTTTTCTTATACGCATCCCTTTGGATTATATAAAGCTCCTCAAAAGCTAACCTTTCTTTAGATGCTAAAAGCAGATCCTTCGATTCAGGGAAATGTATATTCCTTATAGCTGTATTGCGATCAATTAATTTCTCAGTTTGAATTATCTCTATAGGTAAATTCTCAGGGAACATCTCAGCGAAATGTATAACTTGCGACATTTTCTCCCTAAACCAAGATGTTTTTAACCTATCATGCTCTCTATAAACAGGTACTATACACCCTGCATGTATCTGGGTATCCTTTAATAACTCCACGGTCGGGCTCATAATAGAGATCTTTCCAAAATCAAATTTTGGTTTACCGCTCACTATAACCTGTTCACATATTGGTAAAGAACTTAATAAAAACCTTTGATTAAACCATACAAGCTCAGCGATATTACCTACCTCGTCAATAAAAATTGCCTTAATTAATAGTTTCCCTGTTTTGGTCCTTTGTTTTTGGATATCTGTTATCGCTCCTTTTAAGATAGCTTTCTCATCAAACTTTATTTCATTTATTTTTTTGAAGTTCGTCTGATCTTCATGAGTACGTGGATAATACATTAGGAAATCTGATACCGTCTCTATCCCAATACCTCTAAGTAAATTTAAATACGATGTCGTTGTATTAATATATGAACCAATAGAGTGATCTAGCATTTTTGTATATTATTTTATATAAAGTGTATATGTAGTTAATAGTTGAATCAAGAAAAAAATTAAATAGATTGACATTCTAGGTCTTTTATTGTAAAATGAAAGACTATAATTAATAAAAACTATGCCAAAATATAACAGGAAATATGATCTTGATAAAGATTTAAGAGATAATTATGGGTACAATAGTATAAATGAGGTAATAAGTGAGGGGTTTTCTTGCAGGTTAAGTGATAAGATCAAAAAGGATCTAGACGGATATATAGATAAATTTTGTAATAATGCTACAGAAAATAAGGGAATAGATACCAAAGTAATTGTGTCAGACATAAATTTTATAACAGATTTTACTGATTTAGTTTTATTTTTATACAAAAAATACGCTTCTACTGATGTTATTATTCATTCCACTAGGTTAATAACAAAAAAAATGTTAGGAGAAAACATTGGAGAAATCTTTGATCAATTCAAAGATAAAAAATCTGAAGATAGATATATGTATATTTTTGATAGTATACGATCATATATACATAAAATTATTAGATCTAAATACCCTGAATTTACATTATTAACCCATTTCGATAATTTTAAAAATATTCATACTCTTCATAACCTGATAGAACAATATGGTCAAAAAAAAATAAAGGAATGGTATCAAATAGGGTTTAATGCTTTATACGATAGTAGATATGACAAAATATATGAGGAACATACATTTGATTCAATATTTTTTGGTGCGATGCCTAAGGATTTACAAAAGAAAGTACTAGATACGCTTAATTATATGCCTGAGATAAACCTGGGGCAATATATTCATAACGAAAATTTATATAGGGATATAATTACTTTGTATATAGAATTATATTTCTCTATAGATGAGTATACACTTAAATCGATACTTAAAAACATTGAAGAATCCGATATAAAATATTGTTGTGATTTAGCTTCATCAGGGTATACACAAAAATTCTTAAATTTCTATCAGCTTAAGTATAATTATAATTTGGATCCTTATTCTGAATATAATACTTATATGTTTCCTGTTATAGATTTTGTTTATAAATACGTATCAAAAACAAATATCCGCAATTTCCCTGAGATTCTAAATGATAAAGAGAAATTGAATGATTTGGTTACTAAAGCATATGAATATTATAAAGATAATAATTATAGAATATATAATTTAGAAACACATGGTAACTTATGTGGGTTCCTACCTTCTTTAGTAAATGAAAAAATTGATTATCTTAAACGAAAGCTTGCTGAAGATAATGATGAAGAAGATAACGATGAAGAAGATAACGATGAAGAAGTCTATAACAATAGATATAATGATTTTTTTGATGATAGGATGTATATAAATAACAAACTTAGTTTACAAGAAAAGTTTTTACTTAAAAGTAATAATTTCAGGTCATTAAAAAATTTTGATGAGTTAATAAATATTTGTTTAGATCAACCCCACTTATCTATCGATTTTTTTATATCCTTTTTGAGCACTAATAATAATATAGATGCAGATATAGAAGATAGGTTAATTGATAAATTTAAAGAGTTATTTGATGAGATATCAACAGATCATTATTTATTCAACGAATTTATAGAGAATGTAAACAAAAATTGGTATCGATACCATAAAAAATTCATGGATAAATTTGAGAGTTTGCTGATAGAACGGTTAGATCATATTGAGTATTCAGTACAAAACTATTTTTATATTATAGAGGTTGCACATAATTTCCCTGTAGCTATTCAGAAAAAAATTGAGTTATCTCTTATTGAATCGATAAAGAGATGTGATGTTTCTAACCTTAGCATAATAATTCAAAAGAAGAAGCTATTCAGGTTTTTTGAGGATAAAGTTGAAGAGACAGTAGTTAATATAGTAATAGACCAAATAAAGAAAAAGCCTTCTTATAGAACACCTCATCATTTATTAAAACATATTGATTTGTTTAATAAACATCTAAGCAAAGACGATCTAAATCTCCTTATATCAAGCCTACTTAATGATATATATCCTGTAGAAAATTATATCAACGAACTAGAAAAAACTAAAAATATTTTGGATAGCTATATCCAAAAATTTGATCTTGATATACAATACACAATTGCAGATTCATTGATAGATCAAATCAATAGTACTGCAGAAAAATCTGTAAGATTATGGGAGGAATCATGTATTTACTACAAATACGAAAGTTTTTGTGAAAAATTAGAGATCAATCAACTGAAAAGTATTCTACCTAAAGAACTATTTACTTACTTCGAAAAAAAACTTTTTGAAGTATATGTCAAATACAGTATGAGAGAGTACAAAAATATTACGAATTATTTATCAGGACCAAACCCAAGAGTATTTCTTGAGCTCGATGAAGACCAAAAAACTGAGTATAAAAAGATATTTATGGATCATATTAAATCTTTGTTTGATTCAAACGATATAATTACTAGCGAGAAAGTTTATAACCTTTTATTAAAGATCCCAAACTCTATTAATATTAACAAACAAGAATCAATAGATCTTTGCACATCTATAATCAATAAGTTAGTTGCTAAACTTGAGGAGAAGGATATTCCCGCAGATTCGAATAATTTTGCATTTTTCCATCTAATAGATTATATCAAAATGGATTTATCATATTTAGATCCTGATTTAGTCAACCGTTTTAAGAAGAAATGTATAGAGAACGAAAATGCAAGCGACTATTATCTAGAAAAAGAAGAGGTAGAGAATCTCCTATATTTACAAGATTCTCCTTATATCACTAAAAATGATACTTATTTTGATGTTAATCTGTACCCAGAATATTATGAATTATTAGAAGAGATAAGCCATACTTGTCTTAAGAATATAAAACCGAAAGAAGTTATTTCTCTATTAAAAAACATTGATATCAAAAACAAAAGGTTTGATACAAAAAAAATTAAATCTATTATATATAATGATCTCATAAAATGTAAAAACACTATAAATTATGATTTTTTTGAATCAACTAAAGATCTGTTACTGTTAATCAAACCAGATATTTTTGGTAAATTCGATTTCAAACCGAAAGAATTAAAAACAATTAATACTCATTTTTGCGAAAAAATTGTAACGTGTTTTAGTAGGTTAGCTGATGATACAAACAACAATATAATAAAGATATTACAATTATTCGATCAAAATGTTTGGGAAACTATAAGAGAGCTCGATATGTATCCTTCTATAAGCGAATCATATATAAAACTTGTTACCTCGACAGAAAGGAACGTTATGGATTACGTTTTAGAGTCTGATCTGTTCCAATTTTTAGATAAGAAAGATCAAAACAAATTAAAAGAAGTTTTGCATCTCAATTTATCAAGAATGATCAAATCTGATCCTTATATAGGAATACAGTTTTTAATGGATTACGAAACCTATGAAACATTCCAAAGTACGACAATAGTCAATAAAGAGAGATACTTTGAAACTATCTATAGTTGCATTAAAAATAATGATTTCAGTGCGATATTATTTAATCAGAGATACGCAGATAAACTAGAATCAATATACGGGCAGGAAGAAGCTGTATCTCTGTTTGATGTACAAACAAACAGATATCTCGCAATAGGTCTCGGTGTACCACAAATAGAAAAATACAGACATATTTTAAATATATTTAGGACTTTTTCAGAATCTGATATCATCACCCAAGCGAAAGATATTCTAAACCCAAAGATATGTATAGATCATTTTATTAGTATCCTAAACAATAAATATGCTAAAAACTTTGTTTCTGATAGTAACAATATCAAATCAAGATTCTCTGTATCTATACAAAAACATTGGGATTATATTATAGACAATGTCATAAAGCTTCTGGAAGATACTTTTTATAGCGAAAATATAGATAAATTTAATCAAAATATTAAATTTTTAAATAACTACTATCTTATACCTTCATTTAAACAAAAATTAGATAGGATAAAAACAGTAGTACTTGGTTCTCTATATAAGATGATAGAAGTAAACGATAAATATACTACTAGATTATTTACAGGGCAATATACTGAAGTGATTGAAGCAATTAAATCTTTATTTGATGATAAAGAATTATTGTATACCCAAAATCTTTTATTTGAAAAATATAAAAAACTCCTTTTAGATAAAAATCTAAACATAGTATCAGAATCCACTAAATTTTTATCTTATGATAATAATATATACAATAATCTTTTTATCCCGGGCTCTAAAGATCTAATAAATGAGTTATTTAGTATAGCGTATGAATCTGCTTTAGATCATATATCCGATACTAAGATCAACCATGTTCTAAACGAAATAAATATATTATCGCTAGATAAAAACAATATAAGTAACTTTATCTCAGAAGAAAGATTCGAGGAAATACGTAAAAAGTCGTTTATAAATTATAAAGAAAAAATGTTAAATAGCTATACTATTGAAAATCTTGTTAAATATATAACCGATAATTATGAGGGACCTTTCTATCCAAATATATACATAAATGAGCATACTGAACTTATTACGAAGATTTCCGAAAGGCTTTCTAATACAGAGTTTAATAATGGAGGGACAAGATACGAAGAAAAAATATTATCTATAGATAAAAAGCAGATATCTAAAATAATACCAGACCAAATATATGAAGGGCTAAGATTACATGCTTGGGAGTCTTATAAAAAGAAAATTGAAAGTATGGATATCTCAAGTTTAATAGTTTTTCTTAGAAGTTATATAAAATACCCTCAAGAACGATTCAAAAGCATAACAGAAAATGAATATAAAGTACATATAGAAAAGATAAGTACAAAACTTTCAGGATCGAAATTAGATGATGATGATACATTAAAATTATTTGAAGCTTTTATTGATATCCCTAATTTTATTTCATTATTTTCTGTTACTGATCTAAGTAAAATAAAAAAACAAATTTATCAAGAATGCAAAAAATTAAGTTTTAACAATATATATAAAAACAGGATCACAAGTTTTTTAGCTAAAATCTCTCAGAGTAATAGTATATTTTCTAAGGAAGAGTTAAACGAATTAAGGTTCTTTAATAAACTCGCTTTATCTAATGAATCTATTTCAGATTTTATTAACAATCTGGAACTATACAATGATCTAACTATAGAAGAAGAGGTAGATACAGAGTACGGTAATTACAACAAAAAACCTGCATTAGTTGAGCCTCTAATAATAAAATTTTTCAGAGAAAATAATTTACTTGAGTTTATCACGCCTGAAGAAATGATTAGGTTAAACTATTATGAGCTAAAACCTGATAAAACCGATATAATTAATAGTATATGTGAATCCTGGCCACAAGCAACTCAAAAATGGTTTAAAGATGGTGCGGATACCTTTTCTTTTGATTTTATGGTTAAATATATCAATAACCATAATAGACATGATGCTCTCTATTTTATGCCAAAGATATTATCAGCGATTAATAAGCTATCAGAAACCTCAGTGGTCTTAAAAACCGGGATAGATAAAGAGACAATAATAAATGATTTTAAGAACCTGCTTATGCAAGCTACTATACAGAATGCACACGATAATACTGATAAATATGAGCTGCTCTCTAAACTAATAAGTAGTTATGCTACAGATAATCAAACAACTAAAGACTGGTTTAAGAAATGGTATCTAAACTTCAAAGATTCTGACGCTTTTTCCAGTCTTGATAGTTTTAAAAAGGAGATTGAAGTAATAACAAAACTGTCTAAAGACGAGATAAAAATGTTCCAATCACTAAAAGCTACTAATAAAAAACTATACGAATATGGTCTGTATCTTTTGGATCATCCTAACGCTAATTTAGATTCTATTAAACAATTTTTATTCGATCCTGAGACCTTCTTTAATAGTAGCGACTTAAATTCTGATCCGGTACTGTTAAGGGACTTAAGAGTTATGAATTGGGGGATTGATATAGATGGTTATGAATTAGATATAACCCCAGAAGAGATTAGAGATGCATTACTTGACGGTATAATCGAACAGTCTTGCCCTTTCTTGGACCTTAATTTTGATAAAAAAGGGTATAAGATTACTATCCCTGATAAAACCTATAAGAAATTAAAAAGGGAGCGAGATAAAGCTATATATACTTTTAATCAATATCCTATAGAGTTTATAAAAAAAGTGTTTAATAACGAAGAGATAGATATTTCTTCTGATTTATATAGAAAAAGGCAAAAACATTTTATACTAAAACAGTTAAATATAGCTTCTATTTTGAAATTTATTCCTAAAGAAAGTCTATCTTTCTTAAGAGGCACAAATATACCAAACAAATTATCTAGATCGCAAAAAATTAGAGATTATTTATGTGCTATACAAGAGGCTAACTGTGAGATAGATGATAATCTCCTTATCTTCACTAAAGATTCTAATGATAAAGAGCTACAACGTCTCGAACAATTACTTCAATTGATTAATCTCTCATTTAAAAACGAAAGATTAAGTGAAGAAGCGAAACAAAATATAGATCAATCTGTTGATAAAGAAGAGATCAGTTTTTATCTAAACTGCAAAATCTTTGGTGAAGAGACTATATCTAGATACACAGATCTACTCGGCTCAAAAAAAGAGTCTCGCATAACTTATGATTATCTACTAAAAACACTTGATATCCCAAATGAAACAGATGTATTTAGGATGATAGACGCTTTAGATCAACCTCATATTGTTTCTGTTTTCCTACAAAACTTATATATAAATGAGCTTGAGCTTACAGGTAAAGAGCTAAATGTCGATGCAGAAATCTTATCTAAATCTGATCCTGAATATGCTGTTATAGGTAATGACTCAAAATGTTGTATGAGGTTCGGGACAGGTAAACATGTCGAATATACGCTTTTCCCGGGTATCTCCGCTTTTACTATCTCATTTAATATATTAAACGGAGATAAAATAAAGAAAATTGTACCTGTTCAGAGTATATTAACAGTAGGAACAGACCTACATAAGGAAGCTGATTATAAAAAATTAAAGGAAATAATCGGTGATCCATCTAAGGTTTGTAAATATCTTGGAGAAGATTATCTTGAGAGTTTTTATACTAAACCTGTTATATCATGTGATAACGCTGAAGGTAATACTTCTGTAGTGCAGAATATGCTTAAAAACGGAGACGATGCTAAACAAATTTTAAGTATATACACAGATTTTTTCGAACAATTCTGTGAACGAAATGAATACTTTAGAAACGCTAAAGTCGTCTTAGGTAAGGGGTATTCTGATTACGGCAAAGGGCTTATAGACGAACCTAATAAATATATACCAGGCTCTTTATTCTCATACACAGATAATCAACAAGAATCATGTTGGGTTATACATAAAAGAGGTAACAAGATCACCACTAACCCTGGTAAATGTAAAAATATAATGGGCCATGAAGTTTTACCTGTTATGTATTTACAACACTTAGCCTATGGAGAAGATAAAAACAGGTTTTTTGAGTCTATAGATGAACTCCAAAATATTTTGTATGGTACAATGGCTACAGGGTTACAACCTATAGGGTATTATGATAAAAAAGGTATACTACGTGGATACTGTATATCTGTACCAGCGAAAGATGAATCAGAAAAACAAGTTACTTATATTTACGAGATGGCGATACATCCTGAGTTCCAAGGTAGAGATGTTATACTTAACAAAAAAACTGATGAAGTGATAGAAGAATCACCTTCTAAAGAGTTAATTAAATATATAGCAGAGAAAAAAGATATCGAAATATCTATAACAGATAATAAAGAAGTGATTATTGATCCTGTAACTAAACAGGTTATATTTGATACACCTTCAAAAGAGTTATTAGATGATATAAAACAAAAAAGGTGCTTAGATTTGGCAGTTTCCAGACCCTCAAAAATCCTTAATTTTAATGCTATTAAGGGGATAATGACTAACCCCAAAACTTGTGATAGACCTATCGTCACTAAATGTAGAGAACGTTCTTACCATATGATAAAAAATAGGTTAGATAAATTTGGGTTTGAAATAACCTCTGATATAGTAGAAAGATTCGCTGGAGAAGAGATGCATCTAATAACTATTGAACCTAAAAAACGAAATAAATTGAAGCTAGGTTTAAAAAAAATGTTTCAAAAACTCAAGAAAATACCTAATATAAAAGATATTAAATATATAAGTACTTACAATAAATTATCAAAACTTTATGACAAGTATTTGAATGCTGACAAAAGCGATAAAGAAGAGGTTATAAATGAAGCAAAAGAGATATTAAATCAAATCCCTATACCAGTATTAAACCAATTAATCAAACACCTTGACCACGAAACAAAACATATACTTAATGGTTTGATCCCCGAAATATTCTCTTCGTCTAATGACGATGAACTTAATGAGAATAAAAGTAAATAACTGTTTCTCTCATACTAGATATTAATTATACTCTTAAACCATCTAATATATAAAACATATTAGACGGTTTTCTGTAATAAACTTTATAATAAAAACATTTAATGTAAACCATATTTATTTTTTTTGTAAACCCTAATTTACAGTTTTTATATATATTTTGGTTTGCAAAACCTAATAATATCCTGTATAATAGCATGACTCTTTTTTTAGTTTTTTGGTTTTGGTTTTTCTATCAAAAGAGTACGTTCATTACCAATTTTTCAAGAGATTTTTTTCTCTAGACCTCCACCCGAATTAATTCCTTTATGCCCAGAAAAAAGGTATTAAAATTTTAATCAGGTGCGTAAAAGATGGCAGGGATACCATCTTGGTCTATGTCAAATTGAGTTGAACAACTAAAAAGACTTGCGTAAGCGAGTCTTTTTAGTGATCTTGATTAAAATCGAAACAATCAAATCCATCTGAATTAGATTCGATTAGATCTTTATCTAATACTGATATATCATCTGTATTATTATTCAATATCTCTTGTAAATTTAGAGGGATATCAGTCAAAAACCTAGAAACAGGATTTTTTTGGAACTCTCCAAAAATTAATCTGTAATCAGCGTATAATAAATATAATTTCTCTTTAGCTCTAGTAATAGCAACATACATTAATCTTCTTTCTTCTTCTAACTGATCTTCTGTGTCCATACTTTTATAATGAGGGAATAGATTTTCTTCTACACCTACAATAAAAACATAAGAGAATTCTAACCCTTTTACTGTATGTGTAGTCATTAATGTTACCATATCGTTTTTATCACTAAAACTATCTATATCTGTTATTAAAGCTATTTCTTCAAGCAATTTGACTAAAGACTCTCTAGTCTCTAAATCTTGATATTTTCTTGCTACAGATATAAGTTCAAAAATGTTTTCCAGTCTCGTTTTACTATCCTCAGTATTTTCTGTTAATAACATTTCTGAGTATCCAGATAAATCAATAATATTTTTTATAAGCAGACTTACATTTATGTTATAACTCGATTCTATTAGATCTCTTATTAAATCCCTAAAATCTTTTAAATGTTTTTTTGTGTTACTAGAAAAAATATCATATTGCTCAATGTTTTGAATAATCTCAAAAATATTGATATTCTCTCTACTAGATAATAAAAATAATTTATCTACAGTAGTTTTCCCAATTTTTCTTCCCGGTACATTTATAATCCTAGTAACAGAAACTTGATCAGAATAATTATTTATTACTCTTAAATAAGCTAGGATATCCTTAATCTCTTTTCTTGCGTAAAATTTTAGACCTCCAAAAATTTTATATGGTATAGCATAAGCTAGCATAGCTTCTTCTATAGGTCTGGATTGTGCATTTGTTCTGTAAAGAATAACAAAATCAGACAAATCTCTATTACTATTTCTTACAATATTTTGTATCTCCATCACAATTTTATTCGCTTCATCTTTTTCACTTTTAGCTTTATAAACAGCTATCTTGTCGCCTTCACCTCTTTCTGTCCACATTCTTTTTGATACTCTTTTAGTATTCTTAGATATAATTGAATCTGCAGCATCCAAAATATTTTTGGTCGATCTATAGTTTTGCTCCAGCTTTATAACTTTTGCATTAGGATAATCATTAGTAAAATTGAGTATGTTCCTTATATCAGCACCTCTAAAACTGTATATCGATTGATCACTATCACCTATAACACATATATTTTTATGTTTTTTTGCAAGCATATTGACTAATATATACTGAGCATAATTTGTGTCTTGATACTCATCAACAGATATGTATCTCCATCTATCCTGATAATAAGAGAGAAGCTCTTTCTCTTTACTAAGTATTAATATTGTCAGCATTATTATATCATCAAAATCTAGAGCATTATTCTCTAACAACCGGTTCTGATATTCTCTATATAATTTAGCTATATTTGATTTAAAGTATGTATCTGCATAATTTGTATAAATATCTGGCGTGATTAACTCGTTTTTTGCGTTGCTTATATGATACAAAACCTTTTTATAACCATACTCTTTTTCATCTATTTGAAAATCTTTTAGTATCTGCTTCATTAAAGACTTTGTATCAGAAGTATCATATATAACAAAATCTTTTTTCATACCGGCTTCTTCTATCTCACATCTTAATATCTTTACACAAATAGAATGGAAAGTACCAACTAAAGGTGCATTTTTAGGTATTGAATAATCGTTCTGAAATAAGATACCTGACAATTTACCTACTCTTTCTCTCATCTCTGATGCCGCCTTATTGGTAAAAGTAACTGCAAGTATAGACGTAGGATCAATCCCCTTTTTATAGATCATATACGCTATTCTATTAGTTAAAGCCCTTGTTTTACCGCTACCGGCACCAGCAGATATGAATAATGGGCCTTCTACCGTAGTTACAGCTTCTATTTGAGAATGATTTAAATTTTCGAGTATCTTCAAAATTTTATTTTATTAAATGTTTTTGTCTATATTATATCAAAAAAAAATATTATAATCTCTTAAAACTATCTATTAAATCCTTGGCTTTACCACTATTCTTTTCTACAGTAAAAATATTTGGTATGTATTGGTATTTATAAAACTGTAGTAATTCATGTTTTGGGATATCGGTATCTTTTATAGTTTTTAAAAAATTGGTTAATCTCAAAAAATAATCTGTATCATGTTGTAACCTACAGATATAATCACCTATTATCATCTCCTCATGATACATACATTTTTTTGTTATATTTATTCTTTTATTTTTCTGATATTTACTCGCATTGATCTTACAAGCCAAAAAATCTATATCTGTTACCGCATACACATATTCATTGACAAAGATATCTTTAGATAGTTCATCTAAGAAATCTTTTTCTTTTGATATAAAAAAACCACCGTAATGATGTCGATACCTGTAAATAGGACCATTAATCCCATATTTATATAATAAAGATTTCAGAATCGTACACTCGAACTCTGTTACCTCTAAAAGGTTACAAAAACTCATCTTGATATTACCTCTTCTATCTATCTGATCAACTACTGATTCCAAATCATATAATACATTAATATTAGATTTCAAATTAGACATAAAACAGTTCATACTATTCAAGTAATTGATACTGAAAGTATAAAATTTGCCATGCTTTACTATTATATCCTCATCTATAAGGATTTTTAAGTTTTTATATAACCCTTGTAGACTGATACGTATCTTATTACATTGATATAAAGCATTATGTATTTCTTTCGCAATACAAAAATTTTTCTCTGATATATACTCTATTATAAACGATTTTATTTTGCATGATGGGTAAAACATCTTATTTATAATAAATGATAATTTATAATCCCTTAAAGCTATCTATTAAATCTTTAGCTTTATCACTATTTTTTTCTACAGTTAGAGTATTTGGTATATACTCGTATTTGTAATAGTTTAATATCTTATCTTTTGGTACGCCTTCAACCTCTTTCAAAAAATTTGATAATTTCGAAAAATATCTCGGATCATAATGTAAAGTTACTATATAATCTGATAAAACTATTTTTTCTTCATTGTCTTGTTTTTTTGTTACTTTTATACTTTTTTTGCTAGAATACTTATCTAAACTTATCTTACACGCGCGATAATCAATCTTTGTATCAGCATAGACATAATCATAAAAATGTATATCTCTAGAAATCTTCTCTAAAAATTCTTCCTCTTTTGATATAAAGAACCCGCTACAATGTGATTGGTACCTATATAGATTAGTTATATTATTTGCTTTATACAAAATTGATTTTACTATATCTAACCCCTGATTTATTGTACTTAACACATCACAAAACAGCATTTCTACTTTACCTCTTTGATCGATATCTTCTTTAATCTTACTAAAATCATGTAGCTTAAAAACATTTGATCTTAGATTAGAAACAAATACCTTCATCTTTTCCAAGTATTCCTTAGTAAATGTATAATACTGTCCATGTTTTACTATTATATTCTCTTTTATAAGAACTCTTAAGTTTTTATATAACCCTTGTAGACTGATACGTATCTTATTACATTGATATAAAGCATTATGTATTTCTTTCGCAATACAAAAATTTTTCTCTGATATATACTCTATTATAAACGATTTTATTTTGCATGATGGGTAAAACATCTTAATTGTAATAATTGAATAATTTATTATTAGAAATATATAAAAGCAAATAGTTTAAGTATTATCAATATCAATTTTTAAAAAATATCTCATCTTTATTATAAAAAAAATTCAAATTTTATCAAAAAGTTTTTTAAACTATTAGTTTAAAAAAAATTATGTATTCATAATAAAATCGTTTTAAAAAATTTTATTTTTATATCTCTAAGTCGCACTTTTATCTAAAAAAAATATTAGAATTTTTTAAGTTTTTAAAACAATATAATTATAATCTCTTAAAACTATCTATTAAATCCTTGGCTTTACCACTATTTTTTTCTACAGTTAGAGTATTTGGCATATACTCGTATTTGTAATAATTTAATATTGTATCTTTTGGTACGCCTTCTAGTTCATTTAAAAATTTTGATAACCTAGGCAAACATTTAGGATCATAATGTAAAGTTACTATATAATCTGATAAAACAATTTTTTCCTCATTATCCTGTTTTTTAATCATTTTTATACTTTTTTTGCTCGAATACTTATCTAAACTTATCTTACACGCGAGATAATCAATATTTGTATCAGCATATACATAATCATAAAAATGTATATCTCTAGAAATCTTCTCTAAAAAATTTTCTTCCTCTGTAATGAAAAAACCACCATAATGTGATTGATTTCTATATACATTTGATATATTACCGGATTTATATAGTATTGACTTCACAATACCTAACCCCTGGTTTATAGTGCTTAACATATCACAAAACCTCATTTCTACCTTCCCTCTTTTATCGATATCTTCTTTAATCTTACTAAAATCATGTAGCTTATAAACATTTGATCTTAGATTAGAAACAAATACCTTCATCTTTTCCAAGTATCCTATGCTAAACGTGTAATACTGGCTATGCTTAACAAGGATCTTTTCATTAATAAGATTCTCTAGGTTCTTATATACGCCTTGTAATGTCATTCTTATTTTATTCTCCCATAAACCAAAATGTAATTCTTTAGCAGTCGTAAAATTATTTTTTGATATATACTCTATTATAAACGATTTTATTGGACATGATGGGTAAAACATTTTATTTTACTATGAATATAATGATTAATTAATAACACTATTTTATATTAAAAGTCAATATATTTTCTTTGACGCATCAAGAGATTATGTAACCCTGTTTGTTTGGATGGGTGATGCTTGGAACGGTGTTTATACCAATCTTACAACCCATTCTCTTGAGATACTT
Organism: Candidatus Altimarinota bacterium; assembly: GCA_963663305.1. Taxonomy (GTDB): domain Bacteria; phylum Patescibacteriota; class Gracilibacteria. The sequence continues at coordinate 1,811,700 of OY760177.1, forward strand.
GATTCCAACGATAATGTTGTTACTTCTTTTGATAATACCGGATCCCTTAATATGACTGTTACCGGTACTAACGGCGATTATGGGACTATTGGTACTGACTCAAATTTCTAAATACAAAAATATTGTATAAAAAATTTGTTCAATACAAATTTGACTGATAAGATAAAAAGGCCGGAGATATACCGGTCTTTTTTTAGTTTCTATATAAATATCGCTTTATATTATTCTTTCCCCGCCTATTAAAAAGGCTTATTATAATATAGCTATTATTTTTAAACTATCTGTTTAAATTTCATTATTCAAAATAAAATTGTTATATGTTATAAAAAAATTATATTAAACTTAAAAAATTAAACATGGGAAAATTATCTTTTTATCTCCGTACACTAAAAAAAATCATTAATTTAGGTAAAAATATTAAGAAAATAATCTTAATATTTTTAATTTTAATCCCTTTTTTTAGTCTTCTGAGCAGTAGTATAACCAAAGCGTATAGCGAATCTATAGAGGAAAGTCTTCTCGAACTGGAAGGACCGATAAATATTAAAAGTGAAGAGACGAAAACGAGCCATCATATATACCATGATTTATATGATCAATACATTATAGATATACCTAACGCTCAATCTGATTTAGCTAAATCTTATGTATGGCAATATCAAACCAACCCTTTTTTTGGGTTATTTTATGATATTGAGGATCTGATGGAGGAAATGGAAGAATTAAAGATAGAGTATAAATCTAAAATAAAAAAAGATTTTTTTGAGAATGTGGTATCAGAGGATTGTCTTTTTTATGATATTTTAGATGTAGAACATCCTGCTATCAAAGGGTGTATGAGATTTAATAGTTTTAAAGGCGTAAGTTTACCTGAAGAGATCTCTGTTGATGATGACGATAATGACCCAAATGATATACTTGTTTATAAATATGAGTTTGATCCTAATCCCGAAAATACTGTAAATATTGAGCTACTAAAAGAGATGTTTTATGAAGCCCATAATAAAGAATTAGTTATAGATAATATCACAATACAAGAATTAGTTAAAAAGATTTTTAGTTTATATAAAAAAGAAGATAAACATCATTATGAGTATTATTTAAATAAATCTTTTAAGATAGAAAAAGATATTGATCTATTTGTAGCTTATTTGCTTGGGATAATCAATAAAGAAGAATATTCGAATCCTGATGTAGTAGTTAATAAAACTTTAGCTGCTAAAATAATCTATAATAGTATAGACTTAGAAACTAAAATAGATAATTTTGAATTATCGATATTTTGGGAGCCTTCAGGTCTTATCTATTATATAAAAGATATAACAACAGAAGATAGACTTACATATATAGCTGAAAATAGTATATATGCGATAGGTAATTTAGCATGTATAATAATAGAAGTTGGGTCAGCTGTAGCTTCTGGAGGTACAACAGCTTTTATTGCAGTCCCTTTAGCTGTTAAGGATGTATTAGAGTTGACTGAGAATGTTGCTAACTTAAGCTACGGTATATTTAGTGATGATTATAGAAAACATAAAGTGAATCTATCATTGGATTTTGCTATGGCTATGACATCTGATGATGATTGGGCTCAATTCATTGATGCTACATATGATGTATTATCAAATAAAGATGTATTTAAGGATCTAGTTAACCCTGCAAGGTCTATAAATATTATAAGGAAGCTAGGTATAAACACAAAAGTTAGCGCTGCTATAATGGCAGCACAAACGTATGGGAAACTATCTTTTTTTGGCAATGAACCTTTTTTATTAGATGATTATTATGGCCCGATAATTTACACTAAAACTACTGCAATAGAAGAAATCACAGATAACAATATTACAGATTATAATAATAAAGGTGTACACGGACCATCAACAGTATTTGAGGATTCTCTTTATAATCAAGTATCTACAAGAACCAAAGAAATATATAGTGATCATATTAATAATATTGGTATAGAATTAGGGCCTACAACAGCTTCTAACTATCAAGTATTTTTTAATAAACCTAGCCAACAGTATTTTATTGTTGCTCAAATAGAAGTTAATGACGATATAATAAACTCTATTAATAGCACTCTTGATCCTGAGAATTATGTTGATAAAGATGATATAAAAGTTTATAAACAGTATTTGTTACCTTTAAGAGATCTGGATAATATAGATAATTGTGGGTTTGCTGACTTGTATTTTGGCGGATATAATACTGATAAAGTTATTAATTCTTGTAGCTTGGGATGGGTTAATGGGATAAAAGAAGATGATATAAATTATTTTAAACCTTTTAATAAAATTTCTAGATCTGAATTCGCTAAGATAGCTATAGAATCAAACGATATTGAGATAATAACAGCGCCGAGTAGCGAAGCATCAATCTTTAGTGATATCCCTAAAGATCACTGGAGTTATAATTATGTGTATACTTTATATAAAAGCGATATAATCTCCGGATACTATGAAAACGGAGATTTAGTATTTAAACCTGAAGAGATTATAACTTATCCTGAAGCATTAAAAATACTTACTCAATTACATCTAAAAAATAATCCTGATGCAGTATTTCAAACTTCATGGAACTATCCTGATATAGATATTGATCAAGACAAGCAATGGGCTATGCCTTATATAGTTTTCGCTAACAGTAACAAACTTAATGATAGTATTTTTGATATATCAGCGGTATTTTATAGGATCCTTCTATTAAAAGAGATACCTGATATACATAAAGAATTTTATAATTTTATATATGATTATCCGCTAACAAGGATAGATGGTGTAGGGCTAAACTATGATTTTTATATAAAAAAAGAGGAAATATTTAAAGAGAAAGATATACCTTTAACCTTTTATTTAAAAGAGATTCAGTCTATAGCGTCCAGTAATACAAGTATCTTGGCTTCTAATATAGCGATGGAGCAAGCCTCAGTAACCGACGAAATACTCAAAAAGATATCTGTTACCAATGAAGGGAATATAATCAATATCAGCTTGGTCTTCTCCAGATACGAGATAGATGAGACTAAACCTAATGGTGGGATAGAAGTAAGTGATAATTTCGAAAAAATTAGTTTCGAAAAAATAGGGATAGATTATGAGAGTCTGGAATCAGAGTATTTAGTCAAATTGAAAGCTACTAACTATGATGTACCTTTTTCTATACTAGATATAAATTTTGTTTTAGAGGACGGTGGATCATTAAACCAAACACTACTTGTAAATAACTCGTTCTATCGTTTTAAGGAACTCAAACAAGGGTTTGATAATCCTAATGATATAGATCCAGAGGAAGACAAAGATACCGGGTTTGAGAACAAGATGACCGCTGTCACTACTGATCAGCATAATAAAGCGCACATAGCGATAAAACAACAAAGAGATATAGATAACGGAGAGAATGTTGAGACTAGATTGTATTACACTTATTATAGTGAAAGGAATCTTAATTATCCGTTGTTGGTTTGGAAAGATATACAACCAAAAAATCCTAGTTATTTCATGGATACCCTTAATCTTGATATCGATACTGATTCTAATGGTAACGCACATATGCTTTTTACTAAACGGAACCTGAATAATACTGATTTATCTACTATACATTACACCAAAACTACTTTATCAGCTGAAGAAGGGAATAACGATATTATGATAAAAGGTAATGCGCCTGATTTAAGGGGTAGTGAAATGGTTATTGATAAAGATGATAATATACATTTTGTTTGGAGTAGCGATAATAAAGTGTTCGAGAAAACTAAAAATGTGTATGAAGAGGATGTATCAACAGAAACAAATATTGATGAAGGTAAGTATATACGGCTTAGGAAGCAAGATGATTCACAAAATATATTCCTGTTTTATCTAAAAGACAGCTATTTACATAAAAGACAGCTCCTTGATGGGGCGTGGCAAAATGATGAGATTTTATTTAAGCAACAAGTACCTGATCCGTATTACCAGGTAGAAATAGATAAAGTTGGTCAGATCCATCTGAGTTTTATTGATAATAACCAGATAAACTATTTTATTTCTACTGATCCTGACCATTATTACACACTAGATAATCCTGAACCGTCAGTTTTTAACCTTAACATGAAAGTAGATAGGTTCAAAAACCCTCATTTTTTATGGACCCGTAACCAAAACAGTGGCCCTCTTTATTACCAACAAGAGAAAAGTAATATTTTCTATAAACCTTTAAATCTTGAAGATAACGGTATAATATTTAGAGAGGGTAACGCTTTTGATATCATCCCTTACGATAACAACAGAATAATAATTAATAACCAAAAAGATTTAACTGATGTTATACGCTTACATACAAGGTTATCCACTGGTGAAGCTTCAGATTTTGCTCAACCTGAAAACGAGTATTATACCCAAACAGCTACTAAACATGAAGTAGTTATCGATCCCGGGTCTATTATTTGTGATGAGACAGCAGAACCTGTATGTGGTGCTAACGGTATAACTTACAAAAACAGGTGTTATGCTGAAAAAGATTATCAAGCAGTGTTGTATGAAGGTGAATGCCAAAACCAGGCGGAACTAGTATATGAGCTAGATAATCCGCCTATTGATAATTTGATTAACTTAGAATTCTTTGATAACTATAGCTTTAGTTTTAATTTTAAAATACCTAAACCAGCTGATCAATATAACAGGTTTTTTAGTATAAGGTTATTGGAATCTATTATATCTCCTGCAAATACTACTACTACACAATCTCTTAGCTTGACTTCATCTAATGCCGAGTACAATGATGGTAACACAGATCCTAAACTACAGTATTATGTAAACGGTCAAAGATGTGTAAGTAAAAATGATATTCTGATAGGTATCAATTATAATGTCACTATCGTAAATGATCAGAAGACCGGATTAAAACTATATCTAAACGGGCATGAGGAATGTTCTATAGATTACCAAAGACCGGAAGAGTTTTATATAACTGCTTGGGGTGGGGAATATGATAAAAACACACATACTGTTGAGGCTTCACCTGTCAATATTAGTAACTTCAAATATTTCCAATACGGTCTAAAAAACAACGAAATTGTTGATCTGTATAAAGAGATGACAGGTAAAGATGTTTTTGAGCTAAAAGATGATCTGATCCTTGATATGGATTTTGAGAACGGGATAAAAGACAGTTCTCAACATAATTTACCTATAGATATAACAGATAGGTATTACTGGTATAGTACTTTTGAGGAGCTTGTAGATATATTTGATTATATAAGTAATAAAGTGGGGATCATAACAAAAGAGCTAGATAAAGCTGATATACGTATAAAAGATTATACTTATCTAACTACTGAGGATAACGAATTAAGTCTGTTTGCATGGGTTAAGCCTCATATCCTCCAAACTTCTAGGTTTATCAATACCGGGCTAATGAATATGGTAACCAAAGGAGATGGAACTATAACTTGTGAAATAGGTGAAAATGTTTTATCTAGTAATAAAACTATCTCTGCTAACAAATGGCATCAGATAGGGTGCGTGAAAGAAAAATATAATATGGTTTTGTATATAGATGGAGTAAAAGATAATTCTATACCTATCTCTAAAGATATTTCTAATATTCCGTTTTTTATTAAAATCGGTAACAAGTATTTAGGTGAATTCGATGATATTAAGATATGGCGCAACGCGCTAGAGCATACTGAAATAGCTACGAATTACTATAACCGTATCGAAGAGTTGGTACCTAGTTATGAACTAATAACTAATCTACCTGATCTTTATATACCGCTTGATGGCGCTTTACCAGGAGGACTTACTGATAGTGATACTGCATGGAAAAATGATGCCATAAAAGGTAAAAGCTATAAATCAACTAAGAACCAACAATATACTCATGATCAAGTTTTAAACAGAACTAACTTTAGCTATTCTTTATGGTTTAAAACCAGTTATACAAGCGATAATGCCTTTTCTCATCAACTTATAAGCAGGATAGGAGAACGTACAGAAGATACATATTACAGAGATGCGGAAGGTTTGGATATATATATCAATCGAAAAAATGATGAAGGTATATATTCTACTACAATAAACGCTTTTGCTAACGGTGAATTAGTTAAATCAGCTTATGGTAGACCAAATTATGTGTTTGATGCTTATGCTAAAGTTTTTAAACAAAATATAGATGAAAGTATTTGGCATCATGTAACCGTTAATATCAAAAACAACTATATTCTAGAGATGTATCTTGATGGTGAATTAGTCGGTATATCAAAAGTGAACAACGGAAGCGATGAGGAAGATATTAAACAAAGATATTTTAAATATTTAGAGGGGCCTATAACTTTTGGGGTAGGTTCTAATATACTTACTGATGAGATAAAGTATTTTAATACTCCCCTATCAGCAGAAGAGATCCAAACTATTTTCAAAAACGGTATAAAAGACCATCTATATAATTTATTGCCTACTCAGTATAATTCTACTGATACTGATAATGATAACATAGAAAATACTACAGATAATTGCCCTAATATACCTAACCCTGATCAATTAGATACTGATAACGATGGGGTCGGTGATGCGTGTGATAATGATCTGGATAATGATAACATATATAACGCTAATGATAATTGCCCGTTAGATAATAACCCTGATCAATCTGATAACGATAACGATAATTTAGGTGATACATGTGATATAGACGATGATAACGATGGGACTAATGATGATATTGATAACTGCCCGTTAGATAATAATCCTGATCAATCTGATAACGATAACGATAATTTAGGTGATATATGTGATATAGATGATGATAATGATGGTATAAATGATGATATTGATAACTGTCCATTTGATAGTAATCCTGATCAATCTGATAATGATGATGATCAAATTGGTGATATTTGTGATCCTAACGATCATAGTGATGAAATTATATTACAGGAGAAATTTTTCATGTATTTCAGAGAACATAAATGCTACTTAGGTAAAGAACCTGATATCACTTTTAGTAAACCTGATAATAACTCTTTCCGTATGAGTAGCCCTTCTTATAATATGGGTAAAGGGTATCTATTTAGGAGTTTCTCAAAAAAATCTTTGGAGAATAGAAAGATACGTATCAAATGGAGTAGCGAGAATAATGATACTGAAGTCCCATACTATTTATTCGTCTTTGATGGTGAGTATGATCCAACAAATGAAACTGATTTCCCTACAGATACAACTATTGCTATTAAAGGACAAAATAACGAAATATTTAGGATAAAAGATAATAATAATAATATCGTATCAGAATCTGTTATTGATACATCAAATATGACTCAAGATCAAGTAACGCTCATAGTTATGATGAGCGATGCATGGGATGGAGTACACACAAGCTTAACAGTTCATTCTCTTGAAATACTTGATACGAGTGATGATCCCGTCTCTTCTTTTGATATAACAGGTAATATAAAGATCGAAAGAACAAATAGTTTCTCGGATTACGGGTATATTGGTGTAGATCTAGAAAATACAGATTATGATGATGACGGTATAGATAACTCATCTGATAATTGCCCTAATATCTCTAACCCTGACCAGCTAGATACAGATAACGATGGGGTCGGTGACAGCTGTGATGATACTGATGATAGAGATGATGATAACGATGGGGTAATTAATATTTCTGATAACTGCCCTGATGTATCTAACACTAACCAAACTGATACTGATAACGATGGGATCGGTGATGCTTGTGATAATATAGATGATAGAGACGAGGATAACGACGGGGTGATCAATAGTTATGACAACTGCCCTAGTATCTCTAACACTAACCAAACTGATACAGATGAAGACGGACTCGGTGATGAATGCGACCCCGACGATGATAACGATGGGATAGCGGATGATGCTGATAACTGTACTACTGTCTCTAACCCTGACCAGCTAGATACAGATAACGATGGTGTCGGTGACAGCTGTGATGATACTGATGATAGAGACGACGATAACGACGGGGTGATCAATACCGATGATAACTGCCCTGATATCGCTAACCCTGAGCAGACTGATACAGATAACGACGGGATCGGGGACGTCTGCGATAATATAGACGATAGAGATGATGATAATGATGGTATAATTAATACTTATGATAACTGCCCTGATATCGCTAACCCTGATCAGTTAGATACTGATAGCGATGGGATCGGTGATGTTTGTGATGAAGTAGATAATAACGAGATCCTACCCGATATAGTCAGAGGTCTAACGATGCGGGTCAAGCTAAACGAAAGCGACGGCACCGCTATCTTAGACAGCTCAGGCAACAATAACGGTGGTACTTTACATAACTCCGAGTGGGTAGCCGGGATCGATGGCACCGCTATCAAGTTCGACGGTACCGGGTATATAGATCTAGGCACCAGCTCAGCGTTTAGGGAAACAGGCGCTATTACTTATTCTTTCTGGACCAAGATAACAGAAGCAGGTGGCGGTAATATCATGGGGGTTGGCACCAAAGGCGGACAAGGCTACGGCGGGATAACTGTTAACACAGATGCTATTAAATATTCTTTCACACCGTCAGGACAGAAAGGGGATAGAGTTATATATACAGAAAGCGGAATACCTCCTAATGAGTGGGCACATGTAGTTTTAAGTATTAATTATAGTAATAGTATTGCTAACATATATGTTAACGGTGAAAATATCCCTACTATACAAAATAGTTTATCAGGGTCTTGGGTGCCTATCACAACATATAACACCGCGCTATATGACAGTATCGGCGGTAGGTATATCAACTCTTTCCAAGGGTTTGTAGGCGAGATCGATGAGATCAGTTCTTATAACAGAGATATTTCTGAAGAAGAAGTTAATGTATTATACCAAAATAGAGGCAAAGAGAAATCGGTCGACTTAAATAAAGGGTTACTGCTTAGGATGACGATGGACGATGTGAGCAGTACCGTACCTGATGATAGCGGTAACGGTAATACAGGTAAGATAAGTAGTCCAGAAATAATAGATGGTGTATCTGATAAAGCAGTAAATTTTCCGGGTAATAATAGTATGTTATTTAATACATCAGTTTTAAGACAAAATAATGTTATAAGTTATTCGTTTTGGACTAAAATACCGGAAGATGGTGGCGGTAGTTTAATGGGTGTTGGCGCTATAGGAGGACAAGGGTATGGAGGTATAAATCTATCAAAAGATGATATAACATATTTATGGACACCAACCGGTATAAAGAGCGATAGATACGCTAAAGCTAATATAAACTTAGCGCCAGATACATGGGCGCATATAGTAGTAAATATAAATTATTCAGGTAACCTTATAGAGATGTATGTTAACGGCGAGAAGAAAGAGGTAGTAACCAACGCGGATTCCGGTGTGTCATGGACTCCTTTATCAACGTATAATACCGGCCAATATGATTCTTTGGGTAGTAGATATTTAAATAAATGGTATTTTTATAAAGGTAGTATAGACGAGCTAAATATTTTTAATAAAGTATTAAATAAAGATGAAATACAGTATTTATATGATAACCCTGGTGATTACGGTACAGATACAGGGTTGTTAATAGATCTTGATATGGAAGAAGAGGGTAGCCTGCTTCTAGATCAATCAGGCAACAACAACCATATCTCTATCTCTGATAACGTCAAACAAGAAGAGAACGGTAACAAATACCTAAGGTTTACTGGTAACAGTAATTATATCAATCTAGGTACTGATAGCCTACTAAGACAGAATAGCGCGGTGACTTACAGGATGAAAATAAAGATCCCTCAAGGAGGCGGCGGTTACTTGATGGGAGCAGGCGCTACCGGCGGTCAAGGCTACGGCGGGATAACTCTAACAGAAGACGAGATAATGTACTGTTTCACGCCTAGCGGGATTAAGAGCGATAGGTGTGTTACATGGAACACCGATATAGTACCTGATACTTGGACTGAGATTGCTGTTTCTATTGATTACATAAATAAAAATATAGAATTATTTGTTGATGGTGTAGCACAAAATAATAATAATAGTCTTGATTCAACTAAAAGTTGGATACCTAAGAGTACTTATAACAGTAATCTTATAGATAGTATTGGTGGAAGATATTTAAATAATATGAAATACTTTAATGGTGATATTGATGATATAAAAATATACAAAACAGCTTTAAACAATATTAACGATGATGATAATGACGGTGTTAGTAACGACAGTGATAACTGCGCTGACACTCCTAACCCTGACCAGCTAGATACTGATAACGATGGGCTCGGTGATAAATGCGACCCCGACGATGATAACGATGGGATAGCGGATGATGCTGATAACTGTCCAACAACTTATAACGAAGACCAGCTAGATACAGATAACGATGGTGTCGGTGATATCTGCGATACTAACGATGATGATGGTGACGGGATAGAGAACGATACTGATAACTGCCCTGATATCGCTAACCCTGAGCAGACTGATACAGATAGCGACGGGATCGGGGACGTCTGCGATAATATAGACGATAGAGACGACGATAATGATGGTATAATTAATACTTATGATAACTGCCCTGATATCGCTAACCCTGATCAGTTAGATACTGATAGCGATGGGATCGGTGATGTTTGTGATGAAGTAGATAATAACGAGATCCTACCTGATATAGTCAGAGGTCTAACGATGCGGGTCAAGCTAAACGAAGGCGACGGCACCGCTATCTTAGACAGCTCAGGCAACAATAACGGTGGTACTTTACATAACTCCGAGTGGGTAGCCGGGATCGATGGCACCGCTATCAAGTTCGACGGTACCGGGTATATAGATCTAGGCACCAGCTCAGCGTTTAGGGAAACAGGCGCTATTACTTATTCTTTCTGGACCAAGATAACAGAAGCAGGTGGCGGTAATATCATGGGGGTTGGCACCAAAGGCGGACAAGGCTACGGCGGGATAACTGTTAACACAGATGCTATTAAATATTCTTTCACACCGTCAGGACAGAACGGGGATAGAGTTATATATACAGAAAGCGGAATACCTCCTAATGTGTGGACACATGTAGTTTTAAGTATCAATTATAGTAATAGTATTGCTAACATATATGTTAACGGTGAAAATATCCCTACTATACAAGATAGTTTATCAGGGTCTTGGGTGCCTATCACAACATATAACACCGCGCTATATGACAGTATCGGCGGTAGGTATATCAACTCTTTCCAAGGGTTTGTAGGCGAGATCGATGAGATCAGTTCTTATAACAGAGATATTTCTGAAGAAGAAGTTAATGTATTATACCAAAATAGAGGTAAAGAGAAACCGGTCGACTTAAATAAAGGGTTACTGCTTAGGATGACGATGGACGATGTGAGCAGTACCGTACCTGATGATAGCGGTAACGGTAATACAGGTAAGATAAGTAGTCCAGAAATAATAGATGGTGTATCTGATAAAGCAGTAAATTTTCCGGGTAATAATAGTATGTTATTTAATACATCAGTTTTAAGACAAAATAATGTTATAAGTTATTCGTTTTGGACTAAAATACCGGAAGATGGTGGCGGTAGTTTAATGGGGGTAGGCGCTATAGGTGGGCAAGGGTATGGAGGTATAAATCTATCAAAAGATGATATAACATATTTATGGACACCAACCGGTATAAAGAGCGATAGATACGCTAAAGCTAATATAAACTTAGCGCCAGATACATGGGCGCATATAGTAGTAAATATAAATTATTCAGGTAACCTTATAGAGATGTATGTTAACGGCGAGAAGAAAGAGGTAGTAACTAACGCGGAAACCGGTGTGTCATGGTCGCCTATATCAACCTATAACACAGGCCAATATGATTCTTTGGGTAGTAGGTATTTAAATAAATGGTATTTTTATAAAGGTAGTATAGACGAGCTAAATATTTTTAATAAAGTATTAAATAAAGATGAAATACAGTATTTATATGATAACCCTGGTGATTACGGTACAGATACAGGGTTGTTAATAGATCTTGATATGGAAGAAGAGGGTAGCCTGCTTCTAGATCAATCAGGCAACAACAACCATATCTCTATCTCTGATAACGTCAAACAAGAAGAGAACGGTAACAAATACCTAAGATTTACTGGTAACAGTAATTATATCAATCTAGGTACTGATAGCTTTTTAAGACAGAATAGCGCGGTGACTTACAGGATGAAAATAAAGATCCCTCAAGGAGGAGGCGGTTACTTGATGGGAGCAGGCGCTACCGGCGGTCAAGGCTACGGCGGGATAACTCTAACAGAAGACGAGATAATGTACTGTTTCACGCCTAGCGGGATTAAGAGCGATAGGTGTGTTACGGGGTACGTCGATATAGTACCTGATACCTGGACTGAGATCGCGGTCTCTATTGATTACTTCAGTCGGAATATCAATATATATGTTGATGGTAGTTATAGGAGTATGGTATCTAGTGTTGATCAAACTAAAAGCTGGGTGCCTACTAGTACTTATAACAGTAACCTGATAGATAGTATCGGTGGCCGGTATCTAAACAGTATGAGATACTTTGATGGCGATATAGACGATATACAGATATATAATAAAGCGTTAAGTATAGATGAACTATAAATAATATATACTCCTTGATTTGAAAAATATTTAATTAGGGAGTATATTTCTTACGATTATTGTTCTTAAAACAGCTTCAAAGTAGTATAAACCAAAGAAATATTTTTTTCTTTGATATATATTACTTGTATATATAAACAAAAGGAGAAAAAAACATGTCTAAACTCTCTTCCATCAAAGGGAAAGTATATAGTATTCTAAACTATGATCCTGAATTCTATAATAAATACAAAAAAAGTGTTGATACTGATTGTGAGATAACCGAATTAAAAAACCTTAAAATATATTTTGAAGCTAATTCTCATACACAAATATCTGATATTATGAACCTTAATGATAGTATAATTTATTTGGATCTACAGTACTCAAATTTTAAAGATACCGATCTAGAGAGATTACCAGTACTAAATAAAGTAAAAACTTTGGATATCTCTAAAAGAGGCAGAGTCCCCGCTTTCGGGTTAACGTTTCTTCATAAGTTCCCTAACTTAGAAAATCTTGTACTGAAAGAAACATTTATTAGCCCAAAGAAAATGGCAAGATACAGTGATAACCCTAAATTAAGGAATATAATATTAAATGAAGGTAGTATAGATACCGTAACATTACGTGATATACTAAAGAATTACCCTATCAGTACTATAGATTTTAAGGATTCGAAGATTAATGATGATACACTGAAGTGTTTTGAATATTATAATAAATTAAAAAGTGTTGATCTAACTAATACATCTATCACTAATAAAGGGCTTCTCTATCTAAGAGAAAATAGTAATCTACATACTCTAAAATTATGTAAGCTAAAAGCTATCGATGATATAGGCGCATCAATATTTGAGGATTTTCAGTATTTAGAATCGATAGATATCTCCGGTACTAGTATTACAAATACAGGTATAAGTTATTTGAATTGTGTAGAAACACTTACTGAGTTTTATGCTAGAGCTAATAACTTAGAAAGTATAAATGAGCTAACCTATTTTCATATACTTAAAGATATTGATATCGGGTCTAACCTATTAGATGATGATAATATACTTAATCTATCAACATGTAAAACTATTAAAAAGATTGTTATAGATAACTGTAAAATCAAATACGGTGATGTTTTTACTTTGCTACCACAGCTAGAAACTCTTATTATCAGTTTTAATCCTCTAAGCAAATCTTTTATAAGGACTCTGCTTGCTTGCGGTAATCTAAAGAACCTTAATATTGATTACTGTGATCTAGATTATAAAGATCTTTTATACCTGACAAAATTACCTAAATTAGCTGAACTTGATTGTTCTAGTTATGATTATTCAGAAAAAGTTAAAATAAAACTTAAAGAGACTTTCTCTTATTTAAGATTTTTTTATGTTTAAATCTCCTTAAAACTGTTATTTTTTTAAATAACAGTTTTTTTTATAACCTAATTCCATAATTTTTTTTGGGTTTCAAATTTCTTTGTTTTCGTATATTATCTCTATAGACTTGAGATATAAATTCATCCGTATATATAATCTATTTTTTAGTGTATATTAAATATAAATCAATGATTTTTTATTTAATAATATAAGCTAGATTAAGCATATACTTAAAAAATTTAGTGACTTAAAGCGGGTCAGTATATGATAATCTCCTATAAAAAAAATATATAACTAAACATAAAAAAACCTTGATCACAAAAAATACGAAAGTAATATAAGGCGAAGGAATAAAGTATTATTTCTTTCCCTGTATATTTCTTATAAGAAAGGGCAATACCATGTCTAAAATTTCTTCAATAAAAGGCGAAATTTTTATTATTAAGAATGATCCTTATTATCGTAACAGTATATATAAAACTAAAATAGCTGGTAATTGCGATATTAGCAGTTTAGAAAATGAGAATTTAGGGTTCGAAGCTAATCACTATACAAAAATATGTGATATAGAGGAACTCGATGATCAAATCATTTATATGGATTTATCCAAATCGAATTTTAAATGTTCTGATTTAAATAAATTCCCTATTTTATACAAACTAAAAACATTAGATATATCTAAACGTGGCAGAGTCCCTGTTTTTGGGTTAACGTTCCTTGATAAATTCCCTAACCTCGAAAAAATTATCATGAGAGAAACTTTTACTAACCCAAGGCAACCTTTTCATTGCGGTGATAATCCCAAACTAAATGAAGTTATCCTATATGAATCAGGTATAGATATCGATACTCTCAAAAACATTTTAAAAAACTGTCCTATCAAAACCATAGATTTTACAGAATCTGAAATCACAGACGAAACACTAAAATGTTTTGAAGGATATAATAAACTAGAAAACCTATGTTTTAATAATATACCTATCTCTAATAAAGGGCTTTCATATTTACAAGATAACACTAATATGATCGACCTTCAATTAAAAGAATTAAAAAATATTGATGATATAGGGATATCAGTAGTAGAAAATTTTAAATATTTAAATTCATTAGATATCTCGTACAACAATATCTCAAATACCGGGATGTATTACCTGAATTGTCCTGAGACACTAAAAACATTTAAGGCGTATGACACTAAACTAATATCTGTTGATTTTCTTGAGAATTATGAAAATATTTTTTCTATGGAGCTTGCTTCTAATAAACTAGATGATGATGGTATCGCTTGTTTAGGGACCTGTAAATCAATAAAAAACTTACATCTTAGGTTCTGCAAAATAGAATTTGGTGATGTTTTTAGGTTATTACCTCAACTGGAGTGTCTCTCTATTTCATTCAACCCACTCCATAAATCAATAATAGATAATTTATTGCTTTGTCAAAATTTAAAGAAGCTTGATATAGGCTGTTGTTATATACCTCATACAGAAATTCTTAGACTAAAATATCTATCAAACTTAACTAGTCTTGATTGCACGAACTATAAATACACAAAAAAGATGAAAAAAGAGATACAAAAAACCTTCTCAAATTTGCAATCTTTATATGTTTGATAATACACTTCAAACTGTTATTTTATCCGAAATAACAGTTTTTTTAGTGTTCTGTTACACACCGTTACGTTCGATTCTTATCTGGTTAGGTAGATAAGTATACTTCAAATATTTTATCACTTTTTTCAGGTTCTTGAACTTGGTTTTTGTTAAATCGAATTTAGCTTTATACCCGTTATAAACGAACTGTACAACATCAGTGTTATTATCTTTTTCAGTAAACAAAACGTTTTTATCTGTAACTAAAAAATTAAAAAAATCTATTATAAACCCTAAAGATTGTTCTAAAGTAACAAAATCTTGTTTTATGTATCCCCTACCCTCTAGATTCTGTAAAAAATTTTTTAAACCTTCAATATGTTTTGTCCTTTTATGTAGATTAGTATTAAACTCTTCTAGTTTATCCAGAAAATTTAATGTGAATGAATAATACGACCTATTTTTTATCAAAATTTTTTCTTTTACTAAAGAATTGAGATTATTATATATCGTTTGTAACGATATATTCTTAGTTTTTCTTATTATCTCAATAATATTTTTAGCGGTACTGAAGCTTTCATGCGCTATATAATCCATAACCAATGATTTGATAGGGTTCCCAGGATAAAGCATAATATATTGTTAAGATTTTATATATTATAATTATCATAAACTACTAAAAAAAAAATAGTGTTGATAATATTGATCAACAGTTTTTATATAAGCGCTCAAATATATAAGAACTATTTATAAATGTTTATATGTTAAGGTATTTATATAAACCTAGATCTTCTAACTATAACCATTCATGAGTTGATATAAAAAAATATAGTGATATCGTTATACTAAGAATGATATTTAACATCTCAGGCTAAATTATTAAAGGAGATCTTGATATGTCTAAATCTGTTTTTCTAGTATTATTATTAGTATGTTTTCTTTGTTACTCTCAAGAGAACAAAACATCACAAGCTCGACACTATATTACAAAATTAAGCGATAAATACTATAATGAAGCTATTTATAGCCATAAGAACAAAAAAAACCATAAAAAGACTTTTATCTTATTTAAGAAAGCTGCTGATCTTGGGCACCCAGATGCAATGAAATATTTAGGGATATTTTATATTACAGGCAATAGTACAAAAAAAGATATTGAAGCAGGTATTTATTGGTTAACTAAAAGCGCTAAACTTAGTAATAGCGATGCTATGTATAATTTAGGTAATATCTACCATAAAGGCAAACACATAAACCAGGATCTTACAAAAGCTGTATACTGGTATAAGAAAGCAGCTGAATTAAAAGATAAAAACGGTACAACAAATTTGGGGTTTTGTTACGAGAACGGTCAAGGAGTAGCCAAAGATATAAAACAAGCTATATATCTTTATAAAATTGGCGCTAAATTAGGATGTTCATACTCAATGAATAATCTAGGTAAACTATATTCTATTGGTAAAGGAGTAGCACAGGATTTTAACAAAGCAGTATTTTGGTATAAATTATCAAGTAATCTAAAAAATAATCTCGGTATGTATAATCTCGGAGTATGTTATGAAAACGGGATAGGCGTTAACAGAGACTTAAATAAAGCTATTTTTTTATATACTAAATCAGCTAATCTTGGTAATACCAATGCAATGAACAATTTAGGGCTTTGTTATGCTAATGGTATAGGTGTAACACAAAATATTAATAATGCTATTTATTGGTTTAAAAAAGGTTCTAGTAATCATCTTGCTATGTATAACCTAGGTGTATGTTATGAAAGAGGGCTAGGTGTATCACAGAACCCATATATAGCGTTTACTTTATACCTAAAAGCATCTAAACTTGGTAATACTAACGCAATGAATAATTTGGGATCCATGTATTTTAGTGGAAGAGGTGTAGAGAAAGATACAATAAAAGCTATTCTATGGTTCAAAAAAGCTTCTTTATTGGGTAATAAAACTACATTACGTAAATTGCGTATACTAGCAAGCTATAACTATCAACTAGCTATAGACGCTTTAAACGAAATAGAAAAATAAATATCGATTCTAAAAAGACCATAATTATTTTATTATGGTCTTGTTTTTTATATACCTTCGCTTATAGAATCTAATCTCTAGTGTATATTAAATATAAACAATGCTTTTTATTGAATAATATAAGCTAGATTAAGCAGATACTGAAAAATTTAGTAACTAAAAACGTGCTATTTTAAAATAATTAAGAACTAATCTATAGATTCTGCTAGAAGTATAAAAAAAACCAGATTCACAAGCGAAATCATATAATGTCCTTAAGAGAATCTGGTTCGATACTATTTAGAAAAGATGAAACCAAGTTGGTCATTTTTTTTGGTTACAATGAACTCAAGTATCACTATCTATAATCTTACTAGCAACTATATATTAAAACAATACTTTTTATTTTTTTTTCTCTTGATCAAAAGATCATACCTAGTTAGACTAAAAAAACTAATATAAAAATAAAAACCCACCAAAATATTGATGGGTTAACGGAGCCAAATATTGAAGAATAAACTTTTTTTTATAAATATTATTGTCCCGTAATCTATTTTTCGTAGATTATACGGGTAGATATAAGATCAACAGGTTTTTCAGAAAATGACCCTTTAATTTGAAGAGCTTTCAAATTAGTTAACGTAGATAACCGCTTAAAACCTTTATCGGTTATACTACTAATCCCGTTTAGATACAGATACTCTAACTCCCTTAACTTACTTAGATAAATTATTCCGTTATCGTCAATCTGATGACAACTGTTTAAATTAAGAGTTTCTAGATTAAGTAAATCTGTGAGATAATTAAGCCCTTCATTACTTATTCCTGTGCACTGGCTTAAGACAAGCTCTCTTAAATCAATCAATTGAGACAAATATTTAAGCCCTTGATCGGTGATACGTCTACATAAAGTTAAATTAATCGATTTAAGATGTTTTAATGAAGCAAGCCCTTTGATCAACTCGTCACTAACATATCTAGAATTCTTGATCGTTATAGATTCAAGATTAACTAATTTAAAAATATGTTCCAACCCCGTCGATTTTACATGATCGCAGGATAGCAAATGAAGCGATTTTAGGTTAGTTAACGTTGAAAGATCTTCTAGGATCTTATCATTGATCTGACTCTCACCAAGTAATTCAAGAGATTCAAGCTTTGTTAACACAAGAAGACAAGAAAGTCCGGTATAATTAAGTTCGTTACAGAACTTTATATTAAGCGAGCAGAGATTTGTTAACATAGAGATAGAGTTAAGCCCGGTATTAGTAATTCGGATACACCCTTGCAAACTAAGAGATTTAAGGTTTTTCAGTTTTGAGAGGTGCTCCAACCCTTTATCGGTTATATATGTACACCCATCCAAATTAAGGGTCTCTAACTTACTAAATACCGAGATAAGTAAAAGTGTATCATCATTTATTTGGCTACAATTACTGATATCAAGAGCTTTGAGCTCTTGTAGCCTCGAAAGATAGTTAAACCCATCACCTATCAGCTGTGAACAATCACTTATTTTCAGTGATTCCAGTTGCGTTAATGACGATAAATATTTTAACCCGATATCACTTATCTTAGCACATGCCCCAATATTAAGCTCTCTAAGATTAGTTAATCCCCCAATATAACTTAGCCCGTTATTTGTTAACTGATGACAATAAAACAAGTTAAGTGATTCAAGTTTACTCAATGATGCAAGATATTTTAAACCGTTACTTGTAATCAACTCTAAATTACATAGGTTAAGTGATTTGAGATTAATCAATTGAGAAAGACGTCTTAACCCATTATCCGTAACATCTGAACAATTACCTAAATCAAGAGATTCAAGATTAATTAGCTTGGAAAGACAATCTATCCCTTTATTTGTAATATTTTTACAGTTATTTAAATTAAGGATACGCAGATGTTCTAGCCGAGAGATAGGGTATAGGGTTTCGTTTGTAATACGTAAACAATTACTTAAATCAAGAGATTGTAATGAAAAAAGTTTATGTAGCTCTTTAAGACCAAGATCTTCAATTCTTAATGAATAACTCCAATCTAATGATTGCAAACTATTGAAACTCATTAAATCTTCTATAATAGAAAGCCCTCCGATATCATTGTGGTTTAAGACAATATGAGTGATATGATCTTTGATATCTTTTGGTAACTGTAACACAGTATTTAAATCCCAATTATTCCTTAATATACATTTTAATGATTCGGTCTCAAGTAAAGAGATATTTGGGGAACAGATTTTTTTTATGCTTGTATCAGAAATTTTATAGAAATAACCGTCGATAACCGGTAAATTGATATCTATCTTTGTTTCTGACTTAGGAATAAGGTTATCATCACTAATTTTTAAATCCTGTTTATCGTTATTATTAGCTTCCTCAATTCCAATTTTTGCGTTTATTATACTTTGATTATCATCACCCAACCCCTTGGTACTGAGTAACAGATCAACCATCTTCGTTGCACCAGCTAAACTCTTATCTCTTGTAACCGTTAACGATTGCTGGATGATTCGGGTCACCTCTTTAGGTAAGTGTTCGATAGTTATTATCTTATTCCCATTATCAAGGCTATGATAACAATCAAGCGGATTCTCACCAAACGGATTATCACCACTCAACATCTCATAAACGATCATCCCGAAAGCCCATATATCTGAGTTAACACCTGCTGCTTCTTCTTTCAATTGCTCCGGTAACAAATACGGAGACCTTTCCTGAGATATATTTTTAACCGCTCCTTCTAATGGTTTTTTAGCATAGAGGTATTTCAAATCTTGTGGCACCCCGAAATCATAAAGATATGACTGTAAACCAGGATCAATTAATATAGTTTCCGGTCTTAAATCTAGATGTAATACCCGCTTCTGATGCGCGTAATCAAGCGCTTGTGCTACACCTCTTAATATTGAACACGTTTCTTCGAGAGTAAACACCGCTTCTTTTCTTGTCATCAGAGATCGCAACGTTTCCATTTCAAGATAATCGATAACAAAATAACACTGCTCAGTTGCTTGATCGATCGCTAAATCATGGTACTGAATAATATTAGGGTGTTTTAGCTTAGCGACCTTTTTATACTCATTTTTAAGTAACGTGAACTTAGTAGTTGATATCTCTTGAGATACAGCTTTAATAGCAACAACTAAATCATTAAAAATATTCAGACATTTATATACTATCACGTGATCACCATACCCAAGCTGATCAAGTTTAAGATATAAACTATTAATAATATTTATAGAGCTAACCTTTTTGATCGTATTTACTGTTTCTGATAGAGGATCACTTATGCTAAAGATAATCTTATCTAATTCTTTTTGGTATCTTTCGTTTCTAAGAAGATTGATACGTTCTTCTATTGTTTTCGCTTCTCTAAACGCTTTAAGCTCTTCAATATCCTCCATCAAATCAAGAACTATAGGCCGAATATTATCCAAAAAAACAATTATTTCACGGACCTGTTCTTGAGTAACCGCTTTGAGTTCACAGTTTTTTCCGTTATTGTTATCGTCACTACTACCATCAACAATACTGTTTTGAATAGCTGCCAAAAGATTAGTAATAATCGAATTGCCAGACACAGACTCGCAAGTGATTGCTAAGATAGTATCTAGGAATTTAGAGTGCCTTTTATACCATTTTAATATTCTTATCTGTAGATCCATTTACTGCCTCCTTAAATATCTATTTTTTTTAACTTCTATAGAATCTTAAAGGTTTTTATCCGATAAATCTTTTTGATTCATAAAACATAAATATTTTTTTATTAGCCTATTTGTATAAGAACAAAAAAATACAAAGAAGATTCTTCTTTTTCTCCTCCGTAATACTAACAGAAATAAATTTTTAATGGTAGTATAAAAATATAGATGTTATAGCAGAATAATAATGTGCTATCTTAAGCAATATAGAATTATTACATTATAAAATATTTTGTTACAACTTATAAACACTAATTTATAACGACCTTCTCTCAAAAAGGGTTTTTCAAAATTGGTATGTATCGACTAGTTATGATATATTAATCCAGAAAATTGATATTTAACATTATTAATAAATCACTTCCATGTAATTATATAAGGAGAGAATCCCTATGCTTAAAAACATAACTTCATATATCTTTATTTGTTTTATACTTATCTCTTGTTCTTCTACTGACAAAATGCAAAGAGCAAGAAAACTCTATAATAAGGGGCTAGACTATTACGAAGGTAAAAATTATTATAAAGCTGTAAGCTATTATAGGAAAGCTGTTAGATTAGAGTTCCCTTTAGCCATGAATGATTTAGGCGTATGTTATTTACATGGCAAAGGTGTCACACAAAACACTTATAAAGCTTTCAAACTTTTCAAACAAGCTGCTGATTTAGACAATGAATTAGCGATATATAATTTAGGTAATTGCTATCTAAGAGGTAGAGGGACAAGAAAAAACTTACGTAAAGCTATAAAATATTTTACAAAAGCTGCTAAATTAAGAGTACCGATAGCGATTTATAATTTAGGTACGTGCTATTTCCAAGGTATAGGCGTAGAACAAAATTATTATAATGCTTTTAAATATTTTCTAGAAGCAGCTAATTTAGGTAATACTTATGCAATGATTAATTTAGGTCATTGTTATGAGAACGGATTAGGAACACAAAAAGATTATACTAAAGCTTTTTCTTGGCTCCGCAAAGCTACTGATTTAGGAAATGAATTAGCAATGTATACTCTAGGTAATTGTTATATAAACGGATTATACGTACAAAAAGATTTAGATAAAGGTATTTCATATATTCAAAAATCTGCTAATAAAGGTTTTGTACTAGCAAT
The DNA here is from genome assembly GCA_963663305.1 of Candidatus Altimarinota bacterium. GTDB lineage: Bacteria > Patescibacteriota > Gracilibacteria. Next base: position 1,834,066 of record OY760177.1, read on the forward strand.
GTATAATTTAGGGATTATGTATTATAATGGCAATAAAATTCGACAGAACATACCTATGTCTATATTTTATTTAAAAAAAGCTGCTCAAGCAGGATATAAACCTGCAAAAGCATTCCTTCTCGTCCTAGCAAACAAATATCCTAGTGCAAGATAAAATTAATGATCTAAATAATAATCAGTTTAAATATCGATTTATTTGAAGACCATATCAACCTATATGGTCTTTTTTCAATTATCATAATTTCGATACATTGAGTACGATTAAATTTTATATTGAATATAAATTTTGTATTGCTATATTTTATATAGTAATTTGTTTATTAATTTATAATGAAATGGATAAAATAAATTATATATATAATAAGTACCTGAAGAACAAGAGTCTTAATAGAAATGATTTACTGATTATTTATGAGATAGATCGAAATATAGACGTTTCTGAGCAAAAGATTCTGCTTAAAAAGATATTAGATCCAAGAGATATAAGAGATGATATATCTAGGATATTTAAATGTAACAAAGAAAATATCAGTTTATCTTATAAAGATAACTCAAAAGATATAATATACCATTATGGTGATATATGTTTAAACAATATTCGCAGTTTATCTAAGAACTTAATTTTACCTAAATATGTTTTAGGGAATTTGGATCTAAGTAGAATAAAAGAGATAAAAAACAAAATTATTCTCCCGGAATATATTGGGAGAGATTTATTACTCTCCAGCCTAGAATATATCCATATAGATAGTAAGCTACCAAAAATTATCAGAGGAAATTTGGATCTTAGCTATCTAAAGACTTTCCCAAAGAAAATCATATTACCCAAAAAAATATATGGTGACCTAGATTTAAGTAGTTTGAAAGATATCCCTAAAGAGTTTGTGTTACCAAAATATATAGGTAAAAACATCATTTTTAGTAGCCTTACAGAAATACCTAAAAACTTCAAGTTCCCTAAAAAGATATATGGTAATTTGGACCTTAGCAGTGTCACAAAAGTGCCTAAGAACTTCAAGTTCCCTAAAAAGATATATGGTAATTTGAACCTTAGTAACCTAGAGCTCATAGAGGGAAATACAAGATTCCCTAAGATTATTGAAGGTGATTTAGATCTTAGCAATATCACAAAACTACCGACAAACACGATATTACCTAACAAAATCTTAGGTTCATTAAACCTTTTAAGCGTTAATTTAATATCAGAAGATACTTCCTTCCCCAAATATATTGAAGGGAGCTTAAATCTTAGCGATATAGAGTTCATATCTAATAAAATTATATTACCTAAAATCATTAAAAAAGATTTAGACCTAAGTAGTTTAAAACAAATAGATAAAGATATTCAATTCCCAAAATATATAGGTGGTAATTTGTATTTAAGTGATTTAACTAAGTTTAATCATAAGCTCAAGCTACCTAGATATATTGGTGGCAACCTTGATCTATGTAGTATAGATAATATTACTAACGATCTATCTCTCCCTAATTTTATTGGGGGTGATCTAGACCTTAGTAATATAACAAAAACACCTTACAAATTACCTAAATATATTGGTGGGGATTTATATATTAATAGTTAAAAACTTGGTTCCTAGAAATATTATTGTATAAAAAAACTAATATCCAACCTAAATTGATATATATAAATAAATATGTTATTTTAATGTTGCAATTGATATTTTAAATTATAGGTAACAAGGAAAAGGATAAATACTATGTTAAAAAAGATATTTGTTTTGATGATTATATTATTTTTGCTTATAAAATGTGCTTCTGAAAGAGAGATGTATAAAGTTTATAAAAAAGATAAAAAAAAGGTTGATACAGGTCAAACAAAAAAAAAGATCTTTGATAAAGAAGAATATAAAAAGATGTTCGAATCTAGAGAATATTTTTTTATTGGGCTAAGGTTTTATAAAAATGATCAAAACTATGATAAAGCATACATATACTTCAAAAAAGCTGTTCAGCTAGGAGATATAGATGCTATAAACTATTTAGGGATATGTTACCAAAAAGGGTTAGGGGTAAAAAAAGATTTATTTACCGCTTTTATCCTTTTCAAAAAAGCTAGTCAAAGCGGTAGTACTGAAGGTAATACTAACCTAGGATATTGCTATGAAAAAGGGCTAGGTACAGAAAGAAATCTAATCAAAGCGATTAAACATTATAAGAAATCAGTACTTTATGAGGATCCAAAAGCTATTATATATTTATCTGAATGCTATAAAAAAGGGGTTGGAGTGAAAAAAGATCCTGTCAAATCTTTTGAACTACTAAAAAACTGTAAAAAACTAGGGGATTTGGATGTTATATCTAGGCTAGCTACTTGCTATAAAGACGGTATCGGTGTAAAAAAAGATCTGAAAGAAGCTATTAAACTTTATGCGTTAACTTCTGATTTACTTAATCCATACGGTACAACCCAATTAGGGCTTTGTTACCAGTATGGGATAGGAGTTAAAAAAGATCTAAATCAAGCTATCACTCTTTTCAAGAAAAGTATTAAGCTAGGTGATATTGATGCAATCAATAAATTAGCTTTTTTATATGAAAACGGGATAGGTGTTGAAGAAGATACAAATGAAGCTATCCATCTTTATAAAAAAGCTGCGCAGCTAGATGATAAATCTGCTTTGTATAGATTAGGTACAATTTATTGGAACGGAGAAAACGTAAAAAAAGATAAAAAAAAATCTATTACTTATTTCAAAAAAGCCGCCGACCTTAATGAACCTAACTCAATGTATATTATCGCTCTTTGCTATGATAGCGGTATAGAGGTATCAAAAAACAAGAAAAAAGCTATCTATTACTTCAAAAAAGCGATAGAATACGGTGACAAAGTTATTCTAGAAAATATAAAAGAATTAGCTAAAAATAATAATAAACGAGCTTCAGCTGCTTTAAAAGAACTAAAGAAGGATTAAAATATCAATATTTTTATAAGACCATATTTTTATGGTCTTTTTATTTTATTTTAATGAATATATGTTTTATAATATCAAAAATATATTTTTTAATATTATTTTTTATAATGTATAAAACCTGTGAAGAAAAACTGTTAAACATCTTATACGCGCTTAATTTAAACAAAAATGAAGCGTTATTATATCTAGCAAGTCTTGAAATAGGTAAACCTAAAAAAGCGGGTGAGCTCGCTTCAGAAACCGGTATCAATAGAAGTACTGCTTATAATACATTATATAATCTAAAGGATAAAGGGTTCATGGACTCGGTAATAAAAAACGATATCATTCATTTTATTGCTACACCGCTCAACACGATAATAAAAATGCTTGAAAAAAAAGAGAACGAATACAAAATAAAAAAAGAGTTACTTCGTAGAAGCGCAAAAGATTTTAGTAATCTAGTGAACAAAAAAAATGATATAGATCAAATCAAACTGTATATCGGTAGAGATAAAGTGATGGATTTTTATCATAATATTATCCCATGGGAACAATACCATTATTGTATATTTTCTGCTGAGAGTTACGCTAAATTATACCCTGACGACGAGTATTTTGGGACAGGCGGTTTAGAGACTATAAAGAAACTACAAGGTAAATGTTTGTTAAGCCCAACTAACCATCCAGCCCATTTTAAAGCAATTGAGATGATAAAACTATGCCCTAGTTTTAATCACAAGCTTATGAACGAGGGGTTGCTCAAAACTGATACCATGATTTTTAGTGATTTTGTTGGGATAGTACATCTTGATCCCGAGAACCTACACGCAGTCCAAATAAGATGTAAAAGCTTGATAAACAGTTATAAAAATACTTTTGATAAACTATGGGATAAAGGAATAATCTTGAACCCCTAAATTTCATATTTTTTTTAATACGTGTTGGATGATGATCAACACATAAATATTGTATATGGCTATAATAATAAAAACACCTAAACAGATACAAGGCATACGTGAAAGCTCTAAACTAGCCGCTAAAACACTTAAATATCTGGGCGGGCTTGTTAGCCCGGGTATAACAACAGCGTACCTTGATAACAAAGCTGAAATATTTATACGTGATCATAACGCTATCCCAGCACCCTTAAATTATAACGGGTTCCCTAAATCTATATGTACATCAGTAAATAATGTTATATGCCATGGGATCCCTGATAACACTGTACTAAAATCAGGAGATATAATAAAAATAGATGTAACAACTATACTTAACGGATATTACGGTGATACATGTAAAAGCTTCCCTGTAGGTGATATCTCAAAAGAATCAAAACAACTGATCAAAGTAACGAAAAAATGTCTTGATATAGGGATCAACCAAGTTTATCCCGGTAACCGGTTCGGTAATATAGGTTACGTAATAAAAAAATATGCTAAAAGATTCGGGTACGGTGTGGTATACGAGTATACTGGTCACGGGGTAGGGGTAAACTTCCATGAGGACCCATCAGTATTCCATTCTAGCAACAAAAATACCGGTGATATCATGTTACCAGGTATGATCTTTACTATAGAACCTATGATTAATATAGGTACCGCACAAACGATACTAGATAAGAACGATGGTTGGACAGTATACACAAAAGATGGATCTTTATCAGCACAAGAAGAACATACTATCCTTGTAACAGAAGCTTCTCATGCGGTTTTAACTGTTTGCGATTATGGTTGTTTGTAAATCTTTTATCATATTATAAACACGCTAAATTATACCCGCTAGCTCAGCACAAGAAGAACATACTATCCTTGTAACAAAAGCTTCTCATGCGGTTTTAACTGTTTGCGATTAAGGTGTTTGTAAATCTTTTATCATATAAGTACCCACTAAATTATACCCGAGCTTCTCATAATATTTTCTTGTACCTATACCTGATATAACAGCTAACTTGGATAACCCATTCTTTTTGCATATCTCTTCAGCTCTCTTCATCAGTCTACTCCCCCACCCTATATGTTGTTTCTTGTCTTTACTTTTTTTACCTACGGCAACCTGTTTCCCATATACATGTACTTCCCTTATTATAGCAGTATCTCTCAGCTCAAAGATAAACGGTTTATACGGTAGCCTCAACCTTAGCAACCCTATTATTTTATCTTTTTTCGTATCCTCATAAGAGATAAAATATTCTTTGCCTTTACTAGCTTCATATATCCTTTCGATATATTCGATATTTTGTAGCTCCACCTTAGCCTTCTTAATCTCTCTTGCTCGTATCTCTCTACAACTTATACCCTCATCTTTCAACCTTTTTTCCAGTACCTGCCGTATATTAGAGGTATGTAACCCTGAGACTATCTTATCCGCAGGGATGTCTCTTGCTAACCTATCCAGCCTTACCCATTCAGGTAGCTGTTTTAGATTATCGTACAATATCTCTTCTAACACCTTATCTTCATACGATCTGTATTCACCTCTCTTCATCATAGTCGCTAATACAGTATTAGGTAATACCATACACGGATATATTTTAAGGTAATCAGGTTTATACAAAGGCTCTTTAAACAGTATTTTTATCATCTCTTTATCTTTTTTTGGTGTCGATCCTGGTAAATTAGGCATTATATGGTACCCGATCTTAAAACCTGAATCTTTTAGCAGCTGTGTAGCCCTTTTCACATCATCTAAGGTATGCCCTCTTTTTGTTAGCTTCTGGATATCATCGTACACGGTCTGTACACCCAGCTCTACTTTAGTTACCCCTAAATACCTTAACCGCTTTACTTCCGCTTCTGTAATATAATCCGGTCTGGTTTCTATATTGATCCCTATACATCTAGTATCGGAGACCTCGTTCTCTTTTACTATCTCCTCCCATTTCTTAGCTCCGGTCCGTTCTATCACTATAGTATTAACCTCATCGACACCATACACACTTCTTATTGTATTTTTTTTGAGGGTTTGGTTATCCTTTTTTATATTATCACTAAACTCGTTCATAGACTGTAAACATCTCTTTATAAACCAGGTCTGATACTTTTTGGGGTACGCGCTCCATGTGCCACCTAACACCCTTAATTCTATCTTAGAGACTTGATGCCCTGTCATCTCTAACGCTTTCAATCTTACATACACCTGTGTATACGGATCGAATCTTTGCCTGAACCCTCTTTGTGCTGCTGGCTGGCTAGGGATATAGCTTTTCGGCATCCTTATATCTGTCGGGCAGTATACACATTGCCCTGGGCAAGGGTACTGTTTTGTTAACACAGTAACAGGCGCCACCCCGCTCATCGTTCTTACACTACGTTTTTGGATCATATCAAGTAACACAGTATTAGGTTTTATTGAGCCCTCTTTGAGTAGATCATTATAGGCTTTAATAAAATACAGATTATGGAAAATAGTCCATTTATGTTTCTTGATAACCTTGTTCCTGAATTTCTGGAACTCGTTTTTATCTTTGAACTCCTTTGTTGACGCTTCTTTGATTATTATCCTCGCTATATCTTGGTTATCGTTCAGGTTAAGTTTAGAAAAATCCATATATATCTATAATTTTTTTTAAATAAGTCGGTACCCTAATAATAAATATTATATTAACTCTAATATCAGCTCTGAGACCTCTCTTATATCGCCTGCGCCCATAGTTACCAGTATATCATTCGAGACAAGTATATCACGCAATACATTAACAGTATTACTGAAATCTCTAGTATAAATAGCTTTAGGTTGTAAAGTCTCAGCAAATTGTTTAGCTGTTATACGTTTTTTATCTTCTTTAGTATCTCTGGCCTCGTATATATTAGGTACCATTACAATATCAGCATCAATAAAAGACCCACTAAAATCAAGTCTATATGTCCTTGAATACTGATGCGGTTGGAACACACATACCACCCTCCTGCCAGGATATTTCTGTTTTATTGATTTAAGTGTAGCTTCTATTTCTGTCGGATGATGCGCATAATCATCTATAACCAGTACCCCTTTTTTCTCGCCTAGTATCTCAAACCGTCTCCATGTGCCGGTAAACTTGTTTAGATAATTATCAGGAGTTTCTATACCCAGGATTTTGGATACTGTACACGCGTGCCTAGCGTTCTCTATATTATGTTGACCAGGTATCTGTAAGACAGGGTTATAAGATTCATCTATCTCTATAATACTACATTGAACAATATCTTTAAATATTTCCAAATACTTTTTGTTTATAACTAAAAACCCGTCTCTAGGGATCTTCTTAGCTAGCTTAACAAAAGCTGAGATATAGTGTGACTCTGACCGATAGTAATCCAAATGGTCCAGCTCGATATTGGTTACAACAAGGATATTAGGTTCCAATCCCAAAAAAGACTCCCTGTATTCACACGCTTCTACAACGAATATATCTGTTTTGCCGTACCGGTAGTTAGTATCACCTATCTCCTTCATCTTACTACCGATAATAACACTAGGATCGAACCCACCGTTGATCAAACATAAAGCTATCATAGCTGTTGTAGTCGTCTTACCGTGCGTGCCTGAGACAGCTATAAGATACTTATCTTTTGTGTACCGACCTAGCTCCTCAAAATATGTTACACAATCTAACCCTAACTTTCTTGCGGATACTAACTCAGGGTTATCTGAGTTGATCGCTTCTGTATATATAACCTTCGATATATCTTTCGATATATTATTCTTATTATGTCCATAAAAAACTTTTATACCTAGCGGCTCTAGATAAGCTATCGCTTTAGAGATATCTGAGCCTTGCACGATATACCCTTCATTCAAGTACGCTTTAGCTAACGCGCTTATACCAATACCGCCGACCCCTATGAAATGTACTTTTTTTCGCATCTGCATAAGTATATACAAAAAACGTGATAATGTATATTTTTATAGGCATAAAAATATTTAGTTTTATTCGATACTGATCAAATTTATACTGCTCCGTCTTTAGCGCCTAATCTCTTAGGATATACTTTTGTAGATTAACACCGGATAATAATCCGGTGCATTTTAAACACATAAATTTTAGATTCTATAAGTAATCCCCTACTTTAATTGACATCAAATAATAGTTTAATTAAACTAAATTATAGTTAATAAAAAGCTATATGCGCATAAAAGATAAAAGAAGGTATTCTGTCACCATACAAACTATAATAATAGTAGGGTTTTGTATCATAATGTACGAACTATTTCTTATAACTACTTCCGCATACAAAGACTATAAACTAACTAAGTATTTCAAAGAGAGCAAAAAAGAAAACAATATACTTAAAGATAAAAACCTGAACAGCAAAAAAGATTTACTGTATTTCAGCTCACCACAGTTCAGAGATAAATACGCTAAACAAAACCTAGGTAAACTGAAAACAGGAGAGAAGATTATAGTTTTTTCTGAAGTGAAAGCCAATATCTTCTATGATAATTATGAAGAGAAAAAATATGAACGTGATATCACAGCGTTACCTAAAACCGATCAATGGTATATATATTTTTTCGGTGATGAATCACTTTATAATTTTTATTAAAAAATAGTTGAATAAACTTCAGATTAATGATAAAAAGTATAATGTAAAATATCGCGGGGTGGAGCAGAGGCAGCTCATCGGGCTCATAACCCGAAGGTCGGCGGTTCGAATCCGTCCCCCGCAAGAAATTTGTTTGCTAATTCCACTTTATTCTTTAGTTCTGACTTAACCTTACAATAAAGTCAAATTTCTAAGGTTAAGATTTAGCAATACGTTGTAATACTAAGACAAAAATTATATTCCCTAAAAAAGTCAACTTATTTACCAGTTGACTCTTTTTTCTTCTACACTTTTTTAACAGGTTACTTATTTATTATAAACACCGCAGTATTATTAGATAAATCACTATCAGGCTCATTTGAGCTAACAGTAATAGTATTGATTATCTCAGTACCATCAGGTATATCCTTAAGAATCCTTGCTGTATATATAATTGAAGCGCCTTCACCTGAACCGAACACAGGTATATCATAAACTATCCTACCATCAATTATATGCTCTTCAGGCACATCAAGTAATTCCAATAAATTCTCATCATAATCATCTATTATCGTAATATTAGTCGCACCAGTATCACCTATATTATCTATATCAGCCACATAGTTTATTATATCACCTTCTCTAAACCCCGCTTTTTGTACTTTTATATCTACCCCTTTCTGGAAAACCCTAAATAGCTTAGCATCAGTATCGCCACCTTCTTTATACAACCAATTCTGTGTATTCTCTACACCTGTACCATCATAATAAGAATGTAAATCAGCTGTAACATTTATATTTCCAGCATCCGTCGCTACCACATCATAAGTATAAGTATAATCAGAAGGTAGCGTCGATTGAAGCGCGTTATACCCCGGGTTGTTACCCGCTATAGATACACCCCTACCACCAAAAACAGATTCTATAGGCGCAGATACAGCACCGGAGACCTCATAATTAATAGTTAGATCAGTCGCTCTACCGGAGAAATGGTTTATTACCCTGAACATCAACCTGATATCATCACCTCTATTAATAAATATATCTTCCCCTTCTTCGCCCGTACTCAGATTTTTTGCTTTTATCTGTAACTCTAGCCCAGGCCGATGGAACACGTTTTTTATTGTACCTACATCATATACCCCACCGTCCCAATACGCTTTTAAAGACGACTGCGATCTTTCTAGATCATTTATCTTAGGCGGGATCTTAAACTTTAATTTGATAAACGCATAGGTCCCGTACTCCAAAAGCTCATCAATATTATCCTGATATATGTTATCACCTGACATAGTAGGATACCCTAACCCTTTCACTATCGTATCTATAAAATGGTTAAATACACCTTTAGCTAGCGATCTGTATTTAGTTGTCTCACCGCCACCTATCCAGTTAACATCACCTGATAACTCTGCATCAAACCCTTTAAAAATTATATCACCTTTCTTAGGACCGAAATTATAGTAATGATAAAAATGAGACGATAAATCAAATGGCTCATTCCTGTGATCACTAGCTTCTAAATGCCCCTCATAAGTGTAAGCTTTATTTAAACCGGTATTTTGTATCTCTCCTGTCCCATGAGTTCTTATAATATCATTTGCATAGCTTATGAAAGGTACGCATAAAACAAGTATCAAAATAATAAATACTTTCAAACATTTTTTGTTATTCATAAAACCGTATTATTTATATAATGGTAATATTTATAAAAATTTTTAGGTATATTGTCAATAAATTTTTTTAAAAATTCTATTATTTTTATAACTTGATATAATGTTTAAGCAAATTTATTTAGGATTTTTATTTAATATACGCAACACATTTTATACTCTAGAATTACTATTTTTCATCTTCTGCCCATATCATAAGCCGTTCTTCCCTTCTCTTTCTTAATCTTCCTATAATTTCTTTATCTCTCTCTTCTTTTTCTTTATAACCCGGATCTATCACCTCTAGAACCTCTTCAGGTATCGGTTTAATAGGTTCTATAGGTTCATGTTTTATAATAATAGGATCTTCATTAAATACTCTTTGATGTTTTTCTTTATCAGACATATTTTTTAAGTTAATTAGAAGATCTATTTTTATTAGTTACTTATATTCTGTTTATTCTTCAGTATTAGTATATTCTATATTAGGGAAATACTCAAGCAAGCTCTTAAGTCTTTTAATGGGTACAGGTAAAATCTTAAAAAGGTGGGGACTAAATAAATGATTTCTGAAAGACTAGCGATTATACTTAAAATGGGGGATAATTTTTGTGTACAAAAACATAACCCCCAAAATACTCTTCCAAAAAATATAGATTTAATAAAGTTATTTTTCCCGGATATTGATAAAAATCAATATGATATAGAAAAATATGAACATCAAGGAGATAGTATAATCATATTTATTCGAGAGAAAAATTTAGTCCCTTAAGATATTAGAAAAATAAACAAGGAACTTGAAATAATTCAAATTAAATCAAAAGGATTTTATACCGGTATAGATATCCAAGATCATTCTATTCAGGGTAAGAAGGTCATTCTTAGGGGGTTCAAGCGACGATGGAAAAAATATTTAGTTTTGACATAAAATCAAAACAAGTTTATTCTGAACATATACAGAAATTTATGCTATTTTACAATTCGGCTTACATCTAAAAGATTTGAAAGGTTTTTTTATGACTGGACCTCCTTTTCATATACATGACAGAGGTTATAAATCTATCTTTTCCTTTAAAAAATTGTTTTCTCAATTAATTGAAGGATATGTTGATACTTCTTTCTCTTCTAATCTTGATTTAAATAACTCTATCAAAGAAAACAAAAATTTTATACTTAAAGAGTTTGACGAAATTTATTCTGATATCTTATACACTGTTCCTCTTCTTGATAGTAATAATGATAAAGTATTATATTTATATATCTTAACTGAACATCAATCTGGTAATAATCATACTATGCCTTTCAGATTGCTTAACTATAATCTGGAAATACTTAGAGATTATTTTAAGAACACAAAAAAAAAGATACGTGAAAGAAAAGATTTTTTACTCCCTCCTGTGTTTAATATTCTTCTATACACAAGTAATGGCTCATGGAATGTCCCTTTGAATTTTTTTGAGAAGGTTGATGGTGGCGATATTGTTAAAGAATATATCCCTAATCTTAGATACCATCTTATTGATTTATCTAAAATATCAAATGATGTTATTAGAGAAAAAAATAATACTTTGTCTTCTGTTTTTCTATTCGAGAATATAAAAAGATCTAAAAATAAAGCAGAATTACTATCTGAGGTAATGACGATCCTTGATAAAGAAGAAGATGAAGAAATTAGTATTACTATTAATAAATGGATTCTTATCCATCTTCAAACAGAAGAAGAAAAGAAAACCCATGCTATCAATAATATTGATATTGATAAACTAAATAGAATGGAGGGTAGAAAAATGATAGAATCACTTAGAGATCAATTTATTGCTGAAGGCGAAGCTATAGGTAAAGCTGAAGGCGAAGCTATAGGCAAAGCTCAAGGCGAAGCTATAGGCAAAGCTCAAGGCGAAGCTAGAATAGCAAAAAATATGCTAAAAGCAAATGAACCAATAGAAAAAATTTGTTTGTATACCGGATTACCGAAAGAAAAAGTATTAAAACTAAAAGAATCTGATAACTAAAGCCAAATTGTTTAAACAGGCTATAACATATATAGCCTGTTTTTCTATCTATAGATTTATACTAATCTACATATCCTATCCTATCATCAAGGTTTTTATAGACCCAACAAAACTGTTCCTTTTTATGTCTTGGTAGTCAAACTTTTTTCCCTCAGAAAAAAAAGATTGTACCAAAATTTCAAAAATTCCCAAAAAGAGAGCAGTTTACACCACTCTCTTCCCAATATTTTAATCCTCTTATTTATTTCCTTTTCTTTCTCCTAGATAGATTGATACAGTATAGTCCAGCTATATTAGGTATAAAATTAAGCCCCATCCCTGTTTTAGCTAATACTACAGGTTTTTTATCATCTGTCCCTTTATCTACGGCCTGAACAACGAAAGTGACTTCAGGTTTCATCCCTGACGCATCGAACTCATTCACTGTTACACTTGATACTGATTTAAAAACCTCCCCCGGTTTAGCTATATCCTTAACATAAGCATTATATTTAAACTCAACCCTATCACCGGCTTGGAGCTCAACTCTTTGCCATTTGATCTCTTTCCCATCATCAGTACCGCCAGTATTACCTACCGGTCTTAAATAGTTCTCATTATAATCTTCTATCAGTACTATATCATGTAACACTGTATCGCCTTTATTTTCTATAACAACACTCACCTCTACAATATCACCAGGTAAAACACCCGGTTTATCAGTATCTTTTATTATCAATAACCCGTTCTCTTCGACTGTATCAGTTTTAACTTCTTCACCTGATCCGCCGACAGGGTTATCTTCTGATCCTTCGGAGTTATTACTATCCCCATTATCACCGGAAGTATTCTCCTCGTTAGAACCATCACCTGTGTTTGAAGTGTTATCAGCGTTATCACCTGTATTCGAACTAGTATCAGTGTTATCACCTGTCTTCATATAAGTTATATCACCCTCTCCTAACCCTATCCTCTCAAGCCGATCCATCCCCGGCTCAAGATTAACTTTCAAATCGTTTAACAGTGATTCAAAACTTACGTATTGGTTATCTCTATCACCTGTTTTCAGACTTATCTCATATACAAAACTCTCCTCTTCATTAGTCCTTATCTTCTCTATAACAAACTCATTTTTACTCTCATTATACACAGCACCTACTACATTATTTATATTAGTTACTTTAAACCCTACCGGTATATCGATATCCTCAGAGATCTTAACTTTATTGATCGATACAGGCGCATCGTTGCTAACACTCACCCTAAAAATCAGATCATAGCTAGTATTAGGATCAAGGCTTAAAGCACCAGATTTATTATCAAATCGCTTAAAATCTGAGCCATTAACTGATACCTCTTGAACTATCTCAACGATAATATCACCTTCAACAGGATCAGGGCTACCACCACTTCTACCACCGCCACCAGTGTTACCGTTACAGCTGGTATCATATACATACTCACCATTGAAATTCAGGATACCACCATCCTGTAGTACAGCTGTTTCTTGCGCTGGCGCATGATAACATTTCACACTACCATAAGTAACAGTATAACTATCACTAGGCACATCACTAAACACTGCGTTCGTACCTTCACCAGTATATACAACGCCTGTAGTCTGACCTACGACACTAAATTTCGAAGAACTATTGTTAGTAGTAACATTTATCGTACCGTACGGCGCAGGCAATATAACATTAGTGTTATTCCCGAAACTGTTACTTAGATCCGATGTACATGTATCGTTTATCTGTACCTGGAATTTAGTTGTAACTGTTTGGAAAGACGCAACCTCTATAGGGTTACATACTAATTCATTTCCATCCAATACACATCCACCGGTATCTACCATCGATACACAGCTAAGTATATTAGTTAAATCATCTGTAAACACATAATTAGTGACCGCGTTTTCGCCTGCGATAAACCCAAGCGTATACTCTAATATATCACCAGGTAACGCGTCTATATTGGTAGATTCAATATTAGTACGGAGATTCTTTACTCTTTTATACTCAGAAGAAATATTATTAGGATCAACGTTAACTATCACTTGAGCAGTATTATTACTTAAATCCAGTTCTATCACATCAGATGAGACCACTGCTGTATTCACTATAGTTGTTGCAGGATTACCTACACCATCTTTCAATTCAGCTTCATAAGTAAACGTCATAGATTCACCAGGCACTAATAACCCTATATCCCATTCAAGTTTATCGCCGTTGTTAGTAGCGCCATCAGCAGTTTTAATATCTATTTTTGATTGGTCATAATCATCAACTAGTATCACACCGTCTATAGCTGTCTCTCCGGTATTGATAGCTTTTATTACATACACTAACGCAGTTTTATTAGTAGTTGTATTAGGCGCGACAGTATCATCATCTACTTGTTTATCAACAGATAAATCATACAGTAAGTAGTCGCAAGTTACAGATGAGTTACCACCACTTTCTACTGTCGTATCAGCACCTTCAGGCGTTTTGTAGCCAGCCACCTCTAAACAGTCTATACTGTATTCCCCTGGCTGTACTGTGTATACTACCGGTGTTATACCGCTACCTGTTAAATCACCAGGAGTTATTTTCCAATTCCCGTCATTTATATTAGAGCTAACAGTTAACGTACCAGAACTAACATTTATACCTATATCAACACTATCTTTATCAGTATTTTCAGCATAAACCCAGTTTACAGTATTATCATAAGTTGAACCTTCATAATAAGCATATATCTGACCATCCGCTTGTACCCGCCCTTTAGTATCCGCTATAGCATCTATAGTAAAAGTTTCATCATTACTATACTGAGAAGCAGGAGCAGCGTACCCAGAATCAGTCCCTGCGAAAGAAGCGTATGTATTACCTCCTAAATCTAGATCACCTGACTGAGGATTTGTTACCCCCTGTATATTATATTCAACCTTAAGCTTGGCGGCTCTACCAGAATACTTGTTTTGGACCCTGTATTTAAAAGTTAATGAATCTCCAGCTTTGATAGCTATATTTTTACCTTCTTCGCCTGTATTATTATTTTTCACTGTTAAATCTAAATCTAGCCCCGGTCTATGCAAAGTTACATAAGTTGATCCAACAGTATAAGTCCCGCCATCCCAACCGACATTACATGTCGAAGAGACAGTAGATTTATCTGTTACTGATACAGGCAACTTAAAACTGAATTGCATATACACATACTCACCAAAATTTAAAAGCTTGTTTAGCCCGTTTTTATATATAGTATTACTACCAAGCAACGGATTACCTAAACCACTTATAATCTGATCACCATTCGGGTTCATAATACCAGGCACAGCCGATTTCATATAATATATCGGGTTATAGCTCATAGGGAGCCAGTTAACCTGTCCTTCCATCATATTAGATATATTGTTAATGAAATCATACATTGTTAAAGATCCACTTGAAGGACCAAAATTATAATACAAATAAAAGTAATTACTATTATCACCAGGGATATTCCTTTTATCAGTAGCTTCAAGATCACCGTTCGTTACCCATTGTTTACTTAATAATATCCCTTTCTTATTTTCATCATTATTTTGTTCTTCATCCAAAGATCCGTCCTCGGTCTCTTCTTCCATAGATTCATCTTGGATCTCTTCTTCGGTAGATCCGTCTTGGAGCTCTTCCTCGGTAGATCCGTCCTCTACCTCTTCTTCCAAAGATCCGTCATCTGTCTCTTCATCCAAAGATCCGTCCTCGGTCTCTTCTTCCATAGATTCATCTTGGATCTCTTCTTCGGTAGATCCGTCCTCTATCTCTTCTTCCATAGATTCATCTTGGATCTCTTCTTCGGTAGATCCGTCTTGGATCTCTTCCTCGGTAGATCCGTCCTCTACCTCTTCTTCCAAAGATCCGTCTTGGATCTCTTCCTCGGTAGATCCGTCCTCTACCTCTTCTTCGGTAGATCCGTCTTGGAGCTCTTCCTCGGTAGATCCGTCTTCGGTCTCTTCTTCCAAAGATCCGTCTTCGGTCTCTTCTTCCAAAGATCCGTCTTCGGTCTCTTCTTCCAAAGATCCGTCTTCGGTCTCTTCTTCCAAAGATCCGTCTTCGGTCTCTTCTTGTAATTCTACTTGAACATCTTCAACACCCTGACTACTCTGTCCTTCATCTTGTTCATTTATATCACTAGCCAGCACAACATTTACTGGATAACTCATAAAAGAACAAAAAATGGTTATAAGCACCATAAGACTTAAAAACCTTTTTAATTTAATAGTAAATTTCATAATTATACGATATTGATAATTTAAGATGGCGTATTATAGAATTTAAATATTAGTACGTCAACCTTGTTTAATGATTTTATTAAATTTTTTTTGTTTGTATATTTATCTTATAATAAAAAAATATTTATATATATTCATTTGATCTATAAAATATATATTTTATATGTCAAACTTTTTTTCAAAAGATAATGGGGGGGGAGAAAAAAATTCTCCCTCAAGGACTTCTGCACCTTGATTTTTTTATTCCCCCAAAGAAATTTATTTTGGTCATTTTTTTTACTCTTTAATCCTTATCCTTTCTTGATTTTTCCCTAAAGGAGATACAACCAACTGTGCTTTATCCCATAACCTTATCACAAAATGTTTCATAGGTTTAAAATCTTGGAGATACATTTTTAAGATATCTTTTCTTGCATCAGCTGATGTATCTACCGCTAACCTAAACCTATTCCTTATCAAAGTTATTTTTATTGGTGTACCTGCTGGGATCTCTGACACAGGACCATATACTTCTATAATACGGTCAGGATCATTCTCAGGGAACAACGATAACACTACATCATCAGATCCCTTGTCAAACTCTCTTGCTTTTTTACATAAATTTTTTGAATAAATTAAGAGTTTCCCGTTCCTGATCTCGTACCCAATATCTTTGTACTTTTCTACTATAGGCACTTTTCGTCCTTCAGTAAGCATAGTACAACTGGATATCAAAATAACTAAAAAAAAGAGAGATTTTCCCATTTTTTTCACTCCCAAAAATCGACCAAAAATTTAAAATTACAGCCTACTAACCTTAAGGGATGAAACAAGCATTTCATATTACAGCAGGTTATTATTTATATAAAATTACTTATATAATGTCAAACGTTTTTATATGTTTAATAGTGAAATTTTTATAAATATCTATATAATATGTATACCAATAAACATGCTATAAAAATTTATAAATGTAATTATTAGCATATGTTAATTGAAAATCAGGAAAAATATCTAATATAGTTTTGCTATTAAAACTATATTAAGACATTTTATCTAAAACTTTTAAAGGAGTTCTTTTTTATGAAAGGATATATATTTTTTATTTTTCTTATAATTTTTATCTGTCCAATATACTCACAAGACTATTCTGAGATGATATATGAGTATGATAACCAACTTTTTAATCTAAAAGAAGAATATATTAAGATATGTGATTATTTATTAGAGAACGATTTTTATTTCACTTTCCCTATACCCAGGTATTTCCTTAATAGGATGTACGAGAATTGGCTATATAAAAAAACTGAGGCTAAAAAGAAATGGCTTAAAATAGCTAGAAGAGAAAGAATTGAAAAAGATTTTGTTAAAAGTTACTCTAACCGATGGAACCAATATTTTTCAAATCTAACAATTAATTGGAAAGAGATTTTAGATATATATAAAACTAAAATAAGATTCCAAGAGTTATCTCTAAAACTGAAAGAAGAAACAAAAGAAGAATTAAGCAAAAAAAATATTCTATCAAAAATTACCTTATCTAAAAAAGAATGGGAAAAATTCTTTGATGAATATCAATCTAAATATAAATCTAAGGATCCTAGATGGGAACATTTATGGGATATACATCAAAGTTATTGGGATATAATAGAAAAATACCGGATATTTGATATCCAAATAAATAAAATGGTATCTAAAACATCTAAGAAATTAGAAAAATATAACTATGAAAATCCAATAACTTTAAAGAGATTTCAAAAAGAGGTGAAAAAGATTGTAAACAAAATCCAAAGTATTCAAGTTTCAGTAGATGTATGTAACGCAAAAAAGAATTATGATACAGATTCGATGTATAATAATTTTATACAACAACTTATAGAAAACAGATCTATAAGGGTGATAATCAAAAATCAAAGCGCTAAAACATATATAGTTAATACTGGATTTGGATATTATCCTGTTAATAAAAATGGTTATCTGACTAGTTCTTCGAAAGTTACTCCTGTACACAATGATTATACCTTAAAAAACGATAATTTTTTGGGGTACGGGTTTATCGATGAAGAAAATGATAAAAAATATATCTTTAAACCGGAAAAAAACAAAAAATACAGTGATTATAGTTGGATTATCCCAGTAATAGTAAAAGATATGAATGAATAAGTTTTAGATAAAAACCTCATACATATATGAGGTTTTTTTATATATGCACCTACTTTTACAATCTACTTTTTAGTGTATATTAAATATATTTCAATACCTTTTATTCAAAAAATATAAGCTAGATTAAGCATATACTGAACAATCTAGAAATTTAAAGGTTATCATTATAAAAAAAGGACTTTAAATATATAAAGTCCTTTGAGCTCTAAGGAAAAAAAATTATTGCCCCAATGATCTTATCATCGGTGAGTTCTCATTGTTGCCTATCCCACCGTTACCATCAGGGGTCCCTGATATACCGCCATTACCTCCAGGTTCACCTCCTGGCTCTTCTTGCTTCTTTTCCTCTTGTTTAGGAAGAGAGCCAGAATATATTTTGGAGGGTATATAACTAAACCCTATACCGACCCTTATAAAATTGATGATCCTCACCAATTTAAGCTTCCATAGGACTGAAAAATGTTTGTTGATATGATTAAACACATCTTTCAGTTTCCCTTTTTGAAATGTTCGTTTCGATATAGGGATCTGATCGTCCACACTGTAAATCGGGAACCTTATCACACTATCTTTATTCCTGTGGTCTTTAAACTTTTTATCGTCTAAATACCTGAAATGTCTGGTTATATCCAGTCGATAAGTGATATCATACCACCCTTTACGACGTAGCTCATACGTTTTCCAGCTACCGTCTTTGCATTTACGTGTGATCCAAATCTTTCTTACTTTCCCTCCTTTAGCCTGGATAATCAAAGTCCCTTTCCTGAAATAACGTTCAGGAGCAATTGAAACATTACCCCAAGGCAGTACTTGACGGTACGCATAAAACTGACCACGTTTTTTTGGGCTATTATCAGCGATAATAGTATAAACGTTTTTAGTTTTCCATCTGCTACCACCTGGTGTGATAGATGCTTCTCCGATATCGAAATAAGTCTCTCCGATAAGACCTCGAAAATTCTTCATTTTATGTTTTTTATAAACATAAACGATATCCTCTACATCTACTACACTGATCTCAAAAGTACCGTCCCTTAAGAAATGGAACCAGTTGACTCCTTTTTTATCTTTCCAGGTTTTTATAAATCCTGACATATCGTATCTAGCTCTCTTTTCTTTATTAGAAAGTATAGAATATGCTTTCTGCATAAAACTAGTTTTAGCTGATGTCACAGATTTATATTTACTCTGTATCTCTTTAAAAGAGACATCTCTTTTTAACTCGAAAACTTTATAATACCTTAAATCTCTATCGAAACTTAGATCATAAAGTTCCGTATCGGTATATACCTCCTCGGGATCACCAGGTAGACATTGAGTCAATTGCGCTCTAGAAGCAAAATATTTATTATCATCAAGCGCTAACTTAAACTCATTACTACTCTGAGCCGAATAATATTTCACCTTATCCGTCACCTTAAACGAAGGCCCTATACCTATACCCCAAGCAGGAGTTACTCCAGGTAGTGGAGGTTGCCATGATACACCGATCCCATGGAACGCACCTTTTAACCCTTTCTTGGCGATCTTTTCACAAGCTTTAAAATACTCTTCGAGATCCTCCCTAGCTTGTTTACTCATATAATGTATAATCACATCTTCAAGTACCCTGCTATAAAGATTCGATCGAATAGATCTCACTACTTGTTCATCTAGCTTGGATCTACCTCCTACATGTTTCCTCCAGAGCCGTTTGGTCATTTCAACCTGTAACTCATTACGAGGGAAAGTCTTTGCTAGATCTTTCTCCTGAACCAGAACATTATAGTTCTTAAGTACCCGTAACTTGTTCTCTATATCGAGCATTAAGTTTTGTAATGTCCGTTTCGAGTACCCGATCTCGCCGAAAGGGATACCATGCACCCAAGAAAAGATTATGTTGAGCGATAACGCATACGCGTTACTCATACGGATCGATACATCAAACCCACCACCGATATAACTGAAAACAAGATTAAATCTCTCGATCCTCTCCCATAATCTTTCAGCATATTTGGTTAGTTTGATTGTAACATTAACACCAACTCTCCCTTGGACCTGTGCACCTTGCACATTCATCCCTAACCCTGCAAACCCTATTAGCGATACACCAACTAAATCGTTCTCGTATAGTGATATCCCTAGAGTTACACCAAGCGTTGAATGACATGAGTTAATATTTTGGATATACTCACATGTCAGGTTGATATAATTTCTCATCTCAGCAAATCTTTTACTTTCAGTAATAGGTTTTGCTAATTTGATAATTACAATCTTCCCGTACTTGTTTCTTGTCCTTATATACCCTTTCTGCCATAACTCCTTAGTGTTTTTTGCTGCTAGATGAAGTTTTCTTAAAGCCACCTCTTCTAGATTTTGCTTTTCAATCTCCTTCTTAATTAAACTATTAAGAGGGGTTGTAAAAAGCTTTTTTCCAAGCACCTTTTGCAAGGTTTTTTGATCTTTATGGTAATATTCTGCTCCATATTGGTCCATAAAAGTACATAGCTCCCTCTCAAGAGCAGAAACAGAATATTTGTATATCAGGCGTCTAACCAACTGATGCGACATAATATCTCTATTATAGGTTGCATCAGCAAGCTTCTCAGCACCTCTTAAGACCATAAAAGAGTACCTTCTTTTCAGTATAGCTTGCAAATACGCTAACCTAGTATATTTTCTACCATACTGTTCCTTGGCACTTCTTAACGCAAACCTGCTTTGCATCAACCCGATTTTATCATCTAAAACCTCTAAACATTTTTTCCAATGTTTCTGAGATCCTTTTGATAAACGCTTAAAATCCCTGTTGATATCAGGCGATCTAACAAGAAACAACAGAGTCACACTCCAAGGAGGTGTAACCTGAACAGCTTGCGATCTAGTGTATCGCTTCACACCGGTTTTATAGTCCGGGTGCATCAAGCAAAACAGTTCATCCGCCTGGCCTAAACTATAACAGATCTCCTGGAACTCCATCCAAAACTTGTTAACATGTTTTGGTGAGATATTTGCTGTTATATGGTCTCTAAGCGCAGGGATATTCCATTTAAGGTATCTTCTTCCGCTCGTTACATCAGCTAATGTTTCTGCTTGAATAAGAACGGACCAAAAAATCAGTAAAATCAAACAAAATTTTCTCATTTCTCTTCCTCCTCAATTCTTTCTTTTTGTTTTTTTTCTTTGGCCTGTTGATCCTTATACAGTTCTGTATAGGATTTTTCTTCACGTTTAGGATGATCTTTCTCCCGTGTTACGGGATCCTTAGATTCAACCTTATTTTTGTTTTTTTCATTCATATTCATTGGGTTTTTCTCTTGTTCCCATTGATTTTTCCCTCTTACATCTCCTATATAACAGCCGGTAACAAAAAACAAAGAAAGAACAAAAATTAATTTCTTCATGATTATTTCTCCTAAATCTTTTTTCCAATTTGTATATCTTTTTAATAATTTTTTTCCTAAAGAGGTACTCCGGATAAAAATAATTTTTATACCAGAGCACTCTCTAGCAACTATTATGTTAATGACCAACAAAAAACCATCCCACCAGTACAGAACGGGTAGATATTATTACAAGATTTTTTCAAACTGTCAATTACATCAATTGATCTTTTGGTTGACATATCAATCTTTATATGTCACAACTTTAAAAGTTGTCTATTTTTTTTTAAGACGATTATTTTACTTTCTTGTCTAAATACTCTATTGTCGCTTTATAGGATGTGATCTACTTCTTTTATTTTACTTTCTTGTCTAAATACTCTATTGCCGCATCAAGTTGCGGATCTTTATCAGCTTCATAATCTTCTATGGTTCGTTTGATCTCAAGATCAGGAGTAATCCCTTTTTCTGTTATACTTCTGTTATTCGGTGTATACCATTCAGCTATAGTTACTCGCAAACTAGCACCATTAGACAGATTAACCACCTCTTGAACCGTACCTTTACCAAAACTCTGTTCACCTATAATATACCCTCTTTTATGATCTTGCATAGCTCCTGCAACGATCTCCGATGCTGATGCGCTTCCTTTATTGATAAGTAATACAACAGGTATATCTTTTATTCTTGCGTTACCTGTAGTAAAATGTATTTCATTATCCTTTTCTAATCGTTTCCTTATTATTACTACTACATTATCCTCAATAAACCTTGAAACTATATCAACTGCACCATCAAGATATCCACCACCATTAAACCGTAAATCCAGGATAATCCCTTTAGGTTTTTTTAATAATACCTCATCAAGCGCTTTATCAAATTCCTCGACAGTAGTATCACCAAACTGGTTAATACTTATATAAGCATATTTATTATCTTCTTTAAACTCAGTACTCACACTATCAAGAGTAATAATATCTCTTTTGATCTCTATTTCTAAAGGTTCTTCAACATCTTTCCGTATCACTTTAAGTATAACCTTACTACCTTTCGGCCCTCTTATCTTTAATACAGATTCCTCTAATGTTAACCCTATCGCGTCCTCATGATTGATCTCTATAATAATATCTTGAGGCTGTAACCCGGCTTTAGATGCAGGTGAATCTTTTAAAGGCGATACAACAGTTATTACACCTTCTTTCATAGTTAATTCAGCACCTATACCTTGTAACTCTCCATGAAGGCTATCATGAAAATCTTTGTTCTCTTTTGGTGTCATAAACGCTGTATAAGGGTCACCTAAAGACGATACCATACCTTTGATCGAACCGTATACTATCTCTTTCCGATCAAAATCATTACCTTTCACATATTTATTATCTAACACCGAAAATGTTTCCCAATATAAATCCAAATTAATAGGATTTTTTGAAGTATCCTTTTTCTCTTTAAGCTGTTCTTGTTTCTCTTTAATATTTTTTATAGATTCATTTAAAGAGTATACACGTTTTTGATACTGCTGGTAAGCTATACTCCATCCTAGAAGCAATGTTACAAGCGGTATAAAAATGAATACTAATAGTTTGTTATTATTTCTTTTTATCACAATAGTATTGATTAAAAAATTAATTATTAATATTTTACTAAATATTTTGTTATTCCGAAACCTTTATTTGTTTTATTTCTTCTGCGACCCCTTTATTAACCTTAATAACTATACCAGAGATCGCACTTTTACCTGTTTCTACATCAAATTTTGTTGGTAGCTGAGTCAAAAACGATTCTATGATAGGCTCTTTTTTCATACCTATCACTGAATCTATAGGTCCGCACATACCTAAATCTGTTATATAAGCCATATTTTTTTCTGTTATCTCATAATCTGATGTAGGGATATGTGTATGTGTACCAACAAGGATCGTAACTCTACCATCGATATAATGTTTTAACGCTATTTTCTCTGAAGTAGCTTCAGCATGAAAATCCACAATTATAGCATCAAATTTATGTTTTTTTGTTTTTTTCAAAATATTATCTATCGCCCTAAAAGGACAATCATAATCTTTAGCCATAAATACTCTACCTATAAGATTTATTATCAAGAATTTACCTAATCTATTTTTTAAAATATCATAACCTCTACCATGGATACAAGATAACTCAGGATAATTAGCAGGACGAATAACAGGGAAATTAGGATTATCTAATTCCTCAAACACTTTTTTATTACCCCATATATGATTACCTGAGGTGAAAAAATCTATCCCACATAGTTGCATATCTTTAACTTTATCTACTGTTACACCATGACCACCCGCAAGATTCTCACAGTTAGCGATACAAAAATCTATACCCTCTCTTTTTTTTATATCTTTTAAATGTGTTTTAACAACTCTACGTCCACCCTTCCCAACTATATCACCTAAAAAAAGTATATTCATAGTATATTAATTAAATAAATTTTTTAAGAACCCTCTATCCTCTGGTTTGATTTTAATCCCCGTTTTTTCTACTAGTTGCATATATAAATCGTGTTCCTCTTTAGATAGTTTCTCCGGGATCTTAGTAATAATCTTTACAAAATGATCGCCTTTCTGGTTAGTATTAAGTTTTGTTACGCCATACCCTTTGAGCTTAAAAGTTTTCCCACTCTGTGTACCAGCAGGTATTTTTAAAGTTATGTTACCATGTAAAGTCTTTACTGAGATCTCATCACCTAAAACAGCTTGTAAAACATGGATCTCTCTATCAGTATATATATTTTCTTTATCCCTTACAAACTCATCACTTTTTGAGACCCGTATATGCACAAATAAATCACCACTTGATCCGCCTTTTATCCCTGCCTCGCCTTTTCCTGTTAACCTCATCACGGATCCGGTATCTATCCCTTCCGGTATCTTAACCGACAAATTAACTTTTTTTCGTATGTTACCTGTGCCGTTACATTTTTTACATCTTTTCTCATAAACTCTACCTTCACCCTGACATTTGTAACATACAGAAGAAGTCCTAATAGCACCTAACGGTGTTCTTTGTATTCTTGTTACTTGCCCACTCCCATTACATTCACTACATTTAATGACATTACTCCCTTTCTCATAACCTTTCCCATCACAATCACTACAAAGAACCCCTTTCTCTACACTTATTTTCTTCTCACAACCAAATACAGCCTCCTCAAAAGATATATTAACCATCACCTCAATATCAGTACCTCTTTTCGGGCCTGGTCTTCTTCTAGTCCCGCCCATACCACCACCAAAAAACGATTCAAATATATCACCAAACCCACCAAAATCAAAACCATCGAACCCCGAAAACCCGTTACCTCCATTTGCTCCTTTTACTCCTGCCTCACCGAATTGATCATAAGCTGATCTTTTTTGTTTATCTGAAAGCACCTCATACGCCTCAGTTATCTCTTTAAACTTTTTTTCATAATCTGTGTTGCCTTTATTCCGATCAGGATGATATTTCTGTGCAAGTTTCCTATAAGCTCTTTTTATCTCTTGATCTGAAGCGCCTTTACTCACACCTAATTTTTCATAGTAATCCATATTCCTTTTATTAAATATTCCTCTTCATTATATATCCATTTAGCACTCTTGTAAAGAGTGTGCTAAAAATATAAAACTTTTTGCCATTCTTTATATATTTTTTCTAATGTGTATTTATCTATAAGTGTTTTATACCCGTTCTGTCCCATTTGGTTAGTTAACGCTTTGTTTTTTAATAAGTATTCGATATTTTTACCTAGATCTATGTAGTCTCCGGGAGTAAAAAACAAACCATTTACGCGTTGTACAACATAATCTTTCAAACCACCTGACCTCGATACAATAACAGATTTCTTCATATAAAAAGATTCTAAAACCGATATCCCAAATGTTTCATAAGGCGAAGGTAACACAAAGAAATCTATTACATACAGAAAATTTTTCAGGAATGCTTGGTCTTTATACCCTAACAAAAAAACATTATCTTGTAGTTTTTTCTCTATTATAATCTCATTAATTTTCGATCTTTCTTTACCCTCACCTACTACCAAAAAAATAATATCATTCCTAAAATTCAAAATATTTTGTACTGCATTTAAAAACGTTAAAATACCTTTCTCTTTTGATAATCTTGATATACAACCTACAATTTTAGTAATATCAAATTTATTCCTTTCTATCCCAGGGTTTGTGTCTTTTAAACATTGAAAAATCCGTCTAAGGATTTTTGGTTTCTCTTTTAACTGTATCTTATTTAACCTGTCTATATCTAAACCGTTAGGTATTACTTTTAAGTTTTTGACACCATTTTTCTCAAAAATTTTCTTCATATCTTTTGAAGGTACGATAACAGTAACAAACCTGGACAAAATAAGATAAAATATCTTAAACGGATTTTTATAAAACCATCTCCCCGGTTTCGTATGTTGCCCCCATACAACTTTTATCCCTAAGAATAGAGCAAAAGGTGTTAAAATAATTTTCTCTATATAGGTTAGTAGATACACAACTCGTACATTGTTATACACACGCTCATACAAAAGTAACCTTAATAGGTTAATAATTATAAAAATGAATGTAAAAGGGAAAAAGACAAGAGATTTTATGCTAACGATATCCATCCCACCCCAAGTTCTTCTGTATGGGATCCTCATGTTCTTAATCTCTTTTAACATACATTTACAAGAAGTAATGATTTTTACGTAATCACCTTTCTCTCTTATAATCCTAGCCAGAGATAATATATGGTTCTCTTCTCCGCCCATCCCTGTTGCAGATTCATAAGGGAATCTAAGAATCAGTAAACCAATATTGTTTTTCATGTAATATAAAAAAATTATCTATCAAAAAAAAAATATCATATATATATAAAAAATAATATTTTTTTATCGCTAAAAACAGATTAAAAAATATTTATTATATAAAGCAATATGTTTTTTATGATACTTTACTTAAATTTTTAAGATTTTTTTTTTATAATTTAATAGTTAGTATTCTTTATTTTTTTTATATGTCGTTTTCAAGAGTATTTTTTAGGAACTTATTAGTATTTGTTACTTTATTTACATTTACTACTTCTTCATTTGCACAGATTAAACTTGAGCCTAGTACAAAAAAAACTAAATTAACAGGCGAAAATATAAGAATCAAACCTATAGAAAAAAGAGCGAAGAATTTTGTTAATGGTGAAGTATTGATCACTCCAAAAAATTCCAGCTTAAGCTTCTTATCAGAGACAAGATATAAAAATCTCGAACTAAAAGAGAAAGTTAACGATATAGTTGTACTAAAATCTAATAACAACGAAGGA
This sequence comes from Candidatus Altimarinota bacterium, assembly GCA_963663305.1. Classification (GTDB taxonomy): domain Bacteria; phylum Patescibacteriota; class Gracilibacteria. The sequence goes on from OY760177.1 coordinate 1,861,200, forward strand.
ACTGAGGATATTATCAAAAGACTTAAAAACGATCCTTCAATAGAACAGATCCAGCCAAACTATATTTATTCTAAACATATACTAGACACACATTCCACTGTATCAACTGATGATACTCTTTTAGACCAGTTATGGGGTCTAGAAAACAACGGCCAAGAAGTAGATGGTATTACAGGCACAGAAGATGCTGATATAGATATAGAAGATGCATGGGATATATCTACAGGTAGCAAAGATCTAATTATCGCTGTGATAGACGACGGAGTAGATTTCCTACATGAGGATCTAACAGATAATTTATGGGACGGTTCAAGCGGTTGCGTAGACTACTTAAATAGGCCTATCTCTGGCGGGTGCAACTATCACGGTTGGGATTTTACTGACGACGATGATATACCGTTACCTGATTTAAACGATAGTCATGGGACACATATATCCGGTACGATAGGAGCTAACGCAGGTAATACTACAATAACTCCGCCTGAGGTATCACCTGGTGTTGTTGGGATCAACCATGATATTAGTTTAATGGCGATCAAATTTGATCTTTCTACTGCGGGTGCGGTACAAGCTATTAATTTTGCCAAATATAACGGCGCAAAAATTATTAACGCTAGTTGGGGCGGGTACGGGCCTACTGTAGGTAATGATACCGCTTTATATAATAGTATCCAAAGTTTCTGTGATTCAGGTGGGTTATTTGTCGCATCAGCCGGTAACAGTGGTATCAACCAAGATTCAGGTAACCCGAATGATAGAGGGTATCCAGCTTCATGGGATCTTGATTGTATTATCTCTGTAGCTGCTTCTGATCTAGACGATAACCTAGCGATATTCTCTGATTACGGAACTACTAGCGTTGATATATCTGCGCCCGGTGTTAATATCTTAAGCACTGTAACTAACGGGTATTATACTCATCCTACCAACTTAACTAGTACACAGAATATAATAGATTCAAACGGTATTAACTACTATAACCAGACACTCATTTTTGAGGAAGATTTCGATAGTGTTACTGCGCCTGATCTACCTCCTAATCTAACTCCTACTTCGTTAAACAACTATTTTGGGACAAGGAGTGTTGTTACAGGATCTGATGGTGAAAACGATATAACAACTAATATCTTGGTAGGCGATACTGAGACACCTTATAGACCTAATGCTACATCTGATGATACTAATTTCTCAATAGTGTTTGACGATACTTTCGATCTAACAGATTATAATAGTGCGTACCTCAAATTCTATACTTCCTGCGATACAGAATACAGTTCTTCTGATTGGACAGACTATATATCTTTGTATATGGGTAAAAATTTTTCTTCTACTCCATATTGGGAGAACCTAATAAAATGGGATGAGTACGTGATAGATTCAGATGATGATCCTGAAGGAGAGGCTTATGCTATACTAGAGATAGATATACCTAGTGATTTAAAAGCTACAGATAATAAAATACGTATCAACTGGGATTCAAACGGTTCTGATACAGGGTCATCAGGTTTAGGGTGTAGCATAGATAATCTAGAGTTATACGGAGTGACCGCCGGTCCAACCAACGAGTATGAATACGAGAACGGCACTAGTATGGCTGCACCGCATGTCGCTGGCCTAGCTGCGCTTATATGGTCTAAATACCCTTCGTTAACTAACACACAAGTTAAAGAGTATATCCTTACTTCTGGTGATGCTATCGGTTCACATACAGGTAAAACATTCACCGGTAAAAGGGTTAACGCATATAAAAGTTTACAGAAAGCGGCTGAGCCTCAAGTAACTAACCTAAAAGGGTATATTGAGGATGATTTAGGTGGTACATCTTTAGGGTATCTTGGTACAGATCTAGTAGAGTTTAGTGATGAGGACTATATAACTAAGTTACCATATTTCGATTGGGAACCGGTATATAACGAAGGTAAATATACTAACTACTATTTTTCGTTAGAAAGATTTAATAAATCTGATGCGCCTATATTCGAGCCTACTTCTTTCAAAGAGCATCTTTCTAACCATGCAAGTAACTGTGTTCAGTACGGAGATGACGAAGATATGTCTATCTGTTATAACGATGGAGAGATCCCGATCTATTATGGGCATATAGATACCGAATATATCGATACTAAATTACTTAACGATGAGCTACAACAGCTTGAGGACGGGTATTACGGGCTGTTTGTGATGGCTGATAACGAAGAGAAAGAGGGTGAGATATTCCAAGATATTGTTTTTAGGCTTGATAGGGAGGCGCCTAATAAACCTTCTTTGTTATCGCCACAAGATAAAACTAAATCCTATTTCGATACTCAAAACAAGATAACCCTTGAATGGGAAGAGTCAGGGTTAGACCAACAAGGGTTATCTGATGATTATTATCCTGATGAGATAAAGAGATACGAGCTGATTGTATTGAAAGGAGATGAGACTATCATAAACGAGGATATTGAATACCCGGCTAACTCGACTGTAAACCCTTCTTTAAGTGTATCGCTTGAAGATAATACTGTATATACCTGGGAGGTTACACCTACTGATGAAGCCGGTAATATAGGAGAAAAAAGCGATAAATATGAGTTTGCTACCGGTAGTAGTCCTACTATCAATTTAACTGCACCTAGTAATGGGTTCTCTCAGACCGAAAACCCTATAACTATCAAAGGCACCATAACTGATCCTGACGGGTTAAGCAATATAACCATAGCATCAGAAACTAATATACTAACTTATCCGACAACTGTTTTAAATACTGAAGGCACAGTAGCTACTATTAATTATCCTTATATCGCTACTGAGTACGGTGATGTTAGTATCCCTATATCCGCTACTGATTCAGCTGTATACGAAAACGAATACGAAGAGAATAACAAAACGTTAGAAGTTACCGGAGAATTTGTAAAGAAAGGGAACAACGGTGGTGGCGGCGGTGGTGGTGGTGGCGGTGGCGGTGGCGGTGGTGTGAGTAGCTCTAACAAACTGTTTGGTAATTATAGAGCTAAATACACTAAATATGATAGCTATATCAATGCGACAGTTTCTCCTCCGCCCCCAAATGAATCAGCAAAAGAGAATCTTTTATTATCAACTAAAGATAAATCCTCCGCGCTTAATATGCCAAAAAGTGTTATTGATGATATATTTAACCGACACGGTAGAAGTAAAAACCTGAGTGTTAAAATAACTGAGCGCAGTATTCTAGGTAGCGGTGTACCATCACCATCCGAACAAGGGTTTTTTAGTATAGGTAAGAACCTTATTAGTGTTAATATCAGTATGGATAAAACCCAAATAACATCATTTGAGGAACCGTTAACCCTTACTTTCGCTTTTGAGCCTGATGATATAAAAGATGGTGAGAAACCGGAGGTCGCTTATTATGATACAGAGACCGAAGGATGGGTCAAAATCGGGGGTGAGATCGATCATGACAGTAATACTATAACTGTTAAAGTCCTGCATCTAACCACTTTTGGGATAGTAACAGGAGAAGCTAATAAGCCTGTAAAAGAGAAAATTACTAAAGAAACTGATTTAGAGTATCATAATGTTTTTAAGGATATAGAAAACCATTGGGCAAAAGATTATATAATTGAGATGTATAATAATAATATCATAGAAGGTGTTGACGGGAGGTTCTTGCCTGATAGTTATATCACTAGGGCTGAAGCTTTAAAAATAATTCTTGAATCTTTTGAATTTGATTGTAATACCACCAAGAATCAAATAGGTTTTTCTGATATTAAAGAAAATGATTGGTTTACTAAATATATATTAACTGGTACTGAAAAAGGTATAATTAAAGGATATGATGATAACAGTTTTAAACCAAATAATAATATATCAAGAGCAGAAGCGTTAAAAATACTTATCCTTGCGAGCGATACAAAAATCTCTGATAATGAAGTACAACCTTCTTTTAACGATATAGATAAAACTAAGTGGTATGCAAAATATATAGAATACGCATATACAAATAAAATAGTGTCAGGGTACTCAAATAATATGTTTTATCCTGATCGACCTATCACAAGAGCTGAAATAGTAAAAATGGTCAAATTAATGATTGATCTATAAATAGAATATACAAATAAAATAGTGTCAGGGTACTCAAATAATATGTTTTATCCTGATCGTCCTATCAAGAAGAGCTGAAATAGTAAAAATGGTCAAATTAATGATTGATCTATAAATAGAATATTCAAATAAAATAGTGTCAGGGTACTCATAATAATATGTTCTATCCTGAACCACTTATCAAGAAGAGATAAGGTGAAGGAGAAATTTGTCTTTAGTGCAAGATGCAGACAAAGATTAAGGATAAGGTGAAGGAGAAATTTGTAAACATCTTTCTTGCCCGGGGCGGGAATCGAACCCGCACTTCTTTGCAGAAACGGGATTTTAAGTCCCGCGCGTCTACCAATTCCGCCACCCGGGCATAATAAAAACAAAAAGTAGACCTAAACTATTATCATAGAAATCATATAAATTTTCAACTGTTTTTTAAAAAAAATATTCTATATCTAAGAACGATAATTCAATACAAGTTTACATCTGATGAAACACAAAGAATATAAGCTTTATGTTCCCAGCTCGTTATTGCTGGTCTTATCTTTGTTAGTGTTATCAAACCCAACCAAAATTAGTATCAAAAACCCATATATATCAATACCAACCCCATCTATTGAGATATCGCTATATTGGGAAAAAACAAAAAATCATTATAGATAGAATAAATGTTCATTAACATATAAAATTTTACCCGAAGAAAATTCCTGACAAAAAAACAACTAAACCAAAAAACATATACCAGATAATATCTATAAAAAAATCATAAACCTACAACCAAATATCTTGTATAACTTTAATAATTAAGACACAAACAAAGATCAGATGAGGATAATATGTCTGACCCTACCGCTGAATTACTTCGATACCACTACAAACAAGGGCTAAACAAAGTCAAAAAAGGAGATATTATAGAAAACACGAAAATAATATATGTAAAGTGCTATTACTGCAGCTCCATGATATAACCACTTAAAAATAGAGAAAGCAATATCCGCGATTTATGATTATGATAAACTAGATACATTGTTTATAAAATTATTTGGATCTAAAAACATAAAAGAGTTTGAGGGATTTTCTAAACGCGATAAAAATGAAATAATATTATATTTATGTCGGTGATTTAACCTGATTTCAAAAAAATGGTCCGTCCTTTTTTCTCCAATAAAAAAACAAGATATGACATACTCCCAATTACACAACCTAAAAAAAATAATTTAGTAATACAAAAGAAATACTAAAAAAAACCATCAAAATATTCTTTTGATGGCCGTAATAGAAAAAAATTAATAATATTTTTATCTAATTATTTTAAGAAATTTTAGCTGTTCTTGTAGTTTTTTTATCCCATTATCGCTGATTTTATTACACCAATGTAAATTAAGCTCTTGAAGATTCTTTATAGAAGATAATTTTTTTATTTCTTCGTCATTAACATATTTATAGAATTTAAAATATTTTATCTTATCCAAAATCAGATCAGATAAACTCATTATTTTTTCAAAACCGTTACTACTTTTTGATTCTACTCCTAGATACTCTTTTGAGTTAAGTACAATATTGCCAGCAGTAATTTTAGTTTTTTTGTCTCCTATAATTTTATAGAACCACCCTGCAATTTTAGGTAGCTCTATAGATATTTGATCCACTTCTTTGTTAGTATCGTTCATTTGTTTAGATTTATCTTCTGATATAGCTTTATTTATTTCGGTTAAATTCTTACTGGATTTTGTTTTATTTACTGTTTCTGTTAGTGATGATACTATTTTAGGTATAACTTTTTGTAGTTGTTCTTTAAAAGAACCTTCCTTTAAGATCTTTTTCCTTTCTTTTATTGAAATAGAATCTTTAAAATCTTTTAATTCTTCTACTTCTTCCATTAAGTTTAAAATAACAGGTTGTATATTTTGGAGAAAGTTTGTTATCTCAAACATTTGGTCTTGAGAGATTTGCTGATTAATACTATTTCGATCATCATCATAGATAGCTTTAGTTGCTTTAAGAAGATTAGTTATTATTTTACCTCCAGGTACTAGATCTGAAGCTATATCAAGAGTAGCATCTAAAAAATTAGAATGACGGTTATACCATTTAAGGATAATTCTTTTTATATCCATCGTTACCTCCTTTATAATCCTATTGCCCTAAAATTCATTAATTACTATGTATTATCCTGATTTTCAAAGAACTAAAGAAGAAAAAAAAATCTTTTCTTGATATTAGCATAGCTCGAAGGAAAGAACAAAAACTTAGATTTAGGATAAAAAAATTGTCCCAGCTAATCTTTGATTTTTGTATGAAAATAGTGTATTTTTATAGTGAACAGTAATTAATTTTATAAAAATGAAGGTAGTTTTAAATCTTGATAGTATAAAAAAAGGAGAAATTTGCCCTGTTGATGTAGAAGGTATACATTGTGTTTTTCAACTAGTTGAAGTAAAACGTAATGAAGTAAAGAAAAAAGTTCGTGATTTAAGTCATATTGCGGGACGTTTGAAAGATCATAAAGCATTTTCGGAGGGTGGAGTGAAATATCAACGTAATGTAAGAGATCACTGATTTATGTTTATCGATACGTGTGTTTTAATAGGCTTAGTTAAGGGTGATACTAAGATAAGGGAGTATTTAGAGAGAGTTAAAGGTGATTTGCGTATTTCAAGGATATCCTGTGTTGAATATTTGTCGTGTCCGAGGTTTAGTGATGATGAAGTTATGGAGGCTGAACAGGATTTTAGTGAGTTTGAGATTGTTGAGTTGAATGAGGATTCTTGTAAGATTGCTTCTGATTTAAGGAGATGGAATTTGCAGAGTAAGAGAGAAGAAGATCGATAGCTACGTAAAGGGTTGGCGGATTTTTTAATCATGGGGTCTGCTCGTGTTTTAGATGATAGGCTTTTAACTTTAGATAAACGTTTGAAACGTGTTTTTCCTGATTGGGTGGATGTAATAGAATAATTTTTTTTATATAGTTTTTGATCTATCGATTAATACAGATTTTTTATTGGGTTCTCTTAAATTTAAGAGATATAAATTACAATTTAAAAATGAAAGAAAACTAGGAAATATTATTTAGTAATACTAAAAAATACTATAAAAAAAACCATCAAAACTTTTTGCTTTGATGGTTATAATAGATAAAATTTAAAATTTTATAAATTTTATCTATCTATTTTAAGAGATTTTAATTGTTCTTGAAGTTTTTTTACAGCATTATCGCTGATTTGATCACAATAATATAAATTTAAATATTTAAGATTCTGTAACTTAGAAAGATATTCTAAACCTTTATCGCTTATTTGTTTACAACCAGCTAAATCTAACATTTGAAGATTCTTTATGTTAGAAATAAATTCTAATCCTTTATCGCTTATTTGATCACAAAACCTTAAACTAAGATCTTGAAGACTCTGTAAGTTAGAAATATAAGAAAGCCCATCATCTCGTATTCTACATTCAGCTAAATCTAACATTTGAAGATTCTTTATGTTAGAAATACATTCTAATCCTTTATCGCTTATTTGATCACAAAACCTTAAACTAAGATCTTGAAGATTCTTTATGTTAAAAATATATTCTAATCCTTTATCTGTGATTTGATTATTACACTTTAAGCAAAGTATTTGAAGATTCTTTATGTTAGAAATATATTCTAAACCTTTATCGCTTATTTGGTTATACTCATATAAATTTAAATATTGAAGATTCTGTAAATTAGAAATATATTCTAAGCCTTTATCGCTTATTTTGTCACAACCACATAAATCCAACGTCTGAAGATTCTTTAACTTAGAAAGATATTCTAAGCCATTATCGCTAATTTTGTCACAACCAGATAAATCTAATTTTTGAAGATTCTCTAACTTTGAAATTGATTCTAAGCTTTTATCGTTGATTTCGTCACAACCCCATAAATCCAACGTCTGAAGATTCTCTAAGGTAAGAATATATTCTAAGCTTTTATCGCTAATTTTGTCACAACCAGATAAATCTAATTTTTGAAGATTCTGTAAACAAGATAACTTTTTTATTTCTTCATCTGTAATTTCTTTATAACATGATAAATCAAAAAATTTTATCTTATCCAAAATCAGGTCAGATAAATTGATTACTTTTTCAAAATCTTCATTACTTGTTGGTTCTACTCCTAGATACTCATTTGAGTTAAGTACAATATTACCTGCAGTAATTTTAGTTTTTTCATCTTCATACTTGTCTCGTTCAGTATACTTGTAATAATACCCTGCTATTGTAGGTAATTCAATATTGATAAATTGTTCTTTATTATCCTCAATTACTACTACTTCTTTTTTAGTATCTTTTAATCGATTAAGTATATCATTTGCATTTTCTAATCTATTTTTTCGTGTTTTAGTTAGAGCCTGTCTTAGTATTTTATTAACTTCTTCAGAAACTTCTTCTATCTCTTCTAATTCTTCCTCACATACCAGTTTATAAAAATGTTCAAATGTGCTTCCGTCAAACGGATGTATACCACTCAACATCTCATATATTATCACTCCAAACGCCCAGATATCTGTTTGAATCCCTCTTTTTTTTCCTTTGTATTGCTCCGGTGCCATATATGCTAAGGTGCCTTTGGATGTTGTGTTAATATTGCATTGAGCAGTTACAAGAGTATGTTTTATATCTTGTGATAAACCGAAATCAAATAAATACGATTCTTTATTCGTATCTACCAATATATTTTCTGGTTTAAGATCTAAATGTAATACATCATTATTATGCGCATGGTCTAAAGCTTTTGATACTCCCGTTAGTAAGCTTATAGTTTCATCCAGTGTAAATACTTTATCTTCTGATAGTCTCTTTTTTATCATCAGTGATCGTAATGTTTGACCTTCCAGGAAATCCATTACCAGATAACTATGCTCTGTCTCTTTATCTATCGCAAGCTCTCTATACTGCACGATATTACCATGTAAAAGTTTTTTTATTAGTCGCTCATACTCTTTCTTAAGTAACTCATATCCATCACTTCCCAATTTATGTAGAAGTATTTTAAGTGCTACAACTAGATCAGTTTGAGTATTAATACATTTGTATACAGTACCTTCTCCTCCTTGTCCTAAAGTCTCTAACTTAAGATACAGATTATTGATTAAATTCTTACTGGATTTTGTTTTATTTACTGTTTCTGTTAGTGATGATGCGATTCTAGGTATAACTTTTTGTAGTTGTTCTTTAAAAGAACCTTCCTCTAAGATCTTTTTCCTTTCTTTTATTGAAATAGAATCTTTAAAATCTTTTAATTCTTCTACTTCTTCCATTAAGTTTAAAATAACAGGTTGTATATTTTGGAGAAAGTTTGTTATCTCAAGTATTTGATCTTGAGAGATTTGCTGATTAATACTATTTCGATCATCATCATAGATAGCTTTAGTTGCTTTAAGGAGATTAGTTATTATTTTACCTCCAGGTACTAGATCTGAAGCTATATCAAGAGTAGCATCTAAAAAATTAGAATGTCGGTTATACCATTGAAGGATGATTTTTTTTATGTCCATCGTTACCTCCCTTATAATCCAATTGCCTAAAATTTATATACTATTATTATTATCCTGATTTTCAAAGAACTAAAGAAGAACAAAAAATTTCTTTTCTTGATATTAGCATAGCTTATTGTAAACAATCAACATCATCAGGGCAATCACAAGGGTTACCTATACAGATTCATTTTTTTATTTATTATTTCAATCATTTGTAAAGGTAGCCCTTTGATATGTGATCGTTATTTTCTATATCATGGCAATCATCATCAGGGCAACCACAAGGAATCAGTTTCCTTTTATAATAAAATATACAAATATTTGGCATACTTAAATAAATTTATATATTATACTACTGATAATTTAAAAACTTTTATAACTTTGTATGGATATTATATCAATAATAATTATTATTATTTTGTTACCTATAGCTATATCAGGTTTCTCTTTAGCTCCTTTTGTACCGTCAAGGACAAAAGATCAAAAAAGGATAAATAAACTGGCAAACCTTAAAAAAAACGAGCTATTTTATGAGCTTGGGTCAGGTAACGGTAAAGTAGCTATATATATAGCGAAACATAATCGGACCGCAAAAGTATTCGGGTTTGAGTTAGCGTACACGCTCTATATCATATCTAAAATCAGGAGTTTTAATATACCTAATCTTCGATTTATTAATAAAAATATTTTTAATGTAGATCTATCTAATGTTGATGTTATATACGTGTATGGTATGCCAAAAGTTCTTGCTAATAAACTCAAAGAGAAATTCCAAAAAGAATTAAAAAAAGGTTCTCGTATAATATCTTATGTATTTAAAATAGAAGGGATGAAACCAATACTTATCGATAAACCATCCAAAAAAGATGCTAGTATATACGTATATAAAATATAGGTTATGTACCGATAAACTCAATAATCACACCTAAAAACGCTAAAAAAGAGCCTATCATCCATAACCTCATGACTATCTGTGATTCTGTCCATCCTATACTTTCGAAATGGTGATGTAATGGCGCTATATTAAATATCTTTTTACCGTTCCTTAGTTTTTTGGATGTAACCTGCAAAATAACTGATAGCGTCTCTAAAACAAATACACCTCCTATCAAAGGTAAAACTAATAACGAATTAAGCATTAACGCTATTATCCCTAGTGTCGCGCCTAAAGCGAGAGAGCCTGTGTCACCCATAAAAAATTTGGCAGGCGGTATATTATACCATAAAAACCCAAGCAAACTAAAATCTATTATCCCACAGAATATAGCTAATATAAACTTACCTTTAAAATACGCTATCGCACCATACGAGGTAAACGAGATAATAAGCAGACCTCCAGCTAGACCATCTAGCCCATCAGTTATATTAACAGCGTTAGCTGTGCTTATTATAACCAATATAAAAATCAGCATATATAAATTCACGATAAAATAGCCTATAAAAGGTATATTGATAGGGATAGATAACAGATTGATAAATAAATCACCGTAGAAAGGTATATGTAACGTATCGTATCCCAGTTTCGTATCAAACCACCATGCGCCCAGTGTAGCAAAAATAGTTAGAAGGAAAAATTTCGGTGTAACATCTATCCCCTTCTTCTTACCTATCCCTTTTATATTAAACCAATCATCTATCGCACCTAGAAACCCCATCGATATTAATGTGAATAACGGGACATAGACCTCGTTCCTAGATAATACTGATTGTGGGACATAACCTTTATAAGATAAGAATCTTGAGAATATTACTGTTAGTAATACTGTACCCCAAATAAGCATACCGCCCATAGTAGGTATACCCTGCTTTTTTTTGTGTAGCCTACGAAAGATCTTTGCCACACCACCTGATGCAGCCTCCTCCCTTAGCGTTTTGCCTAGTTTAAGCCTAATAACCAGTTTATAGAAGAATGGTTCTATTAATATAAATAACATAAACGTAAATAATCCATAACCGAAGATCGGTAATATATTATCTATATGATTCATAATAATTTATTAAGTTCTGGGGTTATTACTTTAATCCTATCACCGATACTTATATCTCTCTTATATGTTTCTCCTGCACCTATCTCTAAAACATATTTTATCGGTTTAGTAGATCTATATAGAGTACAATCTGTTCCTAAACACGGTGATACACTATTATATATATCAACAATCCTGAAATTTTTATCGATAAATATTATATCTATAGGTATTTTCATGTTTTTCATCCAATAAGAAACTTTTTTTACTTCTTCATGGATAAAGAACATACCTTCCTTAGGATCTAAAAATGGAACACCCATTAACCCTTTCTGTCTATCTTTTTCGTTGTTAGCTATGCTGACACTAAAAACATAATCTTTTATTTGTAACTCATATTTTTTTTCGTTATTCATCTTACTTATAGTGACAATTTTATTATTAACTTTTATCCTACTGGTATCAAAAGTACATGACTGTAAAGATATAAAACATAATAAACTCAAACAGTATATAAATACTTTCATAATATATTAATATTATCAAATAACATCCTCCCGTATTTTATCTATATCATAGAACCTAAGTTGTTGCATATTAAACATCAGCTCTATCTTACCAACAGGCCCGTTCCTGTGTTTCCTGATAAAAATATCGGTTATCCCTTTCCTATCAGTATCAGGATCATAATAATCTTCTCTATACATCATTAAAACGACATCAGCATCTTGTTCTATAGACCCTGATTCCCTTAAATCTGATAGCTGCGGTTGTTTCCCAGGCCGTAATTCGACAGCACGACTTAGTTGAGATAAAGAAAGGACCGGTATCCGTAACTCTCTCCCTAAAGCTTTTAATGACCGTGATATATCTGATATCTCTTGCACCCTATTAACAGAGCCTGATCTCCTATCGCCTTGCATCAACTGCAAATAATCTATAACTATCAAATCAAGACCGTGTTCCATCTGTAGCCGTCGAGATTTAGCTCTTAACTCACCCATAGTAGACCCAACACTATCATCTATATATATCGACGCCCTACTTAGTTCGTCCATAATAGTACCCATATTAGAAAAATCCGAGTCTTCAAGTTTACCTTTTTGGAGTTTCCAACTATCAACACGTAACATAGAAGAGAACATCCTATCTACAAGTTGCTCTTTAGACATCTCAAGCGAAAAAATACCTACATGTTTATTGCCTTTCAAAGCTGCATTTAATACTATAGATAACGCTAAAGCCGTTTTACCCATACTAGGTCTGGCTGCTAGTATTATTAAATCAGCCGGCTGTAACCCTGACAAGATATTGTCCAGTGTTTTAAACCCTGTTGGCACGCCTTTAAAAGCATCTTTATCTGCAGCCATATGTAGCTCAGAAAAGACCTCGTATCTTTTACCTAGGATATCTTTTATATGGGTAAACCTATCTTTAATAAAGTTTTTTGTTACGTTAAAGATCTCTTTATCAGTTTTCTCTAATAGAATCTCTAAAGATTCTTCTTCGTTATAAGCGTACCCCATTATATTATCAGCAGCTTTAATCATTTTACGTAACACAGATTTAGTCCTGACAATCTGAGCGTAATTAAAGATATGTGTTGAGGTTGGTACTATATTAGTTAACTCAGCTAAATAGGTTGAGCCGCCGATACTCTCTAACTGGTTTCGATCTTCAAGGATATTAGTTAGAGTAATAAGATCTATCGGCTGGTTGGTGTTATATAAATATAACATAGCTGCAAAGATCAAACCATGATCATCAAAATAAAAATCTTTTTCGCTAACAAAATCAGCTATCTTTAATATCGAATCTTTATCTATTAATATAGACCCTAATACGCTCTGTTCCGCTTGTTTATTATGTGGTGGTATTTTGAGTTCTGACATAATGATTATTTTTCTGCTTGTTCAATAATTTTTTTCTCTATATCAAGAGCGAGCTTTTCGTTTTCCTTGAAGAACTTTTTAACATTCTCTCGGCCCTGCCCTAGCTTAGTATCACCGAAGCTATAATACGCGCCAGCTTTTTTTATCACGTCATATAAAACTCCTAAATCTACTATATCACCTTCTTTTGATATACCTTCATTAAACATTATATCAAACTCTGCTTGTCTGAACGGTGGCGCTACCTTGTTTTTTACTACTTTAACTCTTGCCCTATGCCCATTGACTTCTTTACCTAAATCAGTGTTTTGGTCTATCTTGCTTATTCTTCTTATATCCAGTCTAACAGATGAGTAGAATTTTAAAGCGTTACCACCAGTAGTGGTCTCAGGATTACCAAACATCACCCCTATTTTCATCCTTATCTGGTTCAAAAATATAACAGTACAATTAGTTTTTGATATGATACTAGTCAGTTTTCTTAACGCTTGAGACATTAATCTCGCTTGTAACCCCATATGTGAATCACCCATCATACCATCTATTTCTGCTTTAGGTGTTAAAGCTGCAACAGAATCTATAACGATTATATCGACACCGCCTGATCTTACTAAAGTTTCTGATATCTCTAGCGCTTGTTCTCCATTATCCGGTTGCGAAATCAATAACGAATTAATATCAACACCAATTTTTTCTGCGTATTTAGGATCTAAAGCATGTTCAGCATCAATAAAACCTGCATTCCCGCCTTTCTTTTGTACTGATGCTATAGCGTGTAAAGCTAATGTTGTTTTACCTGAGGATTCAGGCCCATATATTTCTATTATCCTTCCTTTAGGCAAACCACCTCCTAAAGCTAAATCTAAAGATAAAGACCCTGAAGAGAAAGTATCAACCCTGATTTTATGAGCATCACCCATCTTCATTATAGAGCCTTGTCCATAATTTTTTTCTATTTGCGCGATAGCTGCCGCGATAGCATCTTTTTTCATTTTATTTTGTTCTTCTTGTACTTTTGTAGGCATAATAAATTATTTTAATAATATAATATTTGAAATTATGTTTTGAATTTAAAACAGTTATTTCTTTGGTATAGCTAGTATAGGTTTTTAGGTAATTTAAAGTCAACGTGAGTATCCAATAAAAAGTATTGCTTAAAAATTATAAATATTGCATCAATATATAAAAACAGATTATCTATTCTATACTCTCCAGTTTATCTGGAGGTATTTTATAATAATTACGGATACTTCTTTCTGTACCGAAAGCTATATTAATAGATTTACATTCTTTACATCTAAACTTCATACTTCGTCTTGGTATAACATCAACTATTTTTTTGCAATCCTTACAAAAATATATTATCTTTGAGAACTCAAAATCATCACCAATACTACTTTCTTTCAAAGCTCTTGTTTGATCAGAGATATTATACGCATTAGAAAAAATATTATCTTTATCTTTTCCCTTGGCATCCGTTTTTATATGTTTTTTACCATCTTTTTCCTTTGTATCTGTTTTTATATGTTTCTTACCATCTTTTTTCATATTATTTTTGTTATAATTTATTATTCTTTAATATTAGTCTTATAATCACTATTAATATTATACTCACTCTTTATTTCACTTGTCTCATCTACCGCTTTTTCTACGATATTACTAACAACAGTTTCCTCATATTTATTATCGTGTACTTCAGGCTCAAGTCTAACATTCTCTTTATAATTCTTTTCAAATATCTCTTGTCTTTTTTTCTTGGTTTTCTCTTGCTTAATAACTTGTAAATAATAATATGATATAACTGTCCATACCCCTGCTGATAAAAACGCTATAAATAAACCAAATTTCAGCTCTGCTCTTGGATACCCACCACTGTTTTTAATATAAGTTAATAATACTATAAGTATCAAAAAAAATGATTCAGCACCTAATATAGCTAATATATTATTATAATTTATACCTAATCTAGGCAGACGATACTTAAATATTTTTGAAGATTGGATAATCAAAGAAAGAACACAAAATAGGAAAACAAATAGACTTATAAAAAAAGAGAAATCCCTAAACGCATAAACATTAATATAATCAAAATCTGATACAAATCCGGTAGCACCTATCGTTGGTTCAAGCCCATAATACCATGGCATCAAAAAACTTATGAGTAATACTAAATTAGATATACCTAATATCTTTTCTTCTATAGATAGGCTTAGTATCTCCTTTTTTATATGCTCTACCTTAAACATAGTTTTATTATTTATTCATAAATTACAACAAAACCAGTATAAAAATAAAGTTGATAAAAATAAAGTAAAATATATAGAAATACTTTTAAAAAAAACTAAAATTGTCTAGAATATAGTATGTTAGATTCTAGTTTTTTTTATGAACAAAAGGAAAACAAAATTCCAAAGAAAACTGTTTGAGAATAAGAGAAGATTATTTATCTCTCTCCTGATAATAATCATTATAAATATATTTATTATTGGGTATATACTTTTTTTGTTTGAAAAGTTTTCAGTTTTTTATAAAGAGCTTCCTTATATCGTTGGTATAAATAACGAAAAGAGATACCTTATCATACTACAAAACAATAATGAATTAAGACCAACAGGCGGTTTTATTAGCGCTTATGGTATCTTAAAAATCAAAAATGGGATACCTGCTTTCTCTATATTTGATTCATATAACCTCGATAACACTAAAAATATAAAAGATGCACCTGCCCCTTTTAACCATTTCCTCAAAGCCGATAAAAAATTTAATGGCTGGTATTTCAGGGACGGTAATTTCTCACCAGATTTTCCTACATCTGCTAATGATTTACTTAAACTCTTTAACGAACAATCTCATACCTCATACGATTTTGATGGTGTTATCGCAATAAATTTCTCTTTGATAGAAGATATTATCGGTATCTACAAAAATATTTTCTTTGATGATACGATAATCAATAAAGATAATCTTTTTTCTTGGATGCAAAATAAAGTAAAGAATATCGATACACATGATATTACCGATCTACAAAACAGGAAAAATGTTTTAAGTAAATTCTCTAAAGCTTTAATATCAAAGATATTATCTACCCCTTTTGAATATAAAACATTATTAAATGTCTTATATGAATCGTTGAACAAAAAAGATATTCTGGTTTATTTTAAAGATAAAAATATCCAAGATAAAATATATCAACAAGGATGGAGTGGTAGCTTCTACGGTAAAAATTATGATAATTTCATACATACTAATATCTCTAATATAGGCGGTAGAAAAGCTGACAGATATATCTCAAAATCGCATGTTTATTTTGTAAGTTTTAAAGATAACGAAAAAGGTAGCGTTACCTATTCGCTCACATTAAAACATTTAGGTACTTATAGTTTGAACTCCGATCTATACAACTCTTATATCCGTATATATATACCGGAGAAAAGTAAAATAGAAGATGTATGGGATATAAAAAACGATTGCCTAAAAAAATGTAGCCCGTTACCATTCTTTACAGGTAATGATATAGGTGGTAAATATATCGGGATATATACCAGCTTATATCCTGACGACCAACAAACGATAAGAATAAAATATATACTACCTGAAAAAATTAATAAAGATAATTTCTCTTTAAATATTATTAAACAACCGGGAACAAAAGATAAATATAATGTCACTATCCAAATGCCTAATGATATTTCTTTTGAAAGCAAAGATTTTAGAGTCAAAGAAAATATCGGGATTTTTGAAAGGTTGTTGGATAAAGATATCTTTATTAAAATAAAAACATCTTTAGATAGGATCCCACCTATAATCGTATGGCAGAAATTTGTTGAACTAAATAAAATCGAAATAAATTTTAGTGAAGAATTACATGAAGAGAATCTATTTGATATCAATAACTATGAAATCATCGATCTAAACAATAAAAATGATATTAAAGATGATATAAAGATAAAAGAGATAGAAAAAAAAGGTAATACTATATATTTATACACTGAAGGTATAACAAAAGAACACGAAGAACGGTATAGCCTGATAATAAAAAATATACACGATAAAAGCTGGAATAATATTACCCCTAACCCACTTCAAGTAACTTTAGTACAAAGAATAGGAGAATAAAAAAAGCCGGAGATCTCAGGCTACACACTACATTTTTTAATCTATTAAAAAATATCTTTTTATTTTGTCAATATAATTATTTTTTTTATTTTCGGGTATAGCCTTACAATATAACGTGAAATTAATAATACATAAATATGTTAGACAAAAATTACGATCCAAAGATTTATGAGGATGATATCTATAAAATCTGGGAAGATTCTGGTGCTTTTCATCATGAGATAGATAAAACAAAAGAACCGTTCAGTATATCTATGCCACCACCTAATGCTACCGGGGTCTTACATACCGGACATGCTGTAATGCTTGCTTTAGAAGATATAATGACTAGATACGCTCGTATGCGAGGATATTGTACATTATGGTTACCTGGGACCGATCATGCTGCTATAGCTACACAAAATAAAGTAGAAAAGATTCTCCATAAAGAAGGTATAGATAGACATATCCTTGGTAGAGAGAGATTCCTTGATCGAGTAAGAGATTATGTATCAAAATCACAGGACACTATAAGGAACCAAATTAAAAAAATGGGGTCAAGCTGTGATTGGGAAAGAGAAAGATATACTTTTGATAAAGATTTAACTGAAGCTGTAAATGAAGTTTTCGTTAAGATGTATAATGATGGTTTAATATACAGAGGGTATCGAATAGTTAATTGGTGCCCTAGATGTGCGTCTACTCTCGCTGATGATGAGGTTGAATACAAAGAAGTAGATGCTACTTTGTATCATATAAAATACGGTCCTTTTGTTATAGCTACATCCAGGCCCGAGACAAAACTTGGTGATACTGCTGCTGCTGTCAACCCAGAAGATAAAAGGTATAAAGATATGGTAGGTAAAATAATAGAAATAAATCTTGCCGGACATATTATAAAAGTTAAAGTTATAGCTGATCATAATGTTGATATGGGGTTTGGAAGCGGTGTTGTTGGTGTTACACCTGCTCACAGTATTATAGATTTTGAGATGGGACAAAAAAATGGGTTAGATATCATACAAGTTATCAATGAGGAAGGTAAAATGACCGATAACGCCGGCCAATATAAAGATATGAATGTACTTGAATGTAGGGAAGCGTTTGTAAAAGATTTAAGAGAAGCTGGATTGATCGTTAAAGAAGAACCTTATAAACAGAACTTATCTGTTTGCTACAGATGTCACACAACAGTAGAACCGCTTATGTCTAAACAATGGTTTATAGATGTTAACAAAAAAATCATAGAAGATAACGGTACACTAAAAAGCATAAAAGAGAAATCTATAGAAGTAATCGAAAACGGTGATATAAATATTGTCCCTGATAAATTTAATAAAACTTATTTCAGCTGGATGAGAGAACTAAGAGATTGGTGCATATCAAGACAAATCTGGTGGGGGCATCGTATCCCTGTTTGGTACTGTAAAGATTGTAATGAAATAATTGTCGCTAAACATACACCTAATAAATGTAAAAAATGCAAAAGTAAAAATATTTTTCAAGATGAAGACACTTTAGATACATGGTTCTCTTCAGGGTTATGGACTTTTTCTACTTTAGGCTGGCCAAAAGATACTGAAGAACTAAGGTATTTCCATCCTACTTCTATAATGGAAACAGGATATGATATACTTTTTTTCTGGGTAGCCAGAATGATCATAATGAGTACTTATGTGTTAAATGATATCCCTTTTAAAACCGTTTATCTACATGGGTTAATAAGGACAAAAGATGGCCAAAAAATGAGCAAATCGCATCCTGAGACTTGTATCGACCCTCTAGATGTAATAGAAAAATACGGTGCTGACGCGTTAAGGTTAAGCTTAATCATTGGAACTGCGCCCGGTAGTGATACAAAAATCTTCGAAGAAAAAATATCTAACTACAGAAATTTTATTAATAAAATATGGAACGCTTCTAGATTCGCTTTGATGAATATAGAAGACAAACAT
Organism: Candidatus Altimarinota bacterium; assembly: GCA_963663305.1. Classification (GTDB taxonomy): domain Bacteria; phylum Patescibacteriota; class Gracilibacteria. The sequence goes on from OY760177.1 coordinate 1,880,678, forward strand.
TTAAAACTACAAATAAAAACCTTATCAGACGCCTGGATAGTATCTAAACTACAAAAACTTATTACCAGTATAAACAATAAGCTAGAGAAATTTTTGTATTCTGAAGCAGGACAAGAACTATATGAGTTTTTATGGCATGATTTTTGTGATTGGTATCTTGAGATATCCAAAGAAGAAAAAAACGATTCTGTAATACTATATATCCTAAAAACTTTTCTTAAGCTTATGCATCCTTTTACTCCATATATCACAGAAGTATTATGGAAAGAATTGAATAATGATACATTACTTATATCAGAGAAATGGCCTGAGATTGATAGCGGTTTAATAGATGATGATTCAGAAAATATTCAGCTAGTTATAATACAAATAATCAAGTCAATAAGGAATATAAGAACAGAGAATCAGGTTGAAGCATCAAAAAAAATTAATGTTATTATATATGGTAAAAAATATTATCAAGATATAAAAAGAAATACGAATATTATTAAAAAACTTGCTAGGATCAATACCCTTAACCTTCAAGTAGAAGGAGAAAAAATAGATAAATCTGCTACTAATATAGTGGCTGGTGTAGAGATATTTATACCTTTCGAAGATATGATTAATATCGAAAAAGAGAAAGAAAGACTATGTAAAGAGATAAAAGATGCGGAGAAATATCAGAAAGCATTAGAGAACAAACTTAACAATAAAAAATTTATCGCAAGAGCGCCTAAATCTATAGTTGAAGAAGAGAAGAACAAGTTTAATGAGAACACACTTAGACTAAAAAAACTAAAAGAATCTCTTAATAATATATCTTTATGAAATTTGGTGTTATAGGAACAGGTGTCATGGGTAGTATTATAATCAAAAAAATATTACAAACAAGGATACTACGTCCGAACGATATTATTGTTAGTGATAGGAATCAACATAAACTTGATCAGTTTAAAAGATATGGGATAAATACGGTGTTAGATAATATTGATCTAGTGAAACAATCTAAAGCGATAATCCTTGCTATCAAACCTCAATCAACTAAAGATTTGTTCGATGAAATAAGAAGATATATAGATAAAGATATCTTACTTATATCTATAATGGCTGGTATAGACACTAAGCAGCTTAAGAAATTAGCCGGGCTAAACAAAATAGTAAGGGTAATGCCTAATACACCCTCTAAAATAGGAGAAGGTGTTATTGGGATATATATGACTAACTCGGTATCAGATAAAGAAAAGATATTTGTCTCTAAAATATTTGAATCTTTAGGTACTATAATCAATATAAAAAAAGAAGATAAAATAAATGCTATAACCGCTCTAACCGGCTCAGGACCAGCATATCTATTCGCTTTTACTGAAAGTTTAATAGAAACAGCAAAAAAATTTGGTTTTCGAAATAGTAATAAAATGATAATAGATATGATCTATGGTTCAGCAAAACTTATGAAAGAAAGTGAGTATAGCCCCGATATTTTAAGAGCGATGGTAACATCCAAAGGCGGCACCACAGAAGCAGCAATAAAATCTTTAGAACAAGATAGGTTCAATGAGATAATTGATAACGCTGTAACTAAAGCTTACAATAGATCGAAAAAGATTTAAAACTTAAATATCCATATCTAAAATGGTCCTATTTTTAGTTTCTAAATATCAATACGTAGCTAAAACCAAATAATAATCTATTAACATACCAGATTTTTAGATCCTATAACCAAATATGGAAAGTATACGTATTAGCGTATTTATTGCATCCTATCTATAGCACGCATCACTTTTTCATAATGGTTAAAAGGGCTAGTAGCATCATAAGTTGACATTATATCAGCTAACCCAAAATATCCGCCTTTCTTTTTACATACAACATCTATCTGTTCTGCCCAAGCTATAATATCTTTTTTACCGTTCCTAAGCATATCTTTTGTCCATCTTGATTCAGATCTTCTACCAAACCGTCTATCAACAGATCCTACTGGTGTTTTAGTGAAATGAGAAGTATAATCTGTACTCCCGGGGTTAGCTTTTATCTCGCTTTCAGGTAGTGTAAACTCATATCTTTTTTTATTTTTATCTGCTGGATTACCACTCCTCTGACAATACTCCATTATAGTGAAAAGATCTCTTATAAGCTCTTTAAGTTTTGCTTTTCTCCTTACATTAAAATCTTTATGAGAAAGGTTAGGATATTTATTATCAGCCTCAGCATAAGATTTGATAGATTTTATAATCCCCCATAACCCTGAAGTTAAACTCTCATCCCTATCTATCATATCCTGAGAAGATGACCCTGTCGGTGTAAGAAGCTCTGTCAAAGTTTTTCTTCTTAACCCCGGCCACAAATAATCCGCATGTTCTTGATCGAATTTCGCACTTTCATGTATCGAGTTATTCTGTCTTGTCCTAACAGCCTGGAAATCATGTACAGTAACCAAATATTTTTCATCTCCGGTTGTTCTTTGTAAGATCTCAGGGTTAAACCTTAACGGCAAAGCTAATTCCCCTCTCATAAACTTATAAAGCTTACTATTAACATTACCTGCGTTTTCTATGTTCCATCCTGTAGCCTCTATAATCCCTAAATCTATCATAGATTGCTTATCATTTAACGAATAAACAGGAGCACGGGTCATATAAGAGGCCAACGTATAATCCATAAGCCTTCTAGGCACCCCTTCAAGCAATATAATCTCTTGTATATAAGGTATAGTAACAGATCCAGATAATGTTGCCCCTTCTAAATCTGCCATTATAGCACCCATTATATCTGTATAATCAGGTCGCAAATCCCAATCTTGTTTACCTCCCCTTTGCCATCTCTTAAGCTGAGAGATCCACATCTTATAATCAGGTTCAGGATCTTTTGTTTCTGCATCACCGCTCTTTTCTTTAGCTAAACTTTTTGCTTGATTTGTATCCTTAGTTTGCCAATCTCTACCGGTATTAGTACCCCATATCAAGTCACAAGCTTGCATCGCTGTAGCTTGATTATAAACACTAGCATGAGAAAATTTTGATAACCATTTCCATACTATAGGCTCGTTCCAATGTGGTTCAAGCACACCTCTTTCTGATAATTCCTGGAACGCTGCTTTCATCATATCAACGTTCCCTGAAGGATCATGCAGTTTAGCTATTACTGCTGAAATTGTTTCATTCTTCATTATCTCTTGTAACTGATTAACTTCAGTCGATTCAGCTGACTGAACTTGGTTCCCAAAATCTTGTGCAAGTGTTTCTGTAAAAGGCAGTTTCTTAAAAAAAGATTCACCTATCTGACCTACCCTCGCATCTTGTGCACGTTGGTACCTTCGTTTACCCCATTCTAAAGTGATCTCAAAAGCTTTAACGATATCGATCGGTGGTATCAAAGTAGTATTATCGTATAATTTCCTAAAGAACCCTGGCGCCGAATAAGCGTTATAACCTGCGATCTCTTCTTTCGCCTCGTCTATTAATCCAAATATTTTATCTAAATATTTTTTTGTCGCATATATATACTCTTGATTAGCATCATTTCTTTTATCTTTATCGCTCATAGTATTAAGCTCTTCTAATTTAGATAAAACGGTCTCTATATTATCCTTATATTGATCTTGTCCCTCAAGGAAATCTTTATCATCAAGTATTTTTGCTGCTTCATGTAATTTATCAAAATTTTCTAGGATATTCCTTGCAGTAGCAAGCGGTATAGACGGATCCAAATACTCTGTTACTTTCTGTTTTTCTTTATTATTCTTACCTATACTCATACCTCCTATACCTAATTCACTACCTCTTAAACCACCTCTTATAGGAGCATCTTCAAATAGTTCTTTATTATTAGTGTTATTACATTGATCATAAAACTCCTTAGCTAGTTCTTCCCATTTTGTTTGTGGTTGCCAATTAGAATCTTCTTTGAATTTTTTCTCTATTATAGGATACTCAGCATCAAGCTCTTTGATAATATCTTCATCTTTCCATATATCATCTTTATCAGGCGCAGTTTTATTGATTGAATTAAAATATTCACGCGTATTATTTAGTAGTACATTAGAATCACTATCAAGTATTTTCCGTTGCCTTGATAAAAACTCGTGATCACCCATATCCTGAAACACATGCTGTAATTCATGCATTAACACATCACAAAATTTATCTAAATAAGGATATTTGTTTCTAGGGATATTACCATCGCCTTTCTCTATAAGATCCATTGTTTGCTTATATATAGGATCTCCTCTATTGATATATATTTTTTTATCTGTTTCGACACAAAAAGAATCTGTGTAAGGTCTATATTTGTTCTCAAATACTCCCTCATCACATATAATGAGATTCCCTCTTTTATTCATTTCACTTAATAGCCCTGATAAATATCCTTTGTTTATATTTTTTTCTCTCAAACTCTTTGAAAGCTTTTTTATCATCATTAAATAAGATACATCTGATGATTTCTCAAAATTATGTAACTCAGATTCGATTTGTTGGACTTGGTTTTTCTTGTCTTTAGCAACTCTTATCGAATAAATCATCCTATATAACATCTTTAACCCCATCTGTTTATCTGATATATCTTTTAGCTCGCTAATATATCCATCTTTTAAACCATATTTACTTAAAATACCAATTTTTTTATTGAATATAGTTTCTACGTATTTATCCCATCCATCTTTTTTTATCTCATTTTTAAATATAGCGAAAAGATTTTCTCTTAAAGATTGATCATAATTAATGATCTCTTTTACTAAATTAGTATCTACAAACTCATATCTTTTTACATACTCAAACAAAAGTTCCTCATTTAGTCTCTTTTTTTCGTCGTTATATAGTTTTATATCTTCATGTATATTACCATCTTTATCTTTATCACCTAAAATAGTCCTATTTTTATTATGAAAATCTGTTATATCAGATAAATAATCTTCTATATATTTTAAATAAAAATCAATAACTTCTTTTGCATCACTACTAGACTCACCTTTACATAGCTTATAATAATCATTAGCATTTTTAAGTATTTTCTTATAAGATGAAGGTATTGATTTTAAGTTAGTAACCTTCAAATTTTTTATTTTTGTTACTTCTCTTGAAAGATTCTTTATTACTTTTTCTGTCTCTTCGCCTTCATAATAAAAATTAAGTTTTTTAGCATATAATCTAATAACCTCATTTCTCAAACATATAGATAAATCGTTTTCGTTTTTAGTATCATATATTATCTTTTCTTCAAATACACTTATCTCTTTTTCAGCAATACGTATAATCTCTTCTTTTATATCTTTTATTATAGCTTCAAGTTTTTTGTTTTCGTTTGATGATAATTTATCTTTATCTCCCATAGACAAATAAAAATCTGATAATCTTGTTACCCATTTAGACATCTTAGGATCCTGTAATAATACCTCTTTTACTAAAGAATCAACGGTTTTACCTTTCTCATAACCTGCAAGAATATTTTTGGCATTATGTATTTCTTCTATCCGTCTCCTCTCATCAATAGATAATAAAGTCCAAATTTGGTCTTTTGTCCCCGAAGATAGATTTGTTAATGTTTCTAATATCTTTGAAACCTTATTAACAGTATTCCTTGGGATATGATTCAGTTTACTAAAATTAGTTATCTTTTGATCCTCGTTTAAACCCTCTTTTTGTATGTATGTATCTAACTTATTTATAAAATCTTTTGGTACTAACATATAATTTAAATTATTACTAAAAATATCTAATACTTTATTTTTGTTTTACTTCAAAAAACCTAAAACAAATGTATTAGTTTTGAATATTTTTTCTCTTATTAAATTTCCTTGTTGCCGTAACGAACAATAGTGTTTTTGTAATTGTTCATTTACACGAATTAATATTACTATAAATATATTTATCATATTTTAATTAAATATGCAATACTTTAGATAAGATATCAAAAAGACTCTCACTTCTACCTTCTACTTCAGCAATTTGAGTTAACAGATACTTTCTTAGCTCTGCCGGATCCTGTTTACCTAATTGAACAGTTACTATCCTACCCATTTTTCCCACCATAGCAAAATTTAAAGTTGATGATATAGGTGGATTATATATGATCCAAAAAAACCTAATACTTGAGAATGTATAAATTTTTTGTTCAATCTTAATACCTAAAGAATTAATTGATACTTGCATTTTTTTTGGTTCTTGATTAGAAGAAATCATATATACACCAGCTAAAAGAAGTACAGCTATCGCTCCTGAAGCAGCATCAGTTAATATAAAGTACGCTATTACAATAAAAGACAAAATACCGGCAATAATATACCATCTCTTAGACCTTTCATACTTAATATACGAAGGAGCTTCCCAAGATAAAATAGGTTTAAGATTTTTGTTTGTTTTATCCATATATATACTTAATTTATCTTTGTATTATATCATATTTTCTAGATATTAGTAATATTTAAATATTGACATCCAAGAAAAAACACATATAATCTATCTTCTTAAATATGATAACAGATGTCCCATTTATACTAAACCGCTTTTAAAAATCTTAATTTTTTTTATCATCAAATTGCTGAAAAAAGCTAAGATTTGGTAATAAAAATTTAAGATTCTAAACAAGGTTGAGTATAAAAAAACTTTTATAAAATATTAATAAATAAGATTATTTCTTGATTTTTACTAATTTTATTCTATCTTTTGAACCTGAGACGATAGTTATATTTTGTTTCTTTACATCAAATACTTTAGATAAGAATTTTATTAATTTTTTATTTGCTTTATTTTTTTCTGGCACAGCAGATATTTTAATTTTTAAAGTTTCATCTATTGCCTCTAGTATCTCATCTTTATCAGCATTAGGTTTAACTTTTACTCTTATATATACCTCTTTATCTAACTCTAATTTTTCTTTTATAAGCTCTACCATACTTATTTACAATTATTTTTTTTCCATGCAGAAATGCGCTTATGGTCACCTGATAACAACACATCAGGCACCTTATACCCATTATAGTTTGATGGTTTTGTGTATTGTGGGTACTCTTTTTTATAGCCTAAAACTTTAGAAAAAGATTCCTCATAAGATGATACATCTTTACCTAAAACACCTGGTATTAACCTTGATATACTATCTATCATTACCATGGCAGGGATTTCACCTCCAGTAAGTATATAACTACCTATAGATATTTCTTCATCTATTAAATTATCTCTTATCCTTTGATCTATCCCCTCATAATGCCCACATAAAAGTATTAACCTATCAAGCTTAGATAAACGTTCTGCTGTTTTTTGAGTGAATTTACGGCCTTGAGGCGTCAAAAAAATTGTTTTCTGTTTTTTATATTTTTCTTCTTTAAGCTTACCAATACAATCAAAAATCGGCTGGCACTGCATAAGCATACCTGGACCTCCTCCATAAGGTTTATCATCTACTTTTTTGTGTAAATCTAAAGAATAATCTCGAATATTATGTACCAAAATACTTACTATTTTGTTATCTACTGCCCTTTTTATTATACTTTCGCTCAAAGGGCCTTTAAACATATCCGGAAATAATGTAAGTATATCAAACCTCATTTTTATTTAATTATATATTCTCTTGGTAGCTGGTTCTTTATCTTTTTATCTTTCAAAAGACCTTTCCCAATGATAATCCCATCATATTTTAACACAACTGTTCCAGGATCCAAATCTTCTTTGATATATATATCTTTACCAGAATAATAATCATTTTTTTGGGATGTAGTTATTTCTATAACTCTCTTAGTAAAATGTTCACCTAATAACATTACCCCTTCATGAGTGATAACAAATTTTTGTTTACCTTCTTTAAATATACATAATCCGGTATACTCTATTTTTATTTTACCGAAGAATCTTTCAGCGAACGAAGACCTAATAATAATATCATTATTGATTTTTACTATTTCGTATTTCTTTTCGAATTTTATAATATACCCAAAATATTTTTTTATATACGTTTCTAAGCGTTTCCTTTCTTTATTCAAGAAAATTTTTATTGAAAAATATTTAGGTTTTTTTGTGTCCATAGATCCATACAATGTTTTTCTAAGTTTTTTTATCTTTGCTATAAAGAACCCTTCTGTATTAAATATATGTGGCCAAACCCTTAACGTTTTTTTAACCTCTTTAGAGTATTTTTTGTTCTCAAATGAAGTGATCCCTTGTAAAGATAGAAGCTTATCTTCTTTGTACCCAAACCCTTTTAAAAGTTTCGATAAATCCTGTATCTCTACTATATCCTTATATTGTTCTACTAAATAACTAATAACTTCTTCATCCTCTTCAGGAGATAAAGTACAAGTTGAATAAACCATTGAACCACCCGGTCTTAACGATTTGAAAGCACTATCAATCAAAGTCTTCTGTAATTTACTCATCTGCTTGATATTATACTCATTCCATATATCTAAAACTTTTCTGTCTTTTCTTATTAACCCGTCACCTGTACACGGCGCATCTAGTAATATTTTATCAAATGTATTAGGGAAATTCCGCCCAAAGATAATACCATTTTTCCTTACAACTGAGGTATTACAGACACATAATCTTTTTAAGTTAGATATTAACCCACGTATCCTTTTTGAAGATAAATCATTTGCTAATATCATACCTTTATTATTCATCATCATAGCCATATGAGTTGTTTTACTACCAGGCGATGATGCCATATCTAAAACTAAATCACCCTCTTTTGGGTTTAGAATAATCGAAGGCAACATAGAGATAGATTCCTGAATATATATCTTACCAGATAAATGTAACACCGTATTTCCTAAAGGAAGATCTTTATTATCTCTATCAATAAAAAACCCTTCTTTTATCCAAGGTATACTGTTAATTACCCAACCATTTTTTTTTGATTGATCTTTTAAATCTTGAGCCCCGTATAAAATAGTATTAACCCTTAAACTCTTTTTTAAAGGTTCTTCTAGAGAATCTAAAAATACTTTAAAACTACTTGGATCTAATATAGATCCGTATCTTTCAATAAATCTTTCCGGATACTTATCCATCCAAAAATAATTATTATTGATCTTTTTCAACCTTTTCTTCTTCTTTTATTTCATTTACTGTTTTTTCTTCTTTCAACAACCCTTTTTTATTATCTTTCTCTTTTTTCTCACCTTTTGATTCATTTTTATCATCTTTCTCTATTTTATCCACTATTTCAATTATTTTCCTTTTTCTTTTCTTTGGCTTTTTTGGCACTGCGTTTTTTGCTCTCTCTAACCTTAATTTAAACTTATCTACTCTTCCAGCTGTATCTACAAGTTTTTGTTTGCCAGTATAAAAAGGATGACATTTAGAACATAATTCAATATTTATTTTCTCTTTTGTAGAAGATATCTTGAACTCTTCACCACATGAACATACCGCTACAGCATTTTTAAAATATTTAGGATGTATACCTTTTTTCATTTTTTAAAACAATATTAAATAAATATATCGAAATTTATTTTAAGCAATTTTTATGTATTAATCAAGTAAATTTCTTAAATACATAAGTTTTTTTTAACTAAAAGGGCAACCTACTTCTTCAGCCAAATTCTCAAGTTTTTGTCTTCCCTTAATCTGTTTACCTTCACCTGTTATCCAAGTAGGGTAACCTGTTATCCCCGCCTCCTTACAAATCTCAGGTGTGCCTGTTTTCTTATCACACTCTATGTATTTTACATCCTTAAAAGCATCTCCAAAAGCTTCTTTCTGCTTTCTACAATGTCCACACCATACAGCTCCATACATTTTTGCACCTTTCTCTGTTAAACATTTTGCCAGTTTCTCTAAATTCTCTTCTGTTTCCTCATTATCACTCTTTTTTATATCATTCTCTTTATTAACATTTTTTATCTCGTTATCTTTTGTTTCTTCTTTATTTGATTTATCCTCTTTTATCACTTTATTCTCCTCATTTTTTGTTATTATCTTATCCTCTTTTATCACTTTATTATCTTTATTATCTTTATTATCTTTACCTTCTGCATTTTCTGATACTACCGTATCCTCTTTTTTTTCGGTATCAGGATTATATGAACAACCGGAGATCGCTGAAAGTTCAGATAGATCTCTTCTACCTCTTAAAATTTCACCATCAGATCTTTTCCATGAAGGGAAAGCTTTAATACCATCATCTATACATTTTTGATTGTATTCCCCATCATCATAACATTCAATATAATTAATATGTTTAAACCCTTCCGCAAATAACTCTTTCTGCTTTTTACAATGACCACACATTTGGGACCCGTACATTGTATAACCTTTCTCTGTAAGACAGATAGCTAGTTTTTCGTTTTCTGTCTTAGACTCCTCTTTTGTATTATTTTCACATCCGGTAAATGATATTAAAAGTGTAAAAATTATACTTATAAATAGATATTTTTTCATTTTTATTTTCAATTAATTTATAAATCCGATTCATTTTATCATGTTTCTTAATTTAATAAAAACTTTTTTTATACTTATTTTTTTGCAAAAATTATAAATAAAGATCATACTTAATAGAGAGAATCTAAAATTTAATTTTTATGTTTGCAAATTCAGTTAAAAAGACTCTAGCTTTTTTTGAGATATGGGAATACCCATTAAACAAAAAAGAGTTATATAAATATTTATACCAATATAAATGTAATAAAATTTCATTTGAGAAAAAAATCCAAGCTGTTTCTGGTATACAACAAAAAAACGGCTATTTCTCATTATTCAATATAGAAAAATATATTAAAAACCGTGCTAATAAATCTGTTATATCTTGCACGCTATGGAATAAAGTTAATAGATACCTAAAAATTTTATATTGTATCCCCTTTATTGAAACAGTTTGTATATCAAATACTCTAGCACTTAATATACCTAATGATAAAAGTGATATAGATCTATTTATTATCATAAAAAAAAACAGGTTATGGATAACAAGGTCCTTAATAACTTTCATCCTTCAAATACTTGGTGTCAGAAGAAATAACAAAAAAATATCTAAACGTTTTTGTTTAAGTTTTTTTATAACAGATGAAAATCTTAATATATCGAGAATTGCAATTAAGGATTTTGATATATATTTTATGTATTGGTTATCAAGCTTAAAACCGATAATTGATAAAGGTTTGTATAAAAAATTTATTCAATCGAACATTAAACTACTAGATAAATTTTTACCAAATAGTTTAGTAAAAATTAATCATAATAACAAATATATACTAAAAAATAATTTTATATTTTTGACTATAAATAAATTGTTAACATTTTTGTTAGATAAAAAAATAGGTAATTTTATTGAGCAATGGCTTAAATATATATTAAAACAACGTGCATTAAAAAAGAGGAACAGTCTTAAAGATACATCCGGTATCATAATATCTGATAATATCCTTAAATTTCATAATATTGATAAAAGAGAATATTTTAAATTAAAATGGATAAATATTTGCAAAGAAAATAATATAGATGTAAATTGAAATAAGTATTGGTAGTCATCTCTATTATTTACAAAATTTAGATAATGAGTTACTTACCATTAGGACACTACACGCATCCATTTTTTAAAGGATTACCAGGCAATATTTTTAGAGAATTAATTAAACAATCAGAAATAATATATAATGAGCAATATTCAAAAATATGTATCTCTAATACTGATTGCGTTTATATAATCAATGAAGGTACAGTTTTAGTACAAGAATATAATAAAGTTGGTAAACCTGTTACTATAGATATCTTGAATAAGAATGATTTATTTGGAGAAAATATAAATTACTCATATATACCTATCACAAGCCATCTTATTTCACATACTGATACATATTTAATCAAAATAAAAAAAGATATATTTGAGTTTATATTAAATACTTACCCGAATACTAAATTGATGTTTAATAGGTATTTATGTAAAAAAATGAATTTCTTATATAGTTCATTAAAGATATCTATTACTAACACAATAAAAGAGAAACTAGCTGAGCTTTTGTTATTACTCTTTTATAAATTTGGTAAAATATCAGAAGAGAATAATAGGATAATACGACTAAAAATAACACATAATCTTCTTAGTAGTATTTTAGGTACAACCAGAGAAAATATAACTAAGAATCTTAGCGTTTTAAAAAAATCTAATATTATTAGAGTATGCAAAAACAAAAATTTTATTATTTGTGATTTTGAGAAACTGATAGAAATATCTAAACCTATAGAAAACAAATTATTATAAAGTAAGAAACTTCTCAATATTGAAATCTCTTTTTGTTGTATCATATGTCGAGAAAGAATTACGATATATATCGTTTTCATGTATAAACTCTCTACCATCAAATATATAAGCTTTCATAAACTCATATTTCTTTTTTAACCCAAGCACAGGTTTTCTCTCTAGTGTAGAATAAAATTCACTTTTCTCTTTAAAATTCAAACCGTCAAGAATATATACAGCTAAAGTCTCAGCGAAATCTTCGAAAACATCTGTTCTAGCGTAACCTGATACAAAATCATCACGTGTTGTAAACGAATTGATTGTTTTCTCATCAGCAAAACATATAGGATAGAAATATTTTGCTGTTATATCATCATTAAAAAAACTGAAACTTCCGTCTCTAAAATCTGGATTTTCACCTGTTTTAGGGTCACCTTTTGTGCTTTCACCTAAATCTACTATATGCCCCATTTCGTGTATTAGTACCCCAACAAACTGTTTATTGATCCTATCTTCAGTGTTTCTTAAGCACCCTTTTACATCTTCACAAGTGAAACCTGTTTCTAATGGGAATTGGCTAGAATTGATAAGTAGATTAACATCTGCGATGTTTTTTATACTTAAAACAAACGATACTGCGCCTCTTGATCTCATATTTGTTGTTTCTATCTCTAAAAATCTTAGATTTTTTACATGTTTATCTGGTATAATTTCTAATCCTTTATATACTAAAAACTTATACCAATTATTTACCTCATCACCAAACCTAAAATCTATATTAGGGTATTGCTCTCTAAGTTTTTCTTCTGCGTTATCTATTTTCTGATCTAAAACATCTGTAACATTACTCGTATGTATATTTGAATATTTGGTATCAATTATTTTAGGCGAAAAAAAACTAAAAAATAATAACGGTATTATTAAACTTATTACTGATAACATCTTTTTATCTTATTTCTTTGGATATAATACATTTACTACCTCTCCGGTACTTATATTAATATCTATTTTAATTATTTCCGGGCCTCTACATATATAACCTGTTTTACACTGTATTAAAAAAGATTGTATTTCTCCTTTTTGATTTGGCTTAGCTTCTGATACTGTATAATTATCATCCATCTTAATTTGATCGTTCTCTTCTATCCAACTCTCAATATATCCTTTAACCTCTTTGTTTTTTATATTAATATTTATATCACCTGTCAAGCTTGATATATCTTTGGTAAATAAAAGTATAATAAGAGATAAAAGTATCACATATAACACACCTATCAAGATAGAATGCATCTTTATTATTTTGAGATCTGTCATAAAAAATTAATATAAATAATAAAACGTAGAAATTAAAATTCCTATAAGTATACCTATAATTAAATACGAAAATATATTTTTATATTCCATTTTTAGTTTTTTTACTTTTTTATAATTTAATGTATTCTATCAAAACTTATACTAATATGCAAAAATTGTTTTAGTTTTTTAAAAAATATTTTGGAAACTTGCTTTTAAATATTCCAAATTAAAAACAATTTCCGGATATATAGTTATATATACTATATATATCAAATAACATATATATACAAAGATAAGTATATAACCCGCTTTTTTAGACATTTTCCACCTATAAAAGACCATTAAAAAAATAACAGCAAATACTGTCATAAATAATAGGATGATAGATGAGACCAAGTTCTCAGTACTTACGTAAACATTCCCATAGAATAAAGTAAATACTAGCCATGGCGCACCTAACCCTATTAAAATATCAAAGATATTACTTCCAACCGCATTACTTATTGCCATTCCACCTTTACCTTTTTTAGCGACAATTACTGACGATAATAAATCAGGGATAGATGTACCCCCTGCTAGTATGGTCAGAGCTATTATTGAATCACTGATATTTAGTATATGTGCTATTTGAACAGCTGATTCAACTAACCCCCAACTTAGTATACCGATAAAAAATATTGATAATAGGAACGTAATAATATATTTTTCTGGTGTTTTTGAGGGGTTCGGGATTACTAAACATAAAAATTTATTTATATAAAACGTTATTTCTCCTAAAAAGTTTTTTTTGTTTAACTCTTCTCTCTCTAACTCTATCTCTACCTCTTTTATAGGATCAAAGTCTTTATAAGGTAGTATTCTCTGCCAATTAAAAACTATAAAAACATATACTATATATACAAAAATAAATATAAAAGCTTCTATAAACGATATTACCCCGTCATGAAAAGTAAATAAAAGTATCAAGATACTTAAAATATAGAATAAAGTATCCCTTAAAACCGGTTGCCAACTTAAAATAGATGTAGCAGCTACAGCTGAAGCACCTATAATAACTAAAATATTAAATATTGCTGATCCCACTATCGTACCTGCTCCGATCTGTTCATGCCCTCCAGGTATAACTAAAGCCATAATTGCTGTAAATAGCTCCGGCGCGCTCGAGCCAACAGCCATAAAAGTAGCACCTGCTACATCGCTAGGTAATTTCAGCTTTTTTGATATTATTTCTAAGCTTCCTACAAAATATTCATCACATATCTTCGCTAAAAGATAAAATATATTAATTAATAAAAAAGAATATAATACCAACAACAAAATATTCATAACTAATGAGATAATTCTTTGTACCAATGCCATGGCGCATCACCCTCACCTTTTTTCATATCCCATATATATCTATCATTAAAATAATGGAATACCTTTTTAGCAGGATAATCATGTGTTTTAAAATAATCGTATGGAAGACCTTTTGATTTGATTAGTTTCTCAGTTTGAGAATCATATCTATTCCCTAAACTAGGATCTAATACCACCCATTTATGATCTTGCTCATCATAAGTCTCTACCCATACATGAGTTATATCTTTGTCTTCTATTGTTACCTCACCTGTCACTACTCTAATATTTTCTACTTTCATCCCAACGGCTCTTAACATCGAAACTAAAGTATACGCTTGTTCTTCACAATCACTTGCTATACTACCTTTAACAGGATTAGTTTCATATGTTTTTGTTTTTAGTAAAAACTCTTCAGGTTTCAACCATTTTTCTACTGTTTCATGCAAAATCTTATCTTCAACCCATACCCATTCAATAGACTCTTTATATAAATCTTCATAACTCTTATTTCTTGCAAATTCTTGTATTATAGTATTATCAGGAGTAATAAAAGTTTGGTAATTAGAAGATAGTTCCATATTTAGGAATCTATCTCTTACCTTTAAATTGTCGATATATTCGTCTATATTTGATGATAAACCTCCTGTTATACCAATAAAATAATCTTCAATCCCTGCTTCTTCTTCATTCTCCATACCGTATACCGGATTACATAAAACCCAAAAAGAAGTTAAAATAATTGTATATGTTATTATATTGTATATATTATTTAATTTTGTATTTAACATAAATTTTTGTATTTAAAAATAATTAATATTATTTTATCAAAAAGCTTATTAAATTATTATATATTTTATAATAAAACTAAAAACATTCAATATATTCTCAGTTTTTTAAATGAAATAATAACCAAAAAAGCTGATGAGATAATGGATAACTCGATTGTTGATTAGAAAATATTATTACCGGCTAATCAATAGTTTTTAAGAATTTTTCTGATATATCATCAAAGAAAGTCACTAATACATCTTTTATAGATTTTTTATTTACATCTTTATTTTCTCTTAATACTTTTTTAGTATCAGTTGATTCCGTAACCTCATTATTGATATCACTCATTAAAGATGCTTTAAGATAAGTATTAGTTTGCGGGATATTATAATATATTGATGTAAAAATAATCATAAATGCCATAAATATACATATCTGAGTAAAACTTATTCTCTCTTTTTTTGATTTCATCTTAAATTTTATATATATGTTTGTTTATATTACTATAATATAACTCAAAAGTCAAAGAATATCCCTTGCATATTTTTTTTTATTTGGAATAATGGATTTAAATAATGTGAAAAGAGGCCGTTTAAATAAAAACGGCCTTTGGGTTGTTTTTGCTATCTAAAAAACACAATTCTTATTAATCCACTTAAAAAACCATTATCTTTTATTATTTTATTTAACTTTGTACATTAAATTTTTGCCCATTTATATCTTCTAATAAATCAAGAGTAGCTTTAACAGATAAATTATTAATATTATACAGCATCAGATCCTTACCAAATTTATTTAATAAAGGAGTTAAAAATTCATCAGCCCAAGATGGTGAGAAAGAAGATAATCCCTGAAAATCTATCTCAATTTTCTCGTTATCTTTTAATTTATTTATAGATTCTTCAATATTTAAAAAAGCCTCTTTTCCTTTTATTCTTGAAGAAAGTGAATCTCCAAACTTTTTTAATAGTATTTTCATAAAGATTATATTAATATTCAATTAATGCTATACACCCATTCATAGGTATTTTTGATTTTTTTATTATTAGTCTATCATATTTTTCACCTGATTTTAAATATAATTCTGCATCTCCACTTTGATATGTTAAACTAAAAAAACCATTCTCAACATTTCGTCTAACATATTTTAAACCATTACCTCTTTTCTCAGGAGCTCTGCCAGTAATAATCTCAGTAAAAGCAATATGCAACGCATCTAAGTGTGTACAAAGATTAGGCAAAATAAACTGTAAGGTTTGTAATAATCCTTGTCCTCTATCAGCCAACACAATTTTACGTTCGTTAAAACTATAATTAAAATAGATCCCAGGTATATCTTTCCATTTTCCTAAATTATGATCAAAAGAGTTATTACCAATTTCTCCGCAAGAACTCCCTATTATGGAATAAATATCTCCAACTTCAGATTTTAATAATTTTTCCATTGCGTTATTTCTAGCCTCAAATATTGCTCTATTCGAACAATAGTACTGATTATTAGGGGTAGAAGGCTCCTCTAATAACCAAAACTTTGCACACCAAAACAAATTTTTAATTAACAGAGTTTTTATACTACTTATATTGAATTGTCTTTGATTGCTATTAGATCTTTCTGAAATTAATTTACCTTTTTTATCCCATCGTCTAATAGTTTGAATTGAAACATTTAATATTTTAGATACTTCTCCGATATTTAAAAGAATTTTATTTTTCAAGATAAATTATAAATATTATTCCAAATGTAATTATATCATACCTTTTTTAAAAAACCTATACATTTTTTTAGATTGACCTATACATTTTTTTAGATTAACCTATACATTTTTTTAGATTGACCTATACATTTTTTAGAAAGAAACCATTTTCTTTAGTATAAAATATTTTTTGCTATTAAATAAAAAAAAAGAGTCATAATAATTTTTGTAATAAATAAAAAAATACTATAGTATAAATACGTTGATAATTTAATTTTATATAGAATGAATAAAGAAGAGATGCAAAATAAACTTATTTTTTTCCTGTACAAAACAAACGCATTAAAAGTTGCTGACCCAAAAAGCCCGTTTTGGTATACATCTGGGACAATAGGCCCTTATTATGTAAATACACATTTTCTCTTTAATAATGCAAAAGATGCGAATATGTTACTAGAAGTTATAAATGATAACAAAAACGATATTCTTAAATGTCCTTTGGAAGTTGCTAAGGTAATAAAAGAAGCTTATGATAAGAATGGTATTTTTAAAGAGACTATCGATATATTAATAGATTACATAAGAGCTAACATCGATTTAGATAGTGTTGATTATGTGTCAGGAGGAGAAAGAAGAGACTGGTTTTTTTCTTATCTAGTATCAGAAAAACTTGATATCCCTCATTTATGGATATACAAAGATCTTAGTATAGTTAAACATCTAGGCGAAGAAACAGAAACTATCGATGATCTTACTGATAAAAATGTCCTTCATATAGCTGATTTAGTTACTGTTGCGTCAAGCTATATTCGAAGCTGGATACCAGCTATAGAGGATCGGGGTGGTAAAATGGTGTATAGTGTTAATATCCTTGATAGGAACCAAGGAGGCAAAAAAATCATAGAAGATAACGGGCCTGAAACTCATTTACTAATTAGTATGAATGATCAATTCCTAAAAGATTCTCTTGATAATGGTTATTTGTCTGAAGGACAGTATAATGTATTAATAAAATATATTAAAAACCCTGATGAAGTGATGAAACAGTTTATAAAAGATAATCCGGCATTCCTGGAAAACGCGCTTAACTCTGACGACCTAAAAACTAGAGAAAGAGCGAAATTATGTATCGATAGTAAAATATATGAGTAAGAGATTATAGTTTTTATTAGTCAATAATTTCTTATTTGAATGAAAAATTATTGACTTTAATAAAACTATAAGTATACTTTGTTAAGTGAGATTTGTTATCTTAAGATCTTTTAGGTCCCATCGTCTAGTGGTCAGGACATCAGGTTTTCATCCTGAAAACAGGGGTTCGATTCCCCTTGGGACTGCCAGAAGGGTTTTATCCCGCTCAAAATCACGGATATGCTTAAATGCAGGAGATATTTGGGCTGTCTTAAAATATCCATCTTATTTTGTAATTAAAAGATCAGAAACATAACAATCCAGCTTCTCACATATTTTTGCCAACACTCTAAAATCAATGGAGATTGTCTTCTGAT
This sequence comes from Candidatus Altimarinota bacterium, assembly GCA_963663305.1. Classification (GTDB taxonomy): domain Bacteria; phylum Patescibacteriota; class Gracilibacteria. The sequence continues at coordinate 1,899,438 of OY760177.1, forward strand.
TTGCGATTACCCACACCTGTTGGTAACTGATACACTTATTTTGTGAAACTTATGTAAAGAAAGATTTTGCTTTTCGAGAAGTTCTCTTAAGTTGCTTGTAATCGTCATAACCATGCAATTAGATTTTACATTCATATTTTACAGAATTTGTAGACATTATCCAGTCAAATTGATAATATCAAGAAGCAATGATTTAATATGTGTTATGAGCAAAATAAGTTTTTCCATCATCAAAGACAAAGACGAAATCGACGTTTTACGCCATAAGTCTTCATTTAATTACACCTATGATAAGGCAACTATCGAATTACTTAAAAAGAACTTCAAACTAAAAGATAGCCTGTACATCATTGCAGAAAAAGAATCAAAATTTGCCGCTTTTTGCTCTACTGATAGGGATTGGTGGGAAGATAATTACTTTTTTATTCGCGAAATTCTTGTAGACCCAAAATTTCAAAAACAGGGAATTGGGGAAGAAATGATAAAAAAATGTATTTCTCATGCAAAAAAATGTGGAGCAATAGGTGTTGTAACAGAGACAGATTTTGAAAATATGCCAATGAAGAATTTGTGCAAAAAATTAGGTTTTAATGAGTGGGATAACCCACAATGGAAAGATGGAATAACTTACAAACTCATATTTTAAGAAAAAAAAACCATGAGATTTAACAAACTTGGAATCAAATCAAAGAATATCCCCATAATCTTTTTAACAGAAGTAATTGGTGGCATGTTGTTCTTTTTGCCAATTTTAGCTCTCTACTTTGAGGAAAGCCTTTTTAGCATTACAAATGTGGCAATCATATTCTCGATTGAATCCATCTGTATTGTTCTTTTGGAAATGCCGACAGGTGCAATTGCAGACTTATTTGGCAGAAAGAAGACAATCATTTTCGCACATGTTTTTACCTTAATTGCACTTGTATTTTTGGCAATTGGCGGGAGTATGACATTTTTTATCTTGTATGCCTTTTTTAATGCTGTTGCACGTAGTTTAACAAGCGGTACATACAGTGCTTTTGTGTACGACACACTCAAAAGCGAAGACAAGGAAAAATATTTTAAGAAGGTCTTTGGTACGCTATTGGCATTCTGGCCGTTAGGTGCTTCTATTGGTGGAATTATCGGTGGTCACTTGGCCAAAATTTCATTAACAATGCCTGTATTAGTAACTTTTATCCCTATCGGCATTGCTTTTATTTTAACCTTTTTCTTGGAAGAACCCGATTATGAAAAAGAAGAACATAAAAATATCGGGAAACAAATCATAGATGGTTCAAAAATCATAATCCACAATAAACAACTTATCATTCTTGTACTAACTGGTTTTGTGATGATGGCATTAGGTGAATCTGTACATCTTCTTAGTCCTTTGTTTTTCAAGTTCAAAGAAATCCCGATTGTTTATTTTGGTTACATTACGGCATTAACCTTTGGCTTTTCTTCATTAGGACATTATTTATCGCATGATGTTTCAGAAAGATGGGGAAATAAGGCTACATTGGTTACTATCTCATTCCTTTCTCCTTTGGTTATTTTATTGGCAACCATTACATCTGGAATATCTTTAATTTTACTTTGGACAATACCATCTATCTTCTATGGCTTGAAAAATCCAATCATTGACCAGTTTTTAAATTTTGAAGTTACATCAAGCAAAAGAGCAACTGTTCTATCCATAAACAATTTTGTCGGTCAATTAGGTGTCGCAATTGTTGTGGCGTTTTATGGTTATTTTGCGGAAATCTTTACAATAACTACCGCTGTACAATTAAGTGCGGTGCTAGTTTTGATTGTTCCTGTAATGTTTTTGTTTTTACAAGAAAAAAAATAGATTTAAGCTTCTCCAATCTTTAGTGGCTCTGTTCTTAATATCTTTTTGCTACTTTTGGCTGATGGGTTTTCAACACTTTTGGCAGGTGGCTTATCTATGAAAGGTATGCCCTTTTCTTCTATCTCAAGTTCTTCTCGCATTCTTATGTTTTTTTCAACTGCTTCACGCCACCATCCTTTAACTTCATCCTTCAAAAATCCATTTTTCAGAAACCTCAACATCCACTTGGAAGGTTCTTCGCTAACTGGTAACTCACCCTTTTCAACCAAATTGACACCTAAACCGAGATTTTTCCTTAATTCTAACATTTCGGTAAGCATTCGGCTGTAAATATCAATAGCTGTTGAAACAGATTTAAGAAGCTGACCAGAGTTAGCCTCCTCTACAAGTGCTTTCTCAAGCCTCCATTTTTGGATTATCAGTAGTTTTTCTTTTTCCCCTAAAACATTCTCACCAAGATAATTGAGCCTACTGGCTATCATTTCAATTATAGAGCTGGGTAAACCTGATAGCTTTCGCTTTTTCTGCTAAGAATTTCTTAAACCTGTTTACTTTTCTAGAGACTGTTTCCACTTTCTGACTTTGGAATATCTCATCATTCTCACATAACCACTCCGCAATCTTTTTGCCCTCTTGGCCAGTAATACACTTATTGACAATAATAGGATAACGAGATGAAAGTCTAAAATCCTCAAAAGCGTTGGTACGGCAACCTAAGTTTTCGCATAATTCCAATGCGATTTTTTCCTTCATATTGTTGTCTAATGGTTCAGGCATAAGATTCAGATTTAAATGGTAAAGTGTCTTTGCGGACAGTTTTGTGTTTTAGGTGTGTGCTGCATATTTCTGTATGTTTAGGGCTTAATTAAGGTTTTGGTGAAAAAGCATCTAAGGACAGTCCAAGTTGCAACCAGAAACAGTCATGGCATTTGGAGGGAGTCCAGCCATAGGAAAATACCCCGACTAAGTCATAGAGGTTTCTAAAAACCTATCCAACATCAAATCAGCCGAGATGTAGAGTCTATCTCGGATATTCTTAACCTGCTTATCAGATAAGCTATCGTCTTTGAGCAGGTAGCGACATTGTTTAATTGAAATCATTCTACGAAAAGTGACGGATATGTTTATCCGCTTTTTCATAGGATGAAAGGTTTCTGGATACATTCTTGCAAAAACCTCAAATAAAAGCAAGAAATTGCCCTTGTATCACCATGTTCCATCCCTCTATGGGTAAGAAATACATTACTTTTATGCCTTAAAACTAGGCTACAACAGGCATAAGTTGAGGCTTGAGCCTAAACAACTGAACAAGTGGCTCTTCCCATTTACAAAGGTTTTCGATAAAATTGTTCCATCTTATTCCCGTTCGGGCTGCCATAAATTTGCTTGCTAATTTCTCCTAAATTCTTAAATATTGACTTAACCTTTGGCTTTAAGGTAAGCAAATTTCTAAGAATGGTGAATTTAATATAGGATTCACGCTATATATTCATCATCACATTTTTACGTAATGAATTCAATTTATTATTGACAAATCTTTTATTATATATTATAATCTGTTTCAATCATAAAATATGATTAAAAACAAAATGTTTATTTACAAAGAAAAAATAAAATTAAACTATTTCATTGAGACAATATAGGGAAGAAAAGAGGTTCTATCTTACTTGTCCTGATGAATCTCGAAAAGAGTTTTCTTTAGGCAGATATTTTATATCATCGTGATTGGGATAAAGTTAAAACCGCTTTGAGCGTGGTTTCTGGGATCAAAGAGTATATGATCCTTGGGATCACGTTCAAAGTTAGAGTTTCTTGTACCAAAGGCACGTCGCCTACGGATAAGAGCTCATAAAAGGAGATAGTTATGTTAGATTTCGTAAAAACCCAGTTCGAATTGATCGTTTTTTTCCTTCTTCTTCCAACAACCATTCTGAGCGTTGCTGTCGCGATCGTAACCATCCGATCACAGTGGCGTGGATTTTTGGAGGCGATTGGTGTGAAGTTTATGCTCACAGCCATTTATCGCAGAAAATCAGATGGGAAAGAACTGAAAGCCAGAGATCTGTGGCAGCAAAGCGAGTCTTTGCGTGTTCTCAAGACAGGTTTGGGTTCTCAAGTGGGGTACTATGCCCACGAAGCAGGATTTCTCAACGATCCAGTTCGAATTGGTGGCACCTTTTGGTGTCGGGAGTATGAAATGGTAATCGAAGTGAAGGATCTCACTAAAGGTCCCGTTGGTCCATCTTGGTATACGGAAGAAAAAAAATCCTAGGCTTCTGATTCCCTGTCGCGAGACAGTGATGAAAGACTGTGGTTTCTCCTCCACAGAATGGTAACCATGCCAGCCCGCAGAAATCACAAAACTGCGACAACAAAGACCGCCCACCTTCTATCTGTGATTATTCGGTTGATCGAAACTAGCTTAAGCTAGCAGAGAGAATCGATATCTGGGAGTTAAGAGGCGTTAAACTTAGGACCAATCTGACGATGATTGGCCCTCTAAGATTTATTTCTTGAGGGCCGTTCATTTTATCTTTCTTTCTTTATTAAACCATATAACACTACTAATATCCCCGTAATAATCTACTTCCATACCCTCCCAAAAAAACCGGAGATTTTTTCTCCCCGGTCATAATCTTCTCGATCCTGTTTTATTGATTTTTTTTTGCCATTTTAAGCAAGTATTCATTTTCCTTAGATTGTACTTCATAATCTTTTTTTAAAGCTAAATGGTTTTTATATAAGATATTATGAGTAACAATAAAGTTGTTATACTGTTTTCTTATTTCTCTGTATCTTTTATCCAGCTCGCTACACTCTATTTTGTATTGCTGGATCTGGATTCTTAACTCTTTGTTCTCTGTTTTAAGATTATTGTTTAGTGTCTCTTTCTTTTTTAGTTCGTTTAATAAAAAAGTCTTCTCTTCTTTTAACTGTTTTATTAAATCACCTTGTAATCTTAATCTTTTCTTTATCTCAAAATATTCCTGATCACAACCATATTTATTTGAGTAACTGATAGATCTTAAATTATCTCTCTTGGGATTCGGTTTATCTTTCTTAATAGATATAATCTTATCGAGATATACTTTTTTAGTATACTTTTCGAATTGATTATATTTTTTTAAGAATATAATCAAACTGCTATAGTTTTTTTTTATACCTTCGTTTATCTCTTTTAATTTTTGTTCATTGCGCTTTACTCGCTCATAAAACTCTATATCTCTTTTTAGAGACTCATTTGTTTTAACCGATTTTCTGTCTTTATTAGCTAGAACTATATCTATTTGTTTCTTAACTTTTTCAGATTCTTTTTTATCTTCTAACGCAGTGTTTTTCTTCCTACCTAAAAGATAGTCTGCTTCTTCTTGGTGCTTCTTTTTCTCTTCTTCAGTTTCAGTATCAGGGTACTTCTTCCTACCTAAAAGATAAGCTGCTTCTTCTTGGTGCTTCTTTTTCTCTTCTTCAGTTTCAGTATCAGGGTACTTCTTCCTACCTAAAAGATAAGCTACTTCCTCTTTTAACCTTCTTGATTCTTCTAAACTTTGTTTACTACTATCTTTTATTTTTTTCCTTCCGAACACAAAATCTAATTGCCTTTTTAACCTTTTTGATTCTTCTAAGCTTAGTTTACTACTATCTTTTATTTTTTTCCTTCCAAACACAAAATCTGATTGCTCTTTTAACCTTTTTGATTCTTCTAAACTTAGTTTACTACTATCTTTTATTTTTTTCCTTCCAAACACAAAATCTGATTGCTCTTTTAACCTTTGTTTTTCGTCTATTTTTTTTTCTGGGTTTTTGTTCTTTTTTACAGATGTATTACTACATCCTATCAAAAGAGTTATAAATAAAGCAATTATTTTAGTTCTCATATACCTATCCCCTTTTAATTAAAAAAACTTTTTCTTCGGCTTTTACACCATCTTTATAGAAAACGATCATACTGATCGAGGTATATTTTAGCTTTATAGATTTGTAAAAATCTAGAATAGCGTTTTTAAGGTTAACTATATTATCTTTTGCACAATCTAATACTAATTTATCTTTTATTTTATCTTTTATAAAAACGATATGTATCTCGGATATCCTCTCCTGGGAAATTTTATCTGATAACCTAAAAAGTATCTTTTTTTTAGGTAAATTAGATTTATACAATGATCTAGTAAACACTAAATTCAACGCTAAATCAGCTAATTTTAAATCTTTTTCTAGTTGATCTTTTTTTATAGTTTTTTTGGGGACATTAATTAATTTCTGTCTATTTTTTTGTTTTTCAATAATCTGCGATAATTTTGTTTTATAATCATAATCCCTTTTTAATAGATATAACCCTGATAATAAAACGATACTGATCAAACATGTTTTCCTTATAATCCTAGTTTTCTTCGTATCAGTTTTTTTTGATATGAAACATTTTTCTAAAAATAATAGGAACCCAAACTCAAACACTACAGTAACTATAATATTTATCATGATTTCACCTGCTTCCTTATAAATGATTTAAATGAACACCAATAAAATAATATTCATATTCATAAGTTAAGTCAAAAGAATCTAAAAAAAAGAAATACCCAATAACTTTTAAACTATCTATACTAATATATTGGGTATTTTTGTACTGTTAACTTTGCTTGATACTCAAACCTTCTATTACATCTTTGATCATTATCTCTGCTATCATCGCAACATCTTTTTTTGTTGCGAATAGATAATACTCTTCTAGCGTAAACAAAAATGTTGCTAAATTTTTCATAGGTTGACCATCTTTATCCAACGCATTTTTTATTATGCGTTCACCTAATTGGTTTGTTAATAAACCGTTAGAGATCATATCTCTTTCTTCTTTTTTAATATTTATTTCTTTTGGTTTATCGACCTTTTTCTTCTCTTTTGGTTTACCCAAGCCTTTTATTTTATCGACCTTTTTCTTCTCTTTTGGTTTACCCAGTTCTTTGATTTTATCGACCTTTTTCTTATCTTTTGTTGCTTTCCTTGATACATGATTCTCTTTTTTAACTTTTGCTTTAGTTTTTGATTCCTCTTTTTTATATTTTATATATACCTCTTCAGGCATAGTTATTATAGCTTCTTTTATAGCTCTTTCAACAGTTCTTATATACTGATTTCTATCATCTTTTTCTAAAACTAATTTAAAGAAATGTCTACAGGCTAGTTTATTTACTTTCCTCTTTTCTTCTGTAAGACGTTTCGTTAAAGAGAATGAAAATGATAATAAATTAAATTCAACTTCTTTCCCTTCTATCATTACACATATTTTCTTGGACATAAAAAAAGGGATATTACCTTTATATAAATCATTTATTTGCTGAAATGTATCATTTTCCCATGAATCAATAAAAATTTTTTTTACCATTTTTTCTCCAATACTTAACTCTAAGATTTTAATTAACAGTATTTGAATTATATTTATAATAGATAATAAGTCAATATCTATTGTTTTTAAAAAAAACGGGAATAAAGTTCTTATCCCCGTTATGATAGTTATTATAAAATAATTAAAATATTTTTCGATCTTCTTTATCGCCATTTGTATATTTGATCACCATATTAACAGTATTAGCTCGTATCTTTATTTTTGAACCGCTTTCTCTGATAAGTGTATATATCTTTTTTATTGATGTTCGTTTGAAATCTAGTTCAAGATACCCGTTTAGAACCTTTTTTAAAATAAATTGGAATATCACTTTAGATATCTCTTTCCTCTCTATTTTATCTTTCAGCTCTAGTAATAATCTCTTTTTTGGGAGATTCGGGTCATATAAAACCTTGATAAAAATTATATTTAAACCCATATCAGCTAGTTTTAAATGCTTCATTTGGTATGGTGTAAGCTTTAATGTTGCTTTCTTATATATTTGGAAGGTCCTAATATTAGTCGTTTTAAATGGGTTATATTCATCAGTTTTTTTTTGTTGTTCTATATTATCTACTTTAGTGGTTTTTTGTATAGCTTTTATTTGTGTTGTATTTGAATCAACATACAAATACCAGCCTGATAATGATACAACAATAACTAAAGCTAAACATCTATAAATTACTTTTTTCTTATTATCTGTTATCTTTATTTTAAACAAATATTCTAAGATATTCACTACTGCGAAATCTATAATAATAACACAAACTGCTTTTATCATAATTGTGCCTCCTTTCATAATAACTTTATTATGATCTTTTACTAAACTAAAAAAAAATTAAGTTTGATCCAGCTCTCTCAACTGATTATTAAGGATCTTGTTTTCTCTCTCTAGAACAGAGTTTTTCCTTATAATATCTTTGTATTTTTTTGATAAGATATTAAACCGTTTGACTATATTATTATAGTCCTTCTTTAATAATATGTTTTCTTTCTCGTATATATTAATTTCCAGTTTCAGTTTATTTATCTCTTTATTTTTTTCTATACAAGTTTCCTGGGTCTTTAAAATTTTTGATTTTAACTCTTTTATATTAAATTTCATCTGGATAATAACGTCCCGCTTTTTAGATATTTCTTCAGCTAATTTTTTATACTGTCGATGGTATCTAGCATGATAATAAGGGAGCTCTATCTCTGTTGGTTCAAGATTTTTCTCTGTTTCATAAGATACATTCTCATAGTCTATATCTTCCATATCATCATCATACTCTTTTTCAACTATTAATTTAGGATCAGATAAAACCTCAGACTTCTGTGAGACAATTTTCTTTTTCAGTTTAGAATAAATATCTGAATCTTTATGGGTATTCAATTTTATTGAAAATTGCTTGAAATCTTTATCGAGGGTTCTATAACTTTTCTTAATATTAAAAATCTCTTTTTTAAGGATTTTCATATCTTTATTGATCGCAATTTGTCTATTCTTTATTTCAGTAATTTTTGTGTTTCTTGTTTTTGAGTTTCCCAAATAATTACTTACTATCTTCCTTTTTTTATTAGGTTTTATTTCTTGTTTTTTTGTGTTAGTACAACAAGTAAGCAAAACACTTATCAACAAAATGTTAATTTTTTTCATTTTTCTCCCCTTTTATTCCTTATTCAGATATAATACCTAATATGTTAAAGATCATAAGATCAAACTAGATAAAATACTCTTTTTAGTCAATTCCAAAAATTCAAATATTATTTGAAAAAATATATCTTACTAAAAAAATCGGGAATAATATTTTATTCCCGAAATATATAGTTATTGATGGAGTTTATGAATCAAGCGATTTGATCAGTTTCTCGTAATTTTTACAAGTTTTATTTAAGACATCATAATCTTTTTTTAATTCTTTATGAGTATTAAACAATATATTGTACCTTGAAACCAGTTCATTATATTTCTCGAGTAAATCATTGTATTTTTGTTTCCATAGTTCGATCTCATAAAGCAAGTTTTTGTTTTCCGCCTCTTTCTCATTATATCTGACAGTTAAATTACTCACTTTTGTTTCTAAACTAGAAATTTTTGTGTGTAAGTTTGAGATAGTCTCCTCACTCTCCCTCAGTTTTTTCAGTAGTTGCGAATACTTATTTCTGTAAGAGATATAATGATAATTTGAGCCGGTTACAGGCTTTAAGCTTTCTTCAGTACTACTATCACTTGCCAAAACAATCCGTTGATAATTAGTATCTTTTGATAGGTCTTTAGCAGTTAGTGTTGATGCATATATAATACTATCACCTTTATTAGATTTAATAGCATTAATTTTTGAAAACAATTCCGAGCTTTCTTCTTTTTTTAGTTTTCCAGAGAATTGTTCACAATCATTTTTAAAACTTGCAAAACTTTTCTCATGAGTGTCTAATCTTTCCCCATAACCATTTAGCTGTTTTTGACACCCTTTTATCATATTTAGAAGTGCTTCTTTGGTTATTTTTGTATTACTTTTCTCATCTTCTTTTTCGGTACTTGAATCATTATCCTCTACTGGATCTTTATTATCGATTATCAAACCAATCTTTGTATTATTCACCTTATTTTCTTTTTCGGTACTTGAATCATTATCCTCTACTGGATCTTTATTATCGATTATCAAACCAATCTTTGTATTATTCCCCTTACTTTCTTTTTCATCGAACATACTCTCAGAAAATCTTTCTATTGTTATTGTAGTCCTTTGATTTGACTTTTGACCCACTCGAGAAGTATAAAGGTTATCTTCTTCTTTAGATACAGTTAATCCTTTTTTGTTGACAGGCTCTACTTTATTATCGACAGATGAGCAACTACAAACTACTAATAAAACACAACATAAAATAATTGTAATCTTCATTTCTTCCTCCTTTGTAAAAACTAAAATACATCTTTCTCTTCATTGGTACCATTTTTATATTCAATTAACATCTTAATTGAATTAGCTCTAATTTTTAAAGAAAATGTATATTTTCTGATTACAGTAAAAATACTTTTTATTGGTATATTATCAAAATCTAAAACTAGACTTTTTTTTGAATCACCTTCAAAATTAAATATTACTTTTGAGATTAAATTTTTCTCTATATCTCCAATTATATCCTGCAAAAAAGTCTTCTTTGGTAGATTAGGGTTACGTAAGATTTTTGTAAATAACACATCCAGCATTAAATCAGCTTGTTTTAACCTTTTTTTCTGATAAGGTGTAAGTTTTCTTATTATATTGTCGCTTGCTGATTTATTGAATTTTAATAATCCGGTTCCAGATATTTTATCTATTTGAGATATGTTTTTTTGTGATATATTTTCATCATCTACTCGATTTGATAGCTCCTTATGTTGAGTGCTTTTTAAACTATCATCTCTTTTTGAACTATTTCCTTCTGAGTTTATGGTTTTTTTTGTTTTTTTGGTTTCTTGTTTATTATTAAACCCTTTGTTGGATTGAATCTTTTTATTGTTACCAGTTTTTTTAGTTATTTGTATTACAGTTTTTTTTTGATTTTTATTTTCATCATTATAAAGATATAACCCTGAAAACAATAATACAAATAAAAACATTACACGCCTAACCCCTTTTTTAGTAGTACTATCACTTGGTCTTGAAATAAAATAATGTTCAAAAATACACATACAAGTAAATTCTAAAAAAAATGTACATATTATTTTAATCATCATTTTTTCTCCTTATAAAACTATAGTGTAAATTAACACGCGTATATTTAATCAATAAATTTTAGATAAGTCAATCCTCATTTTTAAACAATTTGTTTAAAAAAAATTATTTAATAGAGCTTTATCAATATATATACTAATAAAATTAATCTTAAAAAATATAAAAATCAAAATTTTTTATTTATCTTCATTAAGAGAATTTGTTAAAATAGAAAAAATATTATTTTATAGATGACTGGACCTACACTTCTTGCAATATCATCATTTTTAAGTAGATTACTAGGTGTTTTTAGAAATAATCGATTAGCATCTTTTTTTGGGACTGACAATGGTGTAGTTGACGCATATTTCGCTGCATTCCAGATAACTGATTTAGTATACAACTTAATACTATTCGGAGCTATATCTGCTGCGTTTATACCTATATTCAGCTCTTATCTAGCAAAAAAAGATTATAAAAACGCATGGAATTTTACTAACAATCTATTAAATTTTTTGCTAATAGTTGTAATATGCGTTTGTTTAATAATATTTATTTTTGCCCCTATATTACTTAAATTAATATATCCAGGATTCTCTGAACAAATAATTTATACAACAACTAATTTAGTAAGAATAATGATTATAGCACCTATATTTTTTGGGATATCAGGTATAGCTAGTAGTATACAAAACGCTTTCCATACGTTTCTAGCTTATAGTTTGAGCCCTATTCTTTATAATATAAGTATAATATTTGGGATAATTGTTTTAGGTCCTATTTATGGTATATATGGTGTTGCCATTGGTGTAGTAGGTGGTGCGTTTTTGCATATGGCGATACAATTACCTGTTATTTTTAAAAAAGGGTATAAGTATTCATTTATACTTAATATAAAAAGAAGCGATTTTAAGAAAACTATTTTGCTTGCTATACCACGTATCTTTGGGCTAGCTATACAACAAATAAATTTTATAATCGAAGGTAGTATTGCATCTACTATAGCAATTGGTAGTCTAACTATATATAAATACGCACAGGATATACAATCTTTCCCTATAGGGATTATAGGATTATCTATAGCTATTTGTAGCTTTGGTATTTTATCTAAATATGTTGCTAATAAAAATTACGAAAAATTTTATTATACTATTAAATCTAATATAAAAAAAATCTTGTTTTTGAGTATACCTGCAAGTATAGGTATTTTTGTTTTAAGAACTGAGATCATAACTTTAATTTTAGGGTATGGTAAATTCACAAAAAATATTGATAATACATCTTATGTTCTAGGTATATTATGTATAAACCTAATTTTTTTAAGTATTTTACCTTTGTTAACAAGATCTTTTTACTCATTATTTGATAGTAAAACACCAGTTATTTTAGGGATAATAACTATTATTATTAATTTCTCTGTTGGTTTATATTTTAGTAATATATGGGGTATATATGGGCTAGCTACCGCAGGAGTTATCGCTTACTCTTTTAATTTTTTTGCTCATATATATTTTTTAAATAAAAAAATATCTCTTTATGGTATATTACCATCAATATTTGATATCAAATATTTTTTACAAATCTTGTTTTTCTCTATAATAATGGGTATCTCTGTATATTATATAAAAATATTTATCAGTTCATCTTCTTTTTGCTTGAATATTTTTAATAATATGCTTAAAAATATCGAAATTTTTCTTCCATTCATATATAAATATAATAATACGTTTATAACGTTTTTTATAAGTTCTATCTCTAGTTTTATTGGAGTAGTTCTATATTTTACTCTTACTTATAAAATAGAAGAAAATATTTTATTACTAAAAAAATTTAAGATTAAGAAATCCTAATTTTTTTGACATAAAAAAACTTTTATGCATAAATAAGACATACTTTTTGTTTTTTTAAAAAAAGGTGAAAAAATGGAAGAAAAAAAAAGTTTTGAAGAATTAATGTTTACGCCAAAAGATAATAAAGATCAAACTCTAGATACTCCTTTATTTAATATAGAAATAGATGATAAGCGTAATAATAAACAATCTGAGATAGATCTAAACTTAGAAGAATATCATGAATATAATGAGACTGATAATCTTTCAGAATGTTTAGATGAAGAAGAGTCTCTATACTATATAGAAGGGAAAGAAACTGGACAGTTCAGATCAGAAATTTTTAAGAAAGAACAAAAAGATAAATAATTTTTTTGGAGAGATAATAAATCTCTCCATTCTTTTTAACTAATCAATCGAGTTTGTATTATATATAACTTTTAACGCTTCAGCCCTGGTTATATTATTATCAGGATTAAAATACTTTTTTTTAGAAATTATACCTATTTGATATGCGCTATCTATATAAGATTTTGCCCAATGATTAGATATATCAATAAACTCTGATGCTTGGTTTAATCTCTCTATACCTAGATATTGTATAAGTATTTTTATTGATTCAGCCCTTGTTATAGGACTATTAGGTCTAAAAGTATTATCTTCATACCCTTTAACTATACCCATTCCAACTGATGATAATAAGATATCATAATACCAATCAGTTTTTTTTATATCTTCGAAATAGATATTAGTAGATGTATCTATAGGTATATCAAAATATTTTATTAAAATACTTAAAAATTCTGCCCTTGTTATAGGGTTATTAGGTTTAAAATATATGTTTTGGTATCCTGATATGATACCTAATTCATACATTTCATTTATAATATCATAAGCAAAATGATTTTCATCTACATCTATAAAATTATTTATATTACTTAAATCATTTTCTATTATTTGATAACATTTATCTTTATTACAGAAATCTACTTTTTTACCTAAAGAAAGGTATTTAGCATTTACTACATCTAAATCAATTAACTTGAAATAATCCGCTGTACCATAACCTATCTCTTTTGCGGTATCTTCTATAAAATCATTATCAACCCATACACCGTTATTATAATAAAATATCTTATTATTGATCTTTCTAACCATACCCTCTTTTTCTGTATCCAGTATCCTATTACTCGATATATTTAACGTTCTTTGTAATGTTTGTGTACTTAGTACAGATTTTTGTGCTGACTCACCGGTATAGGCACCAAAATCCTGTAAATTATCTTCTAGCCTATCTAATGCATTATCGATAAAATTCTCTTCTGGTAAATCTATTAAAAACGAAGTGTATTCGGTTATTATACCGTAATCCTTGCTCAGGTTAATAATACTCTCTCTTAACTCATTAGAAGTATCACCATATAATCTTATCTGATCCATCAAATACCCTATTTTCCTTGACGCCCAAAGCGATGGGAGATAACTATATCCGGTATTAAAATCATCAAATTGTGATTTTATTGAATACCCTTTATTAATATCTATGTACTCTCCGTTAATTGAGATTAAAGATTCGCCTTGGTTTTTGTATCTACCTAAAACAACTAACTCTGATCCTTTATATATATCCGGTAGATATTTTGGGTATATATCGTATATCCCTATCTCTTTGGAGATATCTATTGAGATATTCCTGAGGAAAGGGTAAGAGATCTTATCATAGAAAGAAGATATTTTTGATTCTATACTTTCATCCTCTTTAACATAAGTAGATAATGCTTTGCTATCACCTGATATAAAATCCAGTAAATGTGTGTTAACATCATCGCCTACACCAAACACAAAAATTTTTACGCCTAATGTATTAGAGTCCTTGATATTTTTCACTATTGTACTCATATCTATCTCGCCTACTGTCGGCTCACCGTCAGTTAAAAAGATCAAGAGCTTACTTTTGTTTTGGTCAGAAAACAAAGATAATGTTCGCTCTAACGCTTCATTGATATTAGTCCCGCCTATAGCTTCGATATCCTCAACGAAACTTATAGCTTCATCTATATTATCAGGTATCTGTAATGTATCCTTATATAGATCAGTAGTATCACTAAAGTTAACTATATTATATCTATCTATATTATTGAAGTTATCTTGTTTAAGCTTTTTTAAACAATATATTAAAGCGTTTTTAGCTTGATCTATCTTATCACCTACCATACTACCAGATTTATCTATAACAAATACTATCTCTTTAGGTAATTTATCCTCTTTCTTAAAATCGACCTTTGGAGAAGCCAGTACCATAAAATATCCGTCTCTATTTTTCTCTTTATATGTAAGTAGGTCTATACCTACATCATTCTCGTCTTCAGTAAAAAACAACTCAAAATCTATTTTCGTGATAATATCCTTCTCTTCATAGACTATCTCCGCTTGAGTATCATTGTCTCTTGTTATCTCTATATCATGTGTTGGCGAATAAATATTCTTTATGTTCCTGTTATGGTTAATAGATACCTGTATCTTCACCTCTTCTAATTTCTCACTAGAGAATTTCTCGGTATTCAATGGATACAAAAAATTATATGTATTATAGTTTTTATTAATTAACTGCGTATACTCAAGTTTCACTCTTTTTTCTTCACCAGGACCTATAGGAAATATCTTTGTTTTATACATACCTGTACCTATATATTCAAGTAAAGCAGGATCTATCAGCTCTATAACTTTTTTCTCATAAATTTTCCTCGCCTCATCTTTTGCTAATAGCTCTCCATTAATTAATTTATTATCTATATACATAGCGAAATTATTTATAGTTGCATCCCTTGGTATAGGGAAAATGTATGTACCTTCTACCTCATAATCGTTATTATTTACGAATACTTGATCGATACTAATTTTTGCCATTTGGTTATCTATATCGATATCAACATAATGATACCTAACAGATAAAGGCACAGTATATGGGATAGGATCTAATACTATAAACCCATCAGCTTTTAAGACCACAGGTATAAAAAATAAGAGGAACAGTATATATTTTATGTATTTCATATTAATTATATTAGATAATTATCTGGTAACATTGAAGATATCACCTGATGTTCTACCAAATATCTCAGGGTAATACATCTCTCTTATTATCGCGGGTGGATGCCTAAACTCACCTGAAGATACTACATTAACATAAAACTCTATTTCGTATACACCTTTAGGCAAGATATCAGCGAAATACAATAATTTATCGTCCCTAAACTCTTTATTACTCCAAAAACTTTGATAGAACCGGTACTCACTTTCTTCATACATAATATCTTTAGTATCGATATGATCAAAATATATATCAGGTTCAGTCTTTAATGTTTTATCTGATGTTTTTAAATTAAAATTAACTAGTTCAAAACCGGCTGGTAACGGGTTCTCTATAACAACGAAATTACGTTCTTCATTAACTATAATTTTGAGTTTACCTTTCAAGGTGTCACCGATTTTAGCTTGTTTTAAAGGTCTCTCATGATTTTTATCATCTGTTTTATAGTACTGCCTGTTTATTTCAAACCCTTCATTACGCGGGTTGACCGTCTCTATAGGGACAAAATATTTCATAACTATATCATAATATAACCGGCCTTCTCCGTTCTTCTCAAACCCTATTTTGTTATCTTGCATACTAAAATTCAGGTCTGACAAAGAAGTGGTATAATTGTAGTTCTTAAAAACATTGTCTCGCCTCACTTGTATATCTTTTACCTTTTGGCCATTAATATTTAGATCAACATCGTACTCAGACGCTGTCTCCTCTGTTATCCCTAAAAACTCAGTAAACGAGACTAATATAGATATAGTATCTTGTGTTGTCCGCTTATCACCTTCCTTTTTGTTAGTAACTAACCATGCAATCAGCTTCGGTATTAACGGGTTATTTATCTCTTTTCTTGCTAAAGCTTGTAAAACTGAGCACGTGTTTTTAATATTATTTGTCATATAAACATAGGATAATTTATCCTCATCTATAAACGCTCCTCTTTGATCTATTGTTATCTCGTTTTGTATAATATCTATTACCTCCTTAACCTGATCTTTATTGTCTAACATCATAAGTAAATACGATTTAGATAGAATATTTAATGATTTTATATCTTTATATAAAGATATAATAAGTTTATCTTTTGATATACCTGATTCCTTTAAAGCAAACAGTATATAAGCTAAGATATTTTTATCTATTTTTTTTGTTTCTCCGTCTGGGCTATCTTCTAGTCTACCGACTATCTTATCTATATACGAAGTTAGATATTTTACAAGCTTATCTTTAACAGTTTTTTTTATCTTATACCCTGCCCCCTCGATCGTATTTAGCCCATATAAGATATACGCTGATAAATAAGGTGCACTTTCTCTTGATTGATACCAATACGAAAACCCACCATCATATCGTTGGTTCTTGTATACCAGAATAAGATTTTCTTCTATAGCCTCGTCGATATTGATAGGCTCGCCATCTTTATCTTTAGGCGCTAGTATATCTTTTGTATTAGGTAGACTTTGTGCTTTCTTTATCACTGATAAAGCTACTAATTTAGTCATAACCTGTTCAGTACAACCGTATGAGTAATCTATTAAATAGTTAAAAGAGTCCTCTATAAAATTTATTAATGTAGCACTCAAATTGATCTCTATACTACCTAGCCCGGATTCTATTAGTTTAGGCAATCTGATAACCTCTTTCATCGAATCATCATCAAAATAGCCACTAGACGCTATCACTTCCTCAGTAGAGAAGTCTTCTATCGGTATTTTTAGCTCTATCTCATCTGTATAAGATCCTGTTTTTACTTTTAAGTTTATTATCGAATAATTACCGATATCTTTGGGGATATATACCTTATAAAAACATCTGTTCTCACCTTTTTGTAAAACCTTTTTTATCGTTTTATCCTGCTCGATTCTCAAATTATCGATACTTAATTCTATTTCAGCTGCTATCTCTTCCTCTTTCGTATTCTGTATTATAACCCCTAAATCAACAGTATCATTGACCCTAAAAAATCGTGGGAATTGCGGTCTTATAAATAACGGTTTGTTTGTGATTATATCGATATTGCTTGTACCCACCTTCGTATCGTCGCTTATACCTAAAACCTCTATATTCCATGTAGTTAGATTATCAGGTAAAGGTATCTCCAGTTCGATATACCCATCATCGTCTGTTTCTATCCCTGTTTTAAAATAAGCTGTATCCTCAAAAACCGCTCTTTTTCCTGATCCTAGATTCTGTTTTGTGGCCATCGGTGCCGCTTCTAAAACACTATCCTCTTTTGTACCTGAGATGTCCCTCAAAACATGTTCTCTATACTCAGGGTTCGCTTGTTTTACTAACGAAGAGAAAGTATTTGTTATATACCCTCTTATATGATAGAAATATTCTAATATATTTATTTTATTATCATCTTTAAGCGCTAAAACACTCGCATCAGTTACCCTAACAGATATATCAGTTTTTATAGGCGCCCCTTCATCATTTGTAGTATGTATTTTAAGTTTCAAGGTGTCAGCAGGTAAATACTCTTTTTTATCTGTTTCTAGTTCTATATTAATCTTTTTCTTGTTATTATCTATCAATACATTAGTAACACCCATCTTAAAATCTGGGGTTGCACCATATTTAAATACGATAAGAGAGACAAAAATATTCGGTATATATTTCTGGAAAACAGGTAGCGTTGTTTTGAATAAAGCCTCGTTAATATCTACCACTTTATGTAAATAGAAATCACCTCTCTCTATAGTGAGCAACCCTTTAGCCGAGATGAATGGTGATTTAGCGTAAAACCCTATATCTTCAGTAACTTTGTACTCGTTTTTATCTGTGAATACCTCCATCCCGAAACTATTGTTTCTACCCCAAGCGATATTATCTCTTGAAGACACATATACATTGATTGATGACCTCAGTATATTCTCTCTGCTATCCATACTTTCTATCAGTATCTTATATTCTCCCGACAGTTTCTTAGGGATACTAAAATCTAAAGACGTTTTACCGGTCACTCCTGTAGTAACCTTTTTTTTATCTACCTCTTTCTCTTTTAGAACCCATCTCTTATTATCCTCTTTACCCGCTTCTACCCATTCTCTACGTATTAGATACGCAGTTATATCTTTATCACCTACTTTCCTCCCTTGCGGGTCAACAGAAACTATATCGACACTAATTTCCTCACCATTTTTTACAAAATAATCATCTGTTTTTAGTCCGATATAATACTCACCTAAATGAGCTATAATACTTTTTTCAGAATATATTTTGTTAGTATAATCATCAGTAGCTATAGCTTGGATAACGTATTCTAGGCTACACTGTTTCTCTTCGCTATAATCTTTTATATCGAATTTATGTTCAAGATACGCTTTACCATCTTTATCAAAACTGAGCTCTCCTGATACTATATTCTTCTCTATATTATACCACATTCTACATATACCACCACAAAACACATTTTCGGTTTCTTCGAACACGTACCCTCCCTCATACCTATCAAAAAACCATTGTTTTGCTTTAATATTAAACCTCATACTACCTTCAAAAGGTAACCCAAAATAGTATTTAGATACAAAACTGATTAAGCTTGTATCCTTATCGATTAAATCAGTTCTATCAGTATCAACAGTAACCTCATACTCAGGTTTCTTATACTCTTCTACACTAAAATAAGTAGTAGCGTTATTAGTACATTTTTTGTTCTCAAGAAGACATGTATCTATACGATATTGACCTAAACTAGCATCTTTTTGGATCGAATACTCACCCGCTAATATACCTTTAGCCGTAACATCGTATTCACTCTTAAATATCTCTTCACCCTCAGGATCAAATATCGCGATACCCGATTTTTTTGATTTCGGGATACTAAAAGAGACATCCTCTTCGTCTCTGAATATAGCTTTATAGAAGACTTTCTGGCCAGGTCTATATATTGGACGTTCAGTATATATATAATTACTACCACCTGTTTCAAACCGATTATTCTCTGGTCTGATTCTTGTATCCCATGCATAAGTTATAAAAGATGATACCCCTTCATCAATTATTTCTATATATTTCCATTCATCTATACTCCCTGTATATATACCGTCGCCTATATACTCTATACTACTTTTTACTATATTACCGTAATCATCATATAGATTGAACTTTAAACCTGTTTTTTCTTTCCCTGACAATATATCTAAACCCCATATAAGCATTTTTTTATTACCTATATCTTTCACAAACACAGCGTTCTTAGACACAACCAAAACAGTATCAGTAATTTTCTGTATTTCACCTGTTTTGATTTTGATATTATCTCTCCAATCATACTCCTCGCGTTTAAAATAAGGTGAAGTTAGTCTTATATAATAGATCCCTTCTTCCTTCATCTTATCTTGTACAGGGATAGCAGTATACACGGGATCCCAATACTTGTTACCTAAAATCTCTTTATAAGATAAATATTTATCGCAAAATGTATTACCGATCGCAATCTCACCCCAAAAATCACCGTATTTACCGTCCTTGTTTTTATCTGTTTGTAAATATTTTTGAAAATCCAATTTACATATCTCTATATCCAAAACAGGTATATTTTTAGTTACCACCTCTAAATCATTACTACTTTTATAAGGTATAAAATTATAAAAATCATTATTAATCAATCTGATATCAGTATCTTCATACCTTATATCCTCAGTTTTTATTTTAAATTTGAAAGCTGAAATAAGTTTCTGTTTATAAAAATCATCGAAATTATCGTTCAAAATAACGTCATACGAAGTATTAGGATCCATCTTTAAATTAATCATCGTTGCGTATTTACCATCATACTCTTTGATATTACATATATTTGCATACGTTTTTTCATTTGAGTATTTCAGTTTATATGAATACCCCATAATATCTCTATCTATAGCAGGAGTAAAAGATATTTTGTCTTTTAGATCTTTTGTGTTGATTGGGTTGTTACTAAAGATACAGAACTGCGTATAACTACCATCATGGTTATACCCTATTATTTGAGGTGCATCAGCTACATTAAACTCCTTCGTATAGTCTTTACCCATCTTATATGCCCCGTCTACAGTTTGTATACTATCGCTAATACTTAAATTATAAGTCTGATTGAAAACTAAAGGTACACTAGGGATTATCTTTACCCTCTTTTTATTGACCACATATTTCTTACATATATCATCATCAATATTTTCTATCTCTTTCTCATCTTTGTATATTTCACATTCTTCAATATATTCATAACTGAAATTTATATCAGGGCTAAAACTTACACTATCTTCTATGCTATCCAACATCACCTCCTCATGGAAAGTTATTATAGGTTGGGATAAAACCCCAACTCTATCATCCATATTAGGGCTAATATTATCAACAAAAGACTTAACCTCCAAAACCTCATTAAAACCGGTTTTACACGGGAGATTACCTTCTTTACCGTAAAACCCTTTTTTAAGAATAAATCTATAAATATTATCATACCCAAAATTATTATCTAAAGTTATTTCTATTATGTTATCAAGATCTATTATCTCTTTTTTGCCGTTTTTATATATCTCTTTATTAGCATAAGCGATATTATAAGAGATATTCTCATTTTCCTTCTGTATCACAAGATATTCTTCTAAACTATCTTTATCAACCGGCTGATTAAAAACTAGCCTGTATGGTTCATCATTAACTAACTCTTTTGATCTATCAATAACATCCAACTCAGGCGTTTGGAACTTAAAAACATAATCTTCTTTCGACCCTAAAAACTCTTTATCTATCATCGCTTTAAAAGAAGTAGAGAACGGCAACCTTTGTTCTTTGTCGGTTTGAGGCACAAACTGGAAACTATTGGTACCTAATATCTTAAACCTACCCTCTATTGCCGGTTCTATCTTTAACGGGTAGTCATATTGATCTGTTATGTCCAAAACAGATAAAGCAAATATCGGTTTAGAAAACATCACTGTTATTTCTGTATCTACTGATACTTCTCCTTCTGGTGAGACCAAAACAATATCTGGCGCTTCTGTTGTAATAAATTCTCTATTATACTGTTCAACTAACTCTTCTCCGTCTAGAGTTATAGCGTTTTTTGAGATACTAAATTGATATTTTTGATCTTTTTCAAAATTATCAGACGGTTTAAACGATACTGTTTTCTTGTTCTCCCAAACAAAATCACCATTAATTTTTGGTTCGATACTAAACGAAGACTCTACTGAGTCTTTATCCATATCTTTAGTAAAATTTATCTCTATAGGTAGATTATAAGATAGTTTTTCAGTTTCTAGGATATTAGTAGCATAGACCCTTGGCACATTCATATATCGCTCGAAAGAATCAGATATAACTACATTTCTTTCATCTGTTTTATATCTATTCTTAACCAAATTATTATTAACATAAATTATAGCTAATACCAGTATCGGTATTACTAATAATGATAGAAGTATTTTTTTAATCATTTTTTTTTATTAAAATTCTTCCTAATTATAATTTTTCAAAGATTAAACATCAATCTTTTTGATATAATATAATCAAAAAAATTGATAATAAGATATCTCTATAAATTTCGTAGCAACTTTTTAAAAAATCTTAAATTATATTTAATCACCTAACCTAACATTAATTCTTTTATTACTTCTGACAATACAGGATGCGCCCATACAGATTTCAAGTAATCATTTATAGTTAGTTTGTTCTGTAATACTACCGGTATCATATTTATAAGCTCAGTAGCATTATCACCAATAATATGTACACCCAATATAACCCCGGTATCTTTTTCGTAATACATCCATATTTTACCTCTTGTCTCATCTTTGATATTAGCTTTACCGTTAACTATATATTGAATAGTTTTTATATCATATTTAATATTCTCTAAATCTTTGGATTTATAACCACATGTAGCTACTTCAGGATAAGAAAAAACAATATTAGGCATTATCTTATAATCTACAGGAGTTAGTGAAATATCTTTTCCCAGTAAATAGTACGCTAAATATCTCCCTTCTCTTTCCGCTCCATAAGCTGTACCTGATAAGCCTATAGCATCACCTATAGCGTATATATTCTTTAAATTTGTTTGAAAATTGTTATCCACTTTTACATAACCTCTTTCATTAAGTAGTATTTTATCTAAAAACTGTGTATTTGGTTTAGTACCTATAGCACATAATATGTAATCAGCTGATTTTAAATCTAAAGATATATCAGCTTTTGTTATATCTTTTATATTGATACACGTATTTATCCCTTCTCTTTTAAACATTTTAGTTAGCTCATCCCCAAGATGATAATCAAAATGATGTAACAACCTTTCTGATGATTCTATAATAGTTACTCTAGTACCTAACCGGTTAAAAAAGGTCGCAAATTCAGTACCTACCGGCCCTCCACCTATAATTGTAATAGATTTAGGTAATGAGTCTAGATTAAACACCGTATCAGACGTTAAAACCCTTTCATTACCATCATCAAAGTTTATCGTTTTAGGGAGACCTCCCGTCGCAATTATAACAATATTAGAAACAATAACTCTGCCATCACTTAACACTATTCTATTTTCGTCTATCTTCATGCATTCACCTTTGATTATTTCTACACCTTTATTTTTTAGGACAAATGTTAACCCTTTTCTGAGCTTCTCTATTATATTATCCCTTTTTTCTACCATTGTCTTATAATCATATTGAACATCATTTATATTAATACCATACTCACCCATCTTTTTTGTGAGTGAATACAATTCAGATGAATACAGCATAGCTTTCGCTGGGATACATCCCCTATTTAAGCAGGTACCACCTATATGATTTTTTTCTATTATACAAACCTTTTTTGATAACTCAGATAATATCTTTGCCGCTTCAACCCCACCAGGGCCTCCTCCAATAATACAGTAATCATATCTCTCCATATTTTTTTATTTAGTAATACTTAAACACTTTATATTTTGTTACCAAAAAATACAATTTTTTTATAAATATATAAAAAATGTGTATAATCCTATTGTTATTATTAATAAAACAAATGAAAAAAAGACGAACAACAAGGGTTGTTAATATAGGTTGTGTAGGTATAGGCGGTAATAACGAAATACGTGTACAAACTATGGCAAATACTGATACACTGGATATAAAGAAAACAGTAAATCAGTGTATAGAATGCATAGAACAAAAATCTGAGCTCATACGGATAACAACACCCACACTAAAACATCTTGAAGCTTTTAAAAAGATCAAAGCTACTCTAGTCAAAAACGGATATAAAACACCATTAATCGCTGATATACATTTCTCTCCTGATATAGCTTATAAAGCTATTGAATACGCTGATAAGATACGTATCAATCCCGGGAACCTGTTTGATGATCAGTTTGAGAATACTAAAATTTGGAGTAACGAAGAATATAATAATCAACTAGAAAAAATAGAGAATAATTTAACCCCTTTTATAGGGAAACTCAAAAAATATAATATCGCGATACGTATTGGGACCAACCACGGCTCTTTATCTAAAAGGATCTTAAGTAAATACGGTGATACTACTAAAGGGATGGTAGAGTCTACACTAGAATATTTACGTATCTTCAAGAACCATGGATTCAATAATATTATAGTTTCTATAAAAGCATCTGACCCGATCTTGATGATAGATTCTAACCGGCTCCTTGTAAAAGAGATGGATAAACTAGGTATGGATTATCCTATACATCTTGGAGTTACTGAAGCAGGCAACCTAAGCGAAGGAAGGATCAAATCTGCGATAGGGATAGGGACATTGCTTCTTGAAGGTATAGGCGATACCATAAGGGTTTCTCTGACTGAAGCCCCAATAAACGAACTTAAAGAATGTTATAATATACTTCAAACATGCGGTAAAAGAATAACTAAAACAGAATTTATCTCTTGTCCTGGATGCGGTAGAACCCTTTTCGATATAGAAAAAGTTACCTATAAAATCAAGTCAAAACTCAGTCATCTCAAAGGTATAAAAATAGGTATTATGGGGTGTATAGTGAACGGTATCGGAGAATTATCTGATACTGATTTCGGGTATGTTGGAGGTAGCCCGGGGAAAATAACACTTTTTAAAGGTAAAGAAATAGTCGAAAGGGGTATCCCTGCGGATAAAGCTGTTTCTAAACTAATAGAACTGATAAAAAAAGAAGGTAAATGGAAATAAAATATTATCAAGAAGGGTTTTATATAACAAAAGATATTTCTAACAACAGTTTCTCTTTTGATCTAAGATCTAAAGATCCTTTAGGTAAAACAGAGATCTTTGTGCCTAGATGTGTTCATGGGTTTATTGATGACGTAGCAATAAGTAACAATATAGCTATCCAAGAATATAACGAGAATAACGAACTTATTACCGGTTACGGTATAAAAAATTTTATTAATACATTAGTATATGCGAAAGAAACAGTAATCGTTGACAACCATAACCATTCCTTTTATTTTTGGTACCAAGCTTTATATAACAAAACAATAAAAAAAGGTTGTACGCTTATCCATATTGACCAGCATAGTGATCTAAGATCACCTGCCGTTTTTTTAGATACATTATCATTAAACCATATTTTTGAATATACTAATACGTATCTTAATGTCGGTAATTATATAATACCTGCTATAAAAACATCTCTAATACAAAAAGTCGTTCAAATACGAACAGAAACAAAACTTTTTGAGCAAGAGCTTTTATGTTACAAAAATACTATCTTAAATATAGATATAGATTTTTTTTATGACTCATCTAATCTTGAAAGGAAGAAAGATGTTATAATAAAGTTAGCAAAAAATGCCAGTTTTATAACTATTGCGCTTAGCCCTTTTTTTATTGATCAAAAAACTGCTATTAATATACTTAATTTTTTATTTGGATAAATCCTCTAGTATTTCTTTAGCTCCATTAAAACTCTCTACTCTTACTAACCTAGATCTTATTTTGCTTGCTCCATCAATCCCTTTAACATAACTAGATAAATGTTTGCGTATCTCAAACATCGCTTTTCTCTCTCCTTTTAAATCGATTAGATATTTAATATGTTTTATCATAAAAGGTATTTTTTCTTTAAAAGAGACACTAAGATTTATCTCTTTATCCAAATTCAATGAATCATATACTTCCTTTAAAACCCATGGGTTACCAAACGCACCTCTACCTATCATAACACCATCTAAATTGTTTTTAATTCTTAAAATATCTTTAGCTGATCTTATATCGCCATTCCCTATAACCTTCATTTTAGTATTCCTCTTTAACTCGTATATTGGCTCCCAATCAGCATCACCTAAAAACCCTTGTTTATATGTTCTGCCATGAACAGTAATAACTTGAACACCTATATTTTCAAACCCTTTTGCAAAATCAATTATTTGATAAGGATCTTCCCAACCTAACCGTGTTTTGATGGAGATAGGGATACGACTGATCTTCACTATCTCCTCAGCTATCCTCCAGGCCTTCTCAGGCGATTGTAATAACGCTGCACCGTACTGACACTGGATAACCTTACTAGCAGGACACCCCATATTAATATCTATACCATCTATATCAAAATCTTTAAGTAATTCATACGCGTTCCTAAAAAACTCTATATTGTTACCAAATAACTGTATCACTATAGGTTTTTCTCTTTTTTTAAATAAACCTTTTTTTAACACTTCTTTACTATTATAGTAAAGCCCGTCAATACTTATAAACTCAGTAAATACAACTATTTCCTTAGATATATCTCTTACAACTTGTCTAAAAGCTGAGTCAGAATAATTCTCCATAGGAGCTAAACAAACCAGAGGTGTTTTCTCATACCAGTATCTCATAAACCTTAATTTAATATAGTAGCAGTCTATCTTTTTGTTTAAACAAATACCAGATTTTTTTCAAAACTCTAAAATATGGCTATCTGTTTTGTATTGTTAAAAGCCTTATTACAAAATTAGCATAGGGAAAAGTAATAGTTGCAATAATAACTTAAAACCTATGCTCCCAGAAAATATAACATCAATATCTAAATTTAAGGTATTGTGAACTAATAAGCGATACAGGTCTAACATATATTTCTAAGTTCAAGAATATTCAAGATCTAAATTTAGCAAATTGTGAACTAATAAGCGATACAGCAATAAAAAAACTACGAGAACAATTCAAATCTCTTAGAATCTACATATTTATTAATTAAAAAAATAATAAACTTATTTGACCTAAGATTCTATGTATATCAAAAAATAAAAAAGAGGTTCAAAAAAATCTATTGACAAAACATATATATTTTGATAAGTTTAAATAGTATTGTCTTAAAATTAAATATGTTTAAACAATCTCTCATTATTATTGAACTCTTAACTGTGTGCATTATTGCGCAGATTTGTGGTGTGAGAGATAAATAAGGTTTAAAAACAATTTACTAATTTATATAGTCTCTCACTAGAGAGGCCATTTTTATAATATAATATTTTTTTTATGTCAGGAAAAGTAAAATACATATTGGATAATCTTGGAAAGGGAAATTATCAGGGCAAAGAGTTAAAAACTGTTAACCCTCGATCAAATGAAGATCAAAACTTCCTTCTAACAACCAACTTTAATAAGATTTTTAATTATCCTTTATATTCAATTTTTCAAGATAATTTAAGGATGCCCATATCCAATGAATCATTGATATTAATAGATACTAGTAACGATATATACAAAAAAATTCAAAATATATTAGAGAAACTTTTTTGTGACCAAACCAGCTTTAATATTAATAGTCAGTTATATACAAATAAAAATTCCCCATATAATGAAATGCTTTCTAGTATTCTTACAAAAGATGAAGTTGCACAGAAAGAAAAATACGTAATACCCGAAATAATAGACAGTTTCCAAGGGTTATTAGACCATCTACGAGATCCAAATAAAAATGGCAAATACAACCAAATAGCTGATGAATTAGGATTAGATGTAGATTTTTTTGAAAAACAAAGATCTAAACCAAAAATAGTTATGGCTGAGCAAGCCGGGCCGTGGTTATATTCGAGTTATCGATTCCGTAACCAACTTGTTAATAAAGTCGTTGATAGATTAAATAAAGAGAACATAGGAATAGATAACGATAAATCTGGGGCTTTAACATTATTTAATGATCCTATAGTAACTAGCGGTGAGAAAGCGGTATTCAATGGTTTTAGTTTCATTGAGGTCCTAAACCAAATACCGTTTCTTACTAGTGGATTTATAAAAAAGAACCTACATAAATTACCTTATGGTGATATCGTTGTTTCTAGTGCTTCATCTAATGAAAAAATTAATAAGGATATATTAAAACACAGTATTGACTCTGTTTATGATTTCGTAATAATGTTTTTAGAAATAGCTAATAAGGATAAGAACAAACTAACTGATGAAACCATAGCAAAAATATATAATTTAATTCATGATAAAGATTTAAAACATGCTATATCAAAAAAGAGTTTCATCAGTGGTGATTTAAGTAAAAACAAAATAAGGGAAATAATAAAAAGCTTAACGGATGTAGATATCGATGAAGCTATAAAGTTCATAAAAGAAGCTAAGAATCACCTAACAAACCATAATGATAAAAATGATTTAACATGGGGAGATTATTGGACTAAAGTAAATTCTATTTTTATCGAAAATAAAATTAATAAAGTAGATAAGCTTTTTAATGAGTTTATATTAGCTATAAAAGATATAAAAAAACTTGTTTTTGGGTTAAGCTCATTAATGAAACAAGATTTAAAAAAATACCCTAATGTATCATTATTTTCTATAACTACTTTGAAAGGGAAAATGCAAACTGTAAAATATGATACTATAAATAACGAATTGTTTTATATTACAAAGAAACAAAAGCAAGTAATAAGCTTTGATGAAATAAAAAAATTAGCTAAAGAAGGGTCAACTGGTGGGCCGACTGTTGTTCTAGAATATATTATGATGTGTTTATCAAGTATATATATATTCCCTGAATCTGATGAATGTTTGACTCAAGACTGGGAGAAAAATTTAGTTAAATTCCATCAAGAAAGGATCGGACTTCCGTTCCCTATAGTTAAAGTTGAAACATGTTTTGAGAGTAAGGCTTTTATTGATACCTATAGAAATAGCTTTAGAGAAGATTGTTTAAAGATTATTGAAGGTTTTGTTAACTCATAAATTATTCTAAACAAAAACAATATCTTTAAATTTTTATGCTCTAATCATCTAATAAATAAATTTTTGTTAACAATATAATATATTTATTGTAGTATTTGGTTAAACTTATTAATTTAATATTTCATTATGTCTATATTTTATCAGGAACGGAAAAATCAGATTAGAAATATTCTTAAAAATGATGGTCTTGATATAATCCTTTTCTATAATACTTATCATAATCCTATGTATAGTCTATGGATTGCTGGGATAAGACCATTAGTTTACGATTACTATTATATAACACCAAAAGAAAGCGGATTTTTCGAAATAAATTATCTAGTGGAAACTATCAATAAAATAACGACTGAAAAAATTATACCTGTAGTAGAAGATGATATATCAACAAATTTTTTTGAATATCTAAATAAGTATAAGAATATCGGGATCGTCGGTGATGTACCTATTAATCATTTAAAACAATTAAAGGATAAAAACTATTATTTTATTGAAGATAAAATAGGTTTCTTAATGAACCAAAAATCACCGATAGAGATAGAAGGGATAACCCAAAGCGCTAAGATTGTAAAAAATATTCTTAATGATGTTCCTAAATATTTAAAACCCGGTATAACAGAAATCGAGCTTGCGCATATCCTTAGATTACAATTACTAAAGGAAGGTGAACATCTAGCATTCCCCTTAGCGATTACTTCTGGTCCAAGGATTAAAGATACCACAGCGTCTTTCCCTGTTAACAGAAGAATTACTAAGAAGGATATTATCGCTATAGATATGGGGGTAGTAAAAGATGGGTTCGCATCTGATAGTACTAGGATGTATTTTCTAAACAATAGCAAACTTGAGAGATTATATAATAAATTTGTTGGTGTACATAAAAAGGTGATAACTCAAATAAAAATAAACGATCCGATAAAAAAGGCAGTTTCACTTTATAAGTATGAGCTAGAGGTAGCAGGGTTTGATCCTGAGACTCTTGAGGTAGCTGATTTAGGGCATAGTGTTGGGTTTTATGTCCATGAGAGACCGTTTATATACGAAAAAATATACCAAGATTATAAGTTTGTAGAAAATATGGTTTTTACTTTGGAACCAGAGATAATAGTCAATAATATTAGGATACGTATAGAGGATATGCTTTTAGTTACAAAAAAAGGGTTAAAAGTTTTAACCTAAAAAAAATAAAAAAATATATAGTATTAATATTTAAGTACAAAGTTATCTTTTTTTCTGTAAAGAAATATTGGATCAAAAACATTGAAATAAAAAGTAAAAAATGGTATTATTGTCAGATACTATCTGTTTTTAATAGATGCAAAAATATAAAATACCACAAAATGTTCAAATAGAGGATAAAATATTCGGTAATATTTTAACGCTTAAACAGCTTATAATAATTGGTATCGGTGGTGCTATATCTTATATATTATATAATTTCCTGGCTAGAACATATATCCTTGGGGTCATTGAAACAGGTTTCATCTCTATACCAGGGCTTATCGCTATTGCGTTCGCTTTCATAAAAATAAACAATATCTCTCTTTTTAAATTTTGTCTTTTGTTTTTAGAGTTTATTATCAAACCTAACATACGCGTATGGAATAAATCAGGGGATATTGTATTAACACTTAAACTTAACCCGCCTAAAGTAAACAAAAAAACTAATAATGATAAACCTTTAAATAAACAAGACACCTTATCTAACCTAGATAAAATATCTAGGATGGTAGATTTAAGTAATAAATAAATATGAACGATAAAACAACACACCAAAAAAAGACTTCTAATATGGCAAGTACTCAGCTACATTTAAAAATAGCTGAGATCCGTGATAATGTGCTTGTACTTAAAAACGGTGGTATGAGATCGATCATAAAGACATCAAGTGTTAATTTTAACTTGAAATCTGAGTCGGAACAACAAGCTTTAATTATAGGGTACCAGAACTTTCTAAATACTTTAGAGTTCCCTTTACAAATAGTTATAAGATCAAAAAAGCTTGACGCTATAAAATATCTTGACCATCTTAAAGAGGTTGCTGATAAACAAGAGAACCCGTTACTCAAAAAACAGACATATGAGTATAAAGAGTATATAAAGAAACTTGTTGAATACGCTGATATCATGGAGAAAAATTTTTATGTCGTTATACCGATAGATCCTTATAGAGCGAAGAAAAAAAATATTATTGCACAGTTTTTGGAGTTCATAACACCTAACGATTCAATAGAGAAAATCATCCAAAGACGAAACGAGTTTGAGAACCTTAAAAAAGGGTTACTTACAAGAGTTAATTCTGTTAAAACCGGGTTAGAACAAATAGGGTTAAGATGTGATCAATTAACTACACAAGAGATTATTGAACTTTTTTATGAGATATATAATCCGGTAACCTCAAGAAACCAAAAAATAAATAATATCGATGAGCTCGATATCTCTCATATATAAATAGTATAATTTTTTTTTAATCTATTATATTTCTAATCTCTTTCTCTAGTAGATAATTTAACTCAAAAAGTTTCTTTAATTTATCTGTAGTGACACCGCCATGATGCCTTATTAAACTATCCTCAAGACGTTCTTTTAGCGTCACCTGTTTATCGTGTAATACAAGCTTATCAGCATAGTACACTATTTTTTCTTCCCAGTTCCTAAAACTGTTTTTATCAAGTATATAATCGAACCGATGTTTCTTTATTATTTCTGATATATGAGGATAACCTAAAGCTCGTAGTAGCTCGCTCCCCGCCTCCTCGTGGCCTTTGCCTATAAATTTTTTCCTTAAAGATTCCCAAAATAATAACTGTTTATCAGTAACCGCTGATGTATAATGAGGATCAAAATATTTTGTTTTTATAGTTAAAACACGTAAGATATCGTGGAGTAATGCTGATATATATACTAATTCAATATTAACTATCTCTCCTTTGCTAACCATCTTAGTAGCTACAGTTTTAGCTACTTCTCCAACCTGTTTCATATGATTTTGTATATTCAAAGGACACATAAACTCGTCCCATAATTCATATACCTCTTCCAACGATAATGTTTTTTCTGATATGAAATCTATAAATATCTCTCTTGTATCCTTAGATAATGTTTTGATATGTATATCGATCCTTTCATTAGGGTAATATTTCTTAGGTAATCTATCAGCCCATTCAATAAAAACTAGGTTCTTATCGTTATCACAAACCTCTTCTATACCCATAAAATCTAAAAACTCGTTCCCTGATAGCCTATATAAATCATAATGGTATATATCCCAA